>CBDFNB010000009.1:152500-393071 GCA_965249855.1 Lacunisphaera sp.
ACGGTCCTAAGGTAGCGAAATTCCTTGTCGGGTAAGTTCCGACCCGCACGAATCAAGTAACGAGTTGACAACTGTCTCGGAGAGAGGCCCAGTGAAATTGTAGTGGCGGTGAAGATGCCGCCTACCCGCAGCAGGACGGAAAGACCCTATGCACCTTTACTGTAAGCTGTTATTGTCGCTTGATTTTTAATACGTAGCATAGCTGGGAGACTGCGAAGCCTGCCTTCAGGGGCGGGCTGAGTCGAAATATGAAATACCAGTTTTTAATTGTTAGGCGTCTAACCTCGTCCCGTCATCCGGGCGTGGGACAGTGATAGCAGGTCAGTTTTTCTGGGGCGGAATCCTCCCAAAGAGTAACGGAGGATTACGAAGGTTCCCTCAGCCCGGTCGGTAATCGGGCTATAGAGCGCATGAGTATAAGGGAGCTTTACTGTGAGACCAACAAGTCGAGCAGTTGCGAAAGCAGGTTCAAGTGATCCGGTGGTTGAATGTGGAATCGCCATCGCTCATAGGACAAAAGGTACGCTAGGGATAACAGGCTGATCGCGCCCAAGCGTTCACAGCGACGGCGCGGTTTGGCACCTCGATGTCGGCTCATCACATCCTGGGGCTGGAGAAGGTCCCAAGGGTCCGGCTGTTCGCCGGTTAAAGTGGTACGCGAGCTGGGTTCAGAACGTCGTGAGACAGTTCGGTCCTCTATCCGCTGTGGGCGTTTGTGATTTGAGGGGTTCATTCTCTAGTACGAGAGGACCGAGAATGACGCACCTCTGGTGTTCCGGTTGTCACGTCAGTGGCAGCGCCGGGTAGCTATGTGCGGAAGAGATAAGCGCTGAAAGCATCTAAGCGCCAAGCTCCTCCCAAGATAAGATCACAATCCGTCGCAAGACGGTGCAAGGTCCGGGTAGACCACCCGGTTGATAGGACAGAAGTGCAAGCGTAGTAATACGTTCAGCTTACTGTTACTAATGACCTTGCCGGTTTATGCAGATACCTGGTTTCTAGGCGTTTATTTCACCTGCTTACACGCAGTCGGTTTGTCTGGGCTTTTTAATCAATTTCTCCGCAAGGAGTAAAAGTTTCCTGGTGACCATATACCGGGGGTTCCACCCGTTCCCATCCCGAACACGGCCGTTTAAGCCCCGCGTAGCCAATGGTAGTAGGACGTTAGGTCCCGCGAGAGTAGGTCGTTGCCAGGTTTATGGCCCGGATGTTGCGAAAGCAGCGTCCGGGCCTTCTTATTTTTAGAGCCAATGCTGCTTAGTGGTAAGCGTTGCCCCTAGTGGATAACGTCGTAAGCGTCGCCCCGAGGGCCCCCTTGACGGGATCGTAACTACGAGAGGGTAGTGTCCGTCAAGTGTAAGCGTCCGACCGGGGACCTCATAGGCGATGGAGGCGAGAGGTGGTAGGCTGTCGTAATGGCCACCAATACGACGGGAGCAACCGAGCTGATCGACACGGGAGAACGGCGGGACATGCTGGGGCGGGTGGTGATGCCCAAGGAACGACGGGCGGAACTGGTGGGCGCCTGGCGGGCGAGCGGGTTGACGCAGGCCGCGTTCGCGAAGCGCGAAGGGGTGCGCTACTCGACGTTTGCGCACTGGGTGCAGCAGGCGACCAGGAAGGTTCCAACCGTGCGCTCGCCGCGGGTGAATCTGCCCCGGCAGGTAAAGTTTGCGGAGGTGGCATTGCCGCCAGCCCTGGCCCCCGCGCTGGAGGTGCGCCTGCCCGACGGCACGCTGCTGCGTGGCGGCAATGCGGCGGCACTGGCGAAGCTGGTCCGGGCCGTGAGGAGCTGAGCCCGATGCTGGCCTTCCCGGGCGGAGTGAGGATCTTCGTGGCGGTGCAGCCGGTGGATATGCGCAAGCAGTTCAACGGGCTGTGGACGGCGGTGCAGGAGCACTCTGCGTCAGCCCGCTCTGCCGGTATGCCGCCAGTAACTCCGCTCGACGTTCGGCTGGCGTGCGGCGCCGCCCCAGCGTATCGTGCTTCTCCCCAGTCTCCACCAACTCTGTCGTAGCCGTCGTATTGGTTACCATTACGACACTCTATCCGGTCGTAGTTCTCGTAGCTACGAGGCATCCCGGGCGACGCTTACGTTTATTCTGCACCTACCAACGCCCTCGGCAAAGCGCCTTGGGTGGCGCGCATCGTCGTTTCACGGATCGACAAGTCCGGCGGCGCAGCGAGCTAGCGGAGCCTTCCAGTTGGATCGTCGGTCGCTTTCGTCAGTTCAGCATCAAAAGCTGCTCTGATGCGCTGCAAAGTTTTGAGCCGATCTAACGCCTCATCTTGATCGTAGGAGTTCACGATGTGCTTCGCCAAGTCGGCCAGCATAATCCCCCAAGCGCCCGGATCGCTCCATAGTTAATTTGAGTAGGCCCACACCAAAATCTTCCCGCTGGTGCGAGTAGTGGCGACGGTTTTGAAACGAGATACGGGCCAAGTTTTTTTGTCTCTTCAACGGCGCTAGATCACCGTAAGCGTCCGACGGAGCACCTCTTGACTTCGTAGTGGTGGCTATGCCGAAGAGGCGAGATTCGTAATGGTGGCCATTGCCGGTGGCGTGGGTGTCGGATTGGTGGCTAATACGAGGGGCTGCCAACGGGCCGGGGTCAGAGCGGCGAGATCGTCCTGGTTGGTCATGGCCGGCAGACGGGTGAGCACATCCTTGAGGTAGGCGAAGGGGGTCCTTGCTGTGGCGCTGACAGGAGACGACCAGCGAGTAGATGATCGCCGATCTCTGGCCGGCGTCGGGGGTGGCCGATAAACAGCCAGTTCTTCTTGCCGATGGCGGAAGGTCGGATGGCGTTTTCGACGAGGTTGTTGTCGAGCCGGGTTTCGCTGTGGCGCAGATGCGCGGTCAGCGGCTCCCAATGGTTGAGCAAGTAGGCACAGGCCTGGCCGAGGCCGGATTTGGGCAGCACTCGCTGCCGCAACGCGGCGACGAGTCGGTGCAGCCGAGCCAGCGACCGGGCGAAGCACTGCTGCCGGAGCCCGGCGCGGCGGGCGCCGATCTTGCGCTTGTCCCACACTCGTTCCCAGCGGTAGAGCCGAGCGATGAGTTGGAGGATGCGTTGAGCCGTCTTCGGTCGTTCGCCGGCGGCCTCAAAAAACTTCCGGCGGGCATGCGCCCAGCAGCCGAGCCAGACCACGCCCTCACGCTCGCGGGCGAAGGCCGGATACGCCTCGTAGCCGTCGGACTGAAGCAAGCCGCGGTAATCACAAAGCAACGAGGTGAGTTCGCCATGCCGACGGGAGAGCCGCCAGTCGAAGACGACATCGCCTCCGGGTCGGCTGATGACCCACAACCAGCCTTGCGTGGTCCCGCCACGTTTTTCGTCCGGGTCATTACATCGCACCGGCGTCTCGTCGGCCTGCACGTAGCCGCCGGCGAGCAGCCCGGTCTTCATCTGGCGGTAAATCGGCTCCAGCCACCCGGCGGTGATCCCGATCCAATCGGCCATCGACTGGCGCGGGAGCGAGGCGCCCCAGCGGGCCGACATCTGTTCGAGCCGGTAAAGCGGAGCGTGATCGACGTATTTGCTGAGCGCGATCCAGGCGAGCTGCCCCGCCGAGGCGTAGCCGCCGGCCACGGCCCGTGCCGGGGCGGGTGCCACCACCGGCGGCTGCGCCCGGTCGGCCTTGTGCCGATACTTTGGGCGGATGATCTCGCGCTTGAAGAGCTTGGGCGGCACCACGTCCACCTCGAAGGTGCGCTCCTCGCCGATTCTTTCGTAAGCCTCGGGCTCGGCCTGCACCAGCGCGGGCTCGATGACCACGCGCTCCTGCACGGGCAGGTGCGCGAAGGACTCCGCCGGCAGCGGGCGTTTCTCCCGCCGCACCGGGCGCTCGTAGGTGATCGTCTGCTTCGGCGTCTCCGCGCTGGCCGCCAGCTTCTCCAACTCACCGAGCTTCAGGAGCAGTTGCGCCCGGTCGAGCTTCTCGCTCTTGCCGCCACCGAAGAGCTGTTTCTTCAGCCATTCGATCTGCGCGCGCAGCACCGCGACCTCCTGCTTCAGCAGGGCCACTTCATCGAGAGGCATCGCGGTCACGCTCATTGATGCGCGCTTCAGAGCAGCACGCGCACCAAAAGTTCCGCGCGGGCGTGATTATTTTTCGTCGCGCTCATACCACGGCCTGAGCGAGCCGTGCTTGAGCTCGATGCCCCCGACGAGCAACGCCAGCGCCTCCGGCGCGAGCGCGAGTTTGTTTTTGCGTTCACTCGGCTGTGGCCACGAGAAGCGGCCTTTTTCCAGCCGCTTGGCCAGCACCCACACGCCCGTGGTGTCCCAATACAGCAGCTTCAGCCGCGTGCGGTCCTTGTTGATGAAGCAAAACACCGCCCCGCTCTTCGGATCCTCCTGCAACTGCTCCTGCACCGCCGTCCACAGCCCGTTGAACTGCTTGCGCATATCCACCGGCTGCACCGCCACGAAGATCCTCACTCCGCCCGGGAAGGCCAGCATCGGGCTCAGCTCCTCACGGCCCGGACCAGCTTCGCCAGTGCCGCCGCATTGCCGCCACGCAGCAGCGTGCCGTCGGGCAGGCGCACCTCCAGCGCGGGGGCCAGGGCTGGCGGCAATGCCACCTCCGCAAACTTTACCTGCCGGGGCAGAATTCACCCGCGGCGAGCGCACGGTTGGAACCTTCCTGGTCGCCTGCTGCACCCAGTGCGCAAACGTCGAGTAGCGCACCCCTTCGCGCTTCGCGAACGCGGCCCTGCGTCAACCCGCTCGCCCGCCAGGCGCCCACCAGTTCCGCCCGTCGTTCCTTGGGCATCACCACCCGCCCCAGCATGTCCCGCCGTTCTCCCGTGTCGATCAGCTCGGTTGCTCCCGTCGTATTGGTGGCCATTACGACAGCCTACCACCTCTCGCCTCCATCGCCTATGAGGTCCCCGGTCGGACGCTTACAGATCACCGTCCACGATGTTCGTAGATTCGTAAAACAGCACCGACTCTAGGCCATCGAGCTTTTCTAGCGGCTTCAGAGACGCGATGTCGCCGTCGTTATTAAGATGCAGTTTTTTGAGCCGCGACAGATGCCCCACCTCGTCAATCGACGTGATGGACCGGCAGGTGTGTATCTCCAGCTCTTCAAGAGCGGCCAATCCTTCAACCCCTGCAAGCGAGGTAAGCCGCTTCAAATTCGCCAACCTAAGCGACCGAAGATTACTCAACCCCAAAAGCCCATGCAGAGTCTCAACTGGAGCATTCAATATCGCCAACGACTCCAATTTTTTGAGCCGCCCAAACGGCTCCACGTCCTTGCCGCTATAACGATTGACGAAGAAGTTTTTTCAGCGTTCCACAGTCAAACAGCGACGTAGCTTTCGGACGCCACTCCAACGCACATTCTTCGAGGTGCGGGAACGCCGCAAACCTGAGTTCCGTCTTGCAGTATGTTATCACCTCATCAAGCGCGCGCAGTTCGCGCAAAACGTGGATCGATTCCACCGAAGAGATCGTGAGATCGATAATTTTTAACGAGCGCAACTGAGGAAACGCTGACAAAGAAAAGCGAGCGTATCACCACGCCATCCCTTCGCATAGTTCAGCTCGATCTCAGCAACAGCCTTCTCTTGCAGATAACGCCCGATGGCCTCGGACCACGCTGAAGTCAGCACGGCCCGAAGCCCGTAATCCCCATTTTCAATGGAAACCCCCGTGATCCATAGCGGCCGTGTGCCGCCTCAGCCAGCCTCACGATTTTCTCCGGGGTGAGCGCTTCTTCATGCCGCAAGCGCAGCCATTCGTCTTTTTCGTCGGACTCTGATCGATAGGGTAGGGGAGTTTTCCGCCGGTCGCCCACATAGAAGAGATAGCCGAGCACCTCGACCGAGTCGCGCTGCCGGCCCTCGCCCAGCAGGTCGGCCACCGCCACGCCGCGATGCTGGCCGAGCAGGTCCAGCATGGCTGATTCGATCGCAGTCATGGCATGGATGGTCGTGCGCAGGTCGAAGGTCTGGATGCCGCGCCCGCCGGCGTCCCGGTCGCCAAACCGTTCCTGCACGGCCGCGAGCACGCCGGCATAGGTGCCCACCGGCTGGCCGAGCACGAGCGGGCGGCTCTCCTCCAGCGCCTGCCGGATCTTCTCCCCGCCCGGCACCTCGCCCACGCCGGTGCGGCCGGCGTTGTCTTGCAGCAGGACAACGTTGCGTGTGAAAAACGGTCCGTGCGCCCCGCTCAGGTTGAGCAACATGCCGTCATGGCCGGCCACGGGCACAACCCGCATCGCAGTGACCTTGGGCGAATCGTTATCAGCCGGTTGGCGCATGACCGCTCAATCAGCCGACCTTCAACTCCACCCGCTTGATTTCGCCCACAAGGATCGTGTAACAGGCCACCGCCAGCGCGGCGTGAGCGCTCACATAGACCAGGGCCCAGTTAAACGAACCCGTGGCCTTCAAAATGTAGCCGATGGCGATCGGGGTGACGATGCCCCGCGGTGTTGCCGAAGGTGTTGAACAGCCCGCCGCACAGCCCGGTGACCGACTTGGGCCGAGGTGTCGGAGATGACCGCCCAACCGAGCGCGCCAACGCCTTTGCCGAAAAAGGCGAGGCTCATGAGAAAAATGACCGCAGCCCCGGACTGCACGTAATTGCACGCCACCATGGTGACCGACAGGAGCAAGCCGGCGACGATCGGCGTTTTGCGCGCCACCGTGAGCGAGCACCCCCGCCTCAGCAGCAGGTCCGAGAACCATCCGCCCAGGATGCCACCAGCAAATCCGCAGAGCGCGGGCAACGCGGCGACAAAGCCGACCTGCAGGATCGACATGCCGCGCTCCTTGACCAAGTAGATGGGGAACCAGGTCAGAAAGAACCAGGTCAGCGTCGTGATGCAGTATTGACCGAGATAGATGCCAACCAGCATCCGGTTGCGCAAAAGTTGCCCGATTACTTCCCAGCGCACGCCCCCGCTCACCGCCGGCTTGCCACCGGCATCGAGGTCGACCAATCCGCCGCCGCGCTCCGATATGCTCGAGTTCGGCCCGGTTCACCCACGGGTGTTCCCGGGGACTGTGCATGATCCTTGGCCAGGCCAGTGCGAACATGATGCCCAGTGCCCCCATGAACCAGAACACATGCTCCCAGCCGTAGGTATGGGTGATCCAGCCCATGATGGGGGCGAACAGCACGGTCGCGAAATACTGCGCCGAGTTGAAGATGGCCGACGCCGTGCCGCGCTCGGCCGTGGGAAACCAGCTCGCCACGATGCGCGCGTTCGCCGGAAACGACGGCGCCTCGGCGGCTCCGAGCAGGAAACGCAGGCCGAAAAGGACCATCACCGCCACGCGGCCGTCGAGGCCGCCGATGAAGCCCTGCAGCAGGGTGAAAAGCGACCAGAGCCCGATGCTCCAGCCGTAAACGCGCCGCGACCCCATGCGGTCCAGCAGCCAGCCGCCGGGGATCTGCCCGATCACATAGGCCCAGGCAAAGGCGGAGAACACGTAGCCCATCCACACCGTATCAAGCTTGAGCGCCTTCGACAGGTCCGTGCCCACGATCGAGAGCGTCGCGCGGTCGGCGTAGTTGATCGCCGTCAGCAGGAACAGGATGAGCACGATCAGATAACGCACCTTGGTGCGCTTCGTCGCGGGCGAGGCCGGCTCGGTGCTCATGGAGCCGGTTTATTGCGGCCCGAGTGACTTGATAAGCTCGCCGAGTCGTGCGGATTCGTCAGCGCCCAGATCCACTAGGGGCGGGCGCACCGGCCCGGCATCGTGGCCGACCAGTTTGGCCCCGGCCTTGATGATGCTCACGGCATAGCCGGGCTTGCGGTTGCGGATCTCAAGATAGGGGAGGAAGAAGGTGTCGAGCAGCCGCCCGATCGTGGCTTGGTCGTCGGCCGCCACCGCGTGATAGAAATCCATCGCCGTCTTCGGAATGAAATTGAACACGGCCGATGAATATACCGGCACGCCGAGGGCCTTGTAGGCGGCCGCATATACTTCCGCCGTCGGCAGGCCTCCCAGGTAGGCGAACCGGTCGCCGAGTTTCCGGCGGATCGACACCATCAGCTCGATCTCGCCGATACCGTCCTTGAAGCCGATCAGGTTGGGGCAGCGGTCTGCGAGTTTGACCAGCGTATCGGCCTGCAGGCGGCAGGCGCCTCGGTTGTAGATGATCACGCCAAACTTCACCGAGCGGCACACCGCCTCGACGTGCGCCGCCAGGCCTTCCTGCCCGGCCTCCGTGAGGTAGTGCGGCAGCAGCAGCACACCTTGCGCCCCGAGGCGCTCGGCTTCCTGGGCAAAGGCGATCGCCTGTCGCGTCGGTCCGCCGGTGCCGGCGACGATGGGCACGCCGTTCTTGCAGGTCTTCACGGCCGTGCCCACGACCGCGCTGTAATCCTGGGTGGTCAGCGAAAAGAACTCTCCCGTGCCGCCCGCGGCGAAAAGCACCGTGGCTCCGTAGGGCATCAGCCATTCCAGCCGTTTGGCGTAGGTGTCGGCGCGAAAGTCGCCGGCCGCATCAAAATCAGTGATCGGGAACGACAGCAGTCCCGCCGACATTGTCTTCTTCAGTTCCAGTGGGGTCATGGGTGGCGAAGTTCAGCCGATTAATGCCGCATGCTGACCCCAAGGCAAGCGTCGCGGTGTTTATGGCACAGCAGGGCAGCATTTTGTCAATGACTCGGCCGCGCTGCCGGTTACCGTATGTCCCCGATGTCACCCCCCATGACGCTCGCCGCCGCCGGCCGCCTGCCCGCCCCGGGTGACAACGTGGCCATTGCCATTCGCCAGCTTGAGGCGGGCACGTTGATCGAGATTGACGGCGCGGTCCGGACGCTTGCCCGGACGGTGCTCGAGGGCCACCGCTTCGCTGTGCGCGCCATTGCCACGGGCGAGCCGCTGCTTTCCTGGGGCCTGCCGTTCGGTCACGCGATCGCCGCCATCGCGCCGGGGGACTACGTTTGCAACCGGTCCATCCTCGAGGCGCTCGCGGTGCGACGCCTGCCTTTCCCGCTGCCGGCCCAGCCCAATTTCGTCGATCATCTTGTGCCGTTTGCGTTCAACGAGGCGGCCTTCACGCCGGCACCGCCGGTGGCGCTCGTGCCGCAACCACGCACTTTTCTGGGTTACCGCCGCCCGGGAAAACGGGGCGTCGGCACCCGCAACTACATTGTCATCCTCGGCACGACGTCGCGCACCGCCAGCTTTGCCCGGCAGCTCGCGGCCCGGCTCCAGCCGCTGGCGCGCATCAACCCGTCGATCGATGGCATCGTGGCCATCGCCCACACCGAGGGCGGCGGCCCGGGCGAACCCAACAATGCCGTCGAGGTCCTTCGCGCGCTCGCGGGCTTCATCGTCCACCCGAATGTCGGCGCGGTGCTCGCGGTTGATTACGGCGTTGAGCCCGTTTCCAACAGCCGCCTGCAGGGCTTCCTGCGCGAGCGTGGCTACCCGCTGGCCGAGGTGCCGCATCACTTTCTTAGCATCCGCGCCGGGTTGGCCGCGGCGCTGGCCGAGGGGGAGGGGATCGTTCGCGGTTGGCTGCCGGCCGTCGCCGCCGAGCGGCGCACGCCCGAGCCCGTCAGCGGCCTGCGCATTGCCCTGCAATGTGGCGGCTCCGACGCGTTCTCCGGCGTCTCCGGCAACCCGCTGGCCGGGGCCATCGTCCACGAGACCGTCCGTCATGGCGGCATCGGTGTGCTCTGTGAGACCGACGAGTTGAGCGGCGCCGAGTCCTACCTGATGAAGAACCTGCGGGATGCCGCCCTGGCCCGCGCGCTGCTCGCCCGCATCGAGCGTTTCCGGGCGCGGCTTGGCTGGCACGGGGTCACGCCCGAGGGCAATCCCTCCGCCGGCAACAAGTTTCGCGGCCTCTACAACATCACGCTCAAGTCGCTTGGCGCCGTGCACAAAAAGGACCCGCGCACCCGCATCGACCACGTGATCGACTACGCCGACCCGCTCGGCGCGCCGGGCTTTTATTTCATGGACAGCCCGGGCAACGACCTCGAGGGCATCGCCGGGCAGGTCGGCGCCGGCTGCAACCTCTTCCTCTTCGCCACGGGCAACGGCTCGATCACCAACTTTCCGTTCGTGCCCACGCTCAAGATCACCACGACCACCCGCCGGCACCAGCTGCTCATCCACGAGATGGACATCAATGCCGGCCGCTACCTCGACGGCGAGCCGATGGACAAGCTTGCGGCCGAGGCCTTCGACCTCGTGATCGCCACGGCGTCCGGGCAGAAATCGCGCGGGGAACACGCCGGGCACTCGCAGGCCTCGCTCTGGCGCAACTGGCGGCAGACGGACACTTCACAGATTGCGGAGATCCGCGCGCGTGCCGTGCCCGACGGTCGGCCCCTCGCCGTCGCTTTTGACCGCCAGCTTGCGCGCGCGGAGCCGCCGGCCTTGTCCGCGGTGCTTTGCGGCGACAGCTTCGCCACGGAGCGTCTCGGGCTCGTGCTGCCCACAAGCATGTGCTCCGCCCAGATCGCCCGGTTGGCGGCCGAGCGCATGAATGCCAAGGGCCTCGCGCCCACGCTCGGGTTCTCCCGCTTCCTGGCCCTTACGCACAGCGAGGGCTGCGGCTTCGGCGGCGAATCGATGTATCACCTGTTGCATCGCACCTATCGCGGCTACGCGACCCATCCTAACGTGGCGGCCGCGCTGTTGCTCGAGCATGGCTGCGAAAAAATCCCGAACGACGCCATGCGCCGCCAGTTCGAGATCGCCGGTCTGCCGCTTGACCGCTTCGGCTGGGCCAGCGTGCAGCTCGACGGCGGAATCGACAAGGCGCTGGCCAATGTCGAGGCGTGGTTTGTGCGCGCCGGGACCGCTTTGCCGGCTGCGCCCCGCCTGCCGGTCGGGCTGGCGGCCTTTGCCATCGGTATGCTCAGCGCGGCCCCCCTAGGAAAGGCGGGCGCGTCGGCTCTGGCCCGCGTCGCCCGCGCCATCCTGGAGGCGGGCGGCTCGGTGCTCGTGCCCGAGGGAGATCTTCTGCTGGCATCGGCGGACTTCCGTTTGAAGCTGCTCGGGAGCACCGCTCCGCACGCCACGCTCGCCTACGGGCAACCGGCCACGACGGCCGGTCTGCATGTCGTGCAGACCGACTCCGACCACTGGGTCGAGAACCTCGCGGGCCTCGGTGCCTGCGGCGCGCATGGGTTTATCGGTCTCGTCGGTGATTCCTCGCAACAGGGCCATCCCATGCTGCCGGTGCTGCAGGTGGCGGAGCGGGCCGTCCTGCCCGCCGCCGCTGCGCAGGACGTGGATGTCATCCTCAATGGCGATCCGCTGGTGGACGAGGCGGTGTTGTTGCGCGTGCTGGCGGATGCGCTGCAGGGAGACTACACGCCCGTGGCCACGGCCGGCGGGTTTGTGGACTTCCAGCTCTCGCGCGGCCTGCTCGGGGTTTCGACCTGAGGGGCCGGCTTACTTTTCGAAACGGTAACCCTTCTCTTTCGCCTGGGCTTCCAGCGTCCGGAAGGCGTCGAGCTCGAGGACGCCGTCCTTGCCCTCGAGGCTCTTGAGCTTGTCGGCGACCGCGGCGTCGCGCTTGGCGACGAGCTCCGCCAGCTCGGTCTGGAGCTTGCGGCGTTCCTCGACCTTCTGGGTGATCAATTCCTGGCGGGCCGCGGGGGCCATCGCCTGGAGTTCGGGGGCGAGCTTCTTCTCGTCCAGTTTGTCGACGCTTTCGCGGCCGTTCATGACCTCGACCACGAGGTCGCCGCGGCCGGACATGACCGCGCCGGCCTCGCTCTTGCCGAGATAGGAGGAACGGTCGGCCATGGCCTCCGACGACAGGCTGGCCAGCACGGACTTGTTCTTGGCGGCGCTGGCCTGCTCGGCCTTGGAACCGTAGAGGATGATGGTGGAGTCGAGCTGGATGTTGAGCCGGATGATATCCTGGTCGTAGGGCGTCTCGATCTTGATGGAACCGCCGTCCTGCAGGATGGCGCCGTAGGTGCCGTTGGTCAGGGAGGCGATCTCACGCCAGGCCTGCTCGGTGCCGCTCAGGCGGCCGCATTGGAGGGTGTTGATGAGGATGCCGCGCTCGTTGGCCAACCGGCAGGTCTCGGGGTATTTGACGTCGTCTTGATAATCCATGTGCGGCCGGGCGTCGCCGACGAGGAAGACCACGCGCAGCACCTCCGGGTCGGGGCTCCACTGGAGATCGCGCACGGCCCGGTGCAGGGCCTCGTTGACGGACTCGGGCTCGTCGCCGCCGCCCTGCGCCTCGAAGGCGTAGAGGTTGGTGTAAACCTCGTCGAGGTTGCCGGTCAGGCCGAACACCCTCGTGACGTAGGCGTCGCGCCGGTCGCGGTAGCCCACGAGACCGAAACGGATCTCGGGCGTGGGGCGGGCGGACTTCAGCTTGTTGGCGATCGCCCAGATCTTTTGCTTCGCGCCGGCGATCATGCCGCTCATGGAGCCGGTGGTATCGAGGACGAAGACAACCTCCATGCGCGGCCGGGTCATGCGGTGGCCAGGGGCCACGGCGTCATGGGCGGACAGGCGGGAGACGGAAGCGAAGACAGCCGCGACCAGGGCGGCGAGCACGAGAAATTTGGAGCGCATGGAAGGAAGACGAACCGCCGCGAACATCCTTAGGTCCTTTCGTGCGGGAATGCGCCCGCGGCCCGGGGCCGGACGCAAGAAGGGCCGCCCTCGCGGGACGGCCCCTCAACTAGCACACAGGCGAAGTATGCCGGTTTGGCCGTCTGACGACAATGGGGTATCCACCGTATCCAGCCGGTCGCGGGCTGGGGCTCACTCCTCGGCCGGCGGCGGGGCGTCGCGGAGCAGGGACTCTTCGTGGTCGAGGAGCAGCTGGAGCGGGCGGTGGACCTCGTCCGCGATCTTCGCGCTGCGCCAGAGTTCATCCACGGCGACCCGCTCGGCCTGCAGGGCCACGGTGCGGTAGGCATGGCTGGCCTTCCGGCGGCGGCGGGCGCTGCGGCGGGTTTCGGTTTCAGCATCCAGCACGGCGAGTCGGTGCTCGTATTCGGAGATCACCTGGGCGAGGGCCGCGGCGTGGTCGGGGGTGGTGATGTCCGGCTCGAGCGCCCGCAGGGCCTTGAGGCCGGCCGTGACCGCGGTGATCCGGGCCATGCGGTCCTCCTTGGCACGGCTCTGGTCCTCGCGGAGGCCCAGCCGCTTGATAAGATATTCTAGCGTCGTGCCCTGCACGAGCAGGGTCACCGCGATGACCCCGAAGGCCAGGAAGATGACAATGTCCCGGCCGGGAAAGGGTTGCCCGTCGGGCAGGAACAGCGGGATGGAGAGCGCGCCGGCGAGCGTGACCGTGCCGCGCATGCCGGCCCAACCGAGCACGAGCGCCGAGGCCGGCCGGGCCGCCTTGGTGCAAACACCCGAGGCCATGGCCGGCAGGTAGATGCCGGAAAAAACCCAGGCCAGCCGCGCCACGATGGCGGTGCCGGCGACAATCCCCGTTAAGCCGAGCAATTGGCCGACCGAATGGGTATCGCGCACCGCCGCCAGCAGGGTCGGGGAACTGCAGGCCGAGCAGCACGAAGGCGACCCCGTTGAGCCAGAAAATCAGCAGGTCCCAGACGGCGAAGGCGCTTTGCCGCGTCTCCGCATCCATGCGCACCGGGTCGCGCCAGCCGGAGTAGAGGCCGGCGGCGACGACCGCGAGGATGCCCGACACCCCCAGGTGCTCGGCGGCCAGGTAGGCGGCGAACGGGGTCATCAGCGACAGCGTGATCTCGATGAGCGGGTCCGAACTCTGCAGGTGCTGGAGCAGGTCGCGCAGTTTGCCGATGCCATAGCCGATCACGAGGCCGAGCCCGAAGCCCCCGACCGAGAGCAGGGCGAACTCGGCGGCGCTCCGGCTGAGCGAGAAACCGCCGGCGACGACCGCCGCCAGCGCGAACTTGAAGGCGACGAGACCCGTGGCGTCGTTCATCAGGCTTTCGCCGTTGAGGACGGTGCTGAGGCGCGCCGGCACGCGGAGCCGCTCGGTGATGGCGTTGACCGCGACGGCGTCGGTGGGGGAGACGATCGCGCCAAGCGCGAAGGCCATGGCGAGCGGCAGGCCCGGCACGAGCCACCACGCCACGAGGCCGACGGTCAGGGTGGTGAAGATGACGAGCCCGATCGCCAGGGTGAGGATGGCGCGTCGCGCGCGGACGAATTCGCGCAGGGGCATGAGCCAACCGTCGGAAAAAAGCAGCGGCGGCAGGAAGCACAGGAAGAAGAATCCCGGGTCGAGCTTGAGCCGCGGGAACGCCGGCAGCAGCGCCGCCCCGACGCCGCCCAGCAGGTAGGTGATGAGCGGGGGCCAGGGCAACCAGCGGGCCACGACGCTCAGGCCGGCGATCAGCAGGAGCAGGATCAGGGCGTGTTCAAAGGCCAGCATGCGGGCTTACGCTACGGCTCCGCCCCGTTTCGTCCAGCGGCATAACCGGGGCATCTCCGGCTCGACATCGTCCGAGCCCGCGCCACTTTCGGGGCACATGGCGAAAACGAGGCAACGGCTGACCAAGAAGGCCTACCAGGCCCGCGCCAGCCGGCTGCGCGAGCAGCTCGTCCACCTGCAGGTGAAGCTGAAGCACGTGCCCTTCAAGGTCCTGCTCATCCTGGCCGGACCCGAGGGCGCCGGCCGCGGCAGCCTGCTCAACACGCTCGCCGAGTGGCTCGACCCGCGCGGGGTGGAGACCTTCTCCTACCACGCGCCGACCGGGAGCGAACAGGCGCACCCGCACCAGTGGCGTTTCTGGCGCAGCCTGCCGGGCATCGGCCGCATCGGGCTCTACGCCGGTTCCTGGTATACCGAGACGCTCCGCGAGGAGGCGCGCGGCAAGCGGGCGCTGGGCCACGTCGAGCAGGAGGCGGAGCGCATCCGCGATTTCGAAAAGCTCCTCGCCGACGGCGGCACGCTCATCATCAAGGTCTGGCTGCAGATCTCCAAGGACGCGCAGGGCCGCCGGCTGCGCACGCTGCGCGCCGAGCCGGCGACCGCCTGGCGCGTGACGGAGGAGGACTGGCATCACCACCGCATCTACGACCGCCTGGCGAAGACCGCCCGGCTCATCCGCGCCAAGACCGACCGTCCCGGCACGCGCTGGACGATCATTGACGCCGAGGACGAGCGCACCCGCGACCTGCAGGTCGGCCAGTTGCTCCTCGCGCAGTTCCGCCTGCAGCAAAAGAAGCTGGCCCGGCTGCGGCCGGCCGTGGCGCCGCGCGTGGTAAAACCGCTGCGCCCCGCCGGCCTGCGGCGGCTGCAGGCCCTGCCGCTGGACCAGGATTTGTCGGAGAAGGACTATGACGCCCTGCGCGAGAAGTGGCTCGGCCGCCTGAACCGCGCGGTGCGCGCCGCCCTCGGGGCCGGCCGGTCCATCGTGTTTGCCTTCGAGGGCTGGGACGCGGCGGGGAAGGGAGGCGCCATCCGCCGGCTCACCAGCGCGATCGACCCGCGCGACTACAGCGTCATCCCCGTGGCCAAGCCCACGGCCGAGGAAAAGCACGCGCACTATCTCTGGCGTTTCTGGCGGGACATCCCGCGGGACGGCCGCATGGCCGTGTTCGACCGTTCCTGGTATGGCCGCGTGCTGGTGGAGCGGTTGGAGGGTTTCTGCCGGCCGGACGAATGGCAGCGCGCCTACGCCGAGATCAACGGCTTTGAGCGTGAACTGACCGACCACGGCACGATCGTGCTGAAATACTGGCTGCACATCTCGCACGCCGAGCAACTGCGGCGTTTCCGCGAGCGCGAGTCCATCGCCCACAAGCGGCACAAGATGAACGCCGAGGACTGGCGCAACCGACGCAAGCGCGCCGCCTACGAGATCGCCGTCGGCGACATGCTCGCGCTTACGGACCGGAAGAATGCACCGTGGCATCTCGTGCCGGCGGACAACAAGCGTTACGCGCGCCTCGAGGTCCTGCGCTCCGCCAGCCGCCAGATCGAGGCCGCGCTGGAGGGGTGAGCGTCGTTCACGCGTCCAGGTCGACCACGCCCGTGGCGGTGCAGAGTGCGGTCAGCACGCGGAATTCCGCGCTTTCCTTGTCGTGCGTGCCGGGCGTGACCTTGAAGCCGCTGGTCAGGATCTGCATGACACCGCTGTAAGTGGCGCCCTTGGCCGAAAGCTGGACGCGCTCGAGGGCCAGCGGCCCCGGCTGCAAAAAAGTGACGGCTGCGCCAAACTGTTGCTTGGGTTCACCTTCGACGTGTCTGGGTGACCCCCGCACGGTGATTTCCATCCGCCCCTCGGGCGAGTCGAACCTGAAAGGCATGTGCGGCAGTTTGATTTCCATTTGTTAAGGTATCGCGACCGGGACGAATAAGCAACAGCCGCGACGGTCGGATCGCTGATGCGCCAATGCGGGAAACGGGCGGCCTGGGTCGTATTTCTGGCGCCGGGCTTGACAGCGGGCGATCTGTAGTTAACCAGATGGTTAAACACAAAACGCATGTCGCCCGACCGCCTTAACGCCGTCTTTGCCGCCCTGGCCGACCCGACCCGCCGGGCGATCGTGGCCCGGCTGGCGTCGGGCGAACGCTCCGTCACGGAGCTGGCGGAGCCGCACGACATGAGCCTGCCGGCGATCTCGAAGCACCTCGGCGTGCTGGAGCGCAGCGGCCTGATCGAGCGCGGGCGTGAGGCTCAGTGGCGGCCCTGCCGGCTCAAGCCCGCACCGCTCAAGGAGGCGGTGAACTGGCTTGAGACCTATCGGCAGCATTGGGAGGAGAGTTTCGACCGCCTCGACGACTATCTGCAGGAGCTGCAGGCAAAGAAGCCGGTCAAAAAGGAGAAACGTCATGTCCGGGGAAAATAAGCCGTCCGCCGGCCGGCCAATTGTCAGCTCGCGGGTTTTCGCCGAGCCGCGGGAGGCCGTGTTCGCGGCGTTCAGTGATCCGGCGCGGCTGGCGCAGTGGTGGGGGCCGAAGGGCTTCACGAATGAAATCCACCAGTTCGACTTCCGCCCGGGCGGGACCTGGCGCTTTACCATGCGCGGGCCGGATGGCACTGCCTATGCGATGGACAAGAAGTTTGCCGAGATTGTCCGGCCGGAGCGCATTGTCCTGCGTCACTTCCAGCAGGCCCACGACTTCACCCTCACGATGACCTTTGCAGCGGAGGCTGGCGGCACTGTGGTCACGTGGACGATGTGTTTCGACGACCCCGCCGAAGGCGAGCGACTCCGGTCCTTCCTCGGGCCGGCCAACGAGGAGAACCTTGCCCGCCTGGCCGCTCATCTGGCTTTAACCACGCAAAAACATGACTACGCCAAAACCATCCCCCGAAAATACCTCCGGCCGCGAAATCGTGATGACCCGCGTCCTGCACGCACCACGCGAGCTGGTGTGGCAGGCGTGGACCGATCCCCGGCACGTCGTCAACTGGTGGGGGCCGCGCGGTTTCACGACGACGATCAAGAAGATGGATTTCCGCGTGGGCGGCCAGTGGGAGCACGTGATGCACGGCCCGGACGGGGCAAACTACCCGAACAAGAGCACGTTCAAGGACATCGTGCCGTTCGAACGCATCACCTACCTGCATGGCGGCGGCCGCGAGGACGGGCCGGGCGCCTCGTTCACCGCGACCTGGACGTTCGAGACTGTCGACGGCAACAAAACTCGGCTGACCGGCCGCCTGGTGTTCCCGTCGGCGGAGGCGCGGGATTTTGTCGTCAGGGAGTTCGGCGCCATCGAGGGCGGCAAGCAGACGCTGGAGCGCGCTTCCGAATACGTGGCCGGCATGCAGAACAAGCCCTTCGTCATCTCCCGCGAATACAATGTCTCGCGTGCGCTCATGTGGAAGGTCTGGACCGAGCACGAGCACTTCGCGCAATGGTTCGGGCCCAAGGGCGTCAAGGTGACGTTCGCGAAATTCGACCTGCGTCCGGGCGGCATGAACCACTATTCGATGACGATGCCCGACGGGAAGCAGCTCTGGGGCAAGGCGGTCTATCGCGAGGTCGTGCCGCCGGAGAAGCTGGTCTGGATCAATTCGTTCTCGGACAAGGATGCGGGCCTCACCCGGCATCCTCTCAGCAAGGACCGCTGGCCGCTGCAGATGCTGACGGTGATCACGTTTGCCGAAAACGCCGGCAAGACGACGGTCACCGTCAACTGGCTGCCCTACGAGTCGGATGACGACGAGCGCCAGGTCTTCGATAATAACCTCGCCAACATGAACGCGGGCTGGGGCGGCACGCTGGAGCAGCTCGGGGCCTACCTGAAGTCGCCCTGACCTGCTCGCGCCGGCTGGCGGCTTGACTGTGCGTGGCGGGGGAGGGAGCTTGCGCCACCCCGCCATGCAATACCCCGCCCGACTCCTCGCGTCGCTTTCCCTCCTCCTTGGCCTCACCGGCTTCGTCCGCGCGGCCGACGCCCCCGCCGGCCATCACTGGATCCCGCTCTTCAACGGCAGGAACCTCGATGGCTGGACCATCAAGATCACCAACCATCCGCTGGGCGAAAACTACGCCGACACCTTCCGCGTGGAGGACGGCATCATCAAGGTCGCCTACGACAAGTATCCGAAATTCGACAAGCAGTTTGGCCACCTCTACAGCAACGTCGCCTACTCGCGCTACATCCTGCGTCTGGAATACCGCTTCGAGGGGAAGATGATGCCCGATGCACCGAACTACGTTAACCTCAACAGCGGCGTCATGATCCACTCGCAGTCGCCGCAGAGCATGCCGCTCGACCAGGCCTTCCCGGCCAGCCTCGAGGTGCAGTTCCTCGCCGATGAGGGCAAGGGCCCGCGCCCCACCGCCAACATGTGCTCGCCCGGCACGCACATCGAGATGGGCGGCAAGCTCATCACCCAGCATATCGTCAAGTCCACCGCCCCGACCTTTCCCGCCGGCGAGTGGGTGAAGATCGAGGTCGAGGTGCACGGCCACGACGAGATCATCTACCGCGTCAACGGCACCGAGGTGCTGCGCTACCAGCACCCGCAGCTCGACCCGAAGGACCCGTGGGCGGCCGCGGCCATCCAGGCCGGCTCCGCGCGGCTCATCAGCTTCGGCCACATCGCGCTCCAGGCCGAGGGCCAGCCCGTCTGGTTCCGCAACATCGAGCTGATGTCGCTGGAAGAGCCCTGAGACACGGAAGACGGGGTCGGTGGCGGGCAACACGCGCTCCGGCGTCTGGTTCCGTCAAAAAAATCGCCGGAGGCGCCATCCCGGACTTGTCACGCCGGCCGGAGGTTCCAACTGTCGCGGGTTCATGAATCGCACCTCCTCCTCTGTTTCCCTCCTCCTGGTCCTTGCGGCCCTCACTTTCGCCGGCTGCGGCAAGCAGCCCGCCTCCGGCCAGACGGCCTCGGCCGCCGCGGCGGCCATCGAGTCGGTGGAGCAGAAGGTCAGCTACGGCATCGGCTACAACATGGGCGCCGGTCTGGGCCGCGACGACACGCTGAAGGTGGACCAGGCGGCTCTCATCGCGGGTATCACTGACGGCCTGGCCAAGGCCAAGACCCGCCTCCCGGAGTCTGAGCTCGAGGCCGCCTTCATGGCGGTGCAGCAGAAGATGGCCGCCGCGGCGGCCGAGGCCGGCGAGAAGCAGCTGGCCCTCGGCAACGAATACCTCGCCAAGAACAAGGCGAAGCCCGGCGTGACCGTCACCGCCTCCGGCCTGCAGTATGAGGTGCTGAAGAGCGGCCGCGGCCCGAAGCCGGCCGGCCCGACCGCCACCGTGAAGGTGCACTACCACGGCACGTTGATCGACGGGAAGGTCTTCGACAGCTCCGTTGAGCGCAAGGAGCCCGTGGAATTTGCCCTGAACGAGGTCATCCCCGGCTGGACCGAGGGCGTGCAACTCATGTCGGTCGGTGACAAGTGGAAGTTCACCATCCCGCCGGCGATCGGCTACGGTCCGCGCGGCAAGGGCGACATCCCGCCGAACGCCGTGCTGATCTTCGAGATCGAGCTACTCGAGATCAAGTAAGGCTTGCAGCGTGGGCCAGCGAGCTTGCTCGCGCTGCTGAGTTTTCGTTTGGCGCGAGCAAGCTTGCTAGCACACAGATGTCCTCAGGATTTCTCCGGCAGCGAATACTCGAACGTGTAGTAGTGTGCGCCGTCGGCAGCGATCGAGATGTTCATTTTGCCGGTCAGGCCGGCGAGTTCACCGGTGCCGGAGTCGGGGACGACGGTGATACTGAGGCTGGGGGCACCCCGGTTCATGGTGCCGGAATGCTGGAGGTGAAACGTGCCGGCACGGCCGGCGAGCGTGCCGGAAACCTTCTCGATGGCGACATAGCCGGCCGAGCCCTTCACGGCGGTCATGGCGGTGAGCATCTCGCCAATCCCGCCTCCCTCAAGATCGCCATGGTATTTCTTGTCGAGAGTGAAGCGGCCGACGGCCGCGTCGGCGGCGGACGCGGGCGCCATCTTCACGTCGAAGGGGCCGGTGGCCTTGATGATTTTCATGGGGGATTCGGCGAAGACGACGGGCATGACGCCAAAGGCGAGCCCGGCAACCAGCGAACGACGAAGACGGTTTTTCATAAGACGGCCCAGCCTACCACGACCCACTGACAACCCTCTGTCAGGAGGGGTGAAGCGGTTAATCAGTTCTGCGGAACGGGATGGGGCGGAGTCCAGGATCGGACCTCCATGGCGACGTTGTAGTCCTTGGCGGGGTGGGAGGCCGCGATGGCGGTGGCCTCGTCGAGATCGCGGGCGTCGAGGAAAAGCAGGGCGGTGACGGGCCACTGGCCGTATTCGTCGCCGGTCACCTCGATGCCCGGGCGGGTGAAACTCGGCGCGAGGCTGCGCGGCTCGAGCCGGTGACCGCGGGCATTCTGCTCCCGGGCCCAGAGCGAGATGGCCGCCTGCCGGTGCGCCTTGGCGATTTCGGTGAGGTTATAGGGGCCTTGACGGAAAAGGATGACGAACTGTTTCATGCCCCGACACTACCACGCTGCACTGACAGCATTGTGTCAGGAGGAATAAAAAAGGGCGGCCGGAGCCGCCCTCTGTAATGCGCGTTGCAGATATGCTTTAAAGGCGCGGCACAACCAGGCCACCGTCGACCATCACCACCTGGCCCGTGGAGAACGGGAAGTCGCCGCGGGCGAGGGCGGCGACAGCCTTGCCGATGTCTTCCGGGTAGCCCCAGCGGGGCTGGATATTCAGGCCGCCGGCGATGAGCTTGTCGTATTTCTCGGTCACACCCGCGGTCATGTCGGTTTTGATGACACCGGGGCGCACTTCGTAAACCGGGATGCCGTCGGCGCCGAGACGGGCGGCGAAGAGCTGGGACATCATGCTTAGGCCGGCCTTGGCGATGCAGTATTCGCCGCGGTTGATCGAGACGACCGTCGCCGAAATCGATGTGATGCTGATGATATAGGCGGCGAAAGCCGGGTCGGCCTTCTTCGCGGCGACCATGTCGCGGGCGAAGGCCTGCGTCAGGAAGAACACGCCCTTCAGGTTCGTATCGACGACGAAGTCGTAGCTTTCCTCGGAGGTCTCGAGCAGGTCGGCGCGGACCTTGGGGGCCACGCCGGCGTTGTTGACGAGAAGATTCAGGGCCTTGCCGCCGGTGAACTCCTTCGTGGCCTTGACGATGGCGGCGCGGCCCTCGACGGAGCCGACGTCGCCGCGGGCGTAGCCGACCTTCACGCCCATGCTGCGGAGCTTGGCGAGGGGTTCGGTGACGGCGGATTCCTCGCGGACGCCGTTAATGACGATATCCCATTTCTCGGCGGCGAGCTTTTCGGCGATGCCGAAGCCGATGCCGCGTGAACCACCGGTGATTAAAGCAATCTTGGTCATGGGTAATTGGTGATGGGTGATAGGAAAGAGAAGGGGAGTTATTGGTTATGGGTGAGAGGCAAGTAACCTAGGACCTCTGACCCATAACCGATGACCGGCCGGGTGCTTACTTCAGCACCGGCACGTCGACCCACTTGCGTTCGGCCCAGGACTGCAGGCCGAGCTCGGCGAGTTGCACGCCCTTGGCGCCCTGGAAGAGGTCCCACTGGAACGGGCTGCCGGTGACGACGTGCTTCAGGAAGAGTTCCCACTCGATCTTGAAGGCGTTGTCATAGACGCCCTGGTCCGGGACGCGGACCCAGCCGTCCTTGTATTTGATCGGGCTGTCGACGTCGGGATTCCAGGTGCAGCGCGGCGTGGCGGCGAGGGCCTGGGCTTTGCAGTCACGCAGGCCGGCGACGGCGGAACCGTGCGTGCCGTCCACCTGCAGGGTGAGGAGGTCGTCGCGGTCGACGCGGACATCCCACGAGGAGTTGAAGTGGCAGATGACGCCGTTCACGAGCTCGAAGGTCGCATAGGCGGAGTCGTCGGCGGTGCACTTGTAGGGTTTGCCAGCCTCGTCCCAGCGGGTGGGGATGTGCGTGGCGCCGAGGCAGGTCAGGCTCTTCACCTCGCCGAAGAGGTTCTGGATGACATACTGCCAGTGGCAGAGCATGTCGACGATGATGCCGCCGTCGTCCTCCTTGCGGTAGTTCCACGACGGGCGCTGGAGCTTCTCGTGCTCGCCGGTGAAGACCCAATAGCCGAACTCGCCGCGCACGGAGAGGATCTTGCCGAAGAAGCCGGTATCGATGAGATACTTCAGCTTCACGAGGCCGGGCAGCCAGAGCTTGTCCTGCACGACGCCGTTCTTGAGGCCGGCGGCCTTCACTTCCTTGGCGAGGGCGAGAGCCTCGGCGGAGGTGGTGGCGGTGGGCTTCTCGCAGTAAATGTGTTTCTTGGCGGCGATGGCCTTGCGGACGCCGATCGGGCGCTGGCCGGTGAGGGTGGCGTCGAAGTAGATCTGGTTCTCGGGCTTGGCCAGCTCGGCGTCGAGGTTGGTCGAGACGCGCGAGACGCCGGTGCGGGCCGCGAGGGCCTTCAGCTTTTCCTCGCTGCGGCCGACGAGGACCGGATCGGGCATGATGACCTCGGAGTCGGACAGCTTTACGCCGCCCTGGTCAATGATGGCCTTGATGGAGCGGATGAGGTGCTGGTTGGTGCCCATGCGTCCCGTGACGCCGTTCATGATGATGCCGATTTTGTGAACTTTCATAATAAGAGGGTTAGAGGTGAGGGGTGATGGGTTATTGGTGAAGAGATGTGGATTTGGGTGATGAGCTGGATCCTATGACCTATGACCAATCACCCATGACCATTCAGACGAAGTCTGAATAAGCGCGCACAATGCGCGCAAGGTATTCGTCCTGATCCATGGCCCAGAGGCGGTTCGAGAAGACCTCGACCTCATTGAAGCCCTTGAAGCCGGTGGCCTCGACCCAGGCACGGATCTGGCGGAGCGGGATGCAGCCCTCGCCCATGAGGCCACGGTCGAGCAGGAGGTCGGTGGTCGGTGTGCGCCAGTCGCAGACGTGATAGGCGAAGAGGGCGTTGAGTTTGCCACAACGGGCGATCTCGGTCTCGAGTGCCGGGTCCCACCAGAGGTGATAGACGTCGGCCGCGACGCCCACGTAAGGCGACTTGAGGGCCTCGACCATGTCGTTGGCCTGGCCGAGGGTGTTCACCGCCGAGCGAGAGTCGGCATACATCGGGTGCAGCGGCTCGATGGCGAGCTTCACGTTGGCCGCCTTGCACTCCGGGAGGAGGGCGGCGATGCCGTCGGTGATCTGCTTGCGCGACTCGACGAGCGACTGGCCGGGGACGGCACCGCAGACGAGCACGATGAGCGGCGCGCCGAGGGCGTGCGCCTCGGAGATCGCGAGGCGGTTGTCATCGAGCGCCTTGGCGCGGTCGGCGGCGGTGGCGGCCGGGAAAAAGCCGCCGCGGCAGAGCGAGACGATGGACAGGCCGTTGTCGCGGATCAGCTGGCCGGTCTTCTTGATGTCGCGGCCGGCGAGGGTGTCGCGCCAGACGGTGATGCCCTTCACGCCGGCCTTGGCGAATTTCTCGGCCGACGTCTCGACCGTCCACGGCTTGGTGGTGATGGTATGAATACAAAGCCGGCTCAGGTCCGGCAATGGGGCGGCGGAGCTCATTTGAGGCAGCCGAAGAAGGTGTAGTCTTTCTCGCCCTTGATGATGCGCTGGAGGGTGAGGGCGGCCTCGCGGATGTGGTAGTCGCCCCACATGCAGGCCTCGCCGCACGGCACCTTCTGGCGCGGCGGGATGTAGTCCCAGCCGTTCGGGCGGTGATAGACGGTGTGAAGGAGCAGGCCCTGGTGCGTCGGGTCGATGCCGAGGTAGGCGTCACTGAGCAGCGTGCGCATCGTGGTGAGGCCGGCCTGCCAGTATTTTTTGCCCTCGGGGGTGGTCGTGCCGAGATAACGGCCGAGGCGGAGCAGGCCCTGCACGCCGATGGCGGCGGCGGAGCTGTCCACGGGCTCGTGGTCATTGAAGATCTCGGCGTTGCGCGCGCGCCAGTCGCCGAGCTTGTGGAGGTTCGGCGCGCCGCCGTCCCAATACGGGATGCCGTCGAGTGCGGTGTTGGCGATATACCAGTCGCACGTGGCCTTGGCGCCCTTGAGGAGGATGGCCTCCCACTTGGTGCGGCCGCCGAGCGGCGCGAGGTCGGCGTCGGAGACGGTCTTCAGGAACTCGAGTTCTTCGGCGAACCCCACCATGGCCCACGAGAGGCCGCGGGTCCAAGTGGTGAAGCCTGAGAAGCCCTGCTGGGAGTTGGGGCAGCGGAAGCGGCCGTCGTTGCGGTTGAACACGGCTTCGTGGGTCGTGCGGCCGCGCTCGGCCGGGACGTCGTAGCCGTCGCGGCCCTCGCCGTAGTAGACGGAGAACTTGGCGGTGGCGTCGATGTGCTGCAGGCCGCGGTCGAGGAGGGAGTGCGCGGCGTCGTTCTCGCCCATGAGGCGGTGGCCGAGCTGGTGCGCGACCATCAGGATGCGGACCGAGCGGATGGTGTCGACGAAGAGGGAGTGCGGGCCGTTGAAGGAGTAGATGTAGCCGCCCCCGCCGAAGGTCGTGGACCAGCGGGCGGCCTGGACGGCACCCGAGGCCTTGAGGGCCAGTTCGCAGAACTCGACCTGGTTGGCGGCGAGCTTGCCCTCGCGCTGGAGACGCAGCCAGTTGCCGTAGGTGGAGAGGTTGTTGAAACCGTGGTCGTGCACGCCGACGTGCGAGACGTGCGAGGCCATGCGGTCGACGGTGAACTTCGCGGCGGCGTCGGCGAAGCGCTTCTCGCCGGTGGCGTCGAACTGGAGGAAGCCGGAGCCGTAGTTGAAGCCCTCGGTCCACTCGGTCCAGCCGCGCGCGGTGTATTTGCCGGCGGCGGTGAAGACGGGTGAGCCCTTGGCCGGGTCGTATTCCTTGAAGATCAGGTCGATCTTAGAGCCGGAGAGCTGCCAGAACTTCTGGAGCGCGGGCGTAAGGGCGGAGGCTTGGAGCTGTTCGTCGATTTTCATGCGGCGGAAGAGTTTTTTGTCACAGAGGAAGAGGAGGATTCACAGAGGGCACAGAGTAATTGGGTTGGGCTCCTGCAGCCTCTGTGATTACTCCGTGAGCTCTGTGTCGAAGATTGGGCAGGTTTGGTTCAGTAGCGTTTGTCTTTGCGAAGATGCAGGATGAGGAAGCGGCTGTCGGCGAGTGACTCGTAGGTGTGCTGCTGGATGGCGTCGAACTGCATGCACTGGCCGGTCTCGAGGACGCATTCCTCGTGGGGCAGGGAGAGCTTCAGCTTGCCCTCGAGCACCCAGCAGACCTCGGTGTCGTCGTGGTGGATCTCGGGCCGCGAGACCTTGGAGCTGGCCGGGGCGGTGCCGAGGAGAGCGACGACATTGGCGAAGCGGATCTGGCGGAACTTGAACTGGCCGGACCGGTGGGTGTTCTCCTCCCCGCGGTGGGCGAGGGGGGATTCGGTCAGGGCCAGCAGGTCGGTGGTGCTCATGCCGAAGGCGCGGCCCAGGCGGTAGAGGGTGTCGAGCTCGGCCGACTGCTGGTTGCGCTCGAGCTTCGAAATGACCGGCACGGAGACGCCGGAAGCCTCGGACAGGTCGGCGAGGGTCATCTCATGCTGTTCGCGCAAGCGACGCAGCACGCTGAAGTCGAATTTGTCGGGCGGGGTAGCCAAAGCGCCGCCGAGGCTTGGCGCGTCGTATTTCTTTGCAAGCAATAAAACGCCTAAATATTGCATTCAAAGAAACAGCCCTTGGCGGGCGTCCGGGAGGGGAAACCGGCCGGTGCAGGCCGTTTTATTAAGCAAATATAATAGAAATGACTAATAAGCTAAGTGGGAAAATGGCTTGTAATGTTCAAACTATAATAACTATTACCACGCCCGAACCCCAACCCCAATCCGTATGACCCCTCGTTTCGCCGTTTCATCCGCGCGCGCCCGGGCCGCCGCCCTCGGCTGCCTCGCCCTGCTTTCCCTCCGGGCCATCGCCCAGACCCCGCCCCCGGCCGAGCCGGTGACCGTGGAGCTGCCCACGTTCACGGTCTCGACCAACCAGGACAAGGGCTACCGGGCCACCAATTCCGTCTCCGCCACCCGCGTGGACACGGCGATCAAGGACCTGCCCTTCGCCATCACGGCCTTCACCGAGCAGTTCATCTCCGACATCGGCGCCCGCGAGCTGGTGGACATCGTCAACTTCGCCCCCGGTGTGACCAGCGGCGCGAAGGAGTTCACCCAGGGCAACAACCGCTACTCCATCCGCGGTTTCGACGGCGACGTGACGCCGCAGCGCAACGGCTTCATCGGGAACCGCTATGTCGACGCCGGCAACATCCAGCGCGTCGAGGTCGTCAAGGGCCCGGCCTCGCTGCTCTACGGCCAGATCACGCCCGGCGGCACGGTGAACTACATCACCAAGCGTCCGGCGGGCAAGAGCTTCACCGTCCTCAAGCTGGCCGCCGGCTCGGACAGCTACCTGCGCGCCGACCTCGACGTGAACCACGCCTCCGAGAGCGGCCGCTTCCAGGCCCGCGTGGTGGCCGGCTACGAAAACGGCTTCGAGTGGACCGACCCGGGCGAGAGCAAGGGCACGCTCATCGCGCCGAGCCTCGCCATCAACGTGACGAAGAACTCCCGGCTCATCCTCGACTACGAGCGCTACCGGCGCCGCGAGACGCCGCTCGTCGGCATGATGCCGAACCTCGCGGTCAACGTCGCCGCCACCGCGGCCAATTTTGCCCGCACCGCCGACCGCGCCCGCGCCCAGGCCTACGTGGATGTCGGCAACCTCAACCTCGGCTTCCGCGCCGCCCCGCCGCTGCCCTATGATTTCAACTATGTCGGCAATTCCGACTACCGGAACTCGGACTTCGACTCGTTCAACCTCGAATACAGCGCGAACCTCGGCCGCAACTGGGTCGCCCGCGCCAACTATGGCTGGAACGACTTCTACATCGGCAACAAGCTGACCGGCCTCGCCGAGTTCACCGTCACGCCCGCCGCGGCCTACCTCGCCACATTGAACCGCTTCGACTACGTGGCGGAGGTCGTGGCCAACCCCTCCATCCTCGCCGACCCCAACAAGACCGCCTCGGCCATCCTCACCAAGCGCAAGCGCCTGGAGGAATCCTTCGGCAGCTCCGACACCTGGCAGGCCGAGCTGACCGGCAAGATGGAGTTCGAGCGCTTCACGCTGAAGCCGCTCTTCGGCGCCTACCTGAGCGAGAGCAAGAGCGGCGCGCGCCGTCGCGAGAGCACGACGGCCCCGGCCGCCGGCGTGGCCAACAGCACCACGACGCCCACCCAGCACTTCCAGCCCTGGAACTACAACGATCCCACCACCTGGGACCGCACGCCGGACTATGATCCGACGCTCTCGCCCTTCAACAACCTGCGCAAGGGCACGGGCGAGGAGAGCGCACTTTATGCCGTGCTCAACGCCAGCTTCCTCGACGACCGCCTGATCGCGATCGGCGGCGCCCGCTACAACAAGTCCGAGTCCACCGGCGTCAACCTGCTGCCGACCGTCGCCGCCACCCCCGGCGCCGCCGTGGCCGACCCGGATTATTCCGCCACCAAGACCACGCCGCAGCTCGGCGTCGGCTACAAGGTGCGCCGCGACCTGCTGCTCTTCGCGAGCTACTCGGAGTCGTTCTTCATCGAGGAGCGCATCCTCACCCTCTTCAACCCGGCCTATAATCCGTCGCTCCCGACCAACGCCGCCACCAACCCGCTCACGACCAGCGCTCCGGCGCTGCCGACCACCGGCTCCGGCTACGAGTTCGGCATCAAGACCGACTTCCTCGACGGCCGCGTGTCGTCGACGGTGTCGTTCTTCCACCTTGAGCGCGAGAACCGCATCCTGCGCTTCCGCGAGACCGCGGTGGACGGCACCTTCCCGACCATCACCCGCCAGGGCACGGTCGACGAGAGTGAGGGCGTGGAACTCGAGCTCACCTGGTCGCCGGTCGACAACTGGCAGGTCTACGCGACGGCCACCTTCATGGACATCAAGACCACGAAGGCGACCTTCCCGCCGATCCCGGTCAACCCGGACCCGGTCTACCAGGCCGCCTATGTCACCGCCTACAACGAGGCCGTCGGCCTCGTGATCAACGCCGTGCCCGAGGGCTCGGCCGAGACGCTCGGATCGCTGTGGTCACGCTATTCCTTCAACTCCGGCTCCGCGAAGGGCCTCTGGGTGGCCGGCGGCTTCGTCTACACCGGCAAAAAGGCCCAGCGCACGGCCAACCCGACGCTCTTCTACGACTCCTACCTCGTGGTCGACGCCGTGGTCGGCTACGACTGGAAGTGGTCCGGGCACGACATGTCCGCGACACTCTCGTGGAAGAACGTCACCAACGAGGAATACTTCCCGGCCAACCAGGCCCGCGGCCTCCCCAGCCGCGCGGTGCTGTCGGTCAGCACGAAATTCTGATCTGCGCGCAACCCTGCGATCAAGGCCGTCCGAAAGGGCGGCCTTTTTTGTGTCAGGCGGCGGGCTTGGTGCGCTCCGCCTCGGCGATCAGCTCGTCGAGGAAGCCGGGCGGCAGTTTCTCGTTCTGCGTGTGCGGCCACTTGTCGGGGGCCTGGTTGTAGGGGCGCAGGAAATCCAGCGCCTTGCGCAGGCCGGCGCCGTTGGGCGCGGTGTAGTTCCAGAGGTCGATGCCGAGGCCGGCGGCGTGGCGGGCGACAAGCGCCAGAGCCTCGAGGTTGAAACGGCTGTAGCCGAGGCCGTCCGCCCGGCGGATCTCCTCGGGCTGGCTGCCGTCGGGCTGGATCTGGCGTGAGAGGAGGACCTTGCTTTCCTCGACCAGCGTGCGGGCGAGGTCGTCGCGGCCGACGTAACGGGCGATCGGGATGGCCTGCGCGAAATACCACGAGCCGTGGTTGTTCTTCGCGGCGCGCTCCTCGAGGGCGATCTTGGCGGACGTGAACCAACCGAGGAAGGTCGTGAACCACTCGCGGACGGCCGTCTGCTCGGCCGGGGTCAGGGCGGGGGAGTCGTCGAGCAGGCGCAGGGCGTCGATGACGTTGGCGAAGCCGCGGGAGTCGAGCAGGCCGGCGGCGTTGCCGCGGTTCTGTTTGTGGCCGAGGCGGACCTGGGCGTATTCGAGGTGCGGGTTCATGCGCGTGGCCGGCGTGATGAACCAAGCGCGCAGCCAATCGCCGGCGCGGCGGGCGGCGGCCTCGTCGCGCTTCACGTGCCAGGCGGCGGCGAGTTTTTCCACCGTCTCGCAGAAATCCCCGATGCGGTGCTGGTCGCCGCGGGCGACCTGCTCTTGGTTGTGTTTGCCGTCGATGCTGACAAACGGCAGGCCGTCGGGCTTGGCCGGGTCGGGCCAGTAATAGCGGGCGAAGCTCACGTAGTCGTGCGGGTCGCCGCTGGGCGGGGCGACCTTCTTGTCCGTGACGACAGCGACGGGCGCCTTGAGCGCCGCTGCGGATTGGGCGGCCAGTGCGGCCAGCTCGGCCGGGGTGCGCTGCCAGGCGTCGAGCGCGGAGGCGGCGACCGGCAGGAGCGTGAGACAAACGAGGCTAGCGAAGGTTGATCGAGTCATGGGTAAGGGTGAGGGTGTCGGTCTTGCCGTCGGGGCGGGTGATGACGAACGCGCCAAGCTGCCACTCGGCCTTCAGTGCGACCGGGGCGGTGCCGTTGCGTTCCGGCCAGAGCACGGTCCAGACGGTGTAGCTTGTGGCGGTGCCGGTGCTCTCAAGCGTGAGATGCTGCTGGTTGTGCCACTTCCCGGTGAGGTAGGCGCCGGTGACCTCGCCCTTGGCGTATTTCGGGTCGACGGGCACGGGGAACTGGTCGGTGACGGTGCCGCGCCACTCGATGTCCGGGGCGACGAGCTGGGCAGTGAGCGCGGCCTTCTCGCCGCGGATGAAGGCGCGGTGCGCGGCGCCGTCCCAAGCCAGGTTATGCTCGGCGTGCAGGAGCCAGGACAGTTTGCCCGGCGTGTTGAGGGTGACGCGGTCGCGAAGCACGACGTAGCGGTTGTCGATGAAGACGAGGTCGCGCGTGACGAGCTTCACCTTACCCTTCGGCTGCATCGTCTGGTAGGCCTTGGTGGCATCGCCCATCGTCCACACGAAGCGCTCGCCGACAGAATAACGGCGGATGAGACCGGTGGCGGCCTTGCTCTGGGCCTTCTGGCCGGCGCCGTCGATGAGCAGGGCGTTCTTGGAGATGGTCTGGCGCGTCCAGTCGCGGTGATGCGGCGAGTTGTGAAACTCGCGGTAGGCGGAGTTGATCGCGAGGCCCTCGCCATAGGCGTTCAAGATGAAACTGTTCTGGTCGGCGTGGCTGTGGCTGAAGGAGCCGTAGGGGGAGGACTTGAAGGTGACATGGATATCATCATCGGGCCGGCCGAGCGCGCTGTGCAGCGAGACCCAGCCGACGTCGGCGAAATGGCGGTGTGGCGGCAGCTCGCTGAGCGGGCGGGAGGGCGGCAGCGGCAGGGCGGAGGCGATGAAGTTACGGACGAGGAACTCGGCGGCGGTCGGGTAGGTGCGGCTGAGATCCTCGAGGCCCTTGTCAACCGGGCGGGTGCGCTGGTCCGTGCAGAGCTCGGCGTAGGCGCGGAAGAAGCCGTTTTGCTGCACGCGGGCGACATGTTCCATGTAGTCGGCGACCACGGGCTCGAGGTTGAAGCGGCCGGCGTTGGACGTGTCGCCGAAGGCCGTGTGGAGGTAGGGTTGGACGTTGTAGACCGCGAAGAGCGGGGAGTTTTTCCAGAACGACGACGCGTAGGCCGAGGGATCGCCGATGGCGAGGAGCGCGTCCTGGAAGGCCGCGTGCTCGAACGTGCCGCGCCAGTAGGCGCTGCCCTCGCCCCAGCCGCCGTCGTCGCCGCCCCACGGGCTGAACTGGTCGCGGTAGAACCGGTAAGCGTAGGCCCACCACTCGCGCGCCTCGGGCAGGTCGTCCCACAGCGCGAGGGCAGTGAGGCCGGTCATCGGCATGAAACGCACCGGGTGGCTGGAGAGATCGGCCTCGATGGAGTTGCGCGTGATCCTAGAGATATTGCCCTCGTGCTCGATCCACGCGACGGAGCGGTTGCCGCGCTCCTTGAAGTGGGCGAGGACGGTCGCCTTCTCGCCGGGCGTGAGTTGCGCGCGGAGCTGGTCGTAGACGAGCGGCATTTTCCGCCAAAGGCGGAAGTGGGCCTCGTCGTTGTAATGGATGTCCGTCGCACCGGCGACGGGGCCGGACTTCCAGTCGGGTGCGAAATGCCAGGTGGTGGAGCGGAGGAGGAAGTCCTTGGCCTTCGCGAGATACTTTTCCTCGCCGGTCACGATCCAGCAAAGCGTGGCGGCCTCGGCCACGCCGGAGATGATTCCGCAGGTGTCCTGCACATCGCGCCACTTGTCGGCCATGTCGGAGGTGCGCTTGGAGGGGGTCGGGTCGCCGTAGGTGACGGGTTCGGCCGGGAAGGGCAGCGCGAGGTATTTCGCGTCAAGGTCGGCCTTGAGCTTGGCGAAGGGCTTGGCGCCCTCGCCGGTGGTGCAGTAGGCGCGGAAAGCGTCAGCTTGGCCGGCAAGGATGTTGGTGCGCGGTGCGGCGGCGGGGACGATGGAATCGGACTCCGAGGCGACCGAAACCCAAGGCAGAGCGGCCGCAAAAAGACATCCGCCTGCGCGCAAGGCTACGGCGGACTGACGCAAAAGGCGCAAAAACCAGGGAGGCATGGTATGAGGAATTGGTAGTTTAATAGACTACCAACGGTTAGGGGTCAGGTATTCAGGGCGGGCAGGGACCAGTGACGGATGGACCAGTCGCCGAGTTTCGGGTGGGTGAGCTTCCAGGCGCCGGCGGTGCCGCAGACGACGGACCACGCGGCGGAGTCGGCGCGATCGGTGCCGGCCCAAGAGAGGGCGGCGAGGATGCCGGCGCCGGTGTGACGGGCGGTCCGGGCGATCGGTGTGACGTGATAGGGCGCGGCGACGTGGCGGCGCTCCGTGGAGTCGTCGAGGCGGGTGTCCCACTCGGTGGCGGCGAGGCCGAGGAGGGGTTGGAGGACGGTGCCGCGGCCGTCAGGGGCGAACGCGCTGAGGACAACGCGTTCCACCGGCGGGGCCGTCAGTGGCAGGGCGAAGCCGCCGACGCGGAGCACGACGGGCTGGCGGGCCTCGTAATGGTGGACGTGGAGCAGCCAGCCGACCTTCCAGAAGACGAAGGTCTCGACGCTGGTGTTTACCTGGCCGGTCTTGAAGCCGAGGTTCCAGCTGTAGCCGAGGTGGTCGTCGGCGAGTTCGACCGCGACGGTCGAGTGGCGGCCGAAGACGCGACCGTCATCCACCTGCGCGGTGAGCGCGCTGTCTAGCGAGACATTGGAGATCTCGGGGAACGCGTAGCAGAAATGCACGCCGGTGCGGTAGGAGAGCTTGCTCCATTTCCACGCGCCGTAGCGGAGCTGCGTGTTGCCGACCATCGAGCCGGCGTTGAGGATCTCGATGTCGCCGCCCGGGACGCTGCGTGTAACGAGGCCCGGGGCGGTCATGACATGCACGAAGCCGCGCTCGGCGGGCAGCGGTTGCTCCGCGTCGTTCCAGAAGGCGTGGGTCGGCGGAAGCAGGAGCGGCGTGAAGCCTTTGGCCGCCCAGTAAGGCGATGCCGGCGCAGAGTAGGGCTCGATGATCTTGTCGAAGCGGTCGGTGAAGCCCGGCGCCAGTGCGCCCTGCTCGGTGTAGATCGGGCGCGAGAGGAAGAAGTCGAGGTTGCGCGTGCAGAGGCGGCGCAGGAGGCCGGGCGCGACGTCGGTGCAGTTCTCGGCGAGGGCGAGGCCGAAGACGTTCAGGCAGTTGAAGCGGTAGGTGATGGAGCGGCCGAAGGCCGGGTGCTCGCCGCTGGCGGCGAAGAAATGCTGGTAGTCGCGGACAAACAGCTTGGCCCAGTCGCGCCAGCGCGTGGCGCGGGCTGCCTCCTGTGCGCCGTGGAGGTGCGCCCACATCAGGCCGTAGAAATGGAAGGCGTAGGCGTTGTAGTGGTCGTAAGCCTGGTTGATGCCGTCCTCGAACCAGCCGCCGCCGCGGTGCATCGTCTCGAGTTGGTTGAGGTGGGCCGTGATGACGGCGCGGTCGGTGCGGTGGGCGAAGCCGTGCTTCCCCAAAAACTCGAGGATGTGCACCGACATGAAGAGGTGGTTGTTGTTGACGATGCCGCCGCCGCGGCAGGTGGCGAACCAGCGGGCGACCTGCGCCTTCTCGTCCGGGGCGAGCGGTGCCCAGACATCGCGCGTCGCGACCTGCAGAGCGATGGTCATCAGGCCCATCTCGACGTGGTGCTGGTGGTAGGAGGCGTCGGGACCCCAATAGTGCGGCGAGGCCGGGTTGGTGCCGGTGACGAGACCCTCGCGGAACCACGCGGCCAGCCGCGTGCGGAAGGCGGCGTCCTCGGGACGGGCGACGGATTGCAACCAGAAGGCGGCGAGCGTCAGCGGACGCGCGAACGACTCGAGGCGGTCCGCCTGCCTGTCGTGATCCGACGGGGCACCGGCGATGTCGAGGTCGGCGCGGCCGGGATGCATGAGCGCGGCGAGAGGCTCGAGCAGCCGGCGGGCGGAATCCTGCCAATGCAGGTATGAGGCGGGGAGTTGCACGGATCAGGTCGAGGTGTCGTAGACCGGGGGCGTGATTGCGGCCTGCAGGGGCCGGCCCTCGGCGTAGGCCTGGAGGTTCTCGAGGGCAAACTCGCCCGCGTCGCGCCGGCGGTCGGTGGTCGGGCCGGCGAGATGCGGGGTGAGCGTGACGTTGGCGAGGCCGCGCAGGCCGGAGTCGACCGGCAGCGGCTCAACGGTGAAGACATCGAGGCCCATGCCGATGCGGCCTTCCTGGGCGACGCGCACGAGGCCGGCCTCGTCGACGACGGCGCCGCGGCCGACGTTGACGAAGACGCCACCCGGCGGGATGAGGCGCAGGTGTTTCTCGGTGACGCTGCCGGTGGTCGCGGGGATGAGCGGGGCGAGCTCGACGACGACGTCGTTGTTCGAGAACAGATCCTCGAGCGAGGCGGCGCGCTTGATGCCGAAGCGGGCCTCGGTGGCGTCGTCGACGTCGGGTGCGAAGGCCGAGATGGTGCAGCCGAAGGGCGCGAGCAGCTTGATCAGCTCGCGGGAGACGAGGCCGAAGCCGTGCAGGCCGACACGCCGGCCGAAAAGCGAGGCGGTCTCGGTGCTGCCGCTCTTCCAGCCGCCTTCGCGGTGCATGACGAGCGTCCAGTGCGTCGCGCGGCGCAGGCTGGAAAGGATGTGGAAGAGGGCCCACTCGGCGACGATGCGGCTGATGGAGCCGCCCCAGTTGGAGACGGTGAGGCCGGCGGCGATGTGTTCGCGGGTGACGAGTTTTTTGACCGAGCCGGCGAGGTGGCAGACGTAGCGGAGATTCGGCGGAAGCAGGGCCGGCAGCGGCGGGGTCTTCCAGCACGTGAGCAGCACCTCGGGATTGGCGCTGGCGAGCTGGCGGTGGAATTCCGCGGCGGAGAGGTCGGACGGATCGACCTGTTCAAAGCGGCCGGTCAGGGCGCGCACCCGGCCCCACAGCGGTTCGGGCAGGAACTCGGCGATTTCCTGGGCGGAGAGGGCGGCGAGAATGGAAGCGGGGCGCGGCATCGAGAGGGAAAGTGAGGGTGAGGGTGAAAGTGGAGGAACTCAGCTGGCGGGCGGATAACACTCGAGGAGCGTGGCGGTGGCGGTCGGTTGATATTCAACCGGGCCGAGGCTGGCCGGGCAGAAGAATTTGTCGTAGCGCTGCAGGCGGTGCGTCTCGCCGCCGGCGGTGACCTGGCAGGCGCCGTCCGTGACGATGACGATGTGGGCGGAATCCTCGGTCTTGGTCACGGGGCCGCGCAGCTGGGATTGGCGGACCGAGAAGCAGGGCGTGCGCTCCGGGCCGATGAGGTTGTCCTGGTAGGAGTCCGGCCCGAGCGCGCGGCGTCGGCGCGGCAGGCAGGCGGCCTCGACCGCGAGGCGGCTGGCGGGCCACGCGCTGGTGTCGAACACATCGAGGCAGAACTCCAGGCCGCGGCCCATGAAGCGGGCGGACTCGGGCAGCACGTAGCCGCCGCGCTCGAACTCGAAGCGCACGACGAGGTCGCTCGGTTCCTGCACCTCGACGAGCAGCAAACCCTCGCCGAGCGCGTGCGGCACGCCACCGGGCACGAGGTAGGTGTCGCCGGGCTTGACCGGGATTTTGTCGAAGCAGGCCTCGAGGCCGGCGATGTCCTGCGTCTCGATCATGCGGCGGAGCGCGTCGCGCGACGGCGGACGCTGGAAACCAAGGTAGATATACGGCGCCGAGATCTCGGGCCGCGTGGCGAGGATGTGGTAGGCCTCGGTCTTGCCGCTCGGTGAGTTGAGGAAACGCCGGGCGAAGCCGGCCGTGGGGTGCGCCTGAAAGTGCAGGCGGATGGACGGGTCGAGGAGCTTGACGAGCAGCTGCGGGTGCGGGCCGAATTTCGCGGCGTGTTTTGCGCCGAGGAAGTATTCCGGGTCACCGGCGAGGAGCGCGGCAAAATCGTGGGTCGCTCCGCCGACGGTGACGGGGGAGACGCCTTCGCGGACGGACTCGCGGCCGGCGTTGATGGCGCGGGTGGTGGAAGCGACCCAGTCCTCGGGAAAATGCGAGTCGGCGGGAGCCGCCGCGCCGGCGAGCGCGTCAAGACCACGCCCACCCTGGTAGGTGCGCCAGACGCGGTGCGGGGGCAGCAGCACGAGTTTTCCACGATGGTCGGGCATGTTGGGGTGGCGGGCGGAAAAAGGCAGGGCGGCCGTTGCTTGGATGCTTAACCGGCGGCCGGGCGGCGGCCGTCGCGGACAAGCAGCCAGCCGATGAGGATGACCACGCCGCCGCAGCCGAGGAAGGCGAGGCGTCCGACCAGGGGGTTCGGGATGAGCGCCAGCAGGCAGACGAAGGCGCCGTAGGCGAGGGAGAGCCAGCCGACGGCGGAGGACTGCTGGCGGTCGTTGGCGGCGCCAAGGCCCTCCTCGCGCTCGAAGTCGATGGGTGTGTTCATCTGCGTGAAGAACGCATCGACGCGGGTGCGGTAGTCCAGCGAGCAGCGCGACCAGAAGAGCTTGGTGCCGATGAACCAGGTGGAGGCGAGGATCACGTTGGCGAAGAACTGGAAGCCCTGGACCCAGTATTCACGGGACGCGGCGTCGAGCGGCGCGGCATGGCCGAAGAAGGCCGCGCCCCACTCGGGCGTGAAGAACCGGCCGATGAAGATCGAGCCGAGGAAGCCGACCAGCACGGTGCTCCAGGCCGACCATGGCGGGGTGTGGCGGATGACGAGGCCGAGCAGCAGCGGCACGGTGACCGGCACGCCCACGAGGATGCTCACGCGCTGCATCATCAGGAAGAGGCCGAGGTCCTTGATCTCCGCCATGCGCACGGCGAGGTAGATCACGGTCAGGCCCAGCAGGAGGGTGGTGATGCGCCCGACGCGCAGCAGCTGGACATCCGTGGCCTGCGGCCGGAGGAGCGGCTGGTAGAAATTCTTGATGAAGAAGCCGGCGTTCTTGTTCAGGCCCGAGTCCATGCCCGACATGGTGGCGGCGAAGATGCCGCTCACGAGCAGGCCGAGCATGCCGACCGGCATGACGACCTGGGAGATGGCGATGAAGGAGGCCTCGTCCGGCGCCTGCAGGGTCGGGAACACGGCGTGCAGGTCGATCTGCAGCGCCCGGGCCGCCATCGGGGGCAGGAACCAGATGACGATGCCGACCATGAAGAGCACGGCGCCGAGGTAGCCGGCCCAGCGGGCGTGGCGGCTGTCCTTCACGCTGAGGTAGCGGCCGGCCTCGAAGAGGTTGTTCGTGCTTGTGATCTGCTTGAGCAGCATCGCCGCGCACCAGAGCCCGAGGAATTCCTTCGTGAAGACCTCGCCGAAATTCAGGTGCGAGGCGGGCAGGCCGGCGAGGAAGCCGTCCCAGCCGCCGAGGCGCAGGATGGCGAGCACGGTCACGGCGACGCAGACCGGCATCAGGATCAGCACCTGGATGAAGTCGGCCGCGAGCACCGCCCAGCTGCCGCCGACCAGCGTCATGAACACGACGACCGTGCCGGTGCCGACCAGCGTCCAGGTCAGGTCGAGCCCGAAGATGGCGGCAAAGAACACGCCGAGGGCGTTGAGGTGGATGGACGCCTGCAGGGTGCTGAGCGGGATCTGGAGCCACATCATCACCTGTTCGCTCACGGCGCCGAAGCGCTGGCGGATGGCCTCGACGGAGGTGATGACGCGCGTCTGCCGGAAGCGCGGGGCGAAATAGGTCGCGTTGAGCACGAAGCCCACGGCGTTGGCGACGAAGATGACCATGACGGGCCAGCCGTCGGTGTAGGCCTTGCTCGCGGCCCCGGTGAAGGTCCACGCGCTGAACGCCGCCATGAACGCCGAGCCGCCCACCATCCACCACACCGCCTTGCCGCCGCCGCGGAAGTAGTCGCTGACGTTGGTCACGAACTTCCGGAACACCCAGCTGATCGCCAGCATGTAGCCGAAATAGAAGACGAGGACGGCGTAATCGTAGGTGGTCATGGCGGGGTAGGGCGGGGACGTTATCAGTCGCTTCTAATAATTATCAATATCTAAGTCCCGAAATAAAACACCCCTCCGGGCGGGCGGGGAGGGGTGGGTCGCGGGCATGGGGCGGGCCTAGCGGGCCGGGCCGGTGGAGTTGCCCACCACGAGGGGGGCGGGGAGCACGAGGTCGGTGTAACCCTCGGCGGGCACGCCCTCGCCCATGACCAGGCGGGCGGCGGCCTCGCCGAGCTTGTCGGGGCTGGTGCCGGCGCCGGTGATGCGCAGGGCGCCCTCGATGCTGAGGCGCGAGACGTCGGCCGAGGCCAGGCTGATGTCGCCCGGCACCTTCCAGCCCTCGCGCTGGAGGGCCATGGCGGCGCCGGCGGCCATGCCGGTGTTGTAGGTCACGAAGGCGGTGGGAAAATCCTTCCGGCGGGCGAAGGGCAGCAGGGCGTGGATGGCCTCGGCGCCCTCGGCGCGGTCGGCCTGCTTGAGGACGGTCGTGTAGCGCGCGTCGAGACCGAGCCCGAGCGGCTGCAGGGCGGCCTTGAGGGCGGCGAGGCGGGCGTCGTGGCGGCCGAGGCTGGCGTTGCCGCCCAGCCAGCCGAAGCGCTGGTGCCCGAGGTTGAAGAGGTGGCGCACGATCTGGGTGAGGGCCTCGGGCTCGTTGCCGAGCACGGAGTGGCACAGGCCGTGGTAGCGCGCGGACACGGCGACGACGCGGCGCGTGAGCTTGCACAGCTCGGCCATGAAGGGCCGGGCGACCTCGCCCAGCACGACGACCCCGGCCAGGTGGTTGCTCGGGTGGAAGAACTGCCGGAGCTTCTCGGGGGTCAGCTCATCCTCGGCGCCGAGGAAGATCAGGCGGTGGCCGTGGGCCTCGAGCTCCTGGTGCAGGCCGTGCTGCACGTGGCCGAAGTAGGTGCTCGGGATGTAGAGCCGCAGCGGCGCGCGCAGGATATAGCCGATCTGGCGCGCGCGGGAGGAGTCGGGGGTGGACTCGACGCGCATGCCCTTCGGCAGGTAGCCAAGGCTGATGGCGTGGTCCCAGATGCGCTTGTAAGTGTCGGGGTTGATGCCGACGCTGCGGCCGTTCAGGGCGAGGGAGACGAGGGCCTGCGACACCCCGAGTTCCTTGGCCAGCTGGGTCTGCGAGATCTTTTTCTTGGGCCGCACGGCGGGAATTTCTGATAACTATGATGGGCTTTCAATGTATTTATTAGGTTACGGTCGGGTTGAAATTTCAGGACGCGACGGGATTTCCTTTGCCCGGCCGGGCGCCGGTTCCTTTAACTCACGCGGTCCCTTCACCGATCCACGCATGACGATTCGCCCCTTCCTGAGGTCCGCTCTTTTCAGTCTGGCGCTGCTGGCCTGCGCCGGCGCCCAGGAAACGCCGCCGCCGCGGCTGGTCGTCGTGATCAGCGTGGACCAGATGCGGGCGGACTATTTGGAACGGTTCCGGCCCCAGTTCGGGCCGGGCGGATTCAACCTCCTCCTCGAGCAGGGCGCCAATTTCGCCGACTGCCACTACCGGCATGCGGTCACCAAGACCGGGCCCGGCCACGCGGTGATGCTCAGCGGTGTGCACGCCAATCTCCACGGCATCATCGCCAACGAGTGGCTCCTCCGCGACTGGCCGGCCCCGGAGCAGGTGAATTGCGTCGAGGACCGTGACTCGGCGCTCGTCGGCCTGGCCCCCCGGACCACCCGCTCGCCCGGCGGCGTGCTCGAGGCCAAGTCCGGCCGCTCGCCGCGCCATTACCTCGCCCCCACCGTGGGCGACCAGCTCAAGCTCCGGCACGGCGCGCGCGCCAAGGTCTTCGGCGTCGCCGACAAGGACCGCGCCGCCATCTTGATGTCCGGCAAGCTGGCCGACGGCGCCTATTGGGCCGAGGAGGGACGCGTCGTCACTTCCACCTATTACCGCCCCGAGCTGCCCGCCTATCTCACAGCTTTCAACGCCGAGCAGCGCGCCGAGCGGCTCCAGGGCCGCGAGTGGACGCGGCTGCTCGATCCTGCGGTCTACGACTCGGTCCAGGGGCCGGATGATGCGCCGGGCGAATATGAGGGGATCGGGTTCACCCGGACCTTCCCCAAGCGCCTCGACGGCGGCAAGCCGGAGATCGGCAAGGACTATTACGAGGCGTTCGACCACACGCCCTGGGACAACGACCTGGTCGCCGACCTTGCGCGCGCGGTTATCACGCAGGAGCGGCTCGGCGAGGCCGACGGCGCGCCCGACCTGATCGCGATCGGGTTTTCCCAGCCGGACAAGATCGGCCACGCCTACGGGCCGCACAGCCACGAGGTGATGGACTCGATCGTGCGGCTCGACCGCACGATCGCCGAGCTGTTCCGCTTCCTCGACGAAAAGGTCGGTCTGGCCAACTGCACCATCGTGCTGACCGCCGACCACGGGGTGGCCCCGCTGCCCGAGCGGAATCCGTCCCAAGGCGGCCGGGTCCGGGGTGCCGATCTTGACCAGCAGGTCTTCTCTGCGCTCGATGCAAAATTTGGCGCGCTGGCCGACAACGAGCGCTGGGCTGTCCGCGACGGCCTGGGCTATCACCTCAACCCGGCCGCGCTGGCGCAGAAGCAGCTGGCGCCCGCGGTGGTGGAGGAGGCGGCCTGCGCGGCGCTGGCCGGAATGCCCGTCCTCGCCGCGGCCTACACGCGCACGCGCCTGATGGATCCGGCGCCGCTCGACGCCATCGGCGAGGCCGTGCGGCTGAGCTATTATCCGCCGCGCAGCCCGGACGTGGTGGCCGTGCTGAAGCCGTTCTTCATCGACCGGGCATCACCCGGCACCACGCACGGCACGCCCTATGACTACGACAACCACGTGCCATTGCTCTGGTATGGCGCCGGCGTGAAGCCGGGCGTGCACCCGGCGCGCGTCGGGGTGGATGACCTGGCGCCCACGCTGGCGCGTTTGCTCGGTGTGCCGGCCCCGGGGCAGGCGGCCGGCCGCGTCCTGTTCTGAACCCTCATCCCCGGGGCTTTCCCCGGCGCGCAGCCACCGCCCATTCGCGGGGCGGGTGCTTGAAGCGGGCGCGGAAGAGCCGGTAGAACTGCGACACGTCGCCGAAGCCGCACGAGAAGACCACGCCGGTCACCGAGTGGTCGCCCTGCTGGAGCAGCTGCGCGGCATGGGTCAGCCGCAGGTCGGTGAGGTGTTCCCAGAAGGTGTGGCCGGTCACCCGGCGGAAGAGCACGCTGAAGTGCCGGCGCGACATGCCGGCGCGGGTCGCGGCGCGGTCGAGGTTCCACGCGTCGTAGAAGGTGACCTCCAGCTCGCGCGCGACCGCGGCCACGCGCGTGAGCGGCGCGGTCGCGGGTTTCCGGACCGGCAGGCGCGCCAGGGTGACCAGCAGCTGGGCGGCGAGGGCGCGGCTGGTCGTGAGACTGCCCGGCTGGCGGTGCACGCGCTCCAGCATCGCGCGGCGCCAGGTTGACTCGATCTGGTGCTGCGCCGGCCGGCTCAGCGCGATGCGGCGCTCGCCGCGCCCGGCCAGCTCGCGCCACAGCGCGGGCAGCTCGGGATCGGTGCGCAGGAAGGCGGGGCTAACACAGAGCAGGAGCAGGGTGGAGGGCTGCTCGTCGCGGAGCTCGTGCTCCGTGCCGGCGGGGACCACCAGCAGCGTGCCGGTGGCGGCGCTGGCCGGGTCGCGGCCCGCCTCGTGGCAGGCGATCCGCCCGCGCAGCACGTAGAGCAGCTTGTGGAACGGGTCGGTGCGCGGTGCCATGTGGAAATCCCCCGTGTGCGCGCTCTCGGCAAAGAGCACGCCGGCGGCCGGCAGCGTGATGGTCAGGGGACGGGAGGTTTTCATCGAGTGCCCGATCTACCAAAGCGGTTCCTCCGGATAATCCAAGTAAGGAAACGGCCTTTCTGCTACGCTCCATCGCCCCATCTGCCATGTCGTTGTCCACGCCGGTCGTCCCCCCGTCCCTTCCCGCCGCCTCGCCGCTCCTCACCGAGGATCTGGCCCTGGCCGCCCTGCGCCGCACCTGGCAGCCGGTGGCCAACGCCGCGGACCTGCCGCCCGGCAAGGTCATCGGCTACACGCTGCTCAACGTCGAGCTGGTGGTCGCGCGTTTTGCGGACGGGCGGCTCCTCGCGGCCGACGTGGCCTGCCCGCACAAGGGCGCGCGCCTCTCCGCCGGTTGCATCCGCGGCGGCGAACTGGTGTGCCCCTACCATGGCTGGCGCTTCAACCCGGACGGCGACTGCCAGAGCATCCCCTCGCTGGTCGAGCCGAACGCCGAGAAGCTGGCCCTGTCCCACCTGCACACCTACGAGGTGCAGGAGCGCTACGGTTTTGTCTGGGTCAAGCTGGTGACCAGCCCGCACGCGCTGCCCCCCGTGCCTGAATTTGAAAACAAGGAGTGGACCTACGTCATGGGCCCGCCGATGAAGTTCGCCGCCGGCTGGCGCCGCGAGGTGGAGAACTACCTCGACATGTCGCACTTCGCCTTCGCGCACAGCGCGACGCTCGGCCAGGCCGCCGACCCGCGCATCCCCGACATGGACATCAAGCTGCACGACGACGGCTTCCAGATGGACGCGCCGTTCCCGGCGCTGGAGTCGGCGCATGAGATGCCCGGCAAGCTGCAGAGCGCGCACCACCGCCGGCAGCGCTGTTATCTGCCCAACTTCACCACGATCCGCCAGACCTTCCCCGACCTCGACGCGCGCGTGCTCGTGCATGTGCCGTCGCCGAACACGGGGGAGAGCTGCACCGTGTTCTGGTCGCTGGCGATCTCCCCGGGTTTCCGCGGCCCGCCGCCGGCGGCGCAGATCGAGTTCGCCATCCGCGTGCTCGAGGAGGACCGCCAGATGTGCGAGCTGCAGATCCCGCGCGAGGTGCCGCTCAACCCCACCCGCGGCGGCTGGGGCGTGCTGGTCATGCCCGGCGACACCCTCGCCACGACCTTCCAGAAACAATTTCGACGCTGGCTCACCGCCGGCGTGAATGCTTAGTCTTTCATCCAACCCTATGTGCTCCTCCTGCCCCCCCAGCGCCGGTTCCCCGGCTCGCCGCCCCGCCTCTGCCCCCCGCGTGATCGCCGCCGCCGCCCCGCGCCCGGCCTCGGTCAAGTCCGCGCCGATCCCGCGGATCCCGAAGGGACCGCGCATCCTCACGACCACCGTCGGCTCCTACCCGGTGCCGGACTGGCTGGCCGCGCTGCCGAGCGAGCAGGCCGTGATCGACGCCACGCGCGTCGTGTTCGACCTCCAGCGCCAGGCGGGCATCGACCTGCCGACCGACGGCGAGCTCTACCGCTTTGACGTCAACCACCCGGACACGAACGGCATGATCGAGTATTTCATCCGCCCGATGGCCGGCATCTCGTCCGTGGTCGGCCGCTCGATCACCGAGGAATTCGCCCGGCACTCGCCGATGGGCTTCCGCCGCAAGCCGGCCGGCGTCGTCACCGGCCCGCTGGGCGAGGGTTCGCTCAACCTGCTGGCCGACTGCCAGCGCGCCGCGTCCGTCGCGGGCGGCCCCTTCAAGTTCACCGTCACGAGCCCCTACATGCTGGCCCGCACGCTGCTCGACCACCACTACGGCAGCTTCGCCAAGCTGACGATGGCGCTCGGCGAGGTGCTCGCCGCCCAGATGCCCGGCCTCCCCGCCGCGTGCCTGCAGGTCGACGAGGCCAACATCCCCGGCAACCCGGCCGACGGCCCGCTCGCGGCCGCCTCGATGAACCTCCTCCTGGACCGTATCGACCGGGGCACGGATCGCGCCGTGCACTTCTGCTTCGGCAACTACGGCGGCCAGACGATCCAGTCCGGCAACTGGCGCAAGCTGCTCGATTTCCTCAACGCGCTGCACACCGACCACCTCGTGCTCGAGCTGGCGCACCGCCCGGCGGCGGACCTCGACGCCCTGAAGAACATCGACAAGAAGATCACCCTCGGCGTCGGCGTGATCGACATCAAGGTGAACCACATCGAGACGGCCGACGAGGTCGCCGCGCGCATCGAGGCCGTCGAGAAGAAGGTCGGCGCCGGCCGCGTGGGCTGGGTCCACCCCGACTGCGGCTTCTGGATGCTCAAGCGCTCCATCGCCGACCGGAAGATCGAGGCCCTCGTCCGCGGCCGCGACAAATACCTCGGCCGCTAACCCCTCCGTCCCATGAGCACCACGCACCGGCTCAGCCCCGCCCAGCAGAAGTTCTACCACGAGAACGGCTACCTGCTCGGCCTGCCCGCCATCTACACCCGCGAGGAGATGGCCAGGATCAACGCCGAGCTGCCCAACCTGCTCGCGTTACTCCAACCCGGCGAGACCTCCAAGGACATCCGCGAGTGGCACGAGAACAGCACCTACCTCTACGAGATCTGCCTGAACCCGAAGATCCTCGACCTCGTCGAGGGCATCCTCGGGCCGAACTTCTACTGCTGGGCGAGCAACTTCTTCATCAAGGACCCGCGCAGCATGTCCACCGTCGGCTGGCACCAGGATTCCTATTACTGGCCGATGGCGCCGCACAATTCCGTTACCGTCTGGCTGGCCTTCGACGACGTGGACGAGGAGAACGGCGGCATGAAGCTGCTCCCCGGCTCGCACAAGGGCGGCGTCATCAAGCACCGCCGCTCGAAGGAGACCAGCTCGGTGCTCACGCTCGAGCTGGAGGACGGCAGCGACTTCAACGCGGACAACGCCGTGCAGTTCCGCCTCAAGGCTGGCGAGTGCTCGCTGCACGATGACCGTGCCATCCACGGCTCCCAGGCCAACCCGTCCAACCGCCGCCGCGCGGGGCTCACCATCCGGTATTCCGGCACGAACGTGAAGAACGACCTCGCCGTGAACCCGAACTTCAAGATCTACCTCTGTCGCGGGGTGGATGAGTTCAAGCACAACCCCTACGGCACGCCGCCCACGACGCGTTACGGCCGCCCGAGCTTCAAGCCCGTGAGCAACGAGGAAGCGGGGAAGGGCTGAGCATGATCCGCGGGGCGCTTCTCTTCTGCTGCACCGCCGTGCTCGCGCTGGCCCAGGCCGCGCCCAAGCCGGAGGTCACGCCGACCGAATTCCCCGGTGCCGAGACGTTTTTCTACCGTGCGGACGGCACGCCGCCGATGCGGCTGTTCGTGGTGAAGCCGGCCGGCTGGAAGGCGGGCGACCGCCGCCCTGCGCTGATGTTCTTCTTCGGTGGCGGTTGGACCACGGGCACGCCGGCCAACTCGATCTTCTGGGCCAAGTTTGCGGCCGGCCTCGGCATGGTCGGCATCGCGCCCGACTATCGCACGAAGGGCCGTAATGACGTTTCACCGCTCGGCTCGGTGGCCGACAGCCGCGCCGCGCTGCATTGGGTGCAGGAACACTCCGCCGAGCTCGGCCTGGACCCGGCGCGCATCGCCGTGGGTGGCAACTCCGCCGGCGGGCATGTCGCGCTCTGGACCGCCATCGCCCAGACGCCGCCGGGTTCCGACGGGAAGGAGTCACCCGGCCGCAAACCGGCCGCGCTCATCCTGTTCAGCACGGTGTCCGACACTTCGGGCGAGACCGGCTACACCCCGAAGCGCTTCGGTGAACACACGACGGCGCTTTCCCCCATCCACCAGCTCGACGCACACATGCCGCCGGTGCTGGCCTTCCATGGCGACGCCGACAAGACCGTGCCGCTGCGCCAGGCGCTGGCCCTGCGCGACAAACTGCTCGCGACCGGCAACGCCTGCGAACTGCACATTGTCCCGGGTGGCGGCCACAACTTTGGCAACGACGTGCCCGAGTGGCGGGAGAAATCCCGCGAGCTGATCGTAGCGTTCCTGAAGAAGCAGGGGTTGGTGGATCAATAGGTTGTTCTTTTGGCTTTCATCTCGGGGAAAGGTATTTCCTCAAGTCTTGCTCCTACCGCATGTCTTACCCATTCTGCTCGGGGCAGACTTATGTGGCTCTATCGCGTTGTCGTTCACTCGAGGGGATTTCGCTAGATCGTCCGATATCAATGAGCGACGTTAGGGCGGATGTTACTATCCTGGAATTCTATAAACAGCTAAAACCGATGCGCAGTGTGAGCTGAGTTTTAGGATGCAGGTGCAGTTAAGAACCCGACTTATTCGATGGTGCTTTTCACCACCAGTTGCGCTTTGCCGCGGCCGCCAGCGCGTCGTCGAGCGGGGCGAGATACGGGTGCCAGAGTCTTTCCCACTCGAGGCTGACGCACCCGGTGAACTCGGCCGCCAGCACCGCGCGGAGCGGGCCCATGGCGAACTCGCCCTCGCCGGGCAGCACGTAAGAGAACGGGTGCTTGGCGCTGGGCTTGCTGATGCTGTCCTTCACGTGGATGTGGACGACATGCGACTTGATGGCCCGCCAGGTGGCGAGGACATCCTCGCCGCCGTTGCGCCAGGTGTGCTGGCTGTCCCAGAGGATGGCCGTGCCGGGCGCCAGAGCGAGAAACTGTTTGATCGACGCCGCGGTGAACAGCGCGTCGTGCGTCTCGATCATGAGGTCGGTCTTCCAACCGTGCTGCTTCCGCTCGGCGCGCCACCACGCGACGGTGTCGGCCATGGCCTGATGGGTGGCGGCATCGGCATTCTTGCCGCCGTCGAAGGCGCGCAGCCATGGGACGCCGCAAGCCTCGGCCCAGGGGACGAACTTGAGGAAGTCGTCGCGGTCGGCCTGCTTGTTGTCGGCCAGCTTCAGCGAGGTGTCGAGCGACACGATCGGCGCCGGGGCGGACGTCATGCGCTCCGCGAGCTTCGCGGGCGTGCCGTAGGCGGCGGCGAGCACGGCGGGCACATCGATCGTGTTAGAGAGAGCGCGGATCTCCACGGCGTCGAGCGCGTGGCGCTGGGCGAGGGCGAGCCCCTGCTCCAATGAATATTCAGGACAGCCGAGGGTGGAGATCGAGCGGCGGTAGGGCATTTCTTAAAGCAAGCTGGAGAGTCGAATCGTCGGGCGCCAGCCCAAGCTGACTGAATTCCAGAGTTGGTTAACCGCTAATCTCCGCTAATCTCCGCTAATGAATTCATCCGGTTTGGGATTAGCGTCCATTAGCGCCAATTAGCGGTTACATGGCGACGCAGATCATCGGAATCGACATCGGGGGGACCAAGTGTGCCGTCAGCGTGCTGCGAGGTGCCATCGTGGAGGAGGTGGACCGCTTCCCGACGCAGGATTATGCGGCGACCTTCGCGCGTTTCCGGAAGACGGTCGAAGGACTCAAGCCCGGGCCGGACGTGGTGTTTGGCATTTCCTGCGGCGGCCCGCTCGATGCGGCGCGCGGCGTCATTCTCAGTCCGCCGAATCTGCCGGGTTGGGTAAACATCGATATTTGCCAGGCCTTCACGGGTATCTTCGGCGGCCGCGCCTTCCTGATGAACGACGCCAACGCCTCGGCGCTGGCCGAGTGGCATTTGGGGGCGGGGAAGGGCTGCAAACACATGGTCTTTCTCACCGCCGGCACCGGCATGGGCGCGGGCCTGATCCTGAACGGCCGGCTCTACGGGGGTGCGACGGGTGATGCCGGCGAGGTCGGTCACCTCCGACTGCGGCCCGACGGCCCGCTGGGTTTCGGCAAGCGCGGTTCGTTCGAGGGCTTTTGCAGCGGCGGCGGCATCGCGCGGCTGGCATTGGACATGGGCTGGAAGCACCCGGGCGTAACCCTGAAGGATCTCGCCGAGGCCGCGGCCAAGGGTGACGCCCTCGCATTGAAAGTCATGGACGTGGCCGGCGAACGCCTGGGCGAGGCACTGGCGCTGCTTATTGATACACTGAATCCCGAGCGCATCGTGCTGGGCGGCTATTTCCCGCGCTGTGCGGCTCTGCTGGTGCCGGCCATGCACCGGGCGCTCGCCGCCGAGGCCCTGCCCAGCGCGCTGGCCGGCTGCAAGATCCTGCCCGCCGTGCTGGGCGAGACGATCGGCAGCAACGCCGCGGTTGCAGTCGCGCTGCACGCCCTCGATACTCTGCCCGGAAAAGCGAACTGATTCACCCCATGCCCCAGCGCCACCTGACCAATCTCCTGCAACGCCGCCCCGAACTGGCCGGCGTCAGCCAAGCAATCACGCAGGCCTACGAGGTCCTGAGGAAATCCTTCCGGTCCGGCGGCAAGGTCCTGCTCTGTGGCAACGGCGGCAGCGCGGCCGACGCCGATCACTGGGCCGGTGAGCTGCTCAAGGGATTTTGCAAGAAACGCCCGCTATCGAAAAAAGAACGCGGCAACCTGCGTTCCGCCATCGCGGCCAAGCTGGAGGGCGCCTTGCCGGCGATCCCGCTGACTTCCTTCCCGGCCGCGAGCACGGCCTTCGGCAATGATGTTGATCCGAATCTGGCCTACGCGCAGCTAACCTCAGCGCTCGGCCGGCGGGGCGATGTGTTCGTCGGTCTTAGCACTTCCGGCAACGCGAAGAACGTCTGCGCCGCCGCCGAGGTGGCGCGCGCTAAGGGCCTGAAGGTGATCGCCCTCACCGGTGCCAGCGGCGGAAAGCTGAAGCCACTTGCCGATGTCTGCATCTGCGCGCCGTCCAAGGAAACCTACCGGGCGCAGGAGTATCATTTGCCGATCTACCACTGCCTCTCGCTAATGCTGGAAGAAGAATTTTTCGGCTAGTTGCCCAGCAGCACGTCTCCGGTTTGCGCGTCGTAGACCGTCGTGCTGCGGGCGGGCAGGGTGACTGAGAGGGTTTTCCCACTGGGCAGGCGCAAGGTGCGCTGGCCGCCGGTGAGCGTGTGCACCATCAGCAGGCCGTCACCGAGCGTCGTGGCGTCGTCGTGGTCGTTGAGCACGTGGCAGCCGGCGCGCTTGCCGAGCGCGCGAAGGACGGCGGGTTCACGGGGGCACACGCCGAACGACCACCAGGTGGCGGCGTCCGTCTTGCGCCACGCGGCGCTGGTGCTGCCGTCGGCCCAGCGGCCGGCGACCTGGGTCCCGGGCACTTCGTAGGCCGGCACATGCTTGGGCGCCTCGAGGGTTTGCACCTCGGTGGCGCCGTCGAGCTCGAGGGCGGAGGTCGGGATGGCGGCATCGCGGCCGGAGGTCGGAATGCCGCTGACGGCCGTCGCGAGCGCGCCGCCGATCTCGCGGCCGTTGCTCCAGCCGACATAGCCGGTGAGCACGACATGGCGGCCGCCGGTGGCGACGCGCGTGGCGATGAGCTTCCGCTGCTCGTCGTCGAGCACCACGGTCGAGCCGAAGATGACCAGCTTGAAGGGCGTGAGGTTGATCGTGGCGAGTTCGCCGATGAGCGCCTCGTCGAGCACGAGGCCGGAGCGGTAGAGACCCTCGAGCAGGCCGTCCATGCCCCGGCCGGAAAACGGGTTCGGGCCGACCGGCGGCTGGTCGCCAAACTTGAAGCCCTCGAGCGACCAGCGCTTCGCGACCGTGTGGCGGAAGGACCACGGATCGTGGATCACAAGCACGTCGGCCGGGCGGTAGAACGGGTGGGCGTGCCGGTCCTGGGCGACCTTGCGGATGGCGGCGACCTCCTTGGCGAGGACCGGGTGGTCCCACCAGCCGACGTTGCCATGCGAGGCGAACGCGGGAGTGCCGGCGATCATGCCGAAGTCGAACCACCACTGGCCGCCGCCGCGCAGGACGGGCTGCAGGACGTTGCGGCGCAGGCAGGCGATGTCGTCGTGGAGGTCGGTCTTGAAGGTCCGGTCCCAGGGGCAGCCGACGAGGAAGGTGCCGTGGTCGTTCTCGTCGAGCCAGAGCTTGCCGGCGCGGCGCACGGCGCCGGTGATGCCGCGGCCGTGGCCGGATCCGCCGATGGCGCGGACGCCGTCGGTGTAGGAGGCGGGCGAGCAGAGGCAGTCGAGGTTCGGCGACGCGAGGATTTTGTCGTGGGCGAGGTGGCTGCCGGCGGCGTTGCGGGCGAACTGACCGTAGAAATAGCCCTGGAAGGCGGCGGTCACGATCGGGCGCGGCCAGGATTGTTTCACCGTGCCCGCGAGGCCGAGGAGACAGTCGGCCATCGTGCCGTGCAGCCAGGTGAAATAATCGATGATGTCCTGCTGCTTGCGCGGGTCGCGCAGCGGCCCGAGGTCGGCGCGCTCGCGTTCGGGCGTGCCGGGCGGATTGACCGTGTCGATCTTTGCGCCGGGGCGGTTCCACGCGGCGGCGAGCTTATCGTCGGCGCCGTAGCGGGCGCGCAGCCAGGCGCGGTAGGATTTCGTAGCGGCGACGCCGGTGTCGGGATCGTGATGGAGGAAACCAAACTGGTGCCACTCGCCGTAGAGGCCGTTGGCAAGCTGGATGGAGAACAGGCCGGCGCCCTCGGGCGTGGCGGCCAGCTGCGTGCAGAAATTGCGGAGGTGCGCCGTGATCCAGTCATACCAGAGCGTCGACGCGAAGCTCGCGCGGATCGGCGTGTCGCCGTCGGTGCCGACGCGGCGCACGAGGCCCCAGGGCTCGGATTCGCTGACGGGCACATCGGCATAGCCCACCGCCTCGTCGGGATGCTGCGCGAGCCACCACGCCGGGGCATTGACGTGGAGGCGGATCATCACTGCGCCCTCGGGGCAGGCGGCGAGCACACCGGCGATCTGTTTCCGGGCGAGCGTGATGTCGAGATGGTCGTCCTCGCCGAGCATCTGCTCGAACCAGAGGTCGACCTGAAAGAGGCGGACGCCCTGCTGGCCGAACAGCCAGATGTTGCGCGCGGGCACCTCCTCCCAGGTCCAGCGGGCGCCGGGACAGTCGGTCAGGGCGTAGATAAGCGGCGCGTGGGGCGTGCCGTTGAGCAGCAGCGTCGGGCGACCGGCGCGCATTTCCACGGTGGAGACGAGGGGGGAACGGGACATGGGGGATAAGGGGAAACCTGAAACCTGAGACCTGAAACCTGAGGATTAACGCAAAGGCGCAGAGACGCAGGGGATTGAGGAGTGTGAGAAGTGACGGAAGTGGGACTCTCGGAAAATCGTGAAATCTGGATCCTGTTTCAGGTTTCGCTTTTATTTCGACGGCGCAGGCGGCGGGGCGAAGTAGGTTTGCCAGAGGCCGACGATGAAATCCCCGCCCATCGGCACGAGGTTCTTCTCCCAGCGCGTTTCGTAGAACTTCGCCTGGGAGTAGCCGAGGTAACCTTCCCGGGCCTTGAAGAGCAAGTCGGCCATGCCTACGCCCATGCGGCGCTCCAGGACGTCACCGCCGCGCTCCGCATCCCATGCGCCGACCAGCTTCAGCGTGACCGCCGTGGGGATGATGATCATCGCGCCTTCGTAGGCGTATTGGAGGCTCGTGCGCGTGCCGTTCCAGTCGGTCGACTCGAACTCGTGGAACATGCCCATCTGGCCTTCCCAAGGTGACACGTCGGCGGCGGACGCGTCATGGAGCAGGCGCGAAGTGGTGCCCGGACCCTGGCCCACCTCGATCCGGGTGCGGGCGACCTTGGAAAACATGCGCAGGGCCTGCCCACGGAAGATCAGCCACGGCTCGTGCAGCGAGTCGCCGTGCAGGGTGAAGGCGTTCCGCACGCCCGCTCCCCGCGAGATGACGCCCTGGGCGAATGCCTGGTCCGCGGGCACGGCGATCGAACCGCCGTGCATCATCAGGTCCTTGATCGCCGGCGTCCATGTCCAGCCGCGCTTGATGTTCTGGAAATTGGCGGCGTCGAGCCGGGCGATGAACGCATCGAAGTCGAACGCCCGGAAGAAGGCGTTCAGCTCATCCGCACCGAAGTAGAGCGAGACGCTGACGATGACGTCGGCGTAGCCCTCGGCGATATTCGGGTTCCACGTCTTGTGATTGAGCGACCAGCCGTCGAGGCGGAGATAGTAGTCGTTGTCGTCGTCGAGGCAGAAGTGGGCGGCCAGGGCGAGGGCCTGCATGAGCAGGTCGGCGCGGGATTTCTCGTCCGCGGAGAGCTGCGACCAGACAGCGGGCGTGCGCTTCGCCAGCAGGAGGACGTGGGCCGGCACATGGTGCGTCCAGCCGCCAATGCCACCGAGTGACTCCGGCTCGTTGGTGCTGCCGTCGGCCTGCGGCGTGGGTCGCGGCGTGACCAGGATGTAGCGGAGCTTCCCGGCGAGATGCGTGGCGAGCGTCTGGCCATCGACCAGGCGGCCGGGCTCCTGGAAGGCGGCGATGGCGGTGACCTGGAGGGCGAAGGTCTCGGGAATTTCCCGCATGACGGCCTTCTCGACAAATTTCCAGCGCGGCGCTTTCAGGCGCACGGCCCGCTCGACGAGGTCGGCCGGCAGGATGGGCAGGGAAGTGGCGGCCGGCAGCGGGAGGGCAACGGCCAGCACAAGGCAAAGCAGGACTGATTTCATGAAGGAGTATGGCTCAGGCCGGCAGTCGGAGCAGGGCGCCATAGGCGGCCACGGCCCTGGCGAGTTCGCGGCGGTCGAGCCACTCGTCCTTGGTGTGCGCTTGGGCGAGTTCGCCGGGACCGAGCACCATCACCTGCGCGCCGGCGGCGGCGTAGTGGCTGGCATCGGTCGCATAGGGTGCGCCCATGGCGGTGGCATCGAGGCCGCAGGCGGTGAGCGCGGGCGCCGCCCAGGCGTGCAATGCGGCGGAATTCTCCGGCGGCAGGGGCGGGGCGAGGTATTGTCCGTCGTGCTCGACCGCGAGGCCCGCCAGGGCGGCATCGCGCTCGGCCAGCACCTGGGCGGCGGTCTCGCCCGGGACGAGGCGGCGATCACAGATGATCTCGCAGTAATCCGGGATGATGTTCACCGCCGAGCCGCCGCGGATGACGTTGATGCTGGCCGCGGCGCGGCCGGTCAGGGGAAACTCGCGGTTCGCGTGGGGCAGGAACCTGGCCTCCAGCGCCTCGACCACGCGCAGCATGGCGCGGATGGCCGAGCGGCCCTTGGTCGGATCGGCCGAGTGGGCGGCGACGCCGCGCGTGATCGTGCGCCAGCGCAGGGCGCCGTTGTGTGCGACGACGGGGCGGAGGTTGGTGGGCTCGCCCACCACGATGCCGCGGAGCTTCTTGAATTTCGCGACCTCACCGGCGGCGAAGGCCTGCGCGCCGGTCATCTGCGCCTCCTCGTCCACGGCGAAAATGATGCCGGCGTTGCGCGTCCGGTTGGGCTGGCGCGCATATTCCTGCAGCGCCCAGAGCATGGCGGCGCCGGTGCCCTTCGTGTCGCAGGTGCCGCGGCCGTGGAGCCGGTCGCCTGCGACGGTCATCTTGAACGGCGGCACGGTCATGCCGTCCACGCTGACGGTGTCGAGGTGGCTCTCGAAGAGCAGCCACTCGGCGTCAGGCGCGATCTCGGCGGTGATGAGCAGGTTGAAGGTGCCGTCCGCCACCGGGCAGCGGCGGCTTTTCAGGCCCCAGTGCGCGGCGAGTGATTCCAGGTCCGCGGCGAGGGCGGCCTCGCCGCCGGCCGGGCCACCGAAGCTGGGGTTCACGGTCTCGAAGGAGACCATCTGTGCGAGCAGTTCCTCGCAGGATCCGGGTGGCGGCAGGGCGGGCATGGTTCAGCTTAGCCAGCGGTTGAGGTGCTGGGCGACAAAGGCGTCGTCGGTCAGCTCCGGGTAGGCGGCGCAGACGCGCGTGAGTTCCTCCGCCTGACCGGGCGAGAGGACCTCGTGCGGGTTGAGGCAGTGGATAGACTCAATCAGGCCCTGGCGGCGCAGCACTTCGAGGATGCCCGGGATGCAGCCGTGGAACTTGTTGGCGGCGTCGAAGAGCGCGGCGTTCATGTCGGTGACGGCCACGGCGCGCTCCAGCCATTGGGCGCTGACCGCGGACTGCTTCGCCGCCACCTGGGCCTCCTTGAAGAGTTTCACGGCGGCGTGCGTCCATACACCCCAGTGGCCGAGCAGGCCGCCGACGATGCGACGCGTGACGGGTTTGCCCTGGTGCGAAAAGGTGAACGGCGTGAGCAGATCGGCGACGATGGTGTCGTCGTTACCGGTGTAGAGCGCGATGTCGTCGCGGCCGGCATCCGTGATGGCGCGAACGACGTCGATCGTCTGGTAGCGGTTGAACGGCGCCATCTTGATGGCGACGACCCCGGGGATCTCGGCGAACTTGCGCCAGAACGCGTAGCTGAGCACCCGGCCGCCGACGGCCGGTTGCAGGTAAAAACCGACGACGGGGATGAGTTTCGCGATCGTGGCGACATGGGCGACGATGGCGTCCTCCGGCTCGGTCTTAAAGGCGGCCATGCTGACGAGGCCGGCCTGGTAGCCAAAGGACAGGGCGAGCTCGGCCTCCGCGACGGCCTGCTTCGTCTGGCCGCAGATGCCGGCGATAAGGGCGAAATCACCCTCCTTCGCCGAGGCTACGGAGGGCACGGCGCGAAGTTCTTCACGGACGGTCTGGGCGGCGAGCTCGAGCACGGGCCGGAAGAGGTTGTGCTGGGGGTCGCGGATTTCGAACTGCGTCGAGTGCACGCCGACGGCGAGACCACCCGAGCCGGCGGCGACGTAGTAGCGCGTCAGGGCGCGCTGGTGCTTCTCGGAGAACTTCCGGTTGCGGTCGAGCGCCAGCGGCTGGGCGGGGATGACGTGGCCGGCGAGGAGATGTTGGCGGAGATCCATGTTATTTTTGACCACGGATTTCACGGATTAACACGGATGGGTTCACTTGGCTTGTCATCCTGAGCGAAGCGAAGGATCCAGCCCTAGGCGCGCCGGCGAGTATCACACTGGATTCTTCGCTTCGCTCAGAATGACAGGAGTCGGTGGATTCGTTTCTATCCGTGTTCATCTGTGTAATCTGTGGTTAAAGAAGTCTGCTTCAGAATTTGCCGCTGCGGGCTTCGAAATGGGTGGGCTTGCCGAGGAACCGGCCGCCGCCACTGACGTAGGCCGTGATGAGGTCCATCATGCGGGCCACGGAGGTCTCCGGCGGGCCGAAGAGCTTGAGCGACTGGCTGGCGTCGGCGAGCCACGCGGTGCCGGCCTCGGTGCCGGTGAGGACGGGCGCGCGACCGAGGCGCTTGCCGAATTCCTCCGCGAGGGCGCGGATGCTGAGTTTTTCCGGGCCGGTGATATTGAGCAGGGTGGGCGGGTTGGCCGTGTGCGCGAGGCACTGGATGGCGCGGGCGCAGGCGTCGCCCTGCCAGAGGCAGTTCAGCCAGCCCATGGTCACGTCCACGGGCTCGCCGCGTGCGACCTTGAGGGCGATGTCCACCAGCACGCCGTAGCGCAGCTCGACGGCGTAGTTGAGCCGATACATCAGCTGCCTCGTGCCGAATTCGGCGGCGTAGTGGGAGAAGACCCGCTCGCGGCCGACGCAGGTGCTGGCGTATTCGCCGAGGAAGGCGACCGGCTCGCGCTCGCTGGCGCCCGGGCCGGTGACCGGCACGAAGGGATAGACGCAACCCGTCGAGAACACCACGATGCACGACTCGCGGAAGCGCTGCGCGACCAGCGCCGGCACGTAGGTGTTCTGGATCCAGGTCAGGCCGGGCGCGCTGTCGGTGCCGAATTTCTGGCCGGCGAGATAAAGGACGTTGGTCGCCAATGGCAGGGCTGCGACCTGCGCCGGGTCCGCCAGGTCGCACGAGAGCGTGCGCACGCCGAGGCCCTCGAGCTCGGTGCGGGCCTCGGGACGGCTGAAGCGGGAGACGCCGGTGACGACCGCATCGCTCCGGCCGGCCTCGTCGAGCGCACGCCGCAGCATGACTGCAGTGGTCGTGCCCATCTTGCCGCCGACGCCGAGCACCATGAAGTCCCCGGGCAGACCCTTGACCACGTCCACGGCGCCCCGGGTGGGCGTCGAAAGGAGCAGTTCGATTTCACGGTCGGTCTGGGGAAGGGTGGTCATGAAATTTCAAAAGAAATTGAATCCGTGCAGTGGGCACTTGTCAGGACTATATCGCTGCAGCAGAGTGGCCAAAGCCAAGCGCAATCCCCCTGAATTTTCATGTTCGCCATCGATACCCATACCCACCCCATCCTGAGGGACGATAAGCGCGATCGGGCGGGAGCCGCCCAGCTGATCCGGCGCGCCAAGGCGCACGGGATCGGGCATATCGTCGTGCTGGGTGACGTGCTGGGTTTCGGTCCCCGGCCAACCCAGAGCCAGCTCCGGACGATCAACGACGAGACCTTCTGGCTGATGCGGCGTTATCCCGGCTACGTGACGGGATTCTGCTACGTGAACCCCTTGCTCGGGGCGCGCGCCGTGACCCGCGAGGTGGAGCGGTGTGTTGCCCGGGGTTTCCGGGGTATCAAGCTCGAGATCGCCAACAATGCCCGCGACGCCTGCATGCGCCCTGTGATGGTCGCGGCGGAGAAGCACGGCCTCGTCGTCCTGCAGCACGCGTGGAGCATGACGAAGATCAAGCAGCGCAGCTTCCACACCGATCCCGAGGATGTCGCGACGCTCGCCCAGCGTTTCCCGAACGTCCGCATCATCATGGCGCACCTCACCGGCTGCGGCGTGCGCGGCGTGCTGGCGGTGAAGGACTGTCCGAACGTCGTCGTCGACACCTCCGGCGCCGCGCCCGAGGCGGGGCTGGTCGAATACGCCGTCGCGCAGCTCGGGGCGGAACGCGTGCTTTACGGCTCGGACGTGCCGATCCGCGACTTCGCCGTCGCGCTGGCGCGCATCACCGGCACGCAGCTCGACGCGCGGGCCAAGCGGAAGATCCTGCACGACAACGCGCGCAAACTCCTCCGGCTGCCATGAAACTGAACGGACATTTAAACGCGGAGGGCGCAGAGGACGCGGAGACAGAAGGTGGAGCCCGCGCTCCGCGCGGGCTATGGAATGAGCGCAAGGCAAACCTGCGCGGAGCGCAGGTTCCACCCCAGGCAATCCCAGCATGAACTACTTCGACGCCAACACCTGGACCGGCCGGTGGCCGTTCGCCTTCATCGAGGAGCACACGCCGCGGTCGCTGGCGGCGCACCTGCGCCGGCACGGCATCGGCCGCGCGCTGGTGTCTCCCTTGGACGCGGTCTTCGCGCCCGAGCCCGGACCGGCGAACTACCAGCTCCTCGCCACCACGGAAGGCGTGGCCGGGCTCGAGCCCGTGCCGGTCGTCAACCCGGCCCTCGCCAACTGGCGCGACGAGCTCGCCACCTGCGCGGCCGACCCGCGCGTGCGCGCCGTGCGGATTCTGCCGCGCTACCACAACTACCGGCTCAGCGCGCCCGCGCTGCAGGAATTCACCGCCGAGCTGCTCCGCCGCCGCCTGCGGCTCATCGTGCAGGTGCGCCTGATCGACGAGCGCCACGAGTTCCACGCGATGAACCTCAAGCCCGTGCCGCCGGCAGAGCTGGGGGCGTTCCTCATGCGGCACCCGAAGCTGCCGGTGCTCGCCAGCGGCCTGCTGCGCAGCGAGATCCTGCCGCTGGTGCCCAAGCACCCGCGGTTGCTGGCCGACCTGTCCTTCGCCGAGTGGCACGACACGATCCCGCACCTGCTGGCGAAGGTGCCGGCGCGGCAGCTGGCGTTTGTGTCGCACACGCCGTTCCTCGTGACGGCCGCGGCCCGCGCGAAGCTCGACACGGCGGAGACTGCCGCCGTCAAGCGTAAGGCCATCGCGGCGGACAATCTCAGTCGTTTCCTCGCCTGATGAGCACGAAACCCATTGTCGACGAGCCGCTGCCGCTCCCGCGCCGTTGGGGCACGGCCGAGCTCGCCCGGCTGACGGCGATGGTCGGTCAGTCCTCGCTCTTCTACTGGAAGGGGCCGCAGACGGAGGCGTTGCTCGCCGAGTTCAGAAAACACTATGCGCTGACGCATGCCTTTCCCTGTTCGTCCGGCTCGGCGGCGCTGCACGTTGCGGTGGCGGCCCTGCGGTTGCAGCCGGGCGACGAGGTGATCGTGCCCGCCATCACCGACATGGGCTCGGTGATCGGCATTCTCTACCAGCAGGGCGTGCCGGTGTTCGCCGACCTCGACCCGCACACCTACAACCTCGACCCGGCCGACGTGCGCCGGCGGATCACCCCGAAGACGCGCGCGATCATGGCGGTCCACCTGGCCGGCAACCCGTGCGACATGGCCGCGCTCGTGGCGCTGGCGAAGGAGCACAAGGTTGCCCTCATCGAGGACTGCGCCCAGGCGTGGGGCGCGCGCTGGCAGGGCCAGCCGGTCGGCCTTCAGGGCGACATCGCCTGTTACTCGTTCAACGAATTCAAGCACGTCAGCTGCGGCGACGGCGGCATCGTGGCCACGAACGACGCGCGGCTCGGCAACGGGCTCTCGAAGTGGGGTGACAAGTATTACGACCGCGTCGCCGGCGGCCGTGATCCCGAGGAACTGGCGCCCAACTACCGCATCAGCGAGCCGCAGGCGGCGGTCGCGACGGCGCAGCTCACGAAGCTGGTGGAAATCACCGCCGACCGCGGGCGGGCCGGCCAGCACCTGACGGCCGGGCTCGCGGGCACGCCGGGACTGCAGCTGCCGGCGGTGCGCCCGGGCGACACGCACAGCTACTGGTTCTACCTGCTGCGGCTTGAGCCGGGCCGGTTCAAGGTGAGCCGCGACGAATTCGCCGCGGCACTCACGGCCGAGGGCGTGGCCTGCACGCCGGGCTACATCCCGCGGCCTGTCTATCAATACCCGGTCTTTCAGAACCACAATTTCTTTGGTGGCCGCTGGCCGGTGCGCGAGCTTGGCCTGACAAAGATGAACTACCGGGCCGTGAGCTGCCCGGTGGCCGAGGCCATCCTGCAGGACGGCGTCAAACTCACGGTCAATGAGGCGATGATGGAATCCTATCTCGCGAAAGTGGTGGACGCGGTGCGTCAGGTGGCGTTGCGCCTGGCGAAGTGACGGCCGGCACCCTGGCGGGCAGCGCTTTCTCGCCGGGGCACACCTCGGCGTGGACGGCCTCGACGCTGGCGGCGATGTGGTCGGCGTCCTCCGCCGTGTAACGCCAGCCGAGCGGCAGGGCGACAAAGCGGGCGGTCAGGTCCTCGGTGCGCGGGAAATCCTCCGCCCGATAGCCCGGGGCGGGCCAGGGACTCATTTTCAGGAAGGGCGAAAGGGCGGGATTCGCGGCGAGGCCGGTCTGCACGTATTCGCGCCGGTATTGCGGGTAGGTGCCAGTGCGCTGCTGGCACCAGACGTTGCGGGCGTCGAGCTTGGCGCGGAACGCCGCCGCTGCCTCCGGCGTGCGGGCGTAGAAATAAATCTCGAAGCCGAAGTCGCCGGCGTCGTCGGCCAGCGGCCGCAGCGTGATCCCCGGCAGGCGGGCGAGACGGGCCGTGATCCGCGCCTTGAGGGCGCGGCAGTGGTCGCGGATGGAGTCGAGCTTGCGCAACTGGGCGAGGGCGACGGCGGCCGTGAGTTCCGACATGCGATACTGGCCGCCGGCAAAGGCCGGTTCGCGCGCCGGAGTGACGGCGGCGTGGGGCGCGCGATATTGGCCGAGGTCGTGCAGGCGCACGGCGCGTTCGTAGAGGCGCAGGTCGCGGGTGGCGATGAGGCCGCCCTCGCCGGCGGTCATCGGCTTGTTGTGCTGGAAGCTGAAGATGGCGGCATCGCCCCAGGTGCCCACGCGGCGGCCGCGGTAGGTGGCGCCCGGCGCCTCGGCGCAGTCCTCGATGACGAACAGCCCGCGCCGGTGCGACGCGAGCACGATGGCCTCCATGTCGGCGGCGGCGCCCTGGTAATGGATCACGAGCACCGCTTTCGTGCGCGCGGTCTTCAGCCGGGCGATCTCCTTGGGATCGAGGCAGAGCGAGGCGTCCACCTCGGCCAGCACGGGCCGGGCGCCGCAGCGCACCACGGACGTGAAACACGAGATCCAGCTCCACGCCGGCACGATGACCTCGTCACCCGGGCCGATGCCGGCGGCGCCGAGCACGATCTCGATCGCGGCGGTGCCGCTGCTGACCGCGAGCACGTAGTCCATGCCGAGCAGGGCGCCGGCCTCCTTCTCCAGCGTGGCCGCCACCTGCGGCGGGCGCTGCGGGTCGTTGCCGTAGTAGCGGAAAAGCTCCTGGCGGCGCAGGACATCGAGCACGAGGGCCTCTTCCTCGGCGCCGATGGCGGCGGCGCCAAGGCCGGGGACGGGACGGGGACGGAGCGATGCGGTCATGGTGAAATCCGGGAGAGCGCGCCGACGAAGTCATCGAGCGCAAAGACGAAGCCGAATTCAACGGCGACGCGCCACAGCGCCTGCTCTTTCTCACGCTGTTCGCGGGCGGTGGCGGCGTTCTCGACGGCGGTGGTGGCCTCGGGGATGGTCGAGCACAGGCAGCCGTGGCGGGCCATGTCCACCATGCCACCCGGCGACATCAGCAGGCACCAGTTGAGGGCGAAGCCGGCATAGACGAGGTGGTTGACGCCATGGGCGCGGCAGAGCGCGGCCAGCTGGGCGCCGTTTTTGGCAATGCCTTCCTCGCCGACCGGCCGGGCCTGGGGCGCGAAGTCGAGCTGCGCGAAACCCGCGGCGACGTCGTCGGCGTTGTGCTTGCCCGGGCAGCCCTGTTCGGCGCGGAGCAGCTTCATGCGCTCCAGCACGGGGTCGCGGGGGGCGAGCGGAGTCGCCGGAGACTCACGGACCAGCAGGGCGGTCTGCTGGTAGCCTGGCAGATGGGACCAGTAATCCCTGTCGCCACCCACGACGTGAAAGACGGGAAGAGGGGAACGGCGGACCGCGGCGAGCAGGGGCGGAAACACTTCCCGCAGGATCCGGTCGGCGCGCGGCGTGTATTCGACGGCGCGGCGCCAGCCGGGGAATTCATGGGGCTCGCCGCTGTCCCAGGCGTGCATGACCACGAGCGCGGTGTGCTTGGGCGCGAGCTCGGCCTCGACGGTGTGCCAGCCGGCGTAACCCTCGCCCGGCACGGCGCGGGCCGGGTCGGCATCGAATTGCCGGTAGAGCTGGGCGGGCAGCCGGACGGGTTTCATGAGAATCGATGAGCGAAGCAGGGCTCACCACTAATGAACACTAATTGGCCACTAATGAAAGGCAGGGAAAGTTCGGGCTTCTGATTAGTGTCCATTAGTGTGGATTAGTGGTTGCTCAGTCTTGGTCCGTATTCAGAGAAATTACGTCTTCGAGCGCGAGGCCCGCCAGAGCAAGCCGCCGATGAGGAACAGAATGAACCCCGCCACCACGTTGATGACCGGCGGGGCGAGCGGCGAGGAGGGCAGGACGACGCACCCGATCAGCACGGCACCGAGCAGCACGCTGACCAGGGCGAGCATCTGGAAGTCCCGGAGTCCGCCCGGGGGCAGGTCGTCGGCCGGCACCGGAGTGCGGAGGTCGGCGTCGAAGCGGCGGCACTCCGCGCTGCGGGGATCATCCTCGTGGTAGAAGAAGGCGGAGATCACGAACACCACCGTCGCGCCCGCGATCGCGCTGACGATGTTGCGCTCATAGACGTGGTCGGGGAAGGCGCCGGCCGCCATCAGGCCGAAGGCCGCCACAAACGCGGCGATGCTGGACGCCATGCCGGACCACCACGGGGTCTTGCGGTAGATCATGCCCAGTAGCACGGGCATCATGAAACCCGGGCCGGTCAGGGAATAATATTTCAACCCGAAATCGAAGGCGCCGCCCGTCTTGGCGATGAACAGGGCCGCGACGATGCCCAGCACGCCGACGACCAGCATGGTGGCCTGGGCGACGCGCATCTGGTGTTTTTCGCCCGGCACGCCCAGGCCGGCCTTCTTGCGCAGCGGCACGTAGATGTCGCGCGTCGTGGTGGCGGCGAGCCAGTTGAAGCCGTCGCTGGCCTGCCCGAGGGTGGCGGACAGGATGGCGGCGACGACGAAGCCGATCATGCCGTGGGGCAGGAGCAGCAGGGCGAGGCTGACGAACGAGGCCTCCCCGGGGGCGGCGAACTGGGGCCAGACGCTGCCGATGTCGGGAAAGATAACGCGGGCGCCCATCACGGGGATGATCCAGAGCAGCGGGCCGAAGAAAGACAGGCCGGCGCAGAGCAGGGCCATCTTGCGGGCGCTGCGCTCGTCCGGCACGCTCTGGTAGCGCTGCACCTGCCACCAGGCGACGTTGTAGCCCAGCATGGAATTGGCGAGGAAGCAGAGCAGGAACAACGGCGAGGCGGTGGGGCCGTTCAGGCCGAAATAACCGGCGGGGGCCTCCTGCCACAGCCGGGTGAATCCGGCGCCGAGCCCCGCGCCCTGCCCGAGATACAGGAAGGTCACCGGCAGGATGAGCAGCGAGGTGACCAGGATGATGACGCCCTGCACCGCATCGCTCAGCACGGCCGCCCAGAGCCCGCCGATGACCGTGTAGACGATCATCACGACGCCGATGCCGATCATGGTGACCTCGAGCCCGGTGAACGTGAAACCGAGGAAGACATGCTGCTCGGTGGCGAAGCCCAGCGCGGTCGCGACGAAGATGCAGAGGATGTAGAGCCCCTGGCCGATGCCGATGACCTGCGGCACCACGGCGGTCACCGAGTAGAAATACGTCGTGGAGGGCGAATACCGGCGGGTGAGGAACTCGAGCGGCGAGTTGATGCGGGCCCGGCGCCAGCGGGCGGCGAAGTAGAACGCGCCGACCAGGTAGGCCCAGGTGGCCATGGTGAAGACGACGGCCGCGCCCAGTCCGTAGCGGTAGGTGAAGCCGGCCGCGGCCACGAACATGAACGCCGAGAACCCCGACACCCAGTTCGACACGCCGGCGAGAAACCACGGGATCTTGCCGCCGCCCTTGAAGTAGTCGTCGGTGTTCTTGTTTTTCCGCGCCGAATACCAGCCGACAAAGATGACGATGCCGAAGTAGAGCGCGATGAGCGCGTAGTCGGCGCCGTTGACGTGATTGAAGGCGGGCATCAAGGCGGGATCAGGCAAGGGTGACGGCGGGCACGGCGGCGGCGGAATCGATGGTGACATCCACCTTCTGGCCGCGATGGGTGCCGGTGACACGCCAGATCGCACCGTTGCGGGCGACGCTCAGGCCGCCCGGGGTGCCGCCGGCCGGCTGGGCCAGGGCGACGGTCAGGAGCGAGTGCTCGGTCGCGGGCGCGGAGACGGCCTCCACGAAGGGATGCACCCCCTCGGTCTCGGGCAGGTCATGCCGGAGCACGGAGCAGGCGACGGCGCCGCCCGAATGCACCGTGCCGTCGAGGCTGGCGAACGGCCGCGTGATGCGGAAGCCGCCGCCGCCGGCCGTGGCGGCGCCATGCTCGTCGTCGTTGTAGACCTGGTAGCGGAGCTGCACCGGCTGGGCGGTGGCCAGCGTCACGCGGTCGAGCATCAGCAGCACGTCGGGCTTGAGGAAGACCAGGGTGCGGTCGACGCGCCGGGTGTCGGGCAGGACGAGCTCATAGGCCTCGGTGGCGTCGCTGGTGACGGTCATCCAGCCCGGGCCGGTCTGGAATGACTGGACGCGCGCCCAGGCCCAGGAGGCGTTGGTGCCTTCCTTGCCATCGTGGTATTGGTGACCCTGGCCGTTGATGAGCAGGGCGGTGTGGGCGGTGGTCAGGCGGAGTTTCCAGCGCGGCGTGGTGTAGGAATAGCCGGCGCGGAACGGGTCGTGGAAGAGGCGCTCGCCGTGCGCCTTGAAGATGACGCTGTTGCGGTCGGCGTGCTCGTGGTTGGCCGGGCCGCCGCTGCGGAGCGCGACAACGGAGTCCTCCGCGTCCCAGCCCGTGCGGGAGATCACCAGGTCGTTGGACATGCGGACATCGCGGAGGGCCGGGGCGGGCGGCGTGGCGGCAGCGGCCGAGTCGAACCAGACGAGCCCGAAATGGGACTTCATGCCGCCGATGTTGAGGGCGACGTGCTGCGACAGCGGGTCATGGTGATTGCGCGCGACCCAGGAGGCGATGGAGACATCGCTCGCGGTGAGGGCGTCGCAGAAGTTCACGATGTCGTTGGCCGGATCGACCTTGATGGTCGGCACGGCGAGGTTGCGGGGGGCGTGGGTCGGGTCGAAGCCCCCGCCCTTGGTCGGCATGGCGAACGCCAGGGCGTAGCGGATCGTGCCGGGATAATTGATCAGGCCGCGGTCATCGATGCCCAGGCGGCGCCAGAGGGTCTCGGCGAAGATGGCCATGTGCAGCGTGGTGTAGCCCCAGTAGCTCGCGCCCTCGTCGTAGGCGCCGTCGGCGCCATACATCGTCGAGAAGGCCTTGGCGCTCGAACGGGCGAGGTCGAGCCACGATGCGGCCTGCGGGTGGCGGCCGTGCAGCAGCACGGCGGCGATGCCGAGGGCGGCGGTCGGGATGACCTTGAGGTTGGTGGCGTTGAGGATGAGCGGCCAGCGCGCGAGGCTGACGCGGAAGGCCTGCGGGTAGTCGTCCTCCGGGTCGAAGCCCCAGCCCTTCACCCGGTCGGGGAACTTCATGCCATAGAGCGTGGTGTAGCAGGCGGGGGCGCCCTTGGTGGCGATGTTCGACTCGATCTCGGCGACCTCGGCCGGGGTCAGCGCGCCGCGGAGGCAGTCCAGCGCGTAGGCCAGGGCGATCGTTGCCTCGGAGGCGCGCTGGAGGCCCATGACGGTCTTGCCGCCCTCGAGGAAGTAATCCCACTTCGGGTAGTCGAGCAGCTTGCGGATGGCCAGCTTCGTGACCGCGAGGTGCGCGGCGTCGCCGTTGACGGCATAGACAAAGGAGGAGCGCTCGACGATCTGGCGGCAGCGCATCATGTCCGCGACGTGGTTGTTGAAGCGGACCTTGTTTTGCAGGAAGTCGGTGTCGGCGGCGAGGTCGGCGCCGGTCATCTCCGCCCAGAGCTTGGCAAAGCGCGGGTGTTTCGTGTTGGCGCGGATGCGGGGCAGGTCGGCCTCGTCGAAGAGCAGGCCTTTGGTGGCGTCCCCCTTCGCGGGGGGCACGGTCCCGCCGGTTTCCGCGGCGCGGAGGTCCAGGCGGGCGAAGGGCAGGGTGGCGGCGAGCGCGGCGGAGGTCTTGAGGAAGCTGCGGCGGGTGGAGGTATTCATGGGGTGGGAGGGGTGGATTATTTGCGGTAGCCGGTGAAATGTTTCGGATCCGCCGGATCCTGATAGCGGGTGGTGTAGGTCTGCTTGCTCGCGGCGAGCTTGAGGAAGACGTCGAGCGGCACGACCTCGACGGGACCGTCGAGCTGCTTGACGACCTCGATCAGGCTGTTGACGTCGTTGGACTCGCGGACGTGGACGAGCAGGAAATAAGGGCGCTTCGCGTTCAGCGCGATGAGCTCGTTCAGGTCGGCGGCGACCTCGGCGCGCGGGCGGCGCGGGTCGATGTAGTAGTCGTAGGAGAGCATCGGCCGCGTGTCGCGCAGGTCGCGGGTGCGGGCCGGGCCGTAGCCGTTGATGAAGCCGAGCACATCGGGGAAGGCGGCGTAGTAGCGGTCGACGGTCTCCTTGGTCAGGTCGGCGTTGCCCACGTTCCCGTCGGCGGCGGAGTTGTCCATGATCTCCATGACGTGCTCGTCGAGGACGGCCATGAGATCGCGGGCTTCCTTCATCAGCAGCGGGAAGCGGTCCGCCGGGATGTGGTTGGGATACATGTAGCCCGGGCCGGAGAGGCCGCCGATGAAGTAGTCGTTGGGCGTGGCGCTCTCGTGGAAATACTCGAGGGCGGCGGGGGAGAACTTGGTCCAGTTCATCGTCACCTGCCAGGCGAACGGCAGCTTGCCGCGGCCCGGCTTGGTCCACACGCCGATGCCGATGCTGTCGGACTGCACGAAGGACAGGTAGACCTTGGCCTCCGCCGTGAGTTGGGCGTTCCGGGCGACGTGGTGGGTGTTGGTGAACCTGAAGCCCGGGGTGAAGCCGAACTGGCAGTTGAAGCTCAGGTTCGGGAGGTTGTGCAGGCCCTCCATCTTGAGGCCGTAGCTGGAGAGGAGGGTCGTCCACTGCTCCTCCGTGTCCTTGGCATAGGAATGCCAGCCGAAGACCGTGGCGCCCGGATTCAGCTCACTGAGCAGGCGTTGCGCGAGGGCGAGTTCCCCGGGGTGCTTGGGGTTGGCCGAGAGGTCGTGGAAGAACATCTTCTGGCGGATGCCCCAGTCGGCGACGGCCGGCTGGCGCACGGCGCCGGCGTGGCCGCCCATCAGCATGATGCTGTCGCGCGAGCAGCGGCTCCAGTAGCGCGTGACGGCGTCGCCGTAGATCTGCGCATCGGTCTGGCCGGTGTAGCGGCCGCGAAGGTCATCGACCGCCTTGAGGCCGTGCTTTTCCACCAGGGGGATGAGCGCCGGCGTGACGACGAGCGCGTCCTCCAGGCCGGCGATGGTGAGGGCGACGTTCATGGTCGCCGGGATGGCGGGATCCCAGACGACGTAGCCCTTCGCGCTGCCGGCGAAGCGGGTCAGGGCTTCCTCGCCGGTCTTGAGGTCGGTGAACTTCACGCCGTGCTTGCGCTCGTAGAAGGAGAAGAGCGGCCCGGTGATCTCCCACTGGAACTCGGGCGGGTGGACGACGTAGAGCTGCGGGGCGGTGCGGTTGGCCAGGCCCTGCAGGCTGAGCAACAGGACCTTTTCCGGGAGGCCGCCGGTGACCTGCCAGTCGAGGTTCCAGCGCATGACGAAGGCGCTGCGGCCGGCTTCGGCCCCGGAGAGGGTGGCGGCGAGGAAAAGGGTGAGGAGGGAAAGGATGCGGCGCATGGCTTACTTGGTTTCGGTCACCCGGGTGAAATGATAGACGAGGGGCTGCGGGCGGGTGCTGTGCAGCTCGATGAGGACGAGGGCACCGTCGCCCTCGATCAGCCGGTATTCATAATAGAGCCGCATGTTCGCCTGGCCCTGGGAGATCTCGATGGGGGTGTCGGCCTCGACGCGGAGGGTGCGGCCGGCGTCGAGCCAGGCGGCGCGGACGGCGGTCGTGCCGCCCTTGGCCGGGTAGAGCGCCATGTGGCGCTGCTCGACGCGGAAGAAGTCCTTCACGGTGGAGGGGGCGGCGGTGTCGACGAGGTTGGTCGTCGTGACCTTGGTGGAGCGCCACTGCATGTCATGGCGCAGGCTGACGCGGCTGCCCTCGGCGGTGATGACGAGGTCCCACGCGGTCCAGCCGTCGAGGGCGGTGCTGCGGGCGGGATCGAGGCGCCAGCGGCCCTCAAGCGGCGAGGCGGCGAAGGCCGCGAGCGGGAGGAGAAAGAAGATGAGCGGACGGAGATAACGCATGGGGAGGGAAAGGTCAGGCGATCTAAATTCTGTCATTCTGAACGAAGTGAAGAATCCACGGCTGCGATCATGGCATCACTTTCGCATGCATGGATTCTTCGCTGCGCTCAGAATGACAGGTAAGGGAGGTGTGATGTCTTAAGGATTATGGTCCACCGCGTCGGTGGGCTGCTGATGGTAGGTGCGGTAGGTCTTGGCCCCGGCGGCGAGCTGCAGGAAGACGTCGAGCGGGACGACCTCCACGGACTCGCTCAGGCGGCCGAGGATGTCGGCGACCTTTTCCACGGTGTTGCTCTCGCGGACGTGCATGAGGAGGAAGTAGGGGCGCTGCGGGTTGAGCTGGATGAGCTCCTCGAGGTCGGCCGCGGCCTCCTCGACGGGGCGCTCGATGGACAGGTAATAATCGTAGCTGAGGAGCGGCCGGCCGCCGCGGAGGTCGAAGGTGCGGGCGGAGCCGTAGCCGTTGATGAAGCCGGTGGCGTCGGGGTATTGGTCGTAGTAGCGGTCGACCACCGCCTTCGGCAGGTCGGTGTTGCCGACATGGCGGTTGCCCTCGGAGTAGTCCATGATCTCGAGGATGCGGAGATCGAGGCGCTTCATCAGGTCGCGGCCGACGGCCGTGAGGGCCGGCCACTTGTCGGCCGGGATGGCCTTGGGATACATGTAGCCCGGGCCGGAGAGTCCGCCAATGAAGTGGTCGTTGGGCGACTTGTCCTCGTAGAAATACTGGAGCGCGGGCGGGTTCATCCAGGCCCAGTTCATGAGGACCTGCCAGGTGTAGGGGATCTTGCCGCGGCCGGGCTTGGTCCAGGTGCCGATGCCCATGGCGTCGGTGGCGACGGCGGCGATGTAGACCTTCTTCTCCGCCTGGCGGTTGTCCCCGGGCTTCGCCGTGTGGTTGTTGACGAACTTGAAGTCAGGGGTCAGCGGGATCTGCGACGTGAAGGAAACGTTGGGAAGGTTGTGCAGGCCCTCCATGATGAGGCCATAATTGCCGACGAGGGTGGTGTGCTGGCCCTCGGTGTCCTTGGCGTAGGAATGCCAGCCCAGGACGATGCTCGGGACGTTCTGGCGGCCGAGGATCCGGTTCAGGAGGGCGAGTTCCTCGGGATGCTTCGGATTGGAGGACAGGTCGGTGAAGAAGGCGCGCTGGCGGATGCCGAAGTCGGCGACGCCTGGCTGCATCTCGACGCCGGCATGGCCGCCCATGACGACGTAATAGTCGCGCGAGCAGCGTTCGAAATACTGGTCGTAGGCCCACTGGTAGATCTGGGCGTCGGTTTTACCGCTGAACTTGCCGCGGAGGTCGACAACCGGCTGGAGGCCGTGCTTCACGGCGAGCGGGAGCTGGTCCGCGGTGACGACCACAAGGTCCTCTACGCCGGCGACGGTGAAGGCGACGATGAGGGAGGAGCGGACGGACTTGTCCCAGACCACGACGCCCTTGGCGTGCTTCGCATAAAGCGCGAGGGCGGCGTCGGCATCGTTCACGCCGAGGCGGTTGAACCTCACGCCGTGGCGCTTCTCCAGGAAGGTCTCAAGGGGCCGGACAATCTCCCATTGCCAATGGGTCGGGTATTCGAGGTAAAGGTGCGGTTGGTCGCGGTTGGCCAGGCCCTGGAGGGAGATGAGGAGGGCGTGGACGGGGATGTCGCCATCCATGCGCCAGTTCTCGGACAGCGGCACGAGGGTCGCGGAGGCGGGGGCGTGCGCGACTTTTTTCGGCTCGAGGCGGGCGATGAGAGAGTCCTCCTTCGCCATGGCTACGGAGGGAGTGAGAGTGAAAGTGAGGGTGAGGGCGGCGAAGAAGGGGCCGAGGGGGCTTTTGCTGAACAGGGCTAATGTAGGGCCGGCGCTTGTCGCCGTGCCGTGGTTCGCATGCGGAACGGTCCGCCGACAAGCGGCGACCCTACATTTCAATACAGAGAGGAGCCCGGATGAGTGGTGAGGGAAATTGGCGAAGAGGGAGAGGGGGTGTTTCATTTCTTGGCGGAGTCGGCGCGGGTGAAACTGTAGACGACGGGGCGGTTGCGGGTGCTCCGGAGTTCCGTGAGCGTGAGCCGGGTGCCGTTGGCGGAGACCTTGTAGTCGCTGAGGATGTTGATCGCGCGGTCGCCCTGCTGGGTGGAGAGGACGAGGTCGGTGGAGAGGCGGAGGATGCGGCCGGCGTCGAGCCATTCGCCGCGGACGCGCTTGGTGCGGTCGCCGCCGATGTAGGCGCCGAGGTGGCGGTTGTCGGGCCACAGGGATACGGGCACGATGTTGTCCGGGCGGGACAGGTCGATGGTCTGGGCATCGGCAAACTGGCGGCGGCCCGAACCAAACCGGCGGGCGATGGTCACGCGGTCGCCGTCGATCGCGAGGGTGAAGACATAGTCCCGCCAGGGGCTCAACTCGGTGCTGCGGGCGGCGTCAAACTGCCAGGTGCCGGCCAAGGGATGGTCTGCGGCTTGGCCGATGCACCAAGCGGACAGGAGAGCGGCGATAGCGCCAAGTTGTAGGAGCTTGTTTGCAAGCGACCAGCGGGGAGAGCCGGCCGGCGGATGTGGGTGATCGCCTGTAAACAGGCTCCTACAAAAGGAGAACGCGGTTGAAATAGACATGGGGGAAAACAGGGGGGGGAAGAAAAAAGGGCGGAGGCAGGTGCCTCCGCCCTTGGACGAATGGATCGGGAAGCCCGACGCTTAGAACTTCATGCCCACGGAGAGCGTGTAAGCGCGGGGCGGTGCCAGCGAGAAGTTGCCCTCGGAATAATCCTCGTCGAGCAGGTTGGTCACGTTGAGCGTGCCGGACATCTTGTAACCGAAGACTTCAAACGGATAGCTGAACACGGAGTCAAACACGAGGTAGTCACCGGCCGTGATGCCGCCGCGGAGAGCGTTGAAGTTTTGGTCGTTGCCGATGTTGATCTCGCTGGAGTAGCGGGCGCCGAGACCGACGCTGAAGCCGCGACCGTGCTCCCCGATGAAGTTGTGGTCGAACGTGTATTTGTTGAACACGTTGAAGCGGAATTCCGGGGCGTAGGTCAGGCGGTTGCCGAAGATGATGTTGCTGGAGATGATCGTGGCCGCACTCGAGGTGGGCGTGATCACGAGGCTGGGGTCGCGGACCGTCTCCGAGCGCCAGATCCAGGAACCGGAAACCACCGCTTGGTAGTTGCGCTTGGGTGACCAGACAGCCTCGAACTCGGCGCCTTCGTTCTCCTGGGTGGCCGAGTTGGTGAACCAGCGAACGAGGCGGTTGAAGCTGGCCGTCGGTTTGCCCGGGAGGGTATAGTTCAGCACTTCGTCCGTCTGGCGCAGGTTGTCATCCACGTTGCGGTTCTGGCGCGTGATGCGGAAGACGGAGAAGGTGCCGACCAGCTTGTTGTCGTTCGTCGAGACCTTCACGCCGAACTCCAGGTTCTTGCCCTTTTCGTTCTGCACTTCGGTCAGGCCACCCTCGGCGGTCAGGCGGGCGATTTCGGCATCGGGGTTGAGGCCGAGCAGGGTCGCCCGGGTCCGCACCGCCGCCGGATCATAATCACCGCCCAGGTAGGTCACGCTGCTGGGGAGGTAGGACTGCGAGAAGCTGGCGTAAACGTTGACGTTCTTGACCACTTCGAACGAGGCGCCAGCCATCTTGGAATTGCCCTTGATGGTGCGGGGCCGGGAGAAGATGGCGCTCAGGCCGTAGGTGACCCACTCCGATTGGGGGGTGGTCTGGAGCGCATATTCGTCGGCCGTATACCAGGGCGGGTTGGCCTGGACCAGCTGGCCAGGACCCTTTGCCTGCTCCTCACGGTAACCGAGGTAGGTCGTCAGGCGGTCTTGGATCGCCGTGCCCTGCCAGTTGACATACCATTCCTTGCGATAGGAGCGGGAGGCATCAACCAAGCCGCGGCTGATTTCGGCGATGCGGCTGATATCCGGGGCGACGTGGACGCCCGGGTCATACAGGCCGAAGATTTCCTGCGGGGTGAGGATCTTGCCATTGCGGTCACGCACAAACTGCTGCGCCGGGCCCCAGCCCGCGACCGGTTGGCGGAAGATCGCCGGGATCGGGGAGACATAACCCTCGTCCGGTTTGTCGTAAGCGCCCGGCAGGTAGCCGTAGAACGGATAGAACTGGCCGGTGGCGATCGAGCCATGAGCGTTGGACGCTTCGAACTTCTGGTAGCTGTTGCCATACAGGCCGCCCACCAGGAATTTGTTGTCGATGCCGGCAAAACGCGCCTTCATCAGGAAGTCGAGCTGGTGGTAGTAGGCATCCAGGGCGTAGGTCTGCCACGTGGGGGCGCCGAAGGCGAAACGCACGCCGTCAGCCAGGGGGCTGGATACAGCCTGGAGGCGCTCGTATTTGGCGTTCACGTTGGTGTAGCTGTGGCGCAGGCTCAGCCAGCTGGTGGCCTCGAAGTCCGTGGTGACGGAGAAGGTGGCCGCGTTTTCGCTGCTGAACGTGCCCACGCCGTAATAGTTGTATTTCTCATCGTGCACGCGGTTGCCCGCCTTGTCGGTGATGTAGGCGCCGTGCTCAAGCGGCTGCGTCCACAGCGGGATGTATTGATCGTTGGCGGCGGTGCGGACGTCCGCGATCCAGGCGCCGATGTTGCCGAGGATGCGGGTGCGGTAGGCGGCCACCGGGTCGGCCGCGCCGGAAACGGCGACACCGGCCGCATTGATGAGGGCCTGCGTCGGATTCTTGTAGGCGTCGAACCAGCCCTGCGGCCAGCGCCAGGAATCGTCGTCTTGGTTGCGGCGGCGGTTCAGGATTTCGCCTTCGATGGCGATGGTGAGCTTGCCGCTATCAAGCGGCTTGAGCGTCAGACCGGCAGTGAGCGAATGGCCCTTTTGGTATTCAAAGCGAGCGTCGCCAATGCCGTTGTCCCAGGCGCCGACAATACGCATGGCCGCCTTGTTCGAGAACGCCTGATTGGTGTCGAGCGTGACGCGATCGCCGCCGATGCGGCCGTCATAACCGCTGTAGGAGTAGCTCACCGAGGTCGGGATCTTCGAGAACGAGGGCTGTTTGGTGACGTAGTTGATGACACCGCCGGGGAAGGCGTTGCCGAAGAACACGGCGGCGGGACCCTTGATGATTTCCACGCGATCAACCGCATCCAGGCTGTAGCCGGTGTAGCGGAGCAATCCGTTGCGTAGGCGGGCGTTCACCGGGAAACCACGCAGCGAGAGATTGCCGGAGGGTGTGAACGAGTTGCCCGGCTGGGTTTGAATGCCCATGCGGCCGTCGCCGGCCGATGAGGAAATGTAGCGGAACACGTCCTGGATGTCCTTCATGTTCGTGTCCTTGATGAAGTCCTCCGAGACGACCGAGATGTTCAGCGGGATTTTTTGGATCTCCATGCCGATACGGGTGGCCGTGCTCGAGTTGGTCTTCAGGTAGCCGTAGTCCTTCTCGCTTTTCACCTCGAAGGGCGAAAGCACGAGGGTGTTCGGATCCGAAGGCTCGGCGGCGACCGAAGGCTGGGCCGCAGTCGGGCCGGCTTGGGGCGCCGGGGCGGCGGGAGCCGGTTGGGCCGGCTTGGCGCCTTCCATCTCGGCGAGGCGTTTGCGGAGGGTGGCGTTTTCTTCTTGGAGCCGGCGCAGCGCGTCGGAATCAGCCGATTGCCCGAAGGCGGGGCTGACCGTCAGCAGTGCAGCCAGACCGAAGGCCAGCGCTTGGCTGGCCCGATTGGCGGGGGTATGCAGGGGTGGTTTCATGCGTATTGGTGGTTTGTAGTTTCCGGCTTAGAACAGGGTGACCGGTTCAGTTGACAGGAAAGGGGAGGAGTCACTTCGGCGGGTTCGCCGCGGCGTCGGGCGTGAGCAGGCGCGGGGAGACGGTGACGCCGATGCGGCCGTTGACCTCGGGGTTCTCGATGCGCCATAGCAGGTGGTCGACGACCTTGCGGACGAGCATCGGGAGGTTGATGTCGATCGCGGCGGGCGAGTGGTCGAGGTTGTGGTAGATGACGGGATTGTAGTTGCCGAGGACGGCCTCGATGTCGCGGCCGGGCTTCTTGCCGGCCTCGCGCAGCGCGCGGAAGAAGGCGCCGCAGAAGTGGTCGACCGGGATGTAGAGGCCGGTGGCCTTGGGGGTGCACTCGAGCAGGCGCTTCACCAAGCTGTCGCTCTCGCCATGCACGGGCGCGATTTCCAGGTAGCTGACCCCGGGGTTGGACCGGCCGAGGATGGTGTGCACCGCCAGGCCGAGTTCCTCGGCGCGGGCGACGAAGGCCTGGTTGCGGCTGACGATGGCGCTGTAATCCGGGTCGGTGGAGATCACGGCGACGGCCTTGTGGCCGCGCTCCTTGAGGTAGTCGGCGGCCATGCGGCCGTTCTCGGCGTTGTTCGGCTCGACGTAGTCGCCGGGGTAGGAGGCCGAGCGCCGGGTCATGAACCACACGTTCGGCAGCTCGCGCAGCTTGGCGAGGCACTCGGGCGACGGCTCCATGCCCTGCACGATCACGCCGTCGAGCTGCTCGTTGGCGAGGTTGCGGGGGAGTTCGCCCGGGTTGCTGGAGAAAAGGACGCGGAGGTCGACGCGGTAACGCGGGTCGGTGGACTGGACCTGGAGCAGCTGGTCCTGGAACCAGTTCAGGCTCGGGTTGTTGGCCTTGGCGCCGACGAACCAGACGCCGATGCGACGCTGCTCGGGCAGGCGGGCCTTGGGGCCGCGGCGGCGGTTGAGCGGGGCCGGCACGTAGTTGTGCTGCAGCATCACGGCCCGGATGCGCGCAAGGCTGTCCGCCGCGACGAGCTGCGGCTGGTTGATGGCACGCGAGACGGTGGCAGGGGACACACGCGCCTTGGTGGCGATTTCGGAAAGCAGCATTAGGGGGTAGGCCGTCTTATGAAAATTTCAGTAACGACTAATGAAAATCACCCTTCCCGTGGTCAAGTGTTTTCACGGAAAAACCTGTTCGCTTATGTCACAAGCCGGCGCGGCGGAGGGCCCGGGTCCACGCCCCGAGCAGTTCCCGGCGGCAACGGACGACATCGGGCCAGACGGGCGGATTGGTGCTGACATTATAGCCATGGCTCATGCCCATCTCGGGGCAGACCCAGAGTTCCCCGCCGGGGCGAGGGCCGCGCAGCCACAGGGTGAAGAGATCCTCGACGAAGGCCAGGTAGTCGGCGAACTCGGGTGTGAGCCGGCCGCGGCCGTTGGTGACGGGCACCTGGCAGTGCTGGCTGTTGAAGGGCCGCAGGTGGAACATCTGCGAATGCTGGATTTCCTTCGGCCAGGCGAGCAGGCGGGCCGAGTAGTCCTTCGGCATGACATGCTTGGAGACGGCGAAATGGGAATGGTCCCACGTGACGGGCATGATTTCCCCCGTGGCGCGGCGGTAAAGACGGGCGATCTCGGTGTATTTCTCGGGCGTCTCGGTGCAGGTGTCGCGGTGCACCTCGACATGCACCCCGAGGCCGAGCCGGCGGGAGAGTTTGATCAGGCGCACCGCCATGGCCGCGGCCGGGGCGGGCGGGGTGTCATGGTCCAGCAGCTGGATGTTGATGAAGTGCACGCCCAGGGCGCGCTGGTCCCGGAGACGCTGCTCCGCGATCTTGAGATTGCCGCAATCGAAGCCGCTCATGAGCTTCAGGCTCCGGGCGTCGGCCCCGGTTTTGATCTCGGGGGTGATATAGGCGGCGACACCGTCGAAACCGGCGTCGCGGATCGCGTCCAGCTTGCGCGCCAATGACCATTCACGGCCCGGCGAGGGGTAGCCGACCATGGACCAGGTATGGGCGCAAAGGATCAGGCGGTGGGCAGATGAAACAACTTTCATGAGATTGCTGAAAATATATGAAAACAGATGTTGAAATCTTCTTCATGGCCAGCCCATTTTGCTCCGACTGGCCGGCGCGCCCCCTTCGCTCCCCATGTTGGCCGGTGACCTCGCTTCCCATGCCCTCAACGCCTTTCTTGCAGCATGCCTCCTGGATTTGGTCCGCGGAAGGCACCCATGCCGTGCCTCCGGCCGGCCTGGGTTCGCCTTCGCACTACCAGGTGCGCTATTTCCGGCGCACCTTCGAGGTGGCCGACCCGGCGGGGGCCGCTCTGACCGTCCATTTGTCGGCCGACAGCCGGTATGTCTTTTATTGCAACGGGACCTGCCTTGGCCGCGGCCCGGCCAAGGGCGACATCAACCACCACTTCTATGATACCTACGACCTGACCCCGCACCTGCGGCGCGGGCGGAATGTAATGGCGGTGATCGTCCTCGACATGTCCCGCGTCGCCCACCGGCCGGCCCTGCTCGGACCGCCATGCTCGGTGATGACCTACACCGGCGGCTTTGTGCTGGAGGGGGAACTGGTCGACCGGTCCGGCGTGGTGCTCGCCGACCTGCAGACCGACGCCCAGTGGCGCGTCGCCGTCGACCACGGTCATCGTTTCCAGAACGAAAACACCACCTTCGAGGGTTACCTTGGCTATTTCGAGCACCGAGTCTCGGCGCTCGTGCCCGCGGGTTGGAACACGGTCGAGTTTGATGACAGCGCGTGGCCGGCGGCGTTGGTGCTTTTCAAGGCCGAGCGTTTCGAAAACCGCCGCGATCCAGCCAGCCCTTACGGCCTGATGCCGCGCATGATCCCCATGCTGGAAGAGGGCGCGCCCGCTCCGTTCCCCGATGCCTATGTGGCGGGTGGCGGCGCCGTTTCCCCGGCGTGGCAGAAACTGCTTTCCGCGGGCGCTCCGCTGACGCTGCCCCCGGGCGAAAAGGTCGACCTCGTGCTCGACATGGGAGCGCTGACGACCGCGTTTCCGCAGCTGACCGTCGCTGGCGGGGCCGGCAGCAACGTCCGGCTTACCTACGCCGAGGCGCTCCGCCTGCCGTGGAACACGCCCGGCGCAAAGCTGCTGGGCAAGCAGCAGTCGCTGGCGAACCTCGCCTCGCATTTTGCCGACGAGAGCACGGGCTGGACCTTCGACCGCCGCGGCAAGGTCACCGGCTGGTGCGACATCTGGGAGCCGTCGGGCCGGGCGGAGACCTTCGAGCCGCTGCACTGGCGCGCCTTCCGCTACGTCGGCCTGCAGATCACCGTCGGTCGCGAGCCGCTCACGCTGCACGCGGTGCGCCAGCGTTTCACGGCGTATCCCTACCGCGTGGCGGCGACGTTCGCCTCGTCCGACCCCGCCCTGGACAAGATCTGGTCGGTCGGCCTGCACACGATGCGCATGTGCTCGCACGAGACCTTCGAGGACTGCCCGCACTACGAGCAGATGCAGTATGCCGGCGACACGATGATCACGTCGAAGCTGGCGATGTTCACCACCGGCGACTACGCGCTGAGCCGCCAGGCGCTGTATCAGTTCGACTGGTCGCGGCTTTCGGACGGGCTGACGCAGGCGCGCTTCCCGTCGCGGCTCGTGCAGGTCATCCCGGCGTGGAGCATCCACTGGATCACGAACATCAAGGATTACTTGCTGTGCACGGGCGACCGGGACACGGTGCGGGACCTGCTGCCCGGTGTGCGCGCCGTGCTCGACTGGTATCGCCGCCACACCGACGCCGCCGGCCTGCCGGCGAAGCTGCCGTTCTGGAACATCACCGACTGGTGCCCGTGGTGGCCGCGCGGCGTTGTGCCCGGCGCCGATACCGGGACGACCTGCATCCATTCCGCGCAATACATCAACGCCCTCGACGAGACGGCGTGGATGGTCCGCCAGTTCGGCCGCGCCGCCGAGGCCGATGCCCTCGTGGCCGAGGCCGCGGACCTGCGCCGGAAGGCGCATGCGCTTTTCTGGTCCGAGGCCGAGGGGCTCTACTTCGACCGCCCGGGCGGCCCCGAGGTCAGCCAGTATGGCAACGCATGGGCGATCGTCGCCGGCCTGGCTGGCGAGCGCGAGCGCGGCATCATCATGAAGCGCTTCCCGGACGACGCGAAACTCGCGCCGGGTTCCTTCTTCTGGTGGCACACGGGTTTCACCGCGCTCGCGAAGAGCGGCCGTTACGACGACATGCCGCAGCACCTCGGCCCGTGGCACGAGTCCGTCAGCTACGGCCTCTCGACCTTCGTCGAGGAGAACAGCTACTGGCGCTCGCTCTGCCACGCATGGTCGGCGCACCCGGTGCTCGAGTTCCAGCAGCGCATTCTCGGCGTCACGCCCGCCGAGCCGGGTTTCGCGCGCATCAATCTCACCCCGCACCGCTGCGGCCTCACCCACGCGAAGGGCAGCGTCTGCACGCCGCGCGGGCTGGTCGAGGTGGCGTGGCGCGTCGAGGGCGGCAAGTTCACGCTCGAGGCCGCCGTGCCGGCCGGCACTCCCGTCCATGTCGAGCTGCCTGACGGCACGACGCATCATTTCCCCGGCGGCAAAGCCGCCTTCACCGTTTCGCTTAAATGAGTTCCGAATTGAAACTTGTCATGGACGGCGACCGCGCCGCCGAGATCCATCGCGCCGGCGGCGGCCTGCTGCTGCGTTATGTTTACCGGCCGGACACTTCGGTGGACGAGTCGGCGCGGCCCTACGCGCATCCGGTCAACACGCTGGCCGGTGAGGGGCTCACGAATTTCCGGCCCAACGACCACCGCTGGCACCACGGGCTCAACTTCACGATCAACTGCCTGTCAGGGCACAATTTCTGGGGCGGCGGCACCTACCGGAAGGCCGACGGCTACCAGATGCGCGGCGACCACGGCACACAGCAGCACACGGGCTGGGTGGAGCAGGGGGCCAACTACCTGGCGCACACGCTCGATTGGCGCGTCGGCGCCGCGGGCGAACTGCTGCTGCAGGAGCAGCGCGGGCTGACCTTCGCCGTCCTCTCGCCGACGGTCTGGTCGCTGCGCTGGACGGCCGCGCTGAAGAACGTCTCCGGCCGCACGCTCGAGCTCGGCCAGTATCATTCCAACCAGGGCCTCGCCGGTTCGCATTACGGCGGCCTGCAGTTCCGCGGTGCGCGCGAGCTGCTCGACGACCACATGGACACGGCCATCGGGATCTTCGCCGAGGGCGGCCTCAGCGGCGAGGCGGCCGTGCACGGCGCCCCCGCGCGCTGGATGGAATGGCGCGGCCAGAAGGACACGACGCTGCGTCGCGTCAGCGTGCGCTTCGAGAGCCACACCGGGCCCTTCCACTGCTTCGTGCGCCGCAACAACCCGCTCGCGGCGCTCCCGTTCCAATATGATCGCGACCTGCCGCTCGTGGCCGGGGCCACCCTCAACGTCGATTACACGCTGACCTTCTCCGACGCATGAGCCTCGACCGGAAAACCTTTTTGCGCCGCCTCGGCGCCGGGGCCATCGGTCTCGCGGTCGCGGGGGCGGTGCGGGCGGAGGTTGGGGGTGGAGCCCGCGCTCCGCGCGGGCTGAACCTGCGCGGAGCGCAGGTTCCACCTTCGAACTGGCCGGCCTTCGATCCGGCCAAGGAGGACGAATTCTGGGCGATGGTCCGGGCGCTCTTCCCCCTCCTCGACGACCCGCTCTATCTGAACACCGGCGGTCTCGGGCCGGCGTCGCAGCTCGTGCTGAACAAGGTGTCTGACGTCACCCACCGGCTGCAGGAACATTCCGAGACCGGCCACGACCTGCTCGCGCCCGCGCGCGCGACCCTGGCGGGTTTTCTCGGGGCGCAACCGGACGAGGTTTGTTTTGTTCGCAACGCGACCGAGGCCAACTCCGTCATCGCCGCCGGCCTCGCGCTCACGGCCGGCGACGAGGTCATCTTTGAAACGCACGCGCATCCCGGCGGTTCCTTCCCGTGGCTGAACCAGGCGAAGCAGCGCGGCGTCACGGTGAAGGTGTTCGAGCCGGACCACGCCTCGGCCGAGGCCAATCTCGCGCGCATCCGCGAACTCATCTCGCCCCGCACCAAGGTCATCCAGGTCAGCCACATCACCTGCACGCACGGCCTCGTGTTTCCCGTGGCGGCGATCGCGGAGCTGGCGCGTTCGCGCGGCATCTGGTTCCACATCGATGGCGCGCAGTCGGCCGGCATGATCCCGGTGGATCTCACGGCGATCGGCTGCGACTCGTATGCGTTCAGCGGCCACAAGTGGCTCGGCGGGCCGCACGAGACGGGCGGGCTCTTCATCCGGCGCGACCGGCTCGAGGCCGTGGCCCCGACCGGCATCGGCGCCTATTCGGGCGAGCTCCCTAACCTGCCGGGCGAGATCAAGTATCACGGCGCCGCCTCGCGCCACGAATACGGCACGCGCAACGCCGGGCTCATCGCCGGCCTGGCCGAGGCCGTCCGGCTGCAGGAGCGCATCGGGCGCGATCGCATCGCCGCGCACGGCCGCGAGCTGGCCACGATGGTGCACGACGGCCTGGCCGGCGTGGATGGCATCACCGTGCTGACCCCGCGGGCGGCGGAGTTGCGCGCCTCGATCACGACCTTCCGTCACGCCCGCGTCGATGCGGGCAAACTGTTCGGTTATCTCCATGACAAGCACCGCCTGCGCTGCCGGCCGGTGACCGAGCAGGGGCTCAACGCCGTCCGCGTTTCCCTGCATGTTTTCAACTCCCGCGCCGACGCCGCGCGGGTCATCGCCGGTGTCCGCGCATCCGCGCGCGACCTCTGACCATGCGCTCAATGCTCCATTTTTATTCCCTCACCGGCAGCACGAGCCGGAATCTGTCCGTGGCGGACTAACCATGCGCTCAGCGTTCCATTTCTACTTCCGCGACCAGCTCGATCTCCACCGGGGCGCCGGCGGGCAGCGAATTGACCCCCACCGAGGCGCGCGCGTGCTTGCCCGCGTCGCCAAACACCGCGACCAGCAGGTCGGACGCGCCGTTCACGACCTTGGGCTGCGCGGTGAAGTCCTCGGTGCAGTTGACGAAGCCGCCGACGCGCACGATGCGCTTCACCTTCGCGAGGTCGCCAATCTCGGCCTGCAGCGCCGCCAGCAGCTGCAGGGCGCAGGTCCGGGCGGCTTCCGCCGCCTGCGCCTCGGTCAGGTCGCGGCCGACCTTGCCCGTGATCATCTTCCCGTCGGCACCGCGCGCGACCTGGCCGGCGAGGAACACGAGGCTCCCGCTGCGCACCGCCGGCACGTAGTTGGCGATGACTGGCGACACGGCCGGCAGGGTGAGACCCAGCGCGGCGAGCCGTTGGGCGGGCGTCGCGGTCTCGGCGGCCCGGGCGGCGGTCAGGGAGCAAAGCAGGAACAAAACCGTCAGGATTTTTTTCATGGCGGGTTCGAGCCATGCCGGCTCCCCGCCCGCGCCGCAACGCCAGAACGCCAAACCATTTCATGATCAGAAGCAAAATCCTCCTTTCCCTGCTCGGGCTGCTGGCCGGGTCGGCCGCCGCGGCCCCGGCGTCCAGGCACGACATGTTTGTCGTCGCCTCGATCAACAACGGCTTCGTCGTCGGCTCGAAGATGGTCACGCTTAGCGGCCTCTTCCAGCGCGGCGCGGACAATTCCTACGGCCACTTCGGCCTCAATTTCCCCTTCATCGTCAGCCTGGCCGTGGATCCGCGCGATGCGAAGGTGCTCTATGCCGCGTCGATCAACGGCGTGCTCTGCAGCACCGACGGCGGGCAGAACTGGCGGATCGGCACCAGCTGGGACATGACCGAGCCGAAGGACGTCTTCGTCGACCCCAACGCGCCGGACCACATCTATCTCGCGCTGCCCGACGGCATCGCCGTCTCCACCGACCGCGGCGCCACCTGGCCGCGCCGCGAGAACGGCTTGCCGGCGCGCGGCAAATACACGCAGGCCGTCCGCGTCGACCGCACCCGCGCCGGCCGGGCCCTCGCCGCCTGCGAGTCGGGCATCTACCTGACCGAGGACACCGCCGGTTCCTGGCGCCGCGTCTTCGCCGCCGCCGCGACCGTGACCGATGTCCGCCAGTCCCCGCACGACCCGAAGCTTTGGCTCGCCACCACACAGAGTGACGGTGTCCTCGTCTCGCGCGACGGCGGCCTCACGTGGAAAAAATTCGCCGGCCTGCCCTCCGCCGAGGCGCACTACAACGTGGCCTTCGACGCGACCAACGCGCGGCGCTTTGCCATCGGCGGCTGGACCTACGGCGTGCTCGTCAGCGAGGACGGCGGCGAGACCTGGTCCGAGCGCAACACCGGCCTGCCCGAGGGGCACTGCGTGTTCCGCGTCGGCATCGACCCGGACAACGGCCGGCTTTTCGCCGCGGTCTACAAGGACGCGGTGTTTGCCTCCGACGACTTCGGCCGCACCTGGCGCAAGGACGGCCTCGAGGGCTCCCTCGTCTACAACTTCCACTTCGTGCCCAAGTCCGCGAAATAACCGGCACCCCTGAACATGAAAGCCCCGACCTTTTTTCTTTCCGCCCTGACGGTCCTCGCCGCGGCGCAACTCTCCGCCCAGCCTTCCTTCACCGCGCCGGCCCCGGCGCCCGTGGTGCTCCAGCAGGCCGACCAACGGCGCGCGGCCTATGAGGCCCGCGTCGACGAGGTGGTCACCTGGCGCGCCTCCCTGGCGAAGCCCGGCGAACTGCTGACCGACATGGGCATCATCGCCGCCAAGCTGGTCCGGCGGGAGGATGCCGACCTCTGCTCGCGCAGCGTGATCGAGCTCATGAAGGATCCCGGCACCGGCCCGTTCTGGATGTTCCCGGCGGTCAGCGTCGCCTACCTGGGCCGCGACCAGCTCTCGCCCGAGGCGAAAAAGTCCATCCGCGATGCTTGGCGTAAGGTCATGCAGGTGCGCGGCGACACCGAAAACCACTGGGCCATGTATTACACGTCGCTCTACCTGATGTCCGAGCTCTATCCCAACGAGCCCGCGGACAGCTGGTATTCCGGCAAAAGCTCCGCGGAGAACCTCGCCGAGTCCCGCGAATACCTGATCCACTGGATGGACCTCGCGACCACGGTGGGGCAGGGCGAGTTCAACCCGACCCACTACATCGGCGAATACGCCATCCCGATGATGTTCCTCGCCGCCTGGGCACAGGATCCGGAGATGCGCATCCGCGGGCAGATGAAGCTCGACTGGCTGCTCGCCGACCTGGCGGAAAACACGCTGAACGGCGTGCTGCACGGCGCCAACGCCCGCACCGACGACACCTCCGTCATCGAGCGCTGGAACGCCCTCGCTTCCTTCTTCAGCTGGATCGCCTTCGGCAACACACCGCCCCCGGCGGGCTACGGCGGTTGGGGCATCTATTTCGCCATCGCCGCCAAGGGCTACGATGTCCCCGAGGTCATCTACCGCATCGCCACCGACCGCGGGGGCGACTTCCTGCAGCGCGACCTCAAGCGCACCCGCCGCCGCTGGCGCAACAGCGAGGTCCTCATGGCGCCGATCTACAAGCAGAACTACACGCGCCGCGACTACGCCGTCGGTTCCTACCAGGGTGGCATGGCGGACCCGATCCAGACGCACGTCTGGGACGTCACCTGGGCCGTGCCCGACCCGCGCGGCGTGCACAACACGATGTTCTCCATGCACCCGATGTCCTCGGGCTACGACATGCAGACGTATTTCACCGAGCTGCCCGACCAGATGATCAAGGGTGTCACCAAGGAGGGGAAGGCCTCCTACGACTCGCCCGACAAGTTCCTCGGCGGTTCGCGCTTCGAGCAGGTGTTCCAGGACCTCGACACCGTCATCGCGCTCTACGACATCCCCGCCGGCACGCGTTTCCCGCACATCAACGGCTTCTTCTCGAAGGATCTCGTCAATCTCACCGTCGACCCCTCCGGCTGGATCTTCGCGCAGGGCGGCAACACCTACCTCGCCTACCGGCCGCTCGCCGACTACGAGCTCAAGTCCATCGCCCGCATCAAGTCGTCGTGGACCGGCGAGCGCTCCGACACCGGCGACAAGATCCTCTACAGTCCGCACCTGAAGAACGGCACCATCGTGCAGGCCGCGAGCGCCTCGGAGTTCAAGGACTTCGCCGCCTTCCAGGCCGCCATCCGGGCGCTGCCGCTCGAGTTCAAGCTCGCGCCCGTCCCGACGGTCAAGTTCACCACGCTGCGCGGCAAGGCGGTCGTCTGCACCTACGGCGCCGCGCCGGTGGTCAACGGCCAGCCGGTCGACTACACGAAGTGGAAGCTCTTCGAGGGCCCGTATCTCAACGCCGAGCAGGGCTCGCGCAAGCTGACCCTCACGCACGGCCGCCTGGAGCGCGTGCTCGACTTCAACACGCTCACGATCACCGACCGCGTCCGCGCCAACTGAACCCCGCATGAGTTACCCCACGGCCCTTCCGCTGTCTCGGATCCGCTTCGACCACGGCTTCCTCGCGGGCCGGGCGCAGCTGGTGCGCGACACCGTGATCCCCGGCCAGTGGGAGGCGCTCAACGACCGCATCCCCGGCGCCGAGCGCAGCGGCTGCGTGCACAACCTCCAGGTCGCCGCCGGCGAGAAGGACGGCAAGTTTCACGGCCTCTTCTGGCAGGACTCCGACCTCGCCAAGTGGATCGAGGCCGCCAGCTACCGGCTGGCCACGCATCCCGACGCGGCGCTCGAGAGCGAACTCGACCGCCTCATCGCGACCATCGCCAAGGCGCAGCGCGACGACGGCTACCTCAACACCTACTTTCAGCTCGTCGAGCCGCAGAACCGCTGGGCCAACCTGCGCGACTGCCACGAGCTGTATGTCGCGGGCCACTTCATCGAGGCGGGCGTCGCGCACTTCCAGGCCACCGGCAAGCGGAGCCTGCTCGACGTCGTTTGCAAATTGGCCGATCTCATCGGCAAAACCTTCGGACCGGGTCCGGGCCAGACGCCCGGTTACTGCGGCCACGAGGAGATCGAGCTCGCGCTTGTAAAGCTCGCCCGCGCCACCGGGGTGGAGCGTTACCGGGAGCTCGCCGTTTATTTCATCGCGCAGCGCGGGCAGTCGCCGAATTATTTCGAACTGGAGGCCAAACGCCGCGGCGAGACCGGCAAGCTGCCGTGGCACATGCACCACGACGGCCTGGCCACGCTGCAGGCCGCGCGTCCGGTGAGCGAACTGACCGAGCCGGTCGGCCACGCGGTGCGCATGATGTATCTGCTCGCGGCCATGCTCGACCTCGCCCGCGACCACGATGACGCCGTCCTGGCGGAGCAAAGCCGCGCGCTTTGGACTGCGATCACGACGCGGCACCTCTACGTCACCGGCGGCGTGGGCACCGAGCCTTACGGCGAGAAATTCTGCGAACCCTTCGACCTGCCGCCCGACCGGGCCTACGCCGAGACCTGCGCCGCCATCGGCGTCGTGATGTGCGCCCGCCGGATGCTGGACCTGGAATTGCGCGGCGAATACGCCGACGTGATGGAGCGCGCGCTCTACAACAACGTGCTCGCGGGGCTCGCGCTCGACGGCCGCACCTATTTCTACGTCAACCCGCTCGAGGTGGTGCCGCCGGTCGCCAAGCGCCGCTACGAGTGCCACCTGGTCAAGACCCAGCGCGTGCCGTGGTTCGGCTGCGCGTGTTGTCCGCCCAACGTGGCGCGGCTCTTCGCCTCGCTCGGCGAGTATGCCTGCTCGAAGACCCCCGACGGCCTGGCCCTGCACCTGTATGCGGGCGGTGTGGTGCAATTTGAGGCCGGTGCTGTTCCGGTCCGGCTGCATGTGACGACCGAGTATCCCTGGAAGGAGCGCGTTGAGGTCTCAGTTGAGCCGGCCACGCCGGCGGAATTCACGCTGCACCTGCGATTGCCGGGTTGGTGCCGGACCCCGCACCTGACTCTGAACGGCCGTCCGCTAGAGCTGGAGAAGGTGCACGGCTATGTCCGGCTCACCCGGGCCTGGCGCACGGGCGACAAGCTGGTGCTCGAGCTGCCGATGCCCGTCGAGCGGGTGCACGCCGACGTGCGCGTCGCGGCCGCGGCCGGACTCGCCGCCCTGCAACGCGGCCCGGTGGTCTATTGCGTCGAGGAAAAGGACAACGGCCCGCACCTCGCCGCGCTGAGCCTGCCGCGGGAAAGCCCGCTGACGGCGCATTTCGTCCCCGACCTGCTCGGCGGGTGCGTGATCCTCGAGGGCGCGGCCCGGCGCACGGAGCCGGGCACGAAGCTTTATACCACCGAACCCGTCCGGCAGCAGGCGGTGCGGCTCTGTGCCGTGCCGTATGCCCTGTGGGCCAACCGCGGCGAAGGAGAAATGCGAGTATGGCTAAGAGAATCCTGAGCCTCATCCTCAGCTTGTCGCTGGCCGGCGCCGTGATGGCGGCCGGGCCGTTCGACGATTCCTCCCGTGCGGCGCACGCGATGCTCACGCGGCTGTGCGACGATTTTGGCGGACGCCTGACCGGCAGCCCGGCGAACCGCGGCGCCATGGACCAACTCGCGGCCGAGTTGCGCGCGCTCGGCCTGCAGCCGGAGATCGTGCCTTTCACCATGCCGGGCTGGGAGCGGGGCGCGGACAAGGCGGAGCTGGTCGCGCCGCTGGCGCGGCCGTTGCGCGCGGTGGCATTGGCCTACACGCAGCCGCACGCGGCCTTCGAGGCCGACGTGGTGGACATCGGAGCCGGCCGTCCGGCGGATTATCCCGCGGACGTGCGCGGGCGGATCGTGCTGCTCGACTCGTCGAGCGCGCTCACGGCGCGGGAATTTTCCAACCTCGCCGCCGAACGCGGGGCGAAGGGGATTCTGTTCATCAACCGCGAGGGCGGCGGGCAATTGCTGGCGCGGACGGGCAGCTTCGTCGGCGAGGCACTGCCGGTGCCGGTCTATTCTCTGGCGCAGGAGGAGGGCCGCTGGATGCAGCGGTTGCTCAAGCGCGGCCGGCCGGTGCGCGTGCGGCTGGAGACGCAGTCGCGTTGCCGCGAGACGCAGACCGCCAACCTGGTGCTGCGGCTCAAGGGCCGCTCGCCGGAAACGGTCGTGGTCGGGGCGCATTTCGACAGCTGGGACCTGGGGCAGGGGGCCCTCGACAACGGCCTCGGCACGGCGCAGCTCTTCGCGCTCGCGTCGGCCCTGCGCGGTCGCGATCTGGCGCGCACGGTCGAGCTCGTCTGGTATAACGGCGAGGAGCAGGGCCTCTGGGGTTCGCGCCACGCCGCCGCGACGCTCGGCGACGCGCCGGTGGTCGCGATGATCAACCTCGACATGGTCGGCGTGCCCATCGCGGTGAACGCGCTGGGCGACGAGTCGCTGGTGCCGGCGCTGGAGCGCTGGAACAATGCGCGCGCCGCGAAGCTCCCGCAGGGCGTGCAGAACATCAACTGGTTCGGCAGCGACCACACGCCCTACCAGCTGGCCGGCGTGCGCACGATCACCTTCAACGCCCCGATCCCGCGCGAGTCCGTCCGCTACTACCACGACCTTGCCGACACCATCGACAAGCTGCCGGAGCAGATCGTGGTCGATTCCACGGCCATTATTGGCGATGTCGTGCTGGCGCTCGTGGGCGACCCGGCGCTAGGCGCCTTCCGCCGCAGCCCGGCGGACACGGAGAGACTTTTCACCACCTTCGGCCTCGAGCGCCGCATGCAGGCGACCGGCTACTGGCCTTTTACACTCACCAAACCCTGATCAACCACAGATGAACACAGATACACACAGATGGGGAAGCATGGTTTGATTATCTGTGATCATCTGTGTCCATCTGTGGGTAAACTTGTCCGGTTCTTAATCCACCCCAACCCCGCCCCTCATGCATTTCCTCGGCCTCCACTGGATCGACGGTCTGATCATCATCGCCTACATCATCGCCGTCCTGGGCATCGGCCACCGCCTGTCCCACGGGGTGAAGGGCCAGGGCGACTTCTTCCTCGGCGGACGCTCGCTCGGCAAGTGGTTCCAGTTTTTCCTCAGCTTCGGCAGCATGGCCGACCCCGGCCAGGCCACCACGACCTCCAGCTCCGTCTACCGGCAGGGCGCGGGCGGCGCCTGGCTGGCGCTGATCACGCTCTTCCTGACGCCCTATTACTGGTTCCTGAACGTCTGGTTCCGCCGCGTGCGGCTGACGACCACGGCGGAGATGTTCGAGGACCGCTTCGGCAAGCGCTTCCTGGGCTCGCTCTACGCGAGCACGACCCTCGTCATCATCATCGTCAGCATCGCGGGCGGCAACGTCGTGGCGCTCAAGACCCTCCAGCCGCTCATGACCAAGGCTCCGGCGGTCTATACCCCGGCCGAGGCGCAGAGGGTCGCTGATTTCCACGAGTTCATCGATCTCCGCCAGCAGCGCGTCGCCGGCGCCCTCCCGGCGGAGAAGACGGAGCGCTATGACATCCTGAAGAACTATTACGACCGCGGCCAGTTGCAGCCGTATGTGACCTACCTCAATCCGCTGATGTTCTATCTTGTGTCGACCGGGTTGGTGGCGGTCTTTGTGATGCTCGGCGGCCTCAAGGCCTCGGCGGTGGTGGATGCCGTGCAGGCGATCCTCGTCATCCTCATTTCGGTGATCCTGATTCCCTTCGGCCTCATGAAGCTGGGCGGGGCGGACGAGCTGCACCGCAAGGTGCCGGAGGCGATGTTCAACCTCTTTGGCGGCGGGGCGATGAGCGAATACACGTGGTATTCCATCGGCGCGCTGCTCCTCGTGCAGTTCCTGGGCATCTCGAGCTCGACGGCCAACATGACCGTCGCCGGCTCGGCCAAGGATGAGTTTGCCGCGCGCATCGGCGCCGTCACCGGCGGCTTCAGCAAGCGGTTTGTCACGATCGCCTGGGCCTATTGCGGCCTCATTGCCATCGCGCTCTTCGGGCCCGGCCTGTCGGACCCCGACCAGGTCTGGGGCCTGCTCACCAAGTCCCTGCTGCCGGTCGGCCTCGTCGGCGTGATGATCATCGGCATCCTTGGCGGCAAGCTGGCGGTGCTGGGCGCCCAGTCCGTCGTCATGGCCGGCCTGGTCGTGAAGAACATCTACGAGCCGCTCTTCCCCGGGAAATCCGAGAAACACTACATGCTCGTCGCCCGCCTGAGCGTGCCCGTGGCGCTGGCCCTGGGCGTCATCATCGGCCTCTACCTCAACAGCGTCATCGCCCTGCTGAAGTTCGCCATCGTGTTCCTGGTGATCTGGGGCGTGCCCATCACGATGATCTTCATCTGGCGCCGGCTCACCGAGGTCGCGGTGCGCGTCGAGGTCTTCACGATGCTGGTCCTGATCTGCGTCGTGCCCTGGACCGTGCCGCAGATTCCCGCACTGGCCCGCTCCGAGGCGCTGACGCGCCTGACCCACGAGCGCGTCGTCACGGCGATGGTCCCGGCCACGGCGGGGGATGTCGCCGCCGGTCACGCCACCGCGGTCGGACAGGAGATCGCCAAGACGCAGCGCATCGAGCCCGTGTCCATTTTCTTCGAGGAAGGCGTGGTGCGCCTGAATCCCGAGGACCTCAGCTCGCCGCGCACCGGCCGCGGCCTGTTCCGCGCCGAGGTCTGGCTCATCTCGCTGTTCGGCGTGGATGTCGCCGGCTTCAGCTCCGCGCAGCTCATGACGACCCGCTACCTGGTGGACGCGCTGCTGCCCGTCCTGCTCCTGGTCGTGGTGAGCCTGCTGACGCAGCCCGCCGACCCCAAGCGGGTGGCCCGTTTCTATGTGCGCATGAAGACCCCCGTGGGGAAGACCCTGGAGGAGGATGCGCAGGCGGTGGAGGCCGGCTACGCCAATCCGACGTGTTACGACCACACGAAGCTCTTCCCGCGCTCCAACTGGGAATTCACCAAGTGGAACCGGCAGGACGCCCTCGGCTTCATCGCCTGCGTCGCGCTGGTCGGCTTCATCCTGATCTTCTTCAAGGCCGTGCTCGTGATCGGGAGCTGAGGGCACTTCTCAGCTACAACAATGAGCCTTCATTCACGACAGGCGTTTCGTCTTGCTCAGAGTTTTCGTCTACTAAACCGCCAGTCTTTACGTTTGCGATAAAGTCGAACTTCGAATCTTTGAGCGTTTCCGTAAACGCCGCCTTGGCTTTAGCAAGTGAGGTAAAATATTCCCGGAATGGCGCAGATATTTCTGCAGCCCATTTCGCGTTCGGTGGGACCGGCAACCGAACCTCAAGATATCTATCTCCGCAATCCTCCCGGTTTGTTTGCATAAGTGTAACGCGTTGCCATTGGCGTCGCACGGCTGTTAGGCAGAATGCCCAGAGCAGATAGAACGGATCCCATCCCTCTTTGGGATCACCGATCACACGGACAACATAGACTTCCTTCGTCAGCACAACCTGCTCTTCGCCGGGCAAGATGACGGCAAATTCACCGATGTTGCTGCTCGCGCGATTCGGTGTGACAAGATCCCATCCGGCGAGTCCGCTCGTCGTTTCACCCCAGAACGTTTCCGCGATTGCCCGCGATACCAGATTGGTAGGATTGATATTCATGCGGAGGCTACGAATGTCAGATACCTTTACGTAAGGAATATGCCCCGTGCGTTGGTCATTCGAGGGGCTGCCGTGTCCGCCAGTTACTCGAATAACCCCTTGTTTGAGCAGCTGTCCGATCGAGATGGTTTGGACTTTGTGTTTACGTGAAAATTCACGAATGGGATAGTTCCAGCGGTCATCGAAATAACGAGGAACGAGCACTTCGCGATCGAAAGCCAATTTCAGAGGCTTCCGAGTGATTGCGTCCGATTTCTTACCTCTGAGATATGCTTCGACCACATCAGCGAGCTGATTATCGACTTCTTTGGTGCGCTTTCCAGTCGATGCGTCGGTTTTGTATCGCACCCCTCCATTCTTGTATATGCCACAAGTCTGTGGGTTCAGGAAAACGACTTCACGCTCGGCCTGATGGCCGGCTCCCTTCTTAGCCGATTTTTTTGAAGACATAGAAATTGGTTTTCGCGCGGCAGAAGCCCTGAAACGCTTCCATCGGAACATTGGCGACAACCAACGGCCTGAAACGCGGCTTCATCCAGTTAAAGAGGAATCTATGGTTGCTCGAAAAGAAGTAGGTTTCAGGTAGGATTATTCCGAGCCGTCCGCCTCGGCAAAGCAGGTCGTAGGCGCGATTCAAAAAGAGCAGCCCAATCTCCATTTCTTCGTAGCTACCGCTGGCCGCCTTGGCGATATCGAGGTCTGATAGCCTGGCATCATCGGCGGATACTTTCAGATTCGCGCCGAACGGAGGATTGGTCAGCACGACGGTGAACCTTCCGTTCTCAAACTTACTGTTTTGTAAGTGAGGAAACTCGTTGCGCCATGTATGCGTCCTCACCGAGTCACCTCTCGCGCAGTGAGCTGAACCATCGCCCGCAATCTGCATAATCGCCTTCGTGAGCTTTACGCCAATCTTGTCCTTATCGATTCCGAAAATATGAGTCTGTGCCCAACGAGAAAGTTCGCTCGGCACGCCTGGATGACGTTGTTGCATATCCATCAATGTCTGCACGAGAAAACCTCCTGTGCCGCAGGCTGGATCGATAACGATATCTTCCCACTGTATGTCCATCAGGCGAACGCCGGCTTTTATTACCTCATGTGGAGTAAAAAACTGACCTTCCCCCTGCTTGAGTGCTGCGGCCCGCAGTATTTGAAACGCTAGGGAGATTGTTTGTATGCCTAGGTCGAGCAATCGATATCGCGAAAGCTCTTCCACGCAGAGGTTGATTGATTCTTCACTTAAACGAATTACGCGGTCTCGTTGATCGGTGAAAACCTCCGGATAAAGACGCACAAAGGATTCGAAGCGCTGTTTGATTGCTTCGGCCGTTTTGTGTATTGACTCAAAAGAGCGAAATGGCGGAGGAGTGCCAGGACTGGATTTCGCCTGCTTATCGCTCTCTAATTTTAACAGCAATAGATTGCACAATTGATCCAATTGATCTTCTCGACGTGTAACATGGGCGTCGTTAGCAACCACTCTATCTAGTAAATGTTCGATTGAGCGTTTAAGCGCTTCCTCGGTCGGCACTGTAAGATCGGCATAAGTTAGCCGTTGTGCCTTAGGGCTGATTTTCTCACCAGGTCTTGGGATATCCGCGACCGTTGATCTTTTCCGAAGCAGTTGTCCGGATGGTTGCCGGAACACAAAATATGCGGTCGACGCTTTATCGGGGTGATTTGCGAAAATGCCAAGTTTGGCATGCGGCTCACGTGAGAGGTAGATCTCTAATTCGTCAGCGCCGGCCAAATCGTTCGGTTGTTTGCATTCAATAATCGCCAATATATGTCGTGGGTCGCCTGTGCGCTTCGGGCTATCAAAAATCGCAATATCACAGGGAAACCCCTCGAAGGAGGCTCCTTTTTCTCTTTTAGCGGCTTCAGAGGGGGTTTTGGGGACACGCCATTCCCGTTTCCCGAATATCAGCTGCTCTATCTCCCAACCAGATTCTATTAACTGGAGGACAAGTGGGCCAACAACGTCTCTTTGCTCCCGAGTATTCTTAAGCAGTGCGGCGACTTTTTCTTCCAGCTGCGAATTGCCATTTTGCGTATCCAATCCGAGTCCCACTTGAACTTCGGGGTCTTCAACTTTGTGCAATTTTGAAATTCGCTGCGAGTAGCTACTCGAGACCTTTTTTGAGGGTTTCGGCATAATGTCTCTTAGCGTGCCCTGCCGATGTCTGCGGATGTCCTCTGTGGACCTCCTGGTGCCCATAAATACGAAAGGGACGCACCTACTTGCGTCCCGCAACGGGCACCTAGGAGGGCCCACAAAGAAACGCTTTCGATGCGCCCCCATTCGGGGCGCACTTCAAGCGCGGCTCTTTGTAGTCCTCGAAATTCCTAGGTTTCGTTGCGGACAGCAGCCGAAGCTACGCGAAATGGTTTAGATTTAAGTTCTGGGTTTCGGGGTTTGGGTTCTTGGGTAAGCAGAATGGCCAGTTGCGGTTGGGAGCGAAGCGGCCCGTCCGGGCGGTGGCAAGCGCGGGGTTGGAAAAAGGCGACATCCGTGCGGAACGCTCGGCCCTCCATGCGGCTGCTCAGCGCTCCAACAGCTGGCGGATGAGTTCCGGATCACGCATGAGCGGCAGTATCGCGACCACGACCACCACGGTGCCATCAAAGAGGTAGAACACGCCGTAGGGAAAGCGATTCACCACCAACAGGCGAAACTCACCGTAACGCTTGCGAAACCCGGCCGGCACCAGCGTGATCGCCGCAATCGCCTCATCCACTCTTTGCACAAAGGTTACGCCCAGCCCCGGGACCACTGACTCGTAATGCTGAAAGCCTTCGAGCAAATCCCGCTCGGCTGTTGATCGGACGATCAAACGTCCGTTCATTGCGAACCCAACACCCGTCGCTTGACCTCTTCCCAGCTCGAGCCTTCCCCGGGATTCGCGAGGTAGTCCTGATAACGGCGGTCGAGCTCGGCCTTGAGCGAATCAGATAACGGAATCCGCTCTGGCGAACGAGCCAAGTCATCCCACAACGCTTCGACGAGCTGCAGCTTCTGCGCAAAGGGGAGTTCGCGAACGGCGGCAGGGAGGGTTGAGCTCATGGACGGAAACTAGCCATGGCGACCGCCGAGTCAACGCAGGGGTAAGCATCCGTTCTACAGCGACAGAAGCCACCTCATTTCAGGGCGATTGGGTCGGTTGACAGGCGACGCGGCTAGGGGCAGTTTGCGGGCGTGAAAAAGAAGCCAGTTAAGGTCGAGGAGACGGCTGCGGCCTATGCCGCCAAGAAACCAGCCGAAAGCGATAAAGCTGTGACGACCACGGAAAAAATCGCCCCCCGGAGCAAGAAACTCGATCTCGATACGGAAGAAATCGAGCTGCATGCGGCAGTATCTGCGGCGGCGGCGCGCGACCTTGGCCGATGAAGCAGTGGGAAATCTGGAAATTTCCCTATCCATCGGCTGACCGGGCTCATTGGTTTGTGGTCATCTCGTCGTCCGAATGGAGCGAGAACCCGGGCAATGTGGCCATCAACGGGTTGCTTTGCACCACCTTGCGTCCGGCCGGACGGGCACTGAGATCGCATGAGGTGCGACTCGATGCGGCGGATGGCATGGATTGGGACACGGTGGTGAAGTGTTCGCATATCCACGAATTGCCGAAAGTCCGGGCAACGGAACGGCGGGGACCAGTGACAGCAGCCCGGCAAAAAGAGATCGGCCGCGCATTGCGCGCCTGCCTGGGTTTGGGCTGAGGTGACCTGATCTGTGTGTGTTTGCAGGATGGGTGGGAGGGGCTTTATGCCCCGACTAAAATTGCGAATGGAGCCCAAAGTCGGGGTATAAAACCCCTCCCACCACCGATCCCCCGACCGGAAATTTGAAAATTGCTCTAGCGCTTGAAGCTGAGCGTCACTGGCTGGCTGGGTTGAATCACGATCAGGCCGTCCTTGGCCGATGTGGGGACCGCGAAGCCGGCGGCTGCCAGGCTGGCGGTGTGGAGCACGATGCGAATTTTTTTGTCGGCGCGGGTGATGGGCTGCACCTGCAGGTTCGCGGTCTTGCCGTCGGAGGAGACCGTGAGCGCGAGTGTCACCGTGCCGGCGCCAGTGCGCCAGCCGTTGAGGCGGTTGACCGCGCCGGGCTTCAGCCACTCGGCGGGCACGCTGCCGAGCAGGTGCAGGGTGTCGAGGCGGTCGTAGGCGAGCATGGCGGCCGGCAGGTGACCCATCATCGCGGCGGCGAAATTATGCGGCTGGTCGCCGGCGAGCTTCAGCGGCTGGCCGACGAGCGTTTGCTCCTCGACCGAGGTGCCGACAGGCGAGAAGTGGTTCGCGCCGGCATACAGGATGTCCGCGACTTTTTCCGGGCGGTTGAGGATGAGCGGCTGGAAAGCGTAGAACAGGCCCATGCCGGCCCAGTTGCCGCCGGGCAGCCAGCCCATGCTGACGGGCATACCCTGCTTCTCGACCGACTCAAGGAGCGCGAGCGAGCCCGTGACGAGTTCGTGATCGGAGGGGAGCCAGCCTTCGCCGTTGAGGTGGGCGTCCATGAAGGCCCATTGCGTGAGCTGCGGGATAGGATCCTCACCTTTGAAGCCGACGCGGACCGGCAGGTAGAGATTGCCATTGGTATCGCGGCGCTGGTCGCGTTGCCGGTTTTTATTAAACGCGGCGAGGAAGTCATCAGCGAGCTGGCGGAAGCCGCGGGCTTCCTTTGCATGGCCGAGCTTGAGGGCCAGGCGCTCGGCGGCGCGGAGGCCGGTGATGGTGCAATAAACCGAGGAATACTCGGAGCCGATGTCGAGGATGCCGCCGTCGCTGAAACCGGGCGGCAGCATGCCGTAATAGGCGGCGCCGGGGTGCTTGAGCGTCTCCTCGCGGAGCCCGCGGATGCCGGAGACGCCGAGCACGATTTGCGGCCACTTCTTTTCCGCGTAGCTCCAGTCGCCCGAGATCTCGGCCTCTCGCACGACGCCCCAGATGACCTCGGCGGTGGTGCGGAAGATTTTCTGCGGGTGAAGTTCGTCCACGATGCCGTTGGGCAACTGGTGGGCGAAGAGGGCGTCGAGGGTCTGGCGGGCGGAGGCCGAGTCGCCGAGATGGGAGGCGAGGTTCGTGATGTAGACGGCGTCGCCGGCCCAGAGGCCGCGGTAGAGCGAGAAGCTGGAGTTGAACTGCGTGTGACCGTTGATGGTCTCGCGGGCCTGCCAGAGCGTGCGCAGCGAGGCGTCGATCATCGCCTGGATGGCGGGATCACCGACGGTGACACGATCGAAGGGAATGGCGAACGTGCCCCAGCGCCGGCGCGTCTCGGCGATGGCCTCGGTGACGGGAACCGCGCGCGCGGCGGCGACGTCGGTGGAGCCGGCCTGGCCCGAGAAGACCCACGCGGACACCTCGCGGGTGCCGGCAGTGAAGGTTGCCTTCCAGCCTTGCTCCGTGCGGGTCAGTGCCGTGAAAGCGGGTTGGGTGGCAAGGAAGGGGCGGCCGTCGAAGGTGACGGTGCCGTCAGGTCCGGCGACCAGCGGACGCTTGGTCTTGATGAAGAGCGCCGGGACGAGGTCGCCGGCATAGCGGGCGTGCACAAGGTCGGTGCGTGCCGGCTGGCGGTCCATTTCCCGGCCGCAGGCGATGCGGAGCTCGGCGCGGTCCTTGGTGGCGAGCGAGCCGGTGATCAGTTCCTCGCGGCTAAGCGTCGTGCCGGCGGGATAGACGGCGATGGTGGCGAGCGTGGAATTCGGGTCCTGGCCCTGCGGGGCGAAGACGCGGAGGTTGATCCAGCCGTCGCCATTCTCGTCCCGGGCGTCGAAGAGGAACACCTGCGGCGCGTGGTGCGGGGCATTCAGGGCGAGGTCGACGGCCTGGGTGGCCGCGCCCTCGACCTCCATCGTGGCGGTGCGCTGGAAGAGGTATTTCTTGTAGCTCTCGCAGAAGCCGAGCATCACGCGCTTCGCGGCTCCGGCCGCGACGCGGAGGCGGTAGGCGACCGGGCGGTTGTTGCCCCAGGCGACATGGCGGAACTCGGGCGAGACACCTTCAGCCGGCTGCGCCCAGTGCGGGACGCCGCTGATGCCGTCGAGGCGTTCATAGTCCGGCGTGCGGCCCTCGGACACCGCGGGGGCGGCAGGGGCGAGGTTGAGGGTGGTGAGCTCGACAGTGTCGGCGCCGCGGCGGAGTCGGGAGCGCATGACGGGAACGCGCGGGCCGTCGGCGAAGGTTTGCGAGACGAATTCGAGCGGCGCGCCTTCCGCGCCGAGTTCGACGACAGTGAGACCTTGGACATAGGGACCGGGGCCGAAGTCGTAGAGTAGGGCGCCGCGTTCGTTGGCCATTGGCTTGTGCCAGTCGCCGGGGATGCCAAGCGGCTGGTGCCAGGTCGGCATGCCGTAACGCAGGTCAACGGTGCGGTCCGCCAAGAGGGCGCAGGCCAGGCTGAGGAACAGGACAGTCACGCGGGGCAGCGGGGAAACCATGCGCCTACGATTGATGCGCCGGAAGCCCGCGCAAAATGAATCTTTATGAAAGTTTCCCGGAGGATTGTGGCTGGCGGAAAAACTGTTCTGCTCCGGGCATGTCCCTGGGCTTATGCCGGCTGTTTTGCCTTCTCCTGTGCACATTGCCCGCCGCGTTCGCGGCGGCCCCTTCGGTGCTCGTGTGCGGTGGCAACATGATGAACGGAAATCATTTTGCCGATGTCGCGCTCCCGGCGCTGCGCGCGCATTATGCCGGCTGCAAAAACATCGTGCTGGTGCTGCATGCCACGCTGCCCGCTGACCGTGACCGGATGGAACGGCGCCTGCAGGAAGCCTTCGCCCATATCAACGGCGCCCAGGCCCGGTCGCTGCACCGGCTCGATGCCGCGGGCCAGCGGGCGCTGCTCGAGGGCGCCGACGGCATCTTCATCGGCGGCGGCGAGACCTTCGTCCTGCTCGGCGAGCTTTACCGCACGGGGCAGCTCGAACTCATCCGCGCGCGGGTGGCGGCCGGCGTGCCCTACGGCGGCTCGAGCGCCGGGGCCAATGTGGCCGGCCTGCTGATCGGCACGACCAACGACTTTCCGGTCGCGGAAATCCCGAGCCGCAAGGCGCTCGGCATCTTTCCGGCGGTAATCAACCCGCACCACCCGACGCCGGAGACGAAGCCGGAGTTCGACGGGCGTGCCGGCAAAATCAAAATTTACCTGCAGTTCAACCCGACCGAGACCGTGGCCGGGATTGCGGAGAAGTCGGCTTTGCGGTTGCACGACGGCCGCGTGACGCTCGAGTTCGGCCAAGCCTGGCTCTACCGCGCGGACGGTGTGCGCGTGCTGGTGATTGGCGAGCCGGTGCCGGAGCTGGCGACGCCGAAATCGTAGGTCAGCGTCCACTCGCGCGACTCGCCGGCGGCAAGGTCGAGGGCGAGGAAGGGCTCCAGGGACAGCGTGTTGCCGTTGGCCCAGAGGACGCTCTTGAACGGGACAAAATCGGTCGCGAAGCTCACGTGCTTCAGCCGGGGATGCGAAAGCATCGCGGCAAACGGTCGTCCAGCGGGCAGGGTGAGGTGCTCGAGGTGGCCGCCATGCAACCCGATGAAGGGACGGTGCAGCGTCAGCTCGCGGCCGGCGAGTTTGTAGCCTTGGTTTTCCGCCATCTGCGTGCCCTCGGGCAGGGTCACGCGCAGCAGGCCGTCGGCCTGCAGGGCGAAGAAAGGATGCGCAAACCACTCGAGCTTGAGCGGGGTGGCGCTGCGGTTGGTCAGACGCGAGCGCGAGACAACCTGCCGGCCGTGCAGCTCGATCGTGCGTTCCAGGGCGTAAGCCCAGCGACCCACGGTCTGCTCCGTGAGAAACACGACGCGGTCGGGTTGCGTGCTGACCTGCCACACGCAGGGCGTCGTGACGATAATGTTGCCGCCGGCGTCGCGCCCGAGGGCGCCGGATCCCGGGGCGAGGCCGGTGGCGCCGTCCCAGAGGAGCGGCTCGCCGGTCGTGGTGCTGTGGCGGAAGGATTCGGGCAGGCCCTGGCCGTTGTGCGGGAGCGGGTTGACCTCCGGCCATTCCGGCCCGGTCAGGAGCGTGCCGATGCTGCGGTCCGAGACCTGCCAGATGTAACCGCCCCAGCAATAGCGCGGCCCGAGCCGCGCCTGTTCGGCGGCGGGATCGATCAGGTCGACGGTGAGCTCGGCGTTGGCGAGGGTCAGCATGGGGAAGGCAGCAGAAGTTTAACCACGGATTTCACGGATGAACACGGATCAAGGCAGGTTAACCACTAATCCTCACTAATTGGCCACTAATCCGAATGATCGGCTCGAGGGATTCAATTAGTGGCCAATTAGTGAGGATTAGTGGTTAAAAACGTCTCGGGTTTTATCCGTGATAATCCGCGCAATCCATGGTCAAAAAACTCACCGCAGGCGCATGACGCGCAGGGTGGTGTTCACGCCGTCGACCACCAGGGCGAACTGGCCGTGCGGGCGGGCCTGGATCTCGATGTCCTTGCCGGGGAGATCGTAGGTGATGGGTTCGTGGCCTTCCCAGACCTGGCCGTTGTCGAGGCGGAAGCGGTTGCCGCCCTCCCACTTGGTCACCTTCGCGCGGAGCGGGGGCATGTTGCGCCACTCGCCTTCATCGAAGAGGGGCAGGCCGAAGCGGGACATGAAGCCCGGGTTGGTCGGGGCCGTCGGGGCCGTGGCGGCCACGGAGCGCGCCTTGGTCAGCTCAGTCTGCAGCTGGGCGGTGGTGCCGGCCTGGTTGCGGATGAGCGCGGCGTCGATGACGCCGATCTCGTCCGGAGTGAGGCGGTCGAGCCCGGCGCGTTTCCACTCGGCGGCCGAGAGGACCGCCTTGAGGCCCGGGAAGGTCGTCTGGGCGGCGGCGGTGACGGCCAGCAGGAGGAATGCTAGTGACAGGATTTTCATGGGGAGAGCAGGAGGAGGGAGGCGCTTTGAACCTCGGATGAGTTATTAACGGTTTGTCATTCTGAGCGAAGCGAAGAATCCAGCCGGGCGCATACTGTGTGAGGTTCGTGCCACTGGATTCTTCGCTTCGCTCAGAATGACAGGCATAGGGGGACGTGAGTTTCTTGGGCAGCTTACGGGCGCAGGAAACCTTCGCCAGTATTTTGCGCAGCGACGAGCCGGGCGAAGTCGCCGCCGCGGGCCGAGAGGGTGGCGAAGTCGCCCTCCTCGGTGATGCGGCCGTCGGCCAGCACGATGATGCGGGTGGCGTTGCGGATGGTGCTGAGGCGGTGGGCGATGGTGATGACGGTGCGGCCGACCGAGAGGCGGTCGAGCGCCTCCTGGATCAGGCGCTCGCTCTCGTAGTCGAGGGCGGAGGTGGCCTCGTCGAGGATGAGGACGGGCGGGTTGCGCAGGATGGCGCGGGCGATGGCGAGGCGCTGGCGCTGGCCGCCGGAAAGGGAGACACCGCGCTCGCCGACAAGGGTGTCGTAGCCCGCGGGCAGCTGCGCGATGAACTCCTCGGCGTTGGCCTGCCGGGCGGCCTCGCGGATCTCGGCGTCGGTGGCGTCGGCGCGGGCGAAGCGGAGGTTGTCGCGGATCGAGCCGGAGAGCAGCAGGCTGTCCTGCAGCACGACCGCGAGCTGGCGGCGGATCCAGCGCATGTCCCACTCGGCCTGCGGGACGCCGTCGATGAGGATCTCGCCGCGGTCAGGCGCGTAGAGACCGAGGAGAAGGTTGGCCAGGGTGCTCTTGCCGGAACCGGAGGGGCCGACGAAGGCGACGTGCTCGCCCGGGCGGATGGCGAGGTTGATGTCGTGCAGCACCGCGCGGTCCGGGGCGGACGGGTAGGCGAAGGTGACGCCGCCGAACACGAGGTCGCCACGGATGCGGTCGGCGCGACCCTTGCCGTGCCAGGCCTCGACGTAGGCGGAGTCGAGGAGCTCCTTGATGCTCAGGTAGCTCTCGCGGCCGATGAAGTATTGCTCGCTCAGGCCGACGAAGGCCTGGATGGGGCCGAGGACGATCGGCAGGCCGGCGACGAAGGCGAAGAGCGTGCCGTAGGAGATGGTGCCGCGGATGGCCAGCAGGGCGCCGCCGGCCATGACGACCAGGGCGATGACCTGCGTGCTCACATACCAGAAGGTGCCGAAGATGGCGTTGATGTAGCTCTGGTGCACGCGGAGGCGGGCGAAATCGAGGCTGCTGCGGTCGAGGTCGGACTCGGCCTGCTTCTCCTCGCCGAAGCTGCGCACGAGGCGGAGGGCGGAGATGTATTCGCTGGCGGTGCCGGTGAGCTTCTCCTGGGCGAGGCGGGCCTCGTTGTTGCTGCGCTGGATGCGGGCGAAGAAATGCCACTTGCCGAAGCCGTAGGCCGGGATGACGAGGGCGAGGACAAGGGCCAGGCGCCAGTTGAGGACGGCGAGGATCACGAAGATGCTGGCGCCGTAGAGGACGTTCGGGAGGAACTGGTTGAGGATGTTGTAGAGCAGCGCCTCGACCTTCTGCGTGTCGAAGGCGTATTTGGAGAGGAGGCGGCCGGTCTTCTGCTGGTCGAGGTAACCGAAGCTGAGGAACTGGAGCTTGTAGAAAAGGCGCGAGCGCAGCTCGACCATCATCTGCGCCATGGCCTTGGCGATCTCGTTGGCGCCCCAGACGGAGAAGACGTAGTGGACGGCGAGCAGCAGGAGGAAGAGGCCGCCCAGCTCGACGATGGCGGCGCTGTCGCGCGCCGGCACGGCGACGTCGATCATGCGCTGGAACAGCCAGGGGCACGGCGCCACCGCGAGGGAGCGCAGGAGGGCGAGGCCGAGCCCCCGCCAGAGACGGGCGCGGCTCGACCAGAGGTAACCGGTCAGCGTGCGCGATGCCAGCGGCTCGCGGTTCATGGGGGCCAACTCAACCGGTCGGGCGCTCGCCCTTCCGGCGCTTGGGGGCGCGGTTGCCGTGCAACGCGGCGTAGAAGGAATCACCGGGCTTGATCGAGCCGCGGGTGACGATCTCGCCGGTGAAGCCGGACTTGTAGATGGCGGTGAGCAGCTCGACGGTCTGGCGGGACTGTTCGCCGGAGGTCAGCGGCCGGCGCTTGGCGTCCATGTCGGCGACGAGGGCGTTGAGCTGGGTGCCATGCGTGGCGCCGACCTCGGCGGGGAAGCTCTGCCAGGCCTGCAGGAGGGCGTCGTCCTGCGCAGGCGGCACGGGGGTGAACTTCCAGTTGTCGCGGGTGTAGCCGTAAAGGTGGGTGAGCTCGACGGTGGCCTTCTGGTAGTCGAGGCGGATGTAGGTTTCCTGGCGCGGGCTCAGGGCGCTGTTGACGATGGAGGCGACGGCGCCGTTGGCGAAGGTCACGAGGGCCATCGAGACGTCCTCGACCTCGATGGCGCGGTCGAGCGTGCTGACGACCGCGCGGACGGTCTTCCATTCGCCGAACAGGTGGAGGAAATGGTCCATCGCGTGGATGCCGAGGCCCATGGTGGGCCCGCCCAGCTCGGTTTCCCAGCGGCCGCGCCATGGCACGGCGTAGTAGGCGTCGTCGCGGAACCAGAGCGTGTTGCAGACGCCGACCAGTGGCCGGCCCATCAGGCCGCTGTCGGCCAGGCGGCGGACATGGGCGGTGGACGAGCCGAAGCGCATCTGGAAAATGCAGGCGGTGTAGCAGCCGGTGCGCTTCTCGGCGGCCTCGAGGAGGTCGAGCTCGGCGAGGGAACCGCACAGGGGTTTTTCGCAGAGGACCCAGGCGCCGGTCTCCATGGCGGCGATGCTCATGGGCACGTGCTGGGCCGGCGGGGTGGCGATCAGGGCGATGTCCGGCTTCTCCTTGGCCAGCATCGTGGCGTAGTCGGTGTAGTGGCTCGGGATGCCGTTGCGCTTGGCGAAATCGCCGACGCGCTGGGCGTCGATATCGACGGCGGAAACGAGGGTCACGCGGCCTTGGGTGGCTTCCACGGCCCGGACATGGGCGTCACCGATGGAGCCGGTGCCGATGAGGGCGGCGCGGTAGGTTTTCTTGTGGGGCGGCACGGATTTAAAGAAGTAGGAGCGAGGCAGAACGGGGCGGAGGCCGCGTCGGCAGACCGCACTATGCAGATGCGGCCGCAGGAATCATTCTGAAAATAAATGAAAATTTCGGTGCCTCGGGGCAAGGTGGAACCTGGCCTCAGGGGTGGGTTTGGGCAATGCGCATGTGACCGCAGCGTTCCTCCTGCGCGCAAGCCAGCCCGTCCGGAGGCCGGGCTCCACCTCTCAAATCCCGCTCAGGCCACGCCGGCGAGCTTCAGGATTTTGGTGCCGGTGAGACGGCGCTCGGGGGACAGCGCATGCGGGGTGCGGTTGCCGTAGGTCTTGGCCAGCTCGGCGAAACGCGCCTGGGTGGCCTTGACGAATTCCTCGGTGGGGCGGGTGTCGCCGCACAGCTTCATGATCTCGGGCAGCCAGCGGTGGCCGTAGCGCACGTGGTTCTGCTCGTCGTTGCGGTCGAAGGCCAGGAGCGTGTCCGCCTCGAAGTCGTTCAGCTCGCGCACCCGGTCCATGACGAGGGCCTTGGTCGGGAAACTGCCGGCCTCGAATTCCATCGTCATCATCGCGTAGCGCTCGTGCGGCGGCATCTGGACGAGGATGTTGTAGAGGTCGAGCGAGTGCTCGACGGTCATCAGGTCGACGCCGAGCTTCGGGAGCTGCCGGAAGCCGAACTGGCTGTGGCGCGACTCGTCCCAGAGGTGGCGGGCCATGTCGTGGTGCAGGTCGAACGGCGCCTCGGGCGTGTCGTAGAAGACGGTCGCGAGGTAATCGACGGCATCCAGCTCCATCATCAGCCACACATAGACCATGAGGCGGATGACCTTGGCGTCGGTCTTCGGGTCGACGAGCCACGGACGGACAATCGGCGTTTCGTCGGGATCGTAGCTGAAAACACTCGAGCAGGTGGGATACTTGCCGCGGTTGCAGGTGTCCGGGTGCCGGTAGGCGCGGGCCTCGGACTCCCAGGTGAAGCCGGCGGGCAGGGGCAGGGCCGGCGTCTCGCCGAGCAGGCCGCCCTGGGCAATAAGGGCGGTGCCGAGATGGGCGGCCCAGGCGGAATCGTCGACGGTGCCGAGATAGGGGAGCATCTCCTTCGCGTGGCGTTCCTCGTCGTGGATGAATTCCTCCACCAGCCGCAGCGAAGGCCAGTCGGCGAGATGGTGTGTCGCCTGGAGGTAGTGCCGATAGGCGGTGAGCAGGGCGGGCTTGAGGACGCGGTAGAAGCCGGCCAGCGCCACGTAGGCGTCGGCGGGCATCACGGCCTCGTTGAAGAGCCGGCGGAAGGAGGGGCGGACGCTCTCGCTGGTGCCGAAGCCGCTGAGCTCGCGGCCGCGCTCGCGGAGGAAGCGGGCGTGGCTGGCGGACTCCCAGACGTGCTGGCAGAGCAGGTATTTCAGCTCCGGCTCGCCGACGCGGTAGATGAGGGTGGTCGCGGTGCGGACGAACTCACGCTCGACCTCGAAGAGGATGCGTTGCAGCCGGGCCATGTCCTGGACGGCGGCCATGCGGCCGGTGGCGGAGGCGCCCCCCTTCGCCAAGGCTTCGGAGGGGCTGACGGTGGCGGATTGGTTGGAAGGAGCGACCATGGTTGGGGGCTTGGGTGGGCAGCGAGCTTGCTCGCGCAGAGGTGCGCCTGCAAGCAGGCAGCCCACGAATTCAGTCAAATCAGCAGATCCGTCCGCGTTTGCCAGCCGTGGTGTGGCCCGGCGGATTCACGCCGACCCAGCGCTCGTCGATCGGCTCGCTGGCGCGCTGGTAGCGGGCGTCGCTCGAGATGCGCAGCTGGTTGGTGGTGCGGTTGTCGAGGGAGGCGTGGACGAGGAACATGCCGAAGGTGATGAAGTCACCGGCCTTGAACTCGGTGGTCAGCCAGCGGCCGCCGAACTTGTTGCGGACGGCCGGCGGGTTGTGGGAGAGCGTGCCGGTGAAGGCCCACTTGCCGGACTTGGCGGCCTCGGCCTCCTTGGGCTTGTTTTCGCAGAAGGCGTCGACGTCGCGGAAGACGTAGTTCTCAAGCAGGTCCATGCGCTTGTGCGAGCCTTCGAGCACGATGAGGCCGCCGAGGGTGAAGGAGATGTCGCCGTAGGGCACCCAGCAGGTCATGTGGGTGTGCGTGCCGCGGCCCATGTAGGGCAGGTCGCAGTGCGGGTTCGTGCCCTTGCCGGGCCCGATGGCGCGCAGCCAGGTGAAGTCGTAGTGCCGGATCTCCTCGCCGTAGAACTTGCGGTAGAACTCCGGCAGGCGGCCGGAATAAAGCAGGTTCTGGATCGCCGGGTTGTTGTTGGTGAGCTCGGGCTTGAAGACGTAGCCGGCGCCGGGCTTGGCGATGCCGTCGATGGTCGGGTGGGCCGGGTCGAGCACGTCGGCGGCGGCGAGGCCGTCGGTCAGACTGGCGCGGGCGGCGAGCACCTCGTCGCGGTCGAGGTAGCCGGGCATGTAAAGGTAGCCGTCCTCCTGGAAGCGGCGGTGCAGTTCCGCCATGTCGCCGACGGCGTCGGTGGATTCGCGCAGGAGGCCGACCTTGTCGTCGGTCATCTCCAGCTCGTGGCCAAAGGAATAGAGCTGGGGCAGGGCAGTCGTGGTGCTCATGGCGAGAAGTTACACGGTAATGGAGCCGCATTAAATGGTTGAAGTGGGAGAAGTCATGTAAATTTTGGGCGGATGCCTCTCGCCTCCAAATACCGCAACGAACCCTGGCTGCAGAGCCCGCTGCGCACTCCGGTGGGTGAGATCGAGCTGGCCGGGATGCTGCGCAACGTGACGGGTATCGACCCGACGGGCATGCGGATTTTGAGACGGTTCACGCTGGTGCTGATGGTCGAGGGCCGCGGCTACTACCGCGATGCCCGCGGCACCAAGCTCGAGCTCGGGCCGGGCGACGTGGTGCTGGTGTTTCCCGAGATTGCCCACGCCTACGGGCCGCTGCCCGGCACGGAGTGGACGCAGATCTACTTCGTGTTCGACGGGCCGCAGTTCCAGCTGTGGCGGGCGCAGGGCCTGCTGGCGCCGGAGCATCCTGTGCTGCGGCTGGGGGCGGTGGACTACTGGCGGCGGCGCCTGCACGAGGTCGTGAAGGGCGAGCCGCTGCACCGCGCCGGGGCGCCGTTGCGCGCGCTGGGCCGGCTGCTGCACGTGGTGACCGACATGATCGCCTCGGACGCCGAGAGCACGCGGCAGGCGGGCCGCGACGCGTGGCTGGAGAAGAGCCTGCGGCTCCTCGGCGACCGGAGCCCGACGGGCTGGCTGACGCCGCAGGAGGTGGCGCCGGAGGTCGGCTTGAACTACGAGAATTTTCGCAAGCGCTTCGTCGAGCTGACGGGCGAGTCACCGGGCCGCTACCAGAAGCGCCGCCGGCTGGAGTGGGCGTGCGCCGCGATCTATCACGGCGAGTCCTCGCTCAAGCAGATCGCCGACACGCTCGGGTTCTGCGACGTGTTCCACTTCTCCAAGGCCTTCAAGCAGGAGATCGGCTTCACGCCATCCGACTACCGCCGGCGCGTGCGGGGGCACTGAGACGGGCGGGGCAAAACAGAGCCGCCGTGCCTGCCGCACCAAAAATGGCGGCAAACACGGCGGCATAACCCTAAACCAACCTGACAATTTATTTGGCGGCGGCGTCCCAGCCGGCCGGCCAGGACGTGCCCGGGATCGGGCGCCAGAAGATGTCCTTGTCGATGCGCGGCTTCGCGTGGCGATATTTCTCCGTGAGGCGGAGCTTCGTCTTCAGGTGCTCGACGAGGTTCTCACCGTAGAAGAACGTGTTCTCGGCGACGCCGGAGAGCACCAGCACCTCGGACTTCGTGGTCTCGAGCAGCTCGATGAGCCCGCGGATGTTGCCGAGCTCCAGGTCGATGGTGGCCTGCAGTTTCTTTTCGTAGCCGGCCTTCGTCGCGGCGTCGGACTTCTCGTCGAGGTAACCGTAGACGCACTCGCACCAGGCGCAGACGCTGCGCAGGCTGCCGACCCAGTGGCGGTAGGCGCGGACGCGGTCGCGGAGATCGGCGAAGACCGTCGCGGCCTCGCCGGTGAGGGTCTTCACCTGCGTATCGAGGCGGATGATGAGCGGCAGGAGCTTGGCGATGACGTGGGTGTCCATGTCCGCGGCCATCTTGGCGCCGGCGGGCTGGGTGATGAGGTCGAAGAGCACGTCCTTGCCGAGGTCGATGAGACCCGGGTTGTTGTGCTGGAAGCAGCCGTGACGCTCGTAGTATTCGCGCTCGGCGGCGGGCACGGCCTCGACGTCGGGGACGAACGGACGGTCCCAGGTGCGCTGCCAGCAGAAGCCGAAGGCGCAGTAGAGGCCGACGAGCGGCTGCCAGGAGAGGGCGTCCTCGAACTCCTGCCACGCGGCGGTCAGGCTGGCGCTGTGCGCGGCGCCGACGAGCTTGGTGGCGTATTCGCCGAGCACCTGCTCGACGGGTTTCTCGGGGAAGAACTGCGCGGCCTGGATGACGACCGGGTTGGGCCAGTAGGGCGCCTGCGCGGTGTTGGTCAGGCCGCCGAGGCAGCTCAGGCGGCTGAGGCCGGCGCCGCGCATCGCGGAGAATTTCTGGTGGAGCAGGCGCGGGAAGGGCAGGCCGAGCAGCGGCTCGTGGTTCATCACGCCGGAGGCGGAGTAATGCAGCACGGGCTCGACGCCCTGGGCGCGCGAGGCGACCAGCGTGTCGTTCTCGGCCTTGTCCATCGTGGTGTGGAAGAGGCTGCCGGCGACGGCCTTGTTCTCCGGATACTTCGGGTGCGCGTAGGGCACGTCGTAACCCTTCACGAGGAGGGACGGGGCCTCCCACGTGACGTGGCCGCCCATGCCCTTCTTGATGTGCTCGTGTTCGACCTTGAAGGGCTCGATGCGGAGGATGACGTCGAACTCCGGGTTGATCTGCGCGGCGGCGCCCTGGAGGTTCTTGAGGTAGCGGACGATGCTCTCGCCGGCGGCCTGGGCGACCTTGTCGTGGTTGCGCCATTCGCGGATCATGTAGGGACCGCCGTTGCGACCGACGTAGAGCGAGGCGGTGTGCTCGAAGCCCGCGCCCGAGTCGTTCGTCCAGACGGACATGTAGCTGAGGTCCGGCACGGTGCGCATGACCTTCTGCAGGGCCTCGCGGTAGTGGCGCTGCACGATGGGGTGGTCCTGTGCCATGGTGTAGCGCGGCAGGCGGGAGCGGAACGGATGGTCGACGCGCGCGCCGCGGAGCGACGGATACTTGGCAAAGAAGCGGTCCGGCATCGTGCGCGGCTCGAACATGCACACGCCCGGCTTCAGGCCGTAGCTGCGGCCGAGGCCCGCGAGCTTCTTCATGTGGTTGAGGTTGGCGTCGAGGTAGTGCGCGGGCCAGACGCCCTGCGTCAGCGGCGTGTCGACGAAATGGTTGAAGCCGGGCGCGTAGGTGTAGAACTGCGGGTAATATTCCCAGGCGACCATGTCCTCGAAGGGCATGTGCGACTGCAGACCGTTGACCTCGCAGTGGGTGAAGCCCGCCTCGGCGAGCGACGCGACATAGCGCTCCGGGTCGAACTTGCGGGCGCTGCGCCAGTATTGGGTGTAGCAGGCGTCCCAGTGCGGGCGGTGCCAGCCGAAGGTCGCGGGCAGCCAGACGCCGGCGGCGAGCTTCTCACGGGTGAGGTCGCTGGTGGCGGTGGCGAGCAGGCGCACCGCGGCAAAGAGAAACGAGCCATGCGTCGCGCAGACCTCGCCGGTGCCATCCTCGGCGATGCGCAGCCACATCCACGCCGGGGCGTCGGTGGCCTTGGCGGGGAGTTTCGCGGGGCGGCCGCGGGAGGCGAGGGCGACGGAGACGCCCTTGCCGGTGCCGGCCGTGGCACGGGCGCCGGTCAGCTTGGCCAGCTCGTGGGCGGCGGTGATTTCACCGGGCTCGGCGGCCGCGGAGAAGAATACGGAGGTCAGGGACAACGGGGTGGGCGTGGAGGACATAAGAATTCCGGGCAGCTGAAAAGCGCCGCACCCCGCCGGCAACCGCAAAGCCACCCGTCCGCCAAGTAACACCAAACAAATCCCATAATTTGCATCACCCCCGGCTCGGCATTCCCGGGACGACCGGGGATTTTTTACGGTGATCCATGTTCAGGCTGGGCGGGCGTCAGTCCGCCGGAGCGTGTCGCGGGTCAAATTCCCTCCTATGCCGCAGGACCTTTTAGCCATCATCGACCTGGAGCCGCCGATGGGCGATCTCTTCACCAACCGCCGCCTCGACGCGGGGCGGGCGGTCTGGACGCGACCGTTGCCAGGGGAGAAGGATGTGCCCAAAAAACGCATCATCCACCAGCGCGTCGTCCGGCTCCACGGCCCGGCGCGGCTGCACCGGCTGGGTGTGCGGCGCGGCCCGGGTTACCACAAGTGCGGCAGCCGGCAGGACCTCGACTGGGTCACCGGCCTGCGTGTGCTGGCCCTGCGCGGCGGGCGCTGGCGGGTGCTGCTGCAACGCGACGGACTGAAGGCCGGCATCCCCGGCGTGGTGGATTGGTTCAAGCTGCCGCGCGTCGTCACCAACGGCGTGATCATCGAGCTGCGCCGCTCGGGCATCGACGGTGGCTGGACGGCCTGGAACCTGGCGATGTCGGCGTTTATTCTCGAAGGCGAAATGCTGGAGTCTGTCGCGCCACGCCAGGAGCGCCTGCTAGAGGCCGGCTTGATCAGCTTCGGCGGTTTGCCCGCGGGCGTCCGCGCCACCCGGCGGGACGGCGAGGTGCGTTACCGCACCAAGGATTTCGAGGTCGGCTTCTCACTCGGCCGGCCGGGCTTCTCTTATCTCGGCCTGCACATCGAGGATGCCGCGAACGCCGGCAAGAACGTCCTGGCGACGCGCCCGCCGTTGTTCAACCAAGGGCCGCAGTTGCATCCGCTCGGCTCGGCGCCGGTGCTGGCGCCGTCGGTGCGTTGCGACCTTGAGGGCACGGTCACGGTGCGCGGCGGCACGGTGAGCTATGACTTCACGGCCGGCGGCCAACACTACCGGCTGGCTTGGTCGGTGACCGCGCGCGGCCTGACGCTGCGCGCCGAGCGAGCGGCGAAGCGCGCGGCGTTCGCGTGGCACAGCGCGGCGTGGCAGATCGGCCTGCGCAACAGCGCGACGCCGTCGCACGTGCTCGGCCGGTTGCTCGAGACCGGCGAAACCGGCGCCGTGGCGCTGCCCGCGCTGTTGACCCTGCCGACCTTCGGCAGCTGGGAGGTCGGTTCCGCGACGGCCTCGGGATGGGCCCGCAGCGACTGTTACCGCTCGCACGACCTGAACACCCTGGAGTTGAAGGTCGGCGAGGCGCGCACCCCCGAGGGACTCTACCGCCTGCCCGCCGGCACGCACCGCGCGGTTTTCACGCTCAGGCCGAAGCGGCCGGCGGCACTGCTGCGCGACGACGCGCCCGCCGTCGCCCGGCGCGCGCTGGCCCGCACGCAGTGGACGGCACTGACATTCCGCACCGACACCGCCACGCTCAGCAACAACGGCGCCTCGATGCACTGTCCGATCTGCATGGACACGTGGGCGGCCGTGACGCGGCCGCAGGGCGACATCCTGCCCGGGCTGCCGGCGACGGAGTTCCTGCGCCTTTCGCTCGAGCGCTGGCTGACCGGCGGGCCCGGCTATGCGGCGGGCCGGCTGCTGCAGGACGGTTCCTCGCACGATGCCGATGACGAATACCTCCAGACCGGCGCCTCCGCCCTCCGCGGGCTCGGCGAATACCTGCGTCACACCGCGACGCCCGCGTGGTATCGCGCTTTCCGGCCCTACATCGCGCATAAGCTGCGCGCGGCGCGCGACCGCGACCTCGACGGCGACGGCCTGATCGAGAGCATGCACCGCACCGGCGTGAGCGGCACGAAACAGTGGAGCACCTGCTGGTTCGACGTGATCTCGTTCGGCTGGAAGGACGCTTTTGCCAACGCCATCCTCTATGGGGCGCTCAAGGAACTCTCCGCCGGCCTGCGGCGGTTCGACGAGACCGGCCAAGCCCAGACAGTGGCCCAGTGGGCCGGGTGGCTGCGAGCGAATTACCGCGACACGTTCTTCAACGAGGCCACCGGCTGGCTCGCAGGCTGGCGCTGCCGCGAGAACAAGCTGCACGATTATGCGTTCCTGCCCGTCAACGGCGCGGCGATCGCGGAGGGCCTGCTTTCGCCCGACGAGGGTCGTGCCATCCTCAGCCGCCTGCTCGCCGAGGCGAAAAAGGCCGGCTTGCCCGATGCGTCGCTCGGCCTGCCCGGCAACCTCCGGCATATTCCCGACCACGACCTGTCGGACATCATCCAGGGTTATCCGTTTGGCTACTACCAGAACGGCGGGCGCACGCATTCGCAGACGAGGCATTTCGTGATGGCGCTCTACCGTTGCGGCTTCCAGCGCGAGGGCGACGCCATGCTCAAGCGCCTCTGCGCCGGATTCGCCGAGGCGAAGGTTTTCGGGGGCAACCAGAGCGGCGTCGACTGGCGCTACTGGGACGACCGGCCGTGCGGTTACGAAGGCCTGCTGACGGACCAGTTCGGCGTGCTCGAGGCGATCCTCTGGCGCTGGGGCCGGCGGGCTTGATTCCCATATCGTAGCTCAATCAGAAAAGAATCATTTGCTGTCATTCTGAACGAAGTGAAGAATCCAGTTGTTCGCCTGTGATAGCAGACTCGTCGCACTGGATCCTTCGCTTCGCTCAGGATGACAGACTGAATTTGTCTCCGACCATCTACCCCCTCTCATGAAACCCCTCTGCTGGTTGCTCGCGTCCCTGTGTCTTTTTTCGTCGATCCATGCGCTCGAGCGCTACGTCTCGCCGCAGGGCGACGACCGCAACCCCGGCACGCTGGCGGCACCTTGGCGCACGCCCGAGGGTGCGCGCGATGCGGTGCGCGCATGGCGCCAGAGCCGGCCGGCCGGCGACGCCGAAGCCGTGACCATCTGGCTGCGCGGTGGCACTTATCCCTTGGGCCGCACTTTTGAGCTCACCAAACAGGATGGCGGCACTGCCGCCGCGCTGGTGACCTATGCTGCCTATCAGGGCGAAACCGTCCGCCTCACCGGCGGACGCGAAGTTCCGGCGAAAGCCTTCGGTCCGGTGCGCTCGGCCGACGCGCTCCGCCGCATCCTGCCCGAGTCGCGGCCGCACGTGCTTGAGGTGGACCTGCGCGCGCTTGGGATAACGGACTTTGGCGCGCACCGGCAGTTTGGCCACGGCCTGCCCGTGGTGCCGGCGCCATTGGAACTTTTCTGGAACGACACGGCGCTGCCGCTGGCGCGCTACCCGAACACCGGGGCCATCGCGATCGGCGCGATTGTCGAGCCCGGCTCGATGCCGCGCAACGGGGATTACAGCAACCGCGGCGGACGCTTCAAATACACCGACCCGCGCCATGTCCGCTGGGCGGGCGTGGCGGACGTCTGGCTGCAGGGTTATTTCAACCACGGCTTCGCCGACGACAAGATCCGCGTCGCCGCGATCGACCCGGCGAAGCAGGAAGTCGCGCTCGCCTCGCCCCACATGTATGCGCTGGGGAGCGGGCAGAACTACAACCAGTATGTCGCGCTCAACCTCCTCGAGGAGCTCGACGAGCCGGGCGAGTGGTATGTGGATGCGGCGGCCGGCCGGCTATATATCTGGCCGCCGGATGACTTGGCTGCGGCGCGCGTGGCGGTTTCCGTCGTCGAGCAGGCGCTCGTGGCGCTCGACCATGTTTCGTTCGTCACGCTGCGCGGGCTGACCATCGAGGAGGGCCGCGGGCTCGGTCTCTCGATCGAGGGCGGCTCGGACAACCGCATCGTGGACTGCACGGTGCGGAATGTCGGCACGGCCGGCATCATGCTGGGGCAGGGGGCGCGGCAGACTTTTCCGGGCATCACGGCCGACGACTACGCCGGCGTGCCGTCCTCGCGCGAGATCGGGAGTTTCCACTCCCATCTTTACATGGACACCGTGTGGGAGCGCGACGCCGGCGAGCGGCACGTCATCCAGGGCTGCGAGATCTACAACACCGGGTCAGGCGGCATCTTCCTCGGTGGCGGCAGCAAGAAGCGCCTGATCCCCGGCAACAATGTAGCCACGGACTGCCGCATCCACGATTTCAGCCGGCGCAACAAGATGGGCGCGTCCGGCATCGTGGTGGACGGCTGCGGGCAGCGTGTCGTGCACAACGAGATCTACAACGCGGACCAGCACGCGATCTTCGTCCACGGCAACGAGCACCTCTTCGAGTTCAACCATATCCATCATGTCGCTTTGAATTCCAACGACGTCTCCGCGTGGTATCTGGGCCGCGACCCGAGCGACCAGGGGAATATTGTCCGCCATAACTTCTTTCATGAAGTCGGCCGGCCCGACCGGAAATGGATGATGGGCGTGTATTGCGACGACGCCACCGCCGGCGTGCTGGTGGAGGGCAACGTGTTCTACCACGTCGCTTCGTTCGGCACGGTCTACAGCAACGGCGGGCACGACATCGTGGTCCGGAACAACATCTTCATCGAGGGCTACGGCCCGGCCTACCAGTTGAAGTCGATGTGGTATGACTTCGGGCAGGACAGCATCCCGTATTATTTCGGCGAGAAGGGCATCTACACCAAGCGCCTCACCCGTGCCGTGGACATCCGCCAGCCGCCCTACAGCGAGCTTTATCCGTTGCTCCGGAACTGGCTCGACCTGCTGCCCGACGGGAAAACCTACGTTGGCATGTGTCCGATGAGAAACGTGTTCGACGGCAACGTCCTCGTGAAACACGAGGAGACCGTGCGCCTGGTCGGAAAACACGCGCAGACCGAGTTCGGCGAGAACCTGCACACGCAGAAGGATCCGGGGTTCGTGGATGCCGCGAAACTCAATTTCCAGCTGAAGGATGACTCGGTCGTCTATCGCGAGCTGCCCGGCTTCAAGCGGATCCCCTTCGAGCAGATCGGTCCGCGGCCCCGCGGCGTCCGCGATTGATCCGATAAATCGAGCCGATTTGGCTCAGACGGGTGGGTTACTTGCTGAACCCCAGTAAATTGGCTGCCCTAGCCGGTCGGCTCCACGAACTTTTCGACTCAACTAAGTGGCGATTAGAGTAGGTTCTAAGTGATTTTGCCGAGGCGCCGGGGACAATAACGCCAAGAATACGGGACTTGGGCTCGACCGCAACTTCGGAACGTGAGTCGAAACGGTAGCCATGGACACCGGGTTTGCCGCTCCGCATTACGCCTCATCGCCTCACCAGTCCTTTCCGAGAGCTCCGGCCATACCACCCTCACCCGCGGCCGGCTTTGAACTGGCCGTCATTGGGTCTAACGTAAGCGTCGCTTCGGATGCCTCGTAGGCGGGAGGGCGGATATGTCGTAGGGTTGCGTAATGGTAACCAATACGACGTTGACGACAGAGTTGGTGGAGACGGGCGAGAAGCGCGACCGGATCGGGCGGAAGATCACGCCGGGGCCGCGGCGCGCGGAACTGGTGGCGGCCTGGCAGGGCAGCGGACTGACGCAGGCGGAGTTCGCGCGGCGGGAGGGCATCATCTACTCGTCGTTCGCCGCCTGGGTGCAGGCCGCGCGCCGCTCAGGAAAGAGGCGTCGGCGCGGTTTGCCGGCCGTGCGCTTCGTCGAGGCGAAGCTGCCAGTGGCTGGTCCGGCCAGCGGCGCCACGCTGGAAGTGAGGTTGTGCGATGGGACGGTGCTGCGCGGCACGAACGCGAGCGAACTGGCCGCCCTGGTCCGGGCGCTGAGGGCCTGAGCGATGCTGGCCTTTCCGGGCGGGGTGCGCATCTACGTGGCGGTGCAGGCGGTGGACATGCGCAAGCAGTTTAACGGCCTGTGGACGGCCGCGCAGGAGCAGTTGGGCGAGGACCCGAAGTCGGGGGCGGTGTTCTGCTTCATCAACAAGGACCGCACGCGGCTGAAGCTCCTGTATTGGGACGGCACCGGCGTGTGGGTGTTGGCGAAGCGGCTCGAACAGGGACGGTTTTCCTGGCCGAAGCCGAGCAGCGAGCGCCAGAAGCTTGCGCTCGCCCCGGAGGCGCTGGCGCTGCTCATCGGTGGCATCGAGCTCCGGCACGGGTCGCTGAAGGCGTGGTATGAACGTTGAGCAAAAAAGTTTTGTCCGTCGAAACTTTTGGTGCGGTCCCTGCTCTGAAGCGCGCACCCGTGAACGCGACCGCGATCAGTCCCGATGAAGTGCAGCTCCTGCGCGAGGAGAATGCGGTGCTGCGCCGGCAGATCGAATGGCTCAAGCAAAAGCTCTTTGGGCCGGGCCAGAGCGAGAAGCTGGACCGCGCGCAATTGCTGCTGGCTCTCGGCGCACTGGAAAAACTCGCCGCGGTGGAGCGGCCGACGGAGATGATCAGCTACGAGCGCCCCACCGGGCCCGCGCCGAAGCGCACCCTGCCGGCGGAGTCCTTCGCGCACCTGCCCGTGCAGGAGACCGTCATCATCGAGCCGGCTGCCGTGCAGGCCGATCCCACGCTCTACGAAAAGATCGGTGAGGAGCGGACCTTCGAGGTGGACGTGGTGCCGCCCAAGCTCTTCAAGCGCGAAATCGTGCGCCCCAAGTATCGGCACCGGCTGGATCGCAACCGCGCTCCGCTGCTGGCGCCGGCACCCGCCCGCGTGGTGCCCGGCGGCTTCGCCTCGGCCGGGCTGATCGCCTGGGCGCTCACGGCCAAATACGCCGATCACCTGCCGCTTTACCGGCAGGAGAAGATGCTGGCCCGCTGGGGCGCACCGATCTCCCGCCAGAACCTCTGCGATTGGGTCGGGGCCGCCACCGCCCTGCTCGAAGCGCTGGTCAAGCGGATGAAGCAGGACCTCTTGGCCGGCGGTTACGTGCAGGTCGACGAGACGCCGATCCGCTGCAACGATCCGGATCTACGCGACGGCCAGACCACCACCGGTTGGCTATGGGCGCTCTCGCGACCAGGAGGCGGGGTCGTCTTCGAGTGGCGGTTGTCCCGCCGGCACGAGGAGGTCGAGCATCTGCTCGGCTCATATCAAGGAGTGCTCCACAGCGATGGCTTCGAGGGCTATCCGGCCTACGTGCGCGCGCACCCGGGCGTCGAATGGGCCGGCTGCTGGGCCCACGCACGGAGGCGCTTCTTTGAGGCGGCGGCGGAGCGACCGCAGACCACCGGGCGTGTGCTGCGCCTGATCGGCCGACTCTATCAACTCGAAGCCGAATGGGACCAGGCCCAGGTGGGCGGCCAGCGCGCTGCGCTCCGGCAAGAGCACTTTGCCCGGCCGCTGGCACGGTTGCACCGGCTGGTGTCGGCGCTGCAGGCGCGCGTGCTCCCCAGGACCGGCCTCGGCCAAGCCTGCGCGTATCTGCTTGGCCACTGGGCGCCCCTGACCGCGCACCTCCGCCACAGTCAAACCCGGCTCGATACCAATGCCGTGGAGAATGCCATCCGCCCAAGCAAGCTCGGCGCCAAGAACTGGCTCTTCGTCGGCCATCCCGCCGCCGGCGACCGCGCCGCGGTGATCTACTCCCTCATCGTCTCCGCCCAGCGACACGGACTCGATCCCCACGCCTACTTGAAGGATGTCCTCACCCGTCTACCAGCCATGACCTCCAAGGACGATCTCACCCCGCTGCTGCCCTCACAGTGGAAGCCGCGGACACCAGCCAATCCGTCGCTCTCGTAGTTACGACCCGTTCAAATCCCGTGCCAACCCCGGGAGGCACCCGAGGCGACGCTTACGGTCTAACCCCTAGCTCTGACGCTACACGATGATTGCTGTCTTGGGATGGGGCTCGTTGATCTGGGACCCGCGAGAGCTGGTGCTGGAAAAGCCATGGGTGGAGGACGGTCCGATGATTCGGGTGGACTATCTCCGGCGGTCCAGCCGCAACCGGGTGACGCTCGTGCTCCACGAAACTGCCCGCGAAGTCCCCTCGCTTTGGACGAGCTACGCCGGTGACAATTGGACGCGGGTGCGGGACATGCTCGTCATGCGCGAAGGTGTCACCGGGCAACCCGAGGCCATCCAACATTGGGTTACCGGAGATGGCGAGCGGGCGAATATTGCCGGTTTGCCCATGTGGGCGGGCGCTAAAGGGGCCAATCATGTGCTCTGGACCGGATTGCCTCCCCGTTGGGACAAAATCGACGGTCGCCTCCCGACGTCGGAGCAAGTGGTCGGATTTCTAGAAGGGTTACGTCCAGATAGACATCATGCCGCGGAAGAATATGTCCGGCGCACGCCAGCACAGGTAATGACGCCTATCCGTGAAGCGATTCAGACTCGCTTGGTTTGGACGCTGATTTGATTGCGGAATGCCCGCTGGCGCGGGTTTACTGACCGTAGATTTCGCGGCGGCGCTGGAACGCGCGCTCGCCGCCCTCGAGGATCCTGAGGACGGCGGCCTTGGTCTCGACCTTGTCGACCGAGCCGCGGTCAAAAGCCGCGCCGCCGTCGCCGGCGCGCTGCATCGGGAAGAGCAGTTCCGCATCGCCCAGAACCGCGATGTTCGCGTTGTGCGTCACCACGATAGGTGGTGCGGGAACAGGGAGGAGTGACGTGCCGGCCCGGGCACGTCACAATCAGCCAATCCGCGACCTGACTTCAGGGCAAGGCTCATCCGCCGCCGGCGAGGCCTACCATCACCAACCGCACGCGCGCTACGCCAAGCGCGAGCGGTTGGCCATTTTTGAGTGGATACGCGTCCACGCAAAAGACAGGATACAGCATCAACCGGAGAAGATCGATCAACGCAGCGTGCGCGCCGTCTGGCGCCGCGCGGCGGAAACCTGGCTCCGCTGCCAGGGCCTGATCACCGTCTCCATCAACCATAAAGTGTTACCCAATTTACCGCGAAAATATGTCCGGGATTAGGTGGGACGCACAGCACGCACGAGACGATCCGTGAGCGAGCGAAACGCGGTCGAAATGGCCGAAGGTAGAGGCGTGGACGACATGGTGCTGCGAGATGGTCCGCATCATCGCATATTCTGCGGGCGAGCGGCTCGGCATTGAGCCGGAAAAACTGCGCATATTTTAAGAACACCATGGACGCCGGAGGCCAAAGAGGAGGAACTCGGCCAAGTCATTTGTTCAAGCCACCCAGGTGATCGTGCCTGAACTCGGGAGCGAAGTGTTCATATGGAATGGTCCGGCCGACTGCATCCGCAGTCGCGCAGCGCGAGAGACGATCGGGCAACACGCAATAAGGCCTCCCTGTCGCGACGGCGCGGTTTCCTCATACTCATTCGCTGTGGGTCCGATACGGAGCTTGCTCCGGCGATCGTTACTTTTCCGGAAGCCTGCCAGCTTCCCACATGATCTCGGTGGCAACCCACGCGCCCAATTCCTTCTTGTAGTAAAGCCGGACGCTTTGCCCGTTTGGCAGTTGTTCGGCCGTGGCCACTCGACCGTCTTTCCTAAAACGCGTCCGGCCGACCTGGATCGCGAAACTCGTCGGCCTGTTCTCCTTCGACGGGGCCGGAGCGAGGCTGATTTTCTCGCGCCCGATCGCCACCACCGTGCCCTCCGCCTGATGCGATGGCGATGGAAGCGCGAATACGTCCGCGCCTGAAAACAGCAGCACGACCAAGAGGAATCGAAACGTAGTTTTCATCTCTGGTGTCTACCCAGCCGATCGATCATTGTTAGGGAGGTTGGCATGTTGGTCGAATGGAGAAAGGCGCGCGCCATGAAGTCTTTGCTGGAGGAGTTCGCGGGACTGACGATGCGTGTCGGACCTTCAGCTCAGATACGCTTTCTGGGCATATTGACTGAGCATGCGGTGCGTATTGAAGAAAGATCCGTTGAATGCGATGCAGTGACGCATCATTTCGGTGAAAGCACCGTGGTTGCGGTGGTAGAGCGGGAGCACTTTGTGCTCAAGTTGGTCGTAAAGCGAACCGGCATCATGCGCGCTGTCGTGGTCGGCGGCACTGCCGGTCGATTTCCACGGGCTGCCAACCGCCCAGCCGGTAACGTCCTCAATATGCCCCTCGACCCACCAACCGTCGAGCACGCTTAGGCTCGGCACTCCGTTGAGCGCCGCCTTCATACCACTCGTCCCCGACGCTTCCATCGGTGGTTGCGGCGTGTTGAGCCAGACATCAACGCCAGCGACGAGAAGTTTCGCGAGCACGAGATCGTAGTCTTCGAGATAGACGATCTGCACCTGCGACAGACGAAGTTCCTCGCGGCATCGCACGATGTGCGCGATGATGTCCTTACCCGGTTGGTCGGCGGGATGCGCTTTGCCGGCATAAACGATCTGAAGTCCGCCGGCGGTGGCGGCGATTTTCTTCAGTCGCTCCAAGTCGGTGAACAGCAGATCGGCGCGTTTATAGGGGGTGGCGCGTCGCGCGAAGCCGAGCGTCAAGACCGTCGGCTTCATCACTGCGCCTGTCGCACGCTTCACCTCGGCCATGAGCTGCTTCTTGGCCTGCTGGTGCGCCGCCTGCACAAACGCGAGCGGGATGCGGAGCGCGTTGCGCAGGCTGTGGTTGTCCTGCCGCCAGTCGGGAATATAGCGGTCAAACAGCTGATGGAACGGCTCGCTCGCCCAAGTGGCGGCGTGGACCCCATTCGTGATCGAGTCGATCACATAGCGCGGAAACATGAGTTGCGAGACCTCACCGTGCGCGCGTGCAACGCCATTGTGGTAGTGGCTGAGGTTCAGCGCAAGGAAGGTGAGATTGAGCACCCCCTCACAGCAGAAGACTTCCCGGTGTTCGTGGAAATCGTGCAACCCGAGCACCCGGCCCACGAGGTCGAGCGGAAACTTGTCGTGCCCGGCGGGCACCGGCGTGTGCGTCGTGAAAACGCAGCGCTGCCGCACCAGTTCGACATCCTCGCGCGAGAATCGTTTTCGACCGTTCGCGGCAGCGCTGGCATCAAGTAACTCCAGGCCGAGCAGCGCGGCGTGACCCTCGTTCATGTGATAGTTACGGATCGCATCGAACTTGAGCGCGCACAGTATCCGCACACCGCCGATGCCGAGAATAACTTCCTGGCAAAACCGATAGTAGTGGTCGCCGCCGTAGAGCCGGTCAGTGAGGCGGCGGTCCCAGTCAGTATTCTCCGGGAGGTCGGCATCGAGAAACAGGACGGGCACGACGAAGCCTGCAGGACCGCGCACATCGTATTGCCACGCGCGTAGTGCCACCTGCCGGCCTTCGATTGTGACATGTGCACGCGCCGGGAGTTCGCGAAGATGCCGGCTGACGCACCAGGAGCACGGCTCTTCGATCTGGTGTCCCGCGGCGTCGATTCGCTGACGAAAATAACCCTGCCGGTGAATTAACGTGAGGCCGACCATCGGCGTCTGCAGATCGGCGGCGGACTTGAGGAAATCCCCCGCGAGCACGCCGAGCCCGCCACTGTAGGTGGGGATCTCGGGCGTAAGTGCGATTTCCATCGAGAAATAGGCGATTTGTGGTGATTTGGACATCGTTGATAAAGTGCAACCGGGGTTGGCGAAGAGAAGGCGTGCGCCGGGCCGGGAGATCCGGCCTAAGCCGCGTTGGGATGGGATAAAGGTGAAGCCAGGGCCTGGCTCTTCATGGCAGCACCGGTCCCTGTGGATTTCCGTGCACTCAGCGCGGCGCGGTATTCCGAGGGGGATTGGCCGACCTGTTGGTGGAAAGTGCGGTTGAATTGAGAAATACTTTTGAAGCCGACCGCAAATGCTGTTTCCGTGATGGTGTTATGCGGGTCGGCCAGCAACTGACAGACGTGGGTGATTCGCGTGCGGGCGAGAAACGCGCGAAACTTGGTGCCGGTAGCGTGATGAAAACTGCGGCAGAAATGCGATGGGCTCATCTGTGCAGCTTCTGCCACCTTGGACAGAGTGAGAGTTTCGTGATAGTGTGTTTCGATCCACTCCTTTGCTCGGAGTATGGCCCCCGGCTCCGGGGGCCGCTTGGTCGGAGCGTGCTGCACATACCAATCCGCTAATTGTCTCGAAAAGATCTCGATCAGCTGGACGAGGGACGCGTATCGCTCAGGGGCGATGTAGCGAATCTGCCAAAGCGCCGCCTTTACCTGCCCGGCGACGGCATCTTGGGCTGAACCGGACAACAGTCGCACGACACATGCCGCGTCATCGTCAGCAGGAGCACGCAACCGGACTTGGCCGATTTGCAGTAGTGCTACGACCCGATTGCCGGTGCGCACTGGCACTACGGTTTCGCAGAGACCGGCGTGGCATTCGCGGGTGAGCGTCGCCTGCTCAGCCGCGACCGCAATCTTTTGATGGAAAACGAGGCACGCCGCACACGAGCGGCGGCCGAGACCCAGGCGCGCGCAAGGCGAGTCGGCGCACTCATCGGCCAAGTCAGACCGCAAGCTCGAAGGTGGACTTCTCAGCTCCAACTCCATGCCGCTTGCCGAGACAAAGGCCCGCCGATAATCTCGAAACAGCTTTGAGTCGGCCATGACCGCGGTGGGAGTTCCGCGCGCCGAAGTCAGGCTTGGCGTTGGTGCGGGTGATACGGCCGTATTGCCGGGTGTGAGCATGGAGCTGCCGCGGCGTCAGAGGTGAATGACCGCGTTAACGCCGCCATGAGGGTTGGGGCAGGATTCGCGGGCGAGAGGGTCGGTTACCCATGTGCCGTCAACGACAAATAGATATTCGTGGCGCCCTGGCGGAAGCGATAGCTCGAGTTGCCAGTTCCCCGGCGCGGCTTGGTTGAGTGCAGCCACATCGGGGCGCCAATCATTGAACGAACCCGCCACGAACACGGTGCTCGCGAGTGGATCGGTGTAAGCCAACATAATGGGGACCAGGGCTGGTTTTTTGGATTGTTTCTTCATGGTGTGTATTTTTGGTTGAGAAGGTTGTCGTTTTTGGCGCGTTGGTCATTTCGTCTGTATCTCAAATCGGGTGGATGATTCTCTGTGCATGTCGTGAGAAAGACTGTGCGTCTTCCCCGTCTCCCGCGCCTGACTCCGGGCGCGGGAGACGGGGGATTGGTGCGGGACAGGTTCGGAACTACGTCTTCACCGCTGGCGTTTGAACCGCCACGGAGCACTTGGCAGAATCCTTGCCGCACATGGGGCAGTTGTGCTGCATCGTATTGGTCGTTCTGCCACGAACGACTTTGATTTCGCCGCCACAGTGCGTGCAAGTGTGCTTTGCGCCAACGGTGAACTCCGCGAGGCGCCCCTTGCTGGGAGGACCAATCCAGCCCGATTCGCGGAGGATAACCGTCTGGCATGCCTCACATGCCATCGCGGGGGGGACCGCTTTGCTGGGAGTTTTAACGGAATTCGCTGCCCTTGCTTTGTAATCAGCCTGAGCCCTTTCCATTCTCTGCCAGTAGTCCGGGCCGGGGCCGGCATTGGCGGATACGCTGAAGCTGAGCACGAGGGCCAGGAGGGAACCCGACCCGATGATCTTCGCGGAACGGAGTGGTGTGTTCATTGGATTGTTTGTTTTTCAGCGACTGAGCGTGACTTCGTGTTCTATGAGTGCTTATACGCTGGAAAAGACCGCATCCCCTCGATCATTTGTTGAGAAGATCTGCGCGGATTTTGCGCATGCGGGATAGGCGCGAGCGTGGAAGACAATATACGCGCAGCTTTTCCGGCAAAAAGTCTGAGGGATCGCCAACGGTCCCCCGTTCAACATCACGACACGAGTCACATCATGTCATCGTATATTGCCGTCCAGACGAGCCGGTCCATGCACGGCCGTCTATCTTCAAATCAGCATCAACTCATGAAAATCCTACGTATCCTGATCATCGCGTCGCAGTCCGTGCTCGGACTGATGACCGGCCTCTATGCCGCCGAGACCATGGCTGGTCACCAACATCACGCTCACGCCGCCGCGCTTACGGACGCCCAGAAACAGTTCCTCTCCGGCTATGAGCACGTCCGGGCGGCACTGGCCGCCGATGATCTTGCCGCTGCCAGGAGCGCGGCTGCGGCGATCACCGATTCCGCGCCGGCGGCCCAGCTCTCCAACGCGCAATCGCTCGCTGCAGCTCGGATCGCATTCAAGAAACTTAGCGACCAGGCCGTTCGACTCACGAACGGCCAAACCGGCTACTACGTTGCGCACTGTCCGATGGCCAGCAGCGACTGGGTGCAAACCACCACGAAAATCAGCAATCCCTATCTCGGAAAACAGATGACCGATTGCGGCAGCATCAAAGACTGATCTCCTCCTCTTCCCATGAAAACAAAACTCAATCGCCTGATTCCATTCATCTGCGCCGCACTCGGCCTCGCACTTCTCGCCGGATGCGGCACCATGCCCGGCGGAGGTTCGGGTGGACACCAGCACCACTCGTCAATCAGTTCGACGAGTAAGACCGGATGAAAGTGCCTGCTGCATACTGCTGAATAATTTGGTGTTTAATTGCCGCACGCGATGCCGCCGTCCTCTTTTGGGTGGCGGCATTTTTTCTGCCGTAGTATCAACACGAACCGATTGAACACACGAGCGAGTGTGGGGCAGGTTGCGTTGTTCATTCAATGCGCAGACCTAACTGCGCAAATATTCGGTTTTAGATCCTGCTAAAGCCTCGCTCGCGCTGTATCGTTGGCGTTGCCAAATCCATCCTTCCAGTAACTCACCCCTGTCGCATGAGTTGTGCTCCCTCTCCGGACAATTGCCGAATGCAGCCGGCTGGCGGCATCCCCTTGATAGGACAGCTGCTTACCGCCTCATTTCCTGAATTATCGAGGAGACCGTGCCATCTTTGAACTCGATGAGAAGTCGGATCGTCTCTCGGGTCGGCCCGAACCCATAGTAGCCGTCAGCCCAGTATCCGGAGCCATAATAGCCGTGATGGCCCCAGCCGCCTCTTCCCCAACCCCCGTATGGGCCTGAATGAAGGAATCCTCTATTATAGTATGCATAGTCCACGTAGCGCCAGATCTGCGTCTGCCCCCCCGCGCTCGTCCGCACCGCGATCCGGTCGGGCTTCCCCACTGCCAACTCCACGGCGCGCATGTCCATGCCAATCCCAACCTGTCCGGTCCTGACGAGCGCCTGTTGGTCGAGATTGAGCCGGGCAAACTCATCCGGGTTGCTCCTGATGCGGGCCGCCGGAGTCGAACACCCCGCCAACCACATCGTGCTCAGCACGACGGCGAAAAGGAGGTAGCGTCTTGTCGTATTCATTATGCCAGGTTCGGTCTTGTTTGATATTCCACTAGCAGGCCTTAGGCAGAGCAGCCGACAATTCAACCCCATGGGGATGGTTTCGGCTCTCCTTGCGGAAGATCGCCCGCCGATGGAGCATGCCGTCCAATTTGTCGACCAGCAGCAGAATCGCCTTGTGGCACTCATCGGCCCCGATACTCGCGTTCAGCTCAATCCGGTGACTGCCTACGTGCCCTCTGGCGACGAACCAGCCACAGCCCGGCCTTCTCTGCTCGTAGGCCAGTTCCACCCGAATTCGGTGGATCCGTTCCTCGTGGCGAAACAATCGCTCCGTCTTTTGTCGCACGAAGGCATGCAGCGAAGGTGTGAGATCGAAGTGTATGGCTGAAACGATAACATCTCGTGATTTGTCGAAGTTCATAATGACGGGGGGCTGATAATTGTATTCGAAATCAGTGGAGGCTTTGGCACCTATTTGCTGCCTAAACTTAAACGCAGCACGGGGCGGACATCCCTCAAGGCCAGCCTTTCTTTTTGGCCCCGGTGCTCTGTGAACATTGTTGCTCACCGCGTCAGGCCGCGTGGACGAACAAGGCTTTGCCGGTGGAGCTGTGGCTCGCGTTGTGAAGCCGGTCACGATAACTGCTCGGTGCTTCGCCCGCGACTCGACGGAAAACGCGATTGAATTGGGAGAGCGATTGGAAGCCCACCGCAAAAGCCACCTCGCTGATCCGCGTGTGGGGGTTGAGCAGCAACTGCTTTGTTTTCTCGATGCGCATGCGGGCAAGATATTCCGTGAACGTCAGCCCGGTCGCGCGCTTAAAGGTTCTGCAGAGGTGAAACGGGCTCATGTTCATCGACTGAGCCAGCCGAGGAAGCGTCAGTTTTTCATCCAGGTATTTCAAAATAAAGCTGCGCACCTTCACCACAACAGGAGGATCAACTTCTGCTTCCTGCACCATGAGTTGGTTGCTCAGTGCCGCGAGCTGTCGGGCGAAAATGGCAAGCAGGCGAAGCACCGCATCGTATTGTCGCTTTGTGAGCACGCGGGTCCGAGAATACGCTGTTTCCAATTGTCGCAGATCGATCTTTGCTTCCCATTCGCGCAAGCGCTGGGCGGTGTCCTTGAATCGCGCCTTCGAGGGCTCCCGCAAGAGCACTTGCCCAGTCTGCAAATAGCCCACCACCGTCTCGCCTACGCGGATGGGCACGGCAGATTCGTTCAACCCGGCAAAACATTCGAGCGTCTTTGGCTCCACTGATGCGCTACTCTCGATCCGCTGTTGAAGCTGCAGGCAGGCGGCGCAGGATCTGTTCTGTGCCGCCATGAGTGTGCAAAACGGATTTGCCTGTTTCGAGCCGTGCAGCGGAGGCTGCATCGATCCCGCGCTTCGCAATGCCAGCGGCAGACCGGTGGTGGTTTCGAACGCGCTTTGATAATCGCGGAAAATCACTGAGCGCTGGAGATGCAGCACTGTGTTGTGATGCGATTCGCACACGCCACCGATCTGCTCCGCGGGCATTGTCAAAGTCGCTTGCATGGCGGCAAATCAAACGAGTCTGGCAGACTCCCAGGGACACCCGGGGCGAAGAACGCGCAGCCGGTTTCTTGGGCGAGGTGCGCCACAGAATGCCGCCGCTGTGATTCCACCCGTCCCGAGCCGGCGCCACGCGTGAAGAGCGCGACGACGGCCGGGCGGTTCTCACCGCGTTGCACGAGGCAGGATTTCAGCCATTCCACCATCGGCGCGGGCAGCGGGGCGGGCGCGCCGCCGCCGGCAATGACCACCAGGTGCGCCTGTCCGACGTTGGGTGTGGCCAACTCGCGGCGCAGGGGATCCACGAGCGCGGCGAAGCTCCACGGCGATAATTGCACGATCAGGCCGTCGGGATCCCGGCGGCTCAGGGCGGCGAGTGTGTCCGTCGCGAAAAGGGCCGAGGCGAGGTTCTCGTAGGCGAGAAAAACGCTCAGATCCACGGGCGGCGAGGGCGCTCCGGCGCAGTCCGGCGAGTCAGTAGGCGGGACGACGGTGCTCATGGCAATCTGAGGGACGAAGCTGAGAGGGGTGCGGACAGGGGGCGAGAAGTGACTTGCGCGGGGAATGCGACAGGCGGAAACGAATTGACCCATTCCGCTCCTGACGGTGTTCAGGCGGCCGCGTTTGGCGGCGCGAGTGTATCGGGGTCGTTTCTCCGACGGCGCGCGCGGGTTTTCGCACGCGGGGGGCGGCAGACAGGCGGAGGCGCAACCTCCGCCACAAGTGTAAGACCCCTGCCATCGCTGGAGGCTGAGCCGGCAAGAAGGCGGAAGAGGACATTGCGACGGCCATCACGGACTTCGAGATTGCAGCGCTCAAACCACAAGTAGCAATCGTTCTTGCGCTCGACGACCTGCACCACGCCTCGTTTGATGCGCAGGCTGACCATACGCGCCCGATAACGGTAACTTTCGCCGCGTTCGTTCGTGATTGAAACGGCAATGGCGGGTCTGCTGTTGTGACCGGATCGATTGTCTGGACAGGGCTTCTCTGCGGTGCGCTTGCGCATGGGGGCGGGATTTGCCTGCCATTATCGCAGAACCGTCTTGCGCGGTTCTCCGCACTTCGGCGGAAAGAGTATGCAGTTTTTCAGCCCACCCCGAGGGAGGCGCGCCATGCGCGGGGTGAAGCGCCCACGATCCGGCGAAATGTCCGGTTGAATTGCGACAACGACTGAAAGCCCACGTCGTAGGCCACCTCGCTGATTCGCGGGATCGGGTTTTGCAGGAGATTCTTCGCCTTCTCGACCCGCAAGCGGGCGACATAGTCGACAAAGTTCAACCCCGTGGCCTTTTTGAAGAGCATGCTGAAATAACCGGCGCTCACGTTCACGCGGCGAGCGACGTCGCCCAAGGAAAGTTCGTCCCGATATCCTTCGTCAATGATCTGCCGGGCACGCGATACTGCTGAACCATCCGGTGCGGTCCGCTGCAAAGCGAGCTGGTTGCCGCAGGCCGCGAGATGCCTTGCGAATATGGCAAGCAGCCGGACCATCGACTCATATTGCTCCCGCGAGAGCACACGCGAAGCGAAATAGGCCTCCTCGAGTCGCTTCAAATCGATCTGTGTGCCCAGCCGCAGCAACTCGCGTGCGACCTTGCTGAACTTCCGTTGATTCGGCGTCTCGACCAGAATGCGGCCGGTCTGCAAAAATGCGACCAACTGGTCGCCGACTCGCACCGGCACGGCCGTTTCACACAGGCCTGCGAAGCATTTCAACGTTTTCGGCTGGAGACTCGCTTCTTCTTCGAGTTGTTTCTGTAGCTTGAAGCACGCTTCGCAGGAGCGGTTTGTGCGCGCCATCAAAGCGCAAAACGGACTCCCTCTGTCCATCGAGCCTATTGGGGGTTGGTCCCCCGGGGGATGCAAACCAAGGGGCAGACCGGTGGCCTTTTCGAACGCTTCCTTATAATCGCGAAACATCTCAGACTCCGAAAGAGCAGACAAAAGTGGTGCGTCGGGTGCCGAGGACATGGCAGATTTTCATATTATACGTTGCGGTTGGCACCTATCCCTCAGCCATGAGGCGAAATTCTGAGGATTCATGCAGGCTGGTGGCGTTAAAGTCCCCTAACAGGCTGCTGAAAAACTGCCCGATTTGAGTTTCTGGTGTTCCGCCGGCGGTTTTTTGGGCCGCGAGCGCGAGCTGCGCACCTTGCTTCGCGCCGGTTTCGGCGCGGTCCGCATCGCTTTTGCGGCGTTTTCGTGGTGTGCGGACACACTGCGGCCGCAGCGGGCGCTCAGGCCCGCGCCATCGCGGGCGGTCCGAGCGAGAGTTTGGCCATGCGCACCAGATTACAGGCGATGTCGCCCGCAATTGCGACAACACTGAGAGCCCCAAACCGAATAGAAGCGCAGGGCGTGGTTTCGATCTCAGAGGGCGTCTAAAAAGGGTCATTTAGCGAGGCGGCGGAGCATGATCCGGAGCATGGCGAGATAGAGGAAGGACTCGCTGGATTCGACGGAGTGCTCGTAGTCCTTGCTGAGCCGACGGGAGCGGCCGAGCCAGCCGAAGGTGCGTTCGACGACCCAGCGCCGGGGCAGGAGTTTGAAGTGGGTGAGTTTGGTGCCGTGCTTGACGATCTCCAGCCGGGTGCCGCGGCCGGGGCGCAGTGCCCGCACCCACTCGACCAAGGCCCGGCATAGCCGCCGTCGGCCCGGATGCAGCGCAGCCAGCCAAAGCGGGTCGCCAGCGCCGCCAAAAACAGCCGTGCGCCGTCACGATCCTGCACGTTGGCCGGGTGGACTTTGGCGAGCAGGATCAGACCCAGGGTGTCGACCAGAAGATGTCGCTTTCGTCCCGCCACCTTCTTGCCAGCATCGTAGCCACGAACTCCGCCTGAAGCGCGCTCCTTCGCGAGTGAGCGTCCTCGGCAGCACGACCGAGGGCGCAGATTTGACTGCCGGCAGTGGCGCGGGCGTGCGCCTGGCATTCTGCCAGCGCACGGCGAAAATGCCGAGTGCCAGCACGGCGACGACGAGCACAACCTGCCCGGTGGAGGAAGTGAAGAAGTCGCGGTTCATGGGTGCGGCACGATGACGTTGAAGGTTTCCCGCACGGAGAGGTTGGCGCGCCCGCGTCCCGGCCTTCCGCTGATCACGAGATGAATTCGCGTGGCGATTTTTGGCGGTATCGCCCCCGAGGCATCCGCCAGGGCGGCGGGGTAAACCTCGTGGCCGACCCGCACGGCGAGCGCCGACGGATCGTAAGGCACCGGCACGTCGAGGGTGGCCGAGAAACGCGATGAAGGTGGCCCACGGGGTATAGACCCGCTGCCGCTGCTTCTCGCTCGGAGCGAACAACGTTGCAGGCATGAACTTCGCCACCAAGGCCGCCAGCCCATCCAGCCTCTCCGCCCGCGCAAGCAACCGCCGGGCGGCCGAGCGCGTGCCGCTTCCTTGCAACTGATGACTGAATCCAGGCAAATACAACGTCGGGCTTTTCATGCCACCCCTCCATGCAGCTTCCTCGCCGGGCAGCCAAAATCTTGGCGATTTTCTTGACGACCACCGCCCTTAACTTAGCGCCATTCCGTCCTGACCCTGCAGAATGGACCCGGAATTTCAGCGTCGTAAGCGGCCGACTTTGCGCAGGCGTTTCTTCTTGCCCGGCGAAGCGCCAGCACGACCGCGTGCCAAAACGGCGACAGGAGACGGGGTGCCATGTGGATGTGCGACTTCGGCAATGATGGTCAGATCGCCGTCATCGTTGTGGCCCGAGCCTGCGAGCAGCCGCAGAAGCACTTTGCGGCGACGATCCCGGATTTCGAGGTTACAACGCTTGAACCATACGAAGCACCCGCGTTCTTTTTCGACGACCTGAACGACTCCGCTTTTCATACGCAGGCTCACGGCGTTCGCGGGGTAGCAATGGCGCTCTCCGCGTTCGTTGGTGATCGATACTTTGAACTTGGTCCTGGCGTCGACCGTGCTTCTTGCTGCCGTTGCCGGAGAAGACCCGTTACGGAATGTTTTCATCGGGAATTACCGTGGATTGTTTGACGGCAGCCTTGGATCGGGTGGTGACCGCGCGCGCGCCGCCTGCCTGAGGCAGCGTGCGCACGGATGGAGATGCAAACCACCGGAGTCCCATATTGACAGAGCGCTCCTGTCAGTTTGCCGACTTGAGGAATTCCAGGACTTTCACGCTCTCCTCGGCGGTGAGGTTGGCGCGGATGCGCATGTGGTGCATGGCCACGTCCCATTCGGCATCACTGTAGATGGAGGGTGAGCGGACGTTATGGCAGCGCACGCAGTTCTCCGCCCACAGTTGGGCGCCGCCTTTGCCGGCCGACATGGCGCTCTTGGTGGCCGGATTGTGGCCGTTGTGATCCGAAGACGCTGAGGTGCAGCCAGCGAGAAACAGGCCGGTGACCGACAGCAACGCTCCGCCGCCGAGGATGAGTTTTACAGGTAGGGTGATTTTCATAGTTAGCTCCGTTTAGAATCCCATTGCGGTTTGCAGGAGAAAGGCACTGGGGCGTTCCTTGCCGCTGCCAAGCGTGGTGCGGTCGCCAAACTGGTAGGCCACCTTGATGGCCGTGCTGGCGCCAAGCCAATAGTTCAGGCCAATGGTCCAGCGTTTTTCGGCGAACGCGGTTTCTTCCGGCGCGCCGCTCGGGTTGGTGAGCCTGTCCCAGCGGACCACCCCCTCCAGATTTTGGACGAACGTGTCTTCGAGCTTCGACGGCCGGTAGGCAAGCTGGAGATAGCCGCCATTGCGCCGGTTGTTGAAGGTGAACGGCCCGTCACCGGTGTCGTAGATCACATCGCTGACCTTGGACCAGACCCACTGGCCTTTCACGTCGATGATGCCCTTGAGCGACTTCGAATCGCGCACATAGTTCAAATCCACTGCCTGCAAGAGCGCGCTTGCGTCCACACCCTGGCCCACCTGCGCTGATTTGAAGGAATAGCCAAGTTCCAATTCAGGAATCGGTTGGAACCCGATGCGTGCTCCCACCGCCTTGTTTCCGTTGTTGTCGGGATTGTTATCGAAATGGAGCAGCCCGGCCTCTCCGGGTTCGTCCAATCCCATGTTCAAGCGTGGTCCATTTGAAACATAGACCGCATAATTGAATTTTGTCGCCCCGACCGGGAAGCCACCACTGGCCTGAAACCCGAGACTGGAGGTCGGCGCGATGCCGGTGTGGCCGAAAGGCAGCGGCGCGTCCGGCAGCTTGTTGATCCAGCCCGGATGCAGCTTTTCCCCGTAGGTCCCGAATGGCGTCAGGAACCGGCCGGCCTTCAACGTCAGGTAGTCGTTGGCGATGTAGGAAAGGTTGGCGTATTCCAGACTAGTCGCCGTGACCCGGTCCTCGAATTCGAACTCAAGTTCGCCCTCGAAAAACAGCCGGTCGCTGAGCTTCCAGAGCAAGATCGGGTTGAAGGAGGCGTTGAAATCGGAGGCTGTGCCTTTGCGGCTGGCAAACCCTGCGTCCGCCCAGCCGGTGAACAACATCTTCGTGTTACCTGGCTGTGCTTTTGTGGCGAGCGATTTGATGGCCTTCAACTGCTTGTCGTAGTCGCTGAAGGTTTCCTCGGTTTCCTTGGCCTGCGCGGCTTTCTGTTCTTCGACGACGCCGAGCTTCTGCTTGATCGCCACGAGTTCACGGAGGAGACTATTATATTCCTCGCGGGTAACGGGGGCGTCGGCAGGTTTCATTTCCTGTCCGAAGCCTGCGCCCGCGAGTGCGAGGCAAAGCACTCCGAGGGAGAGGCACGCGGGCAGCGACTGCCGGCGGGGATTGAATTGAATTTTCATGATAGTTGGAGGTTGCCCGATTACTTCGCGGGCTTGGTTGAAAGGGTTCTTAGGTAGTTGATCACATTCCAGCGGTCTTCCTCGCTGAGGGTCTTCTCGTAGGAAGCCATCGGCTTGTTGCCTTCGGTGATTTTCCAGAAGAGCGCGCCGTCGCTCTGCTCGAGCGTCTTCGCCAGAGTGAGGTCATTGGGTTTTTTCTCCAAATCCTTCACAGCGGATCCGTCGCCTTTGCCAGTGTCGCCATGGCAAGAAGCGCATTCTTTAATGTAAACGGCCTTGCCCTTCTCCAGCGAAGCGGCTTCGGCCGCTATGGGGTTCTTCTTTTTGGCGGCGCGCGCAGGTGCGACCCATTCGGTGGGCGCACCTTTCGCGTCTTGGGCCTGCGCCGCCGTGACAGCCAGACCGACGGCCATGAGGCGGGCAATGAGCAGTGTTAGTTTTCGATTCATGTTGGGTTTCCTTTTCGTATTTGGATAAGCTGGTTAACGACGTAGGCATAGGCGCCCCAGATTGTGGCCAGCAGAATGATCAAGGTGGCGAGCAACGCCACCGGCGCACGCGGCGCCCAGAGTGCGCGCGGGAAAGCTTGGCTTTGCGGCTGGAACTTCAGTGCGCCACCGAATTTCATCTGGATGCGAACTCCGGCATACTTCGCCGGCGACTTGATTTCGGCCGCGATATTTAATTCGCCCGTCGGCCCGCCGGGCAGATTGCTCGGAAACAGCACTGCTGCCGTGCCGTCGTCCAACGTCGAGTCCTGTCCGAGAAGCAGTAGGCCGAAGGTGCGCTCGGCGAAGAAGGCGACCTTCACGTTTTCGAGCGGCTTGCCGTTGAGCCGGGCGGTGGCAGTGAGCGTCGGCTTGCCTTCCTCTTTGCTGAAAGAGAGCGCTAAGTCGGGTTTGACAGCCACGTCATTCTCGGCCGCCTGGGCCCGTGGCGCGCCGACGCCCAAGGCGAGCAACGACACTGCAAGCAGTAAGACCGGAACCGAGGCGGAGATTGCCTGAGGCAGACGGCCTGCCGCCAGAGAAGCGGCACCCGGTTCATGCCGGTATTTGTCCGTTTCCCAGATGGATACGAGCGGAACGATCTTCCCGAACAAGCAATAGAAGAGGTAGCAGCCGGCAAATGCCCCGAGCGTGATGGACCACTCCACCCATGTCGGCACGTAGGCGAAAACTTCGCCGTGCGGGAGATCCGGCGAAAGGAGTGGCGAGGAGAGTGTCGGCACCACGATGATGTAACGCTTCAACCACATACCGATATTAACCAGCACCGAGGCGGTCACGATACCGGCTATTGTCCGCGTGCGCGGCAGCGCCAACATGATGCCCGGCACGACCAAGCCAATTATGGCCATCGCCCAGAATTCGCGCGCATAGGCGCCGCTGAAGATCGCCTCGACGAGGTCGTGCTCCGTCTTCTCCTGGGTGTAAATAGCCCCGATGTATTCGTTGACCGTGAAATAGGCATACCCGATGCACAGCACCAGGAGCAGCAGGCCGAGCTTCCGGAAGTGTTCCGGCTTAACGAAGTTCTCCAGCCGGCACTTCCACCGCGCCAGCGCCATGATGGTGACGACGGCGGCCACGCCGGAGTAGAGCGCGCCAACGACGAAATCAGGACCGATAATGGTGGAGTGCCAGCCGGGCCGCAGCGTCATGCCAAAGAGCCACGCGGTCACCGTGTGAATCGAGACCGCAACCGGAATGATCACGATGGACATCACCTTCATTGCGCGGTCCAGCCGCCGGTGTTGGTCCGGCGTGCCGCTCCACCCGAGCGCAAGCCATCGATACAGTCTCCTCCGCCACGGCGCAAACCTTGCGCCCTGATCGCGCAGAAGCGCCAGGTCTGGAATGAGCGGCAGATAGAGAAACAACACGCTTCCGGCCAGATAGGAGGACAGTGAGAAAACATCCCAAAGGATTGGCGATTGAAGACGACCGTAGACCAAAATGTGCCAGAAGCGGTCGGGGCGGCCCATGTCCACGACAATCATGAGCGCAGCCGCAATCAGCGCGAACACGGTGATGCCCTCGGCCATGCGGGTGATCGGATGCCGCCACGGTGCGTCGATCAGCTGGAGGATGGCCGAGATCAGGGAGCCCGCCATGCTGATGCCGATGAAGAAAACGAAATTGATGATATAGACACCCCAGGAGAAATAGTCGTTCATCGCGGTAACGGCCAGGCCATGGCGGAATTGATGAACGTAGGCGACTACACCCCAGGCCAAGATCGCCCCCGCGACCACGAGCGAGCCTTTGGCCAGGCCGCTCTCGCTGTCCAGCAACGCCATCAATTGCTGTGCGCCGGGACTTAACCCGCGCGGAGAGGCTTCGGCCGCAACGCAAACTTCTTGATCAGGCGTCTTCATTTTTCACCCCTTTTGGTCCGGGATACATCCGGTTCTTCGGCGGGAGATAATAGACGCGGGGTTTGGTGCCCAGTTCCTCCCCTAAGCGATAGCCGGCACGCTCCTCCAGGAGCTGCTGCAGGCGCACGGTCTCGCCCGTGCCGTTCGTCACCGCATCCTCGTTCTCATCACCGTAATATATGGCGCCCATGTGGCAGGTCGAAGTGCAGGGCGGCAGAATGCCCTGGGCCGCAAGGTCCGGGCAGAAATCGCATTTCTCGACCGTGCCGGTCTTGTGCGGAACGCCCGTTTCTGGCGAATAGGTATGCATCGACGCATCGGGATTCTCTTCCTCGTCGCCCCAATTGAACTCACGCGCCGAGTAGGGGCAGGCGGCCATGCAGTAGCGGCAGCCGATGCAACGCTCATTGTCGATCAGGACAATGCCATCCTCGCGTTTGAAGGTCGCGTCCACCGGGCAGACTTTTGTGCACGGCGGCTCGTCACACTGAAAACAGGGTCGTGGTAGCCAATAGGGCGCCGTATGCTGGGCATCTTGCATCTTGAACACCTTGATCAGCGCCTTCTTCTTCGAAACCTTATGCATTTTGTTGCACTGCACGGTGCAACCGCCGCAGCCGTCACACTTGGCGAGATCGATCACCATGATCCACTTTCGGCCCGGCACCCCGATGCGCACAGCCGGGTCGTTTGGCAGCAAATGTGGATGCGGCGGCAGATTAGGGCCGGCATCCATTTCGTTGATCGTCGAGCCGCGCGCCAGCGCGATCAGATCGAAGCCGACAGCGGACCCGAAAAGGGCGACGCCCGCTGCGGCCAAGCCCTTGCGCACGAAGTCCCGCCGTCCACAGGAACAGTTCCCACCTCTACAGCCGCTGCTTGGCTCGGAGTTTACTGTCGATTCTGCGCCGGTGAGGTTCGGTTTCATGGGGGCTTTGATTCGCCCACCATTTTCGCAGATTCTGCTCGTTAGTTTCTCCGCAATATCACCCGTTAATAGCGCAGAATTTCATATCCGCCGGAATGCACACTCGGCCATGCTAGTGTTGTGTCCCGGAGATAACTTTCGAAAGTCGCTCGATCTTGCCGAGGATGGAATCGGCGGTGGCGGTCCACCGGAAAGGGCCGGCCTGCCTCACCAATATTGAGGGATGGCCACTTCTGCGGCGTTAAACCTACCGTCAGCAATTTCCCTCGCACAGTTGGAGTGGTGGTTCGCTTCATCATGGAGGCAATCAACAATGAAAACCCTGCTTAAAGTCCTGCTCATGGTGCTGTTGGCCGTAACAGTCACCGCGGTTGATAAACCAAGCCCATCACCTGCACCAAAACCTCCAGTAAAGAAGAAGGTTTATGAGCTGCCGAAGACCGGGTTGAATCTGCCGCGTCCGGCGGGTGGGTGGATCAATGCGGAAGTCGTTGGCATAAGGCTTGTGGTCAAATTCTTCGACAAAGAGAAGAAGCCCATGCCGCCTGACGCGGAACGCGGGGTCGCCCGGTTCAACTATGCAGCCAAAAACGACAAGAAAGCTGTGCTGGTGCTGGAAGGCGACGCCTTGGTCACGCCTGCTACGGTGCGGCCACCGCATAACTTTCAAGTCATTCTTAATCTGCTCGCTGCCGGAGCCAAGGAGCCGGTCGAATCCTACACCTTCAAATACCCCTGAGAGGGCGCCTAAAAAGGTCCGAATCCGATCGCCAAGGGCGGAGCGATCCGATCGAAAGCGGGGATGGAAACACCTGTCGGCAAGGCCAGCTAAGCAATGGCGTTCACAGACCAGAATCTGCGCTCAGCTTGGATCGGCTTCGATTGGCAGGAGAAACCTAGCAGTAAACGTTAGGGAACGGTCACGTTTATACTCCTGCTGTCGAGGGACTGGGAGTAGGGTGCCGCAATCATGTGTTTTCGCAGAAGGGCAGGGTGCCACACTTAGACAAAACGCCTTGTGTCGAATTAGTGCTCCTCGCTCTTCGTTCGAAGAACGAAGAGCGGGATTCAACGTATTCCTGGCCGAAATTCGCAGCAAATCACGGGGCGTTTGCGCTTGATTCGGAGTTGCCCGGTTTCAGGTCAAGTCCACGACAAGACCCTAGAAAATGGCGAGACCCAACAGCGACTAAGCTATTGGGCCTCAATGGCTGCCCGGGTAGGGATCGAACCTACGACCAAGTGATTAACAGTTTTCGGAGGGCAGAGTTCTCCCTCGTAGATGTGCCCTGAAAAGGTCCGAATTTAGGTCGTTTGCTAGCACCTGCTAGCACCCCCATTTGCCACGACCTCCGGCGTTTTGGGGTCGAGTGCTAGGATCGAGGGTGCAAGCCAAGAACCCCAACTTCAAAATGAACTTCATCAAACGCGGCTCCGTCTGGAACGTGTTCTTCCGCCTCGCTGGCCGGCAGTTTTCCTTGAGCACGGGCGAGACGGACTTGGCGAAGGCCCAAGTTCAAGGTGCCCGCATTTTCCTGACCCACGTTGCCAGGGGTGAAACCGGGGAGATCAAGACCGTCGAGGAGGCCATCCAGCTTTACTGGCGCTGGCACGCCGAGCCCAGCCCGAAGAAGAAGCCGCAATGGGAAACGGCCCATAAGTATGAGGTTTGCCTTCGGCGGGTCTGCGCCTTGCTGAAGATCACCGAACTGGGCGGCCTGGCCCAGGCGGCTCCGGGGATCACGGCGCGAAGCCTCGGGGTTAAGGAATCTAACTACAATTCACTGGTCCGCCTGTCCGCGGCATTGTTTCGCCGCGACTTCTTGATCTGGGCTGAATCAATCGGAAAAAAACTGTCCAATCCCTTTCTTGGTCATGTGCCCAAGGTTCCTCTGCAAAAGCAATTTGTGGCTCCCCCGAAATCATTCGTGAAATCGCTGAACGCCAGCGCCGAAAAGGAGCTGGAACGGAATGAACTGTTAACCTTCAAACTTTGCCTCGGGGCGGGTCTGCGGGTGGGGGAGGCGACACATCAAACCTGGGCCAACATCCTTGAGCGGTCCATCTTGGTCGAACACACGTCAGCCCGCCGGACCAAGAGTGGGAAGTCCCGTGAGGTCCCCGTGTCGGCGTCGCTGATTGCCAGCCTCGAAGCCCATCGCGGCCTGCCCGACAACTATGTCGTCGCTGATGTTTCGCCGCCCAAGCTTTCCAAGCATGGGCAGCCGCTGCGACGCGCCGATCGCGTGACGAAGCGCTTGCGCGAATGGCTGAAGGCAAAAGGCGTCAAGGATAAGCGCCCGACCCATTGGCTGCGCAAGGTGTTCGCGTCGACCGTGACGAAACAGGATGATATCCATACTGCGTCCAAGTGGCTGGGCCATTCGTCAGTTGTCGTCACCGAGCGAGTCTACTCCGGCGTAGCTGAGGACCTCTTCGCTGCAGTTATTTGAGCCGGCCGCGCTAAGACTGCGAGTGGTCAGGCAGGGACCGGGCCGTTGCTGGCGATGAGTCGCATCTTGCCGGTTGGGCCATACCTGCCGGGTGGAAAGTGGTAATTTGTCAGAGTGGACGGTTTCTGCCGCGTGCCGGCCGTAGCTTTGGGGTAATGAAGCTACTCCATATCCCTTCGACATTGCCTATGCACGTGCACTCACGTCCGGCGGCGTGCCTGCCGTCAGGAAACTGATCCGCCGCGTCCTCCGCGCAAAGCCCCAGGAGATATTCTTCACGGGTGACGAAACCGGAGAGCCGCTGACTCAATTCGAGGAATTGGCAACCGCTGTGTGCCGCACTTTCGAGGCGGGGCACGTAAAGCAAGATCGTCTGTTTCTGGAGGCGGGTCTGCCGGTGGATATCCGCAAACGCGTCAAAGTTCCGGCAAATACATGAATTGTGAGCCCTATATCGGGCAAGCCCGCATGTCGTAGTCCCAGAGTGCCGACCGCGGTAAAACACAAGTGCCGTCCACCCCTGGACGGCTCTATGATTTTCAAATACATAATGCTTATTGATCATTACCGCTACGCCATGAGCACCTTTGCCGCCGACGTGCAGGTCCTGCGGCAGGCTAATTCTAGGGTTGAAGCGGGGCTCAAGTCGCCGAGAGGACGGACCTGTTCGCTTTGAGAAACCGCAGGTCCTCACTGGCCGCAGCGAAAAGGGAGGCGGGGGTCTCGGCCGGGGTGTTTACGCCGGCCGTGAATTCGATGCTGTAGCTGCCCGTGAAACCCGCTAGGGTCATCTGCTCAAGTGTCGCATGGGAACGGGTGGCCTGTTCGCTTAAATTCAGCCAGCGCCCACTACTGTTCCGCGATTGGACGTGGATGTGAGCCAGCCGGGGGCCGAGCACGTCGAGCCATGCCGCCAGGCCACCGGGCTGATCGGCGAAGGCGTGCGTGATGAATCGCACTCTCACCGGATCTAGTTCCGCGGCGAACTGACGCGTCGCGGCGGGGGTTTCCGCCAGGGTTTCGCCGTGGCATTCACACCATAGCTGCATACCGGGAGGCAAGCTTGCGGCCCAGACGTTCGCGGTCTTGATCTCTTCTTCGCGGGCCCTTGGGTCTGCACCGAAGTTAAACTTGATCGCCTTGGCCCCCAATTCCTGAGCGGCTCGCGCGGCCGCTGACCTGCGCTCCCGCTCGTCTGCGCGAAGGCTCGCGTAACAATTGTAGATACCGACTGCCTGCTGCCGGCGCAACCGATCCTGTTCGTCTGCGGTGGCGCGAGTCCAATGGAACTCCCAGAGTTCGATCCCGGCAAATCCCGCAGCCAGGGCCGCAGGGATCCATCCGCTCACGAGCAGACTAGGCTTGGGGTCTTTCGACCAGCGGTTTTTTTCCAGGAGGACGGAGGCGAGATAAACGGACGGCGGGTGCATGTCGTGGAGTGGAGCCAAAGCGGCAAGGAAACTTCGAATCAGTGGCGTGAACAGGTTGTTGCGCGGGAGGAGACCGCAAACTCAGGCCTGATGAAGGCGGCGCAAGCCCTTCGCCGCCGGACGCGTTTAATCGCCCATGTCGAACGCGTCCAAGTTGCCTGCGCTTCAATTGCAGGAGTGCAGGGCTTACCAAACTCGGCATGTCGGCAGCATTGCCGATGACCCTGCCCCCGAGTAACCCTAACCCCACCTCAAATGCAATTCAGGTTAACCAGAAACTTGGTCGCGGCCTTTGCCGCGGTCATTAGCTTGTCCGCGGTCGCCCAGACCGCCGCACCCGCGCCGACCGAGACCAAGAAGAATGTCGCCCGCACATCCAGCGCGCCGGCGGCTGACGACAAGGTGCTCGTGTTGTCACCCTTTGAGGTAACCGCTGAACAAGAACCCGGTTACCGTGCCTCAAACTCCGTCACGGCTTCTCGATTCTCCTTGCCCATCATGGATACCCCGATGTCCATCGCCGTCGTGACCGAGGAATTCCTGCGTGATATCGGTGCCCGCGATGCCCTCGATTCGCTATCCTACGTTTCCGGTGTAACGCAGGCCTTCTCGCCGGTTCGCTTGGAAGGATCGACTGGATTCAACATCCGTGGCGTCCAAACCAGCTTCATGCTACGCAACGGCGTATTGAGCTATGGCATCAACGATGGCTACAACATCGAGCGGTGGGAGGTGCTCAAAGGCATCGTCGGCATGATGTATGGCGACCGGAACCTTGGCGGCGTCGTTAACTCGGTCTCGGCCCAGCCGAAGGAAAAATACGCGGCGGATATTTATACGCGCTTCGACAGTGAAGATTCCTGGCGTGTGGCCGGCCGCGTCACCGGGCCGCTAAATAAAAGCCGCACACTATTGTTCATGCTGAATGCCATGAAGAAGGATGAAGGAACCTTCATGAAGGATGAGCGGCTGACGGCCGAAGGTATCACCACCAGCATGGTATACAAACCGTTTGAACGGACAAAATTATTTGTCGAATACGAGTATTACAACCAGCACAACACCCTCGCGTCCAAGCTTCCTCCCTTTCAAAAGGCGGGCGCAGCGCGCTTCGACAACGACACCACATGGTGGCAACGGGTTGGATTTGCGCCCGTCCCGCTCGACTTCAATTACGGTGGAACAGAAACCTATCTCAACGAGGTTAACCGTGTCATCAATGCCACCCTGGATCAGAAACTGCTCTCGTGGTTGGATTTCCGTTCAAACTTCGTCTATTCAAGGCGTGCACAAGACCGGCTTAATCGTGATGCCGGTCCGACTTACACGACAGTCGCACCGAATGCCGCGCGAACCTACTTCGACTACGCCACCGGCCAGGTCAAGACTGAGACCGCCGCTGATGCGCAGTATATTATCAATGGCATGACTTCCAATCTGCGCGAAAACAAGAACTGGAACACGCTTTGGCGGAACGATCTTTTGGCGAACTATGCACTGCTCGGCGGCAAGCACCGCACGATGGTGGGTTTTGAATATCAAGAACGTTCCGGCGATTTCAAAAGCTTTGACAGTCGCGGGCCCGTTACTCTGGACGGTCGCTACCCATTCACCAATCAGCTGAAGGCTTTTGCTGGCTCCAATCCCCGGCCCAATACCGATATCCGCACGTTTGATCCGAGTTTGCCGTTGCCGTCCAAGAATGAGTTCTACTCAGCTGTGATCAACGACCCCACCAGCACATCCGGCAGCTTCTTTGGCAGCACAAACGAGACTCAAGCATATTATGCTGTTCACTATTCACAGTTCCTCAAAGACCGTCTCACGATCTTTGCCGGCATCCGTAAGGATAAGGACAGAAACAAGGAGAACTTTAACCGGCGTGATTTCGTTGTTACGCAGACCAACGGCAATCCCCGTAACAATCCTTTCGGGACTAAGGTGATTGACGCAGGCAGGCCGACGGCCTGGACCCAGCGCAATAGCCCCCAAGCGGGTATCGCGTTTCGCATCCTGAAGGATCTGTCCATGTATGCGTCTTACTCGGACGTGCTGGTGGCTTACAACAATGGAACAGGTGCTGGCTTTCAGGAGCGCCTGATCAACACCAACGGCGTCTGGACTTTCGGGCCGGATACCTATGATCACCCCCCGCAGACTGGCACGAACAAGGAAATTGGTTTCAAGAGTGAATTCATGGGCGGGCGCCTTTCTGGCACTTTGGCCTTCTTTCAAACCGAGTTGAAGAACAAGCAATACACCGTAGCGCGAGACGACCCCTCCAATATCACGCTAGCGCCCGGAGCTCCCATCGGGACTCTGGCGCAGCAAGCTTATGTGACCCTCGGTGGTCTTGAACGATACAAGGGCGTTGAACTCGACATCGTCTACAACGTGAACAAGCAGCTTCGTTTCCTTGGCTCCTATGCCTATACTGATGCGGGCATCGTCAAGGATAGTGCAACCCGCACAGACCCAACGAGCCCTACCGGGGCAACGCCGTCCGTAACGGTGAAGCGCGTGGAAGGGCAAGGAGCGCCCTTGGTGCCCGAGCATCAGTGGAGGCTTTGGACCAATTACAGGTTCGCGGCGACTGAAGGGCTCCTAAGGACCGCTAGCGCCAGCGTGGGCGTGCGCTACTATGGCCCGGCGATTCCCGGCACCGACAACTACAAGAACGCCACCGTTCTCGACGCTACGATTGTGGATGTATCTGCCTCACGCAAGATCAGCGTTTTTGGTCGCGAGATTAGCACCACGGTCCGGGTCAACAATCTGCTGGATAAACGCTACTACAGCACCAGGCAGATCTACGGTGACCCGCGTCTGTATGTGCTGGAGCTCAGGCACAACTTCTGAGGTAAGCCGTTTCCGCCCAGCTTGATTTTAAGGGGTTTGTCCCGGGCATAGGCCCGCGTCAGTTCACCGCCCGGCTTGGGTTTACCCCAAGCCGGGCGTTTTCTTTAGCGCTCTCCTCCTCAAAATATTGCCCACCTTTCCCTAATTCTATGAAACATATATTTTCCCTCATGTTTTTTTGCTTCGGAGCGCTTTGCGTGCGAGCAGAAGGCGATCCGTCACTCCTCACCTGGCTTAAATTCGAGGATCGGTCTGCTACTCCCGAGGATGGCTCGGAGACAAAAACGAAGACGACGCTTGTGGGTCGTGCAGGTTATGGTCGCGGCGTCCAAGGAGATGCGGCGATCAAATTGGAGGGAGGGGCTTACCTTAAGCTCGAAAATCGAAAGGCGTTCACCAAGGAGTCCGAGGCCATAACCATCGCATTTTGGACCAAGGCCTCCGAATTCCCCGCTAACTCTCGCTTGGTGCAGAAAGGCATCGCGGGGGATGAATGGCAGATCGAGGTCAACTACAAGGGTGAGTTTGTCTGGTCGATGTTTGTGAAAAAGAACGTGGCTGTCTACGCGCGCGTGCCACAGACCGGTGACTGGGTTCATATCGCGGTCACTTATGAACGGGGCACGGGGCGAATTTATTACGATGGTCGGCAGGTTAATAGTCGCACGATCGAGAATGCCGGCGAGATATACTTCTCCCGGCGACCGGTGATTATCGGGGGAGGTTTCGATGCAAACGAAAGCATTGTCTATCCTTACACCGGATATTTTGACGATTTTCGTATCTACCGTCGTGCATTGGCAAGCGATGAAATAGCCGCCTTGGCCAAGCGTTAGAAATCCGGTCGCAAAAAACGCCCATAGCGCGAGGTTGCGCCGGCACTGACTGCGAGAACGGGCCGTGAATCGCCTTCGCGGCAAATGCGCACATCCCGGTTCGCTTATCCGATTCAGTCCGCGGGGTGCTTTGGCTTGAGCTAATCTCCGCCTGGCAATTGCGGCGGAGAGGAGTCTCCGCCCTCAGGCGGAGTAGGGCAGGAGGTCGGGCATGACGGTGCCCAGGAGCGGCTCGTCATTGCGCCAGCGTTGGACTTCCTCGACGACAAAATTTCCGAGTCGCCGGCACTCCATCCCCAGGCAGCCCGCGATGTGCGGGGTGAGGGTGACATTCGGCAGCGCTAGGATCGGCTTGGGCGCGGCCAAAGGATTTTCGGTGAGGACATCGAGCACCGCCCAAAGGTCGGGCCGCTCGATGAGCACACTCGCGAGTTCGTTCTCGCGGACTACGGATCCCCGGGCGGTGTTAACGAAAGTGGCGCCCGGGCGCATGAGCCGGAAGTGTTCGGCCCCCAGCAAATCGGTTGTCGTCGGCAGGGTCGGCAGATGGCAGCTGACCAGGTCGCTCTCGGAGAAAATCTGGTCGAGACCCGCCAACTCGACACCGTGGACCAGGGCTTCGTCAGCCGCCAGGAGCGGATCGTTGACCAGCACCCGCACCTTCAAGGCCCGCAGGTGCTGCCGAACGGCCCGGCCGATGGCCCCATAACCGATTAAGCCGATGGTAGACCGGTAATTTCCCGGTCCATATGACCGCTGAGGGTAGACGGGGTTTAATCTGACCTCCGCCATGTTTCGCCAAAAGTGCCGCGTGGACAAAACGATCAGGCTGAAGAGAAATTCTCCCACGCTCTCGGCCAATTCACGATTAGCGGAGCTGAGCACGATTCCGCGTTTGAACAGGGTGCCGTCACCCAACAATCCCTTGACCGAAGCGGCGGCATAAAAGACCGCCCTGAGCCTTGGCAATTGATCCAGAAAGGCCGCATTTAGCTGGGCACAACCCCAACCTGCCAAAAGCACTTCGACTTTGGAGAGATCGTGCTGGTTGGCGGCGATGGCCTCAGCCGACCATAGCCGTCCGTCCGTCGTTAGCATTCTACCCAAGGCCTCCTGTTCTTCCGGTCCATAAACATGGCCAAAGAAATGAGGATCAAGATGGTATAAAGCGGTTGGGGGCTGCATGCACACCGGCCTTATCGGAGAGAAATGGCCGGCGGCACTACTTCGGCAGCTCGTCTAAACTCGGTCGACAGATAGCCAGCCGGACGCGTTCGATTGAAGGGCCTGTCCGGGGTAAATCTTTAACGGCGTATCGGGACTCAGCAGCCCGCGGGCATAGATCGCGGCTGCCGGATTGGTGCGGGTGCGCCCGGCGAGCGACACCTGGGAAACAATGATGCGACCCCGGCCGTGCTTCACTTCGGCGGCAGCGAGGGCTGGCCGCGGCGTCTTGCCCCAGCCGGCCTCACCCGTGAGCAGGATGGGCGTCCAGCCAGGGGCCTGAAAAGTTACCGGCAGTAGCGGGGCGATCATATCGGTGCCCGGATCGTGCCAGAATCGGAAGTCATCTGGCCCGAATCCCTCGACGGCCGGGTGACCGCTGGCTCGCGAAACAAAGTCGCAGGGCGCAAAGCCGCAGGGACTGATGTCAATGGTATGGCCCGCAATCCGATGCCGACCCGGAGGCAATTCGGTCAAGACCAACGTGGCGCCGTCGCGAACCCGTTGCCACAGTTCGGCACATGCCCGGGCACTGGGGGGCAGATGATCGGTCAGGAGGGTCTCTGCCTTGGGATCGAGTTTTCCGCCCAGCTCTCGCGCCAGCTTTTCGGCCGGCCCGCTTTTTGCCAGGAGCCTGACCTTTGATGGAAATCGGGGCGGGGTTGGCCAGACGACGATCCGACTGGCCGAGTCATTCACAATTCGCCCGGCTGTATCGAAGAGGGCCAGGCGCAAAATCACTTCCGTTCGCTGCGCCACCCGCGGGGCGAGCCAGCGCACCTTGCCCTGAAAGGCCGGGGCACACGGCTTCGGGCGCGCGACGCTTTTGCCACTGGCAACGATGTGGCCTGCCGTCTCCAATGAGTAGCGCAGACTCCAGCCCCGGGGCACGGCCGCGGTATCGTTGGCCAGCCAGACCTCCGCCTCCAGCGATTCGCCGGCGAAGACGGCCTGACGGTCGCTCCGCCACATCGGCAGCCACGGGGCGAGGGCGTCGCGGCAAGCGAACCAAGCCGCCTTCGGGCGGCGCTCGCAGTCCATGATGCTCTTCATCCACCCGGCGGGCCAGGCATCGATGAATAGATGCACCGCGCAACTGACCAGTCGGTCCATGCGGCGGTAGGCCTCCGTCTGCCGGCGCACCGCTTCGCCCTGCCATTGCTGGGAGGCGGCGACCCATGCCTCCAGGGTGTGCGGTCGGTCGAAGAAAAGCGGCTGGTGCCGGCCACTTTGGGCATGGGAGATTTGATCGGGCGTCCAGGTTGATTCGGCCGTTGAATCCCGGGGCAACCAGTCGCGGGGGTAGCGGCGTCGCATGAGGGCAACCGGGTCCATGCCTTCCGCCCCATATTCACCGCAGCCAAAGCACCAGCCGGGCTTGACGGCCGGGAAGTGACCCTTGTGCAGCTGGCCAAAGGGCAGGCCGTGTCCCTGATACCAAAGCGTATAGATGTGACAGTCGGGGAGCCCATCGGCCGGCGGATCATAATCCCCGTCGACCGGTTTGACCTGTGCATCGGGATGCTCCAACCGGATCGCGGCCGTCGCGGTGCGAAAGAAGGACTCCAACTCGGCCCGGTTGAGGTGACGATGTCCTACCTGCCGCCAATGGCCCGGGAATGGCTCGTTGATCAGCGTCAACACGATCGCCGACGGATGGGCGCGGACATGACGCGCCATTTCCGCCGCCTGCCTCACCGCCTCGCAGAATTGCGGCCGGCGGAGGTAGCCGAACAAGGGCAGGTCCGTCTGGAGCATGATTCCGATTTGATCTGCCAGTTCATACACCTCGGGCTGGACCGGACGCTGGGTCAGGCGCAGGAAATTGAAATGCGTCAGCCGGGCCAGCAGCAGATCGTCCCGTAACCGCGCGCGTTTTCCCGCCATGACCGCCTGCTGCTCGAAGCCCATGGTGTTCGCGCCCCGCAGCCGGATGGGCTCATTATTCAGGAAAATTCTTCCTTTCGGGCTGGTGCTCTCGTCGATTTTGAAGGTGCGGAGACCAAACTGACGCTTGGCGGAGTCGCTTACCCTATTCCGCTCATCGCGGAGCCGGACTTGCACCTGATACAACCACGGGCTCGCGGGGCTCCAGCGGCGGCCCTTGGGCAGGGCGACGGTGCAGGCGTAGTAATTCGTGCCGGCGGCCGCCGGTGCCAGTCCGAGGAGCGCGCGCCAGCGGACGGGATTGGCCCGGAAATTTTGGCCGTGGATCGCGAGTTCGACCCGACTGGAATGCGGAGTGGTGGTGGAATTGTGCAGTTCGAGGCGGATCTCCGCACTGGCCAGGTCCGGCAGCGGGCGGACCCAGACATCCCGGATGAAAAGGGCAGTTCGTGACTCCAAGGTAACCGGACCCAGCAGACCCATGCCCGCCGGACAATGGTGCCAGCCGGAGCCCGGTTCATCCCAGCCTGGCCCCGTGGCTCCGTAGATTTTGTCGCCCTCCGCGACGCCTTCCGACTCCTGCCAGGTGCCGTCATTGTGCAGCTCGATGAGCAGCGTGTTCCGGCCGCGGCGCAGCGCTGCCGTGATTTCACACTCGAAAGTCGCGAAGAACCCCTCGTGTTGGCCGACGCAGCGGCCGTTCACGTAGATGCGGGCAAAATAATCGGCCCCGGCGAAACGCAACCAGTGGCTTACCTGCGAACGCCGGTTCCCCGTGACCTTGAACTCGGTGCGGTAATAGACGAGGGCGCGTCCCGCGGGAGGGCCGTAGTGTGGTAGCTTCACTTTTTGCCACGTGCCGCTTCCCGCGGAAGCGCTGGCGAAGGCTTGCGCGTTGTCCCGTGCGGCGAGCCTCCAATGGAATTCACGTAGCAGGCGGCGGCCACGAGAATCAGGCAGCGGCGGAGCCATTTGCTGTTGGAAAGGAGCCATGCGACGACGCTCCTGCCGGAGGGCCTTTGTCAGCTTGGCCGGAGTGTCCAATCTTGGCGCAGGAGAGAAGGCCCACCGGTCTCCCGCCTGCATTGAAGGCAGGGTTAGAGGAGGGAGCGGACCGATGGCCGGCGATTTGAGCCTTTTATCACGCTGACTCTGGCGCAACGCGCCAATGGCCGCGAAAGTATCGGTGGCTTGCACTCCAGTCATCAGGTCATGCCCGGCAGACGGACTCAAAGCACCCCCGGCTGGACGCGTTCGACGCGTTGGCAAAGGCTAGATCATCGCTCCTGGTTCGGCTTTTTGATTCATGGCGAAAATCGAATAACTCGCTTCCCATCTAAACTTGGCGCCTCCAGTGGCTGCCCCTTGTAGATCAGAGCAGGTCGCACGTTATCAATCGGCCCCCGTATACCTGCATCGTAAACCTTGATTCGATCAAGTTGCGTAACGTGGACGCTTATGACGCCATTGTTCTCAAAATAGTAGTCGGCCAGCGCGGCGAGATTTCGGAGCTGATTGCGGACCGCATCATCTGAATAGCCGCGCTTCACATCGCGATATACCGAGTAGCCGGCTATAATCACCCCCGCACAAAAAAGCTGCAATTACGGAGAACTTCACGGCACGGGTCATTTGCTACTGCCGAATATTAGAGATGGGCCAAGCGGGGCGAGCGTAGTGTTGGGGCCCCTTCTGAACTGCTGGCGATGCTGCGCGGAGCTGGATCATGGCGATTTACTGTCACTTCCCCCGCACTGGCGGCGTCCTGTGCCTTTCGGCAATGGAGATCACGAACACCGCGCTGGAAAGTAGGACAGCGATCCACACACAGCCTCTTCCTATGGCATGCAGCATATAGAGACTTTCACTCGCGAGCCTTTGCTCAATAGCGGCCCGCACTGCGTCGCTTCCATTTCCCTCCGCAACGCGCTCCAGTTTGTTGCTGGCGCGATAGAATCTTTGCTGCGCTTCTCTTGACGGGCTGAGTAACGCAAGCCCGGTTAGCAACAACAAGACCGATACCAATGTGCAGATGATGATCGACCTCTTCATGTTTCGCCGAACGTTAAATATAAGGGGGCTCAATCAGAACGAGATTCCGCTCCTGTGGAGACTGTTCCTGAGAGCAGCGTAGCCACCCCAAAGAGGCTCGGATCAAAAATGGGGACTTCATTTCCGGTAACTATTAAGCCACTCTCGGCAGGGCGACTCAAAGCACCCAAGGCTGGACGCGTTCGACGAGGGGAGAAGTGCGGTCATATTCGCACGTTTCGGAGGCGATTTAACTCTCAATCGGCTTGGCCTGTAGCGAATGGAGGCGTCGGAAATGACTGTCAGGCTTCGCGAGCAGATCCGCGGGAACCCCGTCCTCGACAATCCTTCCCTGGCTGAAGACCAGCACGCGGTCTACGTCGCGCAGGGTCGAGAGTCGATGAGCCACAATGAACGTGGTCCGGCCGCGGCAGAGTTCATCCAGGTCCTCGAGCAAACGGGCCTCGGTTTCCACGTCCAGGGCGCTGGTCGGCTCGTCCAGTATGATGATGCGGGGATTGCGCAGGAAGACCCGGGCGAGTGCGATCCGCTGGCGCTGTCCGCCCGAGAGTTTCGATCCGCGCTCGCCGCAAACCGTCTGGTAACCCTCGGCAAGGGCCTGGATGAAGTCATGCGCCTGGGCCTTGCGGGCCGCCGCCATGACTTCCGCATCGTTGGCGGTGGGGCGTCCGTAACGGATGTTCTCCAGCACGCTCGCGTTCCAGACGAAGGCGTCCTGGCTCATGATGGCAATCGCGCGGCGCAACTGCAGCAGGCCGATTTCCGACAAAAGGTGGCCATCATAGCGGATGACCCCGGAGGTCGGCACATAAAACCCCATGATCAATTCCAGCAGGGTGCTTTTGCCGGCGCCGGTTTCACCCACGAGGCCAATGCGCTGACCGGGCGGAATATCGAGGTTGATCGCGCTGAGCACCGGCTTGGATTCCGAGCGCGGGTAGCGGAACTCAACCCCGGAAAGGGCTATGCCGCCCTTGATCTCCACGGAGCTTTGGGCTGATTGGTAACCCTCCATTTCATCCGAATCGAGCAGCTCCAAAATCGCCTCCATGCCGGGCCTGGCCTGGCTCCAACTTTCATAGGCATTGAAGATGGCCATCATGCCTTGCCGCACGAAGCCCATCAGGCCGACCAAGACCACCAGGTCGCCGAAAGTGATGCGACCATATAGGTGCATGATTCCGCCCACACACCAGAGCAGGGTGCCCGTGTATTCCCAGATCACCTGCACCCCGAAAGAAATCCAACGCAGCAGGATGCTCGCCTCATAGCCGCGTTCTTTGATGTCCTCGATGTCCCGCGCCAGCCGCTCGGCCGCGACCATCTCATTGCCAAAGCTCTTGGTGAGGCGCATCCCGGAGATGAACTCGACAATCCGGGAAGAGAAGACTTCCCCGCTTTGCTGCAGACCCTCGCTGGCCTGCTGGACCCGTCGACCCATCAGTCGGAGCAGGAGGATCTGGAGCGGCATGGCCAGCAGGGCCAGCCCGGCGAGCCAGGGATTCTTGAGCAGCAGATAGACTAAAGTGACCGCTCCGATGATCACCTGGGTGGTGATCTGGTTGACGACCAGGGCCAGGAAAGTCTCCACGCGGTTCAGATCCACGGTCATCTGGTTCGACAGCGCGCCGGCCCCCTTGCGGGTAAAGTAGCTCATCGACATGCGCTGTAACTGGTCGACCACAAGACGGCGCAAGCGGGCCACCGCGGAGCGCACCAGTCGCTGCGTGGCGGAAAAAGCCCCCACGGTGAACCAGCCGTGCACCGGCCACAGCACGAGGTTGGCCAGCGCGTAAACGCCGGTCCAACGCAGCTTTTCTTCGAGCGTTAGCCCGGCGTTATTCAAGACATGGTCGATGAAAATACCGACGCCCGCATAGAAGGGGAGGTAGCTGACGGTCTGCCAGAATTGGTAGAATACACCGCGAACCAGATGGGCCTTCTCGATTTTCAGCAGGGCCCACAGTCGCGGCAGGGGCCGCGCTGATGGCGACGGGAGCGAGCCGGGGCGAGAGCTCATGGGTGGGACGGAGTTTCCGGCGGCAGGAACTTATAGTGAGCGGACCAACGCACGGTTTGGGCGGGGACCAGTTCGGCGCGAAAGAAAATCTCGGGACAGAATCCGCGACTTTCAACGTAAACCGCGAAACGGGCGGGTGGGAAATGGCCCCGATAAGCGACCTTGGGCTGACCGGGGGAGGACAGGACGAAATGATTGCTGGTCGCCGCGGTGCCCGGCAGATCTCCGGAGGCATAGACGTAGTCTTTGGCGGAGAGAGTGCGACTAATCCGTAGCTCGCGACCCGTGTGGACGAAATCGGTCCCGCCTTCCGGCTTGGGAAAACCGGTTTCGAGGGTGTAGGCCGGCGCGACCGGCTTCGCCCCCAAGACGAACCAATGGTGGTTGTAGTGTTCGAACGACCAGATCGTCGCACCGGTGTTTGTCAGGGCATAGCTGATTTCGAGCGTCTCGTCCCCGAGCAGCCGGTAGGTTTTTTCGTAATGGTAGCCCCAGGGCAGGACATTGTCCGAGGATTGGACCACGTGGATCGAATCCGCGGTGACGTTCGTGATCACGGGATACAACGCCTTGATCGGGTAGCGGGAGGAGAAATCATAAGGGGCGGCTTTGTCTTTGTTCAGACGCCCGAGGCCGATCTTGATGAAATCTGCGCCCGCCGCGGCCTCATCGTAGCCTAGCACCCCGAGGCCCTTGATGCCGAATTCGTCCGGCAGGCCCCACTCGCCGAGCAGGGACTGGCCTTGCAGCAGGATCTGGCGGACAGCCGCGGTGTGGTCAAAGCGGGGTCCGAATGCTTCCATGTAGCCCGCGGGTTCGGTCTCGATGGTCACCACCAGATCGGCACGGCGCAAAGTATGTGTCGCGCCAATCACCAGGTTGACCGAAAAAAACAGGAGCACACTCCACCGTGCCCACCAGTGGCATGGAGTAGGCAGGCGCGGTTTTGACGATGTGGGAAGATTCATTGCGCAACGGGGTGGGGCGACGGGTGCGGCCCGGATTTAATCTTCGCGCATCAGGTGCCCGGGCAGAACACAACTGCTTCCCACGGGCGCAGGATCGACCGATCCATCCCGGAATAATTCGAGTATAAGATGATGGCCGTGGCCACCGGCGCATCGACCGGCCAGGGCTGGCTCTCCGACGACCAGTTCAGGACCACATGGACCACCGGGTGGTGCTCCCAAGCACCCCGCCGGTAAGCGATGACCTTGCCGGGTTCGGCGAGCGGGGAAAAATCGCCATACACGATCGACTTCACCTGCTTCCGCAGGCGCAACAGGGAGGCGTAGGCATTGAAGATCGAGCCGGGATCGGCCACGGCGCCAGCCGCGTGATGTGGTCGGTGCGTGTCGGCCAGCGGTATCCAAGGCGTGCCCGTGCTAAATCCCGCGCCCGGAGAACCGTCCCATGGCAGCGGCGTGCGGCCGTTGTCCCGGCTGTCCTCGCGCACGGAAGCGAAGGCCGCTTCCGGAGTGGCACCGGCGGCGAGGGCGGTTTGGTAGCGGTTGAGGGTCTTGATATCCCGGTAGTCTTCGATGCGATCAAACGCGATGTCGGTGAGGCCGAGCTCCTCACCTTGGAAAATGAACGGGGTAGCGGGCAGTGTGAGCAACCAGGTGGCCAGCAGGGTGGCCGAGGCATGCCGGTGGTTCACCGGATCGCCGAATTTGGAAAGACTGCGGCGGCAGTCATGATTGCCGAGCGTGACCGTCAGCCAGCTCTTACCGCGCGTCACCTGATATAGCCGGTGAAAGTGCTCGAACTGTTCCCGTCCGGTGGGGGCCCAAGGGAAGTAGAAATAAAAGGCCCCATGCAGCTCCTGGCGGTCATACCCGGTGAACTCGAGCGTGTTTTCCGGGCCCACGCACCAGGTTTCACCCACGGCGTAGAGGTCGCTGCCGGCGAAAACAGCCCGGTGCATTTCCTGCAGGTAGTCGTGAAGGGGGGGATGATTGCAGGACAAGCAGTTCAGCGGGAGCAACGGGGCGGTGTTGCCCGGAGGTCGGGGCACGTCGGGATAACCCTTGGCCTTGGCGATCATGTTGATGACATCGAGGCGGAAGCCATCCGCGCCGCGTTCCACCCAGGTGTGCAAGACGCTGTGCAACGCCGTGCGGACGGCGGGATTTTTCCAATTCAGGTCCGGTTGCTTGGGCGAGAAGAGGGCGAGGTAAAACTGCCGGGAAGGGGCGTCCCAATTCCAGGCCGAGCCTTCAAAGGCGGCTTTCCAGTTGTTGGGTGGGATCGGCCGGCCCTCCTCATCAAAACCCTTGGGGTCGACCCAGAGATACCAGTCGCGCTTGGCCGAGTTGCGGTGAGAGCGGCTGTCCACGAACCAAGGGTGCTCATCCGAGGTGTGATTGAGCACCTGGTCCAAGATCAGCCGGAGCCCGCGGTCGCGCAGGCCGGCACTGAGGGCGCGGAAATCCGCCAGGTTGCCGTAGTCCGGATCGATGCCGAGGTAGTCGGAAATATCGTAGCCGTTGTCGGCCTGGGGCGAGGTGTAGAAGGGGGAAACCCAGAGCGCGTCGATCCCGAGGCACTGCAGGTAATCGAGCCGGGTGGTGATGCCCCGCAGGTCGCCGATTCCGTCGCCGTTCGCATCGGCGAAGCTGCGCGGATAGATCTGGTAGAAGGCGGCTTCCTTCCACCAGGTTGAACCGGAGAACTGACCAGTTGGTCGCATTAAGGTGGTCGTGGCTGGCTCGCCAAAGGTTGGACGCGCTGGTGATATCATTTGGGAGTTTTATCGGGCTAGGACGATTACGCCCCCGCTGAACGGGCGGAGTCCGCGGATCAGGAGGTCAGCGTCCCTGAGGGTTGCGCGTCCGCTCAGGTCGGTGAGTTCGCATTCGACGGCGCGATGGCGGCCTTGGGGAAGGGGCACCACAATTTCATCCGCCGGCTCGGCAAAGGCGTGCCAAACGACGAACGCCTCGAGGCTTTGCTCTTGGTAAAAAAGCACTGCTTGCTGGCCCCGAGGGTGCTGCCAAGATTTGTTGATCGTGCCGCACCGCACGGGACTGGCCGCTGCGATCACCCCAGCCAGACGACGGTAAAGAGTGATGGCGCTTTGGGTGAATTTCCATGATTCCGGGGGCAGCGCGTGGACATCACCCGACAGGCACATGCGACCGAGGAAGGTGGCGGCGAGCGAATAGCTGAGACGCTGCAGCGAGTCTTCTTCGCGCAGAACGGCCCAGATCTGATTTTGTCGCGGCAGCATGACGCGATGAAGATTGGCCGCGATAATGGGGATATCGGGCGACTCGTGGGCGTCCGAGAAGGAGCTCATGGCGCTCAGGGCGAGCATGGACGGTTCCAGTCGGTGGCCCCCGGAGGAGCAGTTTTCGATGACCAATTCCGGGATTTCCAAGCGCAGCCTCGCGAAAAAATTCTGCACGCCCGCGAGATGTTGCCGCAGCGCCTCACCGGGCGATTCCGCTCCGTCGTGGCCGAGGCCGATGCTGTCATTATAGTCCACCTTGAGGTATCCCAATCGATTTTCCTTGAGCAGACGAATGACGCGCTCCGCCAGGTAGGCATGGACCCATGGGTCGCGAAAATCCCAGAAGCGTCGCGTGCCGACTTCGAGCGGTCGGCCGTCACGTTGGAGTTGGTGGGTGGTTTCATCCCAAGCTTTCGAACCGGCATTAATGACCTCGAATTCGAACCAGATGCCGGGAATCAGGCCGCACGCCCGGATGGCATCGGCGGTGGCGCGCAAGCCCGAGGGAAAACTTCTCTGGTTCAGAATCCAATCGCCATTCTGTTGGATACCCTCGCCCGGGCGCTCGGCCCAGCCGTCGTCAATCACGAGGTATTGCACGCCGGTGTCCTTGAGGCGGTGGGCCAGCCGGACGAGATTTTCGTGGTTGGGGTTGCCCCATGAGGTGCACCACTCGTTGAAAATGACGGGGAGGGAACGCTCCTGCTCCGGCTGCCGCTGGAGATCGGCGAGCAGCGGCGTGTTCAGCCGCGTGCAGACCTCGTCAAATCCCCCGGCTGCTACCGCGAGGAAGGCTTCAGGTGAGGTAAAGGAATGGCCGGGCGCGAGAATTTTCCACCAGTGGCCGAATTCCCGGTCGGCCTGTCCGCCGGACATGGCCAGCTGGTCATGCCGCCGAAAGAATTCCATCTGCCATGAGCCGGGAGTGGCTAATCGTGCGCCCCACGTGACACCCGCGATCCGGTCCTCGACCGCAGCCAGCGGAAACCAGCCGTTCACTGGCATGGATCCGACCTGCCCGAAGCGTTCGTTGGCCACGCCGTAGCCGACCCACGAACGCTCCAAATGCAATTCTTCGAGGGTGCTTTGTTCATGCCGGCCTTCCGCGCTCCACGCTGAGCGCAGTCGATGCACCCGCAGCCGACCGGAGGCATCGTCGCGCGCGAAGGGCGTAATCCCGCCGAGGGAAAAGGAAGAGAGCAGTTCGAGGGTAAACGCTTTCGATCCTTCGTTTCGAATCGTGGTTCGCACCCGGAGTGCACGTTCCGAACCCCGATGCTCCAACTCGTGGACGCACGCGAGGCCCTCGGCTCCGACTAAGTGGGTGCGGATCAGGGTCCCGTTTGACGTAATTTCGTGCTTTTGATTTTTGAATTTCAACCCCTGGGTTAACGGGCTGCAACGCAGGGTGCGCCCGGCGGCAAAGGCCGGGGGATAAGGGCAGCCGGCCACGTGAACGTGGACCAGTGGGTCGACTTCCCACGCCCGAACTGGTTGCCATCGCGCGGGCAAGGACTTCACGCAAGCCGCGTCGAGGTGCTCGCGCGCTGGCACCAACCGCTCGCGACAGGTCAGTGGAATGATCGAGAGCCCAATCGCTTCGGGATTGTCCGACGGCGTTTGGTAGCGCACGAGCGTGTCGCCCAAAATATATTCGGTGTGGGTAGTGATGGGCATGGCGGGGACGGACCGGAACGAATCTACTGGCGCCGGTCGACCGCGAAGCTGGCTCTCCGGGTGAGGCGCGGTTGAGTGATTGATCGATAATCTACAGCAGCCGAAGAGTGAGCCAACGGAGGCAGTCTTGGACCCAGGGGTGGCCGTCTTTCATTCCCAGTCCGTGATCACCGTCCTGATAAACATGCAGTTCAAAGGGCACCTTCGCGCCCTGAAGCGCGCTGGCGAACTGCAGCGCATTGCTGACGGGCACACACCCATCGGCATAAGTATGCCAGATGAAGCAGGGTGGGGTGCGGGAATTCACATGGCGCTCGGCGGAGAGAAGGATCCTCTGCGAGTCGGTGGCGTCCGGCCCGAGGAGGTTGGTGCGGGAGCCCCCATGAGTGTCCTCCAGCATGGTGATCACCGGATAGCACAATACACCCAGGTCAGGACGGCTGCACATGCGTTCCACCGGGTCCGCATGATTGGCCTGCCCGGCGTCCCATTTGGTCAGCAGAGTAGCCGCCAGGTGCCCTCCGGCGGAAGACCCGATGACCACAATCTTGTTGGGCGAGACGCCCCATTCGGCGGCCCGTGAGCGAACCAGGCGCACGGCGCGGGCCGCATCCTGCAGCATGGCCGGATGGCGATGGCCTTGGGAGCCGAGACGATAATTGCACACGAATGCCCGGAATCCCCACAATTGAAAAAGCCCGGCGAAACCTTCGCCTTCCTGGGCGCTGAGAAACTCGTAGCCCCCGCCAGGCAGGATGATCACGGCGGTGTCCTGGAATTTTGTGCCGAAGGGCTCGTAACAATCGAGCGTCGAGCCATTCGCCGGACCGCCGGGGTAAAGGGGGAGGGAGGCAATCATGATGGTGAACGGAAGCGAACCGAAAGGTTTGACGTGAACTCTGCCTCGGCAAACCAAGCCCGGTTTATTTCGTGGAGAGACCCGGTTTCTCCAAGGGGTGCGTTTCGCGCTGCCACAGAAAGATGGATGGCACGGGTGGGGCGACGGGCCGCAGCTTGGCGTCCAAAGGCACGGCTTGGTTCTCGCGCTCAATGACGGTGGTGCCCGCCGGCAAGGTGATCCCGGCGCCGCCTGATACCGTGTTGTTCTCCACCAACCATCCCGCGGGCCGGGCACCATCAATCAGCTTTAGCCAGGGCGCTTTGCCCTCGGCGAGGATAAAGGTGTTGCCCCGCAGCAGGACCTTGTCACTCCGGGCCTCGGCCTGGATCCCGGGGCCGCGTTTGACCACAAACCGGTTGTAGAGAAACATCGTGTTCTCCACCGCTCCGCCCAGGTAAATCGCTGACTCGGGGGAAAGAATCTCATTTGCGTAAAATACATTGCGCGGACCCGTGCCCGCATGAGCCGAGCGATGCGCGCTGGTGTAGACTCCGTAGCCATAGGAGCCGCTGCCCTTGGTCGCGACCACGGTGCTGCACTCGAGCAGGTTTTCGTGGGTCCAGGCGGTATGCCAGTTGGCATCGCTTTGCTCGAATTGAGACTCTCGAAATACGTTTCCGGCAGCGGACCAGTTCACGCACGGCGCATGGCGCAAACGCCGCGTCACCACCCGCTCGGCGAGGCAGTCAAAGGAAGAGGAAAACCCGAAGTAGGAGGTTCCGCCCCCGAGCTGATACCAGCCATCCTCAAACAGGCTGTCCCGAATTTCAATGTGGGCGGAATATTCCACGTTCACCGGGTTGCGTCCTGCCTTCCGGACGATGACGCCGCGCACCCAGCAGTTCTCGGCGTAACGAAAATCGATCATGTGGCTCCACAGGCGATGGGTCTGAGCGAAACTCATGCCCTCGACTCCGCCGCCTTGGATCGGATGACGCACATCGAGCCGGGCGCTTTCCGCGGTCCGAAAATCAAAGCGCACTGGCCGGTCCAGCACGATGGTATCACCCTCGACACCGGCGACCCGGGCGTAATTGAGCCGCACGAAATCGCGGGTGTTGCCCGTGGCCTTTTTCCACTCCTCGGGAGTTTGGGCCGACAAGCTCACGGCATCACCTGGCCTGAGGGCGGAGGCGAGCGAGGGGGAAGCGGTGGTGGTGGTTACCCCGGGCAGATCAGTCGGACGCGGGAACAAGCCCCCGTCAGTCTGCACCGTGATGCGGTTGGTGCCTCGCGCGGCATCGCCGGCGAGCAGCCAGCGGTGGACCCCGCGCTTGGTCCACTCATCCCCGATGAAAGTCACCGCGGCCTCGTGGCTGGTCAAGCGCCGGTGTCCATCTGCGGCGTAGGTGCCATCGACCTGGAATGTGATGCTGGTCTCCGCCGTCTCGCCGCCCACCCATTTGGCCCGGGCCGAAAGTTGCAGGGGTCCGCCTTCCCGGGTGATGCGCCAAAGCGGAATCGCGCAGCGGAAGGGGCCGCCCTCGTTCGCCTTGGTCTCGGCGACTACGCGGCCCTCATGGAGGATCACGAGGCTTTCCAGTTGCCCGAGGGCTGAGGCCTCGTAGGTGCTGTCCTTTTCGCCCGGGTAGGCGTGAACCTCGATGGTTGTATCAAGATTGACCACGGCACCGGGTCGGGGGTTGAAGAATCGAATCTCACCCTTGCGCAGGGAATAGTTGAAAAGGAGGGTGGTTCGGTCCGCCCCCTGGCCGCGCAGAACGATGCCGTCCGCCGTGATGCAAATTGGCTGGCCGAGAATGTATCGGCCCTCATCAAACTCCACGGCGCCGCCCCCCAGCTTAGCGGCAGCGGCAATGGCGGCCAGAATCGCCTTACTGTCATCCAGCTCGTCATCTGCTTTTGCTCCGAAATCGGCCACGCGCGCCACCACCGGCACCTCTGGTATTCCTCCCGGCATGCCCGCGCGCCGCCAGTCGGGGTAGGCGACCCCGTCCGGACCGGGGAACTCGGCTTGAGCGAAGCCGCTGACCGTCAGGCCCACCAGGCAAACGGCTGCGCAGAATTTTTCGATTCGCATGAGTCAGCCTGCGGGCGGGCCAATTGACGGACAACGGGACGAGCGCTGGACGCGTCCAATCAGGCCGGGGCCTTCCGGGCGCTTGCCCCGTCCACCCATTTGCTGGGAATGTTCAGGATCAAGGGCGGATCGGGCAGCCCCACCTGGTTTCGGCGCAGCAGTCCGTCCAGCATGTGCACCGCCTCGGACATGCGTAGATCGTAACGGCCATCCAATCCAGCGATCTGGCCAATATGACTGGGGAGCAGGTTGATGCAGATATAACCGAGATCTTCGGGCATACGGTATCCGGCCGACCGCAACCATTCGTATTCCGAGGTGCCGTTGGTGGCAATGGCATCCGGACGATGGCGCCGAATCCAAGCCAGCATGGACTCCTTGTCGTATTTTTTCCCTGAGAAGGGCGGCACACGGTCGCGCGCTGGCAAAGTCCAGTTGTATTCATTAAACCCGAGGCTCCAGCGGCGGGCGGAATATGCTTCGACCGATCCCGCGCAAAACCAGCCGATGCGCCGATAACCCCGCCGGACTAGTTCCGCGACCGCCAGCCGCGCCGAGCTGATGAAGTCTATCTTGACCGAGTTATAGATGGGCTGGGGCGAAGCCAGTTCCACTACGCTGAATTCACTCCAATCTCCCTGCCACTTAGGGCTAAGATCGCCCCCATGAACCAAGATTAACCCGCGGATGCCACGGCTCCGGATGATCTGGATGAGCCGGGTCGCCGAAGGTCCGTTTTCATCGTGAACGGAGAAACGCGTCAAGCTGTAGCCAGATTCCATGGCGGCGTGCTTGGCCCCCTCGAATCCGCGGTTCAGATGAGTCATCGTGCCGGCGGATGCGCCAGGATAAAGCTCGACCAAAGCAATGGTCGGAGCTCCCTCGGCGGAACGACCCTGGCGCTGCTGCGTCATCAGGGCTGAAACGAGGGGATTTACCCGGTAGCCCATCCGTTGGCTGGCCTTTAGGATCGCTTCCCGGGTGGTGGCGGCGACCGAAAGCGACCCGCGCAAAGCCAGCGAAACGGTAGATTTGCTGAAGCCGGTTTCCTCTGCGATCTGGCGTATCGAACCTTGGGGCATTTTCCTAATATGATTGATCGCACTTTGCTGTCGAGCCTCCGTCCGAAAGAAACGCGTCGGCGAACCAGGATTGTGCGGGAGACAGAGGCATTTTCCTTGCAGGCTAATAAGGTGGCGCCGTCACGAGTTGTGCGGAGGGCGTCTGGTGCCGTTCAGGTTGATTCAGAAGCATCACGTCTGCCGCAGGGCGATTAGTCGGGTGGGAGTGGGGCGGCCTTGATGGCGGTGGTCAATTTTTGATGCCACGCGATATCCCTCCACATTCCGCGAAACTGGGGGCCGCAGAAATTGCTCGTGGCGATGGCGGCCCAGCGTCCGGTGGCGGCGGCGGTGAGCGTGCCTAGTTCGCAAGTTTCCTTGACCCAGCCCCAGTCGAGCAGCGGCCAGTCCTTGTAATCGATAATGCCCCAGCACTCGGTAGTGATCAGGGGGCGGTGGTGCGCGCGGGAAACGTCGGCATACGAGTGGATGAGGCCGACGAGCCCCGTGTTCCAGTGGACGGCATCCTCGCGATACACGCGCTCGGCGTTTTTCTGGAGGTTGTAATAGCCCCTGGGGTCGGTGAGCTCGAAGCCGTAGCCGACCTTGGGATTAAAGGTATAGCCATGGGCATTCACCATCCAGATGTGCGGCTCGAAGAAATCGAGGAAGCCGAGGTCGCGTGTAGCGGCATGGGGATTTTCTGGATTGAACGAATAAGTGAGCGGCACACGGGGAAAGGCGGCGCGAAAGAGCGCGATGCTCTCCTGCATGAACGCGAGGGAACGCTCGGTGTGCCAGCCGCCCCAGGTGAGCTCGGGTGGTTGGTTAACGAAGAAAGGTGCCCAGTGGGTGCCGGGCCACTCGTTGCAGAGATCCACGTAGAGCAGGTCGTCCGCCAAGCCCTCGCCCTGGAGCAGTTCCAGGGTCCGGATCCAGATGCGCGCCATGTCGGCGGCCGTCCGGACCGTCATGCGCGTATCCAAAGAGTCTTTGCGAAACCAGGTGGAGAGGGCGACGCGGATGCCGCGGGCAGCGCAGGCGCGCATGAATTCCGGCAAAGCGGGCCAGACTCGCACGCGGGTCGGGGCCGGGCTGCCCCAGTCTTGCACGGTCCAGAGAACCTCCAAATCCCAGTCGCGCTGCGCGCCGGCATTGAGGAGATGCGGGTAGGCATCGAGGCGCACGGCGTTGTAGCCGCGTTCGACGAGCTCATCGAGGGCAAGGTCCCAATTTTCATAGCCCGCGCCAGGCCAGCGGCGCTCGAGCCAGGAAAAATCCCACATGGTGATGGCGAGCGGCCGCTTCAAGCCGTCGAGCGGGGCGCAGGCAGGCATGGTGGTCATGGGTGGTGGCGGCAAGGTGGGTCCTCGTGCGGTGGATTTGGTCCGATGGAACTGCGATGACCGGGCGCGGCATCAATGGAGTTTGAGGACGGCGAAGGACACCGGCCCCAGGGAAAGTCCGGATCCGCTGAGCGTCGCGCCTTTCGTCATCACGAACTCCGCGCGCCTCAATTCCGGCAGATCGACCTCGCAGGGTGGTTCGCCCGGGTTGATTGCGACGGCGAATCGCGCCGTGTCATCGGCCCGTTCATAGACAAACGGGTAGCGCCCCGCTTCCGCGTAAAGCGGGCGGAACGAAGCGGTATTGCCCAGCGCGGGATGAATTTTCCGGAGGGCGATGAGCGCGCGGGTCAGTTCAAGGAGCGAGCCGGGGCGGTTGATCTGCGCGGTCACCGTCGGAGCATCGACCGCTGGATCAACCGGAAGATAAAGCTGGTCGGCGGGGGCGGTGGAAAAGCCGAGGTTGGGGGCATCGGCGGTCCATTGCATGGGCGTGCGGTTGCCCGTGCGCCACATGGAGCCTTCCTTTTCCGCCAGTCTGGCGAGGTTTCTCAGGCCGATCTCATCACCATAATAGAGAAAAGGCACGCCGGGCATGGTGAAAAGCATCGCATAAAGGACGTGCAGCTCGGGAAGCGTGCGGCCGTGACGCGGGCGCTGAAAATCGTGGTTGCCGGTGGGCAAGGCAATGAATCCGCGCCCAACTGTGGCGTGGTAATGCTTAAGATAGTTGTCGAGGAACTGACGGATGTCGCCCTTCGCGGACCGCTCGAAGAACACCGGCGGGGTGCGACCCGTCGCATGGAGTTCGTTGAACGGACCGATGAGGTGCGTGTAGGCCGGTTCGCCAAAGTGCAGCATGAAATCCACATGATAGCCGGCGTTGATCGCATCGGTCGGATTGCCCCACTCGGCGATCAGGACGGCTTCGGGATAATCACGGTCAAGCCAGGAGCGGTAGCCCTGCCAAAGCTCCGCCAAGGCCGCCGGATTCACTTCTCCCTTGATCAGCGACGAGGCCATATTCGACGCGGAACCCATCGCAGCCGAGCTCGAGCCAGTGGCGCATGATTTCGCGCAGTTCGGCGCGGGTGGCGAGACAGGTCGGATGCTCCGGGGGCAACTGCCACGGCTTGGCGGGGTCCGGCTGATTGTAGCCGAAATTCAGGGCGGGCTGGAAGGCGAAGAAATTGGCGACGTAGTGCTCGTCGTGGGCGGTCTTGGGCACGGTGTCACCGAAAAGGGGCTTCTGCGGTTCGGCTCCCGTGAAGAGGTAATGGTTCCGATACCGGCTGTGAGGATCACGGGCCGCGTCTTGGAACCAAGGGTGCTGATCGGAGGTATGCCCGGCGACCAGATCGAGGACGACTTTGAGCCCGAGCCGGTGGGCTTCAGCGAAAAGACGGACGGCATCCTCGTTGGTGCCATAACGTGCGGCCACTTGGCGGAAATCGGCGACATCATAGCCGGCGTCCCGGAACGGCGATTCGAAGATCGGATTAAGCCAGATCGCGGTGACTCCAAGGTCCTTCAGGTAGGGCAACTTGGCCGTGAGCCCGGGCAGGTCGCCGATCCCGTCGCCGTTGGAGTCGGAAAATGACTGGGGATAAACCTGGTAAAACACCGCGGAAGCGAGCCACGCCGGATAGGGCGCTTTCATCGGTTGAGAGCCGGGACTGGGGCTGGCTGGCATGGCTGTTACACCGAGTGACGCCGCCCTAAAGCGCCGCTCCATTGGTTTTGATCACTTCGCGATACCAGTGGGCGGAGGCCTTGAGCGTCCTGGTCTGGGTGGCAAAGTCCGTATGGATCAGACCGAAGCGGGGCTTGTAACCCTCGGCCCACTCGAAGTTGTCCATCAGCGACCAATAAAAATATCCACCCAACGGGATTCCTTCGCTCGCTGCGCGTTTCAGACCGCGCAGGTAGCGATGGAGGTAGTCGATCCGGGTGCCGTCGGAAACCTGACCGTCCAGCCCAACCCAGTCGCCGCTGCAGAATCCGTTTTCGGTGACCACCAGCGGCAGGGCGCCGTGTCCATAACGCTCATTATAGAAGCGGGCCTGCCAGTAGAGCGAGTCCGGCGCGAACATGAGCCAGGAGAGCTGCCCGGTGGGTGCTCCTGGGGGTAAGGCAGGTCTCGAACGCGGCCGGAACGGCCGTGCCGCGGGCGAGGGAGGTGGCGTGCAGTCCATCGGGCGGCGGCTTTGCCCCGGCGCGGACGCGCATGCCGGAGTAGCAGTTGAAGCCGATGAAATCGAGGGGCTGATGGATTGTTTTCAGATCCTCGTCCGAGGGGGCGTGCCACTTGGACCCATAGACACCCGGGGCCGCGTCCGGATATTTCCCGAGGTAGATCGGATCCAGCCAGAGCGGGATATCCCATAACGACCGGCCATCCTCCCGAAAAAGCGAGCGCCGCGCGGCTTCGATGTTTTCCGGCGTCTCTTTATCGGGGATCTTGGCGTAGCCGGCCGGAGCCGTGCCGATCTTGACCGGTCGCGGACAGGTCGCGCGCAAGGCCTGGGGTGCCGGTGCCGTGGGCGAGCAGCGCGTGATGGACGCAACGCAACGCTTCGGTCGTGGAGAGTTTGAGGCCGGGTGCGTGGTTGCCGTCGTGGTAACCGGCCACGATGAACACTGATGGCTCGTTGAGCGTCATCCCCCATTTCACGCGGTCACCGAGGGCGCTCCCCATCACCCTGGCATATTCGGCGAACCAATCCTTGATGTCGCGATTCATCCAGCCACCTCGGTGATGCAGCGCGAGGGGTAGATCCCAGTGGTAAAGGGTGGCGCAGGGCTCGATGCCTGCCGCAATCAGTTCGTCCACGAGCGCGGAATAGAAACCAACCCCGGCCTGATTCACGCGGCCGGTGCCCTCGGGCATAATCCGTGCCCATGAAATGGAGAAGCGATAGGCCTTGAGTCCTATGGCCTTCATCAGCGCCACATCCTGTTTCATGCGATGGTAGTGATCGCACGCGACATCACCGGTCACGCCGCCGGCGATGGCGCCTTCCTTGCGGCACATCATGTCCCAGATGGAGGGACCTTTGCCATCAGCGTTGTGAGCGCCTTCAATCTGGTAGGCCGCGGTGGCGGCGCCCCAGAGGAAGTCGGGCGGGAATCCGGAAGGTGTGGAGGGTTTAGGCAAGGACATGTTTATGGGTAAAGTGCCCTGAGGATGGCTGGAAAGAGCAGGCCGCGCTGGGCTCATGGATTGGGTGTGCGGCCTTCGCAGGCGAGGAGGCGCTGGGCATCAAGCGGGGCGAGCAAAGCGGCGCGCTCGGTGTCGGTGGTGGCCAGGTCGAGCGCGACCACGGTATCCGTCTCATCGGGCAAGGGATGGGTATCGCCGAGGGGGAGAGCGAAATTAAGAAAGAGGTCGTCGGGGGCGTCGAATTGTTGCACGCCGCTGTTCCAGTAGTTGCCAAGGGGAGCGTCGAGGCCGGTGGCGAGCACGCGGGCGCGTTTCACCTGACCGCGCAGGCCCGGGAGGCAATAGTGGCCGATGCCGGATTCCAAAATGTGCGCATAGAGAGTGTCACCCTGGCGGGTCCACCGGCCCCACTCGGGCTTGGGCTGGTCAGCGGGAAGGGCACCGTGGATGGACTCGCCATTTCGGTGCAGCCAGGTGCCGATGGTGCTCAAGGTGGCAAGGTCGTGCGGGTGCAGGGCGCCCGTGGCGTCGGGGCGAGATTGAGAGCGAGGTTGCCGTCTTTGCTGACGCAGTTGACGAGGGCGCGAATGAGCGTGCGGGCCGACTTACGGCCGGCGACATCACGGGCGTCGGTCTCGTCGTGAAACCAGCGGTTACCGAGGGGAAACCACGAATCGAAAGGGAGCAGGCGACCGTCGGCAGCGCGCACGCGGTCGCGGGGGATGTTGAGTTCGGCCGAGTCGAAGTCGCCGGCCCAGGCGGGGGATCGCGGGTTCTTGATGGCGTCCGGCTCAAAGCGGTCGTTTACCAGAATACCAGGCTGCAGCGAGCGGATCATCGCGATGAGTTCGCGGGCGCGCCATTTCTCGCCACTCATGTGCCAGTAGGAGAAATCCACGACAAGCAGGTCGATGCGGCCGTAGTTGCTCAACAGCTCGCGGATCTGACCGTGCATGAATTCAAGGTAGCGGCCGAAGTCGCGACGGGGCTCTTCGGCCTGGGCGACAGGATCGAAGCGCATCGGATGCTGGCGGTCGCCGAAGTGCGGGTAGTCGGGGTGGCGCCAGTCCACGAGCGAGTAATAGAGACCGACGCGCAGTCCTGCGGCGCGCGTTGCATTCACATACTCGCGCACGAGATCGCGGCCGCGGGCGGGGGTGCGGTCCACGTGGTAGTCGGTGAGCGCGGAGGGCCAGAGGCAGAAGCCATCGTGGTGTTTGGTTGTGAGCAAGGTGTAGCCGGCGCCGGAGTCCTTGACAGCACTGGCCCAGTGCGCGGCCCAGTGGGGCGCGGGGCGGAAACCGGCGAAGAAAGCGTCGTAGGTGACAAGGGGCATTTTCTCCCCCGAGCGCAGCCAGCCGTCGCCGCGACCGGGGACGGAGGCGACGCCCCAGTGAAAAGAGATACCGAAGCGGGCTTGGCGGAACCAGGAAAGGCTGGAGACGGACATGAGGAGTGAGCGCGTGGAGAAAGGCCGGGCGGTCAGGTGGGTAGAAGAAGTTGCACGGTTGCGGTCGTGCGACCGGCGAGGGCGAGGGCAGGGACGCGGTCGCTGGCGATGGGGCGGCCGTCGAGGCTAAGGCCGGGTGTCTCGCCCGGACGGGCGCGGCGCACGTCGATCGCCAGCTGGCAGCCGCGGAAGCGGCGCGAGGCGGTGAAGCCGGGCCAGTCGGCGGGCAACACGGGTGAGATACGCAGGCCTTCGAGTTCGGGGCGGATGCCGAGCAGATAGTGGGTGGCGGCGAGGTCCATCCAAGCCGCCGTGCCGGTGACGTGGGTGACATTGGCCCAGCCGAAGCGCGTGTTTTCCGGCCCGGTGACCACGCTGGCCCAAGCGTAGGGTTCCCCTTGGTAGCGCTCGAGACCGGCCCGTTGGAGCGCGAGATGCGGCACGAGCTGACGGAAGTATTGCCACGCACGGTCCGCGCGGCCGAGGTGGACCTCGGCGATGACGGCCCAAGTGTTGGCGTGACAGAAGATGGCTCCGTTTTCGCCGCAGCCCAGCGAGTAACCGACAAATGCGTCCATGTCCTCAGGGTAAGTGGGAAAGCTCGGGTGGATTTTCTTGATGCCACGCTCGGTGTTGAGGATGCGGTGGACCGCGTCCATGGCCGAGAGGTGTTGCTCCCGGGTGCCGACCCCGCAGAGGACGGCCCAACTCTGACTGTTGAGCCAGAGCTGGCCGTGTTTTCGCTGTTTTGAACCCAGGGCCAGGCCCTCGTCGTCGAAGCCCCGCACCCACCATTCCCCGTCCCAACAGTGCGTGTTAAGGGCGGATTCCTGTTTGGCGAGGCGAGTTTGCAGTTTGGCCGCGGCGGTGTCCCCCATCCAGGTAGCGAGCTCGATGAGCAGGCGCAGACAGTGGACGTATTGCTGGGCGGCGAAGACCGACTGGCCCTTGCCCTTGCGGGCGAAGCGGCCGATGCAGTCGTTCCAATCGCTGTGCAGCGTAAGCGGGATGCCGTGGTCGCCGAGTTTGCTTTCGGTGAAATCGGTGGCGGCAATGAGATGTTCCCAGACGGTGGCCGCGGGGCCGGCGCTGATGCCGTCAGGGGCGAGGAACGGGATTTTTTCTGAGAAGAGGGAGCGGTCGCCGGTTTCGGCGGCGAGCTGGTGGGCGAGCAGCGGCAGCCAGAGGTGGTCGTCGCTGTGGATGGTGCGCCACGGGGCTTGTTTATCCTCGGGGAAATAGGTGTGAACGACGTGTCCATCCTCGAATTGGTGGGCGAGGAGGCGTTTGAACTCGGCGCGGGCCCACTCGGGGCGGCGGGCGGCCTGGGCGAGCATATCTTGCGCGGTGTCGCGGAAGCCGAAGCCGCGGATACCGGAGGCGAATTGGCTGAATGAGCGCGAGTAACGGCCGGCGTGGACGCTGTTGACGGGCGACCAGGTGCTGATCTGGCGCTGCAAGTCTGCATCGGGCACGCGGAAGTCGGCGGCGGCGAAGTGCTCGGCCCACCACGCATCGAGTTTGGAGCGCTGGGCGGCGACCCAGCCCGGCTGGCGCAAGGCATCAAGGGCGCCGGGCAGGGCGGCCTTGGCGGCGGCGAAGTCGCCCATGGCGCGGGGCTGGCAACCGAGGAAAAAGGCGAGACGCCGCGTCTCGCCGGCGGCGAGGGTGGGCTGGACCTGCAAGGCGGCGCAAGGATCGCCGCAGGAGAGCGAGCCGTTGCCGCAATGGTTGCGTTCGAGGGCCTGGGGTCGGTCTTCACCGCGATTGTAGCCCAGGAAGGACTGACGGTCGCCGGACCAGCTGGCGGGCGGCTCGGTGGAGGCGAAATAAACGAGCGGAATATCGTGTAGGCGCGGGTGGCCCTGATGATGCCAGAGGTAGAGCTGGGCGCGGGCCTCCGGCTCATACCAGGTATGAAACATGTTGCGGGAGTAGTAGCCCCATTGCGGCTCGTGGGGCCACTCGAGGAGACCTAGTTCGACGTAGCCGAAAAGATCGACGGTGCGGGCGGTGGTGCCGTGATTGGTGAGGGCGATGTCCCAGACCATCGTGTCGGTATCGGGGGCGATGAAGAGCGTGAGTTCGACGGCGAGATCGCCGCGCCGCGCGGTGAAGGTGGTGCGACCGGGGGCATGCCGGGCTTCCCACCGGTCGAGCGGGAGACGCGTGGGATGGAGGGTCGGGCACCAGGCGGAGCCATCGGGTTCGCGGATGTAGAGGGTGAAGCCGGGGCCGTCCACCGGGCTCGTCCAACCGCGGTAGCGGGTGAGACGAAAGTTGATCGGGCTTTTCCACCACAGGCACCCGGCGCCCGTCTGCGAGACGAAGGCGTGAAGATTGCCGTTGGAAAGGTAGTTGATCCATGGCGCGGGCAGGTCGGGCCGGCTGATGGCGATGGCGCGGGCGGGGTCATCAAAGCGGTAGGGCAAGGGTGCGTTCATGAAGGAAAGGCGGTGATTGAGTTGTTCAGGGAACCAGGCGGGCCTCGAGGTAACCGCAGGCTTGCATGTTGCTTTGCCCAGCCAGCAGCCAGACGTCGCCGACCCGGATCTCACGAACGGCGAGAGAGTCGTCGCCGCAACGGAGGATCACGGTGTAGGGTCCGCCCGTGGGCAGGCCGGGTAGCCTCAGGGAAAATCTACCTGCGCGGGCGCTCCCTACCACGCGCGGGCGGGAGCCGCCGCGCAGCCCCTGGATCACCGCCTGCACCGGACCGCGCGCGGTGGTTTGTCCGGAGGCGGTCACGACGGCGCGATTGTCGCGGTCGCGTTGAAGTATCTGCTGAGGGAAGAGTCCGGCTACAATGCGCATGGAGAGCGAGGGTGACGACGCATCAGAGGTGGCGAGCAGCCTTAGCCAGGCTGATCGGCGTTGTTGCCGCCTGGTCAGGGGAAGAGGCGGCGATTGCCTGGAGGAAAAGGCCCATGCTGGTGGTGTAGTAGGGGCGCCAGTAGCCGCTGGATTCGTAAATCGTGGTGAAACCCGGATCAACGAGACGGCTGGGCAGCATCTCGGAGAGTTCGTGGGCAACGCCCGCCGCATCCCCCATGCGGGCGGCGGAAAGCAGAAAGGCGAACAGCGTCCAGCCATCGTAGAATCCCGTCGGCACACCGTCGTGACGCTGGTTATCGCGCTCAGTCCGGCAGATAATGCGGCGCGAGCGGTAAGCGATGCGGGTCGCCTCATCCAACCGACCGAGGGGAAGAAGCCAAAGCGGGTTGAGTTGCACCGGATGCTTCTGTTGGCGCGGAGCAAACGGCCCGGTCTCGTTCGCCGCGTAGCAGCCCAACTCGGGCAAGAGCAGACGCGGATAGGCTAGACCCTTTTCGAGGATTTCTGCCCAGTGAGCGGACTCCTCGTTGGCGCAGCCGATTTCGTGCGTGAGGCGAATAGCGTGGCGCAAGGTGTATTCCGTGGCGAACAAAGCGCAGAGATAGTTCTTCGCATTTGGGCCGCCAAATTCGTCCTGCCCCATCGAGGGCGTCATGTGCATCGAGTGAGTTCCGTCCATCTCGGCGGTCAGGCCCGAGGCCAGAAAACGGGCGCTCTCCCGGACTACCGGCCAGGCGACTTCGCGCGTCCACGTGATGTCGTTGAGCGCGGCGGCGGTATCCACGGCCATGCGCGCGGGATAGGCGGCATTGTGGATCTCGAATTGGAACTCATTGGGTGCGCCGCCGTCCTCGGGACGGAACAGGCGGGCCTCGGGACCGATGGGAAATTCCCAGGACCAGCACACGCCGGGCTTGCCGTAGATTTCGCGGGTCAGCGCGAGTTGATTGTCGAGCCGCGAATGGTAGAACTCGACGTGCGCCCGCGTGATGTCGCTATGGCCCAGTTGCAGCAGGGCGGGGTGGATGTAGGAAAGGTCCTGCGGAAAATGGAACCCCCAGGCGTTGCCGGTGAAGCCCATCGGCGGAGCGGGACAACGCACGTCCGGCGCGTAGCTGCAGAGCAGGTGATAGACGCTGCGCCAGGCGAGGTCGCGGTGGTCGGGGTGGGCGATTTCGAGTGGGGTGCTACCCCACCGCACGTGCCACGCCGTCTCGGCCGCGGCGCGAACGACGGAGGGGGGTGCTTTCGCCAGACGATCCAAGGTGGCGTGCAATTCGCCGGCGCGCGTGAGTGGACCGAGGGCGAGATGGAGGGTCCCGGAGCCGGCACTGGCGTTGAGATGAACGGCCAGCTGGTCACCTACGGCGGCGGGCCGGAGGTCACCATTGCACTCAACCAGGGCGAGGCCGCGGGAGTTACCCCGGCGCAGATCCAGGGTGGCGCGAGAGCCCGAGAGCGAAGGCGTGCACTCGGCGAGGAGGTCGCCCGAGTAGTCGCTAGGGAACACCGTGACGGGCGAGAGGACGAGGGCGGGGCGTTGGGTGCCCGCCCAGTCCAGGTGAAAAGACAAAACATCGCGTTCCGTCGCGGCCGGGTTGGTGAAGGCGGTGAGGGTGTAGCGAAAATTGTCCCCGGTAAACTCGGTGGTGAGGCGACCGGCGGCGAGTTCGAGGTGCTGGCTATATTGGGAAGGCAGGCCTGGCGGCGTGTCCCAACGCAGACGAACCAGCGGGACCTGCGTGTCGAGGCCGTGGCGACCCCGGTGCCAAACCTCGCCGTGGGCCAGCCAGGTGCGGGAAACGCGCGTGGCGACGGGCGAGCGGTCGTCCTGATGCTGGAGTCCGTAGGAGTCGAAACAACCGCCGCACCGGCCGGTGCCGAGGTAGAGGTTCACTGACTTTTCAACCTCGACCGGCCAGTGGGAGCGGCGGATGTCGGCGATGCTGGCGGGATGGCGCATGGGGTGCGGGCGGAAGGTCAGTTTTGCGTGATGATCTGGCCGTGGCCCCTGTAGAGGTCGAGGGGGGCGTCGAACTCGAGCTTGATGACGGTGGCGTGTGGGCGGAGCGAAGATTCGGGGACCGTGAGCCAGAGGACGCCGGGAATGTTGGCCCAGCTCGCGCCACCGCTGACGCGGCGGGTGAGTTGCGCGCCGTCGCCGCCGAGCACGGTGGCGGAGCGGACGGGGTTGCGGAGTCCCTTGACCGCGATCTCACCTTGCGGACGGTCTAGTTGGAAAAGATAGAGCGTGCAGCGGTCGGGCGAGAGCGTGCTCGGCCCGTAGAAGTAACCGTGAGGCAGGCCGGCACAGGTGCCGTAGATGGACTCGCCGTGAGGGCGCAGCCAACAGCCGATCGCGCGGAGGATATCGGCCTGGTGATAAAAAATCGTGCCATCGCCGAGCGGGGCGACGTTGAGCAGCAAGTTGCCGCCCATGCCCGCGCACTCGATGAGAATACGAATGAGCTCGTTGGCGGTTTTGTAGGATGGATCGGTCGCCATTGACCAGCTGCGGTTCATGGTGAGGCAGAGTTCCCACGGGCCCTCGGGCGCGACGATGGGGATGCCTTGCTCGGGTGTTTCGTAGTCACCGTGGCCGCCCATGCGATTGTTGAGAACCACTGCGGGAAGCCAGGTGCGGAGCTGTTCGTTCAGCTCGGCGAAGCGCCATTGGGCGGGCGTGCGCTCCCAGTCGCCGTCGAACCAGAGCAGGTCCGGCGAGTAGCGGTCGCAGAGTTCGCGCAGTTGGAGGCGGTGAAAGCGGAGGAAGTTTTCCCAGCGTGCGGGATCTTCAGGACAGTTGACCGGGTAGGAGTATTTTTGGCCGGGGTGATCCGGACTCGGGCGTGAGCCGTCGGCTTTGAAGACGCTGGGGTAGTCGGGGTGGGTCCAGTCGAGGTGCGAGTAATAGAGGCCCACCTTAAGATTTTTGGCCCGCAAGGCCGCGCAGAACGGGCCGACGAGATCGCGGGCGGCCGGCGTATCACGCACGACGGAGTAGTGCTCGGCAGTCTCCCACAGCGCCATGCCGTCGGCGTGTTTGGTGGTAAGCACGGCGTAGCGTGCACCGGCCTCGGCAAAGAGGTCGGCCCAATGGGCGGGATCGTAGCGGCGGGCGAGAAACGCGTGGCGTTGTGCAAGGTAGAGATCAAGCGGGAGGGAGTCCGCCGGATCCTGTCCGGGCGCGCCGTGGTTAAAAAAGGACCAAGACTCGGGGTATTGGCCCACGGCATAGATGCCCCAATGCACAAACACCCCGAAGCGGGCGTCGGAGAACCAGGATTGGGCGGGAGAGAGAGGGGCTTTCATTGAGAAAAGGGTCGCGGAATAAAGTCTACGGATTCGGCGTCGGCGTTTCGGCGGGCGGCGCAGGCGAGATCAAGGAGCAAGGCGGGTCCGATCAGGTTGCGGGCGCCACCGGCGGCTTCATTCAGGCGCTCATTGCTGGGGTGCGATAATCAGCGGCGGAAAAAACCAGGCACCTCGAGCAGGAGGCGGCCGCGGGCAGCGGCGGGCAACGCCCACCCCTCGGCCTGCAGGGCGAGTTGTTCACCCGTGCCGAAGACCTGCACGGTGTGAGCGGCGGACGGGAGGAGGAGGATTTCTCCGGCGAAGCTCGAGCGCTCTTCGATCATGTCGATGTTGAGTGCCTTGCGCACCGGGATGTAGTGGAGCAGCGTGAGGATAAGATCGTGGCCGCGGCGGCGGGGATACATCTGGATCGTGGAGGCGAGCCCGTGCCCATACGGGGCGGGCCCGATCAACCGTTCCATCGCCAGGCGCCAGGCATTGCGCGCCGCGATGTTGCCCGAGGTGCGATATTCCCGGAAAATCGGATCCGCAAAATAGACGAAGCGCTCGCCTGCGACGATAGTCGGTTGGTTGCTGGCGGTGGGGCGCGGCGGTGTCTGCAGGTGTGAGCAGTAGTGCACGTCGTCCCGCTTGAAATATGGCAGCACGCGCCGCGCGAGCACTTCGCAGCCGGGGGCCTTGACCACGACTCCCGGTTGATAAAAGACCCGGTCGGTGCGGGCGAGTTCTGCTGAGAACGTCGGACTGGTCCGCCAATAGGCGGGAAACAGGTCGAGGTCCCGCTCGAGCTTGATCGGCAGGAAGTCGAGGACCCAGCGCCCGGTGGCGTCGCAGCCACCTTTGTGCGTGATCAACAGACGCCCGCCCGCTTCGTAGAAGCGACGGAGTTTGCCTACCATCGCCGGAGTCAGCGTCGTGCCGTCACCGACGATGACCAGATCGAGCCCTTGCAGGGAACTCTCGGAGTCGAGCAGGCAGCTTTCATAGTGGGCCTCTTCACACATTTGGATGGCGCCTTCGTCGCTCTTGGCGGTTTCGTCTCCGTCCACCCCGGGAGTTCCGCTGGTGGTGATGCCAATCTGCAGGAGCGGGCGGGACCCTGCATAAAACGGCTCGGCCGCTTCGACCTGGGCATAGACCGCCCCGATGAGATCGTAGGCGGCCGGATCGAGTCTGCCGCGTGGGGGCAGTTGGTCGCCCACGGAATTGCCGCCGCCGAGGGCCTGCGGTCGGAAACACTCGAACTCAAGGGCGGGTTGTGGTTTCAACCCGCCAAAGTCGCCCCACAGCGTTTGGAAACGTCCGGTCATGGCGATCCACGGTTTGCCCCAATGCCCGGTGGAGCGGGCCAGGCGCGGGAAGTGATAATAGCCCCAGAAGCCGCTCGGCAGGGATTCGATCTCCATGTGGCTCATCGAACCATAGCGGGCGCGGCCACCAAGGCCGGCCTCGAGAAACGTATCGGAACCGGCGTTGAAAAACACCGTGGCCTCCGGCCGCGCGGCGCGGATCAGCTGCCAGTAGCGTTTGGCGAAGGTCTCGTGCGCCCTGGCCATGAAACGTTCGAAGCCGGCCGGCGAGTCATCCAGCACGCCGTGTTTCTCCCGGAACTTTCGTGATTCGGGGGACCAGCACGCTCCCTTGGGGAAAAAGCAGATGTCGTAGAAGAAACCGTCCACCTCAGTGCCGTAGCGGCTGAGGACCTCGCGGGTCACGTCCTCCATGTGCTGCTGGTATTCGGGATGCAACCAGTTGAGAAATTTCCATTGGCCCGGGTTCTTGGAATCCCAGTCGCCAAACCGGCCGTCCTTGAACATCGCGCGCCACTCCGGGTGGTGCTGCGCGGACAGCGCATCCCAACCGACCGTGATGTAAATGGGACAGCGGATGCCGACCCGGTGCAGGGCCTCGATTTGCTCCCCGAGCAGGTCGCGCTTCTTCGCCAGTTGCGGGTGGGGCGTGCAAACTTTGGATGGGTAGTAAGTGTAGCCGTGATGACACTTGGCGAAAATCGTGGTGCTGTTGACGTGCGCCCGCTGCAGCGTGGCCGCGAATTCGCGGGCATCGAAATCAGCTCCGACCCCGGGAATGTGCGGGGACGTGTGGAAATCGAGATGGACCTGGCGTTGGTGGCTGAGAATGGGATGCGGCACGGGTGAAAGGCGGGAGAGATTTAGAGGCAGCCGAAGGAGCGGAGGAAGGCTCGGGCGATGACCATGTGGCCGACGGGACTGGGATGGATGCGATCCCCACAGACATTGACGGGATGCACGTGCTCGAGCAGGTGGTCGAAGGCGGCCTGGGTGTCGACGAAGGCGGCGCCTGAGGCCGCGGCGATTTCGCGCACGATATTCCCGTATTCATCCATCCGGATGCGCATGGGATCGGTTCGGTTCGGCTCGATGAAATAAGGAGTGGCCAGATGGATCGCCCGGCTGACGGGTTGCGCGGCGGCCACCAGTTTGGCGAGCGTGGCCCGGTATTCGGCCGGCCCGACGTGTGCTTCCGGCCGGTGAGGGGTGTCGAATTGCCGCCAGACATCGTTGATGCCGATCATGACGCAAAGCGTGTCGGGCTTTTCGGCAATCACGTCCCGATCCCACCGACCAGCCAGGTCCCGCACGGTGTGGCCCGAGCTCCCTTTGTTACTGATGCGGATCGGGGCCTCGGGATGGGCGGCGCCCAACCAGGCATGGATCATGGAGACATAACCCTGGCCAAGACCAAAGTTCGGTTCCCAGGAGTTGGCTTCGCCAGAGGGGCCGCGGTTACAGTCGGTGATGGAATCGCCGATAAAGAGAAGTTTGGAGCGGGAGGGAAGGTTCATGGATGAGAGGGAGGTGCGTCCGTGGGCAAATGCCGGCTCGGCCACAGCACGAGTGAAATCACGGCGAAGCCGACCCCGATGAACAGGGTGCCCGCAAACACGATCAAGGCGCCGCTGCCCCATTGGCTGAAGAGGCCTTCGCATGCCCGGCTGAACCAATTCAGCCACATGCCCCCAATCGGACCGGGATCGGCGATGACGATCGCCTCGGCGGGATTGCGCGGGTCGAAATACACCTTGCACCCGGTGTAGAGGCGAAGCGCCAAGGTCGGGCCACCGTGCCGGCCGATGTGGGAGAGACGCGCGACCGTGGCCCCGTCGACGTCAAAAGCAAAAGCGGGGCGGAACTCCGTGGTGTAAGGTTCGGCGGAAAGGAAAAAATCACGCTTGGCGGGTTCCACGGCTTCGCCATTCCGGCGGTATTCATAACTGACCAGCGATTCGCCTTTGCGACTGCTGTCCGCCGCAACATCCCTGCGGTCGAAAACGGCCCGGATGCTCGCCGTGCCTTCGGTGGCTGACGGGCGGCCATCCGCCGCGAGCAGCAGCTCTCCCTCCTTCATCCCCATAACCTCCGGGATGACCGGCACGCCGAAATAGCCGCGGACATGCTCGGTTTTCTCGACGCGCAGCACGCGCCGGACATCCGTGGTCCGGCGGGCTTCGCGGAGCAGGGCCCAGCGGATTATGGCGGCGTCCCCGCGCAACACGTTCTCGAGCACCTGCGACAGCGCGGGGGTGAGAGCCGGATCCGTCCCGGGGGTTCCCGGGACAAGATCCGCCACCCTGATGGCACGGGGTGAAGGGGCGCTGGCTGATTGATAGCTGCCGGCAACCGGCGCGTAGTTGCGGTAAGTCGCCGTGAGCCGGTCTCCGTTGGCAAGCTCCAGCACGAGCGTGGTGTCGAGGCCGGTCAGCAGGTCGGCGGAGCCGGCCCGCTGCAGCACCATGCCGACGATGCGTCCTTCGGCCTCTTCGCCTAGAAAGCGCAGCCGCAGCTCCCGCTTGTTCCAGAAGAGGGCCGTGGCGATGAAGACCAGGCCCAGTAACGGCAGGATGGACAGGGCGAGGATTTTTCTCATGCGGCACCTCCGGCCCGGGGGGCAGGACCGTTGTCCTCCACCGGGCGGAAATCGGTCCGGCCCAGCGGCAGGATCGCTCCGCGGCGCACCTGGCGGGCAAAATAGAGCAGGAAGCTGCACCCGATGATGTTCATGAGGATCATGAAGAGGTATCCGCTGAAGTAGTCGTAGCGGCCCTCGGGCAGGAACCACTTCGAATAGACGGTCACCCAAATGCCAATGCCGTTAAGGGTGATCAGCCGCGCGATGCTCCGAACGAAATTAAGCCCGGCTTGGGCGGTGCCCATCTTGTCGCGGGGAATATACTCAAAAATGAGCGGCTGCATCGCGATCGACGAGAGCTGGCCGATGGCGGATATGCATTGCCCAAAGATGATCATTTGGGCGATGGTCGGTCGCTGGTCCGGAAGGATAAATTGCACGAAAATGTAATAACAGATCTGGAAGAATAGCGTGCCGCCGACCCCGATGCCGAACATCACCAAGCGGTTCATCCGGTCGGCCACAAGGCCGATCAGGGGGATGATCAGGAACAGATTGATCATGCCGCCGACGAACATGTTCGTCCCAATGTCCTGCTTGGAGTAGCCCCATTGCTCCGTCATGAGCAGCGGATCAATCGCCCCCAGGCCCGTTTGCACGAGGATGGTGGAGAAAACGAGCAGGTAGACGGGCCAGAGGGATTTTTCGGCCAGGAGGTTGCCCATGGCCCCCTTGAGGCCGTGACCGTGATCCTGAGCTGGTGGACCAACCGGCGGCCGCTCGCGCACAAACAGGGCAAGAAACAACAGGCAAAAGAGGGCCGAGGCCGCCCCCCACCAGTAGATGAGTTCCTCTCCCCGCAGTGTAAAACCAGCCGAGTGGACGACATCGTCGAAGCGCCCGCTGATCACCATGCTTTGGATCAGGATGATTACTTGGAACATCCAGGCACTGACGGCCGACGCCCGCCCGCGTTGATCCGGGGGAATTATCTCCATCAGCAGGGTGTCAAAGGTCGAGCCGACATCCCAAAAGATCAGCCACAGAACCACCAGCACGCACATCGGCACGGCACTGCCGGCCAGGGGCAGGGCCAGCAGCACCACGGCTAGGATGGTAAACGAGGCTAGGACGAACGGCAAGCGACGCCCCATCCGCGTCCAGATGCGATCACTGTAATAAAGGCAGGGCGCCGCGACCAACAGGTTGAACAGAACGTCGAGGCTGTTGACCGAGTTGATGATCATCGGCGAGTCGATGAACTTGCGCATCGTGAATGTCATGCTGCCGGAGGCGAGCAGGACCAGGATGCGGGACTGGCTGACCAGGGTAAGCAGCACAACCCAACGCCAGGGAATCCGCTTGTGTTGGCTTTCGATGATATGCACCGGGGTGAAGGTTGGTCGACTGCGAGAGCGGGTCAGTAGGTTTCCACCAGCGCCACACCCGGGCGCTCAAGGGCAAAGGAGATTTTCCCGCCGATGGACGATTCACCCATGGTGCCATCGCCGCGGGTGGGCCCGCGGACTTTGGCCGGACGGCTCAAATCGTGGGCTAGGACGAGGAACACCGACGAAGTCCAGGTATAGGCCTGGTCGCACAGTCCGGCTCCGGTCAGCGCGTCGAAGTTCTCGGCGCTGCCGCTGAGGGAAAAAGTTTGGCAGAAGCGACGCGAAATTACGCGGGCGAGTTCAGGCTCATGGCACGCTTCAAGGCCCCGCACGATCAGCAGCGTCGAGGGCGCCCAGATCGGGCCTCGCCAGTATCCGCGACTGCGATAAAGCGGGCTGGTTATACTCTCCGTGGCCAGACCGTGCTTGGTCAGGAAGCGTCCCGGGGTCGTCAGGTCATCCACCAGTTTTTGCCGGACGGCCTGGGGTAATCTTTCACCGAGCAGCAGCGGAACGAACGCGACCAGGCTGTCTCCTTCCGCTGTTTTATGATCGCCAGAACGCGGACCGGTGAAACGTCCCCGACGGGCATCCCAGGAGTGGGCTAGCAGGCGCCGCCCGAGTTGGTCGGCCCGGCGCCGCCAGCGGACTGCGACGCGCCGGTCGCCGAGGCGGTCACGCAAATCAGCGATGACATCCATCTGGATGATTAGAAAGGTGGCCAGATCGGGCCCCTCGACCGACGGACCAGCGCCAAAGAGGGAGGCGTTGTCCCAGCCTGAATCGTTGCCGTGATTATATTGCGGCAGGCCGTCGTGATCGTCGTCGCGGTGAGTCAGCCACCAGTTGGTCCATTTCTCCAGCCAGCCCGCTGCCTGCTGCATCTGCCCTTGGGTGGGCCGGAAGCCGCGGCTGAGCATCTCGCGCAAGGCCCAGCCATGGACCGGCGGCTTGGTGAAATTCCAGACCCGGTCCCGATCGTTTAGGGTGTCGGGCAGCACGCCGCTCGCGTGCTGATGATCGAACATGACGGCCCATTGCGCCCAGGCGAGGGCGGCCTGACCGGGCAGGAGACCCAGCGCGTTGAAGCAATGGTCCCAGCTCCAGATGTTCACCATCCAGTTTTTAGACATCAGCATGCCTTCACGTCGCAGGTGTCCCGAGGGGGCGACCAAGGCGGACCAGGTGATGTAACTCGCCAAGGCTCGCGCCCGACCCAGCGGACGGTCGCAGGGCGCTTGGGTGTCGAGCCAAGCGCCGTATTCCCGGGCCGTCTTCGCGGCGCAGGCATGGAAAGTTAGATTTTGCCGATGGGCTAACCAGGCGCCCTCGAATTCCTGCAGGGCGATCTCCCAGCGGCCGTTCGGTGTGTTGGGGGCGATGATGATCTCGATGCACTCGGACCTCAGTTCAGCCCACGGAGCGTGCACCGTGGCTCTTCCGGCCAGTGATGTGAGCATCACCTGGAGGCGGGCGCTGAACAGGTTGAGTTCCCAACGGGCGTGATCCGCGGGTCTCGCAGTGTCGTAACCGCTGGCAATCGCGGTAAGCTTCAACCGACAGCCGCGTCCTTGCCACCGAAGGGTTTGGGCATCGGCAAAGGTGACCTCGGCCACGGCGCCTGGTTTGCCGGAGCGGCGGAAGCGGACCCGGCCCGGGGCGGTTTGATCGACAACCTTTAATTTTCTGTTGCCGCGCAGGGGCAGGAATTCAACCCGCAAGACCTCGCGTTGCGCCATCGGCACATTGCCCCGGTAGGTGCGCACAAACAGACCGGGCACCTTGCCCAGCTCGGTAGCCCGGGCTTTGGGCAGCCGGCTCACCCCCCACCAAGCGCCGCGGCGTGAGAAAGGAACCTGTTCGAGGGCATAGCTAGGCATGGGGTAGGTGGACAGCCAGTCCGAGTGGAATGGCTTACGCAAGTTACCCGGAATCGAACGCGTTTAATACGCATAGCTATGGAATCGAGAATGTCCCTCTGGACATGACCACGGCTGGTGGTGAGTCGGCCGACCAAAGAAGCTTTGCTCCATTCGGCTTTCAGGCCGCAGCGACTGCTCCCGCACGGAGGGCGGCCGGTGACACGCCGTAGGCCAGCTTAAAACGCCGGGAAAAATGATAGGGATCGGTAAATCCGACCCTTGCGGCGGCTTCCTTGACGAGCATCTGCTCCTGGACGAGGCATTCGGCGGCGATTTCCATTTTCCGGCGCATCAGATATCGGAAGGGGCTCAGGCCAAGGTGTTGATGGAAAAGCTTGCACGCGACCACGGCCGAGACGCGCGTCCTCGCGGCGATTTCCCGCAGGGTGCCAAGGCCGGCCGCCTCGGTGTCGATCAGCTGTTTTAGGCGGGAGAACTGCTGGTAACCTGCGCTGGGGCGCCGGGGTCGCTGGGTCAGCGCTTCCCGGGTCTTCAGCAACAACAACCGGAATAACAGATCGCAGGCGTCTCGCGAGACCCGGGTGCGGGCTTGGCCTTCTCTGATGATCTGCGCAAAGATCGACTGGATGTCCGCCTGAGCGGTCAATTGCGCCGCCCGCGCCGGAGCGATACCAGCGCGAGCGAGGTGGAGGGGCGCGTCGCGCCCGGACAGGCAGATGAAGTATTTCACCAACCGCCGCACCGGGTCGGTATGGATTTCACAGGCGGTGTCCGGTCGGTAGGCAAAAAGCATTCCGGGTCGCAGGGGAAACTTTACTCCGTCCAAGATGACATGACCCACCCCCTCGACGACGTATTCGAGAACCGTGTAGCCGTATTGCCGGCGGCGCACGACATAGTCTGGTTTGCAGTGTTCCCGGCCGCCCACGCTGATTTCACAGCGTGCCCCGCGGACCGGCGCGAGGTTCAAGAAGAAATAAGCCGTCTCGCTGACTTGGGAGGAAAGCAGCTCGGGGGGTGGGGGAGTGGTCCGGACAGTAGGCATGAGCCAGGCCCTAACAGAGCTGGTAATTATATCCATTCTTTTGAAAGCACCGGCATTCCTATCCGCTCGCGTCCGCACGATGGGAACCGAGCCTAAGGGATAACAACCCCAAGAAATTATGTCTCGTTCCGCTAAGACCGTTTTGCTCGTGGCCAATGGCGACCTGCGCCAGTCGGCTAACCAAGTGTGCTGGCCCGCCCAGGCCGCCATGGAAACGAAGCTCGCCGCCGCGGTGGCCGGCTTCGGCCGCAAGCTCGTCCGGGCCCATCCCTACAAGCCGGCGGTCAAGCATGGCTTCATTTGCTCACAGAAGGAGGGCCTCGAGGTTTTTTCGAAACTCGACCCGCACGCCCCGCTGATCGTGGCCGAGGCGGTCTGGCAATATTCCCATCACCTGCTCGCGGGCCTCATGAGTCATCGCGGTCCCATCCTGACCGTGGCCAATTGGAGCGGCCAGTGGCCGGGCCTCGTGGGCATGCTCAACCTCAAAGGCTCCCTGACAAAGGCCGGCGTCAAATACTCCACGCTCTGGAGCGACAACTTTGACGACGAGTATTTCCTCACCGGTCTCGCCCGTTGGCTGAAGACCGGCGTCACCACGCACCGCACGCCGCACGTGCGGTCGATCGCCCAGGCCCGCGTGCCGGCCAAGGCGAAGGCCGTCGCCAGAAAAATTGCCACCGACCTGCGGGTGAAGAAGTCCATCATGGGCATCTTCGACGAAGGCTGCATGGGCATGTATAACGCCATCATCCCCGACGACCTGCTTTACCAGACCGGCGTCTGCAAGGAGCGCCTGTCGCAGTCCGCCCTCTATTATGGCGCAACGCAGGTGACCGATGCCGAGGCGAAGGCCGTCTTCGACTGGTATATCAAGAAAGGTTTCACCTTCCACTTCGGCGCCGACGAGAAAACCGAGCTCACGAAGGCCCAGGTGTTGTTGCAGTGCAAAACCTACGTGGCCGCCTGCCGCATCGCCGACGAGTTCGGCTGCGAGACGATCGGCATCCAGTATCAGCAGGGCCTCAAGGATCTCCTGCCGGCCTCCGACCTCGTCGAGGGCACGCTCAACTCCACAGACCGGCCGCCGGTGAAAAACGCCGCAGGCAAAGTGATCCGCCCGGGCCAGCCCATCGTGCATTTCAACGAGGTGGACGAATGCGCGGGCCTCGACGGCCTGTTCACCAACCGCGTCCACGCTGCTCTCGGTCAACCGGTCGCCAACACGCTCCATGACCTGCGCTGGGGTGATTGGGACCAGTCGGGCACGACGGACGAATACGTCTGGGTCTTCCTCATTTCCGGCAGTGCGCCGGCCGACCACCACATTGGCGGCTGGGCGGGGTCGGATTCGCTGCGCCAGCCGCCGATGTATTTTCGGCTCGGCGGCGGTTCGCTCCGCGGCATCGCCAAGCCCGGCGAGATCGTCTGGAGCCGCGTGTTCGTGCAGGGCGGCAAACTCAAGATGGACATTGGCCGCGCCAAGGTCATCACCCTCCCGCGCGCCGAGACCGAGCGCCGCTGGAAGGAGACGACGGTGCAGTGGCCCATTATGCACGCGGTCACGTATGGCGTGACGCGCGACCTGATGATGGCGCGTCACCAGGCCAACCATATCCAAGTCGCCTATGCGAAGTCAGCCGCTGCCGCCGATCTAGCTACTTACACCAAGGCGTCGCTCGCCGCCCAGCTCGGGATCGAGGTGTCGTTCTGCGGGACCAAGGCGGACGGATCTGGCTTCTAGCGTTCTCATCTCGTTCAACGCCGAGGATTAGGGCACAGACGTAACGAAAGTGGCGTAACATTACCCTTGTTGCACTTAAGCGCCGTGTCGGCTCCGGCGATTCACTTTAACAGGCAACTCCTAGCTGGTGGCAAGACAGCCTGGGGCGCATACCCGCAGTGGCTCCCCTTTGACCGGGCGGCGGAAGGGCCAGGGTGGGGCGCTACTGCAGGGCGGGGCGGGGATTAGAACGGCACATCCTCGGGTTCGTCGCGGCCGTCCGGGTCGCGCTTTTTCAGCTCGAACAGGAGGTGGCCCGTGAGTGAAATGTTCTGGTAGATGCTGAACAGCAGCCGCTGGAGGGTGTTCACGCGGTCCAGCTGTTTGAGCGCGTCAAGCTGGCAGGCGCTCTTGCCGCCCTGGACGTGGAGTTGGATTTCCTTGAGCAGGGTGGACTGCAACTCGATCGAACGCGCCAGGCGCTCGACGAGGAAGATTTCGATCGGCTCGATGAGCCGGGTGAGTTCTGTGGGGGGTGTATTTTGCATGGTGCTCCTATTTAGCACACGGTTTGGCCGCGTCTTTCATCGGGGCCCGGATGCACGCCGGCGTGATCGCCGTAGCTGTGGAGCACATGAAAATACTTCACTGCTCCGATTTTCACGCGAATGACCTGTGGTTTCGGTGGCTGATCAAAGAAAGCCCCAAGTATGACCTTGTGTGCCTAGCGGGCGATTTGCTGAACCTTAACATCCACTGTGTGCCTGGAGCCCAGCTCGACAAGGTCGTGGCCCTTGCGCGGCAGATCCAGGCACCCCTGGTGGCATGTTCCGGCAACCATGACTGCATGGAGGGCGACGACAGCCGGCTGGTCGATGCCGCCTGGCTTAAGGAATTGCGCGGCCCCAATGTGTGGGGCGACGGCGATCAGTTCACTTTGGGCGACCATTCGTTCCGAGTGCTCGGCTGGCAAAGTCCTCTGCCGGTAGCGGCCCCCGGGGAGCTTTGGATCACACATTGTCCACCGGACCTGTGCGCAACCGGCATCGTGCGTGGCGGCGTTGACTTCGGGGACTTTGAGCTCGGCGAACTCGCCAGAAGTGGCCTAGGACCCAAGGTGGCCATGTCGGGGCACTGCCATGACAGAACCCGGTGGTGGGCAAAAATTGGGCGCACCGTGTCGCTAAACCCGGGGCGCTTCGAGGGCCCGTGGCCCTCCCACATCGTCCTCGATCTCGACCGGAATATCGCCACTTACCACGGCCCCAGCGCCGGCGCCGGCGGGTCAAGGATCAGCCTGGGCCCCGGCTGACCCGAGGTGCCGGGGCGGAACGGCTCAGTTGTCGAGGTATTTGCTCAGCCTGTAGTCGAGCGACAGGCGCAAAAAAACAGGGGCACCCGTCACCGGGTGCCCCTGTGGTTTTCCTGTGCTTGGCCTTACGGCAGAATCTCCGTGTCGCGCTCGGGCTTCAGGTCGATCTTCGAGACCTCGGCGATCTGCTTGACCAGCGGATCGCGACGGAACGTATTCGCATCGTGCGCCGCAATCAGGTCGAGCTCGGGCCCGAAGCGCTCGAAGTCCACCGTGGTCCACGGCTTCGCGGCGGCCGCGTAGGCGGGCGCCAGCGCGAGCACGAAGTTCGCGACCCGAAGCCCCGCGAGCGGGTGTTTCAGGAGGCTTGCACTCATGGCGGGATAGAGGGTCAGCACCTTATCGGCCATCTTGTGCCAAGGCAGGACTGCCACGTCCTGGGGCGCCGCGGCATCGGTGACCAGGGCGAGAAGGTGAGGGTGGCCGACCTGGACCGCCGTTTTCTTTTTAATGGCGACGAACTCGTTGGCGGCCACCGCGGGGATCGAGGTGAAGCCAACGACACTGCCATTGCGGTCGATCTTCTGGATGTAGGGTTTCTTCGGCGAACCGAAGACGAGGGTGTAGAGGCCCAGCGGAGTCGGATCCTCCCGGAAGGAAGGTCCGGCGATATGATAGCCGAACGCGTGTTTGATGTGCGTATTCACAGTTTTGTTATGTAGGGTTGGGAGGGGCGGAATTGCCCCACCTCTTAATAGCACGGCAATAACGCGCGTCTTTTGGGCCCCGTTCCTGACCGGTTTGGACGTAGCTTTCAGCCACTATGGCAGGCTGTCGCCCACTCACTCGACCCGAAGAACGCCGGCTCCTTTCAGTCGTGCGCCGTCTTCCCCCGCGCGATCGCGCGCTCATCACGACCCAGTGGTTTTCCGCGCTGCGCATCAGCGCCACGATAGGATTAACCGTCGGCCAGGTCTGGCGGCATAATGCCCTCGTGGAGGAAATCGCCATCCCACCCCGCAAGCTAAAGGGCAAGCGCGGCCGCACGCTGCGCCTCCCCGTGACTAGCGAGCTGGCGCGAGCCCTTACGCATCAACTCTGGTGGCTCCGTCTTAAATACAAACTCACCCCGGACCTTCCCCTGTTCCCCAGCAGGCAGGCCGGCCCGGATGGCGAAGTGCGACCCCTGACCCGTATCCAAGCCCACACGATCATCAAGAACGCGTTTGCTGCGGCGGGCATCCTCGATGACGGACGCCTGGGCTCGCACTGCCTACGCAAAACGGCAGCCGCCAAGGCCTGGTCCCATTGCAAAGACCCTCTTGTCTTGCGTGATTTGCTCGGCCACGCGGACCTGCGGACCTCGCAACTTTATCTCGATTCGAACGAAGGAGCCGTGCGCGCCGTCCTCCTCGCGGGCGACTTCACGCGGCGCCCGCGTTCACCCAAGCCGGCGCCGACGGTTGTCCTGCCCGTGGATAATAACCTGCTCCTTTTCCCCACTGCGCCGGCGATCGAGGCTCCGGCTCCTTGCGCGGTCTACTGATCGCCTCACATGACTCTCCGGCCCGAGTCCGCCGTTTCCGGTATTATGTTAAGCTCGCCGGGGCGGACTCCGGGGATGTCAGTTCCCTTAATGGAGCAGGCGCGGGCCAGGGCACCGCCTAATGATGGGAACTTTCCGGGTGGAAAATGGGGATCGCGCATGATGAGAGCGTGGCCAGCCGCAGACAATGTTACCGTCGTTCGCCCCCACACTCCTCCCTTCACCCACACTTTCCGCACCTAACTGGCGTTAAGGCCAGACAGAGGCATCCCCCCGCGGATCGATGATTTGAGGGTGCTACGATAGTGGGTGAACGCTTCATCCAATAAACCACGGCCGACACCAAAGATAATTCTTGATCCCAATCAGGGCTCGTTCGGTTTCGATTTTCCGGAAGCGATGAACGCGACGGGCCTGGCCTTGGCGCCAGTGCGTCCCGCGGTCAAGGCGTCGTCCCAGAAAAAGGCTCCCGCACCAAGCATGCGACGGACGGGACCCGTGCGTGCCCGCATCTCATTTGAAGCGCCTGTGCGGCTGAAGCGGAAGCTTGAGCGGGTGGCGCGCGACCTGGACCGGAGCAAGACCGCCTTGTTGCGGGAAGCGGTCGAAGGCTACCTGCGGTCAGTCGTCGAGGAGGCCGGACAATGAAGCCGCAAACAAAACAGAAGCATCGCGGCTCCATCCGGACGGAACGGCGGGTCCGCTATGCTGAAGCGGCAATGACGGCGGCCCGCGCCGACCCCGATATGCGCGGCCATGTTGCGCTCGTCGGAGCCCTTTTCCCACCGCGCAGAGGCGGGAAAGTGACGACCCAGCAGTTGAGTCGTGCGCTGGCGGCCCGCCATCCATCGACGGGCAAATTGCTACGAAAGAGGGTCAATGCCGGACTGAGATGGGAAGGCGACAGCTTGGTCAGCAATGTTTGTCACGGTTTCGATATTCCGCTCTCCGTCGATAAATCCATTTCGATTGCCGCTCTCGTATTTGGCGATGACGAGGTCCTGAATCTGACGATGAACGCGATGCGCCAGTCCGCTCGCTGGCTCAGTAAGAAAATGGATCGGCGGCTTCGACGCGGCGGCCAGAACGGGACGGTTGAGACGGAAAACAGTGCGGTGTTTTTCATTCCAGAGAAGGCGGGCCGGAACGGACAGCCTCAACTCCACGCCCATTTAATCATCCCGAATCTGACTTCGTTCCAAGAGGGCGGACGGACGCGGCATGCCGCCGGTCATTTCAGGCGTATCACCCGCTCCGCGCTTGAAGCACAGCAGCGGATGAATCGGCAGCTGGGCCGAAACCTCATGAAAGCGGGTTATGCAATTGAGATCGTGAACGGCATTTGCCGTCTGCCAGGTGTGTCACGCGCACTTTGCGACGAGCTCTCCCCCGTCAGCAAGAGGTTGAATTCAGATGCGGTCGCGGAAGGGTCGCGGCGCCGTTATACCCGCTCAGCCCTTCGTCGCCGGGAAGACCGCTACCTCAAGGAGCGGCCCAAGAAAATTCACCAGCCGCTCTCGCAATGGCGCGAGGACTGGGCGCAGGCCCTCGGGGCTGAAAAGTTGAAAACGGAGATGGGGGCTTATCACACGGCCCGGTTTCAGCAACCGGTCGGGTCCGAGGCGACTCCGGCTGAAGTGGTGCCATTCGTCCGGGAGGTGGCCGCCCCCATGCCAGTAATCGCGGCGGCCAGGTTGGAAGAGCCGCCCGGGGACGTGCTGGAGGACACGGTATCGATGCGTCCGAAATTCGGTTCCCTTGGAGCCGCACTCAGGACGAAGCTTTCAAAGGAGCTCAGCTATGAGGCGAGGAACCAGGTCATAGAACTGGACTATGTCTGCCCGGAAAAAGCGCGCCACCTGGTCGAACACACCGAGGCCTTGCGCACGCTTCTACGACTGATTTTTCCGCGACTCCTAGTTCACCAGAAATTCTCCGCTGCGGAGCATTCGCTGTTCAAGGTCACGGGTACGGCCGCGGGCGACCCCAAGATGGCGCAATTGATCGCGGCGACGGCGGATGCCCTCGAGTTCGAACTCGGACAGGACGTGGTTCGCGCTAATTGGCCGGCGGTGCTGCGCACGCTGCATGTAGAACTCGCCAACCGTCTGCCCGAGCCGAAGCCCGCTCCGCCCAACGCAGCCGTGCTGCGCCCCGTTCAACGGACCGAACCTCGCCGCCCAGCCCCGAACAAGGTTGTCGCATCCGCTCCAGTGATGACACCACCGGAACCACTGGTGACACCGCAGAGTGAACATGAGTGGGACCTCCTGCCATGAAGCCACTGTTGCTGCTACATTTCCCCTGTCGTGATGCAGTCTTCGACTGGTTCGGCGATGATTCATCCACCACACCCCGGGTCACGATCGACCTGCTCGCCGCGCAGCGGGACTATGAATGCCTCCCCGGGAACGGAGATCGCCGCATCACGTGCCAGGCGTGCGGTAGCCCGGCGGCGCGCTACGTCGTTTGTCGACGGCGGGGGACAGATCGGGATCTGCTATATCCGCGACGGTATCCTGGATCGTCGCGATGGCACAAACCGGGCTGCTTTTCGTATTCGGCGGAATTGATCGCGCAGGATGGAGATGCCCAGCCGGTCGGCGTCATCGCTCCGGGCGGGGATTTCGCGGCGCTGTGGCGCGATGTCGGAGACCCCGAATATCGCGTGGTGTCCATGCGACGGCGGAAGCCGGGGCAGGGTGTGACCAGCCCTGCATCGAGCCGCCGGGCAGTGGGCCGGATGACAGTGAGTTTGCAGCGGCTGGCGCGCGACCTTCTGCAACGATCTGGTGTATGCAACTGGCGACCTGAATTCAAAAGTGCTCGCGACGTACGGGTATCGTATCAACCGGACAGCAGTTGCTGCAGCTGCTGTCGGAATATTCGAATGCCCCCAAGCGCGAGATGTTGATAGATCCCGCACTTTTTGGCTATCTGCGTGGAAGGTTTGAGAAAGTAGATCGACAACATCCAGTTTATGTTTACGGGCTGAATCGGCCCAAGCGCATCGATTATCGATCAGGGGGAAGCAATCCTGTGGTGTTAGAGTTCGCCGTGCGGCCGGCCAAGGGCGGCGGAACTCTCACGGGCAGTCAGAATCAGTCGGAGTTGAGAAAGCTGTGCAGAGTCTCGACAACAGAAGCGCGGTTGCGGGCATTGCTACTGTTGGATCTTTACCATGAGCCCCATGATTTAGATCGGTTGAAAGAGACCTACGACATAGTGGGCACTGGTCGAGGGCGCTATAGGCGGAGTGTGGTGCGGGTTATTTATGTGCACAAGGACATCAGCGGTAGTTTCCTTTGGCGCCCTTAATTCGACTGACCATAGCGCAACTGAGCATGGACAGGCGCAGATTCTTCCGGAACTACGCTGCTGAATCCTTTGATGTATGCCAAACCCGGACAGTAACCGGACAGCGGTTAATTTACGGAAAGGGAAGGAGATCCGTATCTCCTTGATGGAAAATGGCTGCCCGGGTAGGGATCGAACCTACGACCAAGTGATTAACAGTCACCTGCTCTACCACTGAGCTACCGGGCAATTTACTTATAGCGTAACGATTTAGGAAGGTGCCGTTTGACCTTTCTACAGTCATTTTCTACAGTGGAGGCATGAAAATGAGCACTCCACCGAAAAAGAAAACGATGTGGGAAAGAACAAGCGTGCAAAACCTGCTTCGCAACCGCCAGAGCGGTCATTACTACGGAAGGTTCACAATCGCGGGCAAGCAAAAATGGTATGCCCTCGATACGGATGTCCTTTCGGTCGCCAGATTACGGCTCAATGACAAGGCCGCTGAAGTGGAAAAGCTGCGTGGCACAGTCACTAACGTCGAAACCGGCCGGGCCACGGTCGGCGACTTGGTCGAGGTCTTTAAGACACGGACTTTGGCCAATACCGACATCAAGCCTGCCACGGTCACGGCTCGCTTGGGCGCCGTGAAGCGGCTCCTGAAGACCTGGCCGGGTATCGGGGAGATGGAGCCTCGGCGGATCACCACTTCCGCAGTTTTTGATTGGGCGGCACGCTTCAAGATCGAGGGCACGAAGTTCCGGCCGCCGGGGGCCAATGGGCCGCGTCGGGCCAACTCGGCCACGGCCGTCAACAGCGCGATCGATGCACTGCGGGGCATCTTGGATCTGGCTGTCGAGCGTGGACAACTGCACGCCAACCCGGTCGACGTGCGGCGCAGGGTCGGAGGCGGCCGACTGAAGAAGAAGGTCACAAAAAAGGCCCTTATATTGCCAAGCCGGGCGCAACTGGCCGCCCTCTTTACGGCGATGGAAAACAACGGTTCGGTCGGTGGTGGCGGTGCGGAGGCTGCGGACTTCTGCCGCTTTCTGATGATGTCCGGCGCGCGGTTGGGCGAGGTGCCGGTGACGCTCTGGCTGCATATCCAGTGGGAGAAGAAGCTCGTGAATCTCCCCGGCTTCAAATCGGAAACCTCGGCCCGATTCATCCCGCTTTTTCCCGAACTGGAGGCGCTGCTGCGGAAGATCCAGGAGCGGCGCAGGTCGGCGGCCCGGTTTCACCCGGAGGGCAAGGCCTTCCTCGAACCTGCCGATTCAATTCTCCGGCTCAGGGAATGCCAGAAGACGATAGATGCGGCCTGCAAGCGCACCGGCATGACGCGCATTACGCATCATGATTTCCGGCACATCTTCGCCACGACCTGCATTGAGAGCGGGGTGGACATCCCCACCGTTGCGGGCTGGCTGGGGCACAATGACGGCGGTGTGCTTGCGATGAAGACCTACGGGCATCTCCGGCCCGACCACAGCCAGGCAGCGGCCCTCAAGGTTAACTTTGCGCAGCGGCTGAACTGAGTGTGTCCAAGGGCGGCCATTGGAGGTTCTTAAATAGATAAAGTCAGGTTTTAACTAAACCATTTAAATGAATCAGCTTTTGATTGACAAATACAATATAGTTAAAATATAGATTCATCTATGGCTAGAAATGCAATCAAAGCGCTCCACGCCCTTCCGCGAGGCGGACCCTTTGACGCGAATGCGCTCAAGGGCATAGGCGTGTCCTCGGCCCTGGCGCATCACTATGTGGCAGCCGGCTGGCTGGTGCGCTTGGGTCGGGGGGTCTTCATGTTTCCCAACGACCGGCTGACGGTCGAGGCTTCCGTGAAGTTTCTTGCGCGCAAGCTCCCCGGCCTGCACGTCGGCGGCAAGACCGCCCTGGCTTGGCGCGGGGTCCGGCACAACGTCCGGGCCCGGGAGCGGCTTTGTCTGTGGGGCGACGCCCCGGGCAAACTGCCGCCGTGGTTCACTGAGCGATTCCCGGCCAGCTATGCCGCCCGGCACCTGTTCGATGCCAAACTGCCCGCGGGCTTCGGCCTGCAGCCTCTGCCTGAAACGCCAGACGGTCCACTCGTGGCCGTGCCGGAGCGCGCCTTGCTGGAATTGCTGAGCGAAGTCGGACTGGGCCAGGGTCTCGAAGAGGCCCGCCATCTTCTGGAAAGTGTCAGAGCGCCCCGCCTCGAGGTGCTCGGCCCGCTGCTCAAGCATTGCCCGCGGGTGAAGGTGGTCAGGCTCTGCGTGCAATGGGCGGAGGAATTGAACCTTGATTGGGCGACGGAAGCCCGCCGTCTCGCCGGGCCCCGCGGCCACGGTCGCTGGTTCGGCCGCCTGCCCAACGGCCGCACCCTCATCCTGAAACCCTGATGGACCAGACCTACGTCGAGACCGTCCGCCTTCTCTTGGAAGCCGCCCCCGAGGTTTTCCGGGCCGACTGCTTTGCCATGAAGGGCGGCACCGCCCTGAATCTCTTTGTCCATGACATGCCCCGGCTGTCCGTGGACATCGACGTGGTCTATTTACCACATCGCCAAACCCGGCCAGACGCGCTCAGCGAGATTAGTTTGGAACTGACCAGCCTGCAGCGCCGGCTCCGGGCCCGCGGGTTCGACGCCCCGATCACGGCAAGCCGCTCCGGTGACGAAACCAAGCTGTTTGTCCGCCGTGGACGGCAGGAAGTGAAGATCGAGGTCAACCACGTCTTTCGCGGCACCCTGCAACCGGTGGAGTCACGACCCTTGGCCCCGGTCGCCCGCGACCTGTTCACGACTGCACTCACTGTGCCCACGCTATCCGTGCCGGAACTCTACGGCAGCAAGTTCGTCGCGGCCCTCGACCGGCAGCACCCCCGCGATTTCTTCGACGTGCATGGCCTTTATCGGCAGACGGGTCTCCAGCCGGATATGGTGGAATGCTTTGTCGGCTATCTGGCCGGGCACAACCGGCCGGTGCACGAGGTGCTCTTTTCGCGGGATCACGACATGGCCCCGGCCTACGAGAATGAATTCGAGGGCATGGCGCGGGAGCCGGTCACGCTCGCGGAACTGGTGGCCACCCGTGACCGCCTGCGCCGCGATCTCACCTCGGCCCTGACCGACTCTCACCGGAATTTCCTGCTGGGCCTGGTGGCCGCCGAGCCGCGCTGGGAACTGATGGCCTGTCCCCACCTGGCCGAGTTACCGGCCGTGCAGTGGAAAGTGCAGAACCTCTCCCGGCTCCAGCAAACCAATCCCACCAAGTTTCGGCTGCAGGCGGAGGAATTGCGTCGGAAATTCTCAGCCTAAAACAGAACATGAGTTGGTGAGTTCGGCCGGCCCGCGGAGGCCGGGCACGCCTAGCCTCGCACCAGAGACCAATGCGCGGGTCCTCCCCTATATGCCCATGCGGGGACCATGCCCCTGCTTCGGAGGATCGATCTTCAGGCCGAGAGATTGAGAAATCTTTTGCGTCAGCGACAACTGCTGTCGGAAATATTTTTCGAGTTCGGTGACCAGCGGTTTGAGGTCCTGCTGGGTGATCTTCCATACCTCCCGGAAATCGACGCTTTCGTAGTGATGGGCGATGCGGTTACGCAGCCCGGAGATCTGATGAAACGGAATTTGGGGAAGCTTGGCGGCTGTTTCCGGGGACACCTTCCCGGCAGCTTCGCCAATCACAGTCAGCCGCATGGCGACCGCATCGCGAGTCCGGGTATCATCCCAAAATCGTTCAAAGGTCTGGCCTTGGACATAGCCGGCCGCTTGCTGGGCCGACGCGAGCATGTCCTGCAAGTGAACGTCATCCTTGCTCGGTCTACGGCGAATCATAAATCGTTCGCCGATCCGCTTGGATGGAATCTCTCCGATAGGGATTCTCCATTTCCTCGACCGCCTCGAAGGTCAACAGGTGCACCGGCACGCCCAACAGTTTGGCGCATTCCTCTTCGATGGTAACAATGGCCAAGCCTGGATGCTCCGGAAAGCTGGCAATCAGGTCCACGTCGCTGCCCGGCGTGGCCTCACCTCGGGCAACGGAGCCAAAAATATCCAGTCGGGTGATGCCATGCCGCCGGCAAAACGGAGCCAGACGCCGGGTGATTTCGGCCATCGAAGGCGGAAGCTCCTTTCCTCTGGGCTGGCTGGGCAACGGCGGAGGCAACACCAAGTCCAGAGCGCGGCTGGCGCCCAGATGGGATTGGAGGTTGGCCGTCGAACGGTTCATGATAGAAACAATAATGCGCCGGGGGCCGAAACCAAGACGGAAGTAGGGTGAGGATACCATGAAGCGCGGGGTGCCGTGTATATGACTCACTGAGCGTGAGAAAGTTGCCGTTATGCGGATCCCGATACGACAGTTGGTCCGCAGAAAACAGCCCAGGTGCCGCACACCCTACGGGCGAGTGTTCGCTCAGTGGCCCGGGGCTGGGGGCGGCCGGAGCCCCCAGCTAGGCCCGCCCGCGCTCGACGCGGGACGGGCCGTGGCAAAGCGCCGCAGGGAACGGCGCGCGGGAGCTCCGGCGACCCCGGACGACGCCGCCCAAAGTCACCACCAGCCCCCCTCAACAGCCCTCCGGAAGTCTGTTAGGGGGGACGAGCGCGCCTAACGGACCCAAGCACCCGTTTGCTTGTCTCAGCTCCACGACTATATTCCCCGTTTTCATGCCTCGCACCCGCCCGCACTCCTGGCCCCAAGCCCTCACCGACTGGTGCGTGATTCAGGCATTTGAACGGGCCGGGTGCCCCGGGTGCCTCCGCAAACCCCCGGGCTTAGCCGCCGCATTCGTGACCGAGGTGGCCGAAGTCATCCGCTTCCGCACCTTCTCGCTCCGGGCCGCCGAATTGCTGGGACTCTGCCAAGCCGCCGCCGAATCAGCTTATCAAACCACCGGCGGTGACACCTACCGGCATCTCCGCCAAGCGGCCGACGCCGCCGAGAGTGACTTACTCACCCACTGCACACCAACTGGTCTCTGCGAGATCCGTCGCGCCCGTCATGAGCAATGCAAGGCTGATCTCGACGCCTTCCGGAGCCGCCTCACGCCAGAGGCCTCGGTCGCGCGACGCAGTTGTTCCCGGGCCTATTGGGCCGCCCAGCGCCGCCACTGGTTTCAGAAGGACCTTTTTGACCACCTGAATCCCGATAGTCCGATCCCACGCCTCGCCGAGATCACCCCGGTGTGGTGGGCTCTTTTCGTCCGCTGCCTCAAAACCGAGTTTTCCCGCCGCGACCTCACCTCCTTTCAGTTGCTCGGCGAACTGCCCCGCTTGCGTCAGCAGGCCCGTCAGGATCGGAAGAAAGTCCTCTCGGCGCTCGTGGAGGACTGGCGTGCCGCCCACGCCGATGAACTCGGCTTGCCCGCACGACTGCACTACCATGTGCTGGAGCCACGCGGATTGGCCCGTGTCCGCTATGTGCAGGCTTGGTTCCGTGCCCGCGGTCAGACTTACACCGATTGTCACACCGACCAATTCACCAAACGCAGGATTTTTGATCACCTTTATGCCGTTTCGGAGCGCAACTGGGCGGCCAATTGATTGGAGAATGGTGTAATCTCTCAACGGGCAACATACACTTCAATTTAGACCGAGGTCACGGTATGGGGCAAAGGCATTGTGGCGCGACGCGAACGCAACGGACTAGTATTGCATAAGATCTCGACCACGTCGGCCTAAATCTAGGTCTATTGCGCTGTGTTCGGTTGCGCGATTGGATCGATGATCGCTTACTTTGGAATCTCAGATGGCCGATGTGCCTGTTTGGCCGGAGAGCTGCGGCAGGCGGAAGAAGCGACTTGTTCCGATCAGCAGGCGCAAATCCTGAGCCCACTCGCCAGTACAATAATCGGCATCTTCGAGCAAATGCTGCTCCGGGAGGCGTTGCTGGCGTCGCAGGATGAATTTCAGCTCGGCCAGGCTTTGGGACCAACGGTAACCGTTGAAGAATTCCACGCCGGCGAACTGGGTCTTGTAGAGTGCGGTTTCCGTGTAACAGGTCCCGAGATAGAGGTGTTGGCAGCCACGTTGCGCGAACAGCCCCACTGCGGTCGTCATCAGCAGCATGCCGAGGCTGCGACTGGCATGGTCCAAGGCATAGAACGCATAGTAGTAAAAGGCCATGTGTCCTCCTTCCAGATAAAGGGTGACATAACCGATCTCATCCGTCCCCTCGCGGAAAACCAGCACATGGGTCGTCACCGGCGAACAGAAGAGTGAGTCAAGCCGTTCGCCGCTCATGCCGCTAGGTCCGAACTTTTGGTCGATGTACCGGCGGCAAAAAGCCCGCCGTTCAGGGCTGAACTGAAAATCGGTCCGCGGCACGAGTGCAACCTGCACACCCGCTCCCTTGCGCAGGACACGGCGATTCTCGGAAGTGGGGACATACCGGGTCAGATCCACGCGAAGGTTCCGGCAGAGGTAGAAGCGGTCCAATTGCCGGGTGGAAGGCAGGAACCCGGCAGCAAACGCATCGGCCGGCGTTTCCCCGGCCTCGAGGAACGCCCAGATGGCGTAGGGAAACACATAGTGGGCGTAGTCCGGCTGAGCCTCGGAAAAAAGCAGTTTCATGGGAGATCGTTGACGAGGATGCGGGGCAGGCGCTCCCGCCAACCGCAAAGGATGTCGTAGCTGACCGATTGCTTCAACTGGGCCAGTTCATGGGCCGAGATTTCCTCCCCTTGGTCGCGCCCCATGATGACAACCGTATCACCGGCCTTGGCCCCGGGAACGTTCGTCACGTCCACAGTCAACGCGTCCATGGAAACCCCGCCAATTATTGGCGCCCGCTTGCCCTGCAGCAGCACATGGCCGGCATTGCGGACCCGGGGAAAACCGTCCCCATACCCCAGGGGTATGACCGCAATGTCCCGCGGAGACTGAGCGGTGTAGCGCATGCCGTAACTGACCTGGTCACCGGCTTGGATTTGACGCACCGCCGTGATTTTCGCTTTCACGCTCATCACCGGCTCAATTCCGGGCAGCCGGTGACAAACCGCGGAGGGATAAACGCCCAGGGGCAGGATGCCCAGACGAACCATATCCAAGTGCGCCCTCGGCAGGTCAAGAAAGCCGCCACTGTTGCAGAGATGCCGCAGCGGCATTGGTCTGGCCCCGTCACGCCAGGGGCGAAGGGCCTCATGAAAGCGCTGCAGTTGGAGATGCGCGAAAGTCTTGTCCGCCTCGTCCGACATCGCGAAATGGCTGAAAACGCCCACCACCTGCAACGGTCGACCCTCAAAGCTTGCGATGAGGGATAACGCCTCGCCCGTAGCCGTCCAGGATACGCCATAGCGATTCATACCCGTGTTGACCTTGAGATGCACCGGGACCGACCGACCGGCCTTTCGCGCCTCGGCTGCCAGTTCGGGCAGCAATCCCAGGTCACCCAGACAGCACGTGATGTCATGCGCCAGGCAGCTGGGAAATTCCTCGGGTCGCCGTTCGCCCAGCAGGAGGATGCGGTCGCGAACTCCAGCTTGGCGCAACTGCAACGCTTCATCCAGATTTGAAACGGCCAGCATGGCCGCTTGGCCCTCGGCCGCCAAGCGAGCGGCCAGCAAGGCCCCATGCCCATAGGCATCGTCCTTGATGACCGAAATCCATCCGGTTGCTTCCGGGAGCTTCTTACGGATGATCGCAATGTTGTGGCGCCAGCAAGCGACGTCGATCTCCACCCAAGCCGGCCGCGATGTCGGTGGAATGGCAGGGTTATTCATGGCCGGGAGGCCAGAGAGACTGGCCGATATCGGGACGGAAATAGCTGCCGGGGCTGCGCAATCGGCGGATATTGCGGTAAGCCACCGCAAGGGCGTCTTCCAGGCATCCGCCAAAACCAATCACGTCGCAGATTCGATGGCCCAAAGCCAGCCAACGCCCTTCGGGCGAAAGTCCGGCCTCATTCCACCACAGGTCGCATTCGGTCGTATCTATGGGAGCCAGCAGGTCGACCGGCATGGGTGGCCCCATGACCTGCGTGTAGGGATAGCCATAGCCTGCCAAGGTGACCGAGCATGCAAAATAACGATCCGGACGAAAGACCGGCGCCAGGGGCTGGTTGCGCGTGGTCTGCAGCAGCACCTCGAGGGGATTTTCCAACTGGCGCAGCAACATGGCTCCGGAGGTGACCCCCAGACGGATATTGTATTCTAGGACCGTCCATCGTCCTCCCTGCCTCGCCGCGGTGACCTGAATCGGACCGTGGTAATTCACCTGGCGGAACCAAGGCAGCAAGGGGTGGAGGAGTTCGCGGGCCAGGTCATATTTATCGCCCGGATCCCGTTCCACCAAACCGCCGAGCGGGGCGCCGGCCACGATGCCCTGGTTGCCGGCGAAGGCCCGCTTGTACTCCTGGTTCGTGACCATGGAGTAGATTTCTCCCCCGCTCACCAGCGCGATGTGACCGACCTCAGCTTTCCCGGCATATTCCTGCAGGAACACCCCCTCGGCGAAATCCACCCGTTTCAGCCATTCCCGGGTTGCGGTGACGGAGTCACAAACGATCGTGTGCACCGGGCTCGTAGGAGAACACAGCGGATTCTTGATCACGAAGGGCAGGGGATGCCGGTCGACGATCGCCAGCGCCTCGTCCAACCCGGCCGCGGTAAAGGACCGGGGGAAGGGTATGCCGTGACTATGGCAAAGCTCATGGGCAAAATGGCGTTCCCGCTCAATGCGCATGCCTTCACCCGTCGGGCTAAGGATGCCTACGCCCGTGGCCATCAGGTCATTCGCCCAAGGTTGTCGGGCCCAGTCGATGGACTGTGGGATGACAAGCTGCACTCCGTTCGCCTCGATCAAGGGCACCGGACTGGGGTGCAAATCCCGGGAATAGGTCGGCCCCGCCAAGCTCGGCGGATACTGGCCGTAGTCCCGCGTCAGGTAGGTCCCGACGCTGGCTCCGGCCTCCTTCAGGATCTGGGTGACACTGTAGCCGAAGGAACCCACGCCCAGAGCCAGAACAGGCACCCCGGCCGAGGACGGAGCGGAGGCCTTGCCTTGGGGTAGCCGCACCGAACGATCAATGCCCTTCGGTCCGACCGGATCGAACTCATTGGCCGGCGGCTTGATTGAGGGCATGGGCGTGACGGAGTCCGGTGAGCACCAATTCGGGAACGACCTCATCGAACAGGCCCTCGTCCGCAAACATCCGGGCGAACCCGCCGGTCCCGATCACCAGCGTCTTCTGGGCGTGAAAGGCCTCGATCGCGACGAGAGAAATCAGGTGGCGGACCGCGCCGACATGGCCGTGATACAACCCCGACTGGATGCTCTCCACCGACGAGCGACCCAAGGCCGTCTCGGGCCGCGTGATTTCAACGCGCGGCAGCTTGGCGGTATGACTGGCCAGGGTCTCCGCCGACACGCCGACTCCCGGCAGAATGGCCCCGCCCAGGTAGTCGCCCGTCGCAGTGATGACTTCAATGGTGGTCGCCGTGCCGCAATCCACCACGATCAGGTCCTTGCCGGGATGCAGGAGCACCGCCGCCATGGCATTGGCGATCCGGTCGGCCCCGACCTCTGCCGGGTTGCGGTATTTGATCTTGAGCCCGGTTTTCACCCCCGCCTGCAAAACAAACGGTTCGCAATGGAAGTACTTCTCCGCGGCCCCGCGCAGACTGTAGAGCGCCGCGGGCACCACCGAGCAAATGGCCACCTGGTTCACCTGCTGGGGATCAACGCCGTTTTCCCGGAGCACGGTGGTGAAGAAGATGCCCAGCTCGTCCGTGGTGCCGAGGGGTGAAGTGGATTTGCGGAATTGGCAGCAAAGGCCGTCGTCATCGAAGACGCCGCCGTGGATCTGGGTATTACCGACATCAAGGCACAAGAGCATGGGATCTGGGGTTGAGGGGTGAAAGAAAGAGGAGTTTTTCCAATGCCTGCATGAGTTCCGGGCGCGTGGCACAATGCACCACGGAACCATCATGCCGGGCATGGATGTCGGCGGGAAACGCCTCGGGATCTTCGCCACGCTCGGCGAGGTCGTTGTGCACGACCCAGTCGGCGCCAGAGTGGTCAAAGAGGGCCCGCACCGCCTCATGCCTGCTTACGGCCTCTGCACCGTTGGTCAGTTTGAAGGCAACCACCTGCAAGGCCGGGTTGCGGCTGCGCAGACGCAGCGTGTCCACCAGCTTCGGGTTGGCCTTCAGGCGCAGCAGCGGCGGGTGCCTGGAATCGAGCTTCGGGTCGCTGCCGGTACACACCTGCCCGTCAACGATCACCGCCTCCACCCCGAAGTCGCCCACCGCTGCCGCGTGAATCACCGCATCGAACCGTTCCGACCCCAGCAGGCGGGTCAGCGCGGCGTCGAGGTCGGCAAAAGAACCAAAGATTTCCTCTCGGACCAACGGCGGGCAGGGCGCAGAGGCCCGGGCCCGCAGCAAGACGACCTCATGGCCGCATCGGGCCAGGTGCGCCGCCACTCCCGCCCCCGTGCCTCCGGTGCTGGTGTTGGTCAGGACCCGCACGCCGTCAATGGGCTCGGTGGTGCCCCCGCTGGTCACGAGCACCCGCAACCGGCGGGCCGGCCGCGCCAGCGCAGCCGTCACCGTGGCGACAATCTCCGCCGGTTCGGCCAGCCGGCCCTCGCCGGTTTCCCCGCAAGCGGTCCGCCCCTGGCCCACTGGCAGGAACTTTACGCCCCAGGCACGCAGTCGTTCGGTTGCGGCGACCGTCGCCGGATGGCTCCACATGGCCGGGTTCATGGCCGGCGCCATGAGCCAGGGCTTGGTCCGATCATAGGCGAGGAACAGCGCACCCACCAAATCATCCCCCAGTCCCGCCGCCAGCCGGTTGATGGTATTGGCCGTGGCCGGACAGACGACAACGGCGTCCGCCCAGCGCGTGAGGTTGATATGCTCCAGCGCCTGTCCGCGTTCGAACAGATCGGAAAGCACCGGGGCCCCGGTCAGTCCCTCCAGCGTGGCTGGTCCGATGAATTCGAGGGCCGATTTCGTCGCGACCGTCCGCACCCGATGTCCGGCCTGCACCAGTTGCGAGACCGCCTCGCACGCCTTATAAGCAGCGATCGATCCGGTGAAGACGAAGAGAATGTTAGAGCCGGACATTGTCGATGAGTCGCACGCCTTCCAGTCGCACCGCGCCAAGGCGGACGTCGCCCCGGTCCTCGACGTAGTCCACCGCAAACCCGGCAAAGCCGAGCTCCCGTGCCGCTGTCGCGGCATCGGGTGCCGCCCGCATGATCCGGGGAAAATGCCTGGCCTGCGCCCGGCCCTGGTCCGACAGCCGCCGGTTGCGCGAGCTGAGCGCCAACCCGTCGTCGTCGCGCACCGTCGGGCAGGCGACGATCTTGCACGGCAGGAAAAAGGCCCGGACCATCCCCCGCACCAACTCCAGTTGCTGCCAGTCCTTCTCCCCGAAATACGCCCGCTCGGGCTGCACCAGATTCAGCAGCTTCAGCACGACCGTCAGCATGCCCTCAAAATGCCCCGGCCGGTGCAGGCCCTCCAATTCCTTGCTCAGGCCGTGCTCCGTCACCCGGAACGAATACTCGTCGGGATACATTTCCGCCGCACTCGGCACGATCACATCGGTCACCAGCCCCTCCGCGACGCCCAGGTCCGCCGCCAAGGTTTGGGGATAGTTCCGCAGGTCCGCCGGATCGTTGAACTGGGTCGGGTTGACAAAGATGCTCAACACCACGCGGTCATTCTCCCGCCAGGCCCGCTCCAGCATGACGCGGTGCCCCGCGTGCAGCGCCCCCATGGTCGGCACGAAGCCGGTGCTCTGGGCCGGAAAATCCGGACGCTGCCGGGCTTGCTGCCACTCGCTTATACTGCGGTAGACGTGAACGACGCTGTTTTTCATGCCAGAATTTCCTCCCGGGCCGGAAATCGCGCCGCGCGCACATCCCGCGCAAAGTCATTCAGCGCGTTCAGCACCGCTTCCCGCCCGTTGAGATAGCGCCGCGCAAATTTCGGCTGAAACCGGTCATCAAGCCCGAGCAAGTCGGTCAGCACCAGCACCTGCCCGGTCGTCCCGCCCCCCGCGCCGATCCCGATCGTGGGGATCGTTCGCTCCTCCGTCACGGTGCGGGCCAGTTCCGCCGGCACGCATTCCAGCACGACCGCGAACGCCCCCAATTCCTCCAGCTTCCGCGCCTCGCCCCGCAGCTTTTCCGCCCCGGCATCTGACCGGCCTTGCACCCGGTAGCCGCCAAACTGGTTCACGGATTGGGGCGTCAACCCCAAGTGCCCCATGACGGGGATGCCACCGCCCACCAGGTGCGCAATGACCTCCTCGTGTCCGGTGACTCCCTCGAGCTTCACCGCGGTTGCCCCGGCCTGCATCAACGCCCCTGCTGCCTCAGCCGCCACATGCCGTCCCCGCCGGAAGGTGCCGAAGGGCATGTCCGCCACCACTACCCGGTCGGGAGCTCCCCGGCGGACCGCCGCCGTGTGCAGGCACATCATTTCCAAGGTGGCTTCGACCGTGGAATCAAAGCCATGCACGACCATGGCAGCACTGTCCCCGACCAGAATCGCATCGGCTTCTGATGCCGCCACGATCCGCGCCATCAACGCATCGTAGGCAGTGACCATCACGATGGGCCGTGCTTCCTGCCGCGCTCGGGCGAAATCCAGGATGGTTTTCATTCCGTCTGGGCAGTGGTCCGATGACGGGGAAACTGCGCAGGGCGGGAGGGGAGCGGGAGTGCTTGTCGCAAAGCGATCATGCCTGGGGGTGTCCGAAGACGGAGGGTTGCGGTTGAAAACGTCCGGTCACGCACGAGTTCGTGCCAGACACAGGAAATGTTGGACGCCCGTCTGCCATCGCAACTGGAAAATGAATGACGCGATGCAACTCACACGGGCCGACTGTGGGGGTATGACAGGAAAAATTCTGTCCGCTTGGCTAGATGAGCGATGACGATTCCGCTCTTCCGGGAAATGGCCCAGCGACAGCCTACTCCGTTTGGTTCATTTTGCGGTGCGAAACGATTAGTTAAGATATTAGACTTGGCAGCTAAACAATGCGACCCACATTGCGGCCACGATGCTTATATTCCGAAAAATGTCTGTTCCTGCCCTGTGCTGTCCCGTGCTGCTGCTCGCACAGCCCGCGACTGAAAGCGCCCCGCTCGAGCTAGCGCCCGCCGTGGTTCGGTCGCCTCGGGTCGCCAACCAGGAGCCGGGTGGCACCTTTGCCATGCCGGTATCGGCGCTGGGCTTCGAGCCGCTGGTTGACTTGCAGGCGCGCAACCTCGGCGAGGCGCAGGCCGACGTCAGCATCCGCGGCGGGATTTTTGAAAACACCGGGTTCCGCATCGGCGCGGTCTCGCTCTATGACCCGCAGACCGGGCATTATCTCGCCGAGATCCCGGTGCCGCCCTCAATGTTGGGTGCTCCGGCCATTCTCGTCGGCGCCGATAATGCCGCGCAGGGCTTCAACGCCAACGCGGGCACCGTGGCCTACACTTGGCGGCCCATCCAAAACCGTGGAGAATTGGGCGTGGCCTTGGGCCAGCACCACTATAACCGCCAGAATTTCTACGCGGGCCGGGTCCAGTCGCTGGCGGGCAACCGCCAGTTTGGCGCTGATGTTGAGGTGGCGCGCTCGGAGTCGGACGGGCCGATCACTTTCGGCGACCACCACTTCGACCGCGTGGCCGGACGGATGCAATTACGTGATGCGATCAGCCAGACCGACCTGTTCGCGGGTTACCAGGCCAAGTTCTTCGGCTGGCCGAACCTCTATACGCCCTTCAACTCGGCCGAGACCGAAAATCTCAAGACGCTCTTGGTGACCTTGAACCACCGGGTGAACCTGGCCGGTGGCGATTACCTGGAGGCTGGCGCCTACTACCGTCGCAATGTCGACGACTACCGCTTCAACCGCTTTGCCGCCGTGGGCCCCGTGCTACCTTTCTTCCATACGACTTGGACACGCGGTGCCGCGCTGGACGGCCGGCAGGGCTTCGGCCCTTGGACGCTGGCCTACGGGGCGCAGCTGATGGCCGACGAACTTGAATCGGCTTCATTGACCTTCGGCAGGTTCCACACCCGCACCTACCAGAAGTGGACGCTTGTCCCCGAAATCACCTTGCCCACGAGCCGCGGTCCGGTCGCGCTACGGGCCGGCGCGACCTATGACGACACCAACCGCGATCGCTCAGCGCTGTCGCCGGTGATGTCAGTCGAATGGCGGCCCGTGGGCAACGCCTTAGCCAAGCTGTACCTCCAATACGCCGAAACCACCCAGGTTCCCACCTACACCGCACTCAACTCCAACGCCGCCGCCGGCCTTTTCCGCGGTAACCCCAGCCTCGGCCGCGAGACCAGCCGCAATGCCGAGCTCGGTGCCACCTGGCAGTTCGCCACGGTGGAGCTGACGGCCGTGGTGTTTCATCGGCAGGACGACAGCCTCGTGGACTGGACCTTTCGGCAAGGGGTGACAGCGCGCAGCGCCAGCCCCGTGGATATTGGGACCACCGGCTTCGAGGCCGTCGCGATCCACCGGACCAAACACCTCGACCTCGTGCTTGGCTACACTTGGCTCGGCAAGGATGCAGACTATCGCGGTGCCGTGGTGGACTCCAGTTTCTACGCGCTCAACTTCGCGCGGCATCGCTTTACCGCGGCCGTCACAGCGCGACTGGGCGCCGGCTTCACTTTCCGACTCGACAATGAATACCGCATGCAGGAGGCCAATCCCCTCCGCCGGAGCGGCCGGGAGGCGTTCCGATCCTCGGTGGGCCTTGGCTACCGTCCGCCCGCCTGCCGCGCGCTTGAGTTCACCTTGGTGGCCGAAAACCTCTGGCAGGACGATTTCGAGGAAGTGCCCGCCGTGCCGGCTACGCCCCGCCAGTTTTCCGCCGAGGTGAACTGGTCTTGGTAAGTCGGAAGCGTCTTCCCGGGATGCCCCGGCAGGAAACCAATTTCTTTATGCGTCTGACTCTGCTCAAATCCAAGCTGCATGGTGCCATCGTCACCGGCGCCGACCTCCACTATGAGGGCTCGATCTCCCTCGGGCCCGCCTTGCGCCGACTCGCTCGTCTCCAGGAATTCGAGCGCGTCGAGATCTACAACTGTAACAATGGGGCGCGCCTTGCCACCTATGTGATTGCCGGGGCGCGCGAAGGCGAGGTCGCCCTAAATGGTGCCGCCGCCCGGCTGGTCCAGCCGGGCGACCGCGTGATCATCGCCGCTTATGCCGAGTTCACACCGGCCGAGGCGCGGCGCCATCGCCCGGCCATCATCCTGCTGGATGCGCAGAATCGGGGTAAAGCGAAACGGACAGATTGATCCATGCCTACCTCTACTTGGCGTTTGCTCCGGCTGGACCGGTTTTGCCTCCTGCTTTTCCCGTGGAGTCTCACCGTGGCGCTCCCGGCGCAGGAGGTTCCGCCCGCCGGACCCATCAAGCTGGATCCCTATTCCATCACCGGCGTACGGGAGACCGGACCGGGCTATGCCGGCCTCACTGGACTGCCGCTCGAGGAACGGAATATTCCACGGTCGACGACTTTTATCACCGGCACCCAACTGGCGGCCCGGTCCATTGCGCTCGTGGAGGACCTGTCGATCTTCATCCCCGGGGCCGTCAACGCGCCGCCCTATGGGCTCACCGGCGTGCCCTTGCTCCGCGGCGACCTGGGGGACGCGGCGCAGAACGGGCAGCGTCGCGCCTACAACCGCAATGTCTTTCCAGTCTCCTTCAACGCGGTGGAGTCGGTTGAAGTCATCGCCGGGGCCCCGCCGTCATTCTTCGGGTACACAAGCGGGACGGGTGGCCTCGTTAACTTCGTGACCAAACAGCCATCCTTCGGTTCGCTCCAGACCTCCCTCGTGATTGAGGCAGGATCGTGGGACGCCTATCGCGTGCAAATCGACGCTTCCGTCCCGCTGAAGGAGGACTGGGCCGGCCGCATCAGCCTCGAGCGCCGCGCCGGCGGCGGATTCTACCGACTGGTCGAGGACGAAGCATGGGACGCCTACCTCGCCCTTGCCTGGCGGCCCCGTGCCTCCGTCCGGTGGGATTTCAATGCCGAGGGATACTGGGCCAACTACGCAGAAAATCCCGGCACCAACCGGCCCACGCAGGCCTTGATCGACCATGGCGAGTACATCACGGGTTCCTCCGTCCAGCAGGGAGGCACCGGCGCCTATTTCGGCAACACCTTCGTCCCGACGGGTACGGCAGACATTGATGGTTCGCAGGTGCTGGTCGCCCCCGGCGACGGGGCCTGGGCCCGGGTCTGGAACGCCCAGCTCACCGGCTCATTCACCGCGGGCGCCGGCCGGCAAATTGTAAGCCGCACGTATTTCGAAAGCGTCGCCTCCGAAAAACACTCCGCGTACCGCTTTTACAGCTACGTCCCGCGGAGCCATACCCTCGAACACCGCCTTGAAATCCACGAACAACGGGAGTGGGGCGGGGTGGGGCATGCCCTGACCTGGGGCGCGGCCATCCGCGGCGAGACGCGCACCAGCTTCGTTGATTTTTTCAACGAGGCGATGAACGCCTTCGATCTTACCCTGGATCCGGCCACCTTCCGGCTGCCCGCCAATCGCATGGCCTTCGTCGTGCCCGTGCCCGGCCGCGCCGGCCAGTTCGCCCTCCGCGGCGGGCGTTACGGTTTGCCTCCCTCCGTAGCCACAAGCCAGACGCTGCATTCCCGGTTGCTCACCGGCGGCATCTTCATTCAGGACCGCCTGACGTTGTCGCCCCCGCTTGCGTTGCTGCTCGGGGCCCGCGGCGACGAGCTGATTGTCGACAGCACGGACCCGCTTGCGCCAGCGGGCGCCACGCCCGCCCGGGACAGCCTGACCAAGTTTCTGCCTTCCGGCACCGCCAGCTTGCAATGGGAGCCGCGCAGTGGGCTTGCGGCTTACCTGACTTGGAACGATGCCGCCGCCGTCGAGCCATCCTCCTCTTCCGGTGGGTTTGGCCTCACGAACAACCAGCTCCCCGCCGTGCTGTTCGAGAACCGCAGCCGGTTGGTCGAGGCGGGCCTGAAGGGTGCCTCTGCGGACGGGCGTTCGACCTGGAGCCTTGCCCTCTATCGCCAAAAACGCGTGCGCACCAACCCCCGCTTCAACCTTCCCGACGTAATCCTCGTGCAGGGCCTCGAGACAGCCTTCACCCACCAGCCCCATCAACGACTCTCGTTCACCTGCAATTTTTCCTACTCGGATGCCCACTACCGGAACGGACCTTTACCCGGGAGCATCGCCACGGTGCCGTCTTTTGACCCAGCCCGGCCGAGTGACAGCTTCGGATCGTTTGCGCTCGGCAATTACCGGCTGCCCGGGCTGCCGCGCTGGACCGCCAATCTTCAGGCCACAGGCAAACTGACCACCCACTGGGACCTAGACCTGTGGGCCAACCTGCAAGGGGCGCAGAATCTTGACCTCTTCGGCCACGTGGTCATCCCCTGGCAGCACACCCTGAATGCCGCCCTGGCCTTCCGTCATCACCAGTGGGAAATGCGGCTCGCCTGCCTGAATTTCACCGACGAACTGAACTGGCGGCCGACCAGCACTCCTTTTGCGGGCGCCGATCTGGTTACCCGCGAATTGCCGCGGCACTGGAGCCTCCTCTTCCGGCATCATTTTTAGTAGTGGGAGAAGGTGAGGCAGGGTAGAGCCGCGCAGCGCGGGCCAGAATAGAGTGGTTCCGAGTTCGCTGTTGAATTTACCCCGACTGCTCTCACTAAACACAGCCTATTCTTTATAGAGAGAGGGGAGCTATGTTAAGTTGGGCTGGACAGCGGATGCAGACCCAGAGATAGACGCGTAGGCGAGTCGGTGCTTAGTGATCCACATTACTGCCGTCTTTCCATGGCTGTCCGTCTCCCACGGTATTAAATTCTGCTATTCCGTTTCGGAACGAGACTGGACGGCCAACTGAATGGGCAATGGTGTAATTCGTTTTTTGCCAGCGGGTAATTCCCTGTCGATCCGTTCAGCCGTCGTTCTTTTTTTAGCTCACTTTGTTTGCGATAATGGGCCCATGACATCGCAAACCAACTCTCCTCCCCCTGAATCCCCCGCAACCGACATTCGCCGCCTGACCTATTCCGTCGAGGAATCCGCCCAGGCCCTCGGGGTCAGCAAACCGACCATCTACCGGCTGATTGCCCGCCGCATCCTTCGCCCCGTCCCAGGAATCCGCCACAAGCTGATTCCGGTTCGTCAGGTCGAATCTCTGGTCCACCAAGGTCTGAACTAAGCCCGCCATGTGGCCGGCTCAGAAATCATCCCGCGCGATGCGCGGACCATGCCCTGCGGGTGGGATCGCCGGTTTGGGCATGGTGGCTGTTTCGACCGTTGCGGTTGGAATCGGAAGCACGGTCGGAAGATCGCCAGCGGAGGCACCGGCCGAAGCCTTCGGCTTGCGGCGCCTTCGCTCCCGTTGGAGCCAGCGCCGCATGGTCTCACGGCCGATCTTGATGCCGATCAGTCCCAAGCCGATGGCCAGTGTCTCGGCCGAGTCGCCGGCTTCGGCCAGCCGCAGCAATTCCTCGCGGTGCGGTTCCAGTTGCGCGGTTGCGTGGTTGCGCGGGTGCCGCGATTGGGCGACAGCCTGGGCCAGCGTGGTTGGTCGAGGGGTAGTGGGTGGGGAGTGGATGGGTAACGACATGGTGTTGGATGGGCCACTGTATGCGTGGTGGTCGGGTCGTGCAAGGGGAGCGCCTCGGGCGCACTCTAAGCGGAAACGCTTGGACGTTGGTGTCCTCCCTTACTTCTTTGTTTTATTTTTGTTGGGTAATTCAGCCTGCTTTTTGAGTTCATGCATTGGTTCGTTCATAAGGTTGGTTGATTGTTTGGACTTTGGATTTGGTATTTTAGTTGAGTTGGTCTCTTTGGATTTATGGTTTCATCGGTTCTCAGTTCATTTTTCAGCTAGAGAAGTCCTTGGTTTCGTTTGTCCAAGTTCGGTTGTCGGAGGAGGCGGATGCTGACGATTCGCACCTGCAAGGCGTTCAGCAAAGCCCTCGGCGAATACCTCCGCCAAGCGGACTACTACGCTCAGGGAATGAAGGTTGAAGGCACCTGCCACGGTCAGCTCTGCGCGGCCGTGGGCCTAGCCGAGGGTGCCACCATCACGTGCTAACTAGTATTAGATCTGCAGCTCAACAAGCGGAGGCTGCGGGCGCTACGCAGTTGGTAATAAAGACTGGCGAAGTGATTAATGCCGACCTCGCGGCTAGTCTTGCGCAAAGAGCGGCTAGTGGGGGACAGGCCCTAGGCGGCGCCATTTCCTCTTCTGGACTAAGTGCGAGAGGAAACCCGACCTTTCAGATCCTGATCAAATTAAAATAGCCACATATGCAAAACGAGGATGCCATACTTCAACAACTAGCGAAAGTCCTGCCCGCAGTCGCCAGCGACAAGCGCAGCAATCCCGAGTATGAATTAATGAGCGATGCTTTTATCTGGGCAGATGAAAAGCCAACCCTGAGTGTCCTTACTCAGGACCAGCTAGGGGTTCTGCGGTCGCTTTGGCGATACAGGACTTCTCTGATGACAGGTATCGAGGATCGACGCTTTGAGAAAATTTGGTCGACGCTAAAAAAGCTAACACCCGAATGGGTAGGCTTCCAACCGGATCGTTGCGCTTACTCTTCTGATTTAGCAGCGCGATATCTCGCGGAAAAGAGAAACCAACAAAAGCTTGGTTTTTCTATATGAGACAAACACTCAGCGTGGTGGCAAATTAGCCGCGCAATATAAGTGAACCGCACAAGTCAACCAACGCACGGTGAGGGCCAGCGTGCTAAAGAATAAACGCGTTGAGCACCTTCTCAGCTATCAACAGATGAACCCACGCGCCAACCATAGCTGGGCGTGGGCCATGGTGCCAACACGCGGCCTTTTTTAGATGATCGTCACTGGGCAGCTTCTCGGCTACGAACCCTCCATAATTGCAGGAGTGAAGCTCACCTACATCTGACTGAATACCCCAACGCCTTGCCCGCCTCGTGGCGCTTGTCCTTGGTCAACCGACGGAGCACCTGTTGCCTCTTTCATCAACAATGCGCTCGGCTCGCACTGAAGTAGAGGTGCGACTGCCCAAGCTATGTGACGGTATTCCTGCTTGGCAGGTAGCGGCCGCTCTAGCTGAATTACTCACATGCGGTTGAGCACACAGCCAGGAGCATCGTTTAAAGGCTGGTTGCTCGTGACGGTAGCGTGCTGGACCTGCGTTGAGCCCGCTGTCGCGGTCAAGACCTTCACGCCCAAACAGCAATGAAACAAATCGAATCCATTCTTCAGGTGTCGGAAGATGTTTTAGGACCTGTCACACAAAGCCTGGCAGTAGAGTTTGTTGATGGTGAACAAAAAACCATGAGCACCCCCAAGACGATCCGCACGTTTTTTGACGACTTGCGAAAGATCGATCCGGATTTGGCGACTCAAATTGAGGCCACCTTTTCCGAGGAGATCGTAGTTAATACGGAACGATTCTTGTATCGGAGGACTGAGATAAGAGTGAACCCCATAAGCCAGCCAAAGCACGATGATGATCAGCGCGCCAACAGGTTCAAGATTTAGCGCATGGGGCAGATTCTCGCGTTCAGCAGGTCGGCATGCTTGGCACTCGCAGAAAGCTAGCGACTCAATAAGAGCATTGGAGAAGTGGCTGAGAAATAATCCTAGCGCCAGTAATGCAGATCGAGCTGCAGCCGAAAATGTCATACGCGATCTGCAGAACGCATTAAACGGAAGCTAACATGAAACCATCTGAAATCGTAGAGTCATATGCAAAGATCGGTATGCCGTTTAGGTTGAGTGCCGATAAAAACATCAATGAATGGAAACCGGATGAACCACCGATTACTTTATTGTTGGCTGCCTTCGCACAAGTCACTGCAGACTTAGCACGCGAAGGCTCCAAAGACGGAGCACCATCGCAGCCTGCTCGGGCCCTTCCGTGATGCCATTTTCCTGTGGCGGGTGAAGTTCATGAGTTACGAGCAAATCGCCGCTACGATGACGCGGCACGGGATCAAAGTGTCGCCAGCCGGCGTCGGGGTGTTTTGCCGGCGAAATTTTACCAAGGCCGATCTGCTCCGCGAACGGGAACGCCTCGCAGCTGGGTCGCAACAACAACCCGACCCTGCCAAGCCTCCTGCAACTGCGCCTCGCTCTGTCGCGCCGGTCGGCCTTGGGAAGCGGGGTCCAAAGATCGCGCGCGACGACTACTAACCATGAAATCTCCATCCAAACGAATCCTACTGTTTCCCCAGGACAAGGGCGGCATCGGCAAGAGCTTCGTTGCCACCTTGATTCATGACCGGCTCTCCGAGGACGGTGTTTCCCTGAAGGCGTTCGACCTGGACCACGCCAACTCCACCTTTCAACGGTTCGTGCCTTCCGCCGAGTTCATCGACACTGACGTTGACACCGACCGCCTCGGGGTCCTCGACCGCGTTATCCATGCGCTTGATGAAGCGGACGTGGTGCTGGTGGACAATCGCGCATCCGGCGGCAGCAAGGTTCTCGCCTATCTTGAAGACACGCGGTTTCCCGAACTTCAGGCAGAACTCAATTGCATGTTGGTGTTCGTTGTCGTTGCGACGAACGACAAAGACGCAAACTCCCAAATTGCCGAGTTGCTCGACACACACGGCAACCGCGTGCGCTGGCTGGTTGCGCGAAATCTCCGCGATGGTCCGACTCTCACACTATTCGACCAAAGCAAAGCGCGACGTCGCCTCAGTGAACTGGGTGCCATCGAAGTCGAGGTTCCGTGCCTCGCCGAGGTCACCGGCCACCGCCTGCAAACCGCGAACCTGACGGTGGGCGGAGGGCAGACCTCGGCCCACCTTCACCTACTGGATCGTTCGCGCTGCATTCGCTTCCACACGCAAATGGCTGCTGAATTCAAGAAGGCGCGGGAGTTGCTCCGTGCATGAAGCCCGAGGAGATCCTCGATCCGGCCAGCCTACCCGAAGACCTCCAGTGGGTCGTCGAACATCACCGCCTTCAACCCAACGACCCGGTTTTCTTGCTGATCGCCTGGCACTGGAATCGAATGAAGGCCAGCGAGGACACCATCCGATTGGCCATCTTGGAACTGAAAAGCATGCTCGACGCGCGCGTTGAGATGTTAGCCGACTCCGCTGATACCGTGACTGGATTGAATGCCGTTCTTGGTGACGTGCAGGCCGCACTCGAAAGCAAGCCCGTCGACCTTCGGAAGCAGTTCGAATCCCAGCTAAAACAGCCGATTACTGATGCCATCGCGCAACTCCGGAAGCTCGAGGAGTCGTTGACGCCATTGGCCCGTAGCTTTCACGCGGCGCAACGCCGTCAAATTCTGGCCGCGCTATTGACCGGGGTCGCTCTCGGTGTCCTCACGTCGTTGGCGGTCGCGCTGGCATGAAAGGCTTCCGTGTGGGAATGCCCGCAGTTTGGCTCCTGCTCGCCTGGACATTGCGGACTCAGATAGATGGTGTGTTCGGACATTGGCTGGCGGTCACCGCATGCGCGATCGGTGTATCCTTCGCCTTTCACATGCTGAGCGAAGGCCAAGGATTGACGAGCACCGCCGTACTTCGCTTGTGGGGGCTGGAGTGGTCGCGGGACGAAGTCTGCTGCCACTTTTTCATCACGGGGGCAACGGGCACGGGGAAGACAGCCCGAGCCGTGGTTCCGATTGCTCAAGGCTTGCGCACGACCATGCCAAACACCGGCCTGTTGGTGGTGGATTCAAAAGGGTCACTTTGGAAGCCGATGGCGAGGATGGCGCATGCCCTAGGCCAGGAAGATTCATTGCGATTGGTTCGCGTTCGCCCTTCTCACGTTGCACGTGAAGAATGGAAACCGCCGCTCCGGCTCAATCTCCTTGGCGACCCTGTCGTCCCGTGGAGCACGTATGCGAAGCTGATTGTGGACACTGCGACAGCTGCCGGACAGCGGGGCGGTCAGGCCTTCTTCAAGGAAACAGCCCGAGACGCGATCTCCCATGCGATGAACGCCCTCGAATTGGCGGGCCTCGCCGTGACGTTGGCCAATGTTCACGACGTGATCTGTATTTCGACGGATACAACGACCCTGCTTGAAAGACTCGGAGACAACCCTAGCCCGGCCGCCGCGGCCGAAAGGCAGTATTTCAAGGATTTCGCCGCCCAGCCGCCTGAACAGAAAGGAGGTACAGTTTACACGGTAGCCAACTATCTGAGGCCCTACACACCTCCCGATATCCGAGAGGTTTTCTGTTCGGTAGAGCCAAATTTCGCACTATCGGAAGTCGATGCCGGCCGACTTATTTGTCTTTCGATTCCTCAAACCTACCAAGTCGAACGGCGCTACCTCAATCTCCTCTGTAAACAGCTTTTCTTCCTACACGCGTTTCGACGCTTTGACCTCACGCCCGAGGAAATGAAATGCCGCAACGTCATCGTCCTCGTCCTCGATGAAGGACAGAAGACGACCCTCGTTTCCGAAGATGGCATCTCCGATCACCTGACCGTCGACGAATTGCGCGAAGCCGGAGTGTGCGTCCCACCTAATCCCGGACATATTTTCGCGGTAAATTGGGTAACACTTTTTGGTTGATGGAGACGGTGATCAGGCCCTGGCAGCGGAGCCAGGTTTCCGCGGCGCGGCGCCAAGCGGCACGCACGCTGCGTTGATCGATCTTCTCCGGTTGATGCTGTATCCTGTCTTTTGCGTGGACGCGTATCCACTCAAAAATGGCCAACCGCTCGCGCTTGGCGTAGTGCGCGTGAGGTTGGTGATGGTAGGTCTCGCTGGCGGTGTGCTCATGCAGCACCCGGCGGGGCTTGCAGTTTAGCGCGTGATGCACCGCGACGATGTAAGGCAACAGCGCCTTGGGCTGCCAGCGCGCGGGCCGCGGCAGGCACGTGCCGAGCGCCTCCTGCATTTCCCGGATGCCACGCTCAACCACGCCATTGTAGCGCGGGTAATACGCCGGGCTGTTGAGCGGGATGACGCCATACTCCGCCAACACGGCATCCACCTCGGCCGCGTTGAGCGGGCTGCCGTTGTCGCGTTTGAGGAACAGCGGCGGCCCGTGCCGCCGGAACAACTTGGCCAGATGATCCGCCACCGCCGGGCCCTTCGACTCCAGTGCCACCAGCGGCTCAAACCGATACCGGCTGCAGAGGTCCTGCACGGCATGGACGAAGAGCTTCCGGCCCAGCCGGTCACGGCCTCGCTCCGTCGCATCGATGGCCCACGCCACGTTCGGCACATGCCACTCGATCCGGCGATACAGCCGGCGCCGGGCCTGCTCCTGCCGCCCCCGCTCCTCGGCTACCAGCCGCGCCAGCTCCCGGCGGGAGATGACGCCTTGATGACGCTCATACAGCGCCGTGGTGCCCTCGCTGCGACAACGGTGATGCCGCAGCGCCGCCACCTCCGCCCGCACCGCCTCCAGCGGCAACGGGCCCGTCTTCTTCGGGCCCGGTCTGGCCAGGGCGGGCGCACCCGCCCCGGCTCGTTTTTGCCAACGCAGGAGCCGCCGATAGCCCAGCCCCAGCGCCTCGCTGGCTTCCCGGGCGCTCAAGTGCGACTGCTCCTGGAGGTTTTCGATCATGGGGAGGATCTGCGTTATCTGGGCCGCTTTTTTTTAGCCCCGGCTTGCTCCATCGCCCGGAGCACGGCGCGGATCTCCGCTGTCTGCTCCACCGCGGCGAGCTTCCGCTCCAACTCCGCTACTTTCGCCTGCAGGGCGGTTTCCTCCGCCGACACCGGGCTCGGCGGCCGGCCCACCGTCTGGTCCTCCAACTGCCGCAGCATCGCCCCCAACCCCCGCGCCTCCCACTCGTAGTAGGTTTTGCGCGAGACCCCCAACAGGGCCGCCGCGGCCTTCACCGTCAGCTTCCCCGACCTGACCTGCATGATCACTTCCGCGCGTTGCCGCGCCGTCTCCTTCGCTTGCATGGCTCAGGCATTGGAGGACGAAGCGGCCTCCGGGGCAACCCCCTGGATGCGCTCCAGCCGGGCCGTCAGCTTCTCTCGGCCCGTCGCCAACTGGCGCTTCTGGAGCAGCGCCTTGAGCCGCGGGCTCAAGGCCGCCCCATCCGCCAGGTTCACCCGGCTTTCCAGCGCCTGCAGCATCCCCTCCATCGCCCGGTCCTGCCACTGCTGCAAGACGGGGTAGCTGATCCCCATCGCCCTCATCACCTCCTTCGGTTTCACCCGCTCCGTCCACACCGCCAGGATCGCCTGGACCTTCTCCGCCGCCGTGTGCCCATTCGGGCTGGTGGCTGTCCGCGCCTTGCGCTTCGGGGTTTCCTTCGCCGCCGTTACCACTGGTTCCTTTTTCGAGCTCATAGGTCATTTCCTTTTCATCCACACTGAGTTTTAGTTTTCCTTTCTCGGCCTTCAGCACCACCGACTGCCCGTCCAACCGGCCGACCAGGTAGAACGGACTCTTGGGCTGCCCGCGCAGCGCCAGCTCCAGGAGGTTCTCCTGGATCCCCGCCTGGAGCGTCTGCTTCAGATCGTTCGCGATCTCAAAGTAACGGTCCGCCGGGCACAGCCCGCCGATCCCCTGGTGGGGCCGGCGGTGATTGTAGTATTTCACCCACAGGCGCAGGCGTTCCCGCGCCGATTCAAACGAGTCAAACTGGGCCCGCACCAAAAACTCCTGCCACATCGAGGCCCAGAACCGCTCCACCTTGCCCAGCGTCATCGGGTGCTGCGGCCGCGACACGAAGTGCGCCACCCGGTCCTTTTGCAGCTCGACCGCGAAGCGACTCTTGCCCCGCCAGTTCGTGTATTGGCGGCCACGATCGGTGAGCATTTCCTTCGGCGGGGTGTATTCCCCGACCGCCACCCGGTAGGTCTCGATCACCGCCTCCGCCGTCGGCGAGCGGTAAAGATCGAGCCCCACGATGTAGCGCGAGTAGTCGTCCATGAACGCCACCACGTAGGCGTATTTCCCGCCCAGCCGGAACGTGAACAGATCGCTCTGCCACATCTGGTTCGGTGTTGCCCGCTCGAAGAAGCGCGGCCGGGTGATGTTCCGGCGCGCCTTCGGCGGTGACTCCATCAGGCCCGCCTCGTGCAGCCGGCGCCGCACGGTTTCGGGACTGCCCGGCAGCATGAACAGCCGCTGCAAGGCGTGGGCGATTTTCTTCACCCCATACCACCGGTTCGCCCGCTTCAACTGCAGGATCTTCTCCGTGATCGCCGCAGGCAGACGGCGCCCCGGCCGGGGCGCCGCCTGCCCCTGTAGGCCGGCCTCCCCATGCGCGCGGTAGTCCTTCAGCCATGTCGTCAGCGTGGTCGGGGCCACCCCCGTCTCCTCACATACCAGGTCCCGGCTGAACCCCTCCTGCAGGTGCAGCCGGACCGCCTTCAGCTTCTCCTCGAAGCGGTATCTGCGCCGCTTCCGACCGGTCCGCGGTTCGCGGACCTCCTTCCTTTCCACTGTCTCTTTCGTTTCCATGGTAACACTCCTTTCGCTTTGGAGTGTTACCCAATTAACTCACGTTTCTGTGTCTATGATCTGGTAGTTAGCACAAGGCCGCCAAGCAAGGCTCCTCCGGTCATCCAAAGTACGCTGATGATGTGGGTGTAGAGTTCGGCGCCGAATCCAATTAGCAATCCCACCACCATTCCCCACGGGAGTATCTCCATTTCCCACCGCACACGGCGGCTGGGTCTCGCTGCCGTCGGAACTGGTCGTTGCTTTTTCATCCCTCATTGCGGTGCCGTCACCTTGGGTGCCTGCAAAAGCCGCAGAGCGTTTCCGATCACGAGAAGTGTTGCGCCGGTATCCGCGAGAATCGCGAACCAGAGACTCGCATGCCCCATCATCGTCAGCACCAGAAACACTGCTTTTAGGGCCAGCGAAAACGTGATGTTAAAATAGATGATCCGCATTGTCCGCTGTCCGAGTGCAACGGTTTCAGCGATCTTCCCGAGTTCATCCTGCATGAGTGCGATGTCGGCGGTTTCAATCGCCGCATCCGTTCCCGCCGCGCCCATCGCGATGCCAATGCTGGCGGTGGCCATCGCCGGCGCGTCGTTCACACCGTCGCCGACCATGCCGACAAATTCGTGCTTCTCCCGAAGCGTCTTCACGGCCGCAACTTTGTCGTCCGGGAGAAGATCGCCGCGCGCCTCGTCGATGCCGACTTGCTTCGCAATAAAGTCGGCCGTGCGTTGATTGTCGCCACTGAGCATGACGACGCGTTCCACTCCGGCGGCATGAATGCTCTCGATGGCGGCTTTGGCGTTTGCGCGCAGGGTGTCGCCAATCGTGATGATGCCCAGCACCTCGCCGGCGCAGCCGTCGTGGGGACGATGGCCTACCACTACCACGGATTGTCCTTGGGCTTCAAAGCTCGCCAAGCGCGCCTCGACGGTCTCGGAGCAGACCCCCAGTTCGTGCGCGAACCGATGGTTGCCTACAAAATAAGTATGCCCATCGACGACACCCTCGGCACCGCGACCACTCTTCGCCTGATACTTTTCTGCTCTCGGGAAATCGATCTTCAGTTCCGACGCGTTCGCCACGACGGCCTTTGCGAGCGGATGGGCGGAATGGGCGTCAATTGCCGCCGCGATGCGGAGAACCTCGGCGCGGTCCTTCGCAGCGATCAAATCCACGCCCAGCACCCGCGGCTTCCCCTCGGTAATCGTGCCGGTTTTATCCACCGCCAGCGCCTTAAGCCTGCCAATCGTTTCCAAGTGGGCGCCGCCTTTGACCAGTACGCCACGGCGGGCTAGCGCGGTCAGGCCAGCAACAATGCTGACCGGGGTCGAGATCACCAGCGCGCACGGGCAGGCGATAATCAACAACACGCACGCCCGGTACAGCCAGGTGTTCCAGTCGCCGTTCATGAACAGCGGCGGCACAAGAAAGACCAACAAGGCAACGACCGTGATTGCGGGCGTGTAATAGCGGGCGAATACGTCCACGAACCTTTGCGTCGGCGCCTTCTGCTCCTGAGCTTCGGCGACCAATCGGATGATACGGGCCAACATCGTGTCACCCGTGGTTTTCGTCACCTTAATCTCCAGAGAGCCCTCGCCGTTGATCGTTCCGGCGAAGACAGTGTCGCCCGGCTTCTTGTCCACCGGAACCGATTCACCGGTGATGGGCGCTTGGTTTACGGCGGATTCGCCGGACAAGACGACCCCATCGAGGGGAATGTTCATGCCCGACCGGGTGGCGACGGTTTCGTCGACCGACACCTCTTCCACGGGGACTTCGATGAACTTCCCATCGCGCTTCACGAGCGCGTTCTTCGGTGCAAGCTCAAGCAACGCTTCGGTCGCGCGCCGCGCCCGTCGGTCGGCCCAGCCTTCCAGCCATTCGGCCACTCCGAACAGAAAAACCACCGCGGCGGCCTCCACCCATTCGCCGATGAAGGACGCACCGATTGCTGCGATCACGACCAAGAGGTTGATGTCCGGCCGAAGGCGGCGGATCGCTGTCCACGCCTTCGGCAGAAGGAGCCAGCCGCCGGCCAGCATCGCTGCGGCCGAAAGGACCTTTGGCACGATCTCCGGACCGACCTTGAATCCGTGCACCAGAAGCGCTCCGGTCACAAGCACACCCGAAACCGCGAGGCTGATCGTCTCAGCGCGATTTGACGATTCATCGTGGGAGTGGCTGCAGCCGCCCTCGTGATCTGAGTCATGTTTCGAATCATTCTCCGGTGCGTGACCATTCTTGTGATCGTCGTTTTTCATAGGATTGGGATCGTTCGTTGATTGAAGTCTAGCGATTCGCATGTGGGGATTACGTCTTGCGGGACGCGATGGATTTCCGAAGTCGGCACCAATTCTCGTCGTGCTCCTCTTCCCATTTCGCAAAATTGAAGAAGGCCGCCGCGATGAGCCATGCGAGCAGCGCGGTGAAAACGGTGTGGCTGAGGTAGTGAGCGCCCTTGGCCATTTGATAGCCGCCCATCAGCGAGCCAATCGTCAGACCTGCGACAATCGCCGCAACCTGCCCGCGGCGATTCACAGCCAGAACACCCGCGGCGAACAGTGCGAAACCACCGCTGGCATGCCCTCCGGGAAAACAGCGTCCCCGACGGATTGGCCTATCGTCGACCGGGTACGTTTCGAGCACTCGCACGTAAGGAACGTCACCGCCGTAGCGTCGGATTTCGCTTGGACAAAATACGTTGGTCGTGGCCTTCAGGCTGCCGACGATGACAGGTGTCATGCCGAGCGGCACAATCGTAAGGAGCACTCTTCGGCGGGAACGCAGCCATTCGGGCAGCCGTGGCCGCGAGCGCGCTGGAACGAAGAGCGTGGCCAGCAAGAACGCGGCGAAGGCGATGATAACGACCTTGGGACCGGTATAAAACAAGGCTCGGGCTTCGGGATTGCGACCATCGACTACCCATCGAGCGCGCTCGAAATCGTACAGCTGGTCTTGGACCCAGAGGTCCAAAGGGGTGAACTCGAAAAGTAGAAACGCAGCGGCCAGGGCGGCTGCGCTCCAACCGAGGGTGCGGTCAAGGTTGAGCCGGGGTTGCGACATATTCCTTTTGAACACCGTTTTTGAACAACCAAGAGGCGGTTTGATAATTTGCGATGGCATCAGCCACGAGGGTTTCTCCGCCACGGCAGGGAGTAAGAGCGTGCGAAGCGCCGTCGTAATCGTAGGCTTCTGATCTCCGAACCGGCTGCAGCACGGCCAACGCGCCTCGCCGATACATTCCAAGCTTCTGATACGTGCCGATGAATAGCGGGCCATCCTCCTCGGCGTCGTCCGAGAGAACATTTCGTCCGAAAAAACGGCTTGGGTAGCTCCACTGCAGTAGACCGAGCAAGGTGGGTGCATAGTCGATCTGGCTCGTCGCCTTCGTGACGACTCCCGAACTCAGCTGTCCACCCGGTGCGTAGACCAGGAGCGGAACATGGTAGTTCTCGACTGGCAGCGCCGTCTTGCCCGCACTCGATGCACAATGATCCCCGACGACCACGAAGATCGTATTTTTATACCACGGCTTGCTCGCCGCCTGCCGGAAGAACTCGCCAATTGCGAAATCGGAATATTTGACGGCGCCATTTCGTCCGGACGACTTCGACGGCAAATCGATGCGGCCCTCAGGAAAGGTGTAGGGCCGGTGATTGGAGGTCGTCATGACGAAATGAAAGAACGGCTTGCCAGCCTCGTAGTCCCGATCCGCCTCCCGCAGTGCCCAGCGATACAGGTCCTCGTCACAAGCGCCCCAAGCATTCGCAAACGTAATGTCGTCCTTTCCAACGCTATTCCGATCGACAACGCGGTATCCGTTGCCGCCGAAGAACGCGTTCATGTTATCGAAATAGCCGAAGCCTCCATAGATGAATGCGGTGCTATAGCCTTTGCTCCTGAAGACTGAACCAAGCGTGAAAAGTCCCGCGTTCTCCGGTCGCTTCACCAGGGATCTGCCCGGCGTCGGCGGCACGCTGAGCGTAAGCGCCTCCATTCCGCGGTCGGTGCGTGTTCCTGTAGCGTAGAAGCGGTCGAAAACCAACGACTCCGCCGCGAGTTTGTCCAAAGATGGAGTTATGCCGTTCGTGTTTCCGTAGCGGGCCAGAAAGGTTGCACTAAGGCTCTCAACCGTGATCTGCACGACGTTAAGCCGCAGTTCGGGGCCGGGACTAGAAATCTGCCGCAACAGGTCGTTCCCCTGCGGTGCGGTCTGGCCGGAGCTTTCCTGCTGTAGGCGATCGCCCACACGAGCGAATGCTTCGTCGACCGGCATGGTCCGGTAGAACTGGTCGAACTCGAGCTGGTTTGCCCGGAAAGCTGCGAAGAGCGACCAAAGGCCGTTTTTCGCGAGCTCGCGGTTGTAGCTGTTTGCGAATGTGGGAATATCGCGCTCGCTTAGCCCAAGGCCCAGGATGAGGGCGACTGCGCACCACACGCCGGCAATCCTCCACCGTTGTCCAGCGCTCATTACGGCATGGTTGAGCCAGAGGCCAATGATTCCGGTGAGAACGAGACCGATATAGACGCCTACTGACGCGGCAAAGATTCCACCGAAGACCGCCCCCATCGAGTAGGACTCACGAATATTGCCGAGGACTTCAGTGGTATAGACCAAGTAATCAACGGCGATGAAGTTAAACCTTACGCCAAACTCATCCCAAAAGAGACCTTCGGAAACCGCGCCGAAGAACAGTAGAAAAATAATCGCGAAAATCGAGAAGTGAGCGAAAACGCGAAGCGGTTTGCGGCTGAGCCAAGTACGCGGAATCAGTGCGAGGAACACTGCAAGGGGTGCAGCCCACCAAAGCGATGCCGCCAAGTCGTAGGCCGTTCCATAAAGGAACGATGCAACGACACTTGCATCCCAATTCACCTGCCGTGCCTCGCGGACGGCGAGCGCAATTCTTGTCATTGCATTGATCGCAAGGGACGCGGCCACGACGATACAAACGCCACCGAAGCGATGGGCAAACAGCCCACGCCATCCTCGCACCCCATAGCTTGCTGGTTTCAAGGGCCGGGACTTCGGTTCGGCTGGTTCCGGGACCGGGGAAAACTCGATGATGTTATCTTCGGGGGGCATCTGAGGTTGCAGTGTCCGAGTTGAGAAGGCGCGTGCGCATAAGCGTTACGGTTCTGCCGACGGTGGTTCACTAGCCGCCACCGAGATTTCCGAGACTCCAATCGCCCGACGGAGCTGGGCAGCGGCGGCGTTGTACCCGTGAACAGCGCGGAGTTGATTGGTTCGTGCGGTGGTGAGAGCCGTCTGCGCCTGCAGCACCTCCAACTGGGTCGCGGAGCCGGTCCCGCGCCTCACTTCGGCCACGCGGAGCGCTTCCTCTGCTTGTTCGCCGGTCTTCTTTGTTGCGGCGACCAGTTCAGACGCCTGGTCCAGCGAGGCGGACGCTCGACGCACTTCGACGTCGATGGACAATCCGGCTTCCTGAAGCGTGAGGAGCGATTGTGCCGAGAGCGACTCTGTCTGCATCACGCGACCGGCGGTCGCTCTCGAAGCGACCGACCATTGACCCTCCAAACCCGTGCGCAATCCGCGGCGGGAATCGCCGAAGTTGTCCGTCGCGCCCTTCCGCAATTCCCCACCGGCTGTCGCGGCCAAGCGCGGGCTGTATTCGGATCGGGCGACGATCTCGTCGTTCTCGGCTGCCGCTTTGAGCTTCGCCAACCGATCCAGCTCCGGTCGATTCCTTCGCGCCGTCGCCAGCGCGGTGGCCAGATCGATGGAATACGGCTCGACTTCCAGGGAACCATCCACCGCGAACGAATCCGCCGCAGGATTGTTTGCGGAAAGGCCGATCGTTTGCCGGAGTTCTTCGATGGCGAGGCGGTGGTTGTTGCGCGCCGTGATTAGTGCCGGCTGGGCGTTCGCCACGGCGACCTCGGCCCTGACCTGTTCGAACCTAGAAACCGATCCGACCTCGTAGCGATTCGTCGCGTCGGCGAGCTGGCGGCGCAGCATCTCGACGTTCTGTTCCGCGACGCCGATCTCCTCTTTCGCGAGCAACACATTGTAGAATTTCAAACGGACATCGAGCATCACCTGGGCCGCCGTTTCCTTCAGCGCCTCCACAGATGCTTCCTCCGTAAATTTCGCTGCACGATTTGCCGCTAATATGCCTCCGCCTGCGTAAAGTGCCTGTCGCGCGGTGACCGTCATTCGCCAGTACTTGCCCGACGGGAGGAAGAAGATTGGCCCCAGCCCTTGAGAGCCGACCGTTTGCGTCGAACTTCGTTGAAACGATGCGGCGGCGGAAACCGTCGGGAGGCCAGCCGCGGCGACGGTCGTTGTCACCCCCTCGAGTTCGCGAATTTTGGCCCGGGCCTGCCGGATCGCGAAGCTATGCTCCAGAGCGTAGCCCAGCGCCGCCTCCAGGTCGAAAGCTCCGCCGGGTAAATTCTGGCCCGTGGCCGCCGGGACGGAGCCGAGGAGAATCGCGGATAGCGCCAGGAAAGCTGAACGACGGACGATCATGGATACTGGAACGAATAAGTTTCCTCCGCCTCCGTCTTGTCGCCGGAGAAGAAGCTCAGGAGCAGGACGAAGTTGTGTGGAGGACGAAGAACCGCGGGAGTCGCCATGCCTTCACCATCGACGCTCAACGGGGCCCTCGCCGGGTTGCGGGAGGCGTATTTGAAGATCGCCATGCCTCGCTCGACGTTTGGCGGAACGGGCTTCTTCAGCTTGTCGAAGAATTTTACCCTCAGGCGCGTGCCCGAGGTTTCGACGTTGATCCAGCCGCCTTCGGGCCGGGGCTTGTTCACCCCGGTTTTTGGTAGTTCGTAGGAGAGCTTCTTCGTTGTCGGAGCTTTCGTAGGCACCGTCGCCGCCGCGACCACGGTCAGGTACGGGCGCGTGGCTGGCAGGCACCCGGAGAGGGTAACGGCGAGCACTATGGATTTTGCCGACCAGCTCATTAGTGGCGTCCTCCGTGGTGGCCGAATCCATGGCCGAGTGTTCCGTAATAGCCGCGTCCGAAATGACCGTAGCCATGGGTCCGGAAGCCATACGGATAGCTGCCCCAACGTCGCGCCGTTTGGCTAGGAGTGGAAAGCAGGTAGTCGATGATTCGATCCGACACTCCCGATGCTCGCATCTGGTCGATCTGCGCTGTCGTCAGTTCATAGCGTGCATCTGACTGGCGGAGGTAAGACAAAATGGCGTCATCAGGTATAGACTGCCGCGACATCGCTTCGATGTCGGCCAGCGTGAGCCGGGCACCGCGGTTCAGTTTGTCCGTCAAGCGAACTGGAGCACCCAGCCGCGTCGCTTCCTCAGCAACCTTGTGCTGCGCGGTGGAAGCGCAGCCGCTGAGAGCGACTGCGCCCACCACAATGATCAGGATTATTTTGAGGTTCATTTTGATTTACCGACCTACTGCCCGGAAAGGCCCGGGGAAGGCCGGTTCAGGGGTTGGTGGTTCATCAAACGTTGGCTGCCTTTACTGCAACGAGGCTGCGGCACTACACGGCGATCGCACCGGTTTCGCCGGTGCTGATCCGCAGGGCCGATTCAACGGGAAGGATGTAGACCTTCCCGTCGCCGCGGTTTCCGGTTTTCGCAACCGAGGCGATGGCCCGTTGCGTGGTCTCGACATGTTCGTCGGCGACCATCACGTCCAAGCGAACCTTGGGGAGAGTACCTACGACGGCCTCGTCCGAGATTTCATGGCTGTGACGGTGGCCCCGCCCGCGGCCGAAACCACGGACGTTAGCGAAGGTTGCTCCGGTGACGCCCGGAAGGTTGTGCAGGATTTCCCGCACGGCTTCCTCCTTGGTCGGGCGAATGAATGCGACGATTACTTTCATGGTATTGTCGCTCAGTGGTCGTGCTTGTCGCCGGCCTCGTCGCACACGCACGCGTATTCCGCGCGCTTGCACTCGCCGCAGACTTCGTTGTGGAACTCGACACGATAGTTCTTCGACTTCGCCATCACATTGTCGCGGACCTGCAGGACGATCCGGTAGCCGTCGCCTTCGGGAAGCGGCGAGGTCGAAACGAGGGAGCCGTCCTTCGCGCTGAAACTGAGATTGGCCTTGCCCGTCTTTGCTTCCGCGACCGCCGTGACGACTTGGTCGCCGGGTGCCACGGGCTTGAGGTTCTTGTCGTAGAAGGACACGACGACGGTGCGGTCGGGTGCCACGAAGAATTCAACGTGCGGGGATTCCGCCGTGACGATTTTGCCGCCCTTGGGGCCGGGAATCGGCTTGGCGGCGAAGGCTGTCGCGGTGGCGACGGCAGCGAGAACGATCAGGGAGAGTTTACGAATGGATTTCATGAGGTATAATGAGGAGGTTTAGGAGTGGTTGCCTTCGTGCGCCCGAACATCGATTCGGGCGGTATTCGCAGGCAGTGGATCGAGCGGAATGCTGTAGCTCGCGTAATCAGGCATGCGGTAGCGCCGCGGAATTTGCCGCGGTTCGAACTGCTCGACGGACGAACGGAGGACTTTGCCCGTTGCATCGAATAGCGTTACGTCGAGGTGCGTTCCCGTGGTGTCCGTGGCCGAGAGCTGCTTGACCACGTAACCTTTCACGACGAGCGGACCCTTTTTCCGCTCCAGCCAGATCTTCTCGACGACAACCGTGGAGGAATCGTCGGTGCGGGTCAGCTTGATGTGCGCTACGTCGGGCGGGGCCCGAAAGGGCGTGGCGCAGCCGCTCAGAAGGGTTAGCCCCACAACGAGCAGCGCGGCCGGTCCGAATCGCGCGGATGCCAGGAATCTAGTTTTCATGGTTCGCGCGGGTTAGGAGTGAGTCCCGTCGTGTGCCCGGACTTCGATGGACACCGTTTTGGCGGGCAACGGATCGAGCTTCACGTCGTAGCTTCCGTATCCGGGCCGACGCCAACGTCGCTCAAGTTGCCGCGGTTCGAAATGCTCGACCGTGCTGCGAAGCACGGCTCCGGCATCGTCGAATAGCGTAACATCGAGGTGGGTGTTGGTGGTGTCTTTCGCGGTGATCCGCTTGAGGACCTCGCCTTTGCGCACCAGCGAACCGCTTGCGCGCTCCAACCATATCTTTTCAACAAGAACGGTTGGAGAGCTTTCGCGGTGCAGCTTGATTTGCGCTACGTCGGGCGGAGCCCGAAAGGGCGTGGCGCATCCGGTGAGGACGGCCACACCCGCGAACAAAAACACAGTGACAGTTTTCACGAGTGTCCTTGGCTGGGGGTTGGGGTTGGACTATCGGTACGGGCCTCCTTGTCGCTCTCGAACCAGCAGTAAAGGGTCGGGAGCAACACGAGGGTGAGGAACGTTGCGGTGATAATGCCGCCGATGACGACGGTCGCGATTGGGCGCTGGACCTCCGCGCCCGAGCCGTGCGCCAATGCCATCGGCACGAAGCCGAGGGCGGCGACCAGCGCCGTCATCAACACCGGACGAAGCCGTGTCAGCGCGCCTTCGATGACGGCATCCCGCACGTTCTTGCCCTCCTCGCGGAGCTGATTGATGAACGAAATCATCATCACACCGTTGAGGACGGCCACGCCCGAGAGCGCGATGAAGCCAACCGCCGCCGAGATCGAGAACGGCAGGTCGCGCAGCCAAAGCGCGAAGATGCCGCCGGTCACAGCGAGCGGAATTCCCGTGTAGACAATGAGCGCCTGACGCACGCTGCCGAACGCCATGAAGATCAGGAGGAAGATCAGGGCGAGCGCCGCGGGCACGACAATCATCAGACGCGTGCGCGCCTCCTGGAGGTTCTTGAACGCGCCGCCATATTCGACGAAGTATCCGTCGGGCATCTTAACGTTCGCAGAAATCTTCTGCTGCGCCTCCTCCACGAAGCTCTGCACGTCGCGGCCACGCAGGTTGATCTGAATGGCCATGCGCCGTTGGAACGACTCGCGGCTGATCGTGTTGACGCTTTCGGTCATGGAAACTTCGGCCACTTGTCCGAGGGTAACCACGCCGCCGTCGCTCGTGCGGATGGGAAGATTCGCCACGTTCGCGAAGTCCCGACGCGCGCTTTCCGGCATGCGCGTAACAATCGGATAGCGGCGGTTGCCGTCGACGATCACGCCGCCTTCGAGGCCGGCGAATGCGGTTTCAATCACCTTGTTCACTTCGTCGGCGTGCACGTTGTAGCGCGTCATCGCGTTGCGATTTAGCACCACCTGAAGGACCGGGGCTTTGCCGGCAGCGTCGAACTCAACGTCCGCCGCACCCGGAATCTTCTCGACGATCTCGCGAACCTCGCCGGCAACCTTCTCCAGCGTGTCGTAGTTGTCGCCGAATACCTTGATCGCGATGTCAGCGCGACTGCCGGAAAGAAGCTCGTTGAACCGCAGCTCAATCGGCTGCGAGAACAGGTAGCTTTGTCCGGGGAAGTGGATGCCGAGTTCTTTCGACATCATGTTCGTCAGCTCGTCCTTCGTGATGGTCCGCCCATCGATCTTCCGCCATTCGGACGGCGGCTTGAGCATGACATAGCTGTCGCCCACGTTGACGCCCATGGGGTCCGTCGCGACCTCGGAGGTGCCGATGCGGGCGAAGGTGTGGGTGACCTCCGGGAATTTTTCCAACATGAGTTTCTCCGCCGCTGTCTGCATTTCGAGCGACGAGGTCAGGCTAATGCTGGTGGTTCGAACCATCTGTGCGGCCAGTGAACCTTCATCGAGCTGGGGGATGAATTCCGCGCCGAGGCGAAGGAACACACCGACCGAAATCGCGAAGATGCCCACGGCGATGGCGGACATGAGCCAGCGCATGCGCAGGCTGAAGTGCAGCACCGGGGTGTAGACCCGCTTGGCGAAGCGGATGAGGAAGTTGTCCTCCTCGCTCACCTTGCCGCTCATGAAGTAGGAGCAAAGGACGGGGACGACGGTCAGCGCCAGGATCAGCGCGCCGATCAGCGCGAAGACGACCGTGAACGCCATTGGCGTGAACATCTTTCCTTCCACGCCGGAGAGCGTAAACATCGGCAGATAGACGATGGTGATGATCGCGACGCCGAAGACCGTGGGCGTGCCTACCTGTTTGCACGCCGTGAGAATCGTGTGCACGCGTTCCTCGCGGGTCAGCAGGCGGCCCAGCTGGTGCTGGCGATGCGCCAGCATGCGCACGATATTTTCCGCCATAACGACAGCGCCGTCGACGATTAGGCCGAAATCCACGGCCCCAAGACTCATCAGGTTGCCGGAGACTCCATACCGGACCATTCCGGTCATCGCAAAGAGCATCGAGAGCGGAATTGCCGTGGCGACGATCAGCGCGGCGCGCCAGTTGCCAAGGAGTCCGATCAGGATGGCGATGACGAGAATCGCGCCTTCGAGCAGGTTCTTCTCAACCGTCTTGATCGTGGAGTTCACGAGGTCCGTGCGGTTGTAGACCGTCTCGACCTCCATGCCCGCCGGCAGCTTGGGCTTCAGCTCTTCAATGCGCTCGTGCACGCGGCCTGACACCAAGCGGCTGTTCTCGCCGATCAGCATGAGGGCCGAGCCGAGCACCGCTTCGGCACCGTCGTGCGTGGCCGAGCCGGTCCGGACGCCGGAACCGATGGCGACCTCCGCAACGTCCTTCACGCGCAGCGTGCTGGGACGAGCGCCCGCAAAGCGCAGCGGAAGATTAGCGATTTCCTCCGTAGTCTGCACGCGGCCGATGGAACGGACGGTAACGGCTTCGCCGCCCTTTTCGACGACGGAGCCGCCTGCGTTGGCGACGTTCTCTGCAATCACGTCAGAGACTTCACCGACCGTAAGGCCTACGCTCGTCAGCTTCGCCGGATCAGGCATGATCACGATCTGTTTTGCGTAGCCACCGGAGGTATTGACCTCCGTGACTCCGGGAACCGTGCGGAGCGCCGGTTTCACGATATAGTCCTGGGCGAGCTTGAGTTCGCGGAGGCGGTCAACGGGATTGGCCGGGGCGTCCTTGAAATCCTTCTTGTAGCGGACCGTGTAGTGGTAGATTTCACCGAGGCCGGTAGTGATCGGAGCGAGCTTTGGCGTGACGCCTGGCGGCAGTTCGTCGAGAACCGCTTGGAGGCGTTCACCGGCCAGCTGGCGGGCGCGGTAAATGTCCGTGCCTTCCAGAAAGATCAGCGTGACCTGCGAAAGGCCGAACTTCGAGATGGACCGGACTTCGAGGAGCTTCTCGATGCCGCCCATCTCCACTTCGATGGGATAGGTAACGAGCTTTTCGATTTCTTCCGGTGCCAACGAGGGCACCGAAGTGTTTATTTGCACCTGGACATTGGTAATGTCGGGGACGGCATCGATGGGCAGCCTTACGGCCGACCATAATCCGACGAATAGGAGCGCCACAGCGCCGAGCATCACGAAGACGCGCTGGCGGAGGGCAAACTCGAGGATCTTGTCGATCATGGGAAAACGAGATGAGTTTTGAAACGGGTTAGATTAGTGGGCGTGACCGCCGCCCTTGGTCAGGCGAAGTTCCGCGAGCCAGAGCTGGTCAACCGGAGCGGCGACAACGACGTCGCCTGCATAGACACCCTCGGTGATTTCGACGAATTCGGCGCTGCGTGCGCCCAACTTGACCGGCGTGCGCAGATAAGCGTTGCCGTTCACGACGAAGACGAACGTGCCGGCGGCAGCATCGAGGATGGCCGAACCGGGTACGGCGAGGACATTGGCGGGCTTGCCCTTGAGCGCGATTTGCACGAAGTCGCCAATCTGATGGTCCTTCGCAGTCTCCAGAGAGAAGACGACGTCAACCAGCCGTGTAGCAGTGGTCATCGAAGTGTCGATTCGGACGAGCGCCGCGCCTTCGAATGAAGAGTCGCGCAGCAATTCGGCCCGTTCCGACGGCATGCTGGCACTCGCCAGCACCTTCGGTTTCGTGGCAAAAACCTGGGCAGTGATTTGGAGTTCTGCCACGAGTTGGCGGTCTTCTGCTTCAACGGTGCGAACACCGAGCGCTTTGATGACCTCCGGCACGAGCAGGAGTCCGCTTCCCTCCTTGAAGGTCACGCCGCTCTGGCCCTCCTCTCCGCCTTCGGCGTGCTCGGATGTTTCGCGGCCGGCTTCGCCGGAATCCTTCTTCCCGCATCCGGTGAGGAGCAGGGTGGACCCGACAAAGCCAATAATTAGCCAGGGACGGTTCTTCATGGCGTGATTTCCACGGGGTTCAGTTCGAGACCGGTGAGCTGCTGAATCTTGAGCCCGGCTTCGAGGGTTTCGCCCTGTGTGTCCAACAGCGCCTCCACGGCATCGAGGTAGCTGTTCTGCAGCTCGACGTAGGTGGCGATGGGCACGGCACCGGTGCGGTAGTGGCGGTCGGCCAGTTCCGCGGCATCCCGGAATTTCTGCACGGCGTCGGGCGACCACCGCCGGGATTCCGCGAGTTTCGTGGCGAACGCCTGAGAGGCTGTGACCACTTCGCGATCCAATTCGCGCAATGCGACTGCGACCGCGGTCTCCGCCTGACGGCGGCGGGCGTTGGCCACTTCGACGGCGGCCCCGGTGCGGCCGGTGACCGGCAGGGGGACGCTCAAGCCGAGCCCGACGATGGTCTCGCGGTCGCCGACATTGTCCTTCGAGAGATACGGCGACACCGTGACCCCGGGATAACGCTCGTTTTGAGCCAGGCGAACCGCGAGGCCCTGCTGCTCCAGCTCGACGAGGCGCATGCGGTAGTCGAAGTTTTTCTCCCGGGCGGCGGACGTCAGTTCGGACGTCGCCGGCAGGGCATTGAAATTCATCGCCGGTGTTTTGACGCTCAACGGAGCGTCGACGGCGGCGCCGCGAAGCTGGTTGAGTTCGATGAGCGCGGCCTGCACGGCGAGTTCCGCCTCCGTAGCCCGGCGCTGGAGCGCGAGTTCATTCGCCTCAATGACGCGGGTTTCCAGCAAGGGCGTCACACCCGCCGGATCACGCGCTAGGAAGGTTTCCTTCAGCGCGGCGAATCGGTCCGAGACTTCGCGGATCGCGGCGGCCTTGGCGTTGGCCGAATAGAGGCCGAACGCGAGGGTGCGTGCGCGCGCGCCCAGCGCGTTCTCAAAGCGAGCAACGCCAAGTTCGGCAAGATCGACCTGACGGTTAGCAATGGCCTTGCGCAGCGAAAGTCGGCCCGGCCACTCGAACGTCTGCGAGACGGAGACGGACCACACGGTGCCATCGCCGATTTTCGCTCCGGACGAATCACGGAGCCGCTTGTTACCGAGGTCTAGGGACACCGAGGGATCGGAAAGCCGTCCGGCGATGCGCAGACCCGACTTTGCCGCTACGATTTCTTCCTGATAGAAACGGCGTTCGGGATTGTTGTTGGTAATCTCGCTGACGAGCGAGGGAATGGAAACGGCAGACGTGGTTTCCGTGGTAACGGGCTGGGCCCGCGCGGCCCCGACTAGGGTCAGGGTGAGCAGCCCGAGAACGGGCCGAACAAAATTGGAGACTGGAGTAGCGGTGGATTTCATGAATACGCGAAAACGGAATGACAATGAGGGTGGGAAAGCCCCTGCGGCATACGGACGCGCGCAAGCGTCCCGAAGCGGGGGCGATTACAGGGGTGGGCTGACTAGTCCGCGCAGGGACTAATCAACCAATCAGCGAAGGCGCGCGCGACAGCGGCGCGGCGCGGCGAACAAACTGCCAAGCCGGAACCCAATTCTTGGGCCGGTCCAATTCAACGGCCAACAGAGTCGGTTCAGCCGACACTTCCGGGACCGCGAGTTGCAGACAAATAAAGCAGGCGCAGGCGACCAGGCTCGGAGCGGGTGCCTTCAGGAAGGAGACCGTAGGATTGATCGTGCCGCTTTTCACCACGTTGCAGCCGTCATGGCTGCAAGGATTGCCGGTGTCGGAGCAGCAGCCGGCAGTTCCCGAGTGTGGCGAGCCGTGCGGAGCATCCTCGGCGATAATGCCGGCCGCTTCCAAACCGCAATGCTGCGACGATGCCAGCCAAACGGCCAACATGATCAGAGCAGCGATATGACGGAAAGCGGGCACGAGCGCACACAAGACCTCCGTGCCCTTGGTTGTCAATTCCCTACGGGTAAACCACCCCGTGCGCGAGCTTGGTGATCTGCAAACAGACTGCTGCATCTTCAACCAACGCAATATCATGCCGGAAATTCCGACCGGCCTAATGCCATCAGTAGGCAAATCGATACTCACGGTCGGACTCATGTCGTCTACCTGCTGGTTTCAAAAACTCCGCTTCGTCTCCACGACGATTTGCATCGAGCGAATCGATGAATCGCCATCGAGCGGAAATGCGAAATCAACATGGATCACGCTGCCCATTGCCGAGCGGCTGTTGCCGAGCCGCAGCCCGAAGCCGACATCTTTGAGCAGCCCCTGCGGTTTGCTGCCCAGCGGATCACGACCGATAACTTGTCCGACATCGAAGAACGCCGCGCCTCCGACATTAACCAACTGGAAGGGATACCAATTCGTGAATATGCGGTGCTCGGCGGTGAAAAGCCAACGACCGCTTCCCGCCTGATAGCGCAACGGATATCCGCGCAGGCCATTGTCGCCTCCGAGTAGAACCTGCCGATCCGCATCCAGTCGCGTTCCGCTCAGTGCCGAAAGTCCCATGAAGAAAGTCTGCCGCCGCGAATGCCGGTAATAGTAGCGCGCGTCGACGCCCACCGTCCCGTTGACCAAGGCACCGCTCTCGATTCTTCCGTCCGCCGTCGCGCTGAGGAAGAAGGACTGTCGTTTCGTGAATTCATATCCCTTCTCAACTGTTCCCTCCAACATCACGGCGCTTCGATCCGAACCAGTCGCGGAACTCGCAAAGCCGAATTGACCACGCAACTTCCATCCTAACGAGTAGTCCTCGGTTCTTTCGATGCGATCACGGTTCTGCGTGATGGCGAAACGATCCTGAACCCACTCAGCCGCCACCCATGGATACGCAACCCTTCGATTTCGTGGGAGCAACGTCGCCGGATTGTTGCCAGGTGCATTTGCAAACTCATGCTCGTCGAAAGTGAGTCCGAACGAGTATCGCCGGGCCCAATGATCCGACAGGCCTTTGGAAATACCCCAATAGGCACTCGCGGTTCGCGCCCGCGTTTCGAATTTGTCGACGACTTCTCCGAGGTCGTAGCGCGAATCAACCCGCAAGTCGTCCTTGATCGAAATCCCACCCGCCCTCCGCGTATCGAGCGCGTAGAACGGTTGCTCCAACGAGAACTCTCCCAGTTGTCCGTCGCTGTTGTTCTCGTAAGCAAGGGAGAGATCCCACCACGAGGAGCCGAGTTGCGGGTCCCGGTAGAAGATCCGGGTCGAGTCGCGGTCGATCCCTGACTTGAAGCCGGCGCCCAACTGCGTGCCCAAACCAAGGAAGTTCAGTTCCTCGAGCTCGAACCCGGCGGTGTTCTTCCCGCCGCGCCGACCGAAGGAAATGCCCGGGTTCAATGTCCAGACATCCTGAGTCGTGACTTCCATATCTAGGAGGCCGTCGCGATAGGTGACGGGACGGATGGAGGCGTCCCGCAGGTAGTGCGCGGACCGGAGGATGCGAGCCGACTCCGCAACGGAGCTGGTTTTGAACCACCCGCCTTTTTGAAACAACAGTTGGTCAGCGATGGTCGACTCGCGCGTGCGGATGTGCAGTCGGTTCGCGAGACGGAATAGCGCAGAGTCCTGATCGCGGCCGCCAATATCAAAGAGTTTGAGGGCATTGAAACGAATCTCGCCGATGCGAGCGCCGTTCGCTTCGAGTGCGGCATCGTCGGGCACTCCCTGCGGGCGAGTGGCTTCGAGGCCGGTGGCCCGAGCGGTCACACTTGGAAGAAGTGGCGGCCGACTCGATTCGGGCTCATCCGCCGCTGCTATTGTCGACAGGCTGACGAGCACTGTTGCGAAGCTGATGCTCTGCAGGTTGTGCCGGAGCATGATCAGATTCAGCGCGCTGGGTTTGTATCGGTGGGTTCGCTGACAGGAGTAGAATTTAGAAAAGTTAGATGGGTTCATGGATACACGGGGCGAGGTGACTGTGGGGATGGGAAGACACCGCGACAAGACTTTCGCGCCCGCCGATGTCAATGTCCTACCGGGAATCGGCCAACGGCCGGAACGGTGTCTGCGGTTTAAGCTGCAGTCGCGCGCGCGCGGCGGGGGTGGATGCCGAGACCGTCCGCTGCAGCGTTCACGTGCAATCTTCCCTCCACGTTTCCCGCGCGGAACAGTTCGTTCACGACGGCCTGCTGGATGTGCTGCTCGACCGCTTGGCGCATCGGCCGCGCGCCGCGTTCACGGTCGAATCCCTGCCGCATGAGGAACACCACGACCTCCCGGTCAAACTCCAGGTCGTGGCCGAGCGCGCGCAGTCGGCAGACCTCCCGCGCGACCATGGTGGAACAGATTTCCTCCAGCACCGCGGGCGTGAGCCGGGAGAACACCAGCCTCTCGTCGAGCCGGGCGATAAACTCCGCCCGCAAGGTCTGCTGCAGCCGGCGCAGCGTGGCTGCTTCAATCGCCGCAAAGCTCGACCGCTCCATGCGAACCGCCTCCGCCGAGCCCAGGTTCGACGTGAACACGATCACAAAGCCATCGAGCGCGAAGGTTTCACCGGTGGCTGCGGTGACCCGGGCGGCATCGAGCACTTGCAGGAACAGGTCCAGGACGAGCGGGTGTGCCTTCTCCAACTCGTCGAAAAGCAACGTGCCTTCACGGTGCGCCGCGAGCACGCGGCCGAGCAACCCGCGATCCGATCGATCCTGTCCGAGCAGGCGTTCCACCGAAGATTGGTTCTGATACTCGGAGAGGTCGAATCGGAACAAGCGGTCCGTGCCGAAGAGATATTCGTTGAAACACTTTGCCAGTTCGGTCTTGCCGGTGCCGGTCGGGCCGAGAAAGAGAAAGCTGGCTCGGGGCCGCGAGCGGGACGCCAGGCCGAACTCGGCGCGGAGCAGCGCCGCCGTTACGCGCGGGAGCAGGTGTTCCTGCCCCCGGATTTCCGAGGAGAGGTGCGGACCGAGGCCGCGCAACCGGGTGATCCGTTCGGCGGCAAGCATCTCAGGACTTCGACTTGCGCGCGGCCCAGCCCCGAGGCCGGTCCGGGCAATCCTTCTGGAATTTCTTCACCACCGCCACGATGTCCGCATCGCGCGGCAACCCGCGGAGAAGCGCACGCGCCACGAAAGCGCGGTTGCCCGAAAGGTCGCGCCGGCCAAGTTCGGTCACCGCGCCTTCGAGCTTGTCGACATCGACTTTCGGAAGATCGACGGTGGGGTAGTCGGCCACATACTCCGTCTCCCTCGGGCCTTCCTTTTGCCGTTGGGCTTCCGCCAGCACCGCGGCGTAGCTGAACATTTGCAGAGGGGTCGCGTGATGGATCAGCGCGCGCAGCACGGTCGCACGCCGGACCTTCAAACCCGCCTCGCGGAGAGTGGTCACGAGGCCGTTCAAGGCCTCCATGTCCGCGGGATAAAATGAGAAACTCACCTTGGTCAAACTCGGCTCCGTGTCCATGGACCAAACCATAAACCCACAGGAAAAAGTTTGACAAGAGGATAAAATCCTGTGGGTTTATGGCCCCATGATGAATCTTCTGTTTTCGCCAAGAATCCTGCTCCCGCAGGGATTTCCCCTCTTGGCCCAGCTGCAACAACTCCGCGAAGGATTCGGTGCCGCACTCGTTTTGGTCTTCATGGTCGGTTTTTTCTGGGGGATTATCAAAATCTGGGCTGGGGCCAACGCCATCAGCAAAGGCGATTCCGAGGGCAAGAGCGGCATTCTGGCCGGAATCATCATCGCTGCCGCCGCCGCGATCATGGGCGCACTCTTCACCATCTTCGGGATGGGAGACGCCGTGATCAACCCGCGCTTCTAGCCATGGGCGACCTTCGCTTCACTGATACGAACTCGGGAGACGACTCCACCGGCCGCGCATTCGGCTTGGACGGAAACCTCTATCTCCCGGTTGTGCTCGCGTTGGTGGCGGCCGTTGCCGTCTTTGCCCTCCTCGGCTTTGCCGGGATCGGGTACCGGATTGCAGGCTCGTTTGCCCTTCTTCCGGTGGTGGTCGTAGCAGGCTGGCTCGCGCTTTTCCGGCACGGCAAGCCACCCGGGCATGAAGGCGACCAACTCGATGCCTGGCTGGACGGAGGGAATTTCACCCGGGAAAAGCCGTTTCAAAGCCATACGAAATCCCATGACCGGGCACCCGACGGGCATTTTGTTGCCGGCATGTTGGTCTTCGGCTCGCCGGACAAGGGCGGCGTGGTGTCAAAAGGCTTCCGCCTCGAACGTCCCGACCTGCGGGGAGCCAGCTTCGAACGGCTCAACGCCATGCAGGATCAGGTGCGGGCGTTGCTTGCGATCCTCGCTCCGGGCCGCCGGTTGCAGGTTCAGTGGTGGGCGGACTCGGACTACCGCAAGGCGCTCCTCGACTACCATGCGCGGACCCAGCAGGTGTCCGAACCATCGGTCCGGGCCGCGCGCAACGAAAGGTTTGCCCGCTACTGGCCGCGACTGCTCGACGGCACCCTTCGTCGCGAACATCTCGTGCTGTTCCTTTCCATCGAGGTACCCGCGTCGAAGGGAATCGCCGCCACCCGCCACGGGCTGGAAAACCGCTACGACGCGGTGCTCCAGGAAATGGCCGGCCAGTTCGAGGAATTTGCGGGAACGATGCGCACCATCTTTGGACCGGAGACACCCGTCCAGGCGATGGACGACCTCGATCACTTCATCTGCCTGCGCCGCTTTCTGAATCCGAGCTTGGCCCGGCGCTCCGAGGAGCCGCCGGTGGCGATGTTCGACCCTTCGCTCGGGGTGCAGGAGAACTGCTGGCAAGCCGAGGGCGTCGGCCAGTCGGGCGGTTTCGTCTTGGACGGATGTCACCATGCCGTCCTCGCGTTGTCGCGCTGGCCGCAGCGCACCCGCCCCGGAATCGTCACGCATCTGACCGGGCTGCCGTTTCTCGACTACAACATCACCGTCAACATTGCGCCCGCCGCAAGCCGCCGCGAAATCAATCGCGAGGAGAAGGCCGCGGAACGCCTGCGCGGCGAATACGCCGAGAAGCCCCGGGCTTCGCTTCTCGTCGCTTTGCGAAAGAAGGAGCGGAAGGTCGAGGCGCTGGCCGGCGGATTCGCCCGGCCTTTCCACGTGACCTATGTGATTCGCGTGTGGGCACCGAGTCCCGATGCGCTGCGCGAGAAAGTGGCCGCTGTGCAGGCCGCGATCAACGCCATGGACGGAGCGCAGTGCTTCGAGTGCGCCTTGCCCACCACGGCGCGAAAATTGTTCTTCGGCTCATGGCCGGGCTGGACGCACTCGTCCTACAGGCATCGCGAGCTGTATGCCGAGGACAGCTACCTTGCCGATGTCCTCCCCTTCTCGGCGACCTTTACCGGTGCGCTCGAAAATGCCGAGGCGCTCTACGATGGCAGCCAGGGAAATCTCGTCGGCGTTACGACTGCCGTGCACGGTTCTCCGCAACACGCCGTCATCTTCGGCATGACTGGCGCGGGAAAATCCGCGTTTGTCGAAGACCTCCTCTTCCAGACGGCTGACAACTTCGAGCATTCCCTGCTGATCGAGGAGGGACTTTCCTACAAGCGTTTCACCGAAGCGATGGGCGAAAAGCCCGTGGTGATCCACCCGGACGCAGGAATTACCCTCAACTACCTCGACACGCAGGGTCTGCCGCTGACCCAGCTCCACCTCGCCACGGCAGTGGCGCTGCTTGCCCGCATGGTCGGGGTGCCGGACAACGCCGAACAGTTGGCGCTCCGGCAAGCGCAACTCACCCAATACCTGCACCAGGTTTACCGGGATGCCTATACCGACTGGTCCCGCCGCCGCCCGTTGGAGGCGGAAAGGGTGCAGCGATTCGCATGCGCCGTGCACGCCTGGCGGGCCCGGCTGGCCGAGGGCGCGTCGCCGCTCGATGCGTTCCTCGACCTGCGCGAACGGGAGAAAGCGGGAGATGACGAGGCGCTCGCGTTCATCGCCGGCCTCCCCGAGGACGCCGTGGTCCGTTTCGGCCAAGGCCTTTCAGAGCGCACGGTGGCGCACACCGCGTGCGCTTTCTTCGAGCCGCAGGAGCATCCGACACATGGCGCTCTGGTCGAATTGCTCGCCTTCGCCCGCTTCCCGGAACACGGCAAGGAAGAGATCGAGCGGCTCGCGACATTGCTGCGCGCGTGGACGGCGGACGGACAATATGGCCGGCTGTTCGACGGACCGACGAACGTCTCGTTCCGCCGCCGGATCGTCCACATCGAACTCGGTTTGATCCCGGAACAGGCGGTCGAGATGAAAATCGCCGCCGGCCTGCTGATCAGCGGCATGGGCCGGCAGCACATCCTCGGCCTGCCGCGCGCCCAGCGGAAACGCATCCTCTTCGAGGAACTCGCCCGCTTCCTCGACACTCCCGGCGGCGAGCGGATCGTCGCCGAAGGCTACGCGCAGCTGCGCAAGCACAACTGCTGGTGCGCTTCGATCATCCAGCAGTATTCGCGGTTCCGTCACTCGCGGGTGCGCGGGGCTGTCGTCGGCAATGCGAAGCAGTTTTTCTTCATGCGGCAGTCCGACCGGTCCGACCTCGTCGACCTGACCGCCGATCTGCCGCTGCCGGAGAACGCGATCGATGCGATCCAGCGCTATCCGCTGCCCGAACAATTGCCCGCCGCAAAGCGCCATTCGTCGCTGTGCTACTTCGCGCCCACAGCGCAACCCCCGCAGTGCGGAACGCTGCGCCACTTCCAGGAGGCCCCATGCGCCGGATGATCTGGCTTCTTTCCCTCGGGCTCGCCGGCTGCACGAGCCCTGCCAAACGCGACGCGGAGACCGAAGCGCGTGCCTACGAGCGCGGCTATCAGCAGGCGGTCCGCGAGCAGTATTGGGCCATTCAAAATCAGCAGCGTCAGCCGGCGGAGGCTCCGCCCAAAACCCGCAAACCATGAAACACGTCGTCCTTTTTCTTCTCCTCGCCTCGTCGGCGTTCGCCCAGTGGATCGTCAACGATCCGGTCAACACCGCCGTGAATTCCGCCGTGCAAGCCGGCCAAGCGGCCAATCACCTCGAAATCATGCGCCAGTGGGCGCAACAGCTGGAAAGCCTCAACCGCCAGCTCCGGCAACTCGAAGCGCAACTGGCGGTGCAGAGCCGCATTCGCGATGTGATGGGCGATCCGACGGCAGCCGGAGCGGGTGTGTTGCTTCGCGATCTCGGTGCCGCTGACCTTGCGCGCAGCTACGGGGAAACGCTCGCGACGGCGCGGAGGCTGGCAAACGCAGTGGATTCGCTGCGCCGAACCTCCGATGGAATCTACCGCCAACTCGAGGACCGGACCTCGCTCGGCCGCGACTTCGTGCGGCAGGACGGGCTCTACCTGCGCTATGCCGCGGTGGAACGTCAGGCGGACAACCTTGCGACGGTCCAAGCGCAGACGGATACCCGCGCGGCGGCGCTACAGGCGGAGGTGGCCGCCTCGCTGGAGCAGCTGCGCTCCGCCAGCACCCAAGCCGAGGTCGACAAACTCTCCGCCAAGCTCGGCGCGCTCCACGCCCAACTCGCGCGCCTCGACGGGCAGCGCCAGAGCGAGGCCGCGAAACTCTCCGCACAACAGATTCTCAACGACAACCAGGCCGCCAAGGAGCGGCAGGATCTGCTGGAGCGGCAGTCCGCCGAAGAGCGGCAGACGCTCGGCGTCGTTCGCGCGTGGCAGGAAGGCATCAAAATCGACGCTACGTCCTACAACCGGTGAAGCGCATGGTCACAGCCGTCATCATCGCGGTCGCCGGACTTGGCGTATGCTGCGTGCTCGTGTTCCGACACGCCTGTCGGAACGCGCCGCTGTGCGACGCACAGGAACGCCCGATCCGCCCCGCCCACCGGCGGGTGGTGCTGCGCGACGGCGATGACCTGATGGAGCGTGAGCCCGCACTCCGGCGCGAGGCGCTGAAGCAACGGCCATGGGAGGGGCGCAACTGATGGAGAACTTCGCTCCAGGTCTGCGCGAAAGTGTCCTCGGCCTCGCCGAGGCGTTGCGCGTCGTCGTGTATTTTTTGTGCGTCACCGGTCTGATCATTCAGGTGCAGCAGGCGCGCGCGGATGCCGAGAGCATCATTCGCCCGATCGTTCGTGCCGTCCTGATCATCGGATTGGTGGCAACCTTGCCCGGCTGGTTCGGGTTCACGGAAAAAGTTTTCCTGTCCGTGGCGAACACCGTGCAGGAGGGCTACACGGACCACCCGATGCGCACTGCGGGCAAGCTGCGCGAGACGGTCAGCGGCGGGAGCGGCGAGTTCAACCTGCGCCGGGTGGGCGAGTCGCTTTATCAGGCGTTCCTTGCCTCGTCCGTGAAGGTGATCGTGCTCGTCGCGAGCCTGCTTCAGGTGCCGTTCCTGATCCTGCAGTTCGTGCTGAAGCTGCTCTGCTACCTGTTTCTGCCGGTCGCCCTTGGGCTATTCATGATTCCCTCCCAAGCGCAACTCGCGGGCCGCTACATCCAGCAGACACTCGCGATCCTCGCGTGGCCTGTCGGCTTCGCCGTCACGGAGCTGGTCGCCTACCACTTGCTGACCGGTTACGCCAACAACCTCGCGGTCGCCTACGATTTCACCCCCGGTGAGATCGATCCGGCGTCATTCGGCAGCCTGCTCGGGGGTCTCGTGGCCGCGCTTTGGCTGATCATCGGCACGGTTGGAACGCCTTTTCTGATGCAAGGACTCATCGGTTCCGGTTCCCCCGTCGGGATCGGTGGCGGTGCGGCTCTCCACCATCTCTTCACCCTCCATCAGATCGCCTCGATGCTCAAGACGGCGAAGACCGGCGGGATTGCGGTTGCCGCCGCCGCTGCTGCGCCCGGGAAAGGGGGGCCCGCATCCGGCAACGGCGCGCCGCCCGCGCCACCCGCCGTGCCGCCGCCCGCACCGCCACCGCCCGCGTCGAGCCCCACATCCGACCCTACCGGCGAAACCCGGGCGTCCGCAGCCCTCGGGCTAGGCCGCCTGCCCACACCGCAAACCTCTCTGTGATGCCATGACCACTCTGCGCGAAACTCCTGTCACCCGCGTCCCTGCCGAAACTTCCCAGCGTGCCCGTCGCCCGTGGAACCCGCTCGGCTATTTCGCCGACCATGCCTTCGCTGCCCGCCTGTGGTGCATGGTCGCGTTGCTCGCTGCCGGATTCTGTGTCGTGCAGCCGTTCCTGATTATCCAGGCCTATCGCGCGAGGGAGCGCGTCGTCGTCCTCGACGGAGCCGGTACGTTTCATCTCAGTCCGCTTCTTGGCTTCGAGGAGGCCACGAAACTCCACGAGCAGCATGCGCTGCTGGCGTGTCTTGCCCTCTTCCAGCGCAACCCGACCGGGCCGGATTTTCCGGAGCTGCTCGACAAGCTCTTCCTGCCCGAAGCGGCGAAACAGGCGCGAACGCAGATTGCCGCCGGCACCGAGGAATTTGCGGCCAAGGCGCTCCACCAAAAACCCGAGGTGCTGAAAGTCACCATCCTCGAAACCCGCGAGCAGACCGTGCTCGCGCAAGTCGAGGGGCAGCTCATCCGCACCGGCCTCGTCAACGGACAGGCCTTCACCGAGGCGCCAGCGTTCACGCTGCGCCTGACGTTCGCCCGAAATCCCAACCTGGCCGGCAACGGTCGCTTCCCCCTCGCCGTATGGACCTACGAATCGTCGCAATGATCATGGTGCAAGCGCTGTTGGTCGCGGGCGTGAGCGCCGCTGATCTCCGCACTTATCCGCTGGAGGAGCAGTGCGTCTACACGGTCCGGCTCGGCACCAACCAGCCGACGACGTGCGTGTTCCCGGGTCCGCTCAAGGCGCTGGTCGGGGCGAACATCTCGGCGAAGGCGGAGGACCATCCCGGCATCCTGCTCTCGCACGAACCGGGCGCGGAATACTTCTCGCTTCGCGCGGTGAAGGAAAACGCCACCGGCGCGATGAACGTCGTCTTTCGCGGCAAGGTTTACGCGCTCGCCTTCCAGACCGCCGAGGAGCCCGATCAGGCGGTCGTGTTCCTCGACGAGCCGCTGGTGGGCCGTCCGCGGCCGACGCCCGAGGCCGGCGTGCTCCAGGAACTCCTCGACCGCTCGAAGCAATTGGGCCGGTTGCAACTCCAGTATCCCGGCATGAAGCCGGCAGCGGAGCGGCATCAGCCGAACACCCCGATCCGCTACCGTGACTTCACGGCGATCATCGAGGAGGTCACGCGGTTCGATACGGAGGACGCGCTCGCTTTCCGGGTGCGCCTGGACAATCCCGGCGAGACGCCGGTCGTCTACGACGCGGGGTCGCTGGCCATCCGCGTCGGCCGCGAAATCTTCCCGGTCGCGCTGGCGGACGCCTCGGGCGCGATCCCGCCCAAGGCCTCCACTTGGATTCATTTCGTGGTCGCCGGCGCGCCGGGACGCGGACGCACGAACCTCTCCGTTCGCGAAAACTTCAACCTGATCGTCGCGCACCCATGAACCGCGACTTCTTCACTTCGCCCACCGGACAGGTCGTCCTCGTTGCCGCCGTGCTGGCGCTCGGCGTCATCGCGGTGCGCTGGCAGCAGGTCAGGCGCAGCCCTGCGCCTCTGCCGGCCGCGGCCGCCGCTCCGGCCACGGTACTGCCGAAAACGCACAATCGCGACGGCGCTCGGTTCAAGGTGCCGCCGCCCGCACCCGCCGCGATGCCCGCTGCGCCAACCGTGACCCCGGCACCCGCCCCCGTGCCGGTCATGGAAAAACCCGCCGCATTCCCGCTGGTCCTGTTTGCAGCGCAATCGCCCAAAGCCACCTCGTCCCCGCGCGCGCCATTCGCGCCCTACGGCGGCGCTGGCTCTATCAAGACCCAGCACGGCGAAGTCGAATTCTTCCCCAACGAGTTCGGCACGGCATGGACGACCAACAATGAGGCTCATTGGTATGCCTGGCAGTTTTTCCGCACCCGCATGTATGAGCGCGATGGGATCAGCCTGACGCATGCCGCCTCCGGCCACCTGCGGCTGCGGGACCTGGAGAAATGGCCGAGTGAACTGTTTTCGGAGCAAACGCGTCCGGCCGCCCTGCGCAAAATGGCCTCCGATCTCCATGTGTTCCTCCTCCAAAGCGGCACCCCGGGCGCCTTGCTCGAGGAGGGGGTGACAGCCAACTCCGCACAATCGACCCTGGCGGGTCTGCTCAAGGAGGGCGACACCAAGCTGGCCGAATTCGGGCCGGCAGTGGATTCACTCTACAGCTTCAAACGTGAAAGGAGCCATACATGAGAACCCGTTCTTCATTATTGCTGGTCGCGCTGCTCCTCACCTCCGTTCCGGCGTTTTCGGCCAAACCTGAGTTTGAGGTCAAACCGGCGCTCCTTCGGAGCGATTTGGATAACAGCTTCGTGGGCGCACTTCGTTTCGAAGGAAAGTATGCCTACAAGCCGGCTACCGCCGCAAACCAGCTGCTCACGATTGAAGCTACGACCAAGGGCACGCTGGCTACCGACGCCGACGCCCATGGAGAAAGCCTCAAGGCTGACCTGGCGGGACTGTATTTTATCAATCTCGATCCCCCGCCCACAACGGAGGAGGCTCCCGAGCCAGGCACGCGTCCGGATTACATTCCACCGCGTCCGGTTGTGAAACCGGGCTTTGGTGGGGTCGCCATCGGGTTCGCGGCCGCCTTTGAGGCGGATCAGCCCTTGCAGAACCGGCAATGGGCCGCAGGGCTTCGTCTCAACTACACTCCGGCGAACGCGGGTTTCCTCTCTCATCCGCTGGTGCCTCATTGCTGGTTCGATTACCGCAGGGTCGATGAAACCAAGGCGGAAGTGGGTGGAACCCCGGTTCCGCGGAACAGTTACGGCCGGTTCGGCCTTTCCCTGGACTGGCAATTGCCGGTTGGTGCTTGGCTCGCACCTGAAGGTTCATGGCTGCATTCGCTCAAGCTGATTCCGAATTTCCAGTATTACCGCTCCAGCGAACAAAGCCTGTCTGCTCCTCGCTCGGATCTGGCCGACGCGTTTTATACGGCGTGCTCGCTCGATTTGCCGGCTCCGCGCACCTGGAAGGGAATTTCCGCTTTCCGGCTAACCTATGCCGATGGGCGGATTCCGCCCGCCACTCTGACTCGACAGACCGTGGATTTTGCCGTGGTTGTGAAGTGGGGGCGCTGAGATATTTCCCGGGACCTTTGCCGAAGGTCGCGGCAGGAATAACGGTCATGTCTCGCCTAACCTGGGACTGGCTCGCTTAGCTGGATCGGCACGACCGCGCAAGGCAGGCCCCGCAGAAACAACCGGCGTTGCAGCGCGAAGGCCGTGTAGTTGTGCAGCAGGCGCGTGAGGAAGGTCTCGCACGCGAACACGAGCTGGCCGCCGAAGAAAACGGCGTCCGGATATGTCGCCGTCAGGTCCGGCAACAACCGTTCCAGCTCGGCGACGATTTCGTGGCCGATGGCCGTGACGGCCGACGCCTCGCCGCCACGCTGGCGCACAAACTCGACGTAACGCGCGCACTCGGCGGCCGCATGGGCGCGCAGGTGCTCGATTTCATCGGCACCCTTGAAATTACCCGCATCGACAACGCCGATGTGCACAAAGACGAACCGGCGAAAACCGCCGCCAAACATCCGCACCGCGCCGAGCAGCGTATGCAGGCCCAGGCCGTTGTAGCCGTTGACGAACACCACGGCCGTGCGGGTCGCGCCCACCGGTGCTGCCAGGTCGCGCGCCGCCACCGGCGTGTGCTTCGCCGCCTCAAGGATTTCGTCGAGCCGGACAATCTGCCGCTTCACGCCGTCATAGTGCCGGCGCACCGCGAACGCCACGGCGACCAGCGCGCCGGTGAGCAGAACCGTCACCCAGCCGCCGTCGTGGAACTTGAGAATGATGAGGGTGACGAGAATGAAGCTCGTCAGGCCGAGGCCGACGGCGTTGACCGCCAGCCGGCGGCGCCAGGCTTTCTCCTCACGCCGCACCTGCCACCAATGCCGGACCATGCCGAGCTGCGACAGGCTGAAGGTCACGAACACATTGATACTGTAGAGCACCACCAGCAGCGCCACGGCACCACGCGTGAGCAACAGCACCACCAACGCCGCGCCGCCCATGAGCAGCACACCGTTGAGCGTGACGAAGCGATCGCTCAGCGCCGCGAAACGCGCCGGCATCCAGCGATCGAGCGCCATGCTGGCGAGCACGCGCGGGCCATCGAGGAAGCCCGCCTGCGCCGCGATGAAGAGCAACGCCGCCGCGCTGGTGAGTGCGACCTTGACGAAGGTGCTGCCCAGCCAAACCGGCCAGCTGGCGGTAAGATTTTCGAACAGGACCGCGTTGAGCGTCTTGCCGTCCACCGGCATCACCCGCACGAGGAGATAGGCGATGAGCAGGCCCGCCACCATGGCACCCAGCGACAGCGCCATGAGCACCATCGTGCGACGGCCGGTGCGGACACGCGGCTCGCGCAGGATGGGCAGGCCATTGCTGACGGCCTCGATGCCGGTGTAAGTGCCGGCACCCACGCTGTAGGCCCGCAGCAGCAGCGCGAGCAGTCCCATCCAGCCAATCTCGGCGGAAACCGCGTGGACCGACTGCGTCGTGTTGCCAAACAAAGCGCCGATGCCATCACCCCGGGTGGCGAAGGCGTAGCCGATGATGAACACGTGCGTGATGAGGAAGAGGAAAAACACGGGCACCCAGATGACCACTGATTCACGCACGCCGCGGAGATTGAGCAGCGTGAGCAGGACGATGCCCGCTGACCCCGCCGCCACCTTCCACACCAGCCATTCCGGCGGCAGAAAACTGAACAACGCGTCCATCGCGCTCGCCACGGAGATCGCGATGGTCAGCACGTAATCGATGAGCAACGCCGAGCCAGAAACGACGCCGGCGGCAGGCGAGAGCAGCCGACTGGCCACGACATAGCCACCGCCGCCCGAGGGAAACAAGGCGATGATCTGCGAGTAGCTCGCGCAGATGAGCGCGATGGTGATCGCCGACATGCCGGCCACGAAGAGCGCGAGCGGCGGGTGGGCGAGCAGAACCTTGTAGGTTTCCTCGGGACCGTAACATGACGAGGAGAGCCCGTCCGCGCCGAGGCCGACCCAGGCGAGAATGGCGACGAGGGAGAGTTTATGGAACAGACCGTGTTCGGTCAGTTCGCGGGCACGGCCGATGAAGACATGCTTCGCCGACCGGAGGAGTTTATTGCCGGACATGTTGGTTGCCTAGTAGCGCCCCCGCGTGACAGCGCGCGGTGGCTATGTTGAAACGGGCAACCAAGGTGGCGCGCCTGTGCGCGCTCCAGAGGATCGCCTTCCCGGTGCCTACGAGGTTAGCTGACGGGCTTGGCCTGGAAAGTGGCCTTGGCCCCGGTTACCCGGTGCCGTGCGCCCCGGCCGGCACGCGTGAGCGCACCGGCAGTTTGGATCCCCCGTGGCGCGCGACGGGAACGTCACGCGACTTCGGCTGCTGAACTGTCAAGGCCGGCCAGCAAATCCTGCGCGGACGGCGCGTCAATGCACCCGACACCCCAGGCCGCGCAAACGGGCCGATTGCGGGCAGTTTGCGTATTTTATTTAACTTCCCCCAACCTCTTCCCGGGCCTCAGGAAAGGGCAGTTGAAAAACTGGGGTTTCCTGCGATTTACTCGGTCGGCACTTTGGTTGAGGCATTCAGGCCAGTCGAATGCCCGGCCGAACCGAGCCCCGGCGGTCGATCCGCCGGGGCTTCAGGTTCAGTCGTCCGAACGGAAGATCAGCCGCAAGCAAAGGGCTAGCGCTACTACGCAGAGAATTGCGATGAGGAGTGCGGGCAGACTGGGTCGGGAGAATGAAGTAAGCTGGGCCTTGAGGGGATGCATGAGTTGCAAGAAGCCTAATGCGATCGCCTGGCGTTGGCGGCGTTTTTGAGCGCCTAAATTCAGGCGGCTTTTTGGCAACAGGAAACCGAGGCAGCCCTCGGCCGAAGCGCCATCGAGAGCGTCCAGTCGGACTTATA
>CBDFNB010000010.1:0-144571 GCA_965249855.1 Lacunisphaera sp.
GGTGTCCTCCTCGATGTCCTTGAGGAGTTCCTCGGCGATGTCCTTCAGGCGGGCCTCGGTGTAGCGGTAGGCGGCCGGCGGATCGCCGTCGACGGAGCCGAAGTTGCCCTGCGGATCGATGAGCTGGTAGCGCATGACCCAGTTCTGGGCGAGGCGGACGAGCGTGTCGTAGACCGAGGAGTCGCCGTGCGGGTGGTAGTTCTTGAGCACTTCGCCGACGACGCCGGCGCACTTGTCGAAGGCGCGGTTGTGGACCAGGCCCTCGCGGAGCATCGCGTAGAGGATGCGGCGCTGGACGGGCTTCAGGCCGTCGCGGGCATCGGGCAGGGCGCGCGAGATGATGACCGACATCGAATAATCGATGTAGGCCGTCTGCATGATGTCGGTGATGTTGGCGGAAGAAAGCTTCTCGTTGGCCGTATACATGAATTGGAAAATCTAAAAAAGTCGTCGTGAGATCAGGCAGAGGTCTTTTCGACTAGTAATTGCGCATCAACGGTTTTCAATAGCTCGGTTGCGCGACTTGTGATGAATACCTCGTAGTCATCGACTAGAATGCCGAAAACAGCGGGATCACCAATGAAGTGACTGGATAGCGCCTTCGACATGTCCGGATTCTTCTCTTGAAACTCCTTGATGTAGTCGGACGGAGCCCGGGCACGAATGACGCGCTTATTCAGGTCCGCGTTCACCAGAATGATGTTGGCCAGGCGATTGGCATCTCGCCAATCAACGCCGCGCTTCTTGAGGAACGCCTTCGGGAAGAAGTGATGAAAATTGCGGCTGGAAGCGACCTTGAGCCAGGAATTGTCGATTTGGACTATGCCGTTGTCTACGAGCGAGCGCGGCTGCTGTGCCACAAGAATGCAAAGCACCGCCTTGCAGAAGGCGTCAGTAGCAATAAACGGCCGGTGGCGGAAGTCTTCGACCGTAAGGCGGAGCGGCTCACTGTCGTAGCTTGGCTGTTCGTCGCGGACAATGGCATCGATGCGCTTTAGGTCCGTTTCAATCTTAGTTTCGACCGCAGAGTTGAATCGGTTACTGAGGGAAGCCCAAAGGAAATACTGCCGGAGCAATGCCACTTGGCGGGCGGAAGGCGCCTTCGACTGACAAATGAAGAAGTAGGTCAGCGGGATCAGCAGAGTATTGTAGGGTAGTAGCCGTGAAACCTGCACGCCGAGGTGTGACCTCATGAAATCGACTGCGGAAAATATGCTACCGACGACCACCGGCCAGGCATCCACTACCGCGTCACGCTCCATTTTGAGAATGTCTCCCCGCTTGATGCTGCCGCAGACCTTTACGGCCAGACATTGAAGAATGGTGACCGGAGGGATCGTCTCGAAGTTAGCGTCTTCCAGGTCCTTCGTGGTCCCTTCACTGTCTATCAGTTCGTCGTAGCGTTCCTGGAGGTCGAACTTTCGTTCGAGATCATAGGTTTTGGCGACCATGATCTCGAAAAGAGTGAGCGCTTTGCCGCCGGTATTGATGCGGGTAAAAATCTCGCAGGCGATGTCGATCTCGTAGTCGGCAATCTCAATTACCGAAAAATCATAGCCGGTGAGGCGACGTTGGTAGATTTCGATCCGCTCAAGTTCCTTCTCGCTGTAGCTCTTCAGGAAGCTGGTGAGACTCCCGGTCAGAAGTTTATGAATGGATATAGTGCGTTTCCCTTCCTGGGGTTCCGCCAGGACGACTTCTTCCTCGCCGTCGGGCACGAGCGCAAGATCGACGCACAAATCCTTGTAATCAACCGACTCACCGTCGCGGGTAAGGATGATCCCCTTCCTGACGGCATAAAGAGAAGTGATACGCTGCTGCCCATCCAACACGTAAAGCACGGCGTCACCCTTGGGGGGTTCGGGCAGTTCTACGTTACCGATATTGCGGATGGCGCGGAGGCGCTCACGGGTTTTCCAAAAGATAAAGGTTCCGATAGGAAAACCCTTAATAATGCTATCGATGAGTTTCGCGGTTTGGGCCTTGTCCCAGACGAAATCGCGCTGGAATTGTGGAATCTTGATCCGGCCACTGTCTATGTCAGCAAAGAGCGTGGCATACTTCTTCGACTGATTCTCGGGTTGTTTCATGGGATGTTTTGGTGGCGGCCCGTATGGAAAGAATCAGAGGTGGAGGTGCTAAAATTAAGAGTTTTGTCCTTGGTGCATCGGCTGCGCGATGGGGTCATTTTTTGCTAGCGAGCCCAAGGCGGACACGGACCTCATCGGCTGAATAGGTGCGCTTGCCGGCATTCTTGGCGCGGGCCTGCAGCACAGCGAGGTGGTCGGACTTGACGGAGATACGCTGGCTCATGGCTTGATCGTGGCCCACGGGCGGGCTTCGGTGAACAGCCCTAGATGGCCGACATTTTCGGTGGCGACTACCGCATCAATCAGGCTGACGGCTTGGGCGGCGAGGATAACGTCGGCATTGAGTTCCTTGGGGTCGCCCACGGATCGGCCGCGTTCACGCGCCATCGCCCACAAACGCGCGGCCAAGCGCAGATCAGCCGGAGTGATGGCCAGAAGTTCCGCCCGAGCTTGCAGGGCGTCCAAACGCGCAAGCGAACGGGTGCGCTTGGCCAGAATCAGGCTGCGCCGGACCTCAAAATCGACAATCGCCGGGATGAAGACAGCGACACCTCCAGCAAGCAACAGGTCGAACCACGACTTGATCTCAGTATGGCGAGTAGGGTCGGAATGGCAAATCTGGCCCAAGGGGCCGCTATCAAGTAAAACAGTCTGGCTCATTCAGAGAAAAGAGGAGCGCTGCGCATACGATTTTCCTCAAGGAGGGCCTTGAATTTCTCCCAGTCATTATAAGGAGGCGGGTCTTTACGATCAGCTTTCTCCCACTCGGCAAACATGGCGCGGGCGGCGGCCGCATTGGCTTTCGCTTCGACCGGAGTGCGGCGGCGAAACAGGGACGCGTTCGCCTTCTTAAGGCTCTCTTGCGCGGTTCGGATTTCGTCGGCGAGTTCAATATGGAGCTGGCGGCGGAATTCCTCGTCGGAGAGTTGCGTTGACGGGATGGGACGGGCGCGCACGCCAACGGCACGGTGTTTCCGGGCCGGCTTCTTGGGTTTGATGGTGGTTTTCACGGCGGGTTTCTTTTTGGCGGTTGAGGGATAGATAATCCGAGCACGATTAAAATTACGAGAAAGAGAACGATGGCTCAGACATCCAGATACTGGACGTTGAGGGCGTTGTCCTCGATGAACTGGCGGCGGGGCGGGACCTCGTCGCCCATCAGCAGGGTGAAGAGGGCGTCGGCCTTGGCGGCGTCGGTGATGCTGACCTTGAGCAGGCGGCGGTGGTCGGGATCCATCGTGGTCTCGTAAAGCTGCTTCGGGTTCATTTCACCGAGGCCCTTGTAGCGCTGGATGGAGAGCCCCTTGCGGCCGTTGGCGCGGATCTGGGTGATGATGTCGAGCGGGGAGAAGAGCTCGGTCTTCGCCTCGGTCTTGGCGCCGGCGTTCTCGGTGATGGTGTAGCGGGCCTTCTCGGTCGGCGCGAACTGTGCGGTGTCCACGCCGGCCTTGGCGAGGGCCTTGAGGAGCTTCGTCATCTCGGTGGACTCGAAGATCTCGTGGATGGTGACGCGGCGCGGGGCAACTGGCTGGCCCTCCTTCGCCGAGGCTACGGAGGGTGAACCCGGCTTCGTGCCGGGTTCAGCGGCGTTCAGCTCCGCATCAATCCCCTGCTTCTTGAGGAAGTCGGCGCGGGCCTTGTCGTCCGTCAGGAACTGGTGGGACTCCTTGTTGCCCTCGCGGACGCGGGCGATGTAGCGGGGGAGCTCGTGGGAGGCCTTGTCGGACTGGTCGAGGTATTCGGCCAGCGTGGCGCCGTGGCGCGTGATGCCGTGGCCGAGCTTCTCGAGGGCCCCGAGCATCTCGATGATCTGGTCGATGGCGGCGGGGGCAAAGACGTGGGCGTCGCCGGTGCGGGCCAGCACGATCTCCTCGGAGCCAAGCTCGAGGAGGATGCGGTTGAGCTGTTCGTCGTTGTCGACGTATTGCTCGCGCTTCTTGCGCTTGATTTTGTAGAGGGGCGGCTGGGCGATGTAGACGTAGCCGCGCTCGATGATGCCCTTCATCTGCCGGTAGAGGAAGGTGAGGAGGAGGGTGCGGATGTGGGAGCCATCCACGTCGGCGTCGGTCATGATGATGACGCGGTGGTAGCGTGCCTTGTCGGCGTTGAAGGCGGACTCGTCCTCGCCGGTGCCGATGCCGGTGCCGATGGCGGTGATGAGGGTGCGGATTTCCTCGTTGTTGAGGACCTTGTCGAGTTGGGCCTTCTCGGAGTTGATGAGCTTGCCGCGGAGCGGGAGGATGGCCTGGTAGCGGCGGTCGCGGCCCTGCTTGGCGGAGCCGCCGGCGGAGTCGCCCTCGACGATGTAGAGCTCGCAGATGGCCGGGTCCTTCTCGGAGCAGTCGGCCAGTTTGCCGGGGAGGCCGCCGCCGTGGAGGGCGCCCTTGCGGATGGTCTCGCGGGCCTTGCGGGCCGCCTCGCGGGCGCGGGCGGCGGTGAGGGCCTTCTCGACGATGCGCTTGGCGACGGGGGTGTTGCTCTCGAAGTAGAACATCAGGCCCTCGTAGGCGAGGGAACCGACGATGCTCTCGACCTCGGGTGAGAGCAGCTTGACCTTGGTCTGCGACTCGAACTTCGGGTCGCTGTGCTTGATCGAGATGACCGCGGCGAGGCCCTCGCGGACGTCATCGCCGGTGATCTGCGGATCCTTGTCCTTGAGGAGATTGTTCGCCTTGGAAAACTGGTTGATCGCGCGCGTCAGGGCGCTGCGGAAGCCGGAGAGGTGCGTGCCACCGTCCGGGTTGTGGATGGTGTTGGTGTAGCAGAGGACGAGGTCGTTGTAGGTGTCGTTGTATTGGAGGACGATCTCGACGTGGATCTCCATCGGCTTGTCGTCGAGGGTGGTCTGGAGCTCCTTGGTGATGCGGACCGGCACCGGGTGCAGGGCGGTCTTGCCCGTGTTGATCTGTTTCACGAACTCGACGACGCCGTTCTTGTAGAGGAAGACCTCGGTCTTCGGCGTGGACGGGCGCTCGTCGGTGAAGGCGATCTCGAGGCCGGAGTTGAGGAAGGCCAGCTCGCGCAGGCGCTGCGCGATGGTGTCGGCCTTGAAGACGGTGGTCTCGCGGAAGATCTCAGCGTCGGGCTTGAAGGTGATGAGCGTGCCGGTGCCCTTGGCCTTGCCGATGACCTCGAGCTTTTTCATGGTCTTGCCGCGCTCGAACTTCATGTGGTGGACCTGGCCGCCACGGGAGACCTCGACCTCGAACCACTCGGAGACGGCGTTGACGCACTTGGCGCCGACGCCGTGCGTGCCGCCGGAGAACTTGTAGCCGCCCTGGCCGTATTTGCCGCCGGAGTGCAGCGTGGTGAGCACGAGCTCGACGCCCGGCAGGCCGGAATCCTTGTTGATGTCGACCGGGATGCCACGGCCGTTGTCGCGGATGCTGATCGAACCGTCGACGTGGATGGCGACCTCGATCTTGGAGCAGTGGCCGGCGAGATGTTCGTCGACGGAGTTGTCGAGGACCTCGGAAACGCAGTGGTGCAAGGCGCGTTCGTCGGTGCCGCCGATATACATGCCGGGCTTCTTGCGGACCGCCTCCAGGCCCTTCAGCTGGCCCAGTTTATTGGCGTCGTAGTCGGCGGCGGCGGCGTTGGATTTGGCGAGAGTGGAGGCTTCTTCAGAGGCGGACATTTAGGGCGAAAATTGGTTGAAAAAAGGTCATGCAAAACGTCCGCTCCGACAAGGGTTTTCTCGCGATTTTCCGAGTTATTTTTACCGTAAAAAACACGCGTTTAAATCATTGATATCCAATGATTAAAAATGGCCTCTTTTCGTTCAAAAAATAAGGCTGCTGCGAACCTGTTTTTTGGTCGAGTTTTTGACCGAAAATCGGACCCGGAGAACGACCGCGTCCGCCGCGGAAAGTTTCGTTTGACCGCAGGGCGACCCGCCCCGCAATGTCGCCTTCATGGCTGCTCTCGATTTGTCCAAGCTGCTGGCGCTCCAGGAATCCGACTCGAAGCGCCTCGCGCTTGAGCAGCAGCTGCAGGCGGCCCCCCGCGAAATCGCGGCGGTCGAGGCCCGGATCGCGGCGGAAAAGGCTGCCATCGAGGCCGCGAAGGCCGAGTGGCACGCCTTGGAATCGAAGAAGAAGCTGCTCGAGGTGGAGATCAAGAGCGCCGAGGACAAGGCGGGCAAATACCGCACGCAGCAGCTCGAGGTGCGCAAGAACGACGAATACAAGGCGCTCACGCACGAGATCGAAAACACCGAGGCCGCGATCAGCGGCTTCGAGGAGGAGGAGCTGAAGGTGATGTATGCGATCGACGAGGCGAAGAAGCGATTCGCCGCCGCCGAGGCCGAGCTGAAGCAGAACATTTCCGGTCACGAGGGTAAGATCCGCACCCTGCGCGAGCGCGAGACGCAGTTGCAGGCCGGGCACAAGGCGGCCTTGGCGGCAGTGGCGGCGGCCCGCCCGGACGTGCCGGCGCCGCAATTGAAGATTTACGACCGCGTGGCCCTGAAGCCCGGGCACCCCGTGTGCGTGACCGTAAATGGCGGCCTCTGCGGCGGTTGCCACCTGAAGGTGCCGACGCACATCGTCTCGGCGGCGAAAACGGGCGCGGAAATTGCCACTTGCGACCAGTGCGGCCGGGTGGTCTATTGGGCGTCCTAGTTTCGGAGCCAGATCTTCGCTCCGCGTTCTTTGAACCAGGAGAGGAAAGTCCGGACACCATAGGGCGGGATTCCCCACGAAAGCGGGGGCAGGGCGCTTCAAGGCGGCCTGACGGACAGTGTCACAGAGAATATACCGCCCCGCGGGCAACCGCGAGGTAAGGGTGAAAAGGTGGGGTAAGAGCCCACCGCGCCGAAGGCAACGACGGCGGCATGAAAAACCCAATCCGGTGCAAGACTAAATAGGGGACTCGGCGGCCCGTCGGACAGTCCCGGGTTAGTCGCACTCCAGACGCCGGCGCAAGCCGTCAGCCTGGGGAGGTTCGCTTTCGGGCGGGCCTAGAGAAATGAAGATCACGGCGCCGTTCGCGGCGCCCAACAAAATCCGGCTTATCGGCTTCGGAACTAGACCATACGCGGGGCGCGCTGCCAAAAGCGGCGCGCCCCGCTCCATTTTTTACAAGGTGGAGTGGGCGCTCCGCGCACGCTGATCAGCCCGCGCGGAGCGCGGGCTCCACCTTTCGCCCCGGGAGGAAAGCGCTTGACTCACCGGGGGGATTTTGGGTCTTTCACCCTTCCAAATTTTCCAACCACCATGGCCAATACCAAGTCCGCTATCAAAGCCGCCCGCAAGTCGCTCCGCAACGCCGCCCGCAACCAGGCCATCAAGACCCGCCTGAAGTCCCTGGCCAAGGCCGTCGCCGCCGCTGCGAAGGGCACCGACGCCGAGAAGTCCCGCGCCGCCGCCATCGCCTTCAGCTCCGCCCTCGACAAGGCCGTCAAGAGCAACGTCATTCACCGCAACTCGGCCTCGAACCACAAGGCGCAGGTCGCCAAGTATATCTTCCCCGCGAAGAAGTAAGCAGACCTACTCCGGAAACCTTTGCCCCGCGCGCCTCACCGCCGCGGGGCTTTTTGTTGGCTGGGTTCTGCGGGGTTGAATTCGCGCGGCCAATCCGCGTTCATGTGCGGCCGTGCCTCAGACCGCCAACGTCCGCCGTCATTTCCTGCCGTGGGACCGGCCGTTGCCCGCGCAGGCGGCGGCGTGGCTGGCACGGGACTGGACGGGCCCCGGTCCGCTGGATCTCACCGCCGTGCTGGTGATCGTGCCGACGCGTCAGTCGGGCCGGCGCCTGCGTGAGGCTCTGGCGGAACACGCGGCCACCCGCAACTCGGCCGTGCTGGCGCCGCGCGTCGTGCTGCCCGAGGACCTGCTGGCGCCGGCCGACGGCGCCCCGGCGGTCGCGATCGCGTCGGCGTTGGAGACGCAACTGGCCTGGGCAGGGGTGTTGCGCGATGCGGAGCTGGAGGAATTTCGCGCGGTGTTCCCCGTCGATCCTCCCGCGCGCCACTTTGCGTGGGCCGCCAGGCTCGCGGCGCAGTTGCAGCGCCTGCAGGCGACGCTCGGGGAGAACGGACTGCGGTTGCGCGATGTCGTGCGCCGCGCCGGCGACGGCCTGCCGGAGGTCGAGCGCTGGACGCAATTGGCCGAGCTCGAGCGGCGCTGCGACGCCGTGCTCAAGAATTGCGGCCGGATCGAGCCCCAGGCGGCCCGTATCGCGATGGCTCGCGGCCTGCCCCTGCCGGCGGGCATCACGCGCATCGTGCTGCTGGCCACGCCGGACCCGTTGCCGCTGGCCGTCGGCGTGCTGGCGGAATTTGCGCGGACGCTGCAGGTGGACATCGCCGTGTTCGGTCCGGCAGATGGCAAGGATCTCTTTGATGAGTGGGGCCGGCCGCGCGAGGACACCTGGTCGCGCCGCCCGCTGGTGCTGCCGGATTTTGCGGGCCAGGTCCGCCTGTGCGCCGACGCGGCGGAGCAGGCGCTGCGGGTGACAGCGCTGGCGCGGAGTTACGGTGAACCCGAGGGTGCGCTGGCGGTCGGTGTCGCCGATGCAGAGGTCGCGCCGGCGCTGGAGAACGGCCTGCGCGGCGCCGGGCTGGCGGTCTTTAATCCAGGCGGCCGGTCGCGTCGCCGCGATGGTTTGCACGCGCTGCTGGTGGTCCTGGCTGCACTGGTGCGCGAGCCGGCGTTCGACACGGCGCAGGCGCTGGCGCGCTGCCCCGATTTCATCGCCTGGCTGGCGGTGCGTGCGGACGGGACGTTTTCCCCGTCGGCCATGCTGACCGAGCTCGATGACCTGCAGACGCGGCACCTGCCGGCGACGATCGCGGGGGCGCTCGCCCACGCTGCACAGCGGCCGGCGGCGCGCGCCGCGCTGGAGGCGGTATTGGAGTTGCGCGCGCAACTGATGGATGGCGAGTTCCCGGCGAACGCCTCGGCCGCACTTGGCACGCTGTTCGGCGCACGGCGCGTGGCGGGGGACTCGGCGCTGGCGGAATCGGCCGAGGCCTGGATGGAGGTGCTGCGCGAGGCGGGCGAGGCGCAGCGGGACTTTTCGGACCTGACCACGGCCGAGTGGTGGGAGTTGGTGCTGACGCGGTTTGGCGAAAGCATGCGCTTTGAGTCCCGGCCCACGGGTGCGGTGGACCTGCTCGGCTGGCTGGAATTGCTTTGGGAGGATGCGCCGCACCTCGTGGTGACCGGCCTGAACGACGGTCGCGTGCCGGAGACGGTGACGGGCGATGCGTTCCTGCCGGAGGCGCTGCGCGGGCGGCTTGGGCTCAAGACCAACGAGGCGCGTTTCGCCCGCGATGCTTATCTGCTCGCGGCGCTCTCGGCGTGCCGCACGGCGACGGGCCGGCTGGACTTGTTGGTGGGCAAGGTGTCGGCCGCAGGCGATCCGCTGCGACCGTCGCGATTGCTGCTGGCCTGCGTCGAGGCGGAGCTGCCGCGGCGCGTGGCGGCGCTATTCCGTCCGGTGGAGGCGGCCAAGCCCGGCCTGCCGTGGCGGCGGGCATGGCAGCTGACGCCGCCGGTGGTGGCCTCGCCCGCGCGCGTATCGGTGACGGCGTTCCGCGACTACCTGCGCTGCCCGTTTCGGTTCTACCTGAAGCACGCGCTGAGGATGGAGACGATCGATCCCTTCAAGAGCGAGCTGGACGCTTTGGATTTCGGCACGCTCTGCCATGACGCGCTGGAGGCGATGGGGAAGGAGCCGGCGCTGCGCGATTGCACGGACGCAGCGGTGCTGCGGGAATTCCTGCTGGCGCGCGTGGACCGGCGCGCGCGCGAGCGCTACGGCGCCGAGCTCACGCTGCCGCTGATCGTGCAGCTGGAGTCGGCGCGGCAGCGACTGGCGCGCGCGGCGGAAGTGCAGGCGGAACAGCGTGCGGCCGGCTGGGTGATCGAGCACGTCGAGCGCAAATTCGAGCTGGTCCTCGGCGCGGTCACCGTGAGCGCGAAGATCGACCGGGTGGAACGCCATGCCGGCACCGGCGCGGTGCGGGTGATTGATTACAAGACCTCGGACAAGGGTGTGTCACCGCTCGCGGCCCACGTGAGGAGCGCTCGGCGCGACGAGACCGCGCCGGACTGGGCGCGGTTCACCGTCGACGGCAAGGATCTCGTGTGGATCGACCTGCAGCTGCCACTGTATCTGGAAGCGCTGGCGGGGGAGCTGGGAGTCGCGGTAGGCGCCGGCTATTTCAACCTGCCCAAGGCGGTCGGCGAGACGTCGCTGATGCCCTGGGAGGATTACGACGCCACGTGGCGCACGGCGGCCCGGCGGTGCGCGGAGGGCGTGGCTGCGGGCGTGACGGCGGGGATCTTCTGGCCGCCGGCAGAAGTGCCATCGCGGGACGAGGACGATGTTTTCGCCGGGTTGTTCCACCATGGCACCGCGGACAGCGTGGAATGGAGGGGCGCGTCATGAACCCGACGGGGCATGTGATGATCCTTGCGTCGGCGGGCTCGGGGAAGACCTATGCCCTCACGAATCGTTACGTCCGCCTGCTCGCGCTCGGGGCCAAGCCGGAGCGGATCGCGGCGCTGACGTTCACGCGCAAGGCGGCTGGCGAATTTTTCGATGAGATCCTGAAGAAGCTGGCCGGCGCGGCCGCGGACGAGGGGGTCGCAAAGAGGCTGGCGGCGGAGATCGGCGCGCCGGCCTTGCGCGCGGCGGATTTCCTGAAGCTGCTGCGCGGGATGACGGAGGCGATGCACCGGCTCAACCTGGGGACGCTCGACAGCTTCTTCGCGCGGGTGGTGCGGGCCTTCCCGCTGGAACTCGGGCTGGCCGGCGACTTCGAGGTGTTGCAGGAGCATGCGGCGCGGCTGGAGCGGCGACGTGTGCTGCGGCGGATGTTCGCGCACACCGACGGTGGCACGGCGCGGCAGGACTTCATCGAGGCCTTCAAACGCGCGACGTTCGGCACCGAGGAGAAGCGGCTGGGGGCGCGGCTGGACGCTTTCCTCGACGAGCACGCCGAGGTGTATCTCGGTGCGCCCGATGCGGCTGCGTGGGGCCGCGCGGAGCGGATCTGGCCGGCGGGGAGCGAGTGGCTGGCGGCGGCGGACACGAAAAAGCGAAGCGCGGCGGCCGCGACAGTGCAGGCGGCGTTGCCGTGGGCGACGTTCAGCGACGCGCAGCGTGCGCGGTGGGAGGATTTTTTCGCGGCGCTGCCCGGCTGGGCGCCGGGCGCGCCGCTGCCGAAGCCGGTGGCGTATGTGGTCGGCAACGCGTTCAAAGGGTGGCCCGGGTTGACGGAGATCACCGTCGAGCGAAAGAAGGTGCCGCTAGCGCCGGATGCGGGCCGGGCGTTGCGGGCTCTCGTCAGCGGGATCGTCGGTGCGGAGCTGGCGCGCCGGCTGGAGACGACGCAGGGGATGTTCGCCGTGCTGCGGGGCTACGAACAGGTTTACGATGGCGCGGTGCGGCGCGCAGGCCGGCTGACGTTTGCCGACGTGCAGCGGCTGCTGCGGCCGGACACGCCGGACGGGACGTGGCTGCTGACCCGCGACGCGGCGGCGGAGGCCCGGCTGTTCATTGACTGGCGGCTGGACGCGCAGATCGACCACTGGCTGCTGGATGAGTTCCAGGACACAAGCTACGGGCAGTGGAGCGTGCTGCGGAACCTGATCGACGAGGCGGTGCAGGACCCGACGGAGGCGCGGAGCCTTTTCTATGTGGGTGATGTCAAGCAGGCGATCTACGCCTGGCGCGAGGGCGACTCGCGGCTGTTCCGGGAAATTTTCGACCAATACAATGCGCAGGCACCCGGCACGATTCGCGAGGAGCGGCTCGACCAGTCGTGGCGGTCGGGTCCGGCGGTGATCACGATGGTCAACCGGGTGATGGGCGACGGCGAGGCGCTGGCGCGGCTGTTTCCGGCGGAGGCGGTGGCGCGGTGGACGCGCGAGTGGCGCGACCATGAGAGCGCGCAGCCAAAGCTGGGCGGTTATGCGGCGTTGCGGACCGCGGAGGACGAGGCCGGGCGTTTTGCGGGGACGTTGAAAGTCATCCAGGAAACGCAGGCGCTGGATCGCGGCCTGAGCGTGGCGGTGCTGGTGCAGAAAAACAGCACGGCGGCTGAGCTGGCGGATTTCCTGCGCCGCGAGGGCGGGCTGCCGGCGGTGGCGGAGTCGGACCTGCATGTCGGCACGGACAACCCGCTGGCGTGTGCGCTGCTGGCGCTGTTCCGCGCGGCGGAGCATCCCGGTGACCAGGCGGCGAGGGCGCACGTGAAGATGACGCCGCTGCAAGCCGTGCTGGCCGCGGAGCAGTGCGCCGGGCCTGACGCGCTGGCGGTCCGGTTGCTCGCGGAGGTCCATGCGGGGGGCTTCGAGCGGACCGTGGAGGCGTGGGTGCGCCGGCTGGAGCCGGCGCTGGCGGCGGATGATGCGTTCAGCCGGGAGCGCGGGCGCCAGCTGGCCGATGCGGCGCGGCTGTTCGACGAGACGGGAAGCCGGGACGTGGCGGAGTTCGTGCAATTCGTGGAGCGGCACACGGTGCGCGATGCCGACACGGCGGCGGTTGTGCGCGTGATGACGGTGCACAAGGCGAAGGGCCTCGGCTTTGACCTGGTGGTGTTGCCGGACTTGGAGGGCACGCGGCTGGCGGCGCGGCGGCGCGGGCTGGCCGTGCGGCGCGCGCCCGACCGGACGGTGGAGTGGGTGTTCGACCTGCCGCCGGAGATCTTTTACGCGCAGGACAAGGTGCTGGCCGGCCATGTGGCGGCGGCGGAGGCCGATGCGTGCTATGAGGAGCTGGCGGTGCTTTACGTGGCGATGACGCGGGCCAAACGGGCGATGTATGTCATCACGGAGCCGGTGGGCACGTCGCAGTCGCATAATTTTCCCCGGTTGTTGCAGGAAACGCTCGGCGAGGAGTGGTCAGCGGGCGACGCGCACTGGTTCAACGCCATCGCGGCCGCATCTCCGGAACCAGGCCCGGACGCGGGGCTGGCAATCGTGACGGCGGCGCGGATGTCGCGCCGGCCGGCGCGCACGCCGTCAGAGGCCAAGGCGGTCGAGGTGGCGGGCGAGCGGCTGTTTGCGCTGGAAGGGGGAGGCGAGGCGGCCCGGTTTGGCCGGGCCGTGCATGGCCTGCTGGCGCAGGTGGAGTGGAATGGCGAGGCGGCGGAACGGGCGGCAGCCTGGCGGGCCGAGGGGGCGGCCGGGTTGGAAGCACTGGCGTGCCTGCGGGCACCGGAGCTGGCTGAGGTGTGGACGAAACCGGCGGCGGCGCGGGTGGAGGTGTGGCGGGAGCGCGCGTTCGAAATCGTGCTGGAAGGCGCGTGGGTGACCGGGGTGTTCGATCGCGTCGTGGTGGAGTCTGACGGATCGGGGCGGGCGATCTGTGCGGTCGTGTATGATTTCAAGACCGACCGGGAGACGGGTGATTCGGGCCGGACCAGAGCGGTGGCGCGGCACGAGGGCCAGATCGCGCTTTACCGGCGGGTCGTGGCCGTATTGACGGGATTACCGGTGGCTGCCGTGCGGGCGGAGCTGGTTTTCACCGAGACGGCCAGGAAAGTGGCGCTGGTGGCAGGCGCTTAAATTGTGCTTTACAGCGTCGGCGGTGAATCGCACGTTGGCCGACCTAAAACCAACTTTCACCATGGGAAATCTTAAGAAGAAACGACGTCTGAAGATGTCGAAACACAAACGCCGGAAGCGCCTCAAGGCGAACCGCCACAAGAAGCGCACGTGGCAGAAATAAGCCTGCGCCGGTCTGTAAAAGGCTGATTTTTTCACGAACCCGCCAGATTTGGCGGGTTTTTTGCTTATTTGGGCTCAAAATGCCTGAAGGTAAAACATTAGGGAAACTATTGGGGAGTGATGGTCTGATAATGGTTTTCGTCTTGTCAGATGGGTAAGTGCCCCATATCCAGCATGTCCTGCAAATGAGTTTTGCCCGGGCTTTTCTGAGGTTCACCTAACCCGCAGAGGGCTCGTTGAAACCGTAAGCACACACTCCACCTCCTCTCTGGCACTGAGCATGTTTCTCGCGAAAAAATCGAAAGGCTTTTGCGTCGAAATTGGCGAATATTCGACCCTCCTGGCGCGCCTGTCGCAGCCGGAAGCGCCGTATATTGTCGAGGAGCTCAGGGAGTTTCCCTCGACCGACCTTGCGGCCATCACCGAATGGGTCAAAGGCACTGACGGCAAGGGTTCGACCGGTTATGCCCACGCGACTTGCGGAATTTATCCGAACAAGCGGATCATCCGGCGTCACACCTTGGACCTGAAAAAGGTCAAGGAACCGGCTTACTTCAACGAAATCTACACCCAGCAATTTCGCGTCGAATCGGAAAAATATACGATCAAGCCGCTTAATCCGGATGACGGCGGCGATTACGACATGGTAAAAGCCTCGCAGAAGGAAGTCCTGTTCTGCGGATTGCCGTCGGAAGAAATCGTCACCGTGCAGGACAAGCTGCTGGAACAGGGGATTTACCCGGAGCGCCTGGAGCTCGGCACTGTCGCCACGCTGGGCGGCATGGTGAACTACCTGAAATTCAAGCAAAGCAAGTCCCCCCTCTTGGTGCTCGAGATCGGCGAGGAATCGACCCAGAGCTTCATCCTGAGTGCGGATGGCGTGGACATCTCCCGGCCGATTCCCAGCGGCATCGCCGCCATGATTCCGGTCGTGCAGAAGGAGCTGGGGCTCAAGGACGAGGAGTCGGCCAAGAAGCTGTTTTATTCGAACACCTTTGATTTCACCAGCATGGGCGGTGCACTCGTCAAGAAGCTCCTCAAGGAGCTGCAATCTTCCATCGGTTTCTACGAGGTGCAGACCGGCCAGTCGATCGGCAGCGTGCTTTGCACCCAGCTGCCGGTCAGCCTGAACTGGCTGAGCGCCACGATGGCCGGCTCGCTGGGCGTGCCGACCATGAAGATGGACATGCTGCCCTGGCTCGAATCACTCAACATCAAGCTCGCCGATGGCGTGACCCTGGGCCAGCCCGAGGAACGCTGGGCCGGGCTCTTCTCCCTGATGGCCTCTTACCAAAATGCTGTCCCTGACGAAAAAAAGTGACGTGCCGGTAGCCGCCCCGCTGTGGCACACCAATTTCCGCAACTTTGAACGGTTGCCGGACACGAAGGTCGTGCGCACGACCTTCTTCGTCAACGTGGGCGCCGGTGCCGTGGCGTTCGCCCTGCTGCTCTGGCTGGGTTACCGGGAATACACCATCCACAACCTCAGCGAGCAGATCGCCGAGGCCCAGGCCCAGATCGATGCTAATTCGAAGCAGAACACCGAGGCGCTCCGCCTGACCAAGCTCTTCACCGACGAGGATAAGAAGCTGGCGGAGGCCGATGCCTTCCTGAAGGTCCCGATCCCGGTTTCCGAATACATCGAATTGATCGGCCAGACCCTGCCCAAGGAGATTGCCATCGATTTCGCCGACGCCCGCATGCCGTCCGACCCCAAGATCCCCATGGTGTATGTCTTGCGCGGCTTGGTTGCCGGCACCCGTGATCAGGCCGCCGGCACCGCTTCCAGCTATGTGGATTCGCTGCGGGCCCATCCCCGGCTCGGCGCGGTCCTGGATCCCATCACCCTGGACAAGCTCACCCCCGACGGAAGCACGGGTTTCATGTCCTTTGAGATCACGCTGAAAGTCAAAACCGAGGGGAAGAAATAATGACCTTTGCCGACCTCATTGCCCGCATCAAGAAGCAGCCCATCGGCTTTGCCTGTGTGATGATTTGCCTCCTGTCCGGAGGCTGGCTCTATTATCGCAGCGGCGAGATTGACGCCCGCCAGGAGGAATATCGGGCCAGGTCCGAACAAGCGGCCAAGTTCATCTCCAACGTGGGTATCTCCAAGAACCTGCCGGAGCAAGTCGCCGAGCTGCAGGCGCTCACCAAGGAAATGGACGGGCGGCTGGTCCGGGCCGGGCAGCTGGCGGTGAACCTGCAGTATTTCTACAAGCTGGAGGCCGAAAACGAGGTCAAGTTGCTGGATGTCCGGCAGAACCCGGTCCCCAAAAACACCAAGACCCTCTACGTCGGCATCCCTTACAATGTGAACATCCAGGGCCCCTATAAGAACGTCATGGCGTTCCTGCAGCGCTTGGAGAAGGGGAAGCATTTCTGCCGCATCAACGGTGCCAGCTTCACCAAGTTTGTCGGAACCGGTGACGGCTCCATGACGCTCGCTCTCAGCCTCGACCTTCTCGGCCAGCCATGAAAAACAACCTCATTCGCATCATTGGCGCGGCCTGCCTGCTTTTGGGCGGCGCGTCCGCGGCGTCCGGCGATACTGTGCTTAGCCCGGCCAAGCGGCAGGAGGCTCTGGAGCGCGGCAAGGCACTCGTTGCTCCCCGCGAGATCACGCCGATTGCGGTGAATCCATTCTATCCGACGGCGTTTACTGAAGCGGTCGCTGGCATGGGCCGGGCCTCAGCCGGCACCACGACACCCGCCAATGATGGCGGCGGCGATGCATCTGTCACCCGCGCGCCGACTGGCCCGCGCACCGACCGCGAGCTGCTGCAGGCCATCGCCGCGGGTCTCAAGCCCAGTGGTTTCTTCACGCTCGGCGGCCAGCCCACCCTGGTCTTCGGTCAAAAGCGGGTCAAAGCCGGTGGCAACGTGACTATTAACTTTGAAGGGGCTGATTACACCGTAGAAATCACCACCATCACCCCGCCCAACTTTACCCTCCGTCTGAACCGCGAGGAATTTACCCGGACCATCAAATAAGGAACGAACTATGAGCACACGCACCCTCCTCACCGCGCTCTTCGCCACGGCACTGACCCTGCCGGCTTTGGCGCAGTCTGCAACCGCCCCCGCCACCCCCGCCGCGCCGACCGAGGCCGCGGCGCCTGTGGCCACCGTTCAGGGTGCCGAGCCCACCGCCGCGCCCGTCAGCCGCGACAAGGATACCCTCTCGGTCGATTTCCCCGATGAGGACATCAAGACCATCCTCCGTAACGTGGCCGATCTCTTCGAGCTCAACCTCGTGGTGCCCGACACGCTGACCGGCAAGACCTCCATCAAGCTGCGCGATGTCACGTGGGAGCAAATCTTCACGGTTGTCCTCGCGCCGGTTGGCTACACCTACGTCAAGGAAGGCAATATCATCAAGATCGTGAGCAACGAGCTCCTGCAGCTCGAGCCCGGCACGACCGAGGTCTTCGTCCTCAACAATGCCAAGGCCGCCGACATCAAGCCCACCATCGACGGCCTGATCGACGCCGCCGGCGGCGGCAAGATCGTGATCGATGCGCGCAGCAACGCCCTCGTCATCACCGAGCGCCCCTCCCGCATGAAGCGCATCAGCCTGATCATCGAGCAGCTCGACAAGGCCACCGACCAGGTGATGATCGAGTCCAAGTTCGTCGAGGTGACGGATCGCGACGTCCGCAACATCGGCGTCAACTGGGCCTCGCTGCAAGGCATGCAGTTCGGCGTCGGCGGCATCAGCCAGACTTTCGGCCGGAGCCGCGACCAGACCTTCAGCAACGGCACCAACGGCAACACGACCACCAACATTGGCAACACCGTGACCGACAGCCTCACGACGACCAACGGTTCGACCACCAACGTCGTCGGGCCCACCTCCTCGTCCACGACGACCAACACGGGTGCCGTGAGCACTTCGACGACGGTCACCAGCACGGGCGATCTGCTGACGTTCAACCCGAATACCAACCTGCCGACGGTCACGCCGGTTCCGACAGTGACCAATGTGACGACCAACTCTTCGCCCGCCAGCTCCCGGACGAATTCGACCAGCTCGTCGGGCAGCACCCAGGTCAACAGCACCACCGGCAGCAACAACTCAGTCACGGATGTCATCAATACCGGGGTGAATACCGCCGTGAGCTCGCTGAATTCGCTGATCAATGGCGGCGGCACCTCCCGCGTGGCGACCGCCGTGTTCTCGGCTTCCGACTTCAACGTCATCGTCTCCGCGCTGAAGACGCAGTCGAACACCAAGGTGATGTCGAATCCCACGGTCGTGACCCTCAACAACACCGAGGCGATCCTGAACATCGGCCAGGAATTCCCGGTCCCGAGCTACAACTACAACAGCGAGCGCGGCACCTTCGAGGTGTCCGGCTTCACCTACAAGCCGATCGGCATCATCCTCAAGGTCACCCCGCAGGTGAACGCCCGCGGCGTCATCAAGCTCAACCTCGAGCCTGAGGTCAGCCAGCAGAACGGCTCCACCACCTTCGGCGGCGCCGGCGGCGCGTCCATCCCGATCATCGCCACCCGCAAGGTGAAGACCCAGGTCTCCCTGCAGGACGGCTTCACGATGGGCATCGGCGGCCTCATCACCGACTCCCGCGACCACGGCGGCACCAAGGTGCCGGTCCTTGGCAGCATCCCGGTGCTCGGCCGTCTCTTCTCCTCGAAGAACGTCAACGACACCTCGACCAACCTGCTGATCTTCATCACGGCCAAGACGGTCACGGCGGACGGCGCTCCGCCGGAGCAGGTCTTCGACCCGCGCGCCATCAAGGCGACCGGCATGACCCGCGACGAGCTGCCCGGCTTCCGCGCCCCGGCGGGCACCGAGGTGTTCGCGGCGCCTGCGGCCCCGGCCAAGAAGTAAGCACCGGCATTCCGTTCCTTTCAGGCCGGCGGATTTTCCGCCGGCCTTTTTTGTGGCCGCCCGGGGCTACCACCAGCCGCTCACGAATCCTTGGGCGTATTTTATGGCGAAGACCCCCAGGTTTTTCGTCAGGTGCGCGATAATGCATGGCAGCAGGGAGCGCGTCGGGTTCATCGGAAGAAAGCGCACCGCATAGAACCACAGGGAGCCGACGAACACCGCGGCGGTGCTGAACCAGGCCTTGTTGTCGCCGTGCAGGCGGAGCGAGCCATCCTGCCATTCCCACAAAAAGGGATGCAGCAGTGCAAAGCCGAGCGAGGCTCCGATTGCAGCTGCGATCAATGCCGCGCGCCCGCGGTTTTCCACCACCAGGTAGCCACGAAAAACAAGCTCCTCCCCGAAAGCGGCCACCAGCGTGTAGAGCCCGAACAGGAAGGTCATCTGGCTCTGTTGGGCCGTGAGGCCGAGGGCCGCTTCTCCGGCGGTTTCGCCCGCCAGCAGCACCAAGGCGCCGCCGGCCGCGATGAGCAGGGCCCGGCTGGCGGCCGGGGTCGCGCCTGGGAAGGCTTGTGACGCCGGGTTGCCCCGCCGCGCATCCCGATAGTCGTCGCACCACCACTTGGCCACCACGCCACCGGTGAGAATCATGCCGGCGAGCAGCCAGGGATTGTCCGGAGCCATGGGTCAACGAAATGTTATCGCGGCCATTCATGGCAAGACTGCCGTGCAGTATTTGTTAGCCATTTGGGGGGCTCCGCCTAGGTTGAAACGGATGGCTAGCGAAGTGACCTCCCCCAGCATGCCGACACCTCCGCCGCAGGATTTTTCCGCGCTTTTCGCGCGCGTGGCCCCGCACATGGCGGCGCTCGACCGCTTCATGCGCGGCGAGGTCGAGCAATTCGAGCCCGAGATCCGCGGGATGGCGGCCTATTGCCTCGACACCACCGGCAAGCGCCTGCGTCCGACGATGGTTTTCGTCAGCGGCTGGCAGGGCGAGGGCGTGGTGGCGGATGATCTGGTGCGCGCGGCCGGCGTGGTCGAGATGGTGCACCTCGCCACGCTGGTGCATGACGACATCATGGACCTGGCCGAGATCCGCCGCAGCCGGCGCACCGCAGCGCGGGAGTTCGGGCCGGATGCGGCCGTGCTGCTCGGCGACGCGCTGTTTTCGCAGGCATTGCATATCGCCTCGCAGTTTCCCACGACCGAGGTCTGCCGGCTCGTGTCGGAGTCCACCCGCAAGGTCTGCTCGGGCGAGATCATGCAGACCTTGCGCCGCCGCGACATCAACATCACGCTCGCCGAATACCGGCGCATGATCGACCTGAAGACCGCCGAGCTCTTCCGTGTCTCCTGTTTCCTTGGCGCCAGGTTGTCGGGCCACGACGGGGCGTTTGCCGCCGCCGCGGACCGGTTCGGGCACCACCTGGGCATCGCCTACCAGATCTATGACGACCTGGTGGATTTTGTTGGTGAGGAGCAGCGCATCGGCAAGACGCTCGGCACCGACCTGGCCACGGGCAAGCTCACCCTGCCCTTGATGTTGCTGCTCGAACGCGTGTCGGCGGAGGAACGTGCCGCCATGGTGTCAGCCCTGCGGGGCGGCCAGACCCTGGGCCTGCCGGCCAGCAAGCAGCGGATGCATGAACTCGGTATCGCCACCGGCGTGGTGCGGGCCATCGACGAGGAACTGGCGGCGGCCGGCACAGCACTGGCGCCCTTCGCGAAACTGGCCCCGGTGCCGCTGATGCTGCAGCTGGGCGAGATGTTGCGCAAGCAGGTCGCCGCCCTGTCTGTCCCGGCGGGTGCGCCATAATTTGCGTTTGCTTGGCTCCAACGCTGCTCTAACCTGTCCATCCCCGAGATGAATCTGTCCAAGGTTTTCACCAAGGCCATCATAAGCTCCCCCGAGCGCCAGCAGGAGGCGGATGCGGATTTCGCGGTGGTCAAGCAGGTGCAGACGGGTGATGTCGCGGCTTTTGACAAACTGATCCTCAAATACCGCGAGCGGGTCTTCGGAGTCGTTTACAATCTGACGGCTAACCGTGAGGATGCCTCGGATCTGACCCAGGACGCCTTCATCAAGGCTTTCCAGTCGATCAACCGGTTCCAGGGCCATTGCTCCTTCTTTACGTGGCTCTACCGGATTGCGGTCAATACCACCCTCAGTCATCTGCGAAAGAACCGCTTGCGCAGTTTTTTCAGCCTGGAGAAACTCCATGAAGACGGCACGAACGCAGAAGTCCTTGAACAACTGACTGATAAGAAGGGAGCTGATAGGGATACCTACCTACAGGAGCTCAAGGAAAAATTGAACGAAGCGCTTCAAAAACTGTCTATCCCACACCGAACTGTGATTACTCTTTTTGAGATAGACGGCCTCAGCCACTCCGAAATCGCCGAAGTCATGGGCTGCTCCGAAGGCACCGTCCGTTCGCGTCTTCACTACGCCAAGCAGTTCCTGCAGGGCGAACTCGGTAAATATCTCCGCTCCTGAATCCCATGTCCGAACTCGAACAACGCCCCAAAGTGACCGTCGAGGACCTCCTGCACCTCAAGCGTGCCGAGCGCCCTGCGCCGGAGTTCTGGGGCAATTTCGAGCGCGAGCTGCGCCAGAAGCAGCTCACCGCCTTGCTTGAGAAGCGTCCGTGGTGGCAGGAGATCCCGCAATTTATCGCCCGGCGCGCCTACCTGCCTGTCGGAGCCACCGCCATTCTGGCCTTCACGCTGGTCTCGGTGAAATACTATGCACCGGCGCAGCTCGCCCAAGTGGAGAATCCGCCAGCGGGTTCTCCCGTCACCGTCGATCACGAGGTGACTGCACCGGTTGCACCGGTCAGCTCACCCTTGGTCAATCGCACGGAGTCCGTTGCCTCCGTGGCGGAAGACACGGTCGTGGCATCCGCCTCGCCCGTTTCGTCCACGGCCTCCACTGACGTGGTTGAATTGATGCCTTTGCTGGTGGCGCCGCGTGCCGAAGAAACGCCGTCAGCCCGTCTTCTGGCCGCCAATCTCACGCGCTTGGAACAGTCTGATGCGGACTTCGGCCACAATGCCCTCAACGCCCGCCTGAGCGCGCCTGCTCGCGAGCAAATCGCGGCCCCGGCCGCCGAGGAACTGGCTTCCGTGCCCACTACCTCGACGCGTCGCAACCGGCTTCTCGCCCACTATGGCGGCCGTCAGCTCAACCCGGAGCCCGCACCGCCCGCTGTGGTTCGCGAGCGCCTGGCCCGCCGGCTCGGCGACACCGACACCAGCGACCGGAGCAACCGTCTGGCGCGGGAGATTGACACCTTCAGCACACCGATGCCGCAGATTGTGGCGCTCCGGTTCTAACCGAAGATCAGCCGATTATCTGGCCCGCCGTTCCCCGGCGGGCTTTTTTATGCTTTCAGCGAGCCGGTCATATCCTCCGGCCGCACCCACGCGTCGAACTGTTCGGCCGTGAGGTGGCCGAGCTTGATGGCGGCGGCCTTCAGGGTCGTGTTTTCCTTGTGGGCCTTCTTGGCGATCTCGGCCGCCTTGGCGTAGCCGATGTGCGGGTTGAGGGCGGTGACGAGCATGAGCGAGTTCTCGAGGTGCCGCTGGAGGATGGGTTTGTTTGCCTCGATGCCGTCGGCGCATTTGTCGGCGAACGACACGCAGGCGTCGCCGATCAGCCGGGCGCTTTGCAGCACATTCGCGGCGATGACGGGCTTGAAGACGTTCAGCTCGAAGTGGCCGGTGGCGCCGCCAATGCCAACGGCGACGTCGTTGCCCATGACCTGGGCACAAACCATGGTCAGCGCCTCAGGCTGGGTCGGGTTGACTTTGCCGGGCATGATGGACGAGCCGGGCTCGTTGTCGGGGATGATGAGCTCGCCGATGCCGGAGCGCGGGCCGGAACTGAGCATGCGGATGTCGTTGGCGATCTTCATCAGCGACACGGCGGCGCGCTTGAGGGCGCCGGAGAGCTCAACCATCGCGTCGTGTGCGGCGAGGGCCTCGAACTTGTTCGGGGCGGTGATGAACGGGCGGCCTGTAAGCTCCGCGATCTTCTTCGCCACGAGCACGTCGTAACCAGCGGGCGTGTTGAGCCCGGTGCCGACGGCGGTGCCACCGAGCGCCAGCTCGCGGATCATCTCGAGGGCGTTGCGGATGGCCCGCATGCCGTTGTCGATCTGCTGCACATAGCCGCTGAACTCCTGACCGAGCGTGAGCGGTGTGGCGTCCATGAAATGGGTGCGGCCGGTCTTCACGATCTGGGCAAAGGCAGCGGACTTCCCGGCCAGGCTGTCCCGCAGGCGCTGGAGGCCGGGCAGGGTCACCGTGACGGCGACCTCGTAGGCCGCGATGTGCATCGCGGTGGGAAAGGTGTCGTTGGACGACTGGGACTTGTTCACGTCGTCGTTCGGGTTCAGCACCTTCTTCGCATCGGTCAGCTTTCCGCCCGTGAGAACGTGGGCGCGGTTGGCGATGACCTCGTTGGCGTTCATGTTGCTCTGGGTGCCGGAACCGGTCTGCCAGATCACGAGTGGAAACTGGTCGTCGAGCTTGCCGGCGGAGATCTCGTCGCACACGCGGGCGATGAGGTCGCGCTTTTCGGCCGGGAGCACGCCCAGCTCATGGTTGGCCAGGGCGGCGGCCTTCTTGAGCACGGCGAACGCGTGGATGATCTCGCGGGGCATGCTGGCCTCGGGGCCGATGCGGAAATTGTTGCGGGAGCGCTCGGTTTGGGCGCCCCAATACTTGTCGGCGGGCACCTGCACCTCGCCCATTGTGTCCGTTTCAATGCGGAAGTTCATGATACCGTCTAGGACAGGGCAGGGGGGCGCCGGCTGCAACACGGAACCGGGGCCGGGAGGGCGCACTGGCGGTGTATAACGGCCCGTTTGGGCCGCATTACCGGGCCTACAGGATCTTCAGCTTGGGCAGATCCTGCACGTCGATGTAGCCGGTGGGCCGGCCCTTGGCGTCGAGGGCGAACAGATCCGAGATCTTGAACTGCTGGAAAATCTTAAGGGCTTCCACGGCCAGAGCCTCGGCGGGCACGGTCTTGCCGCCGCGGGTCATGAAACCGCCGACCGGCTTCTTGAGGAAATCCGCCCCGCCGCTTAATGCGCTGCGGCGCAGGTCACCGTCGGTGAAGATGCCGCTCAGTTTGCCCCGGCCGTCCACGAGAGCCACGGCGCCCGCCTTGGCCTTGGTCATGGCGAAGATGGCGGCCTGCACCGTGGTCTTGGCCTCCTGCAAAACCGGGCAGGCTTCGCCCGTGCGCATGATGTCCTTCACGCGGAGCAGCAGAGTCATTCCGAGGGTTCCGGCCGGATGGTATTTGGCAAAATCCTCGCGGGTCAGGCCGCGGCTCTCGAGCAGCACCATCGCGAGGGCGTCGCCGAGGGCGAGGGCGGCCGTGGTGCTGGCGGTGGGGGCGAGGGCGAGGGGACAGGCCTCGCGCGGCGCCGAGTAGATGAGGCGGTAGTCCGCGCCCCGGGCCAGCTCGCTGTCGGGTGCGCCGGTGAGGGCGACGGTCTCGAGGCCGAACTTCTCGAACAACGGCAGCAGCCGGAGCATCTCGCTGGTTGCGCCGCTGTTGCTGAGCAGGATGGCCAGGTCGCCTTCCGCGCACAAACCGAGGTCGCCGTGCAGCGCCTGGGTCGGGTCGAGGAAGCAGGAGGGGACGCCGATGCTGTTGAGCGTGCCGGTCAATTTTTCGGCGATATGGGCGTTCTTGCCCACGCCGGAGAAGATCACCTTGTGGCCGGTGGCGACGGCCGCCTCGACCGCGCGCACCACGGCAACGAAGTCCCGGTCCAGCACCTTGGCGGTGGCCTCCAGTGCTTCCTGCTCGATGGCGAGGCATTGGCGGGCCTGGGCGAGGATGGTCTTGTCGGTGAGGGGCATCAAAAACTTGTGTTGGCGGAACGCTGGCGCAAACCTAGCGGTCACATATCCTCGTTCAATTCATTTCCGCCCGTGCCACGCCCTGTATCCCTGTCCGTCCGCTGGTTGCGCCCCTTGCTGGGCCTCGCGGCCTTGTGGCTGGGTGGTTGCACGGACAGTGAGCGGGTGAGGACCGCCGCGGAGGTCGACGAACCGGCCTACCGCGAGGGTCAGTCACTGCTCAAGACGGGGCGCCGGCAGGAGGCCTTGTCGGCCTTTCTCAAGGTCATCGACCAGCGCGGCAACGACGCGCCGGAGTCGCACCTCGAGATCGGGCTGCTCTACGCGCAGCACATCAACGATCCGCTCTCCGCCATCTATCATTTCAAGAAATACCTGGCGCTCCGGCCCAACAGCCCGCAGGCCCCGCTCGTCCGGCAGCGCATCGACGCCGCCACGCGCGAGTTCGCCCGCACGCTGCCGGCGCAACCGCTCGAGAACCAGCTGCAGCGCGTCGATCTCGTGGCCTCACTCGACAAGCTCAAGCAGGAGAACGAGGCGCTCAAGCAAGAGCTGGCTGACGTGAAGGCCGGTCGCAACGCCGCGGCGGCGTCCGGCCTCGACGCCAGCCCGGCCGCAACCGATGCCGTGGCCACGCCCGGCCTCAGCTTCAACGTGGAGACGATGCCGACGGTCCGCACCCGGCCGGTCCCTCCCTCCACGCGCGCCCCGGCCCCCGTTCCCGCTCCCACCCGGGTCGCCCCGACGACCCAGAAACCGCCGGCTGCGACCGCGACCCCGGCGCAGCCTGCGGCGGGCAACCGCCGGCATACGGTGCAACCGGGTGACACCCTGTTCAAAATCGCCCAGCAGTATTATGGCAACCGCACGCGCTGGCGTGACATCTATGCCGCCAACCGCAGCGTGATGAAAAGCGAGACCGACCTCAAGGTCGGCATGCAGCTAAAGATTCCCTGACGGGCTCAGCTGCCTCCCAGCGCCTGCTCGAGATCGGCGATCAGGTCGGCCGGGTCCTCGAGTCCGACGGAAAGGCGCAGCAGGTCCGGGGGCACGGGACTGGTCGGGCCCTCCACGCTGGCGCGGTGCTCGATCAGGCTTTCCACGCCGCCGAGGGAGGTGGCGCGTTTCCAGAGCCGAACCCTCGCCGCGGTGGCGATGGCCGCGGCCTCGCCGGCATTCACCCGCAGGGAGAGCATGCCGCCGAACCCGCCGGACATTTCCCGCGCGGCCACGGCATGGCCCTGGGCCGACGGCAGCCCGGGGTAGAGGACCGTGGTGATCTTCGGGTGCCGGGCGAAATGCTCCGCGATTTGTTGCGCACCGCGGCAGGCGGCCGGCACACGCACGAACAGGGTCCGCATCCCGCGCAGCAGCAGCCAGGCCTCGAACGAACCGAGCGTCGCGCCCATGTCGTGACGGATGGCCTTGAGGCGTTTCCAGAAATCGTCGTCCCGGGCGGTGATCAACGTGCCGGCGATCACGTCGGAATGGCCGTTCAGGTATTTGGTCGCCGCATGCATCACGAGGTCCGCGCCGAGGGTCAGCGGCTGCGTCAGCACCGGCGTGGCCACGGTCGAGTCGACGGCAAGCCGGGCGCCGGCGGTGTGCGCGAGCTTCGCGGTGGCCGCGATGTCGGTGATGACCCAGGTGGGGTTGGCCGGCGTCTCGATCCAGACGAGCTTGGTCTTGCCCGGCCGCATCGCGTGGGCGAGGGCGGCCTGATCGGTGGTGTCCACCAGTTCGACATCGAGCCCCCAGTCCTTGGCGAAACCCTGCAGCCAGCTGCGCAGGCCCCAATACATCACCTTCGGCGCGACGACGTGGTCGCCGGGCTTTAGCGCGAGAAAAACCGCAGTGGCGGCGGCCATGCCGGAGCTGAAAAGCATGGCGCCCGCGCCGTGCTCCAGATGGGTCAACAGGGCCTCGGCTTGGTCGAACGACGGATTGTCGGCCCGGATGTAGCCGCGGCCGGAGCGATATTGGTTGTCCTCATCGCGCAGATAGGTCGTCGAGGGGTGGATGGCGGGCGTGACGGCGCGGGTCTTCTCGTCCACCCAGCCGAGGGCCTGGGCGGCGGCGCTGGCGGGTTTGACGTGCTTGGGATCCATGGCGCTAACCAAGGGCAAATCCGCCCCGGCTGCAAAGTCCCAATTAATGCGCCGGCTTCTCGGCGGCGTGTGCTGCGGTGGCGCCGGCCATCATCAGCTTGTCGGTCCAGGCGAGCACGACGGCGGAGAGCACGAAGACGAGGTGGATGATCACCTGCCACTTCACGCCGTCCGGGTTGAGGGAGATTTCGGGCGAGCGGATCTCGATGAAGGTCTTGAGCAGGTGGATCGAGGAGATGCTGATGAGGGCGGTGGCGAGCTTCACCTTGAGCATGCCGGCGTTCACGTGGCTGAGCCACTCCGGCTGGTCCTCCTCGTCGTCGAGATGCAGGCGGGAGACGAAGGTCTCGTAGCCGCCGATGATCACCATGATGAGGAGGTTGGCGATCATCACGACGTCAATCAGCCCGAGCACGCCGAGCATGATGTGCGTGCTGGGGTCCTTGACCTCGGCCGGGTGCTGGATGGCGAAGTGCAGCAGATGCCACAGCTCGGCGAAGAACTGGTAAACGTAGATGCCCTGTGCGACGATCAGGCCGAGGTAGAGCGGGGCCTGCAGCCAGCGGCTGGCAAAGATGGTTTTTTCGAGCAGTTTTTCGGCGCGGGAGTCGGGCTTGGGCATGCGCAGGAGAAAGAGGAATCGGTTTCGGGTGCGCAAGCCCGGGCTTGCTGGAAAGGCGGACGGAAAATGTAGGGCCGGCGCTAGTCGGCGTGCCGTGGTGCGCACGCGAGCCGGCCCGCCGACTAGCGGCGGCCCTACATTTCAGATTCAGGCCGGCACCGCGCCGATCGCCTCGTCCAGGACGGCGAGCAGGAAGTCGGCATCGGCCTTCGTGATGTTCATCGGCGGGGCGAAGCGGATGGTCTGGCCCCAGAGGCCGCCCTTGCCGAGGAGCAGGCCGAGTTCGCGGGCGTTCTCGACCGCCTGCGCGCAGCCTTCCTTGTTGGGCTCCTTGGTGGCGCGGTCCTTCACGAACTCGATGCCGAGCATCAGGCCGCGGCCGCGGACATCGCCGATGATGGCGTGCTTCGCCTTCAGCTTGTTCAGGCCGGCGAGGATGTAATTGCCGAGTTCGAGGCAGTTGGCCTGCGTCTTCTCGTTGTCAATGACCTCGAGGACGGCCTTGCCGATGGCGGAGACAACGGGGTTGCCGCCGAAGGTGTTGAAGTGAACCTTCTGCGCCATGACGGCGGCGATCTTCGGGGTGGTGACGACCGCGGCGAGCGGCGCGCCGTTGCCGATGCCCTTGGCCATCGTGACGATGTCCGGTATGACACCCTGCGTCTCAAAGCCCCAGTAATGTGTCCCGGTGCGGCCGAAGCCGGTCTGCACCTCGTCCGCGATGCACACACCACCCGCGGCGCGCACATGCTCGTAGGTGTGCTTGAGGTAACCCTGGGGAAACTCAACAAAACCGCCGACACCCTGGATGGACTCGGCGATGAAGGCCGCGACCTTGCCCGGCGTGGTGTAGTCGATGACCTGCTTGACGTCGTCGGCGTATTTGCGGCCGGCGTCAGGGTCGTCGTAACCGAAGTTACCACGATAGGGGTAGGGTGCCTGAGCATGATGGACGCCGAAAGAGTGCGGGGTGTTGAACTTCCAGTTGCTGTGCGCCGTGAGCCCCATCGAGGCGGGGCTGCCGCCGTGGTAAGCATTGCGCAGGGCGATGACGTCGTAGTTGCCCGTGGACAGGCGCGCCATGAGCAGCGCGAGGTCGTTGGCCTCGGAGCCGGAGTTTACGAAATAGCAGACCTTGAGGTCGCCCGGCATCTTCGAGGCGAGCTTCTCGGCGAAGGCGCCGATGTTCGGGTTGAGGTAGATGGTGGTCGAGTGCTGCAGCACCTGGTTCTGCTCGTTCATCGCCTTCAGGATGTGCGGGTGGCAGTGGCCGACGCTGACCGTCACGATGCCGCCGAGGCCGTCGAGGTAGCGTTTGCCGGTGGAGTCCCACACATACTGCATTTTGCCCTCCACGATCATGATGGGCTGCTTGTAGTAGAGGAAGAGGCCGGGGTTAAGGAACTGCTTGCGCTGGGCGAGCACCTGCTCGAGCGTGGGGCCGGCGTAGGCCGCGGGCGTGTGGCTGGTGGGCGGAAGGGGGATGGTCTTCATGGGGAAAGTGACGGGGTTTTAGCTTTGTGGCGCAAGCTTGCGGAGGGTTACGTAGACAGTGAAGGCGATGCCGAAGCCGACAAACCAGGCGTAGTTGTAGAGGCCGAGCAGTGCGGCGGGCAGGCCGGCGCACTGCTCGGCCTTCACGGCGACAAGGAAGCCGGGCAGGCTGGGGAACACGCCAAGGAGAAAGGCGATCAGTGCGACCGTGCTGAAGCCGTTGGTGAAACGATAGGCCCCGTGCGGGTCGTAGAGTGCGGCGAGATCGAGGTGCTTCTTCCGGCAGACAAAGTAGTCGGCGATCATGATGCCGGCGATCGGGCCGAGCAGCGCGCTGTAGCCGATGAGCCAGGTGAAGATATAGCCGGTGGGGTCGGCCATGAGCTTCCATGGCATTATCACGACGCCGATGACCGCCGTGATCAGGCCGCCCATCCGGAAGCTGATGCGGCGTGGGGCTAGATTGGAAAAGTCGTTGGCCGGGCCTACGACATTGGCGGCGATGTTGGTCGAGAGCGTGGCGACGGCGAGGGTGACGAGCGCCACGGCCGAGAGCGACTTGCTGCCGAACTTGGCGATGACGGCCACCGGATCCCAGATGGCCTCGCCGAACACGACGATGGTGGCGCTCGTGACGACGATGCCGATGAAGGAGTAGAAGGCCATGGTCGGCGGCAGGCCGATGGCCTGGCCGACGATCTGGTCGCGTTGGGAACGGGCGAAGCGGGAGAAATCCGGGATGTTGAGCGAGAGCGTCGCCCAGAAGCCGACCATCGCCGTCAGGCCCGCACCGAAGACAGGCCAGAACGTGCCGGCGGCGGTGAGTTTGTCCGGCTGGCTGAAGATCGGCCCGAAGCCGTCGGCGGCGCCGTAGGCCCAGAACATGAGCGCGCCGCCGATGACCAGCAGGAACGGTGCGCTGAGCGCCTCGAGCCACTTGATCGAGTCCATGCCCTTCACGATGAAATATACGTTCACCGCCCAGAAGAGCAGGAAGCAGGTGAACTCTCCTGCGGAAAGTCCGAGGCCGGGCAGGAGCGTCTTGGTGGTCGGATCGAAGCCGAAGAGGATCGCGGCCGTGCCGTAGATGGCCGCGCCGCCGACCCAGGTTTGGATGCCAAACCAGCCGCAGGCCACGATGCCGCGCATGACGGCGGGGATGTTGGCACCAATCGTGCCGAAGCTGGCGCGGAGTAAGACGGGGAAGGGGATGCCGTAGGCCGTGCCGGGATGGGCGTTGAGCGTCATCGGGATCAGCACGATGACATTGCCGAGGAACACGCAGAGCAGCGCCTGCCACCAGTTCATGCCCTGTGCGATCAGGCCGCTGGCGATCGTGTAGGTGGGGATGCACACGGCCATGCCGACCCACAGCGCCGCGATGTGCCACTGCGTCCAGGTGCGCCGGTCCGCCGGCACGGGCGCGAGGTCGGCGTTGTAAAGCGGGCTGGAGGTGTCGGGAGCGGTCATCCGGGTTTGGGAGGATGGGTGATGGAGCGGCTTGATGGAGGGCCCAGCTCCAGCTGGGCCGCGGCTCAGCTGGAGCTGAGCCCTCCAATTATTCTATCCGTGTTCATCTGTGATCAAAAATGACTCGGCTTCCGCTGCAGGAACTGGCCGCGGCCGAGGGTGCCGCAGAACTTGCCATTCTGGGCGGCGATCTGTCCGCGGACGGTGACCACGCTGGCGCGGCCTTCCAGCTTCCAGCCTTCGAAGGCGCTGTAATCGACATTCATAGTCTGGGTCTTTGCAGAAATCGTGCCGCGGTAGTCTGGGTCGAAGACCACGAGGTCGGCGTCGGCGCCGGGCTGGATGCAGCCTTTCTTCGGAAACAGGTCGAAGAGCTTGGCGACCTGCGTGCTGGCGACGTTGACGAAGGTGTGCAGGTCGATCTTTCCGGTGCGGACACCGTGAGTGTAGAGCAGGTTCACGCGCTCCTCGAGCGACGGGATGCCGTTGGGGATCTTCGTGAAGTCGGCCTTGCCCATCGGCTTTTGCTTCTCGAAGTCGAAGGGGGCGTGGTCGGTGGCGACGGTTTGGATGAGACCGTCGCGCAGGCCGTTCCAGAGCACGCTTTGGTTGCGGGCGTCGCGCAGCGGCGGGGACATGACGAACTTGGCGCCCTCGAAGTTGGGTTTCTCGGCGTAGGTTTTGTCGAGGGTAAGGTATTGGATGAGGGTCTCCACCCCGACGCGCACGCCGCGCTGGCGGGCGGCTATGGCCTGGTCGAGCGCCTCCTTGCAGCTGAGGTGGACGATGTAGGTGGCGGCGCCGGTCAGCTCGGCGAAAGTCATCAGGTGGTGCACGCCCTCGGCCTCGACCGCGGGCGGGCGGCTCTCGTGGTGCTGGCCGGGGTCGGTCTTGCCGGCAGCGAGCAGTTCCTTGCAGCGCTCCGCGACGAGGGTCTCGTTCTCGCAGTGGGCGGTGACGATGACACCGAGTTCCTTGGCGAGCTTGAGCGTCCGGTAGAGCTCCGTGTCGTCGACGCCGAACGCGCCTTTGTAGGCGAGGAAGACTTTGAAGGAGGCGATGCCGCGCTTCACGATCTCGCGCAGCTGGGCCTCGGTGCCGTCGTTAAACTTCGTCACGCCCATGTGGAACGTGAAGTCGCACGCCGACTTGCCGACGGCCTGACTCATCCACAGCTCGAAGCTCTTGAGGGCGTCGTCGGCGCGGGAGGGGCAGCACATCTCGATGAGGGTCGTTGTGCCGCCGACGAGCGCAGCCTTTGAACCGGTCTCATAGGTGTCCTTCGAGAACGTGCCCATGAACGGCAGGTAGATATGCACGTGCGGGTCGATGAAACCCGGAAAGACGTATTTCCCCTTGGCATCGATGATCTCGGTGCCGGCGGGTGCAGTGATATTCTTGTCGATCTTGGTGATCGTCTCGCCTTCGCAATAGATGTCGGCGACGTAGCGCGAATCGACGGTAATGATTTCGCCATTCTTAATCAATAGACTCATGGGAAAGGCAGTTTAACCACAGATGAACACAGATAGACACAGATGATCGGTGGTTCTGAATCTGTGAGCATATGTGTTCATCTGTGGTTGAAGATTGGTGTCTTATTTCTTCCAGACATCGCCGACGTCGCCGCCGAACCAGCGGGACGAGACGACCTTCTGCTGGGTGTAGAACTGGATGCTTTCCTTTCCCTGGATGTGGAGGTCGCCGTAGAAGGAGTCGTCCCAGCCGGTGAAGGGGAACATCGCCATCGTGGCGGGGACGCCGACATTCACGCCGACCATGCCGGCCTTGACGCGCATGGTGAACTCGCGGGCGGCGCGGCCGTTGTTGGTGAAGATCGCGGCACCGTTGCCGAAGGCGGACTTGTTCGCCTGCTCGATAGCCGCGTCGAGGTCGTCCATGCGCATGACATTCAAGACGGGGCCGAAGACCTCCTCCTTGGCGAGGGTCATGTTGTTCTGCACGCCGTCGACGACCGTGGCGCCGACATAGAAACCCTTCGGGGCGTCGGCTACCTTCACGCCGCGGCCGTCGGCGATGATCCTGGCGCCCTCCTTCTCGCCGGTGGCAAGGAGGCTGAGCACGCGGTCGCGGTGGGCGCCGGTGATGACCGGGCCCATGTCGGGTTGGGCGGCGCGGTCGGTCGGACCGACCTTGATGGCGTTGGCGGCCTTCACGAGTTCGGGCAGCACGCGGTCGGCCGCGGCGCCGACGGCGATCGCGGTGGAGCCGGCCATGCAGCGCTCGCCGGCGCAGCCGAAGGCGGCGGTGGCGAGGTTCTCGACGGTTTTGGCGACGTCGGCGTCGGGCATGACAACGATGTAGTTCTTGGCGCCGCCGTTGGCCTGGACACGTTTGCCGTGCTTGGTGCCGGTGTCGTAGATGTATTTGGCGATCGGCGTGGAGCCGACGAAAGAGATGGCCCGCACCTTGGGATGAGTGAGCAACGCATCGACCGAGGCTCGGCCGCCATGGACGATGTTGAAGACGCCCTTGGGGCAGCCGGCCTGCTCGAGTAATTTGCCCAGCAGGACAGCGCTGAGCGGGACTTTTTCACTCGGCTTCAGGACGAAGGTGTTGCCGCACGCGATGGCCGTGGGATACATCCACAGCGGCACCATCGCGGGGAAGTTGAAAGGCGTGATGCCCACGCAGACGCCCAGCGGCATGTTGATGGTGTCGCAGTCGACGCCGCGCGCGATGTTTCGCAGCGAGTCGCCGAAGAGGAGGGTGGGGATGCCGCAGGCGTATTCGATGTTCTCGAGGCCGCGGAAGATCGAGCCGCGCGCCTCGACGTTGGTCTTGCCGTGCTCGCGCGAGACGGTCTGGCAGAGTTGGTCGAAGTTCGCCTCGACGAGCTGGCGGTATTTGAAGAAGACGCGGGCGCGCTCGACCGGCGGGGTGTCGCGCCAGGCCGGGAACGCGGCGTGCGCGGCCTCAACGGCGGCGTTGACCTCGTCGATACCGCCGGCCGGGCACTCGGCGATGACGTCGCCGGTGGAAGGATTATAGACCGGCGTGCCGGCGATCTTGGGCTGCAGCCATTCGCCGTTTATGAAGAGCGGGCAGGGGGTAAGTGATGAGGACATAAAATTAGAACTCTACTTCTTTCGGTTTAGACCACGGGCCTTGATCTTATAGCTCAGAAGACGAATCTCTTCGGTCAGCGTTTCCTCACTTAACTCTTCAAGTTCAGGAAGTTTCTCTAGAGCATATGCTCGCATTCCACCCTGAGTGGGATTGGAGACAAATTCTGCATCTGAAATTAGTTCTTTAAGCTTCACCACAAGTCGTTCTTCACGTTCAGCCCGTTTGGCCTCCGCTTTCTCTATTATGGCGCCACGATTTACTTCTGCGATTTCGACTGCCCGACTCCACTCCTCGTCAAATTTTGCCCACCAAGTTTCTTCTATGTGAAACGCAATTTCCGAAAAGCCGCCTTTCGCGCATAAAATGAACGCATAATCCGTCCCTATCTTATTTTTGAATTTTCCAAGAGCAGGTAAAAGAGCCGTTAGATCCACGATATTGTCATCTTCGATTTCAAGCCCGTCCTCTTCTTCGCCGTCATCAATAGCTTCATCCTCATTAAGCTCATACTCAAAGTGACCTTCATCTAAGGCGCTAGCGTAGATGAAAATGGCCTTCGCCCCAACGGCTTTACACGCAATCCAGAAGCCATCAAGGTCACCGATGAATAGAGCTCCGGTGTAGTCGTCTTTATCCGCTGAGCCCTCTATGCGGATTGAAGCGAGTCCTTGAGAGCTGACTAACTGACTGAGTTCTCCGGTAGTCATTATAATATTTAAGGATGTGGCGGAATAGGTTGCATCTCGCCTTTGGCGAGGCGGTCCTGGTAGTTGCTCCAAGTCATGGACGCCTTTCCGTTGGGGATTTCGACCATTGTGATGCATTCGTCGACGGGGCAGACGAGGGAGCAGAGGTTGCAGCCGACGCAGTCCTCCTCGCGGACCTTCGGGACGGGTTTGTGCGGGACGCGACCGGGGCCGAGACCGACCTTGAGTTCCTCGGGGCTCTTGAGGTCGATGCACTGGTGGGCGCCGTCTTCGCAGGCGATGTAGCATAGGTTGCAGCCGATGCACTTCTCGTAGTCGATGCGGGCGACGCGCTGAAAACTCAGGTCGAGGTTCTCCCACTTTTGGAGCTTCTGGACGGACTTGCCGCGGAGGTCGGCGAGGGACTTCATGCCCTTGGAGTCGAGGTAAGTGTTCAGGCCGTCGTTCATGTCCTCCACGATGCGGAAGCCGTAGTGCATGACGGCGGTGCAAACCTGCAGCGAGGTCGCGCCGAGGGCGATGAACTCGGCGGCGTCGCGCCAGGTCGTGATGCCGCCGATGCCGGAGATAGGCAGGTCGACGTCGGGATCGGCCGCGCAGGCCTGGAGCATGTTCAGCGCGATGGGCTTCACCGCCGGGCCGCAGTAGCCGCCGTGCGAGCTGAGGCCGCGGACGGTGGGCTCGGGCACGAACGTGTCGAGGTTCACGTTGGTGATCGAATTGATCGTGTTAATCAGGGAGATCGCGTTGGCCCCGGCGCGCTTGGCCGCGCGGGCGGCCATCGTGATGTCGGTGATGTTGGGCGTCAGTTTCACGATCACCGGAATGGTCGCCTTCTCCATGACCCAGCTGGTGATCTTCTCGGCGACGGCGGGTTGCTGGCCGACCGCGGAGCCCATGCCGCGCTCGCACATGCCGTGTGGGCAGCCGTAGTTGAGCTCAATGCCGTCGGCGCCGGCGTCGGCCGCGCGCTGGACGAACTCGTGCCACTGCTCGCGCGTCTCGACCATGAGGGAGGCGATGACGGCGTGCTTCGGCCAGCGCTTCTTGACCTCGGCGATCTCCTTGAAGTTCACCTCCGGCGAACGGTCGGAGATAAGCTCGATGTTGTTGAGGCCGATCATCCGGTCCTTGCCGTGGTTCAACGCGGAGTAGCGCGACGAGACGTTGACGATGGGGATGCCGATGGTCTTCCACACGACGCCGCCCCAGCCGGCCTCGAAGGCGCGGTGGGCTTGGTAACCGGTGTTGCAGGGCGGGCCCGAGCCGATCCAGAAGGGATTGGGGGACTTGATGCCGGCGAGATTGCAGGAGAGATCGGCCATGGCGGAAAGAGGTTAGGATTTGCGGGCCAGGGCGGCCTCGAGCTCGTGGGCGCGGATGGGAGCGAGGAGCCCTGAGCCGGTGGCGCCCTGTTTGGCGCCGAGGCGTGAGGGTTGGACCGGTGGTTGGGCCGCCTGCTGCGTGAGAAAGGCGTGGATGCCGTGCGCGGCCTTCTTGCCCTCGCCGACGGCGTTGACGACCTCGCGGCCGCCGTTGCCGCAATCGCCGCCGACAAAGACGTGCGGGAGGTTGGTCTGGCCGGTGAGCGGGTCGTGGGCGATCACGCCGCGGTCGTCGACCACGAGGTCGGGGAAAAGCCCGCGCAACAGCTTGACCTGCTTTTCCTGGCCGACGGCCTTGAGCACGAGGTCGCACGGCTCGATCCACTCGCTGCCGGCGATGGGCTCCAGCTTGCCCTTGGTCATGCGGGTGCGCACGAGCTTGAGGGCCGTGACGTGGCCGTTGGTCGCCACGATCTCGACGGGCATAGCGTGGAAGATGAACTGGGCGCCGTCATGCTTGGCGTGCTCGTATTCGAAGTCATAGGCGGACATGTCGCCCTCGGCGCGCCGGTAGACGATGAAGGCGCGCTCGGCGCCGAGGCGTTTCGACTGCGTGACGGCGTCGATCGCGGTGTTGCCGGCGCCGATGACGGCGACGCGGTGGCCGACCGGCACGGTGTGGAGCGGGTCGGTGTGGATCTGGGAGATGAACTCCAGCGCATCGCGCACCTCGGGCAGATCCTCGCCGGGGATGTGCAGCCGGCTGGCGGCGCCGAGGCCGACGCCGACGAAGAGGGCGTCGTATTCTTTTTCCAGCTCCGCGATCGTGACGTGCTGGCCGACGGCGACGCCGGTCTGCAGTTCCACCCCGAGCGACTGGACGAGCTTCACCTCGGCGAGGCTGACCTGGGGCTTCATCTTGTAGTAGGCGATGCCGTAGGTGTTGAGGCCACCGGCCTGCTTCTGACGTTCCAGGATGGTGACGCTGTGGCCGAGGCGGGCGAGTTCGGCGGCGCAACCGAGGCCGGCCGGGCCGGCGCCGATGACGGCGATCTTTTTGCCGGATTTCTGTTTGGGGACATCGGGCAGGACGTTAAGGCCGCGCTCGGCGATGTAGTCGGTGGCGTAGCGCTGGAGCCGGCCGATCATGATCGGCTGCTCGTCGCGATCGTCGAGGACGCAGGCACCTTCGCACAGCACCTCGGTCGGGCAGACGCGGGCGCAGGACGCGCCGAGGATGTTGGCGGTGAGGATGGTCTTGGCCGCGCCGGCCGGGTTGCCGAAGGCGATTTTCTTGATGAAGGCCGGGATATCGATGCCGGTCGGGCACGCCATGATGCACGGGGCGTCGAAGCAGTAGAGGCAGCGGCTGGCCTCGACGAAGGCTTCCTGCGGCCGGAGCGGCGGCTTGAGGTCGGTGAAGTTGGCGGCGAGGGCGTCGGCGGGCAGCAGCGGGGAGAGTGGCATGAGGACGCGGGGACAACCGACAGAGCGCATGAGGGCTCAGCACGAGGGGACGTCAGTCAACTTTGGCCGGCGATTCCCAGGGCCAACGCGGGCGCCTGCAGGAATGGTGGTTAGGTTATTTGGTGGATTGAATACAGCGGAGAAGCCGGTAGTTTCCAAGCAGAATTCAGGCCGGGTAGGCTCCGGATTTTAACCACAGATGAACACGGATTCACACAGATGATGAATCGCTTTGCTTGGAGACCGCGCGGATTATCTGGAAAGGCGCCTCCAGGACTTCAGATAATCTGTGTTCATTTGTGTCCATCTGTGGTTTCGTCCGATCAGAGGTTTTGATCAATATGCCACTAAATCCGAAACGCACCGTCGCCGAACTGAAGGAACTGCGCGCGCTGACCGGCGATGACAATGGCGCGCAGCGCGTGGCCTTCACGCCGGTGTGGGTGAAGACGCGCACGTGGCTGAAGGAAAAACTCGCGGGCCTGCCGGTGGAGACGCACACAGATGCCGCGGGTAATTTTTGGGCAACACTGCGCGGTGAATCCGACAAGGCGTTGCTGTTGGGCGGGCACATGGACTCCGTGCCGAACGGCGGCTGGCTCGATGGTTGCCTGAACGTCATGGCCGGGGTCGAGGTGCTGCGCCGCATCAACGAGCAGTATAAAGGCAAGCCGCCCGTGACGGTGCGCGTGGTCGACTGGGCGGACGAGGAAGGGGCGCGGTTTGGCAAAAGCCTTTTCGGCTCGTCGGCGTGCTCGGGCAAACTCGATATGGCCGAGGCGCGTGGCTTGAAGGACAAGCAGGGGGTTACTCTACCCGAGGCACTGCAGGTCGTCGGGGTGGATTTCGAGAAGGTGAAGGACAGTGGCGTCGAACTGAAGAACGCCGCGGCCTACCTCGAGCTGCACATCGAGCAGGGGCCGGTGCTGCTGGACATGGACCTGCCGCTCGGCGCGGTGCTCGGGACCTTCGGCGTGGAGCGCCATGCGATCACTTTTCATGGCCAGGCGGCGCATTCGGGCAGCACGCCGATGAACCGGCGCAAGGATGCCTTCCTCGCCGCGGCGAAGATGAGCCCGGAAATCTACGAGATCGCGAAACGCAGCGGCAACGGCGTGTGCACCATCGGCTCGTGCACGACCAAGCCCGGCATCGTGACCAGCGTGGTCGAAGAATGCCGGATCACGCTCGACCAGCGACACCTCGATGCGAAGGCATTGGCGCAGATGCTCAGGGAGGCGAAGGAAGCCGCTGATCGCTTCGCGAAGGAGGGCAACGTGAAGGTTTCATGGGATCGCATCTGGCAGATCGAGCCGCGGCCGTTCCATCCCGAGTTGATCGAGATGTGCGACGCGGCCATCAAGGAAACGGTGCCGAAGTCACACCGGCTGCCGTCGGGCCCGTTGCACGACGCCGCCGAGACCTGCGGGGCCGGCGTGCCCACCGTGATGATGTTCGTGCAAAGCCTGCACGGCATCAGCCACAACAAGATCGAGGATACCAAGGAAGAGCACCTTGAGCTGTGCGTGACGGCCTTCGACAAGCTCGCGAGCAAGGCGATGGCATGGGTCGCGAGATGAGAGCTAAACCCGGTCAGGAACTCCGCTGACCTTGTCTCAGGAGCGCAGCCACATATCTGTTCGGATCTAAACTAACATCATGCGCAAAAAGATTCTGATCCTGCTGATTACTGGAATATCCTTGGTTGCTAGCGTGTATGGGAATGTAGAAACAGCGTTGATAGTTGGCACGGCTTTGGGTGGCTCGAAAGACGCGAATCCCGCCCCGGTGCGTAGTAAATATTTTGAAACCGAGCACGGTGGGATTGTGCTCATCCGCGACAACGCCGGCTTTTATTTACAGGTCAAACCACGGACGGCATGGCGCAAAACGCTTTATGCGACGATTGAGTATGACAACCCGCTCGATGCCGAAAAGCCGTTCGTGAACGATATGGATTTGCCGCCTATTAAAACGAACCGACTGACCCGCCAAGCACCTGTGATTTCATTCAGCTCGCCCGGGTTTGTCCCAGGATTAAAAGACCAAGGTGAATATCAGATCGTGGTTAGGGTATTCGAGGGCCGAGGGGAAAAGGAGCCAGTGGATATACTACGGCAGAAAATCAGATCGCATGTCGATTCGACTGCGGGGCGCGTGATAGCGCACAAGGCGGCTGGAGTGGCTGAATTCAGGGAACCATGGAGGCTTCAATTCGATGAAAGAAAATGGGTGGTGGGCAGTCAGGGTGGCGCGAATGGTGGGTTCGTCCGGGAATATGTGCTGACTGATGAGCTGATTACCCGATGGACTTCCTTAGTCACCAGCCAACACACGATCGGAGTTGTCGGAGCTCGCATCGCCATGACTTCCATGATGATCACGCTGGCCCGTGACTGTCCGGATGCGCAGCTCAACATTATTGAGGAGTCTTCGGACGCGATTATGTTCGAATGGTGGCATCAGGGATGCGGTGGACATCCCGCGCAGCATGAGATCCGCCGAATAATTACGACCAATCGTGGAACACACATGCTGGCGTTTGTGGAGAAAACTACCCGACTCGATGCCAAGAGGCGCGAACAGTGGATCGCACTGTTGCGGGCGGCGAAATTGAAATAACCGAATAGTTCAGCCCGCGAATAAGTTGTGGATGCGTTTGAGCGAGGCTAAGCGGTGACCTAGGGTTTCTTCCGGTAAGTCGCGTCGACGATGGTCTTCCACGTTGCGCCGTCGTCCGCCGAGATCTCGAGGTGACGGCGGACGGAGCCATCAGCCTGCTTGTAGTAGGTGAACCGTGATTGGGACGCCGGGCCGGTGGCATTGGGGAAACGGCCCAGCATGCGGACGGAGCCGTCGGGCATCTTCTCGGTCGCGAGCAATTCGCGCATCGCCCCGTTCGGGCCGGCGAAGACGGACTTCCACGCTTTGTCGGGTTCCGAATAGAAATACCACAGCTTGAGTTCCTTGCCGTCCAGGCCGCGGCGCACTTCGGTGAGGGCCGCACCGGGCAGGGCGGCCTCGACCTTGGTGGTGCCGGATGGCTTGCCCGCGGCGTTGAAAATATTCCATTCGCCGATCAGGAAATCGAGCGAGTCATCGGCCGTGGCTCGCAGGGTGCAGCAAAACAGCAGGAGGGCAAAACGGAGCGGGGCGGGGGATTTCATGTCCCGAGTCTGTCGCCGTTGCGCCGGCGGGCAAAGCGATTGCGGTGAAACACCCGCTCGGGGCGGCCAAAAGCGCCGCGGCGCTCCCGGTTCAGCTCGCGAAGAACTTCTGGAGCCGCCTTCGCCAAGGCTTCGGCGCCCAAGTCCGCCTTAACCGATAAAAAACTTTTGGATCCGCTGGATGGATTTCACCAAGCGGTCGATCTCCTCCTCGGTATTGTAGAGGTAGAAGCTCGCGCGGGTCGTGCTGGTCAGGCCGAGCTTGCGCATCAGGGGCTGGTTGCAGTGGTGGCCGCCGCGGAGGGCGACGCCGTCCTCGTCGGCGAAGGTCACGATGTCGTGCGCGTGGACATTCTCGAAGGCGAAGGAAACGAGCCCGCTGCGCTCGGCGCCTTTCCGCGGGCCGATGATGCGGATGCCGGGCAGGGCGGTGAGCTTTTCCATCGCGATCCTGATCAGCGCGTCGTCGTGCGCGGCGATCTTGTCGCGGCCGAGTTGGTCGAGGTAATCGCAGGCCGCGCCGAGGCCGATGGCGCCGGCGACGTTGGGGGTGCCGGCTTCGAAACGCTCGGGGGCGGGTTTCCAGGTGGCGCCTTCGTAGGTGACGCTGACCACCATGCCGCCGCCGGTCTCGTCGGGGGCGAGCTTGTCGAGCAGGGCGCGGCGGCCGTAGAGAACGCCGATGCCGGTGGGGCCGCACATCTTGTGGCCGGAAAAGGCGAGGAAGTCGCAGCCGATCGCCTGCACATCGAGCGGCGCGTGGCCGACGGACTGCGCGGCGTCGATCACGGTGACGGCGCCGACGGCGCGCGCGCGGCGGCAGAGTTCGGCCACGGGGTTGATCGTGCCGAGGGTGTTCGAGATGTGCGTGAAGGCGAAAAGCTTCACCTGCGGCGTGAGCAGCTGGTCGAGCGCAGCCAGGTCCAGGCCGCCTTCGCCATCAACGCCGAGCAGCGGCACATATTTCAGCGTGGCCCCGGAGGCCTTCGCGGCCTGCTGCCAGGGCACGAGGTTGGAATGATGTTCGAACTCGGTCGTGAGAACGACATCACCGGCCTTGAGGTGGGCGTGGCCCCAACTGCGGGCGACGATATTGATGCTCTCGGTGGTGCCGCGGGTGAAGAGGACTTCGGCGGGATCGGCGGCGTTGAGAAATTTCGCGATGCGCGTGCGGGCGCCCTCATAGGCGTCGGTGGCACGCGTCGAGAGCGCATGCAGGCCGCGGTGGACGTTGCTGTTGTCGCGCTCGTAGTAGCGGACGAGGGCGTCGATCACCTGGCGCGGCTTCTGCGAGGTGGCGCCGTTGTCGAGATAGACCAGCGGCTTGCCGTTCACCTGCTGGTGCAGGATCGGGAAATCGGCGCGGACGTTATCCCAGGCGGAAGGCATTTAGGAAGTGAAAGTGAGAGTGAAAGTGACCGAACCGGATTTCTCAGTCCTTGTGGGTCTCGGTCGTGGCGGTGATCGGGTCGCCCTTGGCGGCGTTGAGGGCGGCGTGCCAGCCCAGCGTGGCGCACTTGATGCGGGCGGGGAACTGGTGGACGCCGGCGAGCGCGGCGAGGTCGGAGAGGTTGTCCTCGTCCACCTTGCCGGTGGTGACGAGCTTGTGCACGTCGGCGTAGATGGCCTCGGCCTCGGGGACGGTCTTGCCCTTGAGGTTGAGGGTCATGAGGGAGGCGCTGGCCTGGGAGATGGCACAGCCGGAGCCCTCGAAGGAAATGTCGCCGATGCGCTCGCCGTCGAGCCGGAGGTAGACCGTGCACTGGTCGCCGCAGCTCGGGTTGTCGCCGTGGGCGACGCGGTTGGCCGTGGGAAGCTTGCCGCGGTTCCGCGGGCGGCGGTTGTGGTCCAGGATGACGGACTGGTAGAGATCGGTGAGGTCTTGCATCGGCCGGAAAGTGAAGGGCAGAGGCTACTTCAGGGCGGCCGTTTGGCAAACAGAGTTTGCCGGTATGACCGGACGCCTCACGCCGGCGGCATCGGCGGGGCGGTCAGGCCGGTGGGCGGCGGGACGACCTCGAGGACCTTGGCGATGAGCTTGCGGACGCGGACGACGCCGACGATGCGGCGGCTGGTCTTGTCCGCCACGACGGGGAGCGTCTTGAAGCCGTGCTCCTGGAACGCTGACGCGGCGATGAGGGCGCTGTCGGTGGCGGCGAGCACGGTGGGGTCCTTCTTCATGAAGTCGGCGAGGGGAGTCGCGGGCTTCACGCCATTGCTCTGAGCGCGGAGCAGGTCGGTCAGCGTGATCATGCCGTCGAGCCGGGCGCCATCGGGCGAGACGAAGAAGAAGTCTGACGGATGCCGGGCGAACTGGTGCGTGACCTCGTAGAGCGTATCGGTCGGCTTGAGCAGCGGGGCGGGGGCGGGCTCGATGAACTCGGCCAGCTTGAAGTCGCGCAGGGCGGCGAGCACGGCCGGGCGTTCCTGCCACGAAGCGGCGGAACGGCGGGTGATGGCGGCGGTGAGGGCGTTGCGCAGCGGCGCGAGCGACTTGGAGATGGTGGTGAATACATTGCGGCCCATGACCACCACCTCGACGGGGGTGCGGGCGCGGACGGAGGCGGCGCGCGGCTGGTTGGTGATCAGCGCCTGTTCGCCGAAGAAATTGCCCATACCCAGCGTGGCGATTACGTCGCCCTCGGGTTTTTCCGGGGTGGCGCGGACGATCTCCACCTCACCGTGCTCGATGACATAGAAGCCGGAGGGCGGCTCGCCCTGCCGGATGATGTAGTCGCCCGGCTCGAAATGCGCGTGCGAGATGCGCTCGGTGACATCGGTCTTGATGCAGCTGAGGTCGCGCGGGAAAACCAGCAGCCATGCCCAGTCGAATCCGACCTGCATGCGGCGCGAGAGCGACGGGAGCTTGAACAGGTAGACGCCGCGCCAGACGAACCACGCGATGAAGCCGGACAGCCTGAAGCCGAGCATCTCGGCCACGGCGCTGTGGCCGCCGATGGAGCAGAGCTGGCCCAGCACCTTGAAGGAGAACGGGCGGGTCGCCTCGCCGGCGAGGACGCGGACGATGTTGTCGGCGCACTGGCGGCCCTGGCGCTCGGCGAACTGGCCGGTGGGCGGGGAGGACTGGCCGTCATGGGCGTTGAGGATGTTGGCACAGTCGCCGATGGCCCAGGCGTTGGTCCGGTCGCGCAGGCGCATGTCGGCCTGCGTGAGGATGCGGCCCTTCTCCTTCGGCGTGTCGAGCCGCTCGACGACGGGGGCGATGGTGCTGCCGATGGTGCAGACGATGGTGCCGCCGCGGACAAAGCCGTCCTTCAGGCCCACGCCCTCGCCGGTGGCGAGCATGACGCGGGCATTGAGCCGCATGGTGACGCCGGCCTTTTCCATCTTCTTGCGGGCGAACTCCCGCAGCTGCGGGCTGATTTCCGGCAGCAGCTGGTCGCGCGAGTGGATGAGGGTCACGGTGACGTCGTCGTCGCGAATGTTGGAGTAGAAGCGCAGGCTGGAGCGGACGAGGTCGTTGATTTCACCCGCGGTCTCGACGCCGCTGTAACCGCCGCCGACGACGACGAAGGAGAGATACCAGCGGCGCTTCTCCGGGTCGTCGCAGACCTCGGCCTTTTCCATCGACGAGAGGACGTGGGTGCGCAGGACGGCGGCGTCACCGACGGTCTTCAGCGGGAACGCGTGGTCGGCCATGCCGGGCACGACGTTGAGGTTGGAGATGTTGCCGCAAGCGAGGACGACATGGTCGTAGTCGAGCGAGCGCGGCTGGCCGTCGTGGCTCTCGAACTCCAGGCGGCTGGCGGCGAGGTCGACGCCCCGGACCTCCTCCGTGCGGCACTGGACGCCCGGCAGGAGCTGCCGGAGGGGGACGATGACGTCGTCGAGGCTCAGGGAGGAGCCGACGGCGTCGGCCAGCAGGGGGCTGAAGACGAGGTGGTTCTCCTTGTTGAAAAGGATGATCTCGGCATCGCCGTTGCGGAGCTGGCTGCGCAGGGTCTGGGCGCACTTCACCCCGCCAAAGCCGCCGCCGATGATGACAATGCGTTTCGAGGGCATGGGGTGCGTGCGGCGCCCACTCTGCCGGGGGGCCGGCTGAAGGCAATACGGGGGTTGGGACGGGGGATTACTCGCCTGTTTAGGGCCCACGCCACCATCAATAGCGTAAGGTCCTCCTTCGCCAAAGGCTACGGAGGACACTTTTCTTTTGGATCCCGAAAGAAAAGTGGCGGAGAGGGAGGGATTCGAACCCCCGGAACCTTGCGGTTCACGCGCTTTCCAAGCGCGCGCATTCGACCACTCTGCCACCTCTCCGTGAATGCGAAAGGGGTCGAGTAAAGGGAAAACCCGCCGCCGCGGTCAACGGCAAATCCTGTTCCGGAAATTTCTCCCCAAAACGGCCGAAAGTGCCTTGCTTGAGGGGGGTGGGGTGGTAGCTTGGGTCGATTTTTTTACACACATGGTCACCGCCAGCCAGGAAGTCACGTATAACAGCAAAATCGAGGGGGACGTCACCGTCACCCGCCTCGATTCCGCGATCAACTGGCTTCGGACGAACTCCATGTGGCCCATGCCGATGGGTCTGGCCTGCTGCGCCATCGAGCTGATGGCGACGGCCTCCAGCCGGTTCGACATCGCCCGCTTCGGGGCCGAGGTCATGCGTTTCTCCCCCCGCCAGTCCGACTGCATGATCGTGGCCGGCACCGTGACCTACAAGATGGCCCCGGTGGTCCGCCGCATCTATGACCAGATGGCCGCCCCGAAATGGGTCATCGCCATGGGCGCCTGCGCCAGCTCGGGCGGCATGTATCGGAGCTACGCCACCCTGCAGGGCGTGGACCGCATCGTGCCGGTGGACGTCTATATCAGCGGCTGCCCGCCGCGGCCCGAAGCCCTCCTTGATGCCCTCATGAAGCTCCAGACGAAGGTTCGCCGCGAACCTGCGCTCAAGAAACAGTTCAGCGCCGCCTGATCCCACGCTGCCGCGCATGACCACCGACGTCGACCTTCCGACCGCCGTTAGCCAGCAGTTCCCCTCGGCCGCCCCGCGACCGAGCCTCGACTGCCCGGCCTTCAATGTCCCTGCCGGCGACGTCCTCGCCGTGCTGCAATACCTGCGCGACACCCAGGCCTACGACTTCCTGATGGATCTGACCGCCATCGACTGGAGCGCGGAACAATCCCCGCGCTTCACCGTCGTCTGGCACCTCTACTCGAGCACGAAGCACACCTACGTCCGCCTCGCCGCCAATTGCGCTTCCGACGCCGAGCCGGCCATGCCGACCACCTCGGGCCTGTGGGCCGGCGCCGACTGGCACGAACGCGAGACCTACGACATGTTCGGCATCAAGTTCACCGGGCATCCCGACCTGCGCCGCATCCTGATGTGGGACGCCTACCCCTATTTCCCGCTCCGCAAGGAATTTCCCCTCGCGGGCCTGCCGACCGAGATGTCCGACGCCGACATCAACGCCGAGATCGGCGTTGGCGTCATTCCCGCCCCGATGGCCGGCGGCCCCTTCGTGGCCACCCCGGGCGAGCCGATGAGCGACGCCGAACCGCGCGCCAAGGACGAGGCCTGGAACGAAAAGAGCGAGAAACCCGAGTAACATGGCCACCGATTTTTCCTATCCCGACGCCGCCGCGAAAGCCGCGAACCTCCCCAAGGAGTTCGACCCGGAGAAGATGTCCCTCTCCATGGGCCCGTCCCACCCGTCCACCCACGGCGTGTTGCGCATCCAGTTCGAGCTCGACGGCGAGATCGTTACGAAGGCCGACCCGGTCATCGGCTACCTGCACCGCGGCGACGAGAAGATCGCGGAGAACATGACCTACAACCAGTTCGTGCCCTACACGGACCGGCTGGACTACATCGCCCCGCTCGCGAACAACATGGCCTACGCCATCGCCGTCGAGCGTCTCGCCGGCCTCGAGATGCCGCCCCGCTGCCAGGCCATCCGCGTGCTCACGGCCGAGATGGCCCGCGTCTCGTCCCACCTGATGGGCCTCGGCGCCTACGGCATCGATGTCGGCGCCTGGTCGGTGTTCATGTATTGCTTCGAGGAGCGCGAGAAACTCTACAAGCTCTTCGAGGAGCTGACGGGCGCGCGCTTCACCACCAGCTACACCCGCATCGGCGGCCTGACCCGCGACGTGCCCGAGGGCTGGATCCAGAAGGTCGACGCGTTCTGCGACCAGTTCCTGCCGATCCTCGAGGAGATCCTCGGCCTGCTCACCCGCAACAAGATCTTCCTCGACCGCACCGTCGGCATCGGCGTCATCTCGAAGGCCGACGCCATCGCTTACGGCCTCAGCGGCCCGAACCTCCGCGGCTCCGGCGTGCCGAACGACCTGCGCAAGGACAAGCCCTACTCCGGCTACGAGCAGTATGAGTTCGACGTGCCCGTCGGCTCGAAGGGCGACTGCTACGACCGCTACCTCTGCCGCGGCGAGGAGATGAAGCAGTCCATCCGCATCATCCGGCAGGTCGTGAAGAATTTTCCCGGCGGCGACTGGTATGCGAAGGACGCGCGCAAGATCTTCGCCCCACCGAAGGACAAGGTGCTCACCTCGATGGAGGAGCTCATCAACAACTTCATGATCGTGACCGAGGGCCCGCAGATGCCGGCCGGCGAGGTCTACTTCGAGGCCGAGAACCCGAAGGGCGTGCTGGGCTTCTACATCGTGAGCAAGGGCGGCGGCGTGCCCTACCGCATGAAGATACGCAGCCCCTCGTTCTGCAATTTGTCCATCCTCCAGAAACTCTGCGTCGGCAACCTCGTGTCCGACGTCGTCTCCATCCTCGGCTCGCTCGACTTCGTCATGGGCGAGTGCGACCGCTGATCTTACCGCGTCGATGAATCTCAAGCCCGATACACTCAAGCAGATCGACGAAGTGATCACCCATTACCCGGTGAAGCGCAGCGCCACGCTGCCGCTGCTGCACCTCATCCAGGAGGACGTCGGCTGGATCTCCACCGAGGCCATCGAGTGGATCGCCGCCAAGCTCGAGCTGCAGCCGATCAACGTCTACGAGGTCGTCACGTTCTACCCGATGTTCCGGCAGAAGCCGATCGGCCGCCGCCACATCAAGGTCTGCCGCACGCTTTCGTGCGCACTCACCGGCGGCTACAAGACCTGCGAGGCCTTCCAGAAGGAGTTCGGCTGCCACCCCGGCGAGGTCTCGGCCGACGGCGAGGTGACGATTGATTTTGTCGAGTGCCTGGCCAGCTGCGGCACCGGCCCGGTGGTCATGATCGACGACGACCTCCACGAGAAGGTCGACGCCGCCAAGGTGAAGGCCCTGAGCGACCAAATCCGCCGGGAGGCGAAGAAGAACTGATGAAAAAGGTGCGCATCCTGCAGGTTCCGCCCATCCGCTTCGGCCTCGTGCTGGGGCTGATCAACGGCGTCATCGGCATGATCGTCGCGCCCATCCTGCTGTTCACGCTTGGCGCCGCGGCGACCGCCGCCGACCTGGCCATCGCCCCCAAGCTCCTCGGCATCCCGTGGCTCTTTGCCGGCGCCGGCGCGCTGTTCATGCCGTTCATCCACGCCGTGGGCGGCTTCGTGTTCGGCGTCCTGCTCGCCATGGTCTACAACTTCGCCGCCCGGTGGACCGGCGGCATCGAGATCGTCATCAACGACTGACCCGTTTTCCTTCATGCCTGCTCCCGCCCAACGCCGCCTGATCTTCGCTCACATCGATGAGCCCGGCTACACCAATGACCTCGCCTGCTACCTCAAGCACGGCGGCTACGAGGTCATGAAGAAGGCCTTCACGCGCCCGCCGGCCGAGCTGATGGACGAGGTGAAGAAGTCCGGCCTGCGCGGCCGCGGCGGCGCCGGCTTCCCCTGCGGCGTGAAGTGGTCGCTGGTCGACCGCAAGAGCGGCAAGCCGATCTACCTCATCGTCAACGCCGACGAGTCCGAGCCCGGCACCTTCAAGGACCGCTACATCATGCACCAGGATCCGCACCAGCTGATCGAGGGCACGATGATCTCCTGTTTCGCGAACAACGTGAAGCAGGCCTACATCTACATCCGCGGCGAGATGCCGCACGGCGCCCGCATCCTAGAGAAGGCCATCGCCGAGGCGCGCGCGGCGAACCTCGTCGGCCCGAACATCCTCGGCTCCAACTACAGCTGCGAGATCTACGTCCACCGCGGCGCCGGCGCCTACATCTGCGGCGAGGAGACCGGCCTGATCGAGTCGCTCGAGGGCAAGCGCGCCAACCCGCGCATCAAGCCGCCGTATTTTCCCGCCGTCCTCGGCCTCTACCAGTGCCCGACGATCGTCAACAACGTCGAGACGCTCTGCCATGTGAAGCACATCGTCGACATGGGCGGCGAGGCCTACACCAAGATCGGCACGCCGAACAACACCGGCACGCGCATCTTCTGCGTCTCCGGCCACGTGCAGAAGCCGGGTTATTACGAGTTCGAGGCCGGCAAGATCACTATGGGCCAGCTGCTCAATGACGTCTGCGGCGGCCCGCTGCCCGGCCGCACCTTCAAGGCCGTCATCCCCGGCGGCTCCTCCGCCAAGATCATGCGCTTCGGCGAGCGCTACAAGGGCAAGCGCAAGGTCGGCGCGGACCTGGTCGACTACGACTGGGGCGTCGAGGACGTCCCGATGGATTTCGATTCGCTCGCCATGATCGGCACGATGGGCGGCTCCGGCGGCGTCATCGTGATGGACGACTCCGTCAACATGGTCGAGGCGCTGGCCAACATCAACGCGTTCTACTCGCACGAGAGCTGCGGCCAGTGCACGCCCTGCCGCGAGGGCTCGCTGTGGATGAAGAAGATCACCACCCGCATGGTCCACGGCGAGGCGCGCGAGCAGGACGCCGCGCTGCTGAAGGGCGTGGCCGACCAGATCCCCGGCCGCACGATCTGCGCGTTCGGCGAGGCCTGCTCGTGGCCGACCCAGAGCTTCATCGCGAAGTTCGGCGACGAGTTCAAAAACTATCACCAGGACAAGAAGGCCGCGAAGCCCGCCGACGCCCTGCCCTTGATCTGATTTTGGCACCACTAATCCACACTAATTCTCACTAATCATTCCGAACCAAACCTGCCTTTCATTAGTGTCACTTAGTGGCCATTAGTGGTTAAAAATTTTCCTTAGAGATGATCGCTCCGCCCAAACCCGACCTCGTGACCGTCAACATTGACGGCAAGGACATCGCCGTGCCGAAGGGCACGAACGTGATCGAGGCCGCCCGGCAGCTCGGGATCGAGATCCCGCACTACTGCTACCACCCGAAGCTGACCGTCGCCGGCAACTGCCGCATGTGCCTCATCGAAATGGGCATGCCGGCCATGGATCCCGCCACCAAGGCGCCGATCGTCGACGCGGCCACCGGCAAGCAGAAGATCAACTGGATCCCGCGCCCGCAGATCGGCTGCGCCACCAACGCCTCGCCCGGCCTGCACGTGAAGACGAATTCGCCGATGGCCCGCGAGGCCCGCGAGGGCGTCACCGAGTTCCTCCTCATCAACCACCCGCTGGACTGCCCGATCTGCGACCAGGCCGGCGAGTGCAAGCTCCAGGAGCACTCCACCGCTTACGGCCGCGGCTACTCGCGCTTCGTCGAGCAGAAGAACGTGAAGCCCAAGCGCACCCAGCTCGGGCCGCGCGTCACCCTCGACGACGAGCGCTGCATCCTCTGCTCGCGCTGCGTCCGCTTCAGCAAGGAGGTCGCGAAGGACGACGTGCTCGGCTTCGTCGACCGCGGCAGCTACAGCACGCTGACCTGCTACCCCGGCAAGCAGCTCGCGAACAACTACTCGCTCAACACCGTCGACATCTGTCCGGTCGGCGCGCTCACGAGCACTGACTTCCGCTTCAAGATGCGCGTCTGGTTCCTCAAGCAGACGCCGTCCATCGACACCGAGTCCTCCGTCGGCGCCAACACCGAGGTCTGGAGCCGCGAGGGCGTCATCTACCGCGTCACGCCGCGCCAGAACGACGGCGTGAACGACACCTGGATGGCCGATTCCGGCCGCATGCTCTACAAGCAGGTGAAGGCCGCCGACCGGCTGCTGGAATACTCGGTCGATCGGACAGCCGCCTTGCCGGCCGTAGCCTTGGCGAAGGCTGGCGATCTGTTGAACGGCGGCTCCGTCGCCATCGTCGGTTCCGGCCGCAGCTCCGTCGAGGAACAGTTCCTCACGAGGAAGCTCGCCGATGCGCTCAAGGTTTCCGCCGTGCTGGTCAGCCGCGTCGGGGCGGGGGACAAGATCCTCGTCTCCGCCGACCGCAACCCGAATGTCCGCGGCGCGCTCGTCACCGGCCTCATTGCCGCGCTGCCGGCGCAGCAGCTCACCGCGCTCGCGGCCGACATCGACGCCGGCAAGGTGAAGACCGTGCTCTCCGTCGGCGAGGACCTGGCCGCCGCCGGCCTCACCGCCGCGCAGCTCGCCAAGGTCTCGGTCGTTTATCTCGGCACACACAGGAATGCCACAAGCGACGCCGCCAAGGTCGTCATCCCGGCGCTCACCGTCTTCGAGAAGTCCGGCTCGCTCGTGAACCAGCAGTTCCGCCTGCAGAAGTTCGCTAAGGCCGTCCCCGGCCCGGCGGGCGTGGCGGACGACCTTGTCACGCTGGCCACCCTCGTCGGCGCCGTCACCCGCTCCACGGTGGCCTCCGACCTCGGTTCCCTCTGGGCGGTCATCGCCGCCGAGGTGAAGCCGCTCGCGACGGTCACCTACGCCAACCTTCCCGCCACCGGCCTGCTGCTCGATGCCACGCCGTGGGCCGCGCTGCCCTTCGTCGAGGGCGAGACGCTCCACTTCAAGCCGGCCGCGCTCGCGGCCGCCACCGCATGACCGCCGTGATCGAACTCTGGTCCGGGCTCCACCCGCTCCTGCAGGCCGTCATCAAGGGCCTTGCGGTCATCGGCGTCATGTTCCCGTTCGGCGGGGCCTGCTCGCTGGTCGAGCGCAAGGTCTCGGCCTGGATGCAGGGCCGCCCCGGCCCGAACCGCGCCATCCCGTTCTGGTTCGCGTGGGTGCCGGTAGTCGGCCCCTTCCTGCAGCGGCTGGGCGTGTTCCACCTCATGGCCGACGGCGGCAAGATGTTCTTCAAGGAGGACCCGGTCCCGGGTCACGTGAACAAGTTCTATTTCTACCTCGCCCCGGTGGTCGGCATGATCCCCGCGCTCACGACCGTGACCGTGGTGCCGTTCGGCGCCTACCTCAACGAGGCCGGCAAGCTCGTCCCGCTCGTGCTGGCCAACCTCGACGTCGGCATCCTCGCCGTGTTCGCGGTGTCCTCGCTTGGCGTCTACTCGCTGATCCTCGCCGGCTGGGCGTCGAACTCGAAGTATCCCTTCCTCGGCGGCATCCGCGCCTCGGCGCAGCTCATCTCCTACGAGCTCTCGATGACGCTCTCCGTGCTGCCGGTCTTCCTCTGGGTCAACGCCCCCGGCGGCAACGGCACGCTGAGCCTCTTTGACGTCGTCGCGGCCCAGAACGGCGCCTGGTTCGGTCTCTGGATGCCGCTGTCGGCGATCGTCTTCCTCGTCGCGCTCTTCGCCGAGACCAACCGCCTGCCGTTCGACATGGCCGAGGGCGAGGCCGACCTCGTCGGCGGTTTCCACACCGAATACGGCTCGATGAAGTGGGGCCTGTTCTTCGTCGCCGAGTATTCGCACATGCTCATCGGCTCCGGCGTGTTCGTGCTGCTTTTCCTCGGCGGCTGGAACCCGCTGCCGTGGGTGCCGCTGGCCGACGTCGCCGCCTGGCTGCACCTCGCGGGCTCGCCGGTCCTGCTCGGCCTGCTCTCCATCGGCATCTTCCTCGGCAAGGTGATGTTCTTCATCTTCCTCTTCATGTGGGTGCGCTGGACGGTGCCGCGCTTCCGCTACGACCAGGTGATGAGGATCGGCTGGCAGAAGCTGCTGCCGCTCGCCATCGCCAACCTCCTCTTCTACGCGATCCTCATCGCGTTCCTGCAGAAACCCGTTTCCTGAGCCATGGCCTACGTCGTCGAACGCAAACCCCTCACGCTCCCGGAGCGGCTCTACTTCCCGCAGATCATCGCGGGGCTGCGGGTCACCCTGAAGCACCTGTTCGCGCCGAACGTGACGATGGAGTATCCGGAGCAGCGCCCGGCCATCCCGACCGGCTACCGCGGCGTGCCGACGCTCGTGAAGGATCCGCACGGCCGCGAGAAGTGCGTCTCCTGCCAGCTCTGCGAGTTCGTCTGCCCGCCCAAGGCCATCCGCATCACGCCGGGCAGCGTGGAGGACCAGCCCGACCGCACCCACGTCGAGAAGGGCCCGCAGGCCTTCGACATCGACATGCTGCGCTGCATCTACTGCGGCCTGTGCCAGGAGGTCTGCCCTGAGGAGGCCATCTTCCTGCAGAACCAGTATTCCATGACCGGCTACACCCGCGCCGAGATGGTCAACGACAAGGCGAAGCTTTACGAGCTGGGCGGCACGCTGCCCGACCAGCATTTCAAGTGGGACAAGAAAAAGGCCGCCGCCGAGCACGGCAACGCGCACTGAGCCATGGCTGACACGCTTTTCCTCATCCTCTCGGTCCTGACCGTCGCCACGGCGCTGCTCGTCGTGCTCAACAAGAACGCGGTCAACGCCGCCATGTTCCTGCTGCTCTCGCTTGTCGGCATGGCCGGCCTGTTCGTGCTGCTCGACGCCCCGCTGCTGGCCTTCGTGCTCATCCTGGTCTACGCGGGCGCGGTCGTCGCGCTGTTCCTCTTCATCATCATGCTGCTCGACACCACCCCGGGCAGCTTCAAGGCCTTCAAGCCGATGACCATCACGGCGTCCGCCCTCGGCGCCGCGCTGCTGGCGCTTGGAATCTGGTCGCTGACCACCCGCGCCGTGCTGCCCCAGGCCCCGGCGTCCGTGCCGGTGCCGACGATGAAAAACTACGCCGAGCAGCTCTTCACCACCTACCTGCTGCCCGTGCAGGTCGTCGGCTTCATGCTCCTGATCGCCATGCTGGGCGTCATCGTGCTCAGCAAGAAATACACGCCGGAGGAGACCAAATGATCCCGCTCCTCGCCACCGCCCCCGCCTACGGCCTGCCGTCCTACCTGTTCGTCAGCGCGCTGCTCTTCGCCATCGGCTTCTTCGGCGTGCTGCTGCGCAAGAACACGCTCGTGATCTACATGTGCCTCGAGCTCATGCTGCTGGCCTCGACGCTGGCGCTGGTCGCGTTCTCGAAGTTCAACGGCACCCTCGACGGCAACGTCTTCGTCTTCTTCATCCTCACCATCGCGGCGGCCGAGGTCGCCGTCGGCCTCGCCATCATCGTCGCGCTGTTCCGCCAGCGCCACACCGTCCAGGTCGAGGAACTGAACCAATTGAAGCACTGATCCGATGTCCATGCTACAACACGCCATCCTGATCCTCCTGCTGCCGCTGGCTTCCGCGGTGGTGATCGCCCTGTTCCTGCGCAAGCGGGGCGCGGTCGCCTCGTGGCTTTCCACGGGCGTCGCGGGCGCCATCGCGGCGATCTCCATCATCCTACTGCAGCACGGCGAGCGCTTCGAGTCCTCCGTCGAATGGTTGCGTTTCGGCACCTTCAGCGTGTCGCTCGGCATCAAGTATGACGACCTTGCGGCGCTGATGCTCTTCATCGTCGGCTTCGTCGGCTTCCTGATCCACCTGTTCTCGCTGGGCTACATGCACGATGACAAGGCGCGCGCCCGGTTCTTCGGCGGCCTGTCCATCTTCATGTTCTCGATGATCGGCATCGTCCTCGCCGACAACCTGTTCATGATTTTCATCTTCTGGGAGCTGGTCGGCTTCAGCTCCTGGCTGCTGATCAACCACTACCACGAGAAGCAGTCCGCGGCCGACGCCTCGAAGAAGGCCTTCATCGTCAACCGTGTCGGCGACTTCGGTTTCCTGCTCGGCATCATCATGTGCTACTGGGCGAACGGCACGGTAAACTTTACCGAGCTCGGCCAGAACCACGTCTTCAGCACCGCCATCCCGCTGTTGCTGTTCTGCGGCGCGATGGGCAAGTCGGCCCAGATGCCGCTGCAGGTGTGGCTGCCGGACGCGATGGAGGGCCCGACGCCCGTCTCCGCGCTCATCCACGCCGCCACGATGGTCGCCGCCGGTATCTTCATGCTTTGCCGGATCAACGTCCTGATGGTGCCGCAGGCGCTCGAGGTCATCATGTGGATCGGCACGGTCACCGCGGTCTACGCCGCGCTCTGCGCCATCGTCCAGCGCGACATCAAGAAGGTGCTGGCCTACTCGACGCTCTCGCAACTCGGCTATATGGTCGCGGCGTTCGGATTGGGCTCCATCGCCCTGGAGCACGGCGAGCACAAGATGGTCATCGCCGCCGGCGTCGGCGCCGCGATGTTCCACCTGACGACCCACGCCTTCTTCAAGGCCCTCATGTTCCTCGGTTCTGGCTCGGTCATCCACGGCTGCCACCACGAGCAGGACATCTTCAAGATGGGCGGCCTGCGCACGAAGATGCCCGTGACCTTCTGGACCTTCACGATCGGTGTGCTGGCGATCATCGGCATGCCGTTCCTCGCGGGCTTCTTCTCGAAGGACGCCATCCTCTACCTCGCGATGGAGAAGAACACTGCGGTGTTTGCCCATCTCGCCTTCACGGCCGTCCTGACCTCGTTCTACATGGTCCGCCTCTGGAAGATCACCTTCCTCGGCGAGGCCCGTTCCGATGAGGCCAAGCACGCCCACGAGAGCGGCCTCGTCATGACGCTGCCGCTTATCATCCTGGCCGTGCTGTCCGTGGCGGGTGGCTACGCTGGCGTCTACGGCAAGCTGGCCGGCTCGGTCGCAGAGATGATCCCCGAGGCCCACGGTTCCGCTCACACGACCATCCTGTTGGTTTCGCTCGCCGTCATGACGATCGGCGCCGGCTCGGCGCTGTTTTTCTACAAGTCTGCCGCGACCGACACGCTCGAGGAGAAATTCCGTTTCGGCTTCAGCGCCCTCACCGGCCTCAAGGAGTCATTCGACAAGCTCTACAATTACTACGTGGCGAAGGTGCAGCAGCGTTTCGCGATGGTGCTGAACTTCCTCGAGCAGATCGTGCTCGCGGGCGCCATCATTCGCGGCCTCGCCGGTTTCGCCGGTCTCGTCGGCTACGGCGCCCGCGCCTTCTACACCGGCAGCCTGCAGGCCTACGCCTACTGGTTCCTGCTCGGCGCCGCGCTCCTCTGGGCCTACGCCGCCGGGATTTTTTAACCACAGATCAACACAGATGTTTTCGGACTACCAATCAAGCAACCTGACCTGTCATTCTGAGCGTAGCGAAGAATCCAGCAGGATGGCCGCTGGCGTGTGTGGTTCTGGATCCTTCACTTCGTTCAGGATGACGGAATGGGGCTTAAATCTGTGTTCATCTGTGTTCATCTGTGGTTTCCGTAGTCTTTGATTCATGCTCGCCAACGCCCAACTTCTGCAGCTCGCCATCGCCACGCCGCTCGTGGCCGCGGTCATCATCGCGTGCGGCCTGCCCAAGCGGTTCTCCACCAAGCTGGCCGCCGCCGCCTTCACCGTGCCGATGCTCATCGCGCTGTGGCTGTGGTCGCAGTTCCCGGCCGAGGGCGCGCACAACTACGCCTACCTCAGCACGACCTACACCGGCCTCGGTAACTTCGGCATCAGCCTGAAGCTCGGCCTCAACGGCATCGCGCTGCCGATGTTCCTGCTCGCCGCCACCGTTGGCCTCGCGGCCGGGCTCTACGCCCTGCGCTCGGGTGCCGAGCGGCTGAAGCTCTACCTGGTGCTCCTGCTCATCATGCACGGCGGCCTGTTGGGCGTGTTCGCGTCGGTGGACATCTTCTTCTTCTACTTCTTCCACGAGCTGGCGCTGATCCCGACCTTCATCATGGTCGGCATCTGGGGCGGCCGCGATCGCAACTACGCGGCGATGAAGCTGACCATCTACCTGACGGCCGGCGCGATGCTCTCGCTCCTCGGCCTGATCGCCCTCTATGTGAAGAGCGGCGCCAACTCCTTCGATTTGATCGAGCTGAAGGACGCCATCGCCGCCGGCGGCCTTCGTGGCTCGACCCAGAACTGGATCGGCGGGCTGCTGCTCCTCGGCTTCGGCACGCTCGTCTCGCTCTGGCCGCTGCACACCTGGGCCCCGCTGGGCTACGGCGCCGCGCCGAGCTCGGCCGCCATGCTGCACGCCGGCGTGCTCAAGAAGTTCGGCCTCTACGGCCTCATCCAGATCGCGATCCCGCTCATCCCGCTGGGCCTGCAACACTGGGCGTGGAAACTCGCCCTGCTGGCCGCCCTCGGCAACGTGCTGGTCGTCGGCTTCGTCACCATGGCGCAGCGCGATCTCAAGCAGATGCTCGGTTACAGCTCCGTGATGCACATGGGCTACTGCTTCCTCGGCATCGCCTGCCTCTCGACCATCGGCTCCGGCGGCGTCGTCATGCTGATGGTGGCGCACGGCCTGTCGGTCGCGCTGCTGTTCCTGCTCGCGACCAGCATCCACCACCGCACCCACACCTTCGACCTGTCCGAGATGGGCGGCCTCGCCCAAAAGACCCCCGTGCTGGCCGCCTTCTTCGTCGCCGCCACGATGGCCAGCATCGGCCTGCCGGGCTTCGCCAACTTCTGGGGCGAACTGACGGTCTTCGTCGCCCTGTGGAAATTCTCGCCCGCCCTGACCGCCGTGGCCGTCGCCGGCGTGGTCATCTCGGCCATCTACGGCCTGCGCGCCGCGGCCCGCGTGTTCTTCGGCCCGGCCAGCGAGCAGCTGCAGCGCGTGACCGCCCAGCACCCGCCCGCGGACCTCGACTGGCGTGAGAAGCTGCCCGCGCTCATCCTCATCGTCGCACTGCTCTTCTTTGGTTTCTACCCCAAGGCCGTCTCGCAACCCGTGGACCAGGCGCTGGCCGCCCCGGTGCCCGCCGCCGTCACTTTGCCGTCCCGCTGACCACCCGCCATGTCTCTCGAATTACTCAAGGAAGTCGCCGCCTCCAATGATTGGTGGGCCCTCGGGCCGGAGATCATCGTGGCCTGCGCCGCGCTGTCCCTGCTGGTGATGGAAATGGTCCTGCCCAAGAAGGACCTCTACGCCATCCCGTATTTCGCGCTGGTGGCGCTGGGCATGGTGCTGGTGACCGTCGGCATGTATTTCCACACCGGCTGGCATGAGCAGGACCTGATGTTCGGCGGGCTGATCCGGATCACCGACGCCAGCCAGACCGCGCGCCTCTTCTTCCTGCTCTCCTCGCTGCTGGTGTGCTTCCTCGCGACGATCTGCCTGCCGCGCGCCCGCGCGCCGCGGGTGGAGTTTTACCACATCGTGCTGGTGGTGACGGCCGCGCTGATGCTCCTGGCCCAGGCCAACCACTTTGTGATGTTCTTCGTCGCCCTCGAGACGGTGACCATCGGCTTCTACATCCTCGTGAGCTACTATCGCGAGCGGTCCCTGTCGCTCGAGGCCGGCCTGAAATACCTCGTGCTCGGCGCGCTCAGCTCGGCGATCCTGCTCTTCGGCATCGTGCTCATCTACGGTGCGGTCGGCCGCGTCGAGGTGGACGGCGTCGTCCATAACGGCTTCGAATACGCCACCGTCCTTAATTTCCTCCGCGAGAATCCCGACAACTTCCTCGCCACCGCCGGCGCGCTGCTGGTGATCGGCGGCGTGGCCTTCAAGATCGGCGCGTTCCCGTTCCAGATCTGGGTGCCCGACGTCTACCAGGGGGCGCCGACGCCGGTGACGGCCTTCCTCGCCGTCTCGTCGAAGGCCGCGGGCTTCGCCGTGCTGCTCACGCTGGTGCACCAGGTCTTCGCCCCGCTTGAGGCCGTGCTCGTGCCGGTGCTGTCGCTGCTCGCCGCCGCGACGATCCTGTTTGGCAACCTTTCGGCGCTCACCCAGCGCAACACCAAGCGCCTGATGGGCCTCTCCGGTGTCTCGCACGCCGGCTACCTGCTGATCGGTGTGGTGGCTTCCTTCACGGTGCCGTGGGCTGAGGGTGCGGTCTGGTTCTATCTCTTCACCTACCTGCTGGCCTCGATGGCCGTGTTTGGCGTCATGGCCTACGTGGCCGGCCCGGACGACAGCGGCGAGGAGCTCGATCACTATGACCGGCTCGCCAAGGAGCGGCCCTTCCTCGGCGCGGTGCTGGCGATCGGCGTCGGCTCGCTCGCGGGCATCCCGCCGCTGGCCGGGTTCATGGGCAAGCTGCTGCTCTTCATGGCCGCCTTCCAGGCCCACCTCTACGCCCTGCTGGCCGTCGCCATCGTGGGCGTGGTGATCTCGATTTTCTACTATTTCGGCTGGATCCGCTCGGCTTGGTTCGAATCGTGGACGCCGCCTGCTCCGGGTGCCGCGCCCGCCCGGCCGCTGCCGGCCGGTCCGAAGTGGGCCGGAGTGGCCACGCTGGCCGTGCTGGTCTTCGCCACCGTGCTGCTCGGCTTCTTCCAGGCCCCGCTGACGAGCTGGCTGCTGCCGTAAAGGCTCAGGGCTTCGGCCCGGCCTGGGTAAGCAGATCGTCCACCGCCGCGGCGAACTCGACGAGGTAGTCGTTGCCTTTCGGGTGCCGGGTCATGGCGGCCACGATGTAATGGCGTCCGCTGCCAGTGACGACGGCCGTGTCGAGGAACCAGTCCTCCCACCAACCGGCCTTGCGCAACACCTGCGCGTCGCGCCCCGCCATACCCTGCACGAACTTGTCCTGAACGTGCGCGATGTCGGGTGAGGCAAAGATCTCGCGCATCGCGGCCGAGGCGGCGGGCGAGATGAGCCGGCCCTGTTCCAACAGGAGATAATAGCGGAGCAATTGGCGCACCGTGGCGGCGTGCGAGTGGCCGCCGACCGGATCGGGATAACGCTCGGTGCCCTTGCCGTAATGCTTGCCCATCCACAGTCCACCGCCATGCGCCGCATCGTATAGTCCATACGAGTCGAGCACCCCCTGGATGTTTTTCAGGCCGAGCAGCTGGGAATATTTCGCCGCCAGCGCGTTGTCCGAGACCTTGATCATCAGGCCGAGCTCGTGCCGGGTCGCCGGGTCGAGGCCGGTGGACGACTCCGGGTGCAGCTGGAACCAGGCGAGCAGGATGGCGATCTTCGGCACGCTCGCGGCGTAATCGATCCGGTCCGGCCGCACCATGGCCAGGCGAAGGGTGTTCAGGTCGAGCGCGCCCGCGGAGGTCTGGTTGGGCTCCATGCCGAATTTTGAGCGCAGCCGGGCGTCGATGGTTTCGAGCTGGGCCTGCAAGGCCGGGTCGCACGCGGTATCGAAGCCCAAGGTATAGCTGGCGGATGGGGGTGACATTGCCGGTGGGCCGTTTTCAGCCGCCAGCGCCACGCCGGCCAGACCGGCCAACGCCAGTCCGATCAGGAGGGTGTGGGGATGACGGGGCGGGGGATTGATGGGCAACGATGCGATCAGGCATGCCAGGAAGCCAAGCCCGTTCCCGTCGGGGGTTTCCGCGCAGATTCCTGTTTATTTCCTTCGCCTCGAAGCGCGAAAATGTTTCGTGTGAATCCGCACATGAAGGTCACCGGACTCGCCATTGTTCCGCCGCCCGCGGCCGCCAACCTCCCCAAGGTAACCCCCGAGTTGCTCGCCTCCGTCCTCGCCCGCTACTCGCGCAGCAACCAGGGCATCGCCGCCATTCTCGAGAAGGTGGACCTCGCCAACCCGGACGCCTCGATCGACCGCATCCTGAATTTCGTCGACTACGGCCACGCCTCCATCGGCGGCCTGACCGGCGGCCTGGCCATCGCGCTCGACGACGTGTCAATGTGGCTGGCGTATAAAATATTTGAGATTGCCCAGATGGCCGACGGCCAGGAATCGAGCACGCGCTACATCACGATGGCGGCGACGAACCTGCCGGCACCCGCCGAGCTCGGCATCCCGGACGACCTCGCCCCGCGCTGGTCCGCCGTGATGGCGAACGCCTTTGCCGCCTACAACGCCGAGTATGCCCGCCTCGACCAGGCGGCGCTGGCGAACCCCGGCCTCGTGCGCCTGCCGAAGGATGCCAAGCCCGCGGTCGTGACCCGGCTCCGCAAGAACTACGCGCTGGACCGTGCGCGCTACTTCATCCCGCTGGCGACGCGCACCAACCTCGGCCTCGTGCAGAGCTCGCGCATGTGGGCCACCACGGTGAAGCACCTCGACTCGCTCGGCCTGCCCGAGGCCTCGCTCGCCGCGAAACTCATCCGCGACGAGCTGCTGAAGCAGTCGCCGCGGCTGATGAAGCACAGCTTCGCCGAGAAATCCTTCCAGGCGCAGGCGCAGCAGGAACTGGCGGAGAGCCTTGCGCTCGGCCTGGCGCGGTTGTCGACCAAGCCGCTGGCCGATGAGGTCTGGGTGAGGGTCGACCGCGCAGCGCCGCCGTGGCTGGGTGAGTCCCAGCCGGTGTCCGAGGCCCTGAAGCACCGGACCAACCGCTACGGTTACCAGGGCAAGGCCACGCGCCGGATGCGAGTGAGTTTTGCCTGGAACAACATGGCGGTCGCCGAGCTGCGCGACCTCAACCGCCACCGCACCGGCCACCGCTACACGCCGCTGATCCAGGCCGGTTTTTACCTTCCGCCCGAGATCACGCATGCCGCGCACCAAGCCCTGCTCGACGAGCAGGCGGCGCTGACCCGCGAGCTGATGGCCCGCGGCTCCGCGGCCTATGTTTATACGCTGTTGCTGGGGGCGCAGACGCCATTCGAACACAGCACGCAGGCCGACAAGTTCATCTACGAGGCCGAGCTGCGGACCGGCATGGGGGCGCACTACCGCTATGCCGAGCACCTCAGCGCCGCGCTGCGGGAATTTTCCCGCCAGGTGCCAGAGGCTAAAGACTGGGTCGTTGAGGGCACCGCCGAGCCAGAATAGGCTTGCTGCAAATTTCAGCCGGACGAACATGTTGGCAGCCTGCCACGTATGATTCGCCGAGCGAAAATCAGCGTCCTTTTTACCCTCGTCGGCGCTATGACGGCCTCGGGTGCATTGCTCAACCCCGAGCAGCGCCACCCGGCCTTTCAGCCCGGCAAAACCGCGAGCCTGGCCAGGCCGGCCGTGATGAAGCCCGCCCAGGCCACCGTGGCCAACCGGCTCTGGCAGGGGGCCAAGGTGCAGCGCATCACCGCCAGCACGCCGGCCTCGGTCAAGGTTGAGCTGGGCGGCATGGCCCTTTCCCGGGCCGGTGACGCGACGGTCGCACCCGGCGCGGTCACGCAAGCGGGAGGCGGCCGATGAGCACGAACGGTCGTTTCAAGATGCTGCAGTTTAACATGCAGTTCGGTCAGCCTTGGGACGACGCCTATCCGGACCACGCGCCGATCGACCTCGACAAGACCATCGCCGAGATCAGGACGCACGACGCCGACATCATCATGCTGCAGGAGGTCGAGCACGCCCTGCCCGGCGGGCAGCAGGCCCAGCCGCCGCCGCATTACACGCGGTTGCAAAGGGAATTTCCGGATTACGACAGTTACTTTTGCTACCCCAAGCCCGACGCGCGCGAACTGCCCTTCGGCATCGGCCTGGCGATCTTCTCCAAGACCCCGCTGCGCGAGCACATCTGCCTGAACCTGCCGTCGCCGCCCGTGGAGTTTGACTTTTTCGGCGAGAAGAAGACCCCGACCGACCGCCTGCTCATCGGCGCCACCACGACCATCAACGGCCACCCCCTGCGGCTGCTGAACACCCACCTGCTCGCATTCTTCATGCTCAAGTCCAGCAGCGAGACCCATCTGGACCAGCGCAAGCTCGTCGAGGAGCAGCTGCGCAAGACGGCCGGCATGCCCACGGTGCTCACCGGGGATTTCAACGTCAGCAAGCACCAGTCCCTCATCCAGCAGTTTGCCGACGCCGGCTACCAGACCGTGCAGGACAAGGAAATCACCTGGCGCCGGCGGCCCTACGTGCTCGACCACATCTTCTACAACGACTGGCTCCGGCCCGTCGGCTGGGAAGTGAAGCCGACGATGTCCTCCGACCATCACACGCTGACGGCGGAGCTGGAGTTCGCGCGGTGAGAATTGGAGGCGGGGTGCCCTCACCCCGCGGAGTTTGACGGACGGGGCGTCCGTCCTTCATCGGTCACTTCTTGCGCCGCACGCGTTCCTTCTCGTCCTCACGCTCCTCCTCGAGCCGGGCCTTTTCGCCCGCGATCTGCTTCCGGACCTGGTCGGCCTCGTCGAGTTTCTGCGCGGCCAGCGCGGCGTTGAGCTGCTGTTTCAGGAAGATCTCCCGCTCGGCCAGCTTGCCCTGGTAGACGCGGTCGATCTCGGCCAGGCGGGCCTTTTGCTCCGCGTTCAGCGGGGCGGCGGCGGGATCGGCCTTGGCCAGGCGTTCCATGGCGAGTTCGTAGGCGCTTTTCATGGGGGGAGGATTGCGGGCTTCAGCCGAACTTCACGCCCAAAATGACCAGCAGGGCGACCGCCACGACGGGCGGCCAGTAGCCGCCATAGCGCGGCGCCCAGCGGCCCGCGGCACCGGCCAGGAACACGGCCGTCAGCAGGACCAGCGAGACCGGTGCCAGCCAATCGGTGCGATAGTGCGCGTTGAACCACATGCCCGGCACACCGGTGCCGTGCCGCAGCAGCCAGTCCATGACCATGATGGTCAGCGCGGCGACGAGGTTACTCAGGGCGCTCACCGGCAGCAGCCCGGCGAGTCCGGCGACAATCGAAACGAAGCCTGCCCAGAGCGCCACGCCGGACAGGGGAATGATCACAAGATTGGCCAGCAAAGAGCCCGGCGAAAAGAGTTCAAAGTAGCCTATGCCCGCCGGCGTGCTGGCGAGGAAGGCCGTCCAGCACACGGCGAGCGTGCCCAGCACCCAGCGTCCGCTCCCGTCGATCACGCGGTGGGGCCAGCGCCAGCTGACGCGGGGCAGCAGGGCAAACGGCCGCCACGCGGCCAGCCATTTCTCGCCCAGCGGCCGGGCCATCGCCACCAGTGCGATCACGACGGTGTAGGACATCTGGAAACCGGTGCTGAAGAGTTGCAGCGGGTCGAGCAGGAGCGTCACGAATGCCGCCGCGACGAGGGCGGCGAGCGGATTGCCCGGCAGCCGGAAGCCCTGGTAAGCGGAAAGAAAGGCGATCATCAGGAAAGCCCGGACCGCGGGTGAGCTGGCCCCGGTGATCTGAACATAGAGCCACAGGACAATCAGGCTGAGTATCACCGCCGGCCGGCGCGGAATCCGCAGCGTCTTGCAGGTGAAGTAGATTGCCCCGGCGATCACCATGACATGCAGCCCGCTGATGGAGAAAATGTGGAAGGTGCCGCTCCGCATGAACGCGCTTTCCTGCTCGGCGGAGAGCACGGCCTTTTCCCCCAGCAGCATGGCGAGGTAGAGCGAGGCGGTCTGCGGCCGGTCCGCGAGGCCGTGGCGCAGGATGGTCTCAAGCCGGTCCTGGGTCCGGGCGCAGAAAGCTTGGAAGGGGCCCGGTGGCGCCGCCTCGCTGATCAGGTGGGCCCGGGTGATGCGCTGATGGATGCCGAGATTGGCGAGGTAGTCGTTGAAGCCGCCGTCCGCTGCGGCCTGCGCCAGGGGTTCGATCACGCCGCGGATGACATAGGAGCCCGAGCGTTGCGCCGGCACGCTGATCTTCCGGATGGCCGAATAATAGACCGGGCGCCCGATCAGTTCGCGATCGTGCTCACTGGCCGATGTGATTTCGGCCAGCCCCGCCAGGCTGCGGGCGGCCGGGGCGGATGGGAAAGTCTGCCGGACCCAGATGGTCACGGTGACCTCGCGCGGCGGCCTTGATTCCAATTGGTGCAGCGTGGGCTGCCGGGTATGCAACAGCACGAAGCCGCCCAGTCCCGCCGAAACACCCAGGCTCAAGCCCCAGAGAATCGCGGCCGATCGGCCCGGCCTCAATGCGCACCACCCGGCGCCCAACCCTGCGACGGCCGCTGCCAGGGCCAGCGGCATCAGGCCGAATCCGGGCGGCGGCCAGAGCTTGGCCGCGGTCAGCCCGGCGATGAAGGGCGCGAGCGGCCACAAGAGTGGCGCACGGAGGTGCGTGGCGGGCGAAGGCATGGGCGAAACTGCGCCTTGGCCCGGCGGGCAGTGGGCCGAGGCCAGCAGCTTTCCCCGGTGCCTTCAAACTTGTTTCTCCGCGGAGGCGGCCCAACCTGTCCGGACGCATGGCCCGTCCAGACGATGATTCCGGTTCGCTCTTCGGGGAGGAAACTCCGCGCGCCGGCTCCGCGCTGCCCGGCACGCCCGCGGCCCACCAGCCGCTGGCGGCGCGCATGCGGCCACAGCGGCTCGACGAGATCGTCGGCCAGGAGCACATCCTGCAGGCCGGCAACCTGCTGCCGCGCCTGATCGCCAGCAACCGCTTCGGCAGCCTGCTCTTCTATGGCCCGCCCGGCTGCGGCAAGACGAGCCTCGCCGAGGTCATCGCCCGCGAGACGAAGAGCCGCTTCGTGCGGGTCAACGCCGTCATGTCGAATGTCGCCGAGCTGCGCGAAATCCTCGCCGCGGCCCGCCGCCGGCCCGAGGCGGCGACGATGCTCTTCATCGACGAGCTGCACCGCTTCAACAAGTCGCAGCAGGACCTGCTGCTGCCCGACGTGGAGGAGGGGACGGTGCGGCTGATCGGGGCGACGACGCACAATCCCGGTTTCTATGTGAACCCGCCGCTGCTCAGCCGCAGCCACCTGTTCCGCCTGGAACCGCTCAAGGCCGGAGCCGTGGCCGGCGTGTTGCGCCGCGCGCTGACTGATGGGGAACGCGGGCTCGGCACCCGCGGACACACGGCGGCGGACAAGGTGCTCAACGACCTGGCGGTGCTGTGCGACGGCGACCTGCGCCGGGCGCTCAACGCGCTCGAGGTCATCGCGCTCAGCCTGCCGGAGCAGACGGAAATCGGCGAGAAGGAGCTGGAGATCTTCGCCCGTGAGCGGCGCATCCGCTACGACGCCGACGAGGACGAGCACTACGACACGATCTCGGCCTTCATCAAGAGTTGTCGCGGCAGCGACCCGGATGCGGCGATGTATTGGCTGGCGAAGATGCTGGCCGGCGGCGAGGACCCGCGGTTCATCGCGCGACGGCTCGTCATCCTCGCCAGCGAGGACGTCGGCCTGGCCGACCCGCAGGCGCTGCCGCTGACGGTGGCGGCGCACCACGCGTGCGATTTCATCGGGTTGCCCGAGGCCGAGCTGACGCTCGCGCACGCCACGCTCTACATCGCCACGGCGCCGAAGAGCAACTCGGCGACCCTGGCGCTGGCCGAGGCGCACCGCGTGCTGAAGGAGGCGCCCGTGCAGGCCGTGCCACCGCCGTTGCGCGACAAGAGCGGGGCCGCCAGCAAGCAGGCCGGGCACGGCAAGGGGTATCTCTACTCGCACGATTTCCCGGAGAACATCTCCGGCCAGGCCTATTTGGAGAAACCTCTCGCGCTCTACACGCCCAAGACGGCGGGGTGGGAGGCGAAGATCGCCGACCGGCTGGCGCGATGGGCCGAGCTGCGGGCGAAGATCCGCCCGGCCAAATCCTAGGAGAGCAGCGGCGGCTCGACCGGCGGCGGCTGGCGCGGACAGAGCAGGGTCGCGGGCACGGCGAGCAAGGCGGCCAGTCCGGGTGCCGCCAGCATCCGGAGGGCGGTCCAGAAATAGTTGCTCATTGCGACATCGTAATCGCTCCCCGGTTTGACCGGGGCTTGGGGGATCAAGCTGACGAGGTAGACCAGGACCAGGGCGAGCAGGAACGCGGTGCCGATGAACACCGGCCACACCCGTGATCGTCGCGCCGCCGTTTTCCGGGCCAGGCCGACTGCCAGCAGGACAAACGTTAGCCCGATGACCAGACCGGCCACCCCGCCGCCAGCCATGGCCGCAATAAGCATGACGCCCATATCAGCCGGGCCTCCGTTGGTGCATGGGGTCAGGCTGACAAAATCCGTCCGGGTGCCAATGTTGAAATGCCCGGGGCGACCCCGCATCATGTGAATTAGGTGCGAAAGGTCGGAGGACGGCGGCCGGGTGGACGAGCCGGGGCTTGCACGGGCGCACCGCCGGGCTAGAGTGGGGGCATGAAACCCACCGCTGTCGCCGTGTGCCTTATGTTCGCCACCAGCCTGATGCAAGCGCAGACCCCCCCGGCCGCCAAGCCGGCCGATCCGAAGGCCCCGGCCGCGAAAGCGACCCCCGCCAAGGCGGCTCCGGGCAAGGCCGCCCCGGCCAAGCCGGAAGCCAAGAAGGAGGAGGAACTGCCCAAGATCCCCGGCACGGTCATCGTGCGGCCTGATGGCACCAAGCTTGGACTCGAAGTGGTGGGGGGGAATTTCAAGCTCACCTTCTACGACAAGAAGCACAAGCCCATGGCGATGGACGTGACGCGCGCCAGAGCCCGCTGGCCCAATCCGCGCGCACCCGGCGACAACCGCACGGTGCTCAACGGCAGCGGCACGTCCCTGGTCGGCGCCAAGCCCGTCATCCCGCCCTTTAATTTCAACGTCTACCTCACCCTCCTTCAGGGCGAAGGCGACGAGGCCAAGGCCGTCGAGAACTACACGGTGCCCTTCAAGGGCTGAGCGAGCCGGGATTTGACAGCGGCGGGTCGGATGCAAAGCTTGGCGGCTTTCCCGCATGTCCGCCGTCATTCCCTTTGATCCCATCGAAACCGCGATCCAGACGATCGCGGCCGGCGGCATGATCCTCGTCACCGACGACGAGGGTCGCGAGAACGAGGGTGACCTGCTGATGGCGGCCGAGAAGGCCACGCCAGAGCTGGTCAACATGATGATCCGCCACGCGCGCGGCCTGATCTGCGTGCCGATGGCGGAGCCGCAGCTGAAGCGGCTCGGCATCAACCCCATGGTGCAGCAGAACCGCGAGGCGCACCGCACGGCCTTCACGGTGTCGGTGGACGCGGCCGAGGGCATCACGACCGGCATCAGCGCCTTTGACCGCGCCCGCACCATCCGGTTGCTGGCCGATCCGGCGACCCGGTCGGACGAGCTGGTGCAGCCCGGGCATATTTTCCCGCTGTGCGCGCGGGCCGGCGGCGTGCTCGAGCGCGCCGGCCACACCGAGGCGGCGGTGGATTTCGCGGCGCTGGCCGGGCTGAAGCCGGCGGGGGTGATCTGCGAGGTCCTGAGCGACGACGGCACGATGGCGCGGCTGCCGGAGCTGATCGAGTTCAAGCAGCGGCACAAGATCCCGCTGGTTTCCATTGCCGCGCTCATCGAATACCGCCACCACCGCGAACAGCTGGTCGAGCAGGTGGCGACGCGCCCGTTTGCCTCGGAATATGGCGAGTTCCAGCTGCACATCTTCCGGAGCAAGGTGGACGGACGGCATCACCTGGCCTTCACCAAGGGCAGGCTCGACGACTCGCCCACGCTGGTGCGCGTCCACACCGAGAACCTGCTGAGCGACGTGTTTCACGCCAAGGACATGGGCAGCCACCGGTCGCTGCTCGCTTCGCTGGAGCGGGTCGCCCAGGCCGGCCACGGCGTCATTCTCTACATGGAGCAGACCGGCCGGATGCAGGAGGCGCTTTTGAGTTCCGGCCAGCCGGCGGCGGGCAACGCGGCCCCGGCCAACCTGCGGGACTACGGCACCGGCGCCCAGATCCTCACCGCGCTGGGCCTGAAGAAGATCCGCCTGCTGCAGCACTCGCCCCGCCGCGTTGTCGGCCTCGACGGCTACGGGCTGGAGATCGTGGAGCAGATCCCGGTCTGAGATTTCGGTTGCGGCACGGCCGCTTCCACCTTGCCTTGAACCTCCCATGAGTCTCGACGCGCCCAAGGAAGCCGCCATCGATGGTGCCCCGTTCACGGTCGGCATCGTGGCCGCGCGTTTCAATCCGGTGCTGGTGGACGCCCTGCTGGCGCGAGCCATCGCCGTCCTGACCGCCGCGGGCGTGAAGGAGAAGCGCATCACGGTCGTCCGCGTGCCGGGTTCGCACGAGGTGCCGGTGGCCGCCCACTGGCTCGCGCAGGGCGGCCGGCGCGACGTGGTCATCGCCCTGGGCGTGCTCATCGGCGGCGACACCAACCACCACGAGATGGTGGGGCAGAGCGTTTCGCAGGCCTGCCAGCAAGTGGCGCTCGCCACGCGCACGCCGGTCATCAACGGTGTGATCGTGGCAGACAACCTGAAGCAGGCGCAGGCGCGGTGCACCGGCCGGATCAACCGGGGTGCGGAGTTCGCGCGCGCCGCGCTCGAGATGGCGGCGCTGAAGCGCACGATCGGAGGCCAATCATGACCAGCCAGTTCAACCAGCGCCGGGAGTGCCGCGCCGCGGCCTTCCAGTATCTTTATTCCTGGAGCGTCAACCAGCCGTCCAGCATGAGCGCGGACCTCGACCTGTTCTTCCAGCACCTCGAGCACCCGCGCGACCACTACGCCTTCGCCGAGGAGCTGATCCACGGCGCCATTGAGCACGTCGAGGAGATCGACGGCCACATCAAGTCGCTCGCCCACAACTGGGAGTTCGACCGCGTGGCCAAGATCGACCTCGCCATCCTCCGGCTCGCGATGTTCGAGATGCTCTACCGCAAGGACATCCCGCCGGTCGTCTCGATCAACGAGGCCATCGACCTGAGCAAGCAGTATTCCAGCGCGGACGCGAAGCGCTTCATCAACGGCATCCTCGACCGGATGAAGGACAAGCTCGGCCGCGACTCGCGGAAACCTTCGACGGAGTAAGCGGCGGCGCATGCTCTCGCTGTTCAAGAAATTCAAGGACGGCCTGACGAAGACCGTCGCGGCCATCGCGGCCAAGACCCACGGGCTCTTCGGCGGGCGGAAGATCGACGCCGCCTCGCTGGAGGAACTGGAGGAGGCGCTCTACACGGCGGACTTCGGTGTCGAGACGACCACCGAGATCCTCGACGAGATCAAGACGGCCTACCGCAAGGACCCGGAGCTAAAGGGCCAGCAGGCCGCCGCCATCGGGGCGACGGTGTTGCGCCGCGTGCTCGCGGGTGCCGAGGGCAGGCTGGAGCCGGCCGCCGTCAAGCCCACCGTCATCGCCATGATCGGCGTCAACGGCTCGGGCAAGACCACCACCACGGCGAAGCTCGCCCACCGGCTCAAGGGCGAGGGCCAGACGGTCATCGTGGCGGCGTGCGACACCTTTCGCGCGGCGGCGGTCGAGCAGCTCAAGAGCTGGGCCGAACGGCTCAAGATCGAGATCGTGGCCAGCCACACCGGCGCCGACTCCGCGGCGGTGGCGTTTGATGCGTGGCAGGCCGCCAAGGCCCGCGGCCATGACTGGCTGATCGTGGACACGGCCGGCCGTCTGCACACCAAGGGCAACCTGATGGAGGAGCTGGCGAAGATCCGTCGCGTCCTGCAGAAGAACGACCCGGCTGCGCCGCAGCACCGCTGGCTTGTGGTCGACGGCTCGCTTGGGGCCAATTCCATCGAGCAGGCCAAGGTGTTCCACCAGAGCTTCGGCCTGACCGGGCTGGTCGTGACCAAGCTTGACGGCACCAGCCGCGGCGGCGCGATCGTGGGCATCTGGCGCCAGCTGAAAATCCCGATCTATTTCATCGGCCTGGGTGAGCAGCCCGACGACCTGCAACCTTTCTCGGCTGACAACTACGCCCGGGCTGTGTTTGGTCTGGAGGCGTGATGAAGCCGCTGGCTGGAGTCGTTTTTCTTCTGCTGGGCCTGCTGGCCGGCGCCGTGGCCGCCGAGCCGGAGATGCGGCTCAGCCCGAAAAAGGTGCGCGACGATGTCCGCGCCGTCGTCGAGGCGCAGCTGTCTGCGCTGCAGGTCGGGGACTTCGCGACGGCCTATGATTTTGCCGCGAGTGGCATCCGGCGGCAGTTCGACGAGCGGTTGTTCACGGTGATGATCAAGCGCGGCTACGCCCCGCTGCTCCGGCCGGACAGGACCGACTTCGGCGTGGTGCGCGACGACGGCGAGGGCACGGCCCAGATCGGCGTCACGGTCACCGACCGGCAGAACCGCAGCACGGTCTACCGTTACTGGCTGGTGAAGGAAGGCGACGTGTGGCGCATCAGCGGCGTGATGCTCGAGCAGCGTCCGCCGCGCGGCGACATCTGAGCCGCCGCGTGGGCAGCCCGCTCAGAAGACGAGCCGCAGGCCGAGCGTGAGGCTGCGGCCGGGCAGCGGGGCAATGTCCTTCAGGAAGGAAGTGCTGACGCGGGCCTCCTCGTCGGTGAGGTTGGAGCCACGGGCGAAGAGTTCCCATTCGTTCCGCGACCGGGTGAAGCGGTAGCTGAGATCGGCCCCGAGCAGCGTGTAGCCGGCGGTCTCGCCCTCCCCGGGGGCAATCTGGCCCTGCCGGAAGGAGTGGCGCAGACTGAGTCCCGCGTTCCAGGGGCCGCTGCCATAGCGCAGGGCGGCGCCGGCGCGCAGGGGCGGGATGCGCGGCAGCGACTCGTCGTCGGTCGTTTGGCGGGCGCGCACGTAGTCTCCGGTCAGGTCGAGGTGCAGGTGGTGCGCCTCGGTGTCCACGAGGTGAAAAGCCAGCTCGGCCTCGCCACCGTAGAATAACGCATCCTTGGCGATAAACTGGTAGATCGGGAGGAAGGCGGCGCCGGGCGGCCCGGGATACGGCAGGAAAGCACCGGTGTCCTCGTCGAAATATTGGGCGGTATCTTTCTGCTCGAAGATGAAGTCCCGGATCCGGTTCACAAAAGCGCCGACCGAGCCGGTGACAAAACCCGCCCGCTTGCGCAGGGTGAGGTCGAGTCCGAGCGAGGTCTCCTTGCCCAGGCCGGCCGAGCCGACCTCATAGGCGCCGGTGCCGCCGTGCGGGCCGTTCGAGAACATCTCCTGGGCGACGGGCAGGCGCTGGGTGTAAGCCAGCGAGAGTCCGAGCGAATAATCCCTGGCCGGGTAATACACCGCGCCCGCCGACAGGCTGAAGCCGCTGGCATGGTGTTTCTCCCCCGTGGTCGCGGAATAGCCGGGATAGGGAGGCAGCAGAGGGTCGACTTCGCCGAGCTTGATGCTCTGGAACTCATAGCGGCCGCCGAACTGCAGGGTCAGGTCCGGCCGGGCCTGCCAGGACTCCAGCACGAAGAGCGCGTGATTAAGCGTCAGGGTGGGCGGTGTGACGACCTCGGCGCCTTCCGCAGAGAAATCACTGCGCGAGGTCTGCAGGCCGGCGGTGCCGGTGAGATCGCCGCTGTCCTGCTGGGCCAGCTCAAGGCGGGCCTCGTAGGCCTTGTTCCGGAACGTGGTGTTGGGCAATCCGGTCAAGGTGTCGACCTCGGCGTGCGTGTAGTCCGCGAGACCGAGGCGGAATTTCGCTGACTTGAACGGCCCGAACGGCCGAGTGAGCTCGGCGCGCAGGTCGGCGCGGCGCTGCCGCATGTCGATGGCGATCAGCTCGCCGACGGGCACGCCGTAGAAGGTGTCGTATTCGCTGACAGCCACACCGATGTTACCGGACGCGCCGAAACGCGTGCCGCCTACGGAGACACTCCTGGTGGAGACGGCGCTGTTGGCCAGTGTGCCCTCGTCCGCCGGGTTGGCGGGATCGGCGTAGCCGGGAATGCGCACATCGTCGGTCTCGGTGCGAAGGCCGTTGACCTGCAGTGCATAGGCCGGGCCGCCGGCGGTGACGGCGAGGACGCCGGTGCGTTCATTCGCCGCGGAGTCGTAGCGGAACTCCGTGCGGCCGCCCAGCGGGTGAGCGGGTGGGGCCGCGGGGATGCGGTTGTCGATGACATTGACGACGCCACCGACGGCAGAGTTGCCGTAGAGCAGGGTGGCGGGGCCGCGCAGGACCTCGATGCGATCGACGAGCAGCGGCTCGACACTGACATTGTGGTCGGGACTGACATTGGAGGCATCGAGTGAACCGACGCCGTTGTCGAGCATCCGCACGCGGTCGCCGCCGAGGCCGCGGATGATCGGGCGGCTGGCGCCCGGCCCGTAGTAGGTGGCGTTGACGCCCGGCGTGGCAGCGAGGGTATCGCCGAGGGTGGTCATGACGCTGCGACGCAGCTCATCGCTGACCAGGACCGAGGTGCCTTGGGCGAGGTCGAACACTGATTTCGCGTCGGGGCCGGCGCTGACAACCATGGCCTCGAGGGCGAGGGGTTCGTCGTGGGCGTCGGGCTTGGCCGGGGTGGTCTGCGCATTGGCCAGACCGGTGAGGAAAAGGAAAAACGGAAAGGAGCGGAAAGTTTTCATGCTAAGGACAGGATTCGTGTGAAACGGACAGCCGGCCGGCGCGCGGCCGGTCAGGATCAGGCAACGGCGGACCCGAGGGCCGCCGGACAACGAATTGGACTTAGCAGAGCGGGGGACCGCGACCCGGAGGCAGCAGGTCGGGCGTATCCGTCGCCGGTGCGGCGATGACCGCAGCGATCTCGCCCGCAGCAAACAACGCCGGCGTGACGACAAGATCAGCAGAGCCGAGGCAGTCCTCGAGGCCATGGCTGAAAAGGGTGATCGAGCAGGCATGGCTGGCATGGCCGGCGTCGGCATGCAGGGAAACGTGCAGCTGCGCACTGGCGGCGAACAAGCCCAGCAACCAGACCGTGAGGGCGCACAGCAAAGCCACGCCGCGCAGGGCGCGGGAGATCGGGCGGAGGGTGGCGTCGGTTACGGCAGGCAAGACGGGAAAAGATAGCCAGCATTCTGCCAGAGTCGTCAAGCAAGCGGACGAAGCGGGTAAACCAGCGGCCCAAGGGGGGTTAAATGGGCCACCTGAATATAGGTGTTTTGGACTCTCTAAGAGTTGCGGGCCATCTGCTTGTATCCCGGTCCAGTTTTCGTGCCCGGTAGCGGGTGCGAGAGGTGACCAAAAAGGGCTCGCGTGCGCCTGACTGGCCCGTTGTGCGCGCGCGAGCCCGACCTTTTTTGTCGGGGTGTATAGCAGTGTTAATGAAGAAGGCGCGGTGTGACCCGCGCCTTCTTTCTGCAAAAGAGGGAAAAAAGTTCGATCAGCGCACGCCGCCCATCAGTTTCTTCACCCAAGGCACCAGCGCAAACAACACGAGGGTGGCGGCACCGACCGACAGGGCTTGCTGCCAGAAGAAGGTCGAGAGTCCGGCGGCGTCTTCGCTCTTGAATTCGCCCGCGAGCACGCCGGCGAGCTTGTTGCCGAGCGCGGCGGCGAGGAACCAGATGCCCATCACGAGGCCCAGCAGGCGTTGTGGCGCCAGCTTGGTCATCGTGCTCAGGCCGACGGGGCTGAGCAGCATTTCGCCGACGGTCTGCAGGAAGAACAGCGCGAGCAGCCACACCGGGCTGACCAGGCCGTGGGCAGTCAGCTTGGCCGCGGGCACCATCAGCACGAAGGACAGCGCGACGAACAGGAGGCCGAGCGTGAACTTCACGGGGCTCGAGGGCTGCCTCGGGCCGAGCTTGATCCAGAGCCAGGCAAACGCGGGCGCGAGCAGGATGACCCAGATGGAGTTCACCGACTGCCACCACGAGGAGGGGAAGCCCTGGCCGAACATTCGGTTGTCGGTCAGGCGGTCGGCAAACAGCGAGATGCTCGAGCCGGTTTGCTCGAAGATGGCCCAGAAGATTTCCGCGGCGAAGAAGAACACGAGGATCGCGGCGAGGCGCTTGCTTTCCTGGCTCGGGCGGAAGGCGAAGAAAAGGATCAGCGCGATCTGCAGCGCGAACAGGAGGTAGACGATCCACTTGTAGGTGTCGCTGAACCACATCGCGGTGATGAGCGCGAGCGAGCCCAGCAGCACCAGCCCGAGCTTGCCCCACGGGCGGGAACCGTCGGCCTCCGGCGCCGGCTTGTTGCCGACATGCGCCAGGCGGCCGCGTTGCAGCACATAGACGACCAGGCCGAGGGTCATGCCGACACCGGCCGCGGCGAAGCCCCAGTGCCAGCTGGTGCGCGGGTCGAGACCCCAGCCGGCCAGCGTGGCCTTCCAGCCCTCGCCCTGGGCGAGATAGCCGCAGACGAGCGGCGAGAGGAATGCGCCGAGGTTGATGCCCATGTAGAAAATCGAGAACCCGGCGTCGCGGCGTTCGTCGTCCGGACGGTAGAGGCTGCCCACCATCGTGGAGATGTTCGGCTTCAGCAGGCCGGTGCCGCCGGCCACCAGCGCGAGGCCGATGAAGAAGGTGAACTCCGAGTTCAGGGCCATCGTGAAATGGCCGAGGGCGATGATGACGCCGCCGACGAACACGGACCGGCGCGCGCCGATGAAATTATCCGCGATGAACCCGCCCAGGATACAGAGCAGGTAGCCGCTCATGGTGTAGGTGCCGTAGATGCCGGCCGCCTTCCGGGTGTCATAGCCGAGGCCGCCCTCTGTCACCGCCAGGACCATGAACAGCATCAGGATGGCGCGCATGCCATAGAACGAGAACCGCTCCCACATCTCGGCCAGGAAGAGGGTGGTGAGGCCGCGCGGATGGCCGCCAAGGCCGCCGGTGTGCAGGTCGGTCGGGACGGCGGGTGTGCCCGCCGGGGAATCAGGGGATGTCATCCCGGTCATTCGGGCGACGAAATCCACCGAGGGCAAGAGCGGAGCCCCGGGTTCGCCCGTTTGGACTACGCGGCGTCCCGTCGGTTTGGTGCGGCATGGACAAACGCATTGAAGCTCCCCAAACCAGCGGCATGTCTGGATCCGTGATTTTCCCTTCCTCGGCGGCATGAGCGCCGCGCGCAAATGGTGGCGGCGGCGGCCGGCCACGCACACCGTCACCGTGCAGAGCGATGAGCTCGCGGTGCGTGGCATCGCGCCGCGGCGGGCGACCGTCTATCTGCCGCCGGGTTATGATGCCGCCCGGACGCAGCCGTATCCTTTGCTGCTGGCGCTCGATGGCCAGACCATGCCGCAATGGCGGCTGGCGGAAGCGCTCGATGAACTCGTGGGCGCCGGGGCAATCGAGCCGGTGGTCGTGGCGGCGGTGCCGGCCTCGGCCGAGCGCATGGACGAATACGGCATGGCTGGGCAGCTGGATTTTGCCGGTCGCGGGCGGCACGCGAAGGCGCTGCAGGACCTGCTGGCGGGCGAGGTCCTGCCCTGGCTGCGCGAAAGGCACCCTGTTGCGACGGATGCGGCGCGCACCGGGATTTTCGGCGCCTCGCTGGGCGGGTTGTGCGCCTTCGACACGGCGTGGCGACGACCGCAGGTGTTTGGTCTCGCGGGGATATTCTCCGGCTCGCTGTGGTGGCGGGCGGACGACTCCAGTGTCGCGGCGCAACAGGCGAGCCGCCTTGCACACCGGACCGTCCGCGATGCGAACACCCGGCCTGCGCTGCGGGTATGGTTCCAGGCCGGCACGCGCGACGAGGCGGCGGATCGCGACGGCAACGGCGTCATCGACGCCATCCAGGACACGACCGAGCTGGTCGATGAGCTCGTCGCCAAGGGATTCCGCCGCGGCGACGAGGTGGTCTATCACGAACTCGAGGGCGGCGAGCACCACGAGGGCAGCTGGGCCAGCGCGTTGCCGGATTTTCTTCGCTGGGCTTTTCCGCGCCGAAACTAGCGGTGGAGGGCGGCGAGCTGCACGCGGGCGGCCGGCAGCGGCTGGAAGGCGGCAATGACGACGCCCACGAGATTGGCGGCCGACACCGGCTCCATGTCGTGGTCGCGGTTGTTCAGGCCGGCGACGCGCCAGCCGTCGCGCGCCTTGGCCACGAGGACGTGGGCGACGATCTTGCGCGCCTGGTTGCGATAAAGGACGGTCTGCCCGCGCTCGAGGAGCTCGAAGGGAAACTGTTGCAGGACCAGGATCGTGCCGGGGGCGTAGAGCGGCTGCATCGACCGGCCGGACCCGACGAGCACAAAGGAATCCGGCGCGTGCTCGGCGACGGTGGCGGCGCGCTGCCACGCATCGGTCTCGGCCAGGGCTACGGCGCGGGGTGACTTGCCGGTGAAGACCCCGCGAATCCACGCATCATCGGTTTCCTGTGATGCACCAACATAACCGCCCGAGAGAATCAATCCCACCAGTAGGCATGACACTCGCCGGAACATGCCCCGATAATCTGCAGGCGCCGCGCCAACGCGAGTCGGTGATGCTAGAGTTCTTACCCTAAGGCCGAAGGCTCTACGTCGGAATGATTTTTCATCCCGCCAAAAAAGCGGCGCCACGCCAGGGCGAAGCCGGTGTAGACGAGGAAGCAGCCGCCCAGACAGGCGAGGCCGGCGATGAACTGTCCGCCCCAGCCGAGGGCCTGGCCGGTGTGCAGGAAGCGGGTCCAGGTGCGGATCTGCCGGCCGGTGCTGAAGTTGCCAAAGCCCTCCCGCTTGAGTTCCGCGCCCGAATGAGGATCGAGGGTCAGCGCGGTGGTCGCGGTGCGAGGCCAGCTGCCGGCCTGCTTGACGGTGATCTGGGCCGGCCGGCTGCCGCGCCCGGCCGGATCATTGTTCAATTGGAGCGTCAGCAACTCCCAGCTAGGCGCGAGATTTTGCGCCGCGGCGAGCAGGGCATCATAGTCAAGCGATCGAACGCCTTCCACTGCCGCAGGATCCGCGGATTTGCGGTCTAACGGCTTCGGTGCGGTGGCGGCTGGCGTTGCTGAGGCGCCCGATCCGGCGGGTGCCGGCGGTGTTTCGCCGGCGAGGGTGTAGATCAGGTTGCCGGCCCAGCGGTAGGAGATGGGCAGCGCGGTGAGCGTGAGCACGATGAGCACCGGGGCGGACCAGAGGCCGACGGCGTTGTGCCAGTTGAAATCACGCGCCTTGCCGGTGAGCCGCCAGTTGAAGAGAGCGATGGCCTTTATGCCGCGCCAGGACCAGGAGCGGGGCAGCCACAGGTAGAGACCGCTGACTGCGAGGAAACAGAACGCGATGTTGCAGGCGCCGTTGATCGCCTTGCCGAGGGGCCGCTGGTCGCCGGTTTGCGCGAGATAGCGGTGCCAGTCGGTCATCAGGCGCATGAAGTCGCGCGTGCGGGTCGTCGCGGCGGAGCGCACCTCACCGGTGTGGGGATCGGCGTAGAGCGCGCTTTCCCGGCCGAGAGGGAATGTGACGGCCTCCCGTGGATCCGCGGAAACCACGAGGCTCGCGAGCTTGGCCTCCGGCCGGGCCGCGCGCACCCGGGCCACGAGTTCGGGCAGGGGCAGCCGCTCCGCGCCATCCGCCGGCGGCGTGACGCGGCGGACGTCGCGTTCCGCCCAGGCGACGATCTCCCGTTCGAAGGCGAGCACCGTGCCGGTGAAACACATGATGCCAATGGCGATCCCGGCCACGAGGCCGGCGGCCAGGTGGAGCCAGAAAAGAATGGAGCGGAAGGTCTTCATGCAGCGCGAAGGCGCGACCGTATTCCCCTTAATCCAGCCTGGAAGCCAAGACTGAATCCGGGGGCGGGAGCGGCCGGTCAGAACGTGGTCGTCAGGCTCACGCGGACGGCGCGGGGCGATCCGGGGCTGATGTTGTTGTTGCTGTGGGCAGTCGCGAAATAGACCCGGTCGAACACGTTCTCGACGTTGAGCTGCGCGCGGAGGTGCGCGTTGAAGCGATGAAAGATCGCGGCATCGACGCGCACGAAACCCGGCAGCCGGACCGTGTTGTCGGTGGAGGCGAAGATCGCGTCACGGTAGATCAAGCCCACGCCGGCGCCCCATTGCTTGTTGAGATCATAGCGATTCCAGAGCGAGACCGTGTGCCGGGGCAGCTGGGCGAGGCGGGCGCCGGCCAGGACCGTGGCCGACTGGGTGGCGAGGATCTCGCCGTCCTGGTAGGCATAACCGCCGGCCACGCTCCAGTTCTTGGTCAGGCGGCCGACGAGGCCCAACTCCACGCCCTTGGCGCGCTGGCCGTCGACGAGTAGGGACTTGGTCGGGTCGGTGGGATCAGTGATCACGACATTGTTGCGGTCGAGGCGGTAAACCGCGGCGGTGAGCGCCAGGTCGGGGCGCAGATCCCACTTCAGGCCGGCCTCGTAGTTCGTGAATTCCTCGGGATCGAGCGAGCGGTTGGTCAGGCTCAGTGAGGACAGCTGCTCGCCGGCCCGGGGCACGTAGGACATGCTGTAGCTGACGTAGGCGGAGATCGGATCGGACGGCTTGAACAGCAGGCCGGCGCGCGGCGAGACGAGGGTGTCGGTGCTGTCCAGGCGGACGGCGGTGCGGTTGTTGAGGAAGTCCACCGCGAACCTCTCAAAGCGCACACCGGCGATGGCCTGCAACTGCGGCAGCAGGCGCACCTGGTCCTGCACGTAGGCGGCCACGGTCTTGGCGACGCCATGGTTGTTGGCATCGGTGGCGCCCGGCAGGAAGGTGACGGGCAGGGTGGTGCGCGGATTGGCGACCGGCACCAGAACGGAGGTGGTCGTGGGGGAGACGGTCGTGAAGTAGCCGGTCAGACGCAGGTTGTCGGTCTCCTGCCGGGCCAGCTCCAGACCGGTGAGCAGCTGGTGGTGCACGGGGCCCGTGTCGAAGGCGAAAACGAGATCGGTCTGGTTGAACAGGTTGTCCCGGTTGGTAAGGTTGTTGTAGGCCGAGATCGCGACGCTTGTGCCCGCGGCGTTTACGGCGCCGGGGAAGACATTCTGGTAGAATTTCTCGTAGCCGCCGAAGCGCGTGTGGTTGCGCAGGCTGGCGCCGTTGGCGAACTTGTGCTCCAGAACGGCGAAGACCGTGTTCACGGTGGCCCAGGTGTCGCTTTGCGCCGGGTCGCCAAAGAAGGTCGAGGGATCGGTGTCGAGGGGCCGGCCCTGGAACGAGGAGACGCCCCGGTCGGCGGTGCGCTCGTCATGGAAATATTCGTAGCCGAAGCGCAGCGTGGTGCGCGGCGCCACCGCCAGCGCGAAGGTCGGGTTCACGCCGTAACGGCGGAGCGTTACGTCGTCGCGGAAACTGTCGCTGTCCTCGTAGAGCCCGGTCAGGCGGTAGGCGAGCGAGCCGTTGAGCGCCTGCCCGATGTCCAGCGTGGCGCGCAGTTGGTTCCAGGAACCGGCCTGCACGGTAATCTCACGCAGGGTCTTGCCCAGCGCCTGCTTGGTCACGCGGTTGATGAGGCCGCCGGTGCCGCCGCGGCCGAAGATCATGGCGTTCGGTCCCTTCAGCACCTCGACTCGGTCCACATTGTAGAGGTCGCGGTAATACTGGACGTCGTCGCGGACACCATCGACGAAGAAGTCCGCCGTGGTGCTGTTGCCGCGCATCACCGGCGTGTCGCGGTTGCCCTCGCCCTGGGCGATGCCCACGCCCGGGACATAGCGGGTCACATCGCCGATGCTGCGCATGGCCTGATCGTCAATCAGCTCGCGGGTGACCACGGTGATGGACTGAGGCACGTTCACCTGTGCCGTGTTGGTCTTGGTGGCGGTGAAGCTGCGCTGGATCGAGTAGCCTTTGTCTTCGTTGCGGCCCTTCACCTGCATCTTTTCCAACTGCACGACCTCCTCGGCGGGCGGCAGATAGCTCGGGGCCATTTCGGCCCGGACGATGGCGGCAGCTGCCAGGGTGCAGCAGGCCAGCATGGGTTGGAAGGCGCGGAGCGCGCGGGGGCGAGACTCGGTCTCAGGAAGTGGGCGTGGGTTTTGCATGGAATGGGAAAAATCAATCAACCTGCCGCCGGCCTGGACCGGTGATTATTGAAACCGCACACACTTTGCTGGTTTGGCCTAGGGAACATACGGCGGCAGGTTGGAAGTTCACGGGAAGTGGAGGACAAGGACAAAGGTCACCACCACACCGACGGCCAGCAGGGCTCTCAGGAAGAAGCCGAGTTCGTCGCGCCGGGAGGAGAGAAGTGGATTCGTGAGCTTCATTGGAAACGGCTCAATGTGAGCATGAGACACAATCTCATGTCAATGATCGATTTGAGAATTTGTCTCAAAAAGTGATCTATAACGAGCATTGACCTGTGCAAGTAGCTGGCTTTTAACGACTCTATGGCGGAGGCACTTACAGTAGAATTGGGGGCTCGGACTTATCCGATTCATATTTCGCATGAGGCCAGCATGGCCATTCAACAGGCAGTCGCCGAAGCAGCGAAACGGGGGCAACTGTCCGTGCTCCTGACGGATGACGGCGTGGCCAAGGCTCAGGCGGATTTCCTGACCAGAAGCTTTGGTTCGATCTCGCGCCTGACCGTCAGCGCCGGCGAGAAAGCCAAGTCCTTGGAAAACTTCGGGCGCGTGCAGGATTTCTTGGCTGCGAACAAGGTGACCCGCCACGGCCTGCTATGGGTGGTCGGCGGAGGGGTCATGGGTGACCTCGGTGGTTTTGCCGCGGCCAGTTATCTGCGCGGCATCCAGTATGTGCAGGTGCCGACGACGCTGCTCGCCATGGTGGACAGCTCGGTCGGCGGCAAGACGGGCATCAATCTCTCCGCCGGCAAGAATCTCGTGGGCGCGTTCCATCACCCGCGGGCGGTGCACATCGCGATGGATTTCCTCGCGACGCTGCCGGCGCGGGAGTTCGCCGCCGGCATGGCCGAGGTGATCAAATACGGCCTGCTCGGCGACGCCGCGCTGTTTGCCCAGCTTGAGAAAACCGTCCTTACGCCGGCGCACGCGGACCTGCCGGCGGTCATCCGCCTCTGCTGCCAGCTCAAGGCCGGCATCGTGCGCGCCGACGAACACGAGCTCGCCGCCGAGGGCGGCCGCGCGCTGTTGAATCTCGGCCATACCTTCGGCCACGCCATCGAACAGGTTACCGGTTACACCGTCTACCTCCACGGCGAGGCGGTGGCGGTCGGCCTTGCCGGGGCCGCGCGCCTCTCGCAGAAGCTCGGCCTGATCACGGTGGACGAGGTCGCCCGGATCGAGCGGGTGCTGGCCGCCCACCAACTCCCGGTGCGCCTGCGCGCGCCGCTGCCGGTCGCGGAACTGCAGGCCGCCACGACGCGCGACAAGAAGAACCGCGCCGACGGCGTGCGCTTCGTCGTCATCAACTCCCTCGGCACGGCTGCGACCCGTTCCGGCATCCCGCCGGCCACGGTCGAGGCGGTCTGGCGCGAGCTGGGGGCCTCCTAGATTAGGGGTGCTATCCCGGCGTTAATAGCTAAGTTGTCAGACCCATGTCAGCCATCGACGAAGGCATTGTCCGCGAGTATTTCGAGCAGAACGGCTTTCTCGTGCGTCAGGTGCGCAAATACCAGGTGCAGGCGCGCCGCAAGACCGGCGACGAGGAGGTGGATCTGGTCGTCTACAACCCGGCCTACACGCGCAGCTCGCGCAAGCCGGAGTTCTTCCTCTTCGCGAACGAGCTGGCCTACGTCCACCGCGCCATCGTGGTGGTGAAGGGCTGGCATACCGGCCGGTTCACGCCGAACATGCTCAAGAGCAGCCCCGAGATTTTCCGCTTTCTCGAGGAGAACGTGCTCAAGGAGGTCACGCGCTTCTTCCCGGTCGACGCCGAGGAACCGGGCAACGCGCCCGATGTCACGAAGATCCTTGTGCTCCCGAGCCTGCCCACCGCCGAGCCGTTTCGCTCCCAGAGCGTGGCCATGCTGAAGGAGCACGGCATTGACGGCATCATTTCCTTCCGCTCCATGCTGCTCGACATCATCGATCGCGTGGAAATCAACAAGAGCTACGGCAAGTCCGACACCCTGCAGGTCATCCGCATCCTGAAGAACTACGATCTCCTCAAGGACGCACAGCTCGACCTGCTGGCCGAGCGTCAGCCCGGGCAGCGCCGCAACAACCCCAAGGCATGAGCATCCATCCGACCGCGATCATCGAGGAAGGCGTCCAGCTGGGCGCGGGCTGCGTGGTGCAGGCCCACGCCATCGTCCGGAAACACTCCGTGCTCGGCGACGGCGTCGTGGTGCATTCCTTCGCCGTCGTGGGCGGCGACCCGCAGTATCTGAAGTTCGACCCGGCGACCGCCTCGGGCGTGCGCATCGGCGCGGGCACCGTGATCCGCGAGCACGTGACCATCAACCGCTCCATCCACGCCGGCAAGGACACCGTCGTCGGCGCGCGCTGCTTCCTGATGGCGAACTCGCACGTCGGGCACGACAGCGTCGTGGCGGACGACGTGGTGCTGGCCAACAACGTCATGCTCGCGGGCCACGTCACGGTCGGCCGCCACACTTTCCTCGGCGGCGGGGCGGGCTTCCACCAGTTCTGCCGCATCGGTGAGGGCGTGATTGTCAGCGGGCTGGCCCGCATCGCGCAGGACATCCCGCCGTTTGCGATGGCGGCGGAGCGCAACGAGATCATCGGGCTCAACCTCATCGGCCTCAAGCGCCGCGGCTTCGACCGCGCGGCCATCGGCGAGATCAAGGACGCCTTCCGCACCGTTTATTTCACACCCGGCAACATCCGGGAGGTGGCGGCCGCGGCGCTCGCTGCCGGCACGTTCCAGACGACGCAGGCGCGGGATTTCCTGACGTTTTTCACCGAGGGCAAGCGCGGTTTCGCGCGCGCCCGGCGCGAGGCGATGGCGGGGGACGGCGATGCCGGCTAAGCTCGCCATCACCTGTGGTGACCCGGCGGGCGTAGGTCCGGAGATCATCGCGAGCTGGCTCGCGGCCCATCCTGCCGATGCGGCGGATGTCGCCGTGATCGGTCCGGCGCAATGGCTGGAGACCCTGCCGGACGCGGGGGCTAAGATTGCCATCGGGCTGGAGGAATTTGTGGCGCGACCCGGCCGGCCGGACGGCGAGGGCGCGCTGGTGGCCTGGGCGGCGATGGAACGCGCCGCGGCCGGTTGCAAGGCCTGCGAATTTTCCGGCGTCGTGACCGGGCCGGTCAGCAAGGCGGCGCTGGCCGGGATCGGTTACGGGTTTCCCGGCCAGACGGAATTCTTCGCGGCGAAGTGGGGCGGCGATCCGGTCATGGCTTTCTGCGGCGGCAAGCTCCGCGTCGTGCTCGCGACGTGGCACGTGCCGCTGCACGAAGTCGCCCGGCTGCTCGGACCCCACCTGCTTCATCGCACCGTCGCGGCGGCTTTCACGCTGGCCCGCGCCGAGGGCATCGCGGCGCCGCGCATCGGCGTGTGCGGGCTCAACCCGCATGCCGGTGAGGGCGGTCTGCTCGGCTACGAGGAGAAGGATCTGCTCAACCCCGCGCTCGACCACCTGCGCGCGGAATTTCCGGGGCTTTCCTCCTGCCAGCCGGGTGACACGCTTTTCGCCCGCGCCCTGCGCGGCGAGTTCGACGTGGTCGTGGCGCTGTATCACGACCAGGGCCTCGCGCCGCTCAAGGTGATCGATTTTGACGAGGCGGTGAATGTCACGCTCGGCCTGCCTTTCGTGCGCACGAGCCCGGACCACGGCACGGCCTATGGGATCGCGGGCCAGGGGAAGGCCAGCCCGCGCAGCTTCGCCAACGCCGTCACCGTGGCGCGGCGCTTGATAAAATCCCGTTCCGGCGCATGAGTGTGCCCGTGTCCACCGCCACCATCATCCCGCCGCTGCCCGAGGGCGTCCGCGAGGGCGGCGAGCAGCTCGTCCGCCTCACCCCCGACGCCGGCGCGAAGGTCGCCGCGCTGATCGCCCGCGAGCGGGCGGGTGATTTTTTACGCATCGCGATCACGGGTGGCGGGTGCAACGGCCTCAGTTACAAGATGAAGTTCGTCCCGGAGCTGCGCCGCGGCGACATCCTGGTGCGCTCGGCCGGAGTGCCGGTCGCCGTGGACCCCAAGACGGCCCTTTACCTGAAGGGCACGGTGCTGGACTACTCGTCCAAGATGGTCGCCGGCGGCTTCAAGTTCTCGAATCCGAACGCCAAGGCCAGTTGCTCCTGCGGCGAGAGTTTCAGCGTCTGAAAAGGGTCGTTTTCCCTCTGAAATAATAGGTGTTGTCATCCCCGTCCTTACGGGCAAAAACACCCCCCGACCAACTGACCAGCAATCCAACCTACCTGAATGGCACTATCCTCTCCTTCGCCCGGCGGCCGCCCCCCTTATAACCGCGACAACCGTCGCAACAACGATCCCTTCGCCGCCATCCGCAGAAACATGCGGATCAAGTCGCCCCAGGTCCGCGTCATCAGTCCCGAAGGCCGCCAGCTGGGCATCATGGACACGCAGAAGGCCATCGCCCTCGCGCTCCAGTTCAACCTCGACCTCGTGGAGGTCGCCGCCGCCGCCACGCCGCCCGTGTGCCGCATCATGGATTTCGGCAAATACGTCTACGAGGAGCAAAAGAAGCACGCCCACAGCAAGCCGGCCGGCGCCAAGCTCAAGGAGATCGAGTTCACCGTCCGCATCGAGAAGGGTGACTTCAACACCAAGGTCCGTCACGCCGAGGAGTTCCTCGACCACGGCAACAAGGTGAAGCTCCGCCTCAAGTTCCGCGGCCGCGAGATGGCGCACACCGAGATGGGCTTCGAGGTCATGAAGCGCGCGCTTTCCGACCTTGAGACCATGGGCACGCCCGATTCCCCGCCGAAGCTGAACGGCAAGCAGATCAACGTCATGCTTTCCCCGCTGCCCGTGAACAAGCGCAAGCCCAAGTTCCACGTGCGCGAGCCGAACCAGCCCACGGCCCCGGCCAAAACCGAGCCGGAGTCGCCGCCCGCCGCGCCGTAAACCCGGAGCCCGATGCCATGGCGCGGTTTTCCGCACGCGGCTTGTCGCTGCTCCTCGGGTTGCTGACCGCCTGCACGGCGCCGGCCCAGCCGCGGCCCGCCCCGCCGGTCGCGGCGACCCCCGCGAAACCGGAACCTGCGCCCCCGGCCAGCAAGCCCGAGCCGGTGCGTGCCGCGCCGACCCGCCCGGTCCAGATCTGGCCCTTCACCAAGTTCCGCGGCCTCGACTACGTCGCCGTGCGCGACATCGCCAAGCGCTACGGCCTCAAGGCCGCTTGGACCAAGCCCGGTGTGCTGCTGGTGCTCAGTGACGCGCGCGGCGCGCGGTTTACCTTCGAGCGGGACCAGCGGGATTTTTACCTCGATGGGGCGCGCGTGTTTCTCGGTGAGCTGACCTACCTGAGCGGCGACGACCTGTGGGTGCCGAAGCTTGATGTCATCAAGACCATCGCGCCGCTGTTCGCCCCGGCCGACCACGCGTCGTTCCTGCCCGCCGCGCCGAAACTCATCGTCATCGATCCGGGCCACGGCGGCACCGACCCGGGCAAGCAGAACCTCAGGCTCAGGCTTGACGAGAAGGACATGACGCTCGACGTCGCCCTGCGCCTGAAAAAACTCCTCGAGTTGCGCGGCTACAAGGTGGTGCTGACACGCTCGACGGACACGCGTTTCTCCAACAGCCCGGCCGTCGACCTGCCCATGCGCGCCGAGGTCGCCAACAAGGCCGGGGCGGATCTCTTCATCAGCCTTCACTTCAACGCCGTGGACCGCGACCCCGAGCGGGTGTCCGGCGTCGAGACCTACGTGCTGACGCCGCAGTTCCAGGTCTCCACCCAGCCCGAGCAGGACAAGGCGATGGTGAAGGAATCTTATCCCGGCAACCGGCAGGACACGGCCAACGCCCTGCTGGGCTACCAGCTGCACCGCCGGCTGGTCGCGGACCTGAAGGCCTCCGACCGCGGCTACAAGCGCTACCGCCTCGCCGTGCTCCGCACGCTGGCCTGTCCGGGCGTGCTGGTGGAGGCTGCCTATCTTTCGAACGATGCCGAGGCCCGGCGCGTCGCCACGCCCGAGTTTCGCCAGCAGATCGCCGAGGCGGTGGCCGAGGGCGTGGGCAGCTACGCCGCGACACTCGCGGCCTTGCGTCCTGCGCCGCCGCCGGTCAAACCCTAGGTTCCCCCCGATGAAAACACCGCTGTCCCTCCGTTGTCTTCTGTTGCCCTTCGCTGTGCTCGCCGCCGTCACCGCCCGGGCTTGGGATGCGGAAGGCCACCGCATCGTCGCCCGGCTCGGCTTGGCGGCGCTACCCGCGGATTATCCCGCCTTCGCGCGCGACGCGGCGGCGGCCTCGCGCATCGATTTCCTCACGAACGTTCCCGACCGCTGGCGCAACGTCGATCCCTGGCTGAAGCAATCGGGGGCGAGCTGGACCGACCATTTCTTCGACGTCGAGCAGGTGCCGGACGCCGGCCTGGATATCCAGACGATCTCCTCGTTCCGCTTCGATTTTGCCGTGGCCTTTGCCGCGGGCCGCGCGGCCCATCCGGAGAAATTCAAGCCCATCGATCCCGCCCGCAACCTCGACCACACCCGCGAGTGGCCCGGCTCCGCGCCGTGGGCCATCGCCGACTGGTTCAACAAGCTGCGTTCCGCGTTCGGCTATCTGAAGGCCTACGAGGAGCTAGGTGGCACGCCCGAGGAGATCGCCAACGCCCGGGAGGATGTGGTCTACGCGATGGGCGTCCTGGCACATTACGTCGGCGACTGCGCGCAACCGCTGCACACCACGGTTCATCACAACGGCTGGGACGGCCCGAACCCGAACGGCTACACCACCTGGGGTGGCTTCCACAGCTGGATCGATGGCGCGGTGGTTGCCCGGACGGGTATCACCGCCGACAGCCTCCTGCAGCGCGTGAGGCCGGGACAGGTGCTCGCCCTCAACGCGCGCAACGACGGCCGTGATCCGTTCTTCGTGGTCGCGCTCGATTACATCATTGAACAGCACAAGCTGGTCGAGCCGCTCTACCAGCTGGAAAAGGCGGGCAAGCTCGGCAACGAGAAGCCCGGCCCGGACGGCAAGCCGCCCTTTCCGCCCAAGGCCGTTGCCCCCGAGGGTCGCGCGTTCATCGAGGAACGGCTGCTGACGGGCGGCAACATGCTCGCCACCTTTTGGGCCAGCGCGTGGAAGAGCGCACCCGTCGACACCTACCTGCGGGCCCAGCTCGCCAAGCGGGCCGTTGGGCCGGCCCCGGCCAGGACGACGCCGTGAGCGCGCTGCCGGCACTCGTCTGGATTGCCCTCGGCGGCGCGGTCGGCTCGGTCGCCCGCGCGATGGTGGCCCTGTCGCTGCCGGCGCGTTTTCCCTGGGCGACGCTGCTGGTCAATGTGCTCGGCTCGCTCCTGATCGGCTGGCTCATGGCCCGGCTCGGCCCGATCGAGGGCGGCACCGCGGCCTCGTTGCGCCACCTGCTCGTCGCCGGCTTCTGCGGCGGCTTCACGACGTTCTCCACCTTCAGCTGGCAGACCCTGGAGCAGATGCAGAAGGGCCAGTGGGGCGCCGCGGCGGCGAACGTGCTGCTGTCGGTCGTGCTCTGCCTGCTGGCCGTCTGGCTCGGTTTCCGACTGGGCCGCGCATGAAACGGATCCTCGCGCTCGGGGTTCTGCTCGCGGCCACCGCTATGGCGCAGCCGGACGATCTGGCGGCGCGCGTGGTCATCCTGGCGAACTCGCGCCAGCCCGAGTCGGTGCGGCTCGCGGAATTTTATGCGGGGAAGCGCGCGGTGCCGCCGGCCAACATCATCGCCCTGCCGCTGCCTGAGGCCGAGACAGTCACGTGGCGCGAGTTCATCGACCATGTCTGGCAGCCGCTGCAGGACGAACTCCTCCGGCGCGGCTGGATCGAGGGCACTGGCAGCAACCTGCTCGACCGGCTGGGTCGCCGCCGCTACGCGCCGACGGCCAACCGGATTTCCTACCTGGTGGTGTGCCGCGGCGTGCCGCTGCGGATCTTCAACGACCCGACCCTGCTGGAGGAAAAGCCCGCCCGGAAGGTCGCCCCGGAGCTCAACAAAAACGAGGCGGCGGTCGATGCCGAGCTGAGCCTGCTCGCGCAGGGCGGCCACGAGATCGCGGCGATGGTGGCGAATCCGCTTTTCGCCAACGAGCGGTCCCTGACGCTCGATGCCGCCATGGTGATCAAGGTCTCCCGGCTCGACGGTCCGACATGGGAAAGCGCGCGGCATCTCGTCACCTCGGCGCTGGAGGCCGAGCACTCGGGCCTGTTCGGTCGCTATTATGTCGACCTCCAGGGGCCGCATGCGGAGGGCGACAACTGGCTGAAGGCCGCGGAGAAGCAGCTGCAGGATCTGGGCTTCGACGGGGACACGGAGGTCACGGGCGCGACCTTCGGGACCGCAGCGCGTTTCGACGCGCCGGTGCTCTATTTCGGCTGGTATGCGGGCAGCCTCAACGGCCCGATGGCGCGCGAGGGGTTTGCCTTTCCGCCGGGCGCGGTGGCGCTGCACATCCACAGTTTCTCCGCGCCGACGCTGCGTTCCGCCGACTCGGGTTGGTGCGGGCCGCTCGTGGCGCGCGGCGTGACCGCCACGGTGGGCAACGTCTTCGAGCCCTACCTGGCGCTCACCCACCGGCCGCATTTCCTGCTGCGCGCGCTGAGCCAGGGAAAGAATTTCGGCGATGCGGTCTATTACTCTTTGCCGGCGCTGAGCTGGCAGGCCGTCGCCATCGGCGACCCGCTTTACCGCCCGTTCAAGGTGGCCTTGGAGAACCAGGGGGCGTCACCCTACGTTATCCTGCGCCGGGCGCACCTGCTCGTCCGGTCGGGGCAGCAAGCGGAGGCTCTCGCCCTGCTCAAGGGCGCCATGCGCGAACAACCCAGTCTGCCCGTGGGCTTGGCGCTGGGGAAGGCCGACGATTCCGCCGTGGCCGCGACCCTGGGCTTTGCGTCGCTGCTCAAGAACGTCCGGCCCGAGGACTGGCCGTTGCTGCGCGAGATCGCCGGGTTGCTCGCGACGCATGGCGCGCGGCCGGCGGCGCTGCAGGTCTATGCGAACTTGGCCCGCGCCAAGGCGCCGGCGCCGGAGGCGTTGAAGGCGTTGCTGGCGGAGGCGCGCCAGGCGGCGGACGCGGCGGGCGATCTGAAGCAGTCGCTGGAATTCGCGCGGCAGCTGACTGAACTAGAACCGGCGGTGCCGGCGGCCAAATAAAAAAGCCCGCCGGGTGGCGGGCTTTGCGGGGACCGGCGCGGGTGCGCTCAGATCTTCTCGACGATCTTGTCGGCCAGGCCGTAGGCGATGGCTTCCTCGGCGTTCAGGTAGAAGTCGCGGTCGGAATCCTTGGCGACCTTGTCGAACGACTGGCCCGAGGCCGTGGCGAGGATCTGGTTCAGCTCGGTGCGGAGCTTCTCCATTTCCTTCGCCTGGATGTTGATGTCCGAGGCGGGGCCGACCATCCGGCCGGTGATGAGCGGCTGGTGGATGAGCACGCGCGCGTGCGGGTAGATGTAGCGGTTACCCTTCTTGGCGGCGGACAGGAGGATCGAGCCCATCGACGCGGCCATGCCGGTGACGACGATCTTCACTGGCGAGGTGATGAGCTTGATGGTGTCATACACCGCCATGCCGGCCGTGATCGAGCCGCCGGGGGTGTTCATGTAGAAGGTGATCTCCTTGCCCGGCCCGGTGGTCTCGAGATAGAGCAGCTTTTCCGTGAGATCCTTGGCGGTCTCGTCGGTGACGGCGCCCCAGAGGAAGATCTTCCGCTGTTCCAGGAACTTCTTCTGGATCAGGGCGCCGACCGGCGCGGCGGTGGGCTTCGGGGTGGCGTCTTCGCGCTCGTCATCGTCCTCGTCGTCGAGGCGGGGCGTGACCGGGCTCTGGTATTCGCGGTTGAGATTGTGGGCTGACATGGGTTCGAAACGTGCACCGGTTGGCCCCTTTTGCGAGTAGTTTTTCGTCGCCGGGGTTGCCAATCCCCATCGTCCCAACCAGCTTGCACTTAAGTGAAAGCACCAGGGCAGCACCTTGCCGGACAGATCGTCGACTTGCACCGCCGGCGCATCTTCCCTGGCGTGCTCGAGTGGGCCGGCGGGAGGATTGTGCGGATCCGGGAGGATCGGACGGTGCGGGCGAAGCACTTCATCGCGCCCGGCTTTGTGGACGCCCACATTCACATCGAGAGCTCGATGCTGCCGCCGGCGGAGTTCGCCCGCTGGTCGGTGGTGCACGGCACGGTCGCCACCGTGTCCGACCCGCACGAGATCGCCAACGTCCTCGGCGTGGCCGGCGTGGACTACATGATCCGCGACGGGCGGCGGACGCCGTTCAAGTTCAACTTCGGCGCGCCGTCCTGCGTGCCGGCCACCACGTTCGAGACCGCGGGCGCCTCGTTGGACGCGAAGGCCGTGGCGCGGCTGCTGGCCCGCAAGGAAATCAAGTATCTGAGCGAGGTCATGAATTTTCCCGGCGTGCTGGAGCGGGACCCGTCGCTGATGGCGATGATCGCGGCGGCGAAAAAACTCGGCAAGGCGGTGGACGGCCATGCACCGGGCCTGCGCGGGAAAACCGCCGCGCGTTACGCCGCCGCCGGCATCACCACCGACCACGAGTGCTTCACGCTGTCCGAGGCGCTGGACAAGCTGAAGGCCCGGATGAGGATCCTGATTCGCGAGGGCTCGGCGGCGCGGAATTTCGCCGCGCTGGAGCCGCTGCTGAAATCCCATCCGGCGCAGGCGATGTTCTGCTGCGACGACCTGCATCCCGACCTGCTCATGGTGCGCCACCTCGACGAGCACGTGCGGCGGGCGCTGCGCGGCGGGGCGGACAGGTTTGACGTGTTGCGCTGCGCCTCGGTCAACCCGGTGGAGCACTACAAGCTGGACGTCGGCCTGCTGCGCGCGGGCGATCCGGCCGACTTCATCGTGTTCGAAGGCTGGCGGGACCTGAAGGTGCGGCGCACCTATCTGCGCGGCGAACTCGTCGCCCGTGACGGGCGCAGCCTGCTGCCGCGACAATCGTCGAAGACGCCGAACAATTTCAAAGCGCAACCGAGACAAGTCGGGGATTTTTCGGTTTCTTGTAGGGGCGCAGACTTGCTGCGCCTTTCCGGGGTGCACGTAAAGGGGCGCAGCAAGTCTGCGCCCCTACAGTTGAGCCTCATCGAGGCCATCAGCGGCCAGCTCATCACCCGCCACCTGCGCGAGTCGCCCTGCATCGTGCGGGATGAGATCGGGGCGGATGTGAAGCGCGACGTCCTCAAAATCGCGGTGATCAACCGTTATGCCCCGCAGGCACCGGTGGCGGTGGGTTTTATCCGGGGCTTCGGGCTCAAGGCCGGGGCCATCGCCTCGTCGGTGGCGCACGATTCGCACAATGTCGTCGCGGTCGGCGTGGACGACGCCTCGCTTTGCGCGGCGGTCAACCTCGTCATCAAGGCGCGCGGCGGCATCAGTGTCGTCGGCCGGATGAAGCGCGCCGTGCTGCCGCTCCCCATCGCCGGGCTGATGTCGGACCGGGACGGTCGGGTCGTGGCGCGGCGTTACACGGCCCTCGATGCCGCGGCGAAACGGCTGGGCTCGAGGCTCGATGCGCCGTTCATGACGCTCTCGTTCATGGCGCTGCTCGTCATCCCCGACCTGAAGCTCAGCGACCGGGGGTTGTTTTCGGCGACGCAGTGGGGCTTCGTGCCGGTGCAGGCTGATTGACTCAGTCCGTGCGCAGCGCCACGAGCGGATCCAGCTTCGCGGCGCGCCAGGCCGGGATCAAAATGGCGAAGGTCGCGGCGAAGGCGACGATGGCGGCGGCGAGCAGGAGCGGCGGGGCGGTCAGGCCTTCCATGCCGTAGACGAGGCCCTTGAGGAGCTTGGCCAGGCCGAAGGTGCCGGCGAGGCCGAGCAGGAGGCCGAGCGCGACCCAGCGCAGGCCCTGGCCGAAGACGAGCCGCAGGATGTCGCCGCCGAGCGCACCGATGGCGAGGCGGACGCCGATTTCGCGGGTGCGCTGGACGATGTGGTAGCTGAGCGTGCCGTAGAGACCGACGGCGACGAGGCCGAGCGCGGCGGCCATGAAGAAATCGACGAGGCCGGCCACCGCGCGTTCGCCGGCGGTGGCGTCGCGCACGACCTGGTTGAGGGTGCGGATGCCCTCGAGGGGGAGTTCGCGGTCGAGGCCCGCGACGGTCTGGCGGAGAAGCGGGGTGAGGAACGTCGCGGGCTGGGTGGAGCGCAGGTTGATATACACCGTGTTGCCCCAGTGGCCCGGCGGGGTCGTATACATCTCGGGCTGGACCTTGGCGGTCGCGTTCCACTGGCGGACGTTCTCAACGACACCGACCACGGTGGCCGTATACCACGGATCCTTGGCCTGGTTGGCCCGGAAGACCTGCCCGATCGGGTCCTTGTCCGGCCAGGCCTTGTCCACAAACGCCTGGTTGACCACGACGCCGAGGATGCCGGTCTTGCTCATGTCGTCGGCCGGCGTGAGGTTGCGGCCGCGCAGGAGCCTGATGCCCATGGTCTCGAAGTAGCCGGTGGTGACGGAGGAGCGCTCGACGTTGGTCCGGCGCTGCGCGGGATCGTAGACCTCGTCGTTGACGAGGGCGCTGGTGTTGCTGCCACCCTCGAGCGGGAGCTTGGAGGTGAGGCCGACGGAGGTGACGCCCGGGAGGGCGGCGAGGCGCTCGGTCAGGGTCGTCCAGAAGCGGACGCGGGCCTCGCTCTCCTTGTAGGTGTCGCCCCGCAGGCTGAGCTGGGCCGAGAGCACATAGTCGGTGGCGAGGAGCTTGTTTTGCTCGAGGATCTTGAAGTAGCTGGCGGAGAAGAGTGCGGCGCCGTTGGCGAGGACGAAGGCGACGGCGATCTGCGCGACGATGAGGCCGCGCAGCATGATATGGCGGGAGCGGGAGCCGACGGCGCCGCGGGCGTCACTGCGGATGACGCCGGCGAGGGACGTGCGGGCGGCGGCGAGCGCAGGCGGGATGCCGGCGAGCAGCGCGGTGAGCAGACTGGCGCCGAGGGCGAAGAGCAGCACCAGGCCGTCGAGCTCGATGGCGGCCTTGCGGGCCGCGCTGACCGGGGCGATGACCTTCAGGACGGCGATGCCGCCGTAGGCCAGGAAGAGGCCGAGCGCAGCGCCGAGCGCGGCGAGGACCAGACTCTCGGTCAGGGCCAGGCGAATGAGCCGGAAGCGGGTGGCGCCGAGGGCGACGCGCACGCCGAACTCGCCCTGGCGCTGGGCACTGCGGGCGAGGAGCATGGAGGCGACGTTGGCGCAGGCGACCAGCAGCACGAGCGCGACGGCGCCGAACAGCAGCCAGACCTTCTTACCCACGTCCTTGGTCATCTCGACGTGGAGGGAGCGGACGAGGAATTCCTTGCGGGTGTTCGAGTCGGGGTAGAGCGCGGACAGCTTCTTGCCGATGGCCTTGATCTCGGCGTCGGCGGTGCCGACGGTGACGCCGTTGCGCAGGCGGGCGACGCCGCAGAGCCAGTGGCTGTCCCGCTGCTTGAGCTCTCGCTCGGGGAAACGGTAGGGCAGCCAGACCTGGCAGTCCTCGGTGCGCATCCATGGCGCGGCGAACTCAAAGCCGGCGGGCATGATGCCGACCACGGTGACATCGCTGCCGTTGAGGCGGATGGCGCGGCCGAGGAGGCCGGGATCGCCGGCGAAGGTCTGCTGCCACAGGCTGTGACTGATGACGGCCACGGGGGCGGCGCCCTCGAGGCTGTCCTCGGGTGTGAGCAGCCGGCCGCGGAAGGCACCGATGCCGAAGGCGGGGAGGACGCCGGCCGTGGCGCGCACACCGGGGACGGCCTGGGCGTTCTCGAGGCCGACGTTGACCGTGCCGGGGCTGTAGACGCCGAAATGTTCGAAGGAGGTGTTTTGCGCGAGCAGGTCGTGGAAGTCGGCGGGGGAGAGCGGCCAGCCGTCGCCGGACCAGACCTGGACGATCTCGTCGGCGTTCGGATAGTCGAAGGGCTGCACGACCAGCGCCCGGAGCGTGCTGAACATCGCGGTCGAGGCGCCGATGCCGACGGCGAGCGTGAAGGTGGCGATGAAGGCAAAGCCGCGGGCTTTGGCCAGTTGACGTAAGGCGAGGCGTAGATCGGTGATCATCGGCAGGGTGGTGAGGATGGCGTGCTCCCGGTAGAACCCCGGGGCCGCGCCGGGGTTACATGAAAAATCCGCGCAACCTGCCGGCGGCGCGGATCAGCGGCATCCAGCCGGCGCCCTCAATACTTCACCTTGTCCTGCTTGGCCGCCCAGCCCTTGAAGCTGGCCAGCGCGGCGTCGCGCAGGAAGGGCGACATCTTGATCGCGCGTTTTTCCGGGGCCAGCGGCACCTGCTGGTAGATGAAGTCGTCGTCGAAGCCGATGTCCGCGGCGTCTTTCCGGTTGTTGCCGTAATAGACCGTCGGAATGCGCGCCCAGTAGATGGCCGACAGGCACATCGGGCAGGGCTCGCAGCTGGTGTAAAGCTCGCAGTCGGTCAGCTGGAAGGTCTCGAGGTTGGCGCAGGCGTCGCGGATGGCCACGACCTCCGCATGGGCGGTCGGGTCGTTCGTGGAGGTGACGCGGTTGTGCCCGCGGCCGACGATCTCGCCCCGGCGGACCACGACGCAACCGAAGGGGCCGCCGCGGCCGGAGGCCATGCCTTCGTCGGCGAGCCTGATGGCCTCGCGCATGAATTTCTCGTTACTCATCGGGCGGGATGAGAGCACAGGGAAGGTGAAAGTTGAAGGGTGAAAGTTGAAAGCCGGGGCCCTAGCCGAACGCCATGAGGATGGGGTGGCCGGATCGGCCATTCTTTCAACTTTCAACCTTCAACTCTCAACTGCGGCGGCTCGGCCGCCGCTTGCACTCTGGTGCTGACACCCGCCGGGCTTCCGGCTTGGCTTCCCGTCCAACCCCATGAGCTCACATCCCACGATCAGCGGCCTGGAGATCCGCGGCCCGATGAAGCCCGGCTATGCCGGGATCCTGACCCCCGAGGCCTGCGCCTTCCTCGCCGGGCTTTTCGAGAAATTCGGCCCGCGCCGCCTTGAGCTGCTGGCGAAGCGCGTCCAGCGGCAGAAGGAAATCGATGCCGGCAAGCTGCCTGATTTCCTCCCGGAAACCGCCGCCATCCGCGGCGGTGACTGGAAGGTCGCACCCATCCCGCCGGACCTGGTTGACCGGCGCACCGAGATCACCGGACCGGTGGATCGCAAGATGGCCATCAACGCCCTCAACTCCGGCGCGCAGTGCTGGATGGCGGACTTCGAGGACGCCAACTCGCCGACCTGGGAAAACTGCCTCGAGGGCCAGATCAACATGCGCGACGCCGCGCAGCGCACCATCGCCTACACCTCGCCTGAGGGAAAACAATATGCGCTGAAGGAGAAGATCGCCGTCATCATCGCCCGCCCCCGCGGCTGGCACATGGAGGAGAAGCATATCCACTACAAGGGCGCGCGCGTCTCCGCCTCGCTCTTCGATTGGGGCCTGCACTTCTTCCACTGCGCCAAGGCGCTGATCGCGCGCGGCAGCGGCCCGTATTATTACCTGCCCAAGCTCGAGAGCCACCTGGAGGCCCGCCTCTGGAACGACGTCTTCATCCACGCCCAGGCCGCGCTCGGCCTCCCGCGCGGCACGATCCGCTGCACGATGCTCGTCGAGACGATCACCGGCGCGTTCGAGGCCGAGGAAATCCTCTATGAACTGCGTGAGCACGCCTCCGGCCTCAACTGCGGCCGCTGGGACTACATGTTCAGCATGGTCAAAAAACTCCGCAACCGCCCGGGCTACATGTTCCCGGACCGGACGTTGATCACGATGGAGGTGCCGTTCCTCCGGGCCTACGTCACCCACGTCATCAACGTCTGCCACCGCCACGGCGCCTACGCCATGGGCGGCATGGCCGCGCAGATCCCGATCCGCAACGACCCGGCCGCCAACGCCGTCGCCCTCGCCAAGGTCCGCGCCGACAAGACGCGCGAGGTGAAGGCCGGCCACGACGGCACCTGGGTCGCGCACCCGGGCCTCGTGCAGGCCGCGCTCGACGCCTTCGGCGAGCACATGAAGGGACCGAACCAGCTCAACGTGATCCATAACGTGAAAGTCACCGCCGCCGACCTGCTCGCGCCGCTGTCCGGCCCGATCACCGAGGCCGGTGTCCGCTGGAACCTGCACGTGGGTGTCCGCTACCTCGAGGCCTGGCTGGGCGGCTCCGGCGCCGAGCCGATCCACCACCTGATGGAGGACCTCGCGACCTCCGAGATCTCGCGCTCGCAGCTCTGGCAATGGCTCAAGTTCGGCGCAAAGCTCGCCGACGGCCGGCCGGTCACGGCGAAGCTCTACGACGAGCTGCTGCCCGCCGAGTTGGCCGCGATCCGCGCCGAATACGGTGACGAGCGCTACAACAGCGGCCGTTTTCCCGAGGCCATCGAGCTTTTCATGCGTATGTCGAAGAGCGCCGAGTTCGACGAGTTCCTGTCGCTTCCGGCCTACGAGTTGCTGCCATAACGGAAAACCCCAAAATCACAGAACTCCAAACTCCAAAAAATGAATAACTCCAAATTTCCAGATTTTGATTCTGGAGTTTTTTTGGCGTTTGGAAATTTGGCCTTTGGGATTTGAGGCGACGCGATGGCCACGACGCTTCAATACCTCAACGAATGTGACCGACTGGCTTTCGTCGCCTCTTTGGGTCATCTCTTCGAACACTCGCCCTGGGTGGCGGAGGAGACGTGGGCGAAGCGGCCCTTCGCCAGCGCCGAGGCGCTGCATACTGCGTTGTGCGCCACGATGCGCGCCGCGCCTGCGGACCGGCAGCTGGCGCTCATCCGGGCGCATCCCGACCTCGCCGGCCGCCTCGCGCGGCAGAAGCAGCTGACGGCCGAGTCCACCCGCGAGCAGGCCAGCGCCGGGCTCGACCAGCTGACCGACGCTGAGCTGGCGGAGTTCACGCGGAACAACGACAGCTACAGGGCGAAGTTCGGCTTCCCGTTCATCATCTGCGCCCGGCTCAACGCCAAGGCCACGATCCTAAACGCGATGCGGACCCGGGGCGGGAATGCGAAGGACGTCGAATTCAACGCTGCGCTCTGTGAAATCGAGAAGATCGCCCGGCTTCGCTTGCAGGACGCGCTGCAGAAATAGACCTTCGGGGCGATTTCAGGCTTACAGCTTACCGCTTATTGCTTAAACCTATTTCCATGCCCGGCAAACTCAGCACCCACGTTCTCGATCTCACCACCGGCCGGCCCGCCGCCGGGATGCGCATCGAGCTTTGGAAAAACGACGGCAAGCACACGATGCTCAAGGCCGTCACCACCAACGCCGACGGCCGCACCGACGGCCCGCTCCTCGCCGGCGCCGAGATGGGCGTCGGCAGCTACGAGCTGGTCTTCTTCGTGAAGGATTACTTCGTCACGCACCTCGAGGACAGCCCGTTCCTCGACCGCGTGCCGGTCCGCTTTGCCATCGCCGACGCCGCGGCCGGCTATCACGTCCCGCTGCTCGTCACCCCCTGGGCCTACAGCACCTACCGCGGGAGCTGATGCCATGAGTCAAGCGGCGCAGCTCCTCGTCTCGATGCTGGACGAGCTCGGCCACATCACGGACGAGCCCGGCCGCCTGACGCGGACGTTCCTGTCGCCGGCCATGCGGCGGGCGAACCAGCTTGTGGGCGACTGCATGAACGCGGCTGGCCTGGACGTGTGGGAGGACTCCGTCGGCAATCTCATCGGCCGTTATGCATCGGCCAACCCCAAGGCGAAGACCCTGTTGCTCGGCTCCCACCTCGACACGGTGCGCGATGCCGGCCGCTTCGACGGCCCGCTCGGCGTGCTGCTGCCCATCGTTGCGCTGGCGGAATTGAAGGTCCGCGGCGTGACGCTGCCGTTTAACGTCGAGGTGCTCGGTTTCTCCGAGGAGGAGGGCGTGCGCTTCGCCAGCGCCTACCTCGGCAGCGAGGGTTACACCGGCCGGCTCAAGGAAAGCACGCTCAAGCTGACCGACGCCGATGGCGTCACGGTCCGGCAGGTTCTCGAGGAATTTGGCGGTAAATTTCTTTTGCCCAAGCCGGCGCACAAGCGCGGCGACCTGCTCGGTTACGTCGAGGTGCACATCGAGCAGGGGCCGGTTTTGGAGGCGCAGAAACTCGCGGTCGGCGTGGTCTCGGCCATCGCCGGGCAGAGCCGGTTCAGGCTGACATGGACCGGCAAGGCCGGTCATGCCGGCACGACGCCCATGAAGTTGCGGAAGGACGCGCTGGCCGGAGCGGCCGAATTCACCCTTGCGGCCGAAAAACTGGCCCGCGCCACAGCGGGGCTGGTCGCAACGGTCGGCTCGCTCACGGTTTCACCCGGCGCAGCCAATGTGATTCCCGGTTCGGCAGTGCACACGCTCGATGTGCGGCACGCAAAGGATGCCGCGCGCAGAGCGGCGTTGTTCAAGCTTGGCCGTCTGGCCGCGCAGATCGCGAAGAAGCGCGGGCTCAAGGTCACATGGCAGCGCACGCAGGACAACAGTGCGGTGGATTGCTCCCCGAAGTTGACGGCGGCGCTGGAACGCAGCGTGAAAGCGGTCCAAGGCAAAAGCCTCTCCCTGGTCAGTGGTGCCGGCCACGATGGAGTCGTGATGTCCACCCTCACTCCCGTGGCCATGCTCTTTGTGCGCTGCCGCGACGGACTCAGCCATCATCCTGACGAATATGCCTCGCCGAAGGACCTGGCCGTGGCGCTGCCGGTGATCACCGATTTCCTCGAACGCCTCGCGAAGGAGCACGCATGAAGCGTCGCGGCCGAAATATCATCGAGGCGACCGAGCCCGAAGTGCTCGACCTTGTGGTCCGCGGCGGCCGCGTCGTGACGCCGGAAGGCGTGTTTGACGTCGAGCTCGGCATCCTGCACGGGAAGATCGTGCGGATGGAACCGGAGGTCGCCGATCCGACGCACGCCGAGCTCGACGCGGCCGGCCGTTATGTCTTCCCGGGCATTGTCGACGCCCATGTGCATTTCAACGAGCCTGGCCGGACGGAGTGGGAGGGGCTCGCCTACGGTTCGCTCGCGCTCGCGGCGGGTGGCGGCACCTGCTTCTTTGACATGCCGCTCAACTCCGAGCCGCCGGTGCTCGATGCCGCGGCGCTGCGCGTGAAGCGCGAGCTGGCTGAGCAGCAGTCGTGCGTGGATTTCGCCCTCTGGGGCGGGTTGGTGCCGGGCAACCTAGACAAGCTCGCCGGCTTGCGCGACGCAGGAGCCATCGGCTTGAAGGCCTTCATGTCCAACAGCGGCATCGACAGCTTTCCGCGGGTTGATGCGAAATCGCTCCACGAAGGAATGAAGCGCGCCGCCAAGCTCGGGATGCTCGTCGCTGTGCACGCCGAGGACGACGCGCTTGCGGCGAAGTTCACCGCGGAGCAAAAGGCCAAGGGCAAGAAGGACGCCAAGGCCTGGCTCGCCTCGCGCCCGGTCGAGGTGGAGCTTGCCGCGATCCGCCAGGCCATTGAGTTCGCGGGCGAGACCGGTTGTGCGCTCCATGTTGTGCACGTCAGCAGCCCCGAGGGTGTCGCGCTCATCACCGAAGCGCGGGGCATGCGGGTGGACGTCACGGCCGAGACCTGCTCGCACTACCTGCTGCTCAATGACAGGGACGTCGCCAAGCTCGGCGCCCCTGCCAAGTGCGCCCCGCCGATCCGCGATGAGAAGCGCCGCGTGGCGCTGTGGCGGGAGTTGCGCGCGGGGAACATCCAGACGGTCGGCTCCGATCACTCGCCGTCGCCGCCGGACATGAAGACGTCCAAGGATTTCTTCGAGATCTGGGGCGGCATCGCCGGCGTGCAGCATGGTTTTCAGCTGCTGATGAACGAATGCGCCGAGACGGCGGACAAGGATCTGCCCCGGCTGGCCGCGGTGCTGGCGCGGAATGTCGCCCGGCGTTTCCGCCTCGATGACCGCAAGGGCCTGCTGGCCGTGGGGCGCGATGCCGATTTCACGCTTGTCGAGTTCGGCGCCAAGCGGACCATCAAGGCGGACGAATTGTGGACCCGGCACCGGATCAGCCCCTATGTCGGCCGGGCCAGCAAGGTGCGTGTGACCCATACTTATGTCCGCGGCTGCCCCGTATGGGCCGACGGCGGGGTTGCATCCGGCTCCCCGAAAGGTCAGTTTCTGCGCCCAACCCACACCTGACCATGTCCGACCTTTTTGGCCACACCCGCGCCCGCATCGCCGCCCGTCACGCGCTCATCACGCCGGGCAACCACGTCAACAGCTCGGTGCCGGGTTTCACCGGCGCCACGACGGTCGTCCTGATCAACGAGGCCATGGGCGCGAAGTTCGCGCAGCTGCTGGTGACCTTCACGGCCGACGGCCGCGCCGCGCAGCCAGCGAGCGGCACGCAGACCTTCGGCCATGTCATGCACGGCGGTGGCGCACTGACGGTGGGCAAGGACAAGGCCAAGATCCACGCGGGCGGATATTTCTACGTGCCCGCCGGCCAGCCCTGGAGCCTGACCGCGCCCAAGGCCGGCACGCAGCTCACCCTTTTCCAGAAGAAATACGTGGCGCTGCCCGGCGTGGCGCTGCCCAAGGCCATCATCGGCGACGTCGCCAAGGTGAAGGGCACGCCCTTCCTCGGCGACCCGGCGGCCAACCTGCAGGTGCTGCTGCCCGACGAGCCGGCCTTCGACATGGCTGTGAACCAATTTGCCTACCAACCCGGCGGCCATCTGCCGTTCGTCGAGGTGCACGTCATGGAGCACGGGCTCATCATGACCGGCGGCGCCGGCGTCTACCGGCTCGAGGACAGCTGGTATCCGGTGCAGGCGGGCGACGCCATCTGGATGGCGCCGTATTGCGCGCAATGGTTTGTCGCGATGGGCAAGGTCCCCGCTTCCTACCTCTATTACAAGGATGTCAACCGTCCGGCCATCTGACCCGGCGGCCCCGGCCAGTCTCGACCTGATCGTCAACGGCCGCGCCGTCTCCACCGCGGGCGTGGCGCCCACGACCACGCTGCTCGCGTGGCTGCGGGCCAACGGCCTGACCGGTTCCAAGGAAGGCTGCGCCGAGGGTGACTGCGGCGCGTGCTCCGTGGCGCTCGTGGACCGCGACGCGCAGGGCAAGCCGACCTACCGGGCCTTCAACAGTTGCATCGCGCTGGTGCCGATGTTCGCCGGCCGCGAGATCGTGACGGTCGAGGGCCTGGCGAAGTGCGGCGCCGACAAGACGCAGCTGCACCCGGTGCAGGCCGCCATGGTCGAGCATTACGGCTCGCAGTGCGGCTACTGCACGCCCGGCTTTGTCGTCTCGATGTTCGAGGCCTACTACCGCGACGGCTGCAAGGAGCCGTGGCAGGTCAGCGACCAGCTCTGCGGCAACCTCTGCCGGTGCACCGGCTACCGGCCGATCCGGGATGCGGCGACCGTTGCGCTGGCGCAGCGTCCGCCCGCGGCTGACGACCACTTCGCCGGCCGCCTGCAGGTGCCGGTGCATCCGCCGGTCGCGCTCAATTACAGCTCAGGTGACCAGAAATTCTTCCGCCCCACGTCGCTGCCCGGGCTGTTCACGCTGCTCGACACCCATCCGACAGCCCAGCTGGTGGCCGGCGCGACCGAGATCGGCGTCGAGCTGAACAAGAAGTTCAAGGCCTTCCCGCTGCTCATCTCGACCGAGGGCGTGCCCGAGCTGACGCGCATCACCGCGACCGCCGAGGCCTGGCGCATCGGCGCCGGTGCCACGCTGACCAATGTGGAGGAGGCCATCGGTGGCGAATATCCCTCGATCGCCAAGATGCTCCGCGTCTTTGCCGCCCGCCAGATCCGCAATCGCGCCACGCTCGGTGGCAACCTCGTGACCGCCTCGCCCATCGGCGACAGCGCCCCGGTGTTGCTGACGCTCGACGCGAGCGTCGTGCTCGTCACCGCCAAGGGCGAACGCACGGTGCCGCTCAGTGAATTCTTCACCGCCTACCGCAAGACCGTCCTCAAACCCGGCGAGATCATGCGCGAGATCGTGCTGCCCCGCGGCGGACCGACGCGCGGCCTGACGCGTCGCGTGGATTTCCTGAAGGTCTCCAAGCGCCGCGAGCTCGACATCAGCATCGTGGCCGCGGCGTTTTGCGTCGATCTCGCCGAGGACGGCACCGTGCGCAAGGCGCGCATAGCCTACGGCGGCGTGGCCGCGATGCCGACGCGCGCCCTGAAGGCCGAGTCGGCGCTGGTCGGGAAGAAACTCACCGAGCCGACCGTCGCGCACCTCCTCCACGACACCTTCAAGCCGATCGACGATGCGCGCGGCGGCGCCGAATACCGCCGCGGGCTGGTGGTCAGCCTCTGGGAGAAGTTTGTCTCGGGCGAGCAGAGCCAGGCGCAGGATGCCGACCTCGGTTACGCCGGCGACAGCCGGTGGCCGGTGGCCGATGTCTCCCGCAACCTCGGCCATGAGAGCGCCGTCGGCCATGTGACCGGCCGCGCGCTGTATGTGGACGACACGGCGCAGCGCCGGAAGATGCTCGACTGCTGGCCGGTCTGCGCGCCGCATGCCCGGGCGAAGATCCTGCGGCGCGACGCCACCAAGGCCCGGCAGGCGCTCGGCATCCACGCCGTGCTGCTGGCCGAGGACATACCCGGCGAGAACAACACCGGCCCGGTGCGGCACGACGAGCCGCTGCTGGCGAAGGACGAGGTGCTTTTCCACGGCCAGATGGTGGCCTGGGTGGTCGGCGAATCCCTCGCGGCCTGCCGTGCCGCCGCGGCGCTGGTCGAGGTGGACTATGAACCCCTGCCGGCGGTGATCGGCCTGCCGGCGGCCATTGCGGCCGGCAGCTACCACACCGAGCCGCACGCGCTGAAACGCGGCGATGCGGCGACGGCGCTGGCGACAGCCCCGGCGCGGCTCGAGGGCGAATTCGAATTCGGCGGACAGGAGCATTTTTATCTCGAGACGCATGCGGCCTGGGCCGAGTCAGGCGATGACGGTTCCGTGCTGGTTAATTCCTCGACGCAGCATCCGTCGGAGATCCAGGCCATCGTGGCCGAGGTGCTGCACCTCGCGCGGCACAAGGTCGTCGTGCAGGCCCCGCGGATGGGTGGCGGCTTCGGCGGCAAGGAGACCCAGGGCAACGGTTTCGCGGCGCTCGTGGCGCTGGCGACGGTGAAGACCGGCCGGCCGGTGCGCGTGCAGCTCGACCGCGACCTCGACATGAAGCTGACGGGCAAGCGGCACCCGTTCCACGCGAAGTTCTCCATCGGCCATGACAGCGACGGCCGGCTGCTCGCCGCGCAGGTCGAATTGGTGTCGGACGGCGGCTGGTCGCTCGACCTGTCCACGGCGATCAACGACCGCGCGCTATTCCACCTCGACAACGCCTATTACATCCCGGCGGTGCATTTCAGCGGGCGCGTCGCAAAGACCAATGTGACGTCGCACACCGCCTTCCGCGGCTTCGGCGGGCCGCAGGGCATGCTGGTCATCGAGGAGATCATCGACCGTGTCGCGCGCCAGGTCGGCCTGCCGCCGGAGATCGTGCGCGAGCGCAATCTCTACCACGGCACGGGCGAGACCAATCGCACCCACTACAACGAGGACATCGGCGACAATCGCATCCAGGACATCTGGTCGCAGGTGCTGGCCAGGGCGGAGTTCGCCAAGCGGCGCACCGAGGTCAATCAATGGAACCAGACCAACCCGCACATGAAGCGCGGGCTGGCGGTGACGCCGGTGAAGTTCGGCATCAGTTTCACGCTTTCGCACTACAACCAGGCTGGGGCGCTGGTGCACATTTACCAGGACGGCTCGGTGCAGGTGAACCACGGCGGCACCGAGATGGGGCAGGGGTTGCACACGAAGATTCTTGGCGTGGCCATGCGCGAACTCGGCCTGCCGGCCGCGTGCATCCGCCTGATGACGACCAGCACCGACAAGGTGCCGAACACGTCGGCCACTGCGGCCTCAAGCGGGGCCGACCTGAACGGCGCGGCGGTGGCGGCGGCATGCGTCACGCTGCGCGAGCGGCTGCTGCCGGTGGCGGCGGGACTGCTCAACACGACGCCGGAGAAGATCGAGTTTGTGGCGGGCGAGGCGCGGGTCCGGGATACGGCCCAGGGCATTCCCTTCGCCAAGGTCTGCGCGAAGGCCTACACGGAGCGCATCAGCCTTTCGTCGACCGGATTCTACAAGACGCCCGGCGTGAAATGGGACTGGGTGAAGGCCGAGGGCCGGCCCTTCCATTATTTCGCCTGTGGCGCGGCCGTGGCGGAGGTCGAGGTGGACGGTTTTTCCGGCATGCACCGCGTGCGGCGGGTGGACATCGTCCACGATGTCGGCGACTCGCTGAACCCCGGCGTGGACCGCGGGCAGATCGAGGGCGGCTTCGTGCAGGGCATGGGCTGGCTGACGCGCGAGGAACTGAAGTGGGACGCGAAGGGCCGCCTGCTCACGCACAGCGCCAGCACCTACCAGATTCCCGCGTTCAGCGATGCCCCCATCGAATTCAATGTGACCCTCCTTCCAAAGGCCGCGCAGCCGAACGTGGTGCATGGCAGCAAGGCCGTGGGCGAGCCGCCGCTGATGCTGGCGTTCTCGGTGCGCGAGGCGATCCGGGACGCCGTCGCGGCGTTCGGTCCGGCCGGTGGCGAGGTGCCGCTGGCTTCACCCGCGACCGGCGAGGCGATCTTTGCAGCGATCCGGGCGCGGCGCTGAATGTAATTGATGTTCAGCTGATGAAAGAACGTGAAACAAAAGCAGTTTTTGAGGCTAGAGTCCCTAGTCATCTTTTCACGATACATCGCGAATGTGTTGGTCGGCTAATCACGACTAAACCGATCAAGGAATTGTTTATCAAATGGGGCAAGGCGACGGTCCCTAAAAATCTTAAAATCGATTACGTTTTGGAGCCTACACAGCAACTTAAGCAGATTGGTTGGGAGTTGGGCTGCATTGGTGTCGAAGTGAAGAAATCACCACATAATGATCAGGGTCGGATTCTTGCGCAGCTGTTCGATTATCAAAATGCGGCGTTTCGAATTACGAAAAACTCACCTGAGCAGCGCCTCTCGATGCTTTTTCTCTTTCAATATCCGTTTGTTAAGTTCGGTGGACTGATGGCGAGCATCATGATGCAAGAAGGACTTGGTGTTGTCCGATGTTATCCGAATTCAGACAATTTCGAGTTACTTCACGGAAACGGGATGCACCCAATTCTTAAACCTTCCGAGCAAGTTCCCTATCAGCGACCGCGATTTGGTTACGCATCTGGCAGTCGCTAGCGAACACGAGTTTATCCTAGGCGGTGCTGTTCGCTCTAGAATTAGGCAGCGATGCTAGATCGATAGTGGGGCGCTGATCAGTCCTTCGCCGGGGTCGTCACGACATCGATCACATCATCACGGCCCGAATAGGTCGGTCGGGCGGTGGCGGGACGGATGGGCCGTTGGAAGCGCGGCATGGCGGCCGGTCGGCCGAACAGGCGGCGCAGGACAAAAAGCACAAAGCCAACCGCCACCAGCAACAGGGCCCCGACCAGGCCGGCGATCACGACCAGGCTGGCGATGACGAATTGAACGAAGCGCATGACGACAAAACTCGGCAGAAGCCGGAAAGTTGCAAGGCGCCGAGTGTCGGAAAAGGCTTCGATATTTCCAATTGGCGGTTTGGGTAGGGCGGAACCGCTGGGCCCGCCGCGTTACTCCTGACGGCGCGCCCAGCGGTCGCGCCCTACCTTTTAGGCTCCCTTCAGCCGGTCGCGCTCCGTCAGGAGCTGGGCGGCGATACTGAGGGCGATCTCGCGCGGGTCGTTGTTGCCGAAAGGCAGGCCGACGGGGCAGTGGAACTCCTTTGCGCGCTTCGCCGGCAGGCCGGCGGCGATGAGTTCCTGCTGGAGCACCTTGGCCTTGGCGTCGCTGCCGATGACCCCGACAAAGGGAAACTTCCGCTCCGCGAGCGCGCGCTGCAGCACGGGGCGGTCGGAGGCGTGGCCCTTGGTCAGGCAGAGCACGAAGGCGTGGTCGGGGATCGTCGGCACAAGATCGGCGGGCTCGGCGGCCTCGATGTAGCGGACGTTGCGGGCGCGCGGCAGGCGGTCGAGCCATTCGCGGCGCGGGTCCACCACAGTGAGCTGGCAGTCGAGCGGGGCCAGCACGGGCACGAGGGCCTGGACGACGTGGCCGGCCCCGAAGATCCAGAGGGGCCACTTCGCCCCGGCCCCGGCGCCGTCATGCGGTTCGAAATAAAGTTTCACCGAACCGCCGCAGGTCATGCCGACGTCGGTCCTGAGCGCCCAGTTGACGAAGCGCGGCGTGCCGGTGGCGTCGGCGAGCATCTCCTGGGCGACGGCGATGGCCTTCGCCTCGACCTTGCCGCCGCCGATCGTGCCCGTGTGGAGGCCGGCGGCCGTGACGAGCATCTTGGCGCCGGTGTCCTGCGGCGTGCTGCCGAGCGATTCCGTGAGGATGACGAGCACGAACGCCGTGCCCTCGCGTTCGAGGGCGGTCAGTTGCTCGTAGAAGGTGGCGACAGATTCGGACATCAAGGGAGGGAGCCTGAAGATGAGTTAACCACGGATTCCACGGATTCCACGGATAAATTTATCCGGATGGTAGGGCGGAGACTCCGCTCCCCGCCGCGGCGCGGAACGGAGTCCGCGCCCTACCCACGATATCAGCCCTTGAAGGACGTGCGGCGCCACTCCTGCCAGCGCTCGCGGCCGGCGAACATCGGCACGGAGTCGCTCACGGGCGAGTCCTTCACGAGCAGGAAGTAGCGGGCGAAGAGCTCGTCGGCCGTGCCCCAGGCGAAGCCGTAGGGCGGGCCCTCGGAGATGACCGGCTTCTGGTAGTAGAAATAGCCGAGCAGCGAACCTTGGTATTTCAACAGGCTCGCCATGCGGACGCGGTAAACCTCCCGCCGCTCCGGCAGCAGGGCACAGAGGAAGGCGCGCTCGTAGATGTAGTCGAAGGAGTTCGGCGCGAAGTCGTGGCTGAAGAAGTCGCCGAGGATGATGCGGCTGGCCAGGGCCGTGCCGTTGAGCCGGCGGGCGCGCTCGACGGCGCCGGGGGCGAAGTCGATGGCCGTGACATCGTAGCCGGCCTGCATGAAGGCCTTGATCTCATGGCCGAGGCCGCAGCCGGGGATGAGCACCTTGCCGCGCGCCTGCGGGTTGGAGCCGATGTCCTTGCGCTTGAGAAACTCCTTCAGGTCGGCCGGCACGCCGTCGAAATCCCAGGGCGTGTTCGCGCTGAGGTAGCGTGAGCTCCAGAATTCGGGGTGGCTGGGAGGGATGTCGTCCAACATGGCGGAAGTGGCGGGGGGACAGACGGCCGGTTTGGACGGGGTTAGTCAAGTCCGACCACCGTGACCTTGCGCAGTTCAAAGGGTGTCCCCTCGAATTGGAACCCGATTTTACCCGCTTGTAGCGAGGCGCCGGTGACCCGGTTCTGGGGCACGCCGTTGATCACGACCTCGATGGTGTCACCGCGGCAGGTGATGTCGCAGGTGTTCCATTCGCCTGCGGGCTTCTCGCTGTCGGGGGCGGTGTGCGCCTTGATGGCGGTGACGGCGCCGGGCGCGCTGGTGAGCGGTTCGGCAAAGGCGGCGCCGGCCATGGGCAGGAGGTCGCCGGCGGCGGCGTTCTTGGTCTGCACCTGGAAGCAGAGCGGCCAGGCCCGGTCCTTGGGGCCGGAGCTGATATGGACGAGCACGCCGCCGTTGCCCGGCTTGCCCGGCCAACGCCACTCGGCGTGCAGGCGGTAATTCTGGTGATTGGTCTTGGTCGCGATGAAGCCCACCGGCTGGCCCGTCGCGGCAATCACGCCGTCCGCCCGCACGGTGCACAGGGTGGCCATGTCCGCGGCAGGGCTGCCGGTGAATTCCCAGCCGGCGAGTCCGCCGCCGGGGAAAAGATCACCGGGCTCCGTGGCCGAAGCCCCGGCGCCCGACAGGGCGAAGGCGGCGAGAACGGACAAAAGACAACGCATGCCTGAGACGTAGCAGGTGGCCGGCGATTTGCAAGGGGCGGACTCCCGGCTTGAGCCGGATTGAGGCGAGGGGCATGGTGCGCGGGATGAAACCCCTTACCCTGGTCCGGCTCGGGCTGATCCTGCTGGCATTCGGTGGCCGCGTCCTCGCGGCCGAGGCCAAGGATGAGGTCCTGCTGTTCAGCTACTTCATGGGCAACGGCGAGGACGGCCTGCACCTCGCGACCAGCGAGGACGGCCTGAAGTGGACGGCGTTGCGCGGCGGGGCCTCGTTCCTCCAGCCCGTGGCCGGCGAGAACAAGCTCATGCGCGACCCGTGCCTGCTGCTCGGGCCGGACGGCGTGTTCCGCCTGGTCTGGACGACCTCATGGACCGGCGGAACCATCGGTTACTCCAGCTCGACCGACCTCGTGCACTGGACGAAGCAGAAGACGCTGACCGTGATGGGCCACGAGCCGACGACCGCCAACTGCTGGGCACCCGAGATCATCTGGGACGCGGCGCAGGGGCACTACCTGATTTTCTGGTCGTCCACGGTGCCGGGCAGATTCCCCGTGCCGGACGAGACCGAGCGCAAGGACAAGAACCGCCCGCCGCGCAACCACCGGCTGTATTCAACCACGACGAAGGACTTCGAGGTGTTCACGCCGACGAGGGTCCATTACGAGCCCGGGATCAACGTCATCGACGAGACCATGGTGCAGGAAGGCAGGGAATGGGTCATGTTCGTGAAGAACGAGACCGAGATCCCGGCGCCCGCGAAGAACATCTACCTTGTGCGCGGCCCGTCACCCGACGGCCCGTGGTCGGCGCCCAGTGCCCCGGTCTCACCCGCCGGCCTGTGGGTCGAGGGCGGCACGGCCGTCAAGGTCGGCGACTGGTGGCACCTGTATTACGACATTTACCGCGACAAGAAATACGGCGTGCTGCGCACAAAGGATTTCGCGGCGTGGGAGGACGTCAGCGCGGAGCTGGTGATGCCGAAGGGCATCCGCCACGGCACCGTGCTGCGCGTGCCACGGGCGGTGGTGAACCTGCTGAAGTAGACAGTGCGGGCAGGTGGGGCGCGGACTCCGTTCCGCGCCTTGTGCTCATCTGAAGTAATTCGCGGCGCGGAACGGAGTCCGCGCCCTACCTCAGATGAGGCCGAGCTTCATCTTTCCTTCCTCGGAGATCATCGACTGGTTCCAGGCCGGTTCCCAGGTGATGCGGACGTCGGCGTTGGCGACGCCGGGGACGAGAAGAATCTTGCCCTTGGCATCCTCGGCGATGGCCGGGCCCATGCCGCAGCCGGGCGCGGTGAGTGTCATGGCGACGTCCACCTTATGGCCGCCGTCGTCCTGCTTGGACACATCCATCGAGTAGACGAGGCCGAGGTCGACGATGTTCACGGGAATCTCGGGGTCGTAGACCTTGCGGAGCTGGTCCCAGATCGCCTCGGGATCGGGCGCGCCGTCGGCGAGCGTGGCGGCGGTGACGGTCTGCACGGCGACGGTCTCGCCGATGGCGTCGGCGTCCTTGCCGTCGAGGCGGAAGAGGCCGGTCGAGGTCTGGATGGTGTAGCTGCCGCCGAGCACCTGGTGGATGAAGACGGTCTCGTTGGCGAAGAGCGTCTGCTTGTCGCCGCTGGGGATCTGCGTGACGGTGACTTCGCGGGTGAGGGTGCGGTCGCGTTTGTCGGTGGTGCTCATGGGCTGGTCGCTGGTTGATTCAGGTCTTGAATTTCTCGCGGATAATGTCGGTGAGGGTGTCGTGCAGTTCCTGATGCTCGATCTTGCCGAGGACTTCCTCGAAGAAGCCGAACACGAGGAGTTCCTGGGCCTGCACGGCGCCGATGCCGCGGGACTCGAGGTAGAATTCCTGCTCGCGGTCAATGCGGGCCGAGGTGGCGCCGTGCGTGCAGCGGACGTCGTTGGCCTGGATCTCGAGGCCGGGGAGCGAGTTGGCCTCGGCCTCGTCGCTTAGCATCAGGTTGCGGTTGCTCTGGTAGGCGTCGGTCTTCTGGGCGTCGGGATCGACGACGATCAGGCCGGAGAAGATGGTCTTGGACTGGTCAAGGAGGGCGTTCTTGTAGAGCAGGTTCGAGGTCGTGTTCGGCGCCTGGTGCAGCTGCAGGGTGCGCTGGTCGAACTCCTGCGTGCCGTGGGCGACGGTGAGCGCCAGCATCTCGGAGTGGGCGCCGGGGGCGGCCAGCTGGGAGAAGGACTCGTGCCGCGCCTGGCGGGCGCCGGCGTGGAGGTTGAGCGAGAGCACCTTGGCGTCACGGCGGGCGACGGTGGCGTTGAACTGGAAGGAGAGCGTCTCGCGGCTCCAGTCCTGCATGGCGACGTAGGTGACCTGCGCGCCGTGGCCGGCGTAGAGGTCGTTGCCGCCGCAGGCGAAGTGGGCCTCCTTCGCCTTCTCCGAGCGGAAGAAGTCGGCGATGGTGACCTTCGCGTTGTCCTCGGCGATGACGAGGGTGTGCGGGAAGACCGCGGTGCCCGCGCCGGAGGCGTAGTGGAACACGCCGACCGGCATCGTGGCGGTGACGCCCTTCGGCACGTAGATGAAGGCGCCGTCCTCGAGGAAGGCCTCGTGCAGGGCGGCGAACTTGTCGGAGCCGAGCTTCGAGGGCTGCGCGAGCAGGTGGGCCTTCACGAGGTCGCCATGCTTGAGCAGCGCGTTCTGCAGGGTGTCGAAGATGATGCCCGAGCCGGCGGTGCTGGCGTCGAGCGCCTGCGACGAGACGAGCCGGTTGTTGGCGAACACGAGGTGGCCGGCGCCCTTCACGCCGAGCTCACGGTGGGCCATCTGGTCGAAGGGGATGGCGGCGGGCGTGGCGTTGAAGCCGTCGAGCGTCAGCGTGGCGAGGTTGGAGAAGCGCCAGCCTTCGTTGGTGCGCTTCGGCATCGGCGCGGCGACGAAGCGGGCGTAGGCCGCGCGCTTGCGGTCGAGCCACCAGGCGGGGAGATGGGAAACCCGGGCCAGGTGGGCGTTGAACGCCTCCTGGGTGAAGGAGCCGGCGAGGGAAGTGGGAGATGTTACGGACATCGGAGAATTGCGGATTTCGGATTGCGGGTTGCGGATTGGCTGCGGCGGGTAATCCCCAATCCGCAATCGTCAGTCCGCAATTGTGGGCGTCAGCCCACGGAGCCCTCCATCTCGAGGTCGATGAGGCGCTTGAGTTCGACGGAGTATTCCATCGGAAACTCGCGGGCGAGGTCGTTGATGAAGCCGTTGACGGCGAGGCTCATCGCCTGCGCCTCGGTGAGGCCGCGCGACTGCATGTAGAAGATCATGTCCTCGGAGACCTTGGACACGCTGGCCTCGTGCTGCGTGGCGTTCTTGTCGCCGCGGACGGAGATGGCCGGATAGGTGTCGGTGCGGCTGTTGGTGTTGATCAGCAGCGCGTCGCACTCGGTGTTGTTCTTGCAGCCCTTGAGGGGCTTCGGGATGTGGACGACGCCGCGGTAGGTTGAGCGGCCCTGGCCGACGCTGATGGACTTGGCGATGATGTTGGACGTCGTGTTGTTCGCGGCGTGGATCATCTTGGCGCCGGTGTCCTGGTGCTGGCCGTCGTTGGCCAGCGCGATGGAGAGGACCTCGCCGCGGGCGCGCTCGCCCTTCAGGACGACGCCCGGGTATTTCATGGTGAGGCGGCTGCCGATGTTGCAGTCGATCCACTTGATCTCGGCGTCCTCGTGCGCGATGCCGCGCTTGGTGACGAGGTTGAACACGTTGTTCGCCCAGTTCTGGACGGTGATGTATTGGATCTTCGCGCCCTTGAGCGCGACGAGCTCGACCACCGCGCTGTGGAGCGTGGAGGTGGAGAACTTCGGGGCGGTGCAGCCCTCCATGTAGACGACCTCGGCGCCCTCGTCGGCGATGATGAGGGTGCGCTCGAACTGGCCGAAGTTCTCGGCGTTGATGCGGAAGTAGGCCTGCAGCGGCTGCGCGACCTTCACGCCCGGGGGCACGTAGATGAACGAGCCGCCGGAGAACACGGCGCTGTTGAGCGCGGAGAACTTGTTGTCGCCGGTCGGGATGACCTTGCCGAAGAACTTCCTGAAGATCTCCGGGTGCTCGCGGAGGCCCTCCGTCGAGTTGACGAAGATGACGCCCTGCTTCGCCACGATCTCCTTGATGTTGGAGTAGGCGGCCTCGGAGTCGAACTGGGCCTCGACGCCGGCGAGGAACTTGCGCTCCTGCTCCGGGATGCCGAGGCGCTCGAAGGTCTTCTTGATGTCGTCCGGCACCTCGTCCCACGTGCGCTTGGGCTTCTGGCCCTGCGACAGGTAATAGCGGATCTTGTCGAAATCGATGTTCTCGAGGTCCTTCGTCGCCCAGTGCGTCGGCATGGGTTTGTCGCGGAAGGTCTTCAGGGCCTTCAGGCGGAAATCGAGCAGCCACGGCTCCTCCTTCTTGACGGAGCTGATGTAGCGGACGGTGTCCTCGTTCAGGCCGGTGCCCGCGTCGAAGGCGTAGTCGACCTTGTATTGGAAGTCGCCCTTGGTCTGGTCGATGCCCGCCACCGGGTTGGCCGCCGCTTCGTCAGCGATGGTGGTGGCGGTGTCGTTGTCGGAAAGTGGCTTCATAATGATGATGGGTCCGAATGAATGCGGCGGAACGCTCAACGCTTAACGTTCAACGCTGAACATTGGAGTGAAGGGAGGGCAGGGCACATTGAGCGTTAAAAGTTAAACGTTGGGAGTTGGGCGTTCAGGCCGTCGCGGCGGCGAATTCCTTCTTCACCCAGTCGTAGCCCTTGGCCTCGAGCTCGAGGGCGAGGGTCTTGTCGCCGCTCTTCACGATGCGGCCGGCATACATCACGTGCACGAAGTCCGGCACGATGTAGTCGAGCAGGCGCTGGTAGTGGGTGATGAGGAGGATGCCCGGCGGCTTGGCGCCGGCGCGGATGGCGTTGACGCCCTCGGCGACGATGCGGAGCGCGTCGATGTCGAGGCCCGAGTCGGTCTCGTCCATCAGGGCGATCTTCGGCTCGAGCATGGCCATCTGGAGGATCTCGCAGCGCTTCTTCTCGCCGCCGGAGAAGCCGTCGTTGACCGCGCGGGAGGTGAACTTCCGGTCGATCTTGAGCATGTCCATCTTGGCGTAGAGGCGCTTGTAGTAGCCGGTGGCGTCGAGCTCCTCGCCCTCGGCCATGCGGGCCTGGACGGCGGCGCGGAGGAAGTTGGCGATGGAGACGCCCGGGATCTCGCTCGGGTATTGGAAGGCGAGGAACAGGCCGGTGCGGGCGCGCTCATCGGGCTCCATGGCGAGGACGGACTTGCCGTCGAGCAGCACGTCACCCTGCGTGATCGTGTAGTCCGGGTGGCCGGCGATGGCCTTGGCGAGGGTGCTCTTGCCGGTGCCGTTGGGCCCCATGATGGCGTGCACCTCGCCCGGCTTGATCGTCAGGTTGAAACCCTTGACGATGGATTTCTCGCCGATGCTGATGTGAAGGTCTTTGATTTCGAGTTGGCTCATGACGGTAAGTTGAAAGTTGAGGGCTGAGAGTTGAGAGTCCGGATCAGTTGGCGGCGGCCTTGCCGCGGAAGATGATCTCGACGGACGAGGCGTCGTAACCGGCGGGCAGGATGGTCTTCACCTGGCTCAGCAGGCCCTCGGGCAGGTCGATGTCGTGGGTCGAACCGGTGGCCTCGTCGTGAAAATGCGCGTGCGGATGCAGGTTCGGGCAGTAGCGGGTCGGGCCGCGCTCGAAGTTGACGGAGCGGACCAGGCCGCCCTGGACGAGCGCGTCGAGGCAGTTGTAGACGGTGGCCAGGGAGATGGTGGGCATCGAGGCCTTCACGCGGGCGAAGATCTCGTCGGCGGTCGGGTGGTCGCGCTTTTCCAGGATGACCTTGAGCACGACTTCGCGCTGCGGGGTGGGGCGCACGTCACGGGCCTTGAGCTGTTCGCTGAGGGCCGCGTGGTTGTCGGTGGTGGTGGACATGTTGAGGGGAGAGCTGCGTAAACCAAAGCACCTGAGACCGGCTTTCAAGTGAGAATTAGAATAATTCTAAATGAACTCGCAGAACCCTCCCGGCCAGCGGGTTGCACAGTCATAAAACTCCCCCGTCCCAAGTCCTGCGCCTCGTGATTATTCAGCGATCACGCCGGTTTAGAAAGCCCGCGAGAGCGTGAGCGAGCCGAACTCGTTGTATTTATGGAGCTGCGCTTCGAACTCGCGCGTGCGGCTGACCTGCGTGAAGGTCAGTTGCCAGTGGCCGGCGATCAGGCCGACGCCGTAGCTCAGGTCGGCGACGAAGGTCCGCTTGTCGACACTCGGGCTGTCGCGAAAGGTGTTTCCATCGAGAAAAATATCCCGGGCCACGGCCCGGCCGTCGGCGCCGCCGAAGATGAACACGCTCCAGCTGCGGTCCGCGGCCACGCGCGGGTCACGGTCGTCGAGCGGGGAGCTCGCGCCGCCGCCGCCGCGGATGAGATCGACGCCGAAGTCGCTCGGCAAGTTGACGCCGAGGCGCACGGTGCCGCCGAAGTTGGCGTGGGTCTGCACGTTGCCGAGGCTGAGACCGGCGTGCGGCACGAGATCGATGCCGAAGGTCTCCCCGATGCTCCGGCCGAACAGCCGCCACTTGCGCTCGGCGATCAGGTTGAGGCCGACCTCGTCGTGGAGCTGGTATTCCCAGCCGTTGGGCCGGCCATCGTCGGTCCAGCGATGCACCTCGCGCTGGACGTCCTGCGCGTAGCTGTGCCGGCCCACCATGCCGAGCTGAATGACGACGGCGTCGGCGATGTCCTCGGTCTTGCTCAGGAAAGTGAACTCCAGGTAGCTCCAGCCCGCGTAGGGCCGGTCGGTCGGGTCGGGGACAAAGAGATCCTGGTCCCGGGGCGTGTATATGTTCTGTCCGAAGCCCAGGCCGAGGTTCTTCTGGCTCTCCGGACGGTTCATGAAGGGCAGCATTTTCACGAAGGTCTGGCGCCAGCCCTGGTCGCCCCAGGTCGCGAGGTCGGAGGATAGCCAGGAAAACTTGCAGCCGTTGGTGTAGTGCCGGTCGGTGCCGCCGAACCAGTCGTTCTCGAAATAGAGCGTGACGGTGCCGGCGAGCCGGGCGGTGTGGTTGGCGATGGCCGGGGCCTCTTCTGCGCCGCGCAGCGCGAAGGGGGCAAGGAGAAGGCCGGACAGCAGGAGGGTGGTTAATCGGTTCAAGGACCGATAATGCCGGCAGTCCGGCCGGTCCGCTATGGGGTATTCAGGACGGTCCTCAAACCCGCCAGCACCAGTGCCACGGCTCGTAACCGATGCCGTGCCGGTTGTTGCGTGGGTAAGACAGGTGAAAACCGAAGCGCGCTGCGTGTTTCCCCAGCCAGCGGAACTCGGCGGTGCGTGCGAAATCCTCGTCGAGCTCCTGGTTCTCCGGCGAGCCGATGTCGATCGCCCGGCCGGTGTGATGCTCGCTGCAACCGGGCGCGGCGACGAACCGCAGGATGTCAGCGATCGTCTGCCCGGCCCGCAGCTTCTTGCGGATGATCCGGGTCTGCCGCGCCACACTGCGGTAGCCCGACAGGGGCAGCAGACTGACACCATCCGCGGCGGCGGCAGCGCGCATGCGTTTCCACGCGGCGGCGGCGCGGGGCGTGAGCCGCACGGGCTTGCCGTCATCCGCGGCCGGACCGGCCGACACGAGCGACCGGGCCACGCGTTGCACCGGCATCCGGCGCATGCGGGCGTAATCGGCCGGGATGCCGAGCCGCGTCCAGAGGGCTTTCAACCCGGGGCTCAGGCTTCCTTGTCGGCGAGCCAGCGCTCCGCCTCGATGGCGGCCTGGCAGCCCATGCCCGCGGCCGTGATGGCCTGGCGGTAATGATGATCGGCGCAGTCGCCGGCGACATAGAGGCCCGGAGTCTTGGTCTTCACCTGGCTGTGGCCGGTCGGGACAAAATAACCCTGGTCGTCCGTATCCGCGGCGTCCTTGAAGGCGGCGGTGTTCGGCACGTGGCCGATGGCGACGAAGATGCCCTTCACCGGCAGCACGGTCTCGGCGCCGGTCTTGACGTTCTTCACCCTGAGGCCGCTGACGGCGCCCTCGGCGACGCCCTCGACGCTGACCGGCACGCTGTCCCACACCGGCTGGATCTTCGGGTGCGAGGTGGCGCGGTCGGCCATGATCTTGGAGGCGCGCAGCGAGTCGCGACGGTGGACGAGGTAAACCTTGCTGGCGAAACGCGTGAGGAACAGGGCCTCCTCGGCCGCGCTGTCGCCACCGCCGATGACGGCGACGTCCATCTTGCGGTAAAAGGCGCCGTCGCAGGTCGCGCAGGTCGTCACGCCCTTGCCGCCGTAAAGCTCCTTCTCGCCGGGGATGCCGGTGAGGCGCGGCGAGGCGCCGGTGGCGACGATCACGGTCTTCGCCCTGATCTCGCGGTCGGCGAGCTTGAGGGTGTAGGGCCAGGCCGACGTGTCGAGGCCGGTGACGGTGCCGCTCTCGTAGCGCGTGCCGAATTTTTCCGCCTGCTTGCGCAGGTTCTGCATCAGCTGGTAGCCGTCGACGCCCTCGGGGAAACCGGGGAAATTCTCGACCTCGGAGGTCGTGGTCAGCTGCCCGCCGGGCAGCACGCCCTCGAGCACGAGGGGGGAAAGGTTGGCGCGGCCGGTGTAGATGGCGGCGGTGAGGCCGGCGCAGCCGGTGCCGACGATGACGACGTTTTCAACTTTGGCGGACATGGGAAATGAGCGCCCAACTGAGCCCAACATCCCGGCCAGCGCAACCCCGGAGATGGCACTGGCCCGAAAGAACCATGGGAAGAACCGCGTTGCCGGGCGGCGCCGGCTGCGCCTAGCCTGCCGGCCCATGACCCCGGCCGATACCCGCGCCCTGCACGAACGCCTGTTCACGATCGACACCCACGTCGATACGCCGACGGCCAGCCTGCTGAAGCCCGGCTGGGACTTCGCCGCGGCGCACGACTTCGCCGCGGACGGCACCCAGTGCGACTTGCCCCGGATGCGGACCGGCGGCATCGACGCGCTGGTGATGGCCGTCTATTCGGGACAGGGTGCGCGGACGCCGGAAGGCTTCGCCGCGGCGCATGAGCGGGCGGTCCGGGTCTTTGCCCGCACCCACGAGGTCATCCGGCAGAACGCGGCGGCCTGCGGCCTGGCCCTGACTGCCGCCGACTCCGTGCGCCTGAAGCTCGGCGGCCGGCACGCCTTCTACCTGAGCATCGAGAACAGCTATCCGCTCGGCCGCGATCTGCGGAACGTCGCCCAATTCCACGGCCTCGGCATGCGCATGCTCGGGCTGACCCACATGATGAACAACGACGTCGCCGACTCGTCCACCGACCCGCGCGGGCCGGAGTGGGGCGGGCTGAGCCCGTTCGGCCGCGAGGTCGTGGCCGAGTGCAACCGGCTCCGCGTCGTGCTCGACGCCTCGCACGCCTCGGACGCAGCGCTGCGGGACCTGCTGAAGTTCTCCAAGCAACCCGTGATCCTCTCGCACTCCGGCTGCCGTGCGGTGTGCGACCATCCCCGCAACATCGGCGACGACCTGCTCCGCGCGGTGGCGGCCAGCGGCGGCGTCATCCAGATCAACGCGCTGCCCGTGGCCGTGGTGAACATGGCGGAGGACGGCCGCACCGCCGCGATGGCGGCCATCCAGCTGCAGATGGCGGCCCGGGTGCCGTCTCCCGAGGCGCAGGCGTGGGCCGGCGCCGAGTGGCACCGCTACGAGTCGGCCTACCGGAACCCGGCCGTGACGATGGACGACTATGTGAAGCACATCGAGCACGCGGTGAAAGTCGCCGGCATCGAGCACGTCGGCATCGGCTGCGACTTCGACGGCGGCGGCGGTTTCCCCGGGCTCAACACCGTGGCCGACTACCCGAACCTCACCGCGGCGCTGCTGGCGCGCGGCTGGTCCGAGGCCGCGCTCGCGAAGCTCTGGGGCGGCAACACGTTCCGGCTCCTCAACTGAGCGGGTATGCTGCGAGCCGGTGGGCATCGGTTTCCATCCCGACGCCTGTCGCCGATGTGGAAATCGGCGACCACCCTTGCCGGCGGCGATTTTGTGGCGGAAACCGGCATCCCCGGGGAAAATCCGCAGGACAGGACATTCGGATATGGCGTTCGGCGGCCTGGAATGAGAACATGCGGCTGTCCCACCATGATGCTCCTCAAGATACTTCTGGCCGTGATCATGGCCATCGCCGCACTGACGGTCGTCGGCAAGGTCCGCCAGAAAATGGCGGCCAATGCGCCGGCCGCCACCGCCAAGGCCGGCGCCAAGGACCCGGGCCTGAGTCCGGCGGGCTTTTTTCTCCTGAGCCGCGACGACGCGAAAAACCCGCGCGTCACGATCATGTCCGCGCCCAACTGCCCGAGCCACGAGACGCAGCTGGCCGAGGCGCTGGCCGCTTCGCTCCACTCCGCCGGCATCCCCTGCGAGCTGAAGCAGGGCATCGAGTTCCAGTTCACCGACCCCGCCGACGTCGAGCGCGTGAACCAATACATGGCCAAGGTCGCCAACCCGCTCGTGCTGGTGCGCGGCTGGGCCAAGGGCAACCCGTCGCCGCAGGACGTCATCGCGCAATACCAGGCGGGGAAGTAGGTGGTGGAACCCGCGCTCCGCGCGGGTTGGTTGGGAAAGCCCGCGCGGAGCGCAGGCTCCACCTCATACCCTGGGCTCGATGATCACCTCGCTGCGGATGGATGCGGCGATGAAACATTCCCCGTGTGCGGCGTGGTGCAGGGCGTCGAGCGTGGCGCGGTCGGGGAGCTTCGCGCCGCTGAAGGTGACCAGCGGGCGCAGCGTGACCGTGGTCATCGCGAGTTTGCCTGCCGCGTTTTTCGTCATGACACCGCTCGCGTCGTCAGCATAGGCATCTACGGTGTAGCTCTGCTTCGCCGCGAGGGAGAGGAACCACAGCATGTGGCAGCTGGAGAGGCTGGCGACAAACGCCTCCTCGGGGTCGACCGCGCCGGCGTCGGACATCGGCAGCGGCACGACGGCGGGCGAGGACGACGCGGGCACCACGGTGCCGCCGTCGAAACGCCAGGTGTGCGCGCGGCGGTAGCGGTTGTCGGTGAACTTCTGTTCCCCGCGGCACCAGCGAATTTCGGCGGTGTAGGTGGACATGCCGTCATGCTGGCGATCCGCGCGTCCGCCGCAAGCCGGCGGGCCGGCCCGACCGGCACAGTGCCGGGGATTTCAACCCTTGGTGGTGGCCTCGGCGATCTGCTGGGCCAGCCGGTCGCGCGCCTTCTGCGAGCACTCGGGGCAGATGCCGTGGGAGGTCTGTGTGTTGAAGTTCGAGCCGAAATACTGCTCCATCGTCAGCCACTGGCCTTCCTGGCCGACCTTGCGGCACCAGCTGCACACGAGGATGAACTCCTCGAGCCGGTGCAGTCGCTTGATGAGGCCGCGGGTGGTGAAATACACCCAGGCCCAGACGATGATGATGACCACCGAGCGGAGCAGGACGCGGAACCAGTTGAACTCGACCGGATCGTCGTAGAGCAGGTGAGGCAGCCGGATGATCTCCGCGACCCAGTTGATGAGCATGATCAGCGAGAACCCGATGTTCTCCCGCCGCAGGATGGTCGCCCCACTGGTGTTTGCCGGCATTTTTGGCAGGTTGCGTGCCGGTGGGGAAGGGCGCAAGCCCGCTGTGGCGGTGGCCGACCGGCCACCGCCGCCGGAAAATTTGTATTTGCACGCCGCGGCAAGCCCCCGCATCAACAGCCCTGTGAACCAGTCCGCCGCCATCCGCCGTTCCGACGCGACCATCAAACTGATGGCCGTCAAAAACGTTTGGCTCCCTTCCTGGGCTCGGCGAAGCATGGTTCTCGCGTAATCCGCAAAAATTAAAAACCACTTCCACCCGAGCCCGACTCCTCCGAGTCGGGTTTTTTGTTTTTCCCCCACGCCCATGCCCACGCTCCTCGCTCCGCTCCCGCCTCCTTCCGCCACCCGGATGGAACTGCCGACCGTGTCGTTCTTCGGACGCACGTTCGAGGAATACACGCGCTTCTTCGCCCTCGATCCGGCGGCCCTGCGCCGGCACGCCGTGCTCGACGTCGCCGCCGGGCCGTCGTCGTTCACCGCCGAGGCCGTCCGCCATGGGATCGACGCCGTGGCGGTGGATCCGCTTTACGGGCATGGTGCGGCGCAGCTGTCCGCGCGCGTGCGCGAGGACTACCGCCGGATGTTCGCGCAGATGCGCGCCAAGCGGCACCTGTTCCGGCTGAAGACGTTCAAGACCTTCGCCGCAGCGGAGGCCGACCGGCGGCTGGCGGCGTCGCGCTTCCTCGCCGACTTCGACGGCAACGACCGGCACGGCCGCTATGTGCGGGCGTCGCTCCCCGTGCTGCCTTTCCTCGACCAGAGCTTCTCGCTCGTGCTCTGCGCGCACCTGCTCTTCATCTACGCGGAGCGGTTCGACTACGACTGGCACCTCGCGGCCTGCCTCGAGCTGGTGCGGGTGTCCGCCGGCGAGGTGCGGATCCATCCCGTGTGCAGCGCGGCCGGCCGGACCTACGCCGGGCTCGACCGCCTGCGCGCCGACCTCGCCGTGCGCGGCATCCGCAGCGACATCGTGCCCGTGCCCTACGAGTTCTTCGCCGGGGCGGACAGCATGCTGGTGCTGCGCCGCGACCGGAGCCTGCGGCGCGCCCTGGCGGCGTGAGGCCCGGCGCGGATTTTTGCCGGTCTGGCGCAGATGCCGGGCCGGCGGTGGAACCTGCGCTCCGCGCAGGTTCAGCCCGCGCGGAGCGCGGGCTCCACCAACGGGACATGGGCAAATCCCACGTGCGGGAAAAACGGATTTCAATTTCGCCATCCGCCGGGGTGGGCCGTTCGGCCACCCCGGAATTATTATTCGCGATTTTCCCCTCTGAAGATGCAACCGGCGCCGGTCGCGCCGTGTTGTTGGCACAGACACTGCAAAGTGTCCCTCACACATCCGCTGGCGAAACCAAAGAAATCCCGCGCGCTCCGGCTCACCCCGGGCACGCAACAAAGACAAACCTCAGAAAATTCCATCCCCGGAATCCCCAACATGAAGATCAAGTCCATCGTCGCCACCGCCGCCCTCCTGGGCGTTATGTCCGCCACCGCCTCCGCCCTCACCACGACCGCCGTCAGCTTCGAGGCCCCGGTCCCGGTCAAGACCATCCAGCCGATCGAGCTGCCGTCGAGTCACCGCGGCTCCGAGGTCAAACTGAGCATGACCGTCGACGCCGCCGGCAAGCCGAGCAACGTCCGCGTCGCGAACGTCCGCGACCAGGCCGCCTACAAGCGCATCATCGCCACGGTCTCGCGCTGGGAGTTCGCTCCCGCCCGCAAGAACGGCATCGCCGTCCCGGCCAAGATCCAGCTCCCGCTCGAGGTCAAGGGCCTCTGAGTTTTTCCCTGATTTTCCATCTGCTTCATCCCGTCCTTTAAAACCCAACTTCCGCCCCGCGGAACCCTCCCATGAATTCCCGTCAACTCCTCCTCGCCACCGCCCTTGTGGGCGGCCTGCTGTCCTCCGCCTCCGCCGCCACCCGCGTGGCTCCCGCCGATTACGCCGCTCCCGTCCCGACCGCGGTCGTGGCTCCCACCGAGCTGCCCCGCAGCCACATCGGCGCCATCGTCATGCTCCGGCTCAACATCGATGCCGCCGGCCAGCCGAGCAACATCCAGGTCCTCTCGGAACGTGACCCGGCGCTGAAGCAGCGCCTGGTGGCCGCCGTCTCGCAGTGGCAGTTCTCGCCGGCCCGCCAGAACGGCGTCGCCGTCGGCGCCACGATCGAGCTGCCGATCGAGCTGCAGGAAGGCTGAGTCCCGTCCGCCCCGGTTTGATACCTCGGGCCACCGGTCGCGTTTGCGGCCGGTGGCTTGGGCGTGGCCAAACCGCTTGAATTATTCCGCGGGGCCGGCAGCGTCGGGCCATCCCCATGAGCCCAGCCCCCGCCGGCGGCGCGACCGCGCCTGATCCACAGGCGCGCATCCCGCGCCAGATTTCCTTCATCATCGGCAACGAGGGTTGCGAGCGCTTCAGCTTCTACGGCATGCGGAACATCCTCACGGTGTTCCTCGTCTCGTCGCTGCTGATGCACCTGCCGGAGGGCGACCGCGCCGGCGCGGCGAAGGACGTCTTCCACACCTTCGTCATCGGCGTGTATTTCTTCCCGCTGCTCGGCGGCTGGCTGGCGGACCGGTTCTTCGGGAAATACAACACGATTTTCTGGCTGAGCCTCATCTACTGCCTCGGCCACCTCTGCCTGGCGCTGTTCGAGTCGAGCCGCGCGGGCTTCTACACCGGCCTCGGCCTGATCGCGCTCGGCGCCGGCGGCATCAAGCCTTGCGTCGCCGCGTTCGTGGGCGACCAGTTCGACTCGACCAACAAGCACCGCGCCAAGGTCGTGTTCGACGCCTTCTACTGGATCATCAACTTCGGGTCGTTCTTCGCGTCGCTCCTGATGCCGATCTTCCTCAAGCAGCTCGGCGCCGCCATCGCCTTCGGCATCCCGGGCGCGCTGATGTTCATCTCGACCGTCGTCCTTTGGATCGGGCGCAAGCACTACATCCTCATCCCGCCGGCGCCGCCGAACCCGCACTCGTTCCTCAATGTCTCGCGCTCCGCCCTGGCCTCCGGCACGCCGGGCCTGCTGCTCGCCGCCGCGGGCGGGGTGCTGGCCCTGGTCTCGCTCGCGCTCATCCCGAAGTTCGGCATCGTGATCTCCCTGTGCCTCGCGCTGGTGTCGCTGATCACCTTCGGCGGGCTCGGCGTCTGGCTGCAGCTGCCGGGTGCGCGGGCGCAGCACCCCGACGAGGCCGTCGATGGCGTGCGCGCCGTGCTGCGCGTGCTCGTGCTCTTCGCACTGGTGACGCCGTTCTGGTCGCTCTTCGACCAGAAGGCCTCGACGTGGGTCCTGCAGGGCAACGTCATGACCAAGCCCGAGTGGTTCCAGTCCTCGCAGATGCAGGCGCTCAACCCGCTGCTCGTGATGCTGCTCATTCCCTTCAACAACCTCGTGCTCTACCCGGCGCTCAAGCGATTTGGTTACGAGATGACGGCGCTGCGGCGCATGACGGCCGGCATCGCGTTCTCCGGCCTCGCGTGGATCGCGGTGGGCCTCATGCAGGTGATGCTCGACGGCGGCGGCGCGCTCACGATCACGTGGCAGGTGCTGCCCTACGCACTGCTGACGCTCGGCGAGGTGCTGGTGTCGGCCACGGGGCTGGAGTTCGCCTACAGCCAGGCGCCGGCGGCCATGAAAGGCGCGCTCATGAGCTTCTGGAACCTCTCGGTCACCGTCGGCAACCTCTGGGTGCTGGTCGTGAACGCCGGTGTGAAGAACACCGCGGTCACGGACTTCATCGCCTCGACCGGCTTCGGCGTGACGGCGTTCCAGATGTTCTTCTTCGCGGCGTTCGCGTTCGCGGCGGCGCTGGCCTTCGGGCTCGTGGCCCGGAGCTACCGCACGATGGACTATTACCGGAAGGCGTAGCGTTCAGAGCAGCGCCGCGGCCGCGGCGTTGGCGCGGACCTGCGCCGCGTCCTTGCAGCCGGGGATGACGGCGGTGACGGCCGGGTTCTTCAACACCCAGGCGAGCGCCCATTGCGCCATGGGCACGCCGGGGGGCACCTCGGTGGCCGCGATCTGCTCGACCTGGCCGAGCAGGCGTTCCTGCTTCGCCTTCATCCAGACGTCGCGCACGTCGTTGGCGGGGAACTTGTGGCCTGGTTTGTATTTGCCGGAGAGGAAACCGCTGGCGAGCGGCACGCGGGCCAGCACGCCGAGGTTCTGCCGCGCGCACGAGGGGAAGACCGCCGCCTCGGGCTCGCGCTCGAGGCGGTTGTAGATGAGCTGGATCACGTCGACGCCAACCTCGGTCGAGCGGTCGACCTGGTTGGTGTCGCCGGTGTTGCTCGAGATGGAATTGCCGAGGAAACGCACCTTGCCCTGGCGCTTGGCCTCGTTTGCCGCCTCCCACATCCCCGGCGTGGCGAACTGCGCGTCGCTGCCGGAATGGAACTGCAGCAGGTCCACATGGTCGGTGCGCAGCGCCTTCAGCGAGGCTTCGAGCTGGGTCAGCAGGTCGGCCGGGCCGACGCAGCTGTCGCGCTTGAAGCACTCATGGAACTTGTGGCCCCACTTGGTCGCGATGACCCAGTCCTCGCGCCGGCCCGGCAGGGTCTCGCCGATGAGCCGCTCGGACAGGTGGTCGCCGTAGCACTCGGCGGTGTCGATCAGGTTGATGCCGCAGTCCTGCGCCGCGGCGAGGACCTCGCGGGCGTCGGCCGCCGTGTAGGTGCGGCCCCACTCGCCGCCGAACTGCCAGGTGCCGACGCCGACGACGGAAACGTTGATACCGGTGCGGCCGAGGGTGCGGGTCTTCATGTCCGCGAAACATGGCCGGCCCGGCCCGGCGCGCAAGTTTGCTCCGGCCGGGGGCGAGACCCGGGCGACAGGGCCATTTGCCTTCGCGGGATCACAGTCGGCGGGGTTGACGAACCCCCAAGTTCCGTATGGGTTTATTCCCCTAGGCCGATGTCGTTCTTCAAGCGCATCCTAAAGGAACCCGAAGCCCCGGCGAAACCAGCCCCGGTGGTGGAACGACGCAACCTCCCGCGCTATCCGGTCAGCGTGGATTTTCCGCTGAAGGCGGTGCTCAGCTTCATCGGGCGCGACGAGAGTGGGGCGCCGATGAGCAATACCCGGCACGGTTGGAACTGGAAGGGCCGCCTCATCGACTGCTCGGAGGAAGGTGCCCGCATCCAGATGGGCCCGGCGGTCAAGCTGCAGGACGGCGAGACCTGCGACCTCAAGCTCAGCGTGCAGGACCACGAGATTACCGTGCCCTGCCACGTCACCAATCTCGGCGAGACGCCCGAGGGGGTTGTGCTCGGCCTGAAGCACGCCATCGGCGACACCGTGACGCGGGAGGGTTACTGGCAGCTGCTCGATGTCGTGGCGCTCGGCTCCACGCTGAAGCTGGAGCGCGCGGCCAAGCAACCCGACGCCTCGGGTTACATCGTGGAGGTTTATGCCAGCAACCGACCCTCGCGCCTGACCGTCTGGCGGCACCCGGCCGACGAGTCGGTCATGGCCTTCGAGTTCGTGCTGAAGGACAACATGGTGCGCGCCGCCGCCGGCCAGCGGGTGGAATACCTGTCCGACCTCGACGGCACCGGCTCGCGCCCGGCCAACACGGAGAAGTGCCTCGAGATCGGCCGCCTCTTCCAGTGGGTCGTGCCCAACCTCCCCGCCGACATGCCGGAGGAAGTGCGGGGTTTTCTGAAGCACTACGCGGGGTGATCCCGCGTCAGGTCCGCGGGCGGTCTGGCGGAGGACCGCGCCGGTTGCCGGGGCCGCCCTGACCTTCGCGTCGGGCGAAGCTCGCGTCCGGTTTGCCGCGGAAGAAACGGGGCACGAAGGGAAAGCCTTCCGTGAGCACGTAATGGTAGGTGCCGCCGGGAAACTCGGGCGTCACGCCCGTGCGCCCGCCGCACTCGTCGAGATCGCCGCTGCCGGCGACGTATTCGAAATCCTCGACGAAGATCCCGTCGTAGCCGCCGCCGGGCTGGTCGTTAGTCGTGGGCCGCGTGCCCGGTTTCAACCGGTAACTCGAGCGCAGCTTCACCGCCTGGCTGGCGGCGTCGCCGGCCAGGCGATGACCCCACACCGCATAGATGGGGAAGCCGTCGGCGGCCCAGCCGACCAGCGTCATCTGCTGCTTGCCGCCGGAGAGCCGCCGGAGCAGCGCGACCGGAACGCCGTGGTAATGGTAGGCGCCGTTGGGTTGGACGTGCGCGTTGTTGTCATCGAGGCCGAGGGAAAACGCGCCGCCGAGAGCGTCGTAATGCCAGCCGGAGGCGCGGTCGTTGTGCCACATCTCGGCGGTGCCGGGATCGAAGAGCACGCCGTTGACTGCGATGCCGAAGGGCTGGCGGACGAGCGGCGTCGCCGCCGCCGCGGCCACGGGCTTGGCCGGGATGGTGAAAAGATAGCGCTGCGCGGTGATACGGTTCGGGTTGTCGGCGTTGGGGAAGCGGCCTGTGGCATGGTCGGGCAGGCCGTTCGCGGTGATGACGCGGCGGTCGCCCTCAACCGTGATGCTGACCTCGGCCTGGCTCGGGGGCGGCTCGGTGGCCGGCACGGGCGCCACGGTGGTTTTCTGTGTGGCGTAGTGGTTCGGGTGCGCGGGCAGGAGGGCGGGCATCAGGCCGAGCAGTAAAAAACACAGGAGAAAGCGGCGGGACATGACAGAGAGACGCGGGTGTGGCCGGGATGTTACGCGCGCCTGACTTGCCGGAGGCCTGTAGCGCAGACTCGCCGGCCGGCGGGGAATCTGTCTTTCTCGCGGCATGAGACACGTGCTGTTGTCCGGGCTTTTGTGCGGCGGTCTGCTGGCGGGCGCCATCGCCGCCGAGCCGGTGAAGATCGGCTTCTTCATGTCCATCACGGGGCGCGACGCCTCGTTCGGCGAGGTCTCGCTGCGCGGCGCGCGGCTGGCGGTGGACGAGCTCAACGCCGCCGACGGGGTGCTCGGCCGGCCGGTCGAGCTGGTCGTCGAGGACAACCGCTCCATCGCGGGCGAATCCGCCACCGCCGCCAAGAAGCTCATCGCCCGCGACCGCGTGGCCGTGCTGGTCGGCGAGTGCTCGTCGGCCCGCACGCTCGAGGCCGCGCCCATCGCCCAGGCCGCGGGCATCCCGCTCATCACCCCGGCCTCAACCAACCCGAAGGTCACGCAGGCCGGCGACGCGATCTTCCGCGTGTGCTTCATCGACCCGTTCCAGGGCGACGTCATCGCCGCCTTCGCCCGCCAGCGGCTCGGGCTGAAGCGCGCCGCGCTGCTCGTCGAGGCGGGGGCGCCGTATTCGGTCGGGCTGGCGGAGTATTTCGAGAAAACCTTCAAGGCCCTCGGCGGCGAGATCGTGGCGGCGCAGAAATATTCCGGGGCCGACACCGACTTCCGCGCCCAGCTGACGGCGATCCGCGCCGCGCAGCCCGACGCCATCTTCCTGCCCGGCTACTACGTGGCTGCGGGGCTCGTCGCCCGGCAGGCGAAGGAACTCGGGATCACGGCGACGCTCCTCGGCGGCGACGGCTTCGAGGCGCCGCAGCTGCTCGAGATCGGCGGCGCCGCGATGGAGGGCGTGTATTATTCGACGCACTTCGCCACCGAGAACACCGGCGGGGCCTCGCGCGCCTTCGTCGCGGCTTACACCAAGCGCCATGGCGCCGCGCCGAACGGCCTGAGCGCGCTGACTTACGACGCCGTCAAGCTCGCCGCCGACGCCATGCGCCGCGCCGGCACCACCGAGCCGAGGGCCCTGCGCGCGGCGCTGGCGGCGACGAGGGATTTTCCCGGCGTGACCGGGCGGACGACGATCAATGCCGCGCGCGACGCCGACAAGGAAGCCGCGATCATCACGGTGCGGAACGGCAAGCTGACCTTTGTGGAAACGATCCGGCCCTGAGGGGATTGGGTCCAGCACGAAGGCTCACTGGTAAATATATTGAATTCCGGGCCGCACTGGCCGCACCGGCTGCAGGTCCTGCGGAGCCGCCTTGATATTCATGTAGGCGTCGGCCAGCGGCGGAACATTGGGCATGAGCGCGACTAGCAGCGAACGAAGGTATTCCCCTGCCTCTTGTTCTGTCGGCGCGTAAACCATGAGCGAACGCCTGGTCAGCGGGCCGGCATCCTTGCCGGGCAGGAAGTTCGTGATCCACGCGCGGCAGCTCGCGACCGGATCCTCCAGCTCGACCAGCTGGGCCAGCGCGCGCGGCAGCACGTCGTGGGCGGATGCGATCCGGTCGTCCGTGGTCTTCGTGGTGTCGAGCGCCGCGTGGATGTGGGCCCGCGCCCGGGACTTGTCCTTGGCCAGGTTGGCGTGTCGCCCCAGGGCCAGCAGGGCCTCGGGATTGTGTCCCCGGTCGAGGGCGCGCTGGAAAAACTCCAGGGCCTTGGCGTCAGCCCGCGCACTCTCATAAAGATACCCCAGCGAAAGCAGCCGGTTGCCTGTGAGCTCGGACTCGGCCAGCATGGCCAGCTGCAGCTCGGCGCCGGCAAAGTCGCGGCGCAGCAGGCAGACCTGGACCCGCAGGTATACCACTTCGGGATCATAGGCCGAGGCGGGTCCGAACTCCCCGAGGCGTTCCGTGGCCTCGCGCAGGGCACCACGGTCCAGCAGCAAGCTGACAAACAGCTTGAGGTGTTGGTCTGTCGGCGGCCGCGGCTGGCAGCAGTTGCGGATGTTTTCGATCGCGCTTTGCAGCTTGCCGCGGCGCGACTGGCTGAACGCGAGCATGGCGCGCAGGTGGACGTGGTCGGGCCGCGACTTCAGGGTCTCATGCAGCAGGGCCTCGGCCTGCATCCAGTCAGCGTTCAGCATCAGGGCCCACGCCACCGCCAGGGTCGTGGACGGCGTGCGCAGTGCGGTTTGTTTGAGCGTGAAATTGATCAGGCCGTTGAACGTGTCATTCTGGCCGAATGCCGCGGTGGCAACGACCAGGGCCAGGCCGGCTTCGATTGACTTGGGCTCGGATTCCCGGGCGAGGCGCGCAGCCACATGGGCCCGCAGGTAGTCGACTCGGCCGAGTGCGGCGTAGGCCTCGTCGGTCAGGCGCGCGGCCAGGCGCTTCTTTTTGGTCTCGTTGGCCAGGGCGGTGCGGAGTTCCTCCTCGATTTGCTTCTGCCGGGTGTCGATATCCGGCAGCGGGAAGTTCTGCCGCGCTTTCATGAAGACCTCGTAATCCGGCACGGGGAAAGAGCGCTGGTCCCGGTAGCGGCCCAGCCGATAGAACCAGACGCCCAGCGGAACCAGCCCGAGCAACAGGACGAGTCCGGCAATCCAGAATTCCGAGAGCAGTGAAACGATGCCGAAGACGAAGCTGAACAGCACCACAATTACGCCAGGCAGCTGACCCGCGCGGATGCTGGCGCTTCGCCGGACTGTGCGCAGCCATTTCCGCAATTCAGCCAGGTCTTTTCGCTCCTGTTGCAGGGCGGTCTGTTCGATGGCATCGACCAGTTTCAGGGCGAGGGCGTTGGGGTCGGCCAGGAGCGACAGGCCGGCTGGACTCTCCTCCAGCCGGGAGCCGTCGTCGGACAAGGCCGCCAGCCGGTCCCGGCGGGACGGATGGGTCGAATAGCGGTCAAACACTTCCGGCTCATCAGCGTTCACCGCGTCCTTGGTCCCTGTGAGTTCCTGCAAGAGCCAGCCGCTGAGGCCTTCGGGGGACTCGATCTGGGCCACCCGCTCGTTCCAAGGCAGGCGATCCGATCTCGGATGCAATACGCCGAGCTGCTGCAGGGCGGAGCGCATGGCTGCGCTGCCGCATAATTGTGCGGCCCCCCGGTCCGCCTCAAACTCGCCTTGCCGGGAATAAGCGCCCATCTGCCGCGCGCACAGCCGCGTCAGGAAGTCGGCCCCCGTGAGGATCAGTCCGCCCGCGACGAAGGCCTCGTTGCTGCGCCGGCAGGCGTCTGCGGTCGCCGAGAGCCGGTTGGAAATGGTCGCGGCGCGCCCGAGGCCACGGGACAGCCAGTTGTTGAAAAAGCGGCCGATCAGCTTGGCGTGGGCAAGCTCGTGGGCCATCACGGCTTCAATCTGCCGTTCGCTGAGGCCGGCGAGTAGGTCATAGCCCACGCCGACACGTGTGGTGCCGAGTCCGGTTTTCAGGCCCCGCAATTCCACCCACGCCCCGCAGCTCATCTCCAGGCAGAGTTCGTCGGGCGGGGGAATGCCGAGGCGTTGCGCCAGCCGCTGAACCATAGCGAACAAACGCGGGGCATCCGTTGGTTTGAGCGGCAGCCGGTAGGTGGCGCCCTCGCTCAACCACAGAGATCGGGCAAGCAGGCCGAGCAGGCGGATGTCCCGCTCAACGAATTGAATAATCAATCCTCCGAGGCCGAAGCGCGCCAGGGCGAGAAAGAACAGCAACACCAGGCCGAGCCAGAGAAGCAGGGCAAGGATTGCCACTGAGATATACAGATAGAACAGGGCAATGGTCGCGGCCGTGGTGCCAATAAGCACCAGACGGGCCGCACCGCTCAAGGGCCGTTCAGCCGGCGCTTCGGAGGTGGACTGCATGGGTGAAGGAAGATGTGGCCCGGCAAAGAGGGAACCATTCCGTCACTTCGGATCAATCCGGTTCTTGCGAAGCGGATGATTAATTATCATCGCCCGGTGTCCGGGTAGGCGGTCGCTCTCCTCGATAGCGACACGAAGGGCGCGTTAACCGGCGGGCGGCGGCGTCGACTGCATCGAGGCGATGAAGGCGTCGGCTTCCTTGATGGACTTCTCCATGTCGGCGACGAGGCGGGTGATGTCCTGCTGCAGCTCGCGGGTGGAACCGCTGAGGGCGGTGACGGCCTGGGCGTTGAGGTTGTGCTTGAGGAAGAGCACTTGGTCGCGGAAGGCGTCGAGCACGGGGTTCATGCCGGCGGCGGCCTGGTCCATCACGCGCATCAGGGCGGCGTAGCGGTTCCGCGTGGCGGTGAGCTGGCGGTCGCTCTGGGCCCGCAGGCTGGCGCTCTTGTATTGGCCGAGCTCGGTGGCCCACTCGTCGAAGAGCGCCTGGGCCACGCTGTCGATGGCGGCGATGCGGTCGCGGACCTCCTTGGCGCGGGACTCGCTGCGCTTGAACTCGCCGTCGAGCTTCTCGTAGGTGGCCTGCAGCTCGGTCGCCGGCACCTTGGTCACGGCGAGGAACTGGGCGAGGGCGCTGGAGAACTGGACCTTGGCGTCCTGCTGGGCCGCGCGGGCGGTGCCGACGCGGTCGACGAGGATCTGGCGCTTCGGGATGCCGACTTTCTCCATCGCGCCGTAATAGACGCTGGAGCAGCCGGAGAGGCCGACGAGACAAGTGAGCAGGAGCAGGGAAAGGCGCATGGGAGGGAGGATGGTTGCCGCTGTCCAAAACACAACCGCGGCAAACTCAAGCAGGGATTAACCGCACAGACCGCGAAACGGCGCGAAGGCCACAGGCCGGAGCGGTCATTTCAGCGCGGTGAGGTAGATGGTGCCGTCGCGGAGCTCGAGGGTGACGAGGGTGGGCTCGCCCTTGCGGTGGGCAGCCTTCAGAGGCTGCGGCACGCGGACGTAGTTGAGATGGTAGGTCGTGCGGCTCCAGAGCGGGCCATCGTAGGACTTGGCGGTCATGAGGCCGCGGCGGCCGTCGGTCTGCTCCGGCGGGCCCACGAATTCGATGCGGTAGTCGCCGTCGGGGCCGTCGGGCCAGGACTTGGGCCGGTGCTCGAAGGTGCGCGTGTTCTCGCCCGAGCTGCGGAGCGCGGCGGCCTCGTCGCGGATCTGGTAGGCCAGCCGTGTGGCCGAGTCGGAGACGAAGGCTTCGAAGAGCTTGGTGCAGCCCGTCAGCAGGCAGGCGGCGGTGAGCAACGCTAGCAAAACGGCGCGGCGCATGAGGCCAGTTTGCGCGAGGGCGCCGGGATGGCAAGGATCAGCTGATAGCCTGGCCCGGCTGTGAATTGTCACTCAGGCCTGCGTGGGCGCCGCGTGGACTTTGCCCGGCCCCGCCGCGTGGCGGAGGAGCAGGCCGCAGGCGATGAACATCGCGGCGAAGCCGGAGCTCAGGATCTGGACCTTGGCGTAACCCGGGTTGAAGTCGACCGGCCAGAGGAGGAAGGAGATGGCGGGAATCAGGATCAGGGCGGCGGCCATGGAGAACGCGACCCGGGCGAGACCGGCCGGCAGGAAACGCGCGACACACACGCCGATGAAGCCGCCGAGGAGGGTCAGCAGGTAGAGCAGGTTGCCGGGGTTTTCGTCACCGATGATCTGGACGGCGGCGCTGATCCAGAAGACGAGGAAGCCGGCCAGCACGGCCAGGGCGACGCCGGCCTTGTAGGAAAAATTGGCTACCGGGCGCGACACCAGGAAGCGCAAGAAAAAGGTCGTGACGGAAAGACCACCCAGGCGAACACGAAATCGTTCCATTTCCAGTGCCAGCCCTCGACGGTGAGCTGGCCGGTGAGCGGGATGAGCAGCAGGGCCAGCGGCAGGAGGGCGACGATGAGGTGGTCTTTGCGTTTCATGTCCGTTCAGGATGCCGGGGCTGCGTGAGGGGCGGATGAAGTGAACGTGAAATCGGCCGGAAATCAGCCGGCGGACTTGCGATCGCGGATGAGGTAGAACGCAGCGCCGAACCCTTGCAGGCCGTTGATGACGGTGTCGATCCAGTCCATCGTGCCGGGCGTGCCGAGGAGCGTCCTGATGTCGAGGTAGAAGCAGAGGAGCCCGGCCACGGTCAGGGCGGCGAGGATGGCGGTCCGGCCCGGCGACTTTTCCGCGTTCCGGCCGACGGCGCACATGACTCCCACGGCGAGGGAAAAGACGCCGAGAAAGCGGAGCATCCACTTACTCAGCTCGGTGGCGGCCGCCGCAAACCCATAGACCGAGGCGACGTGGTCGGGCGCCAGGAAATACCAGAACCCGTAGAAAAGGTTGATCAAGGCGGCGAGGGTGAGGAAGGCCCTGAAATTCATGGGGGTTCGTGGGGTTGGGGGTTGCACCCGCGCCAGGCCCAGCGGGGTTGCCCATGGTATCAACCGTCATGTCGCGGGCTCAGCAAGTGACAATTGGCGCGCTGGCCTTGCCTCGGCTGACCGCAGGATACTCGACCTGACCCCTTTCTCGGCTCGTTGGGTGAAATCTGCCGCCTTGACGGGACCAAGCATATGGACAGTATCCTGTCCATATGAAAACCATCACCTACACCGCCGCCCGGGAGAACCTTGCCGCCACCATGGACCGGGTGTGCGAGGACAGCGAGGCCGTGGTCATCACCCGCAACCGGGACCAGGCGGTCGTGATGCTCTCGATGGCGGAATACCAGGCGCTGGAGGAGACGGCTTATCTCACAAGGAGTCCAAAGAACGCCGCGCGGTTGCGCGCGGCGCTTCGCTCGATGGCCAAGGGCCGCGGCAAGGTTCGCAAGCTGGCCGAGGTCTGAACCGGTATGAACCTGGTCTTCACGCCGGAGGCCTGGCAGGACTACCTGCACTGGCAGACGACGGATGCCCGACAGGTAAAGCGCATCAACCTGCTTTTGAAGGAAATCGCCCGAGAGCCCCTTGCCGGCATCGGCAAGCCCGAGCCGTTGAAGCATGAATACCAAGGTTGCTGGTCACGTCGCATCGATGGCGAGCACCGGTTGGTTTACAAGGTGAGCGGGGCCAGCGTGTGGCTGCTCCAACTGCGGTATCACTACTGAGCGGGATCGGGCGCGAGGGCTTGGCCCGCGACTCCGTTGGATCGGCTCGGCGAAGGTTAATGGTAAAGCCTGACCCCTCGGCCGGCTCGACCCCTCGGCCGGCTCCCCGGGCGTCGAGCTTGTCGGTCTTGATCTGCGCGTCGGCGATGAGCCGGGTCTTGAACGGATGCGCCAGCACCACGTCCTCGACACGGTCGATCTCGCCGAGTTCGTCGTAGAGCCAGCCCCAGTTCCAGCACGCCTCCACCACCACGCGGCTGGGTTCGGGCAGGCGGGCGAAGTAGGCCGCGAAGGCGGCGGGCTCGTTGTCCTCGATGCGGGCCTCGCAGACACGAGCGCCGGTGGCGTCCTGGGTGGACACCACGGAATACTTTTTGTGATAGTCGATTCCGGTGTAGAGCATAGGGCGTCCAGTGTAGCACGCACGCTACCGGACGCCTTTCATGCTACCTGACCCCGGCTCGGGGTGACCGTCGGCTCGGGCCGGCGTCAGGCGTGACGGCCTTGGCTCTGACTTCTGCTCAGCTTTTCTTTATGCGGGCCAGCAATCGCTCAATCTGCGCAACCAAAATTTTCTGGCGATGGACACTCTTGGCGGGATGGGCTTTGAGATGAGCGCGAACTGCACGCGAAAGATACGAAAGAGTGGCGTTCAACGAACGCACCTGTTCGCGGAGCGTCAGCTCAGCGAACAAGCGGGAGTCGTCTTTGTGGCGTCGAGGTAATGTCACCGCTTCAGCGCGCTACTCACCAAATCCTTGGTCTCTTCCTTGATAAAACCCCAGCGTGCGAGATCAGATACCTGCTCTCCGTAAATGCCCATCACTCCCATGACAACCGCCCCTTGGTCTTGAGTCAGATTTCCGTCGCGAAGCCGGACAGAGAAATCTTTCAGTGTGGCATCCAAATCATAACCGGCTTTCTCGAAGGGCTCAACCATCAGCTTCTTCGTCATGGCCTTCTTGCCTTCCTCGCTGGCCTTTCCGTTTTCGACATCTCTTGCCGTGAGGTTCCTTCCGACTTCCTGCATAATATCGGACACTTTTCCGAAACTATCTTGGGTCGCTGGCATTGCGGGCAGTGGGCCGCGCGAGCAGCCAGCGAGCAGGCCGATGGCGAGCAACACGATTGATAGCTTACCGATAGCGATGGTGTTTTTCATATGCGGAGGCTTATGGATACGGCGGTGACTTACGGATTCAGGAGATGCCAATAGTAGGCATATCGGCAAGCCAGAAATGCCAACTCTCGTCTGTCGAGATAGAGTAGGCGTTTTGATACTCTGACGGACTCGATGTCCGCCAAGCCACAGATTCCAGCCGCCGACAAAATCGGAAAGCTGATTGGTGAAGCGGTTCGCAGGAAAAGAGAGGAGCTTGGCCTTTCTCAGGAGGATTTTGCTGAACGGGCGGATCAGCACCGCACTTATGTTGGCGCGATTGAGCGTGGCGAAAGGAACCCTACCTTGCACACGATCGCACAAATCGCAGGTGCCTTTGGACTGACGCCATCACAGTTTCTCAAAGACGCCGGTCTTTGACTGGATCACCATCCATAGCTGCGTTTGATGCGGAGCTCTTCATAGAGGTCGTCGTCCAGTTCCGTCAGGAAACGTGAGGGTGTTAACATCATTCCGCCCGGGCCGGCGCGGGTGGCGACGCGGGGGTAGCTGATATACAGCTCGTTCTTGGCGCGGGTGACGGCGACGTAGAACAGCCGCCTCTCTTCCTCGACGTCGCCGGCCTCGATGGAGCGGCGCGTGGGCAACTGTCCGTCGGCGGCGCCGATCAGGAACACCGCGTCATACTCGAGGCCCTTGGCCTGATGGATCGTCGTGAGCTTGATGGACTCCTGGTCGGTCTCGATCCGGCTCTCGCTGGTCTCGCCGTTGAGGAGCATGATCTGGGCGAGGAAATCGGACATCTGCGTGAACTGCGACGCGAAGCCGACGAGGCCCTTCAATTCCTCGATGCGGTCCACGTAGTCGGCGTATTCGCCCTTCATGTAGTCGCCATACCAGCCGTCGATCGCGATCTCGACGGCGGCGGAGGGCGGCTGGTCGTTCATCGCGTCGTAAACCTGCTTGAGCGAGGCGCAGAAATTCGACCAGTCGGCCTTGGCGTCCTTCGGGACCTTGCTCGTCACGTCGTCGGTGGCGAGGGCGTCGATGAAGTTCTGCTGCATCAGCTTCGCGTGGTCGAGGGCGGCGGCGTAGATCTTCGCGGCGCCCTTCTCGCCGACCTTGGGCAGGAGCATGGCGAGGCGGTTCCAGGCGGAGGTGTTCGACGGGTTGTAGACGAAGTTGATGCAGGCGATGAGGTCGCGCACATGCTGGCGCTCGAAGAACTTCACGCCGCTGGTGATGGTGTAGGGCACGCCGGCGCGGGTGAGGGCGAGCTGCATCTCGAGGGCGAGGAAGTGCGACCGGTAGAGGACGGCGATCTCGTTGGGCGAGACGCCCTCCTCGTTGACGAGCGCGTGGATGCGCTTGAGGACGAAGGCGGCCTGCTCCTTGTCGTCCATGGCCTGGATGACGGCGGGCTTCTGCCCGTGCTTGCGGGCGGCGCGGAGCTCCTTGTCGAAGTGGCGGCCCTTGGGCTGGGCGTTGAGCACGCCGTTGGCAAAGGCGAGGATCTCGGGCGTGGAGCGGTAATTGGTCTCGATGCGGTGGATGACCGTGCCTTCGTGCCGGTCGGGGAACGACATGATGTTCTCGAAGTCGGCGCCGCGCCACGAGTATATGCACTGCGCGTCGTCGCCCACGGCCATGACGCGGTGGTGCGAGGCGAGTTTGTCGACGATCTGGGCCTGGATGGTGTTGGTGTCCTGGTATTCGTCGACGAGGACGTGGCGGAAGCGGTGGTTGAAATACTGGGCGACGTCGGGGGCGTCGGTCAGGAGCTTCAGCCAGAGCTCGAGGAGGTCGTCGTAATCGCAGACCTTGTCCTCGCGCTTCTTCTTCTCGTAGGCGGCGGCGAATTCCGGGAGAAGCGGGGCGATCTCGTTGTATTGCGGGAAATGGCGCTCGATGGTGTTGTTGATCGAGAGCTGGGTGTTGCGGGCGAGGGAGAGGACGCTGAAGAGCGGACCGGGGCGAGGGTTGGTTTTCTCCTTGAAGAAGGTCTTGTCCTTCGATTCGACGGCCTGCTTGAGGAGGGTCTCGGACTCGTCGGCGTCGAGGATGGTGAAGTTCTTGGGCAGGCCGACGGCCTCGCCGAACATGCGGAGGGCGCGGTTGCCGATGGAGTGGAAGGTGCCGCCCCAGAAGCGCTGCGGCTCGATGCCGGTTAGGTCGTGGACGCGGTGGAGCATCTCCTTGGCGGCCTTGTTGGTGAAGGTGAGGAGGAGGATCTCGCCCGGCTTCACGCCCTGGGACAGCAGGTAGGCCACGCGGTAGGTGAGGGTGCGGGTCTTGCCCGAGCCGGCGCCGGCGAGGACGAGCAGCGGGCCCGGCGCGGCGGTCACGGCGGCGAACTGCTCGTCGTTGAGGAGCGCCTTGAAGTCGATCGGCGGGACCTGCGAAGGACGCTGGTCGGAAGTGGGCAGTTCAAAATCCATGAAACGCGAAGAAGCTCACGCAAAGCCGCCAAGACGCAAAGAGGAAATAGGGCCCACCTTTGCGCCTTGGCGGCTTTGCGTGAAATAATGGGGCCGGGCAGGCCCCGTTGCCCGCTGCTTCGCCTTCGCTTGGCCTACGGCTGACAAGGCGGGCCGGGAGTCGGCGAAACCGAGGCAAATGTTAGCGCACTGTCGTAAAAATCATGACTGGCGCGCGGCCGGGTTTACGGGGAAGATGACGGCCGGCTCGTGCGTGTGCGCGGGCCCTTACCCCTGACCCACGCATGAAATCCCTCCGCGCTCTCTTTCCGGCGGTTGTCGCCGTCCTTGCCCTCACCCTGACGGTCCGCGCCGCGGAAATTTACCGCGACCCGGCCCAGCCCACCGAGGCGCGCGTGCAGGACCTGGTGTCGCGGCTGACGCTCGAGGAGAAGGCGTCCCTGATGCAAAACACGACCGCCGGCGTGGCCCGGCTGGGCATCCCGAAATACGACTGGTGGAACGAGGCGCTGCACGGCGTCGCCCGCGCCGGCGAGGCCACGGTGTTCCCGCAGGCCATCGGCCTGGCGGCGATGTGGGACGAGGCCTTCATGCAGCAGGTCGCGCACACCATCGCCATCGAGGCCCGCGCGAAGTTCAACGGCGCCGTGGGGACGAAGAACGAGGGCACGCGTTACTACGGGCTCACGTTCTGGACGCCCAACATCAATATTTTCCGCGATCCCCGCTGGGGCCGCGGGCAGGAGACCTACGGCGAGGACCCGTTTCTCACGTCGCGCAACGGCCTGGCCTTTGTGCGCGGCCTGCAGGGCGACGACCCGCGCCACCTGCTGACGGCGGCGTGCGCCAAGCACTTCGCCGTGCACAGCGGACCCGAGCCGCTGCGCCACGACTTCAACGTGTCGCCGTCCGAGCACGACCTTTACGACACCTACCTGCCGGCCTTCGAGGCTTTGGTGCGCGAGGGCAAGGTCGAGATCGTGATGACCGCCTACAACGCGCTCTACGGCAAGCCGGCGCCGGTCAACCCGCTGCTCTACATGCTCCTGGCGAAATGGGGCTTCAACGGCCACGTGACCTCCGACTGCGGCTCGATCGAGGACCTCTACACCACCTACAAGGTCGCGGCCGACGCCGCCGAGGCCGAGGCCATGTCCCAGAAGGCCGGCCTGAGCCTCCGCTGCGGCGGCGAACCCTCGGAGCTGGTGGATGCCGTGAAGCGCGGCCTGATTTCCGAGGCGGAGATCGACTACCGCCTCGGTGCGCTCCTGCGCACGCAGTTCCGGCTCGGTTTCTACGACCCGGCGGGGAGCGTGCCGTTCGGCCGGATCGCGCCGACAGAAAACATGGCGCCCGCCCACGGCGCGCTGGCGCTGGAGGCGGCGCGGAAATCCATGGTGCTGCTCCGGAACGACGGCACGCTGCCGCTCGCGTCCGCGAAGCTGAAGCGCGTGGCCGTCATCGGCCCCAGCGCGGACTCGGTCGCGGTGTTGCTCGGCAACTACAACGGCAAGCCGGCGGCGCCCGTGACGGTGCTCGCTGGGCTGAAGGCCGCGCTCGGGCCCGGCGTGGCCGTGGACTACGTGCCTGGCTGCGACTACGCGACGGCGCCGAGGACCGTGCGCCCGATCCCGAAGACCGGCCTGCAATCCGAGGAGAACACCGGGCTGATGGGCGACTACTTCGACAACCCCCGCCTCGAGGGCAAACCCGTGGCGCGGCGGCGCGACCGGCCGGTGAGCTTTGACTTCGCCAAGGACAAGCGCCCGCCCGGCGCCGCGGCCGAGAACATGTCGGCACGCTGGCAGGGCAACCTGGTCACGATGCTGGGCGGTGATTACCAGATTGTCGTGAAGGCGCGCGGCGGCGTCCGCCTTGAGGTCGGCGGCAAGGCGCTCATCGACGAGTGGACTCCGAGTGACAAGGTGCGGACGGTCAGGTGTCCGCTGCCCGGCAACGGGCTCGTGCCGGTGAAGCTCGAGTATTTCTCCGCGGGCGGCCCGGCGGCGGTGTCGCTCGAGTGGCTGCCGCCCGACGCGGCGGCGGGCGGCGACGAGGCGGTGGCCGCGGGGAGGCAGGCGGACGCCATCATCTTTGTCGGCGGCATCTCGGCGCTGCTGGAGGGCGAGGAGATGAAGGTGGACTATGAGGGCTTCAAGGGCGGCGACCGCACGGCGATCGAGCTGCCCGCAGTGCAGCTGGCGCTGCTCGAAAAACTCAAGGCGACCGGCAAGCCGCTGGTGTTCGTCAACCTGTCCGGCAGCGCCATCGCGATGCCCTGGGTGGACGCGAACGCCAACGCGGTCCTGCAGGCGTGGTATCCCGGCCAGACGGCCGGCACCGCGGTGGCCGACGTGCTGCTCGGAAAATTCAACCCGGCGGGGCGCCTGCCGGTGACGTTCTACCGCGCGACGGCGGACCTGCCGAAATTCGAGGACTACTCGATGGAGGCCGGCCACACCTACCGCTTCTTCAAGGGCAAGCCGCTCTATGCCTTCGGTCACGGCCTGAGCTACACGAAGTTCGGCTACGCGAACCTGCAGGTCGCCCCGGACAAGCACGGGCAGCTGGAGGTCGCGGTCGATGTGACCAACACCGGCGGGCGCGACGGCGACGAGGTGGTGCAACTTTACGGCGTGCCGCCCGCGGCGCGCGAGAACCAGGCGCTGTGCGGCTTCAGCCGCGTGGCGCTGAAGGCCGGCGAGACGAGGACCGTGAGGATCACGGTGCCGGCGACGGCGCTGCGCCGGTGGAGCGTGGCGAAGCAGGATTATGAGATCCCGGCCGGCGAGTGGGAGATCCGCGCCGGGGCGTCGTCGTCGGATATTCGCCAGAAGGCGACCGTGAAGCTGTGATGGGTTTCACGCGAAGCCGCGAAGATAAACTTCCTGTTTTCGCGTCTTCGCACCTTCGCGTGAGATAAAATAACAAGGCCCGCCGAAGGGCGGGCCGGTCTCGCTGATGGCTGAAAGCTGATCGCTCCCTTAAACCGTGATCAGTTCCTTCTCCTTGTGGGCGAGGTGGGTCTCAATGTCCTTGATGGCCTTGTCGGTGGCGGCCTGAACATCCTTTTCGAGGCGCTTGGTCTCGTCCTCGGGGAGCTTGGCCTTCTTGACCTGCTCGAGGACGTCGCGGCGGACGTTGCGGACGTGGACGCGGCCTTCCTCGGCTAGGCGGTGGGCGGTCTTCACGAACTCGAGGCGGCGCTCCTTGGAGAGATCGGGGAAGGGGAGGCGGATGAGGTTGCCGTCAACGACCGGGTTGACGCCGATGTTGGCCTGCTGGAGCGCCTTCTCGATGGCGCGGATGAGACCCTTGTCCCAAGGCTGCACCTGGATCATGCGCGGGTCGGGCGTGGTGATGGCGGCGCAGGCCTTGAGCTGCTGGGTGCCGCCGTAAGCCTCGACCATGATGCCCTCGACCATGGCGGGGGAGGCCTTGCCGGTGTGGATGGTGGAAAACTCGTGGAGCGTGTGGTCCACGGTCTTCTTCATGCGGGTCTGGGCGTCGGTGAGGATGGGATGGCTCATGCGGGGGAGGAGTTGAAAGTTGAAGGATGAAAGTTGAAAGACGGCGAAAAGGCGAGGGTCGGATGATCGGTCATTCAACCTTCAACTTTCACCTTTCAACCGGTCCACAACCTCAGTTGTGAACCAAGGTCCCGATCTTCTCGCCCTTGATGGCCTTGAGGATGGCGTGGGGGTCGTCGAGATTGAAGACCAGGATGGGCACGTTGTTGTCGAGGCAGAGGGAGAAGGCGGTCGAGTCCATGACGTTGAGCCGCTGGCGGAGGGCGTCGACGAAGGTGAGCTCGTCGTATTTGACGGCGTCGGCGTGCTTCTTCGGGTCCTTGTCGTAGATGCCGTCGACCTTGGTGGCCTTCATGATGATGTCGGCGTGGAGCTCGGAGGCGCGGAGGGCGGCGGTGGTGTCGGTCGAGAAATACGGGTTGCCCGTGCCGGCGACGAAGATGACGACGCGCTTCTTCTCCAGGTGGCGCATGGCGCGGCGCATGATGAACGGCTCGGCGATCTGGTTCATCGGGATGGCGGACTGGACGCGGGTGTTGACGCCCATCTTCTCGAGGCAGTCCATGATGGCCAGGCCGTTGATGACGGTGGCGAGCATGCCCATGTAGTCGCCGGTGGTGCGGTCGACGCCGCGCTTGGCGCCCTGGAGGCCGCGGAAGATGTTGCCGCCGCCGATGACGACGCAGACCTGGACGCCGAGGTCGTGGATTTCCTTCACCTGTTCGCACATCCGCTCGAGGGTGGCGGCGTCGATCGGCTCGGTGCCCTTGCCCCGCAACACCTCGCCGCTCAGCTTCAGGACGACGCGGCGGTATTTGACGGTGGAGGCGGCGGATTTGGCGGGCATTAGGGTTCATAAAACGCGGCCCGAAAAGCGGCGTCAATGCCCGAGATGGCGGGGAAATCACCCAAGGGGGGAACCCGGCGGTATGCCGCGGCAAAGCTTTGCCAAGACGGGCCGGACGGGCAGGCTCGGGCCACCCATGAAATTCGAGCACCTGGCCCTGAATGTCCCTGATGCGCGCGCGATGAGCCGCTGGTATGTGGAGCACCTCGGGCTGACGGTGTTGCGCGCGCTCGAGGCCGAGCCCCATACGCATTTCCTCGGTGACGATACCGGCCGGGTGTTCATCGAGCTCTACTCGAACCCGAAGGCGCCGTATCCGGACTATGCGGCGACGCACCCGCTGGTATTCCATGTGGCCTTCTTCGCACCGGACGCCGGGGCGGCGCAGGCGAAGCTCCTGGCGGCCGGGGCGAAGGCGTTTTCGGACGACGCGATGCCCGACGGCAGCCGGCTGATCTTCATGCGCGACCCGTGGGGCGTGTCCGTCCAGCTGTGCCAGCGCGCGAAGCCGTTCCCGGGGTTCTGACTACCTCTGTAATTCCCCGGCCTTGAGCGCGGTCGCATGCCAGCGCACCTCGCGGATGCCGCCCTTGAACCAATAGACCTTGTTCTGGCGCACGCCGAGCGAGACCTGGCCGGCGGCCATCGGCGGGAAGGCGACCTCACCCTCGAGTTCCTTCACGCCGTCGATGTAGTGCGCCATGCGGCGGCCGTCATAGACGAGCGCGACCCAGGTCCAGCGATCGGCCGGGTGGCGCCTGGTGGGGTCGAGCAACGCGAGCTTGGCGCCGGTGGCTGGGTGGGAAAGGAAGGTGTCGAGCGCCCAGGTGCCGCCGCTGACGCGCGTTTCCATGAGGGCGCGGGTGCCGGGTCCGTCCTGCACGTGAAGGAAACGCTGCTCGGCCGGGCCGTCCGCCGCGGGCCGGAACAGGACCTCGATTGTGAACTGCGTGAGCCCGGCCAGCGGGTTGGTCTGCACGAGCAGGCCGTCGCTGGCGCCGTTGAACCAGACCGCCGGGCCGTTCGCCTCCGCGGCGACGCGCGGTGCGCCAAACACCTCCGTGGCATGTCCGCCGACGTGGTCGACCTGATCGAGCCGCCAAATGACCGGTTCAGCGGCCACGGCAGGAGTTGCGCCAATCAGGGCGGCGAACAGCGGGAGAAATTTCATCTAAGTGGCTGCCCGACATGGATTCGAACCATGACTAGGTGAGTCAAAGTCACCTGTGCTACCATTACACCATCAGGCAGTGAGAGCGGCCGAAAGAAGCCCTGTGCCCTTGGGGGGTCAAGGGCGGATATTATACGTAGAGCTTGAGAAAAGTCATCGGGTTGGAAGCCTCGGCGTCCATGCCAGCCAAGCGAGCCTTCGTCTACATCGTGCGGTGTGCCGACCGCACTTTCTACATCGGCACGGCGAAGGACGTGCAGGCGCGGCTGGCGGTGCACAACCGCGGCAAGGGCGCCAAATACACGCGGCCGCGGCTCCCGGTGCGCGTCGTCTGGCAGGAGGGGCCCATGAGCCTGACCCGCGCGCTGCAGCGCGAATACCAATTGAAGCAATTGACGCGTCCGCAAAAACAGGCGCTCATCCGGGGCAAGCTGGTCGTCAAACGGCCGCGCTGATCCGCCCATGCTTTTCCTGAACAAACTCCTGCCGGTCTTCGTGCTGCCGATTGGCTGGGTAGTCCTGCTCGTGCTTTTCGGGCTGTGGAAAAAGCAGCGTTGGCCGCTCGTGGCGGCGCTGGCCGTGCTTTATGTCGCCAGCATTCCCGCGGTGGGCGGGCGGCTGCTTGGCTGGGTGGAGTCGCGGCACCCGGCGGTGCCGGTCGCCCAGGTCGAGCCGGCCGATGCGGTCGTGGTGCTCGGCGGCCTCCTGGGGCCGCGGGTCGGTGACGGTTTGGTGCCCAACTTCCTTGATACCTCCGAGCGCTTCGACGCGGGCGTGATCCTGCTGCAGGCCGGCAAGGCGCGCACGCTGGTCTTCACCGGGGCGCGGATGTCCTGGCGGAACTCCGAGGCGACCGAGGGCGATGAACTGAAGCGGATCGCGGTGACACGCGGCGTGCCGGCGGACCGGATCGTGGTCACGCGCCACGTCGAGAACACCGCGGACGAGGCCGCGGCGGTGGCGGAGCTGATGAAGGCGAACGGCTGGAAGCGAGTCGTCCTCGTCACCACCGGCTGGCACATGCCGCGCTCGGCCGAGCAATTCCGGAAGGCCGGCGTGGACTGCACCCATTTTCCCGTGGATTTCCGCTTCGACGCGTCGCGGGCCCTCGTGGCGATCGACTTTGTGCCACGGGGCGAGGCTTGGCAGCAGACCGAGACGGCGCTGCGCGAATGCTACGGGCGGCTGTTCTACCGGATTTTCCGGTGAGGTAGGGCACGTTGCCTTAGGTGGAACCCGGCCTCTGGACGGGTTGATTGAGCGGGCGTTGGACAAACCGGTCCGGAGGCCCGGTTCCACCTTGGAGTCCCGGCAATCAGCGTTCCTTTCGCGAAGTCTTGGAGGACTTCGCCGGCTTGGCCGGCGCGGGCGCGGCCACGAAGGGCCTGTAGAGCGCGGCGAATTTCTTCGGGAAGCGGCCGGTGAGATGCGTGCCCTCGTCGAGCGATTCCTGGTTTTTCACGTGGCCGACGCTGTGCAGCTTGGCGACGAGATCGTAGCGGCTGTGCGGGATGAGCAGGTCGGCCGACTCCGTGTCGTCGGTGGCCAGCTCCTCGCAATGGCGCAGCAGCGTGTCGAGCCCGGCGCCGGTGTGGACGCTGATGAACAGGGCGTCGGGATGCTGCGCGCGGAGGTGGGCGAGGGTGTTGGCGTCGAGCAGGTCGGTCTTGTTGAAGACGGTGAGGGTGGGGCGGTCGGCGGCGCCGAGCTCGCCGAGCACGGCCATCGTGGTGGCGTGGTGCTGGTCGACGTTCGGGTTGGACGCGTCGAGCAGGTGGATGAGGAAGTCGGCGACGACGACCTCCTCGAGCGTGGCCTTGAAGGCCTCGACGAGGCGGTGGGGCAGGCGGCGGATGAAGCCGACGGTGTCGGTCAGCAGCAGCGTGCGGCCGTCCGGCAGGACGAGCTGGCGCGTGGTCGGGTCGAGGGTGGCGAAGAGCTTGTCGGCGGCGAGGACCTGCGCGCCGGTGAGCTTGTTGAGGAGGGTGGACTTGCCGGCGTTGGTGTAGCCGACGATGGCGGCGCCCGGGACGGGGGTGCGCTGGCGCTTGATGCGCTGGGTGGCGCGCTGGGAGATGACCTGGGCCAGCTCGGACTTGAGCTTGGTGATGCGGTTGCGGACGAGGCGGCGGTCCTGCTCGAGCTGGGTCTCGCCCTCGCCACCCATCTTGCCCTTGCCGCGCTGGCGCGAAAGGTGGGACCAGGCGCGCGTCAGGCGGGGTAATGAATATTCCATGCGCGCCAGGGCGACCTGGAGCACGGCCTCGCGCGTCTGGGCGCGGTCGGCGAAGATCTCGAGGATGACCTCCTGGCGGTCGATGACGGCCAGGCCGGACTCCTCTTCCCAGTTGCGCTGCTGCGCGGGCGAGAGTTCCTCGTCGATCACGATGACGTCGGCGCCGTCCTCCTTGGCCTTGGCGATGAGCTCGGCGGCCTTGCCGGTGCCGATGAGGAACTTCGGCTGGTGACGGTCGCGCAGGGTGATGAGGGTGGAGTGGCTGATCTCCAGGCCCAGGTTCTCGACCAGCTCGTTCAGCTCGGTGAGCAGCTCCGCCCCTTCACCGGGTTTCATGTCCGGGGTCTGCACCCCGACCAGGAGGGCGCGGGTGGTGGGTCTTTTCGGATCGAGGAAATTGGACATGGACCACTTCTGAGTAGCCGCGGCGCCGGGCTAGTCAAACGAACCCGCCGGAATTCTCCGGCGGGCATGACACACTCTTTTCCGGTTGCGGACTGGACACAACCGGGCGCTCCGCGCAAACTCCGGGCGCAGGTTCAGACAATTTGAAAAACCCCCACTTTGCCCGCGAGGGTGGCCACGTTGGAAAAGTTGCAGAAGCATAGGGGATGTAACTCGCTTTTTCCGTGGCCGCCTTCGCGGGCATTTTTATGGAGGCGGGGCCATCAGCCCCGCGGGTTGCCGGCAGCGCATCCCATGTCCTGCGGGGCTGATGGCCCCGCCTCCATTCCATGATCCACTGCGACGCGGCGGCCAAAATGTCGCCGCCGCTGTGTCAAGGCGCCCATGGCGGGCTGCGTGCAATAAGCTAAAGTGG
>CBDFNB010000011.1:0-36349 GCA_965249855.1 Lacunisphaera sp.
TTTCCGCGTCAACCATGCCTTCAAGGGCGTCGCGATCGACGGCCCCGGCCGGCACGATATCACCTTCGCCTACTGGCCGCAGCACTTCACCCTCGCCCTGTGGCTCGGCGGCGCGGGCTGCCTCCTCCTGCTGGCCGGTTTCTGCTGGCTCCGGCGGAAGGCGCCACCCACTAATGCGGGCGCCACCGCCGCATGAGTCCCGCCACTTCACCCGTCTTTCCGCCGCTGCCCGCCCGCCCGACGCTCTCGGTCGTCGTGCCCGTCTTCAACGAGCGCGCCACGCTGAGGATCGCACTCGACGCCCTCACCGCCAAGCGGATCGCCGGCTGGGAGATGGAAATCATCATCATCGAGAGCAATTCGACCGACGGCTCGCGCGACATCGTGCTCGGCTACGAGGGCCGGCCCGGCGTGAAGATTCTGCTGGAGGACAAGCCCCGCGGCAAGGGGCGCGCCGTCCGCACCGGCCTGGCGCACGTGACGGGCGACGTCGTGCTCATCCAGGACGCCGACCTCGAATACGACCTCGCTGACTACGAGAAGCTGCTGGTGCCCTTCACCGCCAACACCCACACCTTTGTGCTCGGTTCGCGGCACGGCGACAGCCTCTTCATCCGCAAGTTCGACGAGCAGGTGCTGCACGCCTTCGTGCTGAACGCCGGCCACTGGTTCTTCACCGCGCTGATCGACGTCTCGCTCGGCCTGACGCTGCGCGACCCCTTCACCATGTATAAGGTGTTCCGCCGCGAGTGCCTGACGGGCCTCACCTTCACGGCCAACCGCTTCGACTTCGACTGGGAGATCCTCATCAAGCTCGTGCGCAAGGGCCACCGGCCAGTCGAAATTCCCATAAAATATACCTCCCGCTCCTTCAAGGAAGGCAAAAAGGTCTCGATGTTCCGCGACCCGCCGATGTGGATCTGGGCCTGGCTGAAATACCGCTTCCAGAAACTCTGAGCGGCCCGTTGATCCGCCCCCATGTTGAAATCTCTTTTCCAGTGGCTGGATCTCCACCCGGGCAGCTACTGGGTGCTGGCGGCGATGGCCACCCTCATGCTGGTCGCGCGGCTGGGGCTCACTCTCGGACGTGAAGCCCGCGAACCCCCGGCTCCGCCGCGCGGCCCGGACTGGCGCGATGCGGTCGTGCTTTTCCTTTTCATCCTCGCCTGGCGCTGGCCCTTTTTGCTCGTCGCCTATGAATACAACCCCGACGAAAGCCAGCTGATCGCCGGCGCCATGACGCTGGTCCGCGACCCGGTGTTCTGGCGGGCGGTGGACGGCGGCAGCTCGGGCCCGCTCAACTACTATCTGCTGGTGCCCTGGCACTGGGTCGGGGCGCCGCTGGATTATTTCACGGCGCGGCTGACCTGCCTGCTGCTGACCTGGGGCGCCCTGTTCGTTTGCCTCCGGACCCTGACCCGGGCCTTCGGGCGCTCCGCCGCCTGGCTCGGCGTCCTGCCCGCCGCCGGCTTCTTTGCGACGGTCGGCCACCCCGAGCTGACCAACCTCTCAACGGAACACTTGCCCCTGCTCCTCATCGCCGTGGCTTTCGGACTGCTGGCCGGCCGCGCGCCCGCGGACCGGCTCAGGCTGTGGGCCGCCTGCTTTGTCGTCGGCGCCCTGCCCTGGACCAAGTTGCAGACCGCCCCCATCGGCCTCGCACTCCTCGGCTGGGCCGGATGGCAGGTGCTGTGCGCGCCAGGCGCCACGGCCCGGCTCCGCTGGCGCGGCTCGATGGAAATGTTGCTGGCTGCCGCCCTGCCCACCCTGCTCCTGGCCGGTCTGGCCGCCGCCACGGGCCAGCTCGAGGCCGTCTGGAGGAGATACATCCTGCAAAACATCGTCTATGTCGGCACTAGCGAAGTCGCGTCCTACGGCGATGCCCTGCGCGCCATGTGGCTCAATGCCCAGGAAGATGGGCGATTCCCGCTGCTGCTCGGCACGGTGGCGGCCGGCCTGCTGGCCGCCGTGGTTTATTTTCTCCGACAACGGATGCGCCCCTCCGCGATCTTGATGGCCGGCGGCGCCGTTACGCTGGCCGCCGTAGCGGCGGTCGTGGCGCCGCGCCGCGAGTTCCTGCATTATGTGCTGCTGCTGCCGGTGCCGCTCACGCTCTGCTTCGGCGCCGCGCTGGGCGGCTGGTGGAGCCGCCTGGAAACGGCGCGCGGGCGCCTGCTGCTGGCCGGGTTCGGGCTCGCGGCGGGCCTGCTGCCGATGGTCACGCGCGGCCTGCAGCCGGTCCCTTCCGTCTTTGGCGGATTTGTCCACCATTGGAAGTATCCCCGCTCCAGCGCCGCCACGGTGCTGCACGCGCTGGCCGGGCGCGGCGACACCCTGGGGGTCTGGGGCTGGGCCTGCCACCTCCAGGTGGAAAGCGGCCTGCCGCAGGCCACGCGCGACGGCAACACCCTCTGGTCAATGCAGGACAACGCGCAACAGGCCTACCACCGGGCCGTTTACCTTGCCGACCTGCGACACAGCGCGCCCGCCGTGTTTGTCGATGCCGTCGGCCTGGGGGCCTTCGTTTTCACGGACCGGGCCCGGAACGCGCACGAGAGCTTTCCCGAGCTGGCCGATTATATCCGCCGGAACTACACCCTCGTCATCGACCTGCTCCAGGAGCGTGTCTACGCCCGCAACGGGCTCGCGACCCTGCGCGACTTGGACTCCGCGCGCCTCTGGCAGCTGGTCGGCCAGGGCCGGCCGCGGGAAGGCTCGGTCCTCTCACCGCCGAGCAGCACACTGGACCGGCTGCAGCGTCGGGTCATCGACGGGCGCCAGGTCGTGATGCTTCTACCCCCGGCCCAGGTGGAATGGCAGCTGGACGACCAGATGCGCGAGGTCTCGCTTGAGTTCGGTTACGACCCCGCCGCCTATGGACCGGGGCGGAGCAACGGCACCGAACTCATGCTCGAAATCGTCACTCCCGGCTCCACTCTCCCGTTTTACCAGCGCTTCCTCGATCCCGCCCGCCAGCCGGGCGACCGCGGCCGGCAGAGCGTCCGGGTCACGCTGCCGCCCTTCGCGCCGGGCTCGATGCTGGTGCTCCGGACGGACCCGGGGCAATACGGGGACACCGCCTGGGACTGGGTGTATCTCGCGAGCCTCAAGCTCCACCGCGAGCCCGGGTCGCCCTAGTTTTCCCGCTTCACCTGGCCGGATCCGTCTGTTTCCCTCGCCCCATGCGCATCCTGATCACCGGCATCTGCGGTTTTGTCGGCAGCACCCTGGCCCGGGAGCTCCACGCCGCCGGCCACGCGGTCACCGGTTTCGACAATTTCATCCGCCCCGGCAGCGAGACCAACCGCGGACCGCTGGAGCAACTCGGTATCAAGGTCCTCACCGCCGACCTGCGTGATGTCCGCGCCATGGACGCGCTGCCCGCCGCTGACTTTGTCATCGATGCCGCCGCCAACCCGAGCGTCCTCGCCGGCATCGACGGCAAGACAAGCAGCCGCGAGCTCGTCGACCACAACCTCACCGGCACCATCAACGTCCTCGAATACTGCAAGGCGCACAAGGCGGGCTTCATTTTGCTCTCCACGAGCCGCGTCTACTCGATCGCCCCGCTGGCCGCATTGTTCGTCGAGCCCGTCAACGAGGCCTTTCACCTCACGCCCCAAGCCTCGCGTCTCACGCCTGGCCTCAGCCCCGCCGGCCTCGCCGAGTCTTTCGCCACTCAGGCCCCGATCTCGCTCTACGGCGCGACCAAGCTCGCCTCCGAGGCGATGGCGCTCGAATACGGCGAGACCTTCGGGTTCCCTGTTTTCATCAACCGCTGCGGCGTGCTGGCGGGCGCGGGCCAGTTCGGCCGCGCCGACCAAGGCATCTTCGCCTACTGGATCAACGCGTGGCTGCGCAGGAAGCCGCTCAAGTATCTCGGTTTCGGCGGCAACGGCCACCAGGTGCGCGACTGCCTGCACCCACGCGACCTCGTGCCGGTGCTGGAAAAACAGTTCAAGGCGCCGAAGCTCGCGGCGGCCGACCGGATCGCCAACTTCTCCGGCGGCGCGGCGTCCGCGATGTCGCTCAGGCAGCTGAGCGACTGGTGCGCCCGGCGTTTCGGCCCGCACGCCGTGGTGCCGGACGGCACGCCCCGGCCCTTCGACATTCCCTGGATCGTGCTCGACCACGCCAAGGCCACGACCCTCTGGCAATGGCAGCCCGCCACGCCGACCGCCGCCATCCTCGGGGAAATCGCGGTCCACGCCGAACAGAACCCCGGCTGGCTGGAATTGTCGGCCCCGCGCTAAATCTGGTCCGTGCGGACCGACCGCGGTGGCGGCGGGGGCGCGGCGCCTTCCAGCAACTCGCGCCAGCGACGCAGCTCCTGCGCCATGGCCGCAGCGACACCCGCGCGCACCGAGGGCGGCGGGGAGGAAAGCAACAGCAGGTGGAGCAGCGCTGCCTGGACCTGATGATAATCGAACACCCCGGACTGGTCGGCGTGGGTGATGACCTGCTGCCGGCTCCAGTCCTTCGCGGCGAGCGCCGCGATCGGCTCCGCCCAGCGCTGGACGAGCCGGTAGGTGTTCTGCTCGTTGCGCAGGTTGCGACCGGTTGAAGAGCTGATGTGGTGCCGCACGACGCTGCGCAGGGCGACGTAATGATGCCGGCCGGCGGCCGTGGCGCGGAGGGCGAGGTCGATGTCCTCACTGCCGTTGATGAAGGCCTCGTCGAAGCCGCCGAGTTGCTGCCAGAGGACGCGGCGGAGGCCGAAGCAGGCGCCGGTCAGGGCGTCGGCCGCGCGATAAGCCGGCAGGCCGAGGAAGCGGGTGGTGGCGGGCAGATCGGTGCGGTGGGCGGGCTTGCCCTGATGGTTGAAGAAGATGCCCGCGTGGTCCACGGCTCCTGTGGTCGCGTTGAGCTGCACATTGCCGACGAGACCCGCGTCCGGAAATTGATCGAAGACGGCCAACATCGGCTCGAGCCAGCGCGGCAGCAGGACAAGGTCGTTGTTCAGGAAGAAAAGCAGGTCACCGGTGGCCGTGGCCGCGCCGCGATTGCAGGCGCCGGCAAAGCCGAGGTTCTTCTCGTTGAGCATTGCCCGGCAGGGGGGCGGCAAGTCCTTCAGCCAGGCGCGTGTGCCATCGGTGCTGCCGTCGTCCACAAGGATGATCTCGCAATCCAGGCCGGGCGGCAGGGTCTCGCGCAGGCTCGCCAGCATGGCCTGCGTGAGCGGCAGGCAGTTGTAGAGCGGGATTATGAACGAGACCTTCATGCCGGGCGTGATCTGATCCACGCAACAGCCGGGTGGGGAGGCAACCCTTTCGTGGCCACGCTTGGCATAGAGCCCAAGTGGCCACCAACTTGACAGTCATAGCTTGGGCGGTCGCATCGTAAGCGTTGCCCCTAGTGCCCCCTTGACGGGATCGTAACTACGAGAGCTACGAACGGGTTTGTTTCGTAGCTACGAGAGCTACGATGCGCCGGTCGGCTGCCAGTGGGCGGGCAGCAGCGGGGTGAGGTCGTCTTTGGAACTCATCGCCGGCAGGCGGGTGAGGACATCCTTCAAGTAGGCGTGGGGATCGAGTCCGTGTCGCTGGGCGGAGACGATGAGGGAGTAGATCACCGCGGCGCGGTCGCCAGCGTCAGGGTGGCCGACGAAGAGCCAGTTCTTCGCGCCGAGCTTGCTCGGGCGGATGGCGTTCTCGACCGCATTGGTATCGAGCCGGGTGTGGCTGTGGCGGAGGTGCGCGGTCAGCGGCGCCCAGTGGCCAAGCAGATACGCGCAGGCCTGGCCGAGACCGGTCCTGGGGAGCACGCGCGCTTGCAGCGCGGACACCAGTCGGTGCAACCGTGCCAGTGGCCGGGCAAAGTGTTCCTGCCGGAGCGCAGCGCGCTGGCCGCCTACCTGGGTCTGGTCCCACTCGGCTTCGAGTTGATAGAGCCGGCCGATCAGGCGCAGCACGCGCCCCGCAGTCTGCGGCCGCTCCGCCGCCGCCTCGAAGAAGCGTCTGCGTGCGTGGGCCCAGCATCCGGCCCACTCAACTTGCGGGTGGGCACGCGCATACGCGGCGTATGCCTCGTAGCCGTCGGATTGGAGCACGCCACGATAATCACCGAGCAAGCGCTCGGCCTCCTCATGCCGGCGAGACAACCGCCACTCGAAGACGACTCCGCCTCCGGGCCGCGAGAGCGCCCACAACCAACCAGTCGTGGTCTTGCCGTCGCGCAAGTCCGGATCGTTGCAGCGGATCGGCGTTTCATCGACCTGCACGTAGCCGCCCTGCAACAGATCCTGCTTCATGCGTTTGACCAGCGCTTCGAGCAGCGCGGTGGCCGCCCCGACCCAATCGCAAAGGTTCTGGCGCGAGATCGGTGCGCCCCAGCGGGCCAGCATCTTCTCCTGCCGGTAAAGCGGCAGGTGATCGGCATACTTGGCCGTGAGCGCCCACGCGATCAGCCCGGCCGAGGCAAAGCCGCCGGACACCACGCGGGCCGGCGCCGGAGCCAGCAGGGGCGCCCGGTTGCGGTCCAGCCGGTGCCGATACTTGGGCCGCACGATCTCGCGCTTGAAGAGTTTGGGCGGCACCACGTCCACCTCGAAGGTCCGCTCCTCGCCGATCTTTTCGTAGAGCGTGGGATCGGCCTGCACCGCCGGCGGCTCGATCACCACCGTCTCCTGCACCGGCAGGTGCGCGAAGCTCTCCGCCGGCAACGTCCGCTTCGGCGCAGGCCCGGCCGGGCGCTCGTAGCTGATCGTCTCCGTCGGCCGTTCCGCCGCCGCGAGCTTTTCCAGGGCGCCGAGTTGCAGCAGCAACTGCGCCCGGTCCAGTGTCTCGCTTTTGCCGCCGCCGAAGAGCTGCTGCTTGAGCCACCCGATCTGCCGGCGCAGCACCACGATCTCCTGCCGCAGGAGTTGCATTTCATCGAGGGGAACGGCGGTCGCGCTCATCGCGCGCGATCAGTCAGCGGCCGACCAGGAGAGTTCCCTTCGACCAAAACTATTTTTGCTCAGCGTTCATACCACGCTTTGAGCGAACCGTGTTTGAGTTCGATGCCGCTGACGAGCAGCGCCAGCGCCTCCGGGGCGAGGGCGAGCTTCACGCGCGCGCTGCTCGGCTTGGGCCAGGAGAACCGACCTTGCTCCAGGCGCTTCGCCAGCACCCACACTCCGGTGCCGTCCCAATACAGCAGCTTCAGCCGCGTGCGGTCCTTGTTGATGAACGCGAACACCGCTCCGCTCTTCGGATCCTCGTGCAGTTTCTCCTGGGCCGCGGCCCACAGCCCGTTAAACTGCTTGCGCATGTCCACCGGCTCCACTGCCACGTAGATCTTGATCGCCGCCGGAAAGGCCAGCATCGGCTACGCCCTCAGTGCCCGCACCAGCTTGGCCAACTCCGCGGCGCTGCCGCCTCGCAGCAGCGTGCCATCCGGCAACCGGACCTCCAAGCCGTTGGTCACCGGGGCCGGCATCGGCGGCAACTCGACTTCGGCAAAGCGCACGCTCCCAGGTGATGTCGGCCGCCGACCCTTCCGCCCGGCTGGCGCCACCGGCAGCCGGCCGGCCTCACGTTCCGCCTGCGCCCACGTGCAGAACGTCGAGTAGCGGATCCCTTCCCGCCGCGCGAACGCACTCTGCGTCAGCCCGCTCTGCCGGTATGCCGCCAGTAACTCCGCTCGACGTTCGGCTGGCGTGCGGCGCCGCCCCAGCGTATCGTGCTTCTCCCCAGTCTCCACCAACTCTGTCGTAGCCGTCGTATTGGTCACCATTACGACACTCTACCTCGTCGTAGCTCTCGTAGCTACGAGGCATCCCAGGCGACGCTTACGGTTGCTCCCGTCGTATTGGTGGCCATTACGACAGCCTACCACCTCTCGCCTCCATCGCCTATGAGGTCCCCGGTCGGACGCTTACGATTAAAGAGGCCGCGTGATTACTTCCGGTTGACCAAGGAACTTGGCACGAGGCGGGCAGCTCGCCTGGATCGCGCTCAGCAAATACGTCGATCACGCTCCGCTTTACCGGCTCGAACAGATGTCGGCCCGCTGGGGCGCCTCGCTCCCGCGCCAGTCGATGGCCGATTGGATCGGGATCACCGCCGGGTGGCTGGAGCCGATTTACCGCCAGATGAAGACCGGGCTGCTCGCCGGCGGCTACGTGCAGGCCGACGAGACGCCGGTGCGATGTAATGACCCGGACGAAAAACGTGGCGGGACCACGCAAGGCTGGTTGTGGGTCATCAGCCGACCCGGAGGCGATGTCGTCTTCGACTGGCGGCTCTCCCGTCGGCATGGCGAACTCACCTCGTTGCTTTGTGATTACCGCGGCTTGCTTCAGTCCGACGGCTACGAGGCGTATCCGGCCTTCGCCCGCGAGCGTGAGGGCGTGGTCTGGCTCGGCTGCTGGGCGCATGCCCGCCGGAAGTTTTTTGAGGCCGCCGGCGAACGACCGAAGACGGCTCAACGCATCCTCCAACTCATCGCTCGGCTCTACCGCTGGGAACGAGTGTGGGACAAGCGCAAGATCGGCGCCCGCCGCGCCGGGCTCCGGCAGCAGTGCTTCGCCCGGTCGCTGGCTCGGCTGCACCGACTCGTCGCCGCGTTGCGGCAGCGAGTGCTGCCCAAATCCGGCCTCGGCCAGGCCTGTGCCTACTTGCTCAACCATTGGGAGCCGCTGACCGCGCATCTGCGCCACAGCGAAACCCGGCTCGACAACAACCTCGTCGAAAACGCCATCCGACCTTCCGCCATCGGCAAGAAGAACTGGCTGTTTATCGGCCACCCCGACGCCGGCCAGAGATCGGCGATCATCTACTCGCTGGTCGTCTCCTGTCAGCGCCACAGCAAGGACCCCTTCGCCTACCTCAAGGATGTGCTCACCCGTCTGCCGGCCATGACCAACCAGGACGATCTCGCCGCTCTGACCCCGGCCCGTTGGCAGCCCCTCGTATTAGCCACCAATCCGACACCCACGCCACCGGCAATGGCCACCATTACGAATCTCGCCTCTTCGGCATAGCCACCACTACGAAGTCAAGAGGTGCTCCGTCGGACGCTTACGGTAAAAGGTAAAGCATGACCCCTTCGCTCGGCTGTCCAAATCCGTCGCAAGGCTACGACCCGAGCGCGGCAATTGCGTGACAAAATCTGATGCCAGTCTGGTCAGACGCCGAAAATCCCTACGAGGACAATTTGGCAAATCTTACGACGACAAAAAAATCGGTAACACCTGACCGCCGCAGTTCCCCCGAGCCGGCAGCGCCGCTTCGCGCTGAGAGTATAGGCAAGTCAAACAGAACTAACTCTCCCCAGTCCTCTGTCCGTCAAATCAGGTGAATCCTACCCTGACCCCTTTCGTCCTCTTCAAACATTTATTCGGTGTGCCTTGATAACAATGGTATGAGTAATTCGGTCAATTAGCGATTGTCTACCGCTAACCATCGCCATTCCGCCGCTCACAGTGATAAAAATCAAAACACTGAGGTAAACCCAAGATAAGAGTTCTACGAGAATATGGGTATTGCTTCCGATTTCAGAGACAGAGCGTGGCATTAATATACTCGCCATCAACGCAGCCAAGTAAGGCAAGGCCCGCAAAAATGTAGTCTTAAATCTCAGAGGCTTTCCATTGGTATAACGAACTTCGAGTCCCGCAAAAACAGCGCCCGGACTACCTCCCATCCCATGCACCAGGAGTAACTGCCCGAATCCCAGCGTTACCGCTAAAGCATCTAAAACCCTGTCGGTGATGATCGATGCAACATCAAAAATTCCGTATCCCTGCAGTAAATTGGGCAAAGCTACTGGTATTATTCCGATGACGAGATTGATGACTAAGGCAACAACCCGATAACGAGCAGGCGCGATTTGCAATTGGTTTATGGTTTCCATGGAGCGAACTGATTCGACCACTCTCCATTGGCGTAACTGGCGAATCTCACGCTCGCATTGCGAGCTTCCGCAAAGGAATTATCACGAATGGATCGTCCATGGCCAGCGGCTTCCCCGAGGAACTGCATCGACATTCCCACACAGGCCGTTTTGCGCGTTCTATTGGCGGATATGGGTAATTAACTTGTGTGCCATATTTCCCCGCGGTTTTGAGGAAATCGGCGAGTTCTTTTGGGATTAAATCTAGACCAACTCCGATCCAACCGGTTGAAGTATAAAACTGTCCAGTCGCGAACTCTCCTATTGCAGCGGTTTTCTCAAGTGTGGCAGCGCCAAGGTATATCGCCATTCGTCCATCTGAAACTGAACCAGCGACCCGTGCAATTTGTCCCACTGCCATCAGGCTTCGTGGCAAAACGAACGATCGTGGCGCGCTCGCAGGCATAGCTGGGAACCTGCTCTGCCAAGGCGCATTGCTGGGCGACCGATCATGATCAGGGGTTGCGCCCGCATACTGCCATGGAAGTCGGACCGGTGAGATCTAGGAAATCGCCTGAATGCAGGCGGAGTCCCGCCCTGATTAAAGCGAATCAGTGAAAACGCGGTGAACTTCAGTCCGCTGCGGCCTTGGGCGGACGGATTGGCACGCCGAATCTCAGGCGAGCAGCCGCTTGAGGTATTGGCCGTAGGCGGACTTGCCGAGCTTCGCGATGTTGGCCTCGAGGCCGGCGCGGTCGATCCAGCCCTGCTTGTAGGCGATCTCCTCGATGCAGGCGATCTTCAGGCCGGTGCGGTTCTCCAGCACGTGGACAAACTGGGCGGCCTCGATCAGGGAGTCGTGTGTGCCGGTGTCGAGCCAGGCGGTGCCGCGGCCGAAGAGCTCGACGTGCAGTTTGCCCTGCTCGAGGTAGAGGCGGTTGAGGTCGGTGATCTCAAGCTCACCACGGGCGGAGGGCTTGAGGCTCTTGGCGAGCTTCACGACGTCGGCATCGTAGAAATAAAGGCCCGGGACGGCGTAGTTGGACTTGGGCTGCTTCGGCTTCTCCTCGAGGGAGAGCACGCGGCCATCCTTGGCGAACTCGACGACGCCGTAATCCGTGGGGTTGGCGACATGGTAACCGAAAATGGTGGAACCCGTCGTGCGCGCCGAGGCCTCGGCGAGGGAGTTCACGAACTCGGCGCCGTAGAAAAGGTTGTCGCCCAGCACGAGGGCGGAGGGCTCGCCCTTCAGGAAGCCCGTGTCGCCGGCGATGTGGAAGGCCTGGGCGAGGCCGTCGGGGCTGGGTTGCTCGGCGTAGCTGAACTTCATGCCGATGTTCGCGCCGTCTCCGAGCAGCTTCTTGAAATTGGGCAGGTCGGTCGGCGTGGAGATGATCAGCACCTCGCGGATGCCGGCGAGCATCAGCACCGACAGCGGGTAATAGACCATCGGCTTGTCGTAGACCGGCATGAGCTGCTTGCTCACGGCGATGGTCAGCGGGTAGAGCCGGGTGCCGGAACCGCCGGCGAGGATAATGCCTTTGCGCTGCTTCGCAGCGGGTGAGGGGTTATGGGTCATGGGTGATTGGTCAGGACTTGCTGCGGGCCTTGATCAGTGAGCCAAGCATACGGCCGATTTCAGCACAAGTGGCTTCCAGCTGGTCAAAACTTACCGTGTCCAGCGCTCCAATGTCACGGGCGATCTCCAGTTGGGTGCGCAGCTCTGCCAGGGATCCCTTGGCGATGTAAAGGAATCGGACGGAATCCTTATTGGTGTCTCGCTCATCGCCCTCTGCGATGTTTGACGAGATCGAAACTGCGGCCCGGCGGATTTGATCACGCAGTCCAAAATCGCGGGAGAGAGGGCCGGTGGAAGACAGCTTGTAGATGGTTACGGCCAGCTCTTTGGCCCGCTGCCAGACCCGAAGCTCCCGGTATCCTTCAGCACCCATAACCCATGACCCATCACCCCTGACCAGTGCCCAATCGCTCTCGTGAGTATTTTTTCGACGTTATATCCGCTGCCCAACTGCGATGAGCGAGATACCAATCCACCGTCTTTTCGATGCCAGTGGCGAAGGTCTCGAGCGGCTTCCAGCCGAGCTCGCGGTTGATCTTCGTCGCGTCGATGGCGTAGCGGCGGTCGTGGCCGGGGCGGTCAGTGACGTAGGTGATCTGGGACTCGTAGGACTTGCCGTCGGCGCGCGGGGCCTTCTTGCCGAGCAGGGCGCAGATCGTCTTTACGATCTCGATGTTCGGCTTTTCGTTCAGGCCGCCGATGTTGTAGGTCTCGCCGGCGCGACCCTGGAGCAACACGAGCCAGATGGCGCGGGCGTGGTCCTCGACGTAGAGCCAGTCGCGGATCTGCATGCCGTCGCCGTAGACCGGCAGATTTTTCCCCTCGAGTGCGTTGAGGATCATCAGCGGGATGAGCTTCTCGGGGAAGTGATACGGGCCGTAGTTGTTCGAGCAGTTGGTCGTGAGTGTCGGCAGGCCGTAGGTGTGCTGGTAGGCGCGGACGAGATGGTCGCTGGCGGCCTTGGAGGCGGCGTAGGGCGAGTTGGGCTCGAAGTTGTGGTTCTCGGTAAAGGCCGGCGCGCCGGGCGCGAGCGAGCCGTAGACCTCGTCGGTCGAGACGTGCAGGAAGCGGAACGCGGCCTTCCTCGGCTCGGGCAGCTTCGTCCAGTATTGCTTGGCGCAGTTGAGCAGGCGGAGCGTGCCGGTGACGTTGGTCTGGATGAAGGGCTCGGGCGAGTCGATGGAGCGATCGACGTGGGACTCGGCGGCGAAGTTGACGACGGCGTCGATCGCGTGGTCGGCCAGGAGCTTGGTGACCAGCGCGGTGTCGCCGATGTCGCCGTGCGCGAAAACGTAGCGCGGATCGCCGGCGAGGTCCGCCAGGTTGGCCGGGTTGCCGGCGTAGGTCAGGGCGTCGAGGTTGACGAGCTTCGTGAGGGCCGAGCCCTTTTCGGTGAGGCGCTGGCGGATGAAATTGGAGCCGATAAAACCGCAGCCGCCTGTTACTAGTAAATTCATGAAGATTTTTTAACCGCGAAGGGCGCGAAGGGACGCGAAGGTTAGGATTTGGTGAGGACGATACGTTCCCATTCGAGGCGGGGATAGGAGCCGAAATTGACCAGAAGGCCGAGTTGGAGCCTGGTGACCTTCAGGTAGTTCATTAATTGGGCCCGATGCTCATCGGTCAAGGCTTTGGCCGCCTTGAGTTCGACGATGATTTTCTCGAAGCAAAGCAGGTCGGGAGTGTAGGTGTGTTTCAGCGGCCGGTCCCGGTAGTGAATCTGGTAGTTCCGCTGCGCGTCAAAGGGGATGCCGGTGAGTTCCAATTCAATCTCCAGGGCATCCTGATAGACCGGCTCGACAAACCCATGGCCCTTGTCCTTGTGCACCGCCATGCACGCACCGACTATGCGGTAGACTTCATCGCGGTAGAGCAGCTCGTCAGACATGGCCTTCGCGAATCTTCGCGCCCTTCGCGGTTAATTGGCTTTCTGCCACCGGCGCAGGTCGCGCTCGACGGCCTCGTGGACCTCGGTGAGCCTGATGCCGGTGGCGGCGAGCTTGCGGGCGTCCATCACGCAGTTCGAGCGCGGGGTCTTGGCCGCGGTGCGCATGAACTCGGCCTCATCGGTGAAGAACTGGAAGCTCTTGTCCGACACGCCGGCCTTCTTGATGAGGTCGACGACCTCGCGGGTCGTGACGTGGCCGGGGTTGGTGACGTTGTAGGTGCCGAAGGGCACGCGTTTTTCCCAGCAGGCGAAGGTGGCGGCGACGAACTCGTCGAGCTGCGAGATGGAATTCTCGGCCTCGAGCAGCGAGGCGTAGCGCATGAGCTTGCTCAGGTAGTTGCGCGGGCCGTCGACCTGGTTGAAGGGAATGCGCAGGCGCCAGACGAAGACGTTGGGCACGCCGGCCAGCACTTCCTCTCCCAGGGCCTTCGTGCCGGAGTAGAAGCTGCAGTTGTTCGTGCGGAAGGTGAAGTTCGGCGTATCGGTCTCGGTGAAGCCGGCGCCGTCGGCGCGCCGGCCGGTGTAGATGCAGCCGGAGGAGACATGGCCCCAGGGCACACCGGCGTCGGCGCAGGCCAGGGCGATGGTGCCGGGGAGGACGGCGTTGCCCATGACGCATTCGGACTTGTGGAGTTCGCAGGCGTCGACGTTGGGCTTGCCCGTGTAGCCGGCGGCGTTGATCAGGAATTCGGGCTTCTCGCGGCGCAGCAGGGCGGTCAGGGCGGCCCGATCGGAATAGTCGAAGTCAGCCCGGCGGATGTTGCGGAAGGCCAGGCCTTTGCGCGCAAGCAGCGCCTGATAGGCCGAGCCGACGTAACCGGAACCTCCGAGCAGATAGATCATGGAAAGGGAGTAAGGGAATGAGGGACTGACCGGAGGTCAACCCGCCGTTTTCCGGGCCGGCCGCCCGGCAAAGCCTATCGTTTCCTGTAGTCGCCGCGGCTGAAATATTTCTCCAGCCAGACGTAGGCGCAGATGAAGAAGTAGCGGCTGCCCATTTCCTGGATCTTGAGCTTGGCCTCGCCGTATTTGCGGTTCTGCCAGGTGATGGGGATGACCGTCCAGCTGAAGCCGCGCACGATGGCCTTGAGCGGGATCTCGACGGTGAGGTTGAAATGCGGCGCGAGGAACGGGCGGCAGCCCTCGATGACCGTGCGGCGGTAGGCCTTGAAGGCGTTGGTCGTGTCGTTGAGCGCGATGTTGAAACCGATGCGCACGAGAAAATTGGCGAGGCGGTTGACCCAGAGCTTCACGCGCGGGTAGTCGACGACCTTGCCGCCCTTGACGAAGCGGCTGCCGAAGACGCAGTCCCAGCCCTCGTTGAGCAGGCGCCAGTAGCGCACGGCGTCAGCAGGCGAGTCGGAGGCGTCGGCCATCATGATGGCGCAAGCGTCGCCCTTCATGTGGTTGAGGCCGTAGATGACGGCGCGACCGAAGCCGTGGGGGCCGTTGTTCTGGACGGGCGCCAGGGTCGGGATTTTTTGCTTCAGCTCCTGGAGGACGGCCCAGGTCTTGTCCTTGCTGCCATCATCCACCACGACGATCTCGTGCGGCACGCCCTCGCGCACCAGCACGGCGTAGATATCCTGCACGGTGGGCGGCAGCGACTCCTCCTCGTTGTGGGCGGGGATGACGACGGAAAAGAGCTTGAGCGGAGCGGGCTCGGGCATCGGTCAACTCAGGGGAATTCCGCCTGATCGCGCAAGCCTGCGCTGCGGCCGCCTACCCCGCCCGCTCCACCGAGCGCACGACCGACTGCGGCCGGCGGTTCACGGTCAGGAACATCCGGCCGACGTATTCGCCGATCAGGCCGAGCACCACCAGCTGCGTGCCGGAGAAGACCAGCAGCGCACCCATCAGCGAACCCCAGCCGTAGTCCGGGCCCTTGTTGGTGTAGCGGAGATAAAAGATGAACAGGAGGCCGAGCAACCCGGCCGCGGCCATCACCAGGCCGAGCAACGTCGCGAGGCGCAACGGCATCACGGAAAAATTCACGAATGTGCTGAGCCAGAGCCGCAGCAACCGGCGCAACGTGTAGCCGCTCTGCCCCGCCGCGCGCTCCGCGTGCTGCACGTCGAGTGCCCCGATGTTCTGCGTCACCTGCAGGATGAGCCCGTCGATGTAGGGATAAGGCCCGTCGTGCGCGGCGACCTCCTTCGCCACGAACGCGCTCACGCAGCGGAAGCTGGAAAGATAAAATCCCTTCGGCTTGTCGAGCACCCAGTCCGTCATCCGGTTGGTCAGCCAGCTGCCGAAATTACGGAACGCCGAGTGCTCCTTCTGCCCATAGTGCCCGTAGACCACGTCAAGCCCCTCGCGGCGCGCGTGCTGCCAGAGCTTCACGGCCTCGGCCGGCGGGTTCTGGCCGTCGTCGTCCAGATTGACGATGTAGGCGCCCCGGGCATGCCGGTAGCCGGTGAGCACGGCGTTGTGCTCGCCATAGTTGCGGGCGTGGTTGACGAAGATCATCGGGATGCGCGCGTCGCGCAGCAACTCGCGGCAGATCCCCGCCGTGGCGTCGCGGCTGCCGTCGTTGACGAGCACCAGCTCGTGGCCGCCCTCGATCTCCAGCGCCTCGATCTGCTTCACCAGCGCAGTGATGGTGTCGGCGCTGTAATAGAGCGGGATGACAAAGCTCAGGGCGGGAGTCATGGGGTGCGACGGCGGAGTGTTAGGGTTTTTGCGCCACAGTCAGCACCGAATTCCCTAGCGGCAGCGACCCGCCCGTCCCGAACCAGGCATGCTCAAGCGCCATCAGGGTGTTGAACCCCGCCTCGACCGGCGCGGGAAAGAGGCCGACATCGCTGGTCGGGGCCGAGGGCGGCAGGATCTTCCGGCGCAGCAACGCGAGCGGCAACAGCAGGGTGTTCCAGTAGGTGCTGCGCACGATCCGGAAGCCGGCACCCCGCAGCAGCCCGTTCACCTCGCCGCGGCGGTAGCGCCGCAGGTTGCCCACCTCGCGGTCGTGGTAGGAATACATCCACTGGTAGGCCGGCATCGTCAGGACGACAAAACCGCCGGGCCGGAGCACGCGGTGAAACTCGCTCACCGCCTGCGCCGGCTCGGTGACCTGGCACACCACGTCGCACGAGGTGATGGCATCAAACTGCCCGTCCGCGAACGGCAGCGCGGCGATCGAGCCCTGCTCCACCCCGGCCCCGGTGCGCTCGCGCGCCAGCGCGCAGGCCAGCGGGGAGAAATCCAGTCCAGTCAGCGTCCAACCCGGCCGGGTTGCGCGCAACCGGCGCAGCAGCCCGCCGGTGCCACAGCCGGCGTCCAGCACGCGCGCGCCCGCCGCCGGCAACACTGCCGCGAGGCTGCGTTCCACGTGCCGGTGCAGGGCGCGGTAATACCACATGGCGTCCTCCACCTCGGCCATCTTGCGGTATTCGTCGGGCTGCATGGGCGTGACGGTTATTTTTCAAACGCCAGCGAGCGCAACTCGAAATCGTGGAGGGCGAACGACAGCCGCCGGTCATCGTCGCCGCCCGGTGCCGCGCCGGCCGGGCCGGCCAGCGTCACCACAGTGTTGCCCGGCTGGAAAAGCAGGTGTTCGAAAACCACCTCCTGCAGCGATCCATCCAGCGCCCGCACCCCCGCGGAGTGCTGTTCCAGGCGCAACTCCAGCGACCCCGCCGCCAGCGCCCGCACACGCACGCTGAGCCGCGCCTGCATGGGCCGGGACGACGGGTTGGTCACGAGAATGCGCCCGGCGCCGGCCGACCAGCGCCACCGGCTGCCACCGGTTTTTTCCTCCGGATGCCAGCCACGGTCAAAGCCCGCCTGCAGCCGGCCGGGTGCCCCGACGCGCACGGCGTGGAAGATCTCGTTGACCCGGATCAGGTCGTCCTCCGCCAACGGCGCCGTGCGCAGCAGGCTGTCCCGCAAATCCCACTCGCCCTTCAGCGGCGTGTTGAGCCGGCCCTCGTAGGTGTGGATCGCGAAGTATTGCGGCTTGCGCAGCAAAAAGGCGTTGGCCCAGAGCCGCGACCAGAAGTCATCCACCATCAGGTTGAGCGAGGTCACGCGCGGGTCCGACTCCAGTTGCGCCAGCGCGGCCAGGCGGCGGTCCACGCGCAGCGGCGGCGTGGACATCTGCCGACGGAAATCCCCCGCGACCATCAGATTGGCCGCCAGCAGGAGCGTCAGCAATGCACCGGCGAGCCGCCGCCCCGCCACCGCCAGCCAGCAGGCCAGGCCCGCCAGCAGGCCGGGATAGAACACCGAGAGAATCTTGTAAGCGTCGTAGCTGGCGTTGGTCCGCACGCGGGTCTCCCAGGCGAGCAGGCCCCAGCCGGCCACGACCGGCAGCACCAGCGCCAGCGCCGCGAGGGCGCGCGCGGGCTGGCGGCGACCCAGCCGGACGACGCCCCACAGATACAGGCCGACCACGCCGGCACTCAGCGCCACGCGCGCCGCCACCGGCCCGGCGTTCAGCCCGGTGTCGCGCAAAATGCCAAACCAGCCCTCCGGCGAGGCCAGCGGCACCGCCCAGCCGAAGTCATACTGGTCAAAGAGACTGAAGCGCTCCGCCAGACCCACAAAACGGCCCCAGAACAACGCGACGCAGATGGCGCCCGCCGTCGCGAGCAGGCCCAGCACGCGGCCCACCGCAGCAAGATCGCGGTTCCACACGAGCTGCCCCAGCAACGCGGCTCCCGCCGGGGCGAGACAGACCAGCAGGATGAAATTGTAGCTGCCCGCCAGCAGCCAGACCGCTGCCAGCACCGGCGGCAGGAACGGCCAAACGTGGCGGCCGGCGTGCGCAGCCCGGCTTGCGCCGAAGACCCCGAGCGTCAGCAGCGCGATGCCCTGCGCCGCATACAGCTGGCCGAGCGCCCCATGGTGCACCGCATAGGCGTTGAGCGGCGACAAGGCATACAATGCCACGAGGCCCGCCAGCCACGGCCCGCGCACGCCCACCAGGACCCGTGCGAGGAAAAACACGACGGGCAGATTCAGCAGCACGAGCACCGCCGCGGTCACGCTCACCAGCCGGTAGGCCTCGACCCCGAAGACCGCGGCGTTGTGCGCGAGCAGGGCGGAGGGCGTGAAATGATTCAGCCGCAGCCAGAAATCGAAGAAATAATCCGCCGAGCGCACCCTGGTCACCTCGGGCAGGCCGAGGAAACCCGTGCGGTCATCCCGCGAGAACTCCTGGAAGACCCGTGCGCCCGCCGCGTAGTCAGCCTGGTCGCAGCTGCCGAGCGAACTGGACGTCAGGCCGCGGCCCGGCGCGGCCAGCGGTGACAACAACAGCCAGCCGGCCGCCAGGCCCACGCCCAACACGGCAACCCACCCCCGGAACCGGCGGGCCTGGCCGCGCCCGATGGCAAAGGCCAGCAGCACGAGCGGCAGGAGTTCGCTGGCCCGCGCATACGTGGCCGTCCCGGCCAGCGCCGTGTGTGCCCCCGCCCAGACCACCGCAGACTGCAGCGCCCAGCCGAAGGCCGGGGCGAACATCCAGCCCCAGCGCCGCCACTCGCGCGGCAGCGCCAGCCAAGCCAGTCCCAGGCCCCAGAAAAACGTGTGCACAATCAACCCGGCGGCAGTGAGGTAATACAGCATGGACGGTGGGCGCGCCAACTATCGCGGCGCACCTCCGGCTTGGGAAGCGAAAAGGCGGCAGCTAGTCCGGGGCGATTTCCAGCAGCTGCGGCGCCGCGCGGATCCCGAGCCTGACCTTCGCCAGACCGAATGATCGCAACTGGTAGCGACCAGTGCCCTGACGGACCGACGGCTCATCCGACTCCAACCGGAACCGGTTGACGCCCGGCGCGAGAACCAGTTCGGGCACCCGCAGGACCTGCGTCGTGTGATCCGCCTTGATCGTGCCGATCAGCCGCCCCTCGTGCGTCAGGGTCAGCTGCCGCGGGCTGACCGCGAGCAACGAAAGGCGCAGCTCGATCGTGATCGGTTCGTCGAAGGGATTGAAATACGACATCACTGCATCCTCGAAAGCCCAGCGCACGCCGTCGTCGGCCGGCGGATGCCAACCCCGCCCGTAGGTCGGCACGCGGGCGAGCGGCAGGTGCGGTTCGGGCGACGGGTGCAGCAACACGACCACCTGGTTGCCCTGCCGGCTCTGCAGTCGCCGGTCGTAGCCCAGGGCGGAGAGTTCCTGCAGCGTCTGGCCCGCCCGGTCCTCATAGCCCTTCAGGTTGAAATAGAGGGCGGCAAACCCGTATTCCTCCAGCCGGCGCACCAGTTCGGCCGTGGGCAGACGCTCCAGGTCGCGCTGCCAGCGGCTCCGCGCCCGCAGCTTGGCGGCACCGTAGCTCAGGCGCAGCGTGTGGGTTGAGAAGTAGGGCCGGAAAAGCTCGTAGTCGGTGAGGCGCCAGGGCGGCACCACTTCGGGAAATCCCATCACCGGCAGCTGGAACACCATGGCGCCGGCCGGCAACACCGCCTCCATTTCCCGGCCCAGCGCCTGGTCCGCCGCCACCGTCGCGGCAATCTCCCGGGCCTGCTCCGCGCCGGGACCGCGCGGCACCTGGTCGAGGACGCCCAGCGTCGCCACCCCGAGGGCCGCGGCCACGCTCAGCCCGCGGGGCCGGCCCGCGGTCGCGCGGGACAGGCGCACCACGAGGAAGAACAGCACGATGCCGGAAAGGTAGATGCCCACGCGATTGGTCGCGCGAAACACCTGCAACCCGGCGAAGAAGGCCAGCAGGTTGGTGATGCCGCCGACACTGGAGAAGGTCGTGAGCCAGCCGATGGCCAGCGCCTGGCCGGGCAGCGCCCGGCGCGCAAAGACCCGCCGCAGCACGACCGCCCCGAGCCAGATCAGCGCGGCGATGCCCACCACTCCCAGATATGGATGGAAGTCCTCGCCCCGCCAGTCCGTCCAGCGGGTGTAGCGGCTGCCCAGAAAAGCCAGCGATCCCCAGCGATGCACCCGGGGCGGGATGAACATTTCCACCGGCTTCAGGGCAAAATATTCCGTGCCGCCGTAGTTGCGCACCAGCAGGGGCGCGCCTTCCGGCTCGTTCACGTGCAGCCACACCTCCAGGTGCATCACCACAAAAACCGCCAGCGCCAGTCCCAGTGAAACCATTCCGATCTGCAGGTTCGCCCGGCGGCGCGCGCCAAACCATTGCGTCACCACCCCCCAGCCCATCAGTTGCAGCCAGAAAAAAAGATTGTAGGGATTGTGCGTCCCGAGCGCGACTGCTGCGCCGAGGCAGGCCAGCGCCCCGGGCCGGTGCCATTCCAGCCGGCGGCTGCCCGCCACCAGCCACACGGCCAGCAGGCCGAGCGGCACCGTCCAGGTGAAGACCAGTGAGAAATGCGCCAGACCCCGGTGGAAGGTGGAGTAGGAGTAAGCGAACAGCAGCGCCCCCATCAAGGCCCACTCCCACCGGGCCCGCAGCCAGCGCGCCACAAGGTAAAAGGAGACCGCGGCGGACAGTTGGGCCAGCAGCAACCCGATGTTGGCGGCCGCAAACAGCCCGACCAGCCGCGCCAGTCCGCCGAGCGCAATCATCAGCACCTTGTCCGGCGTCGGGTAAGCGTTCCAATACGCCCCGAAGGGGGCGCCCAGCCGCGTGATCACCTGCGATTTTCCCGGCCAGATGTCGCCTTCCGCCGCGGCCTGCAACCGGGCGAGAATCTCATGGGCGTCACCGGCATAGCTGGTCGGGAGCCCCCAGCTGGCCGCGGTCCACCGGTCATAATGCCAGCACCAGATCAGCGCGGCTGACGCGATCAGCATGAGAACAGGCCAGACCGGACGCAAACGACGACTGGCCCGACGCGTCGCGGTGCGTGCAAGAGGTGGGGGTAGCACTGGTTTCAGTGAAAGCCGGCGCCCCATCCGCAGCAAGCCCGACTTTGGCGCCCGACTTTCCGCTCGACGCGCCCGCCTGCTCCCAAAGCGAAAAGCCCGCGCGGCGGTTCCGGATTTACAACCCCCGGGCCCTCGGCGATAAACCGCGCTCACGCTTTCCGCCGCATGTCGCATCGTCTCCGCCCCAAGTTCATCGGCCTCTTCCACGACGACGTCGTGACGGATTCCTACTGGATCAGGGAGGAGGGCAAGCTGGCCCTGCCGCCGCTGCACGGCGTGAAGGAAATCGTCCTGGTCGGCGAAGTCCTCCCGCCCGCGCCCGCCGACCCGACCGCCGCCGGCGACCTCGGCCTGCGCGTGCGCCTCGACGGCCGCGAGGTTTCCACGGCCATCCTGCTGCCCGGGCCCTTCCGCCTCCCGGTGGCGCTGCCCGCCGTCGACCACTCGGACGGTCACATCCTCGCCCTGCAGCTGACCGGCGTGACCGGAAGCAACCTGCTCGCGTGGCTCGGCCGCGTCACCGGCCTCGGTGCCCTGCAGCCCTGGCGCGCGCAGGCCCGCAACCGCCGCCTGCGCATCGCGCGCCTCGAGGCGGACGGCGAGGTGCTCTTCGACTTCGGCAACCGCGCCGCGCCGTGGAACGCCGCCTTCGCCCGCCGCTTCCTCAAGCTCGGCCTCAATCTAACGGGCTTCTTCCGGGCCGACCTCGGCATCGGCGAATCCGTCCGCTGCATGGCGCGCGCCGCCGAGGCCGCCGCCCTGCCCCTCGCCCTCGTGGACCTGCGGCTGCCGTGCAAGAACCCTCTTTCCGACGACACCTTCGCCGCGCGCCTGCAGGCGGACAACCCGTATCCGGTGAACATCTTTCACGTCGATCCGCCGGGCATGCGCGACGTCGACCACCACCACGGCGCGGGTTTTCGCCGCGGCAAATACAACATCGGCTACTGGGCGTGGGAGCTGCCGGAGTTCCCGGATGCGTGGATCCATTTCGCAAACTATTGCGACGAGGTATGGGCGCCGTCGCGTTTCGCGGCCGAGGCCATTGCCCAGAAGGTGCCCGTGCCCGTGCTGACGATGCCGCATGCGATCTCGTTCGCGCGGCCGGCGGGGGATTTCCGCGCCAAGTTCGGCCTGCCCACCGGCCAGTTCCTTTTCCTTTTCCTCTGCGACCTGAACTCCTACGCGGAGCGCAAGAACCCCGCCGCGGTGCTCGACGCCTTCCGCCGCTCCGGCCTGGCCGGGCGCGGCGCGGCGCTCGTGATCAAGGTGCACAACACCGCCGGCAATCCCGCCGACTTCGCGCGCCTGCAGGCCGCCGTCGCCGACCTGCCCGGCACCGTGCTGCTCACGCAGACGCTCAGCCGACGGGAGATCTACGAGCTCGAGTCGGCCTGCGACTGCTTCGTCTCCCTCCACCGCTCCGAGGGCTTCGGGCTCGCGCCCGCGGAGTGCATGTATCTCGGCAAGCCCGTCATCAGCACCGACTGGTCAGCCACCGCCGAGTTCATCACGCCCGCCACCGGCTGCCCGGTGCGCGCGACGACCGTCACGCTCGACCGCAACCACGGCCCCTACGCCAAGGGCCAGACCTGGGCGGAACCCGACACCGGCCACGCCGCCGAGTGGATGAACCGCCTCGTCGCCGACCCGGCCCTCGCGGCCTCGCTCGGCGCCGCCGCACAGGCGGCCATCGAGCGGGATTTTTCGCCCGCCGCCATCGGCGCGCGCTACCGGCGCCGCCTCGAGGCGATCGCCGGGTGGTGAGCGTCAGTTCGCCTTCGGCACCGGACGCTGCACGTCCACACGCAGGTTCTGCAGGCGGAAGGCCAGCGGGCGCGGGTCGCTGCCGAGCCGGCTGGGCGGTTCGTCCGTGACAAAGACCAGCTTGCTCGGCCCGGGCGGCAGCACGAGCTCGTTGAGCGTGACGTTCAGGCTGCTGTGGTCGTCCAGCTCGGTGGACCACAGCTGGGATCCGTTGAGCTGCAGCCACACGGTGCGCGGCGTGGCCACGTTCAGCGCGAACCGCAGGCGCACCACCAGCGGCACAGGCTGCGGGTTGGTCACCACGATCACCCCGTTGCCCCCCGCCCAGCACCAGTAGTCGTTGTTGTTCCGTTCGACCGGATACCACTCGTCCGCATACTCGATCGCGAACTTCTCGCGGGCCGAGCCGTAGACCAGTTCATCCGGACCGCGGACCACGTAGCCCTCGCCGGTGGGCGACTCCAGCGCCGCCGGCGCCGCCAGCATTGTCAGGTTGCCCAGCACGAGCACGGCCCACCAGCCGCGGCCGGCGGGCACCAGCACGTTGAACGCGAGCTGCATCGGCAGCAGCACCCGGGAAGCCGCGCCGGGGTAGCCCTCCCACACCGCGTCGCCGAGGAAGATCATAAGCACCGCGAAGGAGAGGCCGATGCGCCACCAAGCCTGGTTCCACTGCGGGCGCAACACCAAGTAAAGGAACTGCACCGTCAGCGCGACCAGCATCAGCAGGCCCCACAACGGCCAGGCGTTGAATGCCGACACGTCGGGCAGGCTTTCGAGGACGTCGCCCCATTTCCGGCCATAGGCCGCGAAGGGCAGGTCGAAGTTCCGCGCCCCGGGATCGCCGGCTTTGCCGCCGACAAACAGCGCGATGTAAACCACCCACAGCGCCAGCGGCGCCACCGTCAGCAGACCGCGCACCACCGCCAGACCCCAGGCCCGGCCGCCGTCGGCGAGTTTCGGCAACAGGGCCGCCGAGCCCAGCAGGTTCGTCTCCTTGCCGAGACCGCTGAGGGCAAAGACCGCGGTGGACCACCAGGGCCGGCCCTTGTCGAGAAGGTAGACACCGAAGGCGATGAGCAGCAGGCTCGGGCCATCGAAGAGGGCGTTACGGAAGCTCAGGCAGACGCCGATGGACAGCATGGTCCCGCCCCAGCGGATGAAATTGTCCCAGGTGCGCGGCGGAAACCAGTGCAGCAGGAGGACGGCGAGCAGGAGCCAGGACACGACGTTCTGCAGCGCGAAGGCCTGCAGGATCCACGCGGGCTGGCCCAGGCCGAAGACATAGGCGGTCGACGCGAAGAGGATCCGGCGGCCGCGATACGGCAGGCTGTCCACCGCACGCTTCAGGGCCTGGTTCTGCAGTGATGGATCCATCGCGATCTGCACGTAATACTGGGCGTCGTAGCCGTCCGACGCCTTCGTCACAAAATAGTCGAGCTTGCGGATCTTGCTCAGCCGCGCCTCTTCCTGCTTCGCGCCGAAGGCGATGAGATAACTGAGCCCCTTCCCCGGGATGTAGAACTGCGCCAGGGTCCAGAGGAACAGCGCCACCACCGCGGCGTAGCCCAGCCCCACCCCGGGATCGATGTCCCGGCGGCGCAAACCCTCCTGGATCCGGCGGATCATGGGCCGGGCACCCGGGTTGCCGGCCATCCCGACCCCGGCCGACCGGGGTTCAGGCGGGATTTATTAGTTTGAGCCATTTTCGCAAACAATGGCAGCCTCGCACGTTCGACAACGCTAAATAATGGATTCTTCCGCGCCCCGCTCTGTTTCACCCTCCGGTTGGCCCCGCGCGGGGGTCATTCTGCTGGCGGCCTGTTTCGTGGGTTATGCTTTTTTTCTGGCGCGTCATTCCGCCTCCTACGCCAGCGGCTCGGACGCCTCGGGCTATTTCAACAGCGCCCGTCTGCTGGCTGAGGGCCGCTTCGAGGCGACGCCACGGGTGCCCTTCGGTCGCCAGCACACGGAGTTCGGCCTGATGACCTTCCAGCCGCTCGGCTTCATCATCGCCGAGGATGTGGCCCGCATGGCCCCCACCTATCCCACCGGCCTGCCCCTGCACCTCGTGGTCGCCGCGCGCATCGCCGGCTGGCGGCATGCGGCGACCGCGGTGAACCTCTTTGCCGCGCTCGGCACGGCACTGGTCTTCCTGGCCCTGGCGCGCCGGCTGGGGCTGACCTTGGGATGGACCGCCGCCGGTCTTCTGCTGCTCGGGCTCAGCCCGCTGGTCCTGTTCACCGCGCTCCAGCCGATGAGCGACCTGCTCGCGCTGCTGTGGTCGCTGACGGCGCTCTACGCCGCGCTGCACAGCCGCGAAGACTGGCGCTGGAGCCTGCTCGCGGGCCTGGCCACCGCCCTCGCCGTCCTCGTGCGGCCGACCAACGGCCTGCTGGTGCTGCCGATTGCCGTCGCACTGGGCGGGGATTACCGCCGCTACCTCGGCCTCACGCTCGGCGGGCTGCCCGGGGCGGTGTTTTTTCTCTACTACAACTGGCGGGTTTACGGCAGCCCGCTCACCACCGGCTACGGCGATGTCACCACGGCTTTCCGGATGGGCTATGCGCCGCACAACCTCGCGCATTTCGCCCGCTGGATCCCCACGCTGCTTTCCCCGCTGGTCGTCGCCGCGCTGGCTACGCCGTGGGTGCCGGCGGCACGCCGCCGGGAACTCGCCGTGCTCGGTCTCTGGGCCGCGCTGCTCATCGGCTTCTATGCCTTTTATTTCCACTCGGGGGAAACGTGGTGGTATCTCCGGTTCATCCTGCCGGCTTTCCCCGCGCTCCTCCTCGCCGCGCTGGTGGCCGGACAGGGTTTGTGGTCGCGCCTCCCCTCCCCGCGCTGGTCGCGCGCCGTCCTGGCCGCCGTCCTGGTGTTCGCCGCCGCCTGGCAGGTGCGCTTCAACCGCTCGCTGGAGGTGCTCGCGATCCCGGCCAACGAGGCCACCTATCTGCACGCCGCGGACTGGGCCAAGGAACACCTGCCGCCCGAGGCGGCGCTGTGCTGCATGCAGGTGAGCGGGGCGTTCTATTACTACACGGAGTTCCTGCTCATCCGCTGGGACCAGATCCGCGAGGCCCGGCGGGCGGAACTCTTCACCACCCTGCAGCTGGAGGAACGGCCGGTCTACGCCGTGCTATATGAATATGAACGCCCAGACGCCTTCGCGCGGTTGGGCGGTCAATGGCGGCAGATCGCCACCGTCGGCCAGGCGACTTTCTGGCAGCTCGAGCCGCCGCCGGCGACCCCGTGACCATGATCCTGCTCGACGCCACACACACCAGCCACACCCGCGCGCAGACCGGCATCCAGCGCGTCTGCCGTTCGCTCCATGCCGCCCTGGCCGCGGCGCAGCCCGCCGGCGCGATCTGTCACGATCCCTACCTCGGGGCCTGGCGGGCGCTCAACGAGCGCGAGTCGCGCTGCCTGCAACCCGGTCAGGTGGCGACGGGCTCGCGCGGGGCCCGCTGGCCGCTGCACCAGAAACTCACGGGCCACGCCCGCCGGCTGCTCGGTGCGCGGCCGCCCCTGCCTGTGGGCTCCGCGCTGGTCTGCCCGGAATTATTTTCGCCTGCTGTCGGCGCCAACCTGCCGGCCCTGCTGGCCGCCATCCCCGGCCCGCGGGTCGCGGTGTTTCATGATGCCATCGGGCTGAAGTTTCCCGAGCTCACACCCCCGGGCACCGTGCGGCGCCTGCCCGGCTACCTGCGCGAACTGCTGCTGTTCGACGGCATCGCCGCCAATTCCGAGGACTCAGCCGCCAGCCTGCGCGACTACTGGGCCTGGCTCGGCGTGGGCAGCACGCCTGTCGTGCAGGCGATCCCGCTGGGCTTGGATCCGGTTCCGCCCGACACCGAGCCCGCGGCCTCCGGCGCCGCACCCCGCATCCTCTGCGTCGGCACGATTGAGGGACGGAAGAACCACCTGGCGCTGCTGGAAGGATGCGAGACGCTATGGCAGGAGGGCTTGAAGTTCGAGCTGCAGCTGCTCGGCCTGCCCCGGACCGACACGGCCGGTCCGGCGCTCGCCCGGATCGCCACGCTGAAATCGGCCGGCCGGCCGCTGATCTTCGACGGCCCGGCCGACGATGCCGGGCTGCACGCCGCCTACCGGCAATGCGCGTTCACGGTTTATCCTTCGCTCATCGAGGGTTTCGGCCTGCCGGTCTTGGAGAGCCTCCAGCATGGCAAGCCCTGCGTCTGCTCCGGCGCGGGCGCCCTCGGTGAATCGGCCCGCGGCGGCGGCTGCGTCACCCCACCGTCGGTTGATGCCGGCAGCCTCGCGGGTGCGATCCGGCGCCTGCTGCAAAACCCGGCCGAGCTCGCCGCCCTCGCGACGCAGGCCCGGGCCCGCCGGTTCAAACTCTGGTCGGAATACGCCCGCGAGCTAACCGACTGGATGACCGCGCTGCCGCGCCGGTCCTGACCGGCCCTCGGCGCGGCGGGGCCAGAGGAGCGGAGGCGGCTTTGCGGTTGCTAAGGCCCGGCTTCTGACCTCTAGTCGGCCACCAAGTTTCCATGGCCCTTTCCCTGTTCACCAAGACCAAGAAAGCCATCATCGAGCGCGCGCAGGACGATTACGCGACGAAGATGCGGCTGAAATACAAGCCCTACTACCACGCCATGGAGGCCCAGTCGGGCACGCGCATCCGGCTGCAGGGCCGCGACATGGTCATGTTGTCGAGCAACGACTACCTCGGCCTGTCCTTTCATCCCAAGGTCATCGAGGCCTGCGGCCAGGGTCCCAAGATCTGGGGCACCAGCACCACGGGCGCCCGCATCTCCAACGGCTCGCGCGCCTATCACGTGGAGCTGGAGGAAAAGCTCGCCGCCTTCCTCGGCCGCGAGGCCTGTCACATCAGCGTCGCCGGCTACATTTCCTGCTGTTCCGCCATCGCCTCCTTCGCCCAGAAGGGCGACCTGATCCTCGCCGACAAGAACCTCCACTCCTGCCTGTGGGACGGCATCCGGCTGTCGATGGCCACCGTCGAGCGCTTCAGCCACAACAACCCCGAGGACCTGCGGCAGGTGCTCAAGACGGTCACCCACTCCCAGCCCAAGATGCTGGTCATCGAGGGCGTGTATTCGATGGAAGGCCACATCTGCCGCCTGCCCGAGCTCGCCTCCATCGGCGAGGAGGCCGGCTGCTTCACCGTGCTCGATGACGCGCACGGCTTCGGCATCCTCGGCCGCCAGGGCCGTGGCACGGTCGACCACTTCAAGATGAACGACAAGGTGGACCTCATCTGCGGCAGCATGTCGAAGTCCCTCGCGAGCACCGGCGGCTTCGTCGCCGGCTCGCGCGAGCTCATCGAATACCTCCGCACCAATTCCAAGCAGACCATCTTCAGCGCCGCGATCAGCCCGAGTATGGCCGCCGCCGCCGCCGCCTCGCTCGACATTCTCCAGACCGAGCCGCAGCACCTCGAGCGCCTCTGGCGCAACACCAAGCGTTATCGGGAGATCCTCAAGGGTCTCGGCTTGGACACCTGGAACAGCGAGACCCCCGCCGTGCCGATCGTCCTCGGCTCCAAGGAGCTCGTCTACCGCTTCTGGCAGGCCCTGCTCGAGAAGGGTGTGTTCACCGTCATGTCCATCGCCCCCGCTGTCCCTCCGGGCAAGGACCTGATCCGCACCGCCGTCTCCGCCCTGCACAGCGACGAAGATCTCGAGAAGATCGCCGCCGCGATGGCCTACGCCGTCAAGCAGATGTGAGCGCGCGGCGCAGCGCCGCCATCGTCTCCGCCCAGCGCGGGAGTGTCCGTGCCATCGCCGCCGTCTGCAGCCGCCGGTTCTCGTCCGGATCGGTCAGCACCGTGCGCAACTTCGCCGTCCAGTCCGCCGCGTCATTGACCCGGGCCACCAGGCAGCCGCCGGCGTCCGCGTTCTCCCGCAGCACCGGCAGGTCGCTGCACACGCACGGCACGCCGCGCCACAGCGCCTCGAGCAGCGGCAGGCCGCAGCCCTCGGCGATCGTCGGGAAGACCACGGCGCGCGCCGTGGCATAAAGCCGGCCGAGCGCCTCGTCGCCCGCCGCCGCATGGAACCGGAACCGCGGTTCACTCCGCGCCAGCGCCTTCATCCGATCCGCGATCGGTCCGCCAAAATGCGGGTTCACCCGGCCGACGACATGCAGGTCGAAATCCACGCCGTCGCGCCACAGCGCCTCCGCCACGTCGAGCAGGAACGCCTGGTTTTTGCGCGGCTCGATGATGCCGACGCACAACAGCGAGGCCCGGCCCCTCGTAGGGATCAGCGCGTCGCGTTGCATGCGATTGCTGCCGTCGAAATCGGCCCCGAGCTCGATCAGGTCCACCTGCGCCCGCGGCGCCACACCCTGCCAGCGCCAGAAACCCGTGAGGTCCCGCCGGCTCGCTTCCGAGATGGCAAACACCCGGTCGAAGCCCGCGAGCAGCTTCATGTATTCCGGATGACGCTGCACGCTCTGCGGCCAGGTGATGTGCGGCCAGCGCAGCGGGATCGCGTCATGGAACATCGCCGCCAGCCGGCATGGCGGGCGGCCCACAAAATCCCCGAAACCCGTCCGCTCCGCCGTGCTGAACAGTTCGACGGTCAGCAGCCAGTCGGTGGTCGCAAAGGCCACCGGGGCCTGTTCCTTGCCGGTCACAAAGGCGCGCCGGGTGCCGTCCCACGCCACCTCCGTGATGGTGCCGCCAAATTCCTCGCGCAGCCGCGCGCTCACCCGGGTCAGTCCCGAGCGCTGCTTCGCCGCCCCCATCTTGGTGGTGTCGTAGTAGATCATGGGCGCATCGCCTGTTCAAAGCACTTGACCAGCCGCGCCGTGTTTTTGTGCGCGTCGTAGTTTTCCTCCACCCAGCGCCGGGCGCCGGTGCGCAGCCGTTCGGCCAGCGCGTCGTCCTCGCCGAGCCGGCGCAGCGCCACGACCCACGCGAGCGGCAGGTCCACGTCGGCGACCAGGCCTGTGCGTTCCTGGCTGACGGCCTCGGTCGTCGCCGACACGGGCGAGGTGACCACCAGCACGCCCGCCGCCATCGCCTCGGGAATGACATTCGGCAGGCCGTCGCGGTCGCCGCTCGGCGCCACGATGCCCGTGTGCAGCAACACGTCGGCCCAGGCCAGCTGCTGCCAGACCTCGGGTTGCGCCAGCTGGCCGGTGAACCTGAGGTGATCGGTCAGCTGCAGCTTCACCGCCAGGGCATCCAGCGACTCGCGCAGCGGGCCATCGCCGACGACGCGCGCCTCGAAGGCGATCCCGGCCGCCTTGAGGGCGGCGTAGATTTGCAGCTGGTAATCGAGCCCCTTTTTCGCGACGAGCCGGGCGATGCACAGGAGGCGCAGTGGCCTGCGGTCCGGGCGCAGCGGCTTGAATGCGGGAAAAGTGTCGAGGCCGCGACGAATGCAGACGATCTTCCCCGGCGGCACGCCGCGGGCCGTCAGTTCGCGCCGGCCCATCTCGGTGGAAGTATGGATGAAGCGCGCGTGCTGCAGTTTTTCCAGCAGCCACCAGTCGCCGCCGTGCTCGTAGATGTCGTAGGCGTGCGCGCCGCAGCTGTAACGCCAGCCATGCATGCGCCACAGGATCCAGCCGGCCGTCGCCGGCGCTCCCGCCCAGGCGCCGTGCACGAGCGCCGGAGGATCATCCCGCATCTCGCGCTCGAAGCTGCCGGCGAAACCGGCGCCGAGCATGTTCTCCCAGAAGTTCAGCCACGACGGCGCCGCGCGGGTGAACACGCCCTCGAACAGGTCGCGCATCAGCCGCGGCCGGCGGAGGGTCTGCCACGGGATGATCACCAGGAAAACCTCGATGAGCCGCCACTTGTTGAAGCTCCGCACCGGCAGGCCGCGGAACTCCCCGCCCCCGCCCCAGAGCGAATAGAGCTTCAGGCTGAGCCCCTTCGCCTGCAGCGCCGCCACGTCGCGCTGCAGGAACGTCTCCGACGTCTTGGGAAACGTCGTGAAGAGAAGGGCGATGTGGGGCTTCTGGGCCAAGGCGGCGATTCGTCCGGTGAAAGGACCACCTCAACAAACGCAGCGCGATTGCAGACTTGCAACGGAACATTTCGCCGGAAATCTCCCTGCACGGGCCTGCCACTATTCCTCCATCCCACATGAGAATGATCCGTCTGCTCACTTCCGGGCTGCTCCTCGCGGGCGCCCTGCTGCTCGGTGGCTGCGCCACCGGCTACCAAAAGATGACCGCCTTTTCCCTCACCGGCGGCTTCGTCGAGAAGGACCTCGGCAAAAACGTCCATCGCGTCGAATACGGCGCCAATGGTTACACGTCCTTCGAGACCGCGCAGTGCTTCTGGCTGTATCGCTGCGCGGAACTCACCTTGGAGAAGGGCTTCGATGGCTTCGAAATCATCTCCGACGTCCGGCTCACCCGGGCCGTCGGTCCGCATGAGGCCTTCGGAGTGCCCGAGCCCGCGTTCAAGATGGCCCAGTATTATGTGCCGATCATGATTCCGATGAATGACGCGAATAAACCCCACATTCGCGCGGACATCCTGTTGCTCAAGGGCGACTTCAAGGCGGCCCCGCCGAAGGTGTTCGACGCCCGGAAACTCAAGGCTGCGCTCGAGCCTCACGTCGCCGACCCGATCAAGTCGCGCGGGAACGTCAAAGCGCACATCCACGACTATCTGCTGCCCGAGGGGAAAATCCCTTCTGGCCTCTGAGGTCACCCGCCGGCGCCCGCCACGACGAGGAAGGCCCCGAGCGCGGGATCGGGCGGGGCATCCTTGCGCCACCCGAGCACAAGCCGGCTCTCCGGCGCCGGGCCGTCAAGCGGGCGGAAGACCACCTCGTCCGGCAGCTGTTTCGCCTCCGACGGCGCCATGAAGGTCGCGCCCAGGCCGGCGCGCACGAGGCCGATGGCGTTCGCGCGCGGCCAGACCTCGTCGGCGATGCGCGGTGTCACTCCCGCCTGCGCAAATGCCGCGAGCACACGATCGTAGAACCCGGGATTGTGCGCCCGGGGAAACATCACGAACGGCGTGGCGCCGAGATCGCGCAGGCGGAGCTTCTTCGCCCGGGCCAGAGGGTGCTCGGCCGGCAGCAACACGCCGTTCTTCTCCTGCAGCAGCAGCTTGCTCGACAACCCCGGCGTCGCCGCGGCGTCCGGGTGAAAAAAACCGCACGCGATTTCGCCAGTCTTGAGCGACTCGAGTTGGGCCGAGGTGGGCGACTCGTTCAACTCAACCCGGATGCCCGGGTAGCGACGGTTGAATTCGCGCAGGATCCCCGGCAGCACGGTAGCCATCGCGAGACCCGTGAAGGCCACGCGCACCTGCCCCGCCTGCCCGCCGGCCAGGGCCTGGATGTCCCCCGGCACCGCCGCCAGCCCGCGCAGCAGAGGCTCGATGCGCTCCAGGAAGGCCTTGCCGGCCGTCGTCAGCTCGACCTTGCGCCGCGTGCGGTTGAGCAGGTCGACGCCGAGCGCCGTCTCAAGCTGGGCCACGCTGCGCGAAAGCGCCGGCTGGGCCACGGCGAGCGTCTCGGCGGCCTTGCGAAAATGCAGCTGCCGGGCGACCTCGCGGAAGTAGACGAGGTGACGGAGTTCAAAGGGATATTGATACTCCCGGGGCATCACAGGGCATGAAACAAGTATTTCTGGTTATGGCAAGATTCTGGTAGGATTCGGGTCATTGGTGATGGGTTATTGGTGATTGGTTATTGGTGATTGGTTTTCTACCCATGACCCATAACCCCTGACCCATAACCCGTTTTCTCATGCCTCAATCCCTCTTCGAAAAAGTCTGGGCCGCCCATGCGGTTAAGAAACTGGCCAACGGCCAGACCCAGCTCCTCATCGGCACGCACCTGATCCACGAGGTCACCTCCCCGCAGGCCTTCGGCATGCTCCGCGACCTCGGCCTAAAGGTCCTCATGCCTCACCGCACCTTCGCGACGGTCGACCACATCATCCCGACCAACGAGCTGGTCGAGCCCTACAAGGACTCCCTTGCCCAGGCCATGATGGACGAGGTGCGGAAAAACTGCGCGCAGTTCGGCATCACCTTCTTCGACCGCGCCACCGGCAAGCAGGGTATCGTGCACATCGTCGGCCCCGAGCAGGGCATCACCCAGCCCGGCACGACCATTGCCTGCGGCGACTCCCACACCTCCACCCACGGCGCGTTCGGCGCCATCGCGTTCGGCATCGGCACGAGCCAGGTGCGCGACGTGCTCGCCACCCAGACCATGGCCCTCGGCCAGCTCAAGGTCCGCCGCATCGAGGTGAACGGCAAGCTCCGCCCGGGCGTCTACGCCAAGGACGTCATCCTCCACATCATCCGCCAGCTCGGCGTCAACGGCGGCACCGGCTACGCCTACGAATACGCGGGCTCCACCTTCGACGGCTTCACGATGGAAGAGCGCATGACCGTCTGTAACATGTCCATCGAGGGCGGCGCGCGCGTCGGTTACGTCAATCCCGACGAAACCACCTTCGCCTACCTCAAGGGCCGCCCCTACTCGCCCACCGGCGCCGCGTGGGACGCCGCCGTCGCGCGCTGGAAGTCCTTCGCCTCCGACCCGGGCGCCAAATACGACGACATCGTCAAGATCGACGCCGCCAGCATCGCGCCGACCGTCACCTGGGGCATCAATCCCGGCCAGGGCATCTCCATCGTCGAGAACATCCCGAGCCCGGAAACCGCCACGTCCGCCGACGACAAGGCCGGCATCATCGAGGCCCTCGCCTATATGAAACTGCCCGCCGGCAAGCCGATCAAGGGCACCAAGATCGACGTCGCCTTCCTCGGCTCCTGCACCAATGGCCGCCTCTCCGACTTCCGCGAAGTCGCCAAATACATCAAGGGCCGCAAGGTCGCCGCCGGTGTGAAGGCCATCGCCGTCCCGGGCTCGCAAATCGTCGCGCTTCAATGCGAGAAGGAAGGCATCGACAAGGTGCTCGCCGAGGCCGGCTTCGAGTGGCGCGCCGCCGGTTGCTCGATGTGCCTCGCGATGAACCCCGACAAGCTCATCGGCGACCAGCTCTGCGCCAGCTCCTCCAACCGCAACTTCAAGGGCCGCCAGGGTTCGCCCACCGGCCGCACCGTGCTCATGAGCCCGGTCATGGTCGCCGCCGCCGCCGTCACCGGTTCCGTCGCCGACGCCCGCGAGGTCTTCGCGGTCAACTGATCCGGTCCCTCAAATCCCAGCCCTCAACTCTCATCTTCCATGGCCCTAGCCAAAATCACCTCCGTCACCGGCCGCGCGGTTCCCGTCGTCGGCAACGACATCGACACCGACCGCATCATCCCCGCCCGCTTCATGAAGTGCGTCACCTTCGACGGCCTCGGCGAATTCCTCTTCTTCGACGTCCGCAAGGATCCCGACACCGGCAAGATCACGAATCACGCGCTGAACGACGCCCGCTTCAAGGGCGCCACGATCCTGCTCACCGGCGCCAACTTCGGCTGCGGCTCCTCCCGCGAGCACGCGCCGCAGGCCATCCAGAAATACGGCTTCAAGGCCATCATCGCCGAGAGCTATGCCGAGATCTTCTTCGGCAACAGCACGACCCTCGGCATGCCCTGCGTCACCGCCGCCCGCGAGGACATCGCGAAGATCGCCGCCGCCGTGGAAAAGGACCCGTCGGCCGAAGTCGTCATTGACCTCGTGAAACTCGAGGCCCGCTTCGACGGCCAGACGGTGAAGATAGCCCAGCGCGAGTCCGCCCGCGATGCCCTCGTCAACGGCCGCTGGGACGCCATCGGCGAGCTCCTCGACGGCATCCCCGCCGTGAAGGAAACGGCGAAGAAGCTGCCCTACCTCGTCGCCTAACCCTTCCGCGGCTTCGGCGGGAAGGGGCCCGGCTGGAGCGCGGTGCCGCTGGCTTCCTGAGCCAGATCGACGAGTTCGCGGACCACGGTCGTCGGATCCTCGTCGTAGCGGAGCTTGAGGAAATTGGCGCGAAGACGGTCGTAGCCCCGGCGGTTCTCCATCCACGAGCTGATCACGCGCTCGAAATCCGCCGCGTTGGCGATGAGCTCGGCGCCGTCGCCGTTGCGGAAATATTTCACCGTCAGCTCCTCCTGCGGCATGATGCCGCCGATGGCGTTGAAGATGATCGGGCAGCGGAAATGCAGCGCCTTGGCGGAGGTGGTCGTGCCGCCGCGCGTGACGATGGCGTCGCTGACCTGCATGAGGAGGTGGACCTCGTCGGAAAAGCCGTCCACGAAGCAGTGGAATTCAGGGTGCTCGGCGCGCCAGTGCACCAGCTGGTTGTAGGCCTCGCGGTTCTTCCCGCAGATGACGACGGCCTGCACGCGGTCGGCGAAGGGCAGCAGCTTGGGCAGCAGGTCGAGGTGGTTGTTGGCACCGTTGCCACCGGTGGCGAGGAAGACCGTGAACAGGTCGGAACGCAGCTCCAGCCGCTCCTCGATGAAGGCGGTGCGCGCCTCCGCCTTCAGCACCTCGGTGTGCTGGCGCGGCTGCATCAGGTGGCCGCGGACGCGCGTGCGCTCGCGTGGCATGCCGATCTTCACGGCGTAGTCGCGAGCGGTGTCGGTGCGGGCGACATAGAGGTCGGCGCTGGGCTCGACCCAGTTGACGCTGTAGCCGAAGCCGCCTGAGAACTCGCCGCAGTAGGTGGCGCAGCGCACCTTGTCCGCCCCCAGCACCTGGCGCGCCATCTGGAAATAGCCGCGGTTGAGGCAGTCGTGCACGCTGAAAACCAGGTGCGGCTTGTATTCCCGCAATACCTGCTCGTAGTAGGCGCGGCCGAAGCTGACCGAGCGCTTGTTGAGGAAGCTGAGCAGCTCCACGAACAGGAAGAAGGCCTTGTGGAGCCAGGGGGATTTTTTCTGGATCCAGTTGTAGAAGTCGAACGCACACCTTGAAGAAGCCGGACGACTTCTCGAGCATCTGCTCGATGCGCACGTCGACGTCGTGCCGGTAGAGCTCGAAGCACCACTCGGCGAAGGCTTGCGCCCGGGTGTCATGGCCGGCGCCGGTGCTGGAAGTCAGGACAAGGATGCGGACGCGGGGCATGTTCAGAGGCCGAAATACTTTTCCTGGATCCGGCGTTTCAACGCCAGCGAGCCGAACCGGGCGAGGAAGGGCCCGAGCACGGCCTGGAAGAAACGGCCGGTGCGCACCGTGCCGCTGCGGCCACGACACAGGGCGGCGTGCAGGTCCGCGGCGGCCTCCGCCGGCGCCGGACCGGTCCGCATCATCGCCGTGAAGCCCTGCCAGACCCGGGCCATGCGGCCGTTCTGCAGTGCATCCGCGCCGGCCTGCGCCGGGCGGCGGACGGAACCCTCGAAGTCAGTGCGAAAATCGCCCGGACGGAAATCGATGACGATGACGCCGGTGCCCTTCACCTCATACATCAGGCTCTCGTTGAGGGCGGAGAGCCCGGCCTTGGTCGTGTTGTAGACCGCCTGGTAGGGCATGCCGAACTCGCCGGCGATGGACGAGATGTTGACCAGCGCGCCGTTTTTCCGCGCAAGCATGCC
>CBDFNB010000012.1:0-343461 GCA_965249855.1 Lacunisphaera sp.
GGATCCAGAGGCTGCGGCCGGCATCTGCGATGACGTCGGGGATCAGCAGAATGTCCGGGCACTTCAGCTGGCGGGAAACCGCGATCAGGTGGGTGAACCCGGGCCGCCCATGCGTGAGCATGCCGGGCGGCCGCCGGCAGACGACCTTGTGGAACAGGACGCGCGCCCCGGCGTCCTCGGCGGCGCGGATGACCATCGCGCCTTTGTCGATCCAGACGCCGTCGCGTTTGATGTCGGACTGGAAGAAGACGGCGGCGCTGTCGTCGGGCACCGCGTTGACGACGAGGCGCACGGCATTGAGGAACCACTCCCGCCATACCGGCAGCGTTCTGCCGATCTCCGACACGTCGGGCACCGAGGTCACCGCGCAGGCCCCGTCGATCCGGCCCCGGGCCTGCATCCACGCGATGGAGTCCGCGCAGATGATCTCCCGCCGGGGGATGGATTGTTCATCGTTCATTTTTTCAATGTGCATTGTTCATTTGGGCAGACCAATGACGACGATGAAAATTCATCCCGATACATTTGGTTCGAGGCGATGAACAATGGACATTGAACCATGAAAAATGAACAATTTCGCCCTTCGCATGTTTTTCCGCCGCCCCAAGCACACCTGCCCCGATCCCGCGCTCGACGCGCTCCTCGTCTCCCCGGCGATGATGGTCGATCCTTACCCGATCTACCGCCGCCTGCGCGAGGAGCAGCCGGTCTTCTGGAGTGACACCTGGAACGCCTGGGTCGTCAGCCGCTTTGGCGACGTGGCCGCATCGCTCAAGGACAAGGAGAACCTGTCCAACGAGAACCGGCAGGCGCTGCTGTTCGACGGCCTGACCGACGACGAGCGCCAGAGCCTGTGTCCGCTGCGGCACTATTTCGCCCAGAAGGATGTCATCGGCTCCGATCCGCCGGACCACACCCGCATGCGGGCGCTGGTGCAGAAGGCGTTCAGCCCGAAGACGGTCAATGCGCTGGAGCCCCGCATCCGCGCGATGGCCGAGAGCATGATCGGTGGCGCCGTGAAGACCGGCTGCTTCGATTTTGTCCACGAGGTGGCGCATCCGCTGCCCGTGATGCTGATCGCCGAGATGCTCGGCGCCCCCGTGGAGGACCGGCACCTGTTCAAGAGGTGGTCGTCGGACATCCTCGGCTTTCAGGGCACGGGCCAGACGACCTTCGGGCCCGCGATGATCTCGCAGAAGAGCCTGGTGGAGATGTTCGCGTATATGAACGCGCTGATCGACGACCGGCGGAAGTCGCCACGCGAGGACCTGATCACGGCCCTGGCGCTGGCCGAGGAGGGCGGGCAGGGGTTCTCCCGCGACGAACTGCTCGCCACCTGCAACACGATCCTGACGGCCGGCCACGAGACGACGACCAACCTGATGGGCAACCTCGTCCACCAGCTCCTGCTGAACCCCGACCAATGGGACGACCTGCGCGGCAATCCCGCGCTGATCAACCCCGCCATCGAGGAGGCGTTGCGCTACGAGGCCCCCAAGCAGCGCAATTTCCGCCGCATCAAGAAGGCCCACACCTTCGCCGGCGTGGAGTTCGGCGAGAACGAGATGGTCTTCCAGGTCATCGGCGCCGCCAACCGCGACCCCGCCAACGTGGAGGATCCCGAGGCCTTTAACATCCACCGCGCCAAGATCGACCACCTCTCCTTCGGCTATGGCATCCACTTCTGCCTCGGCGCGCCCCTGGCCCGCATGGAGGCGCGGATCGTGCTGGAAACCCTCCTCCAGCACCTGCCGGACGCAAGGCTCGTGCCGGGCAGCATGCAATGGCAGGAGCGCGTGCAATTCCGCGGCCCGGGCCGGCTGCTCATCGAGCGTGGAGGGTCGGTCTCCTGACCGACTGCGGCCGGTGCGGAGACCGGCCTTTCCAGAACCAGCCAGCAAATTCATGAAATACCCCAGTGCTACATTCGTCCTCATCGGGTTGACCTTTCTTTCGGCCAGCGCGATCCGCGCGGCCGATCGGCCGGTGGTCGGCCTGGTCGACGAGGTGCAGGAGCTTTTCCCTGACACCCAGCTCGGGCAACCGGCGAAGCGACTTTCGGTGCATACCGCCCGCAATACTATCGTCGGGGTGCATGTCATGATCACCGGCCTGTCGGGTCATGCGGTGGTCCGGTTCTCCGAGTCGGGGCCGGATGGAAAACCGACGCCGGGGGCGCAGTGGCTGCGCCTGATCGATGTCCCGGTCCTCGAAAACACCGGTCTCGACCGCAACACCGAGAAATACAGCGGCAAGATCAACCCGTTCGTCGTCCGTCGGGCGCCGTTCCGCGTTTACGATCCGCTGCAGCCGGTAAATTCGCCGTTCACGGTTGAGTCCCCTTCACTGGCCTTGCGGCTGGAGCTGCTCGTCGGGGCGACCGCTGAAGCGGGCGAGCGCGTCCACCACCTGACCGTCGACTTCGGCGATCACCAGGAGTCGCTCGAATTTGTCGTGACGGTCCACCGGGCGCTGGTGCCGCCGGTCAACCAGGCTGCCGCCGCTTACATCAACTGGCACAGCATCGACAACATCTGCAGCGCCCACGGGGTGGAGAAGTGGAGCGAGCCCTTCTGGGCGATGGTGGCGCAATACGCGAAGCTCATGGCCCGCGGGCGGCAGAACGCCTTCTGGTTCAGCTGGGGCGACTATTTCACCATCGATGCGGAGGGGAATGTCACTGACTTCAAGCGGGAGCGGCTCGAGCGCTACATCCGGGTCTTCCTGGATGCCGGCCTGACGATCATCCACGGCGCGCCGATGTATGGGCGCCGCGACTGGGAGCACACCGACATGCTGCTCTACGTCCCCAGCGCCGATGGGAAGGAGATCGATGCCGTCTCCGACAAGAGCAAGCGCATGCTGGTCCAGATGACGCAACGGGTGGCCGCCATGATGAAGGAGAACAACTGGGACGCAGCGTGGGTGCAGGGCGTATTCGACGAGCCCGAGGATCCGTTTATCGACCGCTACCGGACGCTCATCACGGTCATGCGGGGGATCAAGCCCGACATCCGGATACTGGAAGCAACGCTGACCCTGAACGCCACCAGCCTTGTGAACATCTGGTGCCCGCAGGTGCATGAGTTCCAGGCGCACCAGGATTTCTACGCGCAGCGCCAGGCCGCCGGCGACCAGGTCTGGGTTTACACGTGCCTCTCGCCGGGCGGCCCTTGGCTGAACCGGCTCCTCGACCAGGAGCGGTTGCGGCAGGTTTACATGGGGTGGGCACTCGCGAAGTTCAACCTCCAGGGTTTCCTTCACTGGGGTGGAAATCACCACACCCCCAAGCCCTTCGAGGAGCTCGTCCGTTTCCACATGGTCGGCCAGTATCTGCCTGCCGGCGACTCGCATGTCTGGTATCCGGGGCCAGAAGGCCCGCTCTCCAGCCACCGCTTCGAGGCGCACCGCATCGGCCTGGAAGACTGCGAACTTCTCGCGCAACTCAAGCGGCACGATCCCGTTCGGGCCCAGGCGGTCATTGCCCGGGTCGTGCAAGGTTTCGACGACTACCGCAAGGACGTCACCGCCTACCGGGCCGCTAGGAAGCTGCTCTTGGAGGCCGTGGACGAGCAGGTGAAGTAGGCCTCATCAAGGGTAGGGCGGGCAGTCCCTTGCTCGCAGCGGCGCGGATCGGAGTCCGCGCCCTACCGTCCCGCGGCCTCGTGCAGTTGCAGGATCTTCTCGACCAGCTTGGCGGGCGGGGTGGTGTGCTTCTGCATGATCTCGTTGGCCCCGGACAGGGCGGCCTGCTGGACCAGGTCCTGGTTACCGCCGGAGGTGAAGACAATGATCGGGATGTGCTTCGTGTAGTCGGCCGCCCGCACCGCCTGGATCAGGTCCACGCCGTTGAAATTCGGCATCATCAGGTCGGTCACGATCACATCGACCTTCTTCTCCTCCAGGACCTTCCCGGCCTCCTCGGCCGACCCGACGATGTGGGTGGGGAGACCGGCCATGGCCATGCCGGCCAGATAGACTCGCCGGGTTGTGGCGTCATCGTCGATGAACAGGACAGTGGGCTTGGGTTTCATGCGCGGGAGGGCTGCGAGGAATTAAACACAAAGAAGACAGGAAGCCAAGGGTCTCTCTTTGTGCCTTTGCTTGTTAGTGTGGAGTCTATGGTTTCTTTGGCTCGGCCGGCGTGCGCACCGTCGGGTAGATGATGCCAAGCTGCGCGAGGTAGGTGTCGTATTTCTCGGGGTCGTAATAGAATTTCTTCAACTGCTCGCGGTATTCGCCCTGGCGCTTCGCGTTCAGGGAAGTCTGGGGCTGGTCGGCCGGGGCGATGAGCGGCTCGTATTTCACGGTCTTGGTCTGTTCCTCGCGGAAGTATTTCCAGGCCTCGTCCACCAGCGCGGGCGTCGTGAGCAGGTCGATCATCGTCATCGCCATCACCTTGGCGCCGGCGGTGACGCCCTTGTGGGCGATCGGCGTGGCCATCGCGATCGCGTTGGCCCAGTTGTGGCCGGGCAGGTTGGGGATGTTCGACGGGTAGCGCAGGGTGACGGTCGGGACGTTCCAGGAGATGTCGCCGATGTCGTCGGACCCGCCGGTGCGCGCCTCGTCGGCGGTGGGGCCCTTCAGGGGCTTGAGGGCGATGTCCAGGCCGGTGATCGGCGCGCGCAGCTCGCCCTGCAGCGACTTGGCGAGCTTCTGGTCGGCGTCGGTCCACTCGGGCAGGCCGACGGCCTGGATGTTGGCGTCCATGGCCGTGGCGACGGGCTTGCTGAAGTGCTGCGGCCAGGCCGACCCGAGGACGCGGGCGGTGAAGGTGGTGTTGGTCATCAGCGCGGCGCCCTGCGCCATGGTGTCGCCGATCCCGCGGAGCTCCTTGATGTGCTCGTAGTCGAGCTCGCGGAAGTAATACCACACGCTGGCGTTGGAAGGCACGACGTTGGGCTGGTCGCCGCCGTTGGTGATGACGTAGTGCGAGCGCTGGAAAAGGCGCAGGTGCTCGCGGCGGTAGTTCCAGCCGACGTTCATGAGCTCGACCGCGTCGAGGGCGCTCCGGCCCTTCCACGGGCTGCCGGCCGCATGCGCGCTCTCGCCCTTGAAGGTATATTCAACGGACACCAGGCCCGTGCCCTCGCCCGTGCCCCACAACGTGCGCAGGTTGCTGTCGACATGGGTGAAGAGCGCGATGTCGACGTCCTTGAAATAGCCCGCGCGGACCATGAACGCCTTGCCCGCGACCAGTTCCTCGGCGACGCCGGGCCAGAGGCGGATCGTGCCGGGGAGTTTCTCGCGCTCCATGAGGCGTTTCACGGCGAGGGCGGCGGCGATGTTGAGGGGCACGCCGGAATTGTGGCCCTCGCCGTGGCCGGGCGCACCCTCGACCAGCGGGTCGCGGTAGGCCACGCCGGGTTTCTGCGAGGCCTGCGGAATGCCGTCGATATCGGAACCGAGCGAGATCACGGGCCGGCCGGAACCCCACGACGCGACCCACGCGGTCGGCATGCCGGCGACGCCGCGCTCGACCTTGAATCCCTCCCGCTCGAGGATGCCGGTCAGGTATTTCGAGGTTTCGTATTCCTGGAAGCCCAGCTCAGAGAAGCTGAAGACCATGTCGTTCATCACCTGGATCTGCTTCTTCATGCCCTCGATGTCCTGCACAGCCTGCGCCTTCAGTTCGGCGGGGGTGGCGGCCCGGGTGACGGCCGGCAGCAGGGTGACAATGACCAGGCCAAGGACGGACCGCAGGATTTTCATGGCGGACAACTTGCCCGGCCGATGAAGGACGGTCAACGGCGCAAAGGGGTGTGGGGATTAAACACAAAGAAGCAAAGCAGCCAAGGGGCCTGGCCTGCGCCTACGGTAGGTAAACCGATCGCCCGGGAAAATAAATCTCTGGTATTTCCAACAAAAGGGTCTAGGTCGCAATTGTAGTCAGGCCAGTCACCCCCACACCCCAATCGAATTATGCCTCCTGATGAGCGCATGGCCGAGCCCGCGGCGTCCCCCGACCCCTCGCCTCCAGACCAGCATGGCGCCTGGTTTGCAAAGGAGGTGCAGCCGCATGGGCCCTCGCTGCGCTCCTACGTGCGGCGGAGCTTCCCGACCGTGAATGATGTGGATGATGTCGTGCAGGAATCATTCCTGCGGATCTGGAAAGCGCGCCTCGCGCAACCCATCCATTCGTCCAAGGCTTTCCTATTCAAGGTGGCCCGGCACCTGGCGCTCGACCTAGTCCGGCGGGGGCAGGTATCGCCAATTAATCATGTAAGGGATTTTTCCGCGCTAAACGTCGTAGATGATAGCAGGGGTGTATCCGACTCCGCCGACGCGAACGAAAAGATGCTCGTTTTGGCCGATGCGGTTGCCTCCCTGCCGACCCGCTGCCGTGAAATCGTCATCCTCCGCAAATTCAAAGGCCTCTCCCAGAAAGAGGTCGCCGCTCATTTCGGACTCTCCGAAAGGACGGTGGAGGTGCAGGTTGCGCGCGGCGTGAAGCGTTGCGAGGACTACCTCCGCAAACGCGGCATCAACTCACTTTACGGCCATGAAAAATAGCACCGACCACAGTTCAGCCTTCGATCCCGCTGGCCCCACCGCGGGCGACCCGGAGCGCACCGTGCTGGATTGGCCCCGCCATGCGGGCATGGTCGACCGGCTGCTGCCCGTGATCGAGAGCCGCGTGCGCCGGCGCCGGCAACGCCGCCTCGGCGCGGTGGCGGCCGGCCTGGCCCTGCTGCTGGTGGCCGCCGTGGTGTGGCCCGGCCGGCCGGTGCCGGGGGCGGTCTCTCCGGCGATGGCGGTGGCGGGCCCCTTGGTGTTGCCGCTCACGCAGGTCCTGTCGGACGGCTCGGTCGTGCAGCTGCGCGAAGGCGCGGAGATCGCCGTGGCCTTTGAGGATGGCTACCGTCGCGTCATCCTCAAGCGGGGCGAGGCCCATTTTCAGGTCACCAAGAATCCGCGCCGGCCCTTCATCGTGGTGGCCGCGGGGGTGGAGGTGCGGGCCGTCGGCACCGCCTTCGGCGTGCAACTCGGCCACCAAGCGGTGGAAGTGCTGGTGACGGAAGGCCGCGTGGCGGTCGATCAGAGCGCCGTCCCCGCGACAGAAGCCGCCGCACCGCTGGCCGTGCTTGATGCCGGCTCTCATGTGACGATCGGAACGACGCCCGTTCCGGAGAACAAGCCGGCGGTTTCCGCCCTCACGCCCGAGCAGATCGACGAGCGCATGGCGTGGCGCGTGCCGCGCCTGGATCTTTCCGGCACGCCACTCGACGAGGTGATCGCCCTGTTTAACCAGTATGGGCACGCGAATTTTGTCCTCGCTGATCCGGCACTGGGCCGCCTGCGGCTCACCGGTGTGTTGCGTGTGGACCACCCCGAGTTGCTCGTGCGGGTGGTGGAGCGCGATCTCGGCATCCGTGCGGAGCGCCGCGACAGCGGCGAGATCCTCCTCTTCAAAGCGCGCTGATCAAGCGTGGGCACCGGTGGCGCGTGAGGGCCGCGGATGATTTTAGCGAATTGCTGTAAGGGGTGTCTGGACCTGCTTCGTCACAATGAGTAACCGGCTGACTGCAGCCGGCACCCCACACCCCCAACAACGCAGGTTATGATACCCCATTACCCCGTCATGTCACCGGTCCGCCTCTCGGCCGGTTTGCCCGCAAGCCCGCTCAAGCTGCTTGTCGTCGCCCTCTTCCTGTTGCTCTCCCTGATGCATCCCGTCGCGCTCAGTGCGGAGGAAGCGAAGAAAATCGATTTCGACCTGCCGGCCGACACAGCGGAAAAATCCCTGAAGCGGCTTGCGCTGCAGTCCGGAGTCGAGGTGGTTTTCGCGGGTGAGATCGCAGCCAAGGTCCGGACCAATGCGGTCCGCGGCGAATTCTCTCCCCTAGAGGCGGCGACGAACATGCTGGGTGGCACCGGTTTGGTTGTGGAAGAGGATTCCGGCACCCACGCGTTGCTCGTCGGCAAGAAGACGACTGACAAGCCTCGCGCCGGGGAGCCCAAGGCGAAGGAGACGCCCGAGCCGATCTCCGGAAACGAGGTCGTGAAACTCGAGACCTATCGTGTCTCCACCACGCTCGGTCGGTATGCTGAGGAGACCACCTCGGCGGGCAGCAAAATGCCGATCGAGACCAAGGATCTGCCCGCGACCGTCCAGATCTTCAACGCCAGCGCCATCAAGGATCGTGTAGCGGAGACGCTGGATGACATTTATCCCTATGTCGTGGGCATGGCGAAGGAGGCGCCGATTACCAATGGTTTCAACATTCGCGGTTTCACGGCCCAGAGCGGCGCCACGCAGCAGAACATCCAGATAGATAATCTGCCCGGTTCCGCCTCGCGCTATTCATCCCCGAGCACCGTCAACGTTGATCGGGTTGAAATTGTGAAGGGTCCCACCTCGGTGCTCTACGGCAAGCTCAACCCTGGTGGGCTCATCAATATCGTCACCAAGCGCCCGAAACAAAAACAGGAGACCAGCATTTCCGGGTCCGTGAGCTCATATGCCGGGACGCTCAGCCCCCTGGGGCAGGACCTAAGTTTCAAGGCGGTATTGGACCACACTGGTCCTCTCGATGCCGCCAAGCACTGGCTCTATCGCGTGATCGTATCGGGCGAGGATGTGCAATCCTGGCGGCCCTTTGGTTATTTCAAGAATTTCTATCTCTATCCGTCGATGACCTATCAATGGAATGAAAAAACCTCCTTCACGGTATCGATGGAGTTGGTTCGGGAGAAAAGGCAGTATGATAATTCCATTCCCTATCCTCCATCCAACAATCCGGCGAATCTGCCGGCCTTTAACACGATGTATATGGATCGGGATACTCCCGAGCGTGATGCGGGCGAAGTGATCAGCACCAACTTCCAGCATCTGTTCGCCAACAACTGGAAGCTGACAGTCGGAACACGCAGTGTAGCCCATCTCGATAAGGTGCGGGCCTACCGGTTTAATCAGGTCTTCAGCGCCGTCATTGTCGCGAATCCGGTAAGTAATTCCAGACTGACGCGCACCTTTTTCGAAAGGGAAATTACCCGTGAATACAATTTTCTTGATGCAAATATTTATGGCGATTTCGGGCCCGAGACGTGGCGGAACACCCTGCTGGTCGGAGTAAACGGCGGCGTGGAGCGGTCCAATTCGGATTTTCCCATCAGCGGCGTCAATGCCACGGGAGCCAATGCCGCCCAGGCTTTGAGGGATGTGGTGAGCTACTATTACCCTGTCACCGGCTTGGGCGTTATTCCGCCGGCGGGAACCCAGATTGCTCCCCGCCTGACGAGGATTCGCTACAATAATTTTGGCGCCTACATCTCCGACCGCATGAAGATAGGTCAGAAATTCTCTGCCCTTCTCGGGATCCGCTATGAGTGGATGGATGGAAGCTCGGAGGCTTATTCGAACAACACCTTGCTGGCCAAGGAGGGTAAGACCAGTGCAACCCTCCCAACCGTCGGGTTGCTTTATGAGATTAACGAGAGCGTCAGTATTTATGTCAGCACCAACAAATCATTCCGTCCTGCGCCGGCGGATTCGAATGTAGATGAAAACGGCCGGGTGGATTTCCCGCCGGAAACCGGCACGCAATACGAATTCGGGATCAAGTCACAGCTATTTGATAAGAAGCTTATTGCCACGTTCTCGGCCTATGAAATCACGAAACAGAATGTGTTGGAGGCCACCGGCACCTTCACGGCAAACGGCCTGCCGATGAGCCGCATCCAGGGTGAGCAGCAGAGCAAGGGTCTCGAACTCGAGGGTATCTGGCTCCCGTTTCCCCACTGGCAGATTCAGGCTGGCGGCACTTATATCGACGCGAAGGTGACCAAGTCCAGCAACCCGGTGTTCATCGGACGCAAGATGGTCAACGTCCCCCGGGCCAGCGGCAATCTCTGGACCCGCTACAATTTTCCCGACGGACCGTTGCGCGGCTTCGGACTCGGCCTTGGGATCATCGTGCAAGGCAAGCGCCTGGCTGGCACCCCGACAACGCAGACCCCCTCCTACATGCTGCCGGGCAGCACCCGCTTCGACGGCGCCTGTTATTACCAGATGAAGGGCTATGACTTCGCTTTGAACATCACGAATCTCGTCGACCGAAAATACATCGCGAGCTCGGGTGAGAACGCGGTCTTCCCGGCCGATCCGCGCCGGATAACGCTTTCGGTCAACCATCGTTTCTAACCCCGGCATCGCCCGGACCCACTCCCGCTCCACCCCAACCTTTGCCCTCCATGAAATCCACCATGCCCAGCCAGATTGAAACCGGTGCGAACCAGGCCGCCTCCGGCCGGTTCCGTTTGCCCCTCCTGCGCTTCGCCGCGCTCAGCCTCGCCCTGCTCGGCGCCGGCCAGGCCATCGCGAAGTCGTCCCGGACTGTGTCCGATGACGGCGTAGCCAATTTCAGCAAGATCGCCCGCGAAGAGACCCCGGTGCCGGATTGGAACGGTCACGGCGCACCGGTCTGGTTTCACTTCACGCGCGAGTTGGTCAAGCCCGGCGCCATGGAAAGCTTGCTGAAGGTGCACGCCGAGCGGGCGAAGGCCCTGCGCGCGGCCAACTGGCCGCGGAATTCCATCGTGATGCGCCCCATGACCGGTCCGGCGGAAATCTGGACCTTCACCGGCTACAACGAGGTCCTGGCGTTCGGGGATGAAAACCCCGCTATGCTTGGAAAAATGCCGGAGCTCAAAGCCAAGCTCAACCAGCTGGAGGTAGAGGCCGCCCAATATATCACTGGAAAGGTAGAGAATATCGTCAAACACATCGTCGCACTCAGTTTTCAGCCGAATTTCGAATGGTCGGAGGTCCGGATGATCACGGCCCGCTCGCGCAAGATCAAACAGGGCCTCGAACCGCAGTTTGCCAAGTGGAACGCGGGCAAGGACGCGAACATGGAGAAATACAACCTGCCCGTGCATAAAGTCACCCTGAAGAACCTTTATGGCGAGGAGCAGGGCGTCTTCACCCAAGTCCTGCCTTATCGCTCGATGCGCGACCTATACCTGGTCAGCGAGGCTTCCCCGGAAGGCCGCACGACGCCGGAGGTCTCAGCCCTGCTCGACGGAATTATAGAGTGGGAAACCTTTCAGGCTTTCTATGTCGATCCCGCGGCCAGTTATGTCACCCCGGACTTTGCCACCGTCAAGTTTGCCCGGGCCATCGATCCCTTCTGGGGCGTGAACCCCAACGCAGTGGTGGAGGGACCCAACGGCCGGCGCGAAGCAGTCGCCTTGGACAAGGTCCCGGCCGCCGTGCGCGACGCCATCAAGAAGCATGTTGGTTCAGGCCGGTTCCTTCGCGTGGAGCAGGTGACCCGCGAAGGCGGCACCCAATACGCCGTGCAATACTGGCACAAACCGAAGTATTTCGCCGATGGGCGCCCCGCCATCTACAAGGTGCCGGACGTCGTGAAGAAGAAGGTGCGCGTCGAGGACCTTCCGGCCGCTGTGCAGCCGCTGGTCAAGGAGGAGATCTCCGTTTGCATGCACTACGAGCTGAACCTGCGGGAAGGGCTCGCGACTCCGGAGTATGAACTAGTGATGGATCTGCCCAGCCAGTCCAATTTCCTCAGTAAGGCGCTGATCAAGGACGTCATCTATGATGCCAACGGCAAGATTCTGGCCGTGGAGAGCCAGATCAACCTGGATGATGTTCCCGCCGGCCCGCGTGAGCTCATCAAGAAAGAAATCGGCCAAGGCGAGCTGCTCAATGTGCAGCAGCTGACGAAGGACGGCACCATCATCTACCAGGCGCGGATCGGCATGGTGCAATACTTCCAGGCCGACGGCAGTCTGGTCCAGTCTGACTCGGACGCCCATTAAGCCGCCCCGTCACACCAGCCCCATTCCCTGTTATCAGCATGAATCTTCAAAGCATCTCACGATCCCTCCCGGCTGCGCTGGTCATCCTCGCGCTGGCCGTTTCAACCGCCGCGGCCGCGCCCAACCCCGCGTTCAAGGGCAAAAAGCTCCTCTACGTCGGGAACTCCACCGCCGAGGCCAAAGCCTTGGATGAGGCCCCCCAGCAATACCTCGCCGCGCTCGGTTTCACGGTGAGCTTTGCGGATCAGGCCGAGCCGGGCACGATGGCCGACAACCAGGATGTAGTGGTCATCGGTTCCACGACCCAGGCGCGCGTGATCATGGGCAAATACCGCAATACCCGCGCGGCCGTCGTCCTCATGGAGAGTTTTGTGGCGGACGACATGGGAGTCAGCGGCCTCAGGCAGGGCGTCGACTATGGTGAGAACCTGAAGAATGAGCCCATTCTCCTCGTCAATGCGCCACATCCGATGCAAGCGGGCCTGCCGAACGGCATGCTGGCCGTCCACAAGGGCAAGACGCCCTCGCTCCACTGGGGCAAGGCGACCAACGGGGCGACCGTCATTGCGGTCATTGCGGGCGACCCGGACAAGGCGGCGATCTACGGTTACGAGAAGGGCACGCTGATGGGCGATAATTCCACCGCGCCGGCCCGCCGGGTCCTGCTCTTCGTCAACACCGAGACCTTTCCCCAGATCAACGACAACGGGCTCAAGCTGGTGGAAGCTTCACTGGCCTGGGCGATCGGCGCATTCTGACCGGTCGGTCACGGTCGTTTCAATCCCTCTGCACAGTCGGTCGGCTCCTCGTGGGCCTGCAGGCCGCCTATGTCCGAATTTCACGCCCTGCCTGGTCCACGCGTCGGAGCGCGGACGGATATAAAAAGACACCCTCATCATGAAAATCTTCCGCCATCTCTATGTTCAGGTCTTGGTCGCCATCATTCTCGGCATCGCACTGGGTTACTTTGAACCGGCCTACGGTGCGCAGCTCAAGCCCCTCGGTGACGCCTTCATCAAGCTCATCAAGATGTTGATCGCCCCGATCATCTTCGCCACCGTGGTCTCGGGCATCGGCGGGATGGGCAACCTGCGCCAGGTTGGGCGCGTCGGGGTCAAGGCCCTGATCTACTTCGAGGTCGTGACGACCCTCGCGCTGGTCATCGGCCTCGTGGTGGCGAATATTTTCCAGCCGGGCCATGGCATGCATGTCACGGCGACCAGCCTCGATGCCTCCTCCGTCGCATCCTTTACCAAGGCGGCCCAGAACATGAGCACGGTGGATTTTCTCCTGAACCTGATCCCCACCACGTTCGTGAGCGCGTTTGCGGGCGGCGACATTCTGCAGGTGCTGCTCATCTCGATTCTCTTCGGCTTGGCGCTCGCGGCGCTCGGGGAAAAGGGCCGGCCCATCGTGACTCTCCTCTATGATGTCTCGAAGGTCTTTTTCGTGATGGTGAACCACGTCTCCAAGGTCGCGCCCATCGCCGCCTTCGGCGCGATGGCGTTCACGATCGGCAAATACGGCCTCGGCTCGCTGGTTTCGCTGGCCGGCCTCATGGCCTGTGTCTACCTGACCTGCGCCGTATTTATTATTGTGGTGCTGGGCACGATCACGCGAAGCGCCGGTTTCTCGCTATGGAAGATTCTCAAGTATATCCGGGAGGAACTGCTGATCGTAGTGGGCACCTCGTCCTCCGAGGCAGCGCTGCCCGGCCTCATGACCAAGTTGGAAAAAGCCGGTTGCGACAAGTCCGTGGTCGGGATCGTCGTGCCCTCGGGCTATTCCTTCAACCTGGACGGCACCTGCATCTACCTGACGATGGCGGCGCTGTTCATCGCCCAGGCGACGGACACGCCGCTCTCCCTGGGCCAGCAGCTGGGCCTGCTCGGCGTGCTCCTGCTGACCTCGAAGGGCGCGGCGGGCGTCACCGGCAGCGGCTTCATCACGCTTGCCGCCACCCTGGCGGCCACAGGCACCGTGCCGGTGGCGGGCATGGCGCTCATCCTCGGCGTCGACCGATTCCTTTCCGAAGCACGGGCCGTGACCAATTTCATCGGCAACACGGTCGCCACGCTGGTTGTGGCCCGTTGGGAACGCGCGTTCGACCCGGGCCGCGGCCAGCTGATCCTGTCGGTTGTGTCCGCCCAGCCTGCGGTCGCACTGGATGATGCCGCGGGTGCGCTGGCCAGCGCACCCGGTATCTCCCGCTCCAGTCCCGATCGCTGACCGATCCCGATAATAATCCGTCAATCCATTCCACGCATGAAAAACCTTGTTCGCACCCTTGTGACCCAGGGCACCTGCCTGCTGGCGCTGCTTCACGCTCCGGCTGATGCTACCGCCCAAGCGTTCTACCGACTCGAGTCCGCGCTCACCATCCCGGCCGAGAGTTCGCCAGACTGGGACTATCTCACGTTCGACCAGCAACGGTCCTGGCTCTTCGTCTCGCGCCGGCACGACGGCGTCACGGTGTATGATGCGAAAGCGGGCAAGATTTTGAAGACCCTGGAAGACACGGCTGGCGGCAATACCACTAGGCTGGTGCCGGAGTTTGACCGCGCCTATGTCGTCAACACGGACGGGACGGCCACCGTGTTCCAGCTTTCGACCCTAAAGAAGCTTGATCGCGTGAAGTTCGGCGACAACGCGGACAACTGCTTCTATGACCCGGTTTCCAAGGAGCTGATGATCACGATGGGTGACAGCCAGGCCGCCGTCTTCGTCGACGCGGCCACCGCGAAGGTGACCGGCAGCCTTGCGATCGATAGCTCGAAACTCGAGGGCGCCGCGGCGGACGGGCAGGGGAACTTCTTCCTCGCCCTGCGCGATCGCAACAAGGTCATCCGCATCAACGTCGCCGCGCGCAAGATCACGGCCGAATGGCCGACCGACGGGTGCGAACTGCTCAGCGGCCTGGATTATGACCCTCGCACCAGGCGGATTTTTGTGGCGGGGCGCGGCGAGCAACCGGTGCTGGCGGTGCTAGATGCCGATACTGGGGCGGTATTGGCCCGGTCGGCCATCGGCCGGGGCAATGATGCGGTCATCTTCGATCCGGAAACCCGTCTCATCTACACGGCCAACGGCATGGACGGGACCCTGGTCATCATCCGGCAGGTCGATGCCAACACCTACAAGCTGGCCGAGGCCGCCACCACGCGACCCTACGCGAAGACCATGGCGATGGATTTCAAAACCAAGAAGGTTTATCTGACCACGGCCGAGGGAACCGTCGATCCGGCCAAGCCTTGGCGCATCAACCTGGCGCCGTTTTATCCCAACAAATTCTTCCCGGGGACCTTTGTGATCCTGACCTATTCGGCCCGGTAGGCAGCCGCCCTATCCCCAAACATCGACACCCTGCCATCAGTTTGGGCCGCGGTGTCCGCCAAAAAGCACGGCCGCACCACCAATCCCACTATGAATACATCAAACTCCACCTCGGTGCATACGCGCCTTCGTCCCGCGTTGGCGGGGCTGTTCTTCGCTGTGCTGACCCTGCTGTATGGGTTCGGCATGGGCATCGCTTTCGGCGGCTTTGAGGATGTCTTCCAAGCCCGCATCAAGGTGTCCGCGATGGCAGTCAAGGACACCGTCTATCAGGGCGATGAGGCCCGCATGAAGCCGGTGCTCGACAAGTCATGGGTCTACATGCAGCGCGGGCATCTGCATGCCGGCGGGCTGGGGGCGAGCGCCCTCGGACTCATCGTGGTTACGGCGTTTGTGGGCACCCCGGCCTGGTTGCTGCGCCTCACGGCGTTTGGGCTGGGGGCCGGCAGCTTCGGTTATTCGCTCTACTGGATGTGGGCGGGATTCCGGGCGCCGGGCCTCGGTGGCACCGGCCTCGCCAAGGAATCACTGAAGTGGCTGGCAATGCCATCTTCCGGCGCGGTCGTTTTGTGCACCGGGGTCGTGCTGGGCGTCCTGTTTGCGGCACTCTTCCGGCGTTCCGTTCCCGAGTGAGTGCTCGCGCGTATCGCCGCGCCTGAAACCACGGCCTCCCCGGTTTCATCGGGGTCCCCCATGGCGCGCAGGATCCATGGGGATTTCGCCGCAGCCCTGTCGGTGCGGGTGGGTCGTTGCTATTTTACCTTGGGCTTGCCCCGGCATGGCGGGGTTACTCTAGTGGGACGCTGTGACTGCCCGCTCCTTCATCCGCCGGTTTGATTTCAAGCCGCTCGACATCGCCCTGCACACGCCGTTCGGGATCTCCGGCGGGGCGCAGGCCATGGCGAACAACGTGCTCGTCACCGTCGAACTCGACGGCGGCTTCACCGGCTACGGCGAGGCGGCGCCGCTGCCGCCCTACAACGGCGAGACGCAGGCGCAGGCGCTGGCGTCGCTCGCGGCGGCGAAGGGCTGGCTGGTCGGCCGGCCGGCGGACGACTGGCGCGCCCTGGCTGCGGAATTCCGCGCGAGGGGCGGGGCGGACTGCGGCTCGGCCCAGTGTGCCTTTGAGATGGCGTTGCTCGACGCCCTGAACCGGCGCGACGGCATCCCGATGTGGAAGTATTTTGGCGGCGCGGGCACGACGCTCGAGACCGACATGACCGTGACGACCGGCTCGCCAGAGCAGGCCGCGACTGATGCGCGGGCGATCCGAGACCGTCGCATCCGCATGATCAAGGTCAAGGTCGGCGGCCCCAAGGGCCCGGCCTACGACCTCGCGCGGCTGGCGGCGATCCACGGCGTGGCGCCGGACTCGCCGTTGATTCTGGACGGCAATGCGGGGGTCTCCCGGACCGACGCGACCGCGCTGGTGCAGGGCCTGCGCAAGCTGGGCATCAAGCCGGCGCTGCTGGAACAATGGCTGCCCAAGGATGACCTCGCCGGCATGAAGGCCTTGGGCGAGGAAAGCGGCTGGCCGGTGGCGGCGGACGAAAGCGTCTGCTCCGGCGCCGAAGCCCAGAAGATCGCCGACGCCCGGGCGGCGCAGTTCCTGAACATCAAGCTGATGAAGGCCGGTCTCTCCGTCGCCTTGGACATCGCGGCTGTCGCCAAGCGCACGGGCCTCGGCCTCATGATCGGCGGCAACGTCGAGTCGCTGCTCGCGATGACCACGTCGGCGTGTTTCGCTGCGGGGCAGGGTGGTTTCACCTTCGCGGACCTCGACACGCCGCTCTTCATGGCGACCAACCCGTTCGAGGGTGGGTTCGCGCTGGATGGCGGGACGATCTCGGTGGCCCATATTAAGGCCGGGCACGGCACGATCCCGAGGTAGGGGCCGTTGACCTCAACGGTCCGGGCGCTTGAGGGCAAGCGCCCCTACCGGATTTCCGTTTTCTCCGGCCACACCGTCCGCACCAGCCACGCCACGCCGAGCGTGACGAGCGTCCCGATCAGCGTGAACCAAGGCCAGAAGACCTCCGCGCCGAAGAGCTTCAGCCACGGCTCGCGCAGCGCCGGGATGTTGGGCGGCCAGTAGATGAGATTCATCACGACGAGCGAGGCGATCATGCCCGCCATGGCGGCGCGCGCCCCGAGGCGGCGCCAGAAGAGCGCGATGAGCAGCGAGCCGAGCAGGGCGCCGGCGGTGAGTCCGCGCAGGGAGAACGCGGCGTTGAGGACGAAGGTGACCTCGCGGGTGAGCCACGCGGTGAAGACCAGGGCGCCGGCCCAGGCGACGGTCGAGTATTTGCTGAAGCGCAGGTAGTATTCCTCGCTGCGGTCCCGCACGAGCGGCTTGATGAAATCCATCGTCGAGACCGACGCGAGCGAGGTGATGGCGGAACTGATGGACGACATCGCCGCGGCCAGGATCGCGACGATGAGGAAGCCCTTCAGGAGGTGCGGCACCTCCGTCAGCATGAAGATCGGGAAGATGAAGTCGTTGGACTTGATGCCCGGCCGCGCCTCGGGCAACGGGATCTGGAACGGGTGGCCTTGGTAGAAGACCCACAGCATCGCGCCGACGAGGAGAAAGATCAGGAAGAGCGGGAAGATGAGGACGCCGCTCAGGATGAGCGCCTTCCGGCCGTCGGCCACGGTGCCGCAGGCAAGGACGCGCTGGACGATCAGCTGCTCGGCGCCGTGCGTGGACAGCACCAGCACCGTGCCGCCGAGGACACCCATCCAGATGTTGAAGGGCGCGGAGAAGGTGAAGCTCGTGTTGAGCCATGCGAGTTTGCCGGCCTCGCCGGCCTGGGCCAGCGCCGCGCTCCAGCCGCCGTCCACAAGAGTGGGGATATAGAAGAGGGCGAACAGCCCGCCGCCGAGGAACAGGCCGAATTGCACGGCGTCTGTCCAGATGACGGCCTTCACGCCGCCGATGTAGGTATAGAGGAGCGACAGGCTGACGAAGATCAGGATGGCGCCGAGGATCGGGTCGACCAGGCCGCCGAGGCTGCAGACGCTTTCGCCGAGCATGAGCCGGATGGGGATGCAGGCGACATACACGCGCACGCCGGCGGCCAGGGTTTCCAGAAAAAGGAAAAAAGCCCCCGCGAGGCGGCGCGGCCCGCGGCCGAGATGCTGTTCCAGCAGCTGGTAGGGCGAGTAGATCTCTCCCTTCAGGTAGTGCGGCACCATGAAGATCGCGAGCAGGACGCGGGCGATGACGTAGCCCACGATCATCTGGATGAACATGAGGTTCGAGCCATAGGCGATGGCCGGCACGCCGATGACGGTGAGGGCGCTCGTTTCCGCGGCGACGATCGAGAGGCCGATGCCCCACCACGGGATGTTGCGGCTGCCGAGGAAGTAGTCGCGGGTGTTGCGCTGGTCGCGCCCGAACCAGACGCCGAGCCCGATGATGCCGCCGAGGTAGGCGACAATCACGAGCCAGTCGCCGGGGTTGAGGTAGCCGTTCATCCGACGGGCAGCAAATACAGAGGGCTGAAACTTGAAAGCTGAAAGCTGAGGATCACCACGGAACACACAAAATACACGGAAAGGGATACGGATTGCACACGAGGGAACGGAGAGAACAGAGAAAGTCCTGGCCTCGGTTGTCTCCGTTCCCTCCTGTGCAAACCTTCTGTGTGTTCCGTGTATCCCGTGGTTTGCCCTGCTTGTGATGGAAAATTCAAGTCTCAGGTCTCGCTTGCCAGCCCGGGCGGGCAAGCGGCAGTCTCGCGCCATGCGATTTTTCCCCTGTCTGCCTGCGCATCCCTGTTTTTCGTCGAAGATTGGTTTTCAGGTTTCAGGTCTCAGGTTTCAGGTTTCCGCCTTGGCGAGCCTGCTGGTCCTGACCTCGTTCTCATTTGCCCAGGAATACGACGTCGTCATCCGCCACGGGCGGGTCGTTGACGGCACCGGCAACCCCGCTTTTCACGCCGACGTGGCGGTGAAGGACGGCCGCATCGTCCGGCTTGGGCGGGTGGAGGGGAAGGGCGCGAAGGAGATCGACGCCACCGGACTCGTCGTCGCGCCGGGGTTTGTCGACGTCCACACCCATGCCGACGAGATCCCCGGCCAGCCGCAGCCGGAAAACTTCATCCGCATGGGCGTCACCAGCATCGTCGTCGGCAATTGCGGCGGCTCGGAGCTGGATGTCGGGAAGTTTTACCGCGAGTCCGAGAAGAACGGCGTGTCGGTCAACGTCACCACCCTCATCGGCCACAACACCGTGCGCTCCGCCGCCATGGGCGGCAGCTTCGACCGCGTGCCGACCGCCGAGGAGATGGCGAAGATGAAGGGCCTGGTCGACCGCGCGATGCAGGACGGCGCCGTGGGCCTGTCCACCGGATTGATCTACCTTCCCGGCGTCTTCGCGAAGACGGACGAGATCGTGGAGCTGGCCAAGGCGGTCACGCTCTACGGCGGCATCTACGCCAGCCACATGCGCTATGAGAACGCCCGGATCAAGGACGCGCTGGACGAGCTTTTCCGGGTCGCGCGCGAGGCCCGGCTGCGCGCCGAGGTCTCGCACATCAAGCTATCGGGTGAAAGCGCGTGGGGCCGGGCCGACGATATCCTCGCCTACATCGAGGCGGCGCGGGCCGGCGGCCTCGACATCACGCAGGACCAGTATGCCTACACCGCCTCCAGCACCACGATGCGCCAGCTGATCCCGGATGATGCCTTCGACGGCGGCCGCGAGCACTTCCTCGCGCTGCTGGCCGACCCGGTGAAAAAGGCGGACCTGGTCGCCCGCATGAAGCAGAATATCCGCACCCGGGGCCGGCAGGACTATGCCTACGCGGTGGTCGCCTCGTTCCGCCACGACACCTCGATCAACGGCCTGAACATCCTCGAGGCCGCGCAGAAACTGAAGGGTTCCGATTCGCTCGACGCCCAGATCGAGGTGATCCTCGACCTGGAGAAGAACGGCAGCGCCTCCGGCGTGTTCCACGGCATGAACGAGGAGGACTTGAAGAAGTTTATGCGCCACCCGAACACCATGGTCGCGTCCGACAGCGGCCTGCGCGATTTCGGCAAGGACGTCCCGCACCCGCGCGGCTACGGTAACAACGCCCGCGTGCTGGGCCGCTATGTGCGCGAGCTGAAGGTGCTGACGCTCGAGGATGCCGTCCGCAAGATGACCAGCCTGCCAGCCCGGACCTTCCGGTTCGACCGGCGCGGCGAGCTGCGCGAGGGTTACTGGGCCGACATCACAATCTTTGACCCGGAGAAAATCGGCGATCCCGCGACCTTCCGGGACCCGCATCATTATGCCGTCGGTCTGCCCTGGGTGCTCGTCAACGGCGTGCCGGTCATCGCCAACGGCGAGCGCACGGCGGAGAAACCGGGTGCGGCCTGCCGCTTTGCCGGCGCCCAGGTGGCGCTGGCGGCGCAGCTGGAGGCGGTGATCAACCAGCCGCGTTTCGCCGGGGCGATGTGGGGCGCGAAGGTTGTCTCTCTGGACACCGGTCGCACCTTGTTTGAGCACCAGCCCGACCTGCGCCTCAGTCCGGCCTCGAACGCCAAGCTCTACGCGACGGCGCTGGCGCTCGACCGGCTCGGCGGCGATTACCGCATCGTGACCCCGATCCTCGCGACGGCGCCGGCGGACGCGGCCGGCACGATCAAGGGCGACCTGATCATCAGCGGCCGCGGCGACCCGGGCTGGAACCCGCGTTCGGAAAAGAAGGATTTCTGGACGGCCTTCGAGCCGTTCATCGCGGTCCTGAAGCAGGCCGGCGTGAAGCGCATCACCGGCGACCTCGTGGCCGACGCCACCTGGCTGCGCCAGCCGCCGCAGGGTGCCGGTTGGGCGGTGGGCGACCTGCAGGACTATTACGGCGCGGAGATCTCGGCGATCTCGCTCGAGGAAAACTACGTCGACCTGCACATCACCCCGGCGAAGGTCGTCGCCCAGCCCTGCGTGGCGGAGTTCCAGCAGCCCTTGAGCGGTCTGGTGATCGACAACCGCACCGTCACGACCGCCGCCGGCGGCCCGCGCCGCCTCCAGGTGCTGCGCCTCCCCGGCGAGAACCGCGTGCTGCTGCAGGGCGAGCTGCCCGTGGACGGCAAGATGGAGGAGAGCGAGGCCACCATGGAGCGGCCGGCCGAGTGGTTCGCCCGGACGTTGCAGGAGGCGCTCAAGCGCGCCGGCATCACGGTCGAGGGCAAGGCGGTCGGCGTCCGCTGGCCCGAGGCGCCGCGGACCGGCGTGGCAAAGCTCGGCGAGATCAAGTCCGCGCCGCTGCGCGACATCGTCGCGACCATCAACAAGCCGTCGCAGAACCTGAAGACCGACCTGGTCTTCGGCCATCTCGGCGAGCTGGATCGTCAGGCGGACACGCCGGCCTGGCGGCAATCCGAGGAGCTGGCGGTGGCGGCGCTGGGCAGGTTTCTCCGGTCGGCGGGCATTGCACCCGGCGGCACGATCTTCGAGGAAGGCTCGGGCCTGTCGCGCAACAACCTCACCACGGCCGCCAACACCGCGCGCCTGCTGCAGTTCATGGCCACGCACAAGGAGCGAGATGCGTTTGTGGCCTCGCTGCCCGTCGCCGGCGTGGACGGCTCGCTGCGCCGGCGCATGAAGGGCACGGCGGCCGAGGGCAAGGTCCTCGCGAAGACCGGCACCCTGCGCTACGCGAGCTCGCTCTCGGGCTACGCGACCACGACCGCCGGCGAAAAGCTCGTGTTCAGCCTGATGCTGAACCGCTATCCCGTGCCGGCCAACGCCAAGTCCGGCGACCCGCTCGACGAACTCGCGGTGCTGATCGCGGGGTATCCCGGCGGGAAATAAGGGCGGACTGTCGCATGACCGCGCCGCGTCTCCTCTCCCTCGACGCCTTTCGCGGCGCGACGATCGCCGGCATGCTGCTGGTGAACAACCCGGGCTCGTGGAGCGACCTTTACCCGCCGCTGGCCCACGCGCCGTGGAACGGGTGGACGCCGACGGACATGATCTTCCCGTTTTTCCTGTGGATTGTCGGAGTCGCCATGGCGCTTTCGTTCGCGCGACGGGTGGAGCAGGGGGCGGACCGCGGGGCTCTCTTCCGGCACGTGCTGGTTCGCTCAGCCATCATCTTCGGGCTCGGGCTGTTCCTCGCGGCCTTTCCTTTCGGCCTGCTGCCGGCGCACAATTTCTCGCTCGAGAAGCTCCGTATCCCCGGTGTGCTGCAACGCATCGGGCTCTGCTACCTCGCGGCGGGCGCGATCTTCCTCCGCACGACCTGGAAAGGTCAGCTCGGCTGGGCCACAGGCCTGCTCCTCGGCTATTGGGCGCTGCTCGCGCTCGTGCCGGTGCCGGGTTACGGCGCCGGGGTCCTCGAGCCCACGGGCAACCTAGCGTGGTGGATCGATTCGCACCTGCTCGCGGGCCACACGTGGAGCGGCGCGCCCGCGCCGGGCTTCGATCCCGAGGGGATATTGTCCACGATCCCGGCCATCGCCACGACGCTGCTGGGCGCGATGGCAGGACACCTCGTGCGGACAGGCAGCGGCCCGGTGCTTTCAATGCGGCTGGTGCGCGACGGCGCGCTGCTGCTCGCGGCCGGTGCCGCCTGGGGCCTGGTGTTCCCAATCAACAAGAACCTGTGGACGAGTTCCTATGCGGTGTTCATGGCCGGCTGGGCCATGGTGCTGCTCGGCGGATTCCACTGGCTGATCGACGTGCGCGGCTGGCGGCGCTGGGCGACGCCGCTCGTCATCTACGGCTCCAATGCGCTCGCGATGTTCGTGCTGGCCGGGCTGGTGGGCAAACTGCTCTTCCTCGTCAAGTGGACCGGCGCAGACGGCAAGGCCGTGACGCTGAAGACCTGGATCTACCAAGGCTGCTTCGTGCCGCTGGCCAGCCCGGTCAACGCGTCGTTGCTGTTCGCGCTGGCCTTCGTGCTCGGGTTCTTCGCCATCGCCTGGGCGCTGTGGCGGAGGAAGTGGTTCCTGAAGATCTGACCGTTAAACCTGCCTCAGAACGCCGCTGACTTCAGGAACTCGGCCGGCGAGTAGCCCTTGAAGGCCTCGATGGCCTCGTATTCGGCGAGGCCGAGGGCGTTGTAGGCCTGGGCCAGACGGCGGCTGCGGTCCTCCGTGCGCTGCCAGAATTCGCGGCGGTCCTCGCCGAGGAAGAGTGCCTGGTCCTTCTGCGTCTCGTGGCGGAAGATGGCGCGGCGGCGGCGCAGCACCTCCTGCGGGCTGAGCGGCACGGCGAGGTCGATCTCGTCCAGCGGCCACTCGGCCCAGGCTCCGCGGTAGAGCCAGAGTTCGGTGTCGGCCAGCCAGGAGGCCTTGGCGGCCGCGGCCGCAGCGAGGGCGTCGCGCAGCACCTGCAAACAGAGGCGGTGGGTGCCGTGCGGGTCGTCGAGGTCGCCGGCAGCGTAGATGAGGTGCGGCTTGAACTGCTCGAGCAGGGTGCTCATGCGGGCGACGTCGTCCTTGCCGTAGGAGCGGGCGCGGGGGGCGGCGTTGTAGAGTGGCAGGTCGAGGAAATGCAGGCGCGCTTCCGGCACGCCGCAGACGCGGGCGGCGGCGATGGCCTCGTGGCGGCGGATGAGGCCCTTCCAGGACAACAGCTCCGGCGTGGCGGGCAGGGTCGCGCCGCTGCCGAGGCCGGCGCAGACTTGGTCAAGCGGCGCGCGCTTGCCGGAGTCAACCAGCCCGCTGTCGCGCACAAAGGCCAGCAGGTGCCACAGCGACTCGTCTGAGACGGCGCCGGCGCCCGAGACCTCGTAGGCGATATGCACCTCGTGGCCCTGGTCGACCAGGCGGCACAGCGTGCCGCCCATCGAGATGACGTCGTCGTCGGGGTGCGGGGAAAGCACGAGCACGCGCTTGGGGAAGGTCGTCGCCGAGGGCGCGCGGAGCGGCCGCACCGGGGCGTCGCCGGGCTTGGTCTTCCTCGGGTCGCGTCCACCCGGCCAGCCGGTGATGGTATGCTGCACCTGGTAGAACCCGATCAGGTTTGCGTCGTAGGCCGAGCCGTGGGCACGGAGCAGATCCTGCAGGCCGGTCTCGTTGTAGTCGTCATCCGTGAGCTTGAGGATGGGCTTCTGGCGGAGTTGGGAGAGCCAGAGGATGGCGCGGCGCGTCATGCGCTCGTCCCACGCTAGGCCCTGCTCGGAGAGCGGGCCGACGAGCCACGGCGTGCGGTAACGGGTGAGCGAGCCGGCGGCGGCGGCATCGAGCACGAAGAGGGCGGCGGGGTGCTCCTGAAGGAACGACGCGGTGACGTGGTTGTTGACCTCGCCCTCGACGGCCGCGCGGACGATGTCGGCCTTGTGCTGGCCCCAGGCCATCAGGACGACGCGGCGGGCGTTCATGATCGAGCGGACGCCCATGGTCAGCGCGTGCCGGGGCGTGCCGGCGTCGCCGCCGAAGTCGCCCGCGGCGTCACGCCGCGTGAGCGGGTCGAGCGTGACCAGCCGCGTGAGCGAGTGGCGCGCGCTGCCCGGCTCGTTGAAGCCGATGTGGCCGGTGCGGCCGATGCCGAGGATCTGGAAGTCGATGCCGCCGGCGGCCGCGATCATCGCCTCGTAGGCGGCGCAGTGCGCGTCGACTTCGGCCTTGGGCACGGTGCCCGAGGGCAGGTGGGTGCGGGCCGGGTCGATGTCCACGTGGTCGAACAGGTGGGTCCGCATGAAGCGCCGGTAGCTCTGCGCGTGCTCCGGCGGCAGCGGGTAATATTCGTCGAGGTTGAACGTGGTGACGTTGGCGAAGCTGAGCTTCTCCTCGCGGTGCAGGCGCACCAGCTCGGCGTAGAGGCTGATCGGCGTGGAGCCGGTGGCCAGGCCCAGCACGACGCCCTTCCTCTCGGCCTGCCGCGAGCGGATGAGCGCGGCGATCTCGCCGGCCACGGCCCGGGCGGCCTCCTGGCTGTGGTCATACACGGCCAGCGCGACCTGCTCTTGGTGACAACGCTCTAGGATGGTGATGGACATGGCGGAAGGGAAGGGGTCGAGGCGTATAGAATAAGGCTGGCGCTTCGGCTGACAAGTAGCAGAAATGACGATGTTTTTGACGAAAATGCCAAAACGTTCCGCCCCCAAACTCGCCCAGCTCGTCGACCGGCTGCCGCAGCCCATGCACCAGCTGATCGGCCGGCCGGCCAGCAGCCTGATGCTGCCGGACAACATCGTGTGCTTCCAGCGGACCTCCGCTGCCGACCTCAACCGGCCGCGCCGCGGCCGGGCGCTACACCACCGCTTCGTGCTGATGTGCGCCCTGCGCACGGCGGTCACGGTGTGCGTCGACGACCAGAACATCCGCCTGCGGCCCGGGCACGGCCTGCTGGTGTTTCCCTTCCAGTTCCACCACTACACCGACGCGCAGCAGGAGAACCTGGCCTGGCTCTTCGTGACCTTTGAGCTCGCGGACGGCGCGCCGCTGGCCGCGCTGCGGCACCAGCCGTTCGAGCTGACGCCGGCGCTGCAGGCTCTCGCGGCGGAGCTGGTGGAGGCATATGAGACCGAGCGGACGGCCGACCTGTCGGTGCTGCTGTTGGCCCTGCTGTTGGCCCGGTTGCGCCGCCTCCGGCCGGCGGGTCCGGTCCGGGTCGAGGGCAAGTCGCCCGTGCCCGGGCTGCTGACGCGGGTCAACCAACTGGCCCAGCGCAGCGGCGAGCACCCCAACCTCAAGGAGGTCGCGCGCGCGCTCGGCATCAGCCCGAGCCACCTGCGCGCGCGCTTCCGGGCGTCGTGCGGCGTGAGCATCGGCCGGCACCTCCGGCGGCTGCGCCTCGAACAGGCCTGCGGCCTGCTGCGGCTCGGCCCGCAGCGCGTCTCGGAGGTCGCGGAGCAGTGCGGCTTCACCTCCATCTACAGTTTCAGCCGCGCCTTCCGGCAGGCCTACGGCATCCCGCCGCTGGCCTTCCGGCACAACGGCAAGGCCGCGCCGGGCGCGCGCTGAGCCCACCGGGGCATTGTCAGAAGTGACGAACTATTTGACGAAAGTGCCAATAGTCGCCTCCGGCGCCGGGGAATGTCCCGGGGCGGGCCGGCCCGGATCAGGATTCTGCTTGGAGGCCGCCCAGCGCGGCTTATAGAGAAAAGCAGATTAACTGGTGAGGGGGCGCAAGCTCCCCGCGCCAGCCCACACACATACACCAAGATCAGGAACTCGAATGCCTATGAACGCACGCTATCTGTGGAACCGATCCACCTGGTTTGGGGTTATCGCAGCCGCGAGCCTCAGCCTTAACGCGGGGGCCCAGACCGCCACCGCTCCGACAGCCACCCCGTCCGACCAGCCCGTCAAGCTTGAGAAGTTCGTCGTCACCGGCTCGATGATCAAGCGCATCGCCGACGAGGGCGCGCTGCCGCTCTCCGTGTTCACCAAGCTTGAACTGGAGCAGGAGGGCATCGCGAGCGCCGAGCAGCTGATCATGAACCTGAACATCAACGGCAACGGTCTCGACAATCTCGCGTCGAACTCCGACATCGTCGCCGGCGCCCAGCGCGGCAACAACGGTGCCAGCTCCGCCAATCTCCGCGGCCAGGGAGCCGGTTCCACGTTGATCCTCCTCAACGGCCGCCGCGTCGCCTCGCATGGCCTCAACGGCGGCGTGGTCGACCTCAACTCCATCCCCTTCGCCGCCATCGAGCGCGTCGAGGTGCTGAAGGACGGCGCCTCCGCCGTCTACGGCACCGACGCCGTCGGCGGCGTCATCAACTTCATCACAAAGAATGATTTCCAGGGCCTCGTGGCCAATGCCTCGTCTGACGTCACGCAGGATGGCGGCGGCAATATCTTCCGCTACTCGCTGGTCGGCGGCTGGGGCGACCTGAACAAGGACGGGTGGAACGTCATGACCTCGCTGGCCTATTCCGACCACAAGCGCCTGGACGGCGCCGATCGTGACTTCGTCAACACCTTCCAGCCCAAGCGCGGCATCTCGCCCGACACCCGCGGCACCCCGATCGCCACGCTGTTCCCGTTGGCCAACAAGGCCACCGCGCTCGGATCCGGCAGCGTCGGCCCGGTCGACCCCGCGAATCCGTTGATCACCAACCTGAATGGCGGCATCAACATCCTGGATCTCCCCACCAACAGCGCCGGCTACGCCGGCTTCGAGGGGATGGGCCCCTACGAGGAAATCCTCTGGGGCATCCCGGCCGCCAAATACGCCGCCGCCTGGGACACCGGCCGCGCCGCCGTCATCCAGCAGCCCGTGAAGAACACCAACTTTGTGGGCCGCGGTTCCTACAAGCTGGGCGCGCACCTGCTCACCATTGAGGCGGTCATCGGCCGTTCCGACTCCACCAAGAGCTTTGCGCCCGTCCAATGGAGCAGCGCCGGCCTGGCGGCGAGCGGCGCCCAGACCAACACCACTACCATCAACGGCACCTCGGTGCCGAATCCGGTTTCAGGCATGGCCTATCCCAGCACCGGGGCCGACTACAACCGCGTCTTCAACGCGCTCGTCGCTTACTTCCCGGCCCTCGAGGTCAACCGCGGCCAGCCGCTGGCCTTCCGCTGGCGCTCCGTCCCCGGCGGCAACCGCGAGATCAACACGATCAGCGACACCCGCCGCTTCCTCGTCGGCATGGAGGGCCCGCTGCCCCTGCCGGGCGCGTTCTTCTCCGAGTGGGAATATCGCACCGGCGTGATGCAGTCCGAGAGCAAGTCGAAGTCCCGGCTGCTGAACGGTTATTATTTCACGCTGCCCTTCGCCAACCTGATCAATTCCGGCACCCTCAGCCCGTTCTCCATCACGCAGACCCAGGCGGCGATGGACGGCTTGAAGGCGGCCTCCGCGACGGGCACGGAGCTATACGGCGGCACTTTCACCACCACGCAGGCCGACTTCACGACCTCCGGCCCGCTCTTCACCCTGCCGGGCGGCACCGTGCAGGCCGCTTTCGGCCTCGACTGGCGCAAGGAGGAATACCGGTTCGCCGGCGACCCTCGTCCCAACGTCAGCACCGCTGACTCCCTGATCCTGCTGGCGCCTTTTGACAACGGTCTGGCCACCGCCGGCACCCTCGATCGCACCGTCAAGGCCGTCTACGCCGAGCTCCAGATCCCCGTCCTGAAAAACCTTGATCTCAACCTGGCCGGCCGCCGCGACGACTACACCGGCTTCGGCGCCACCACCAACCCGAAGGTCACGCTGCGCTTCACGCCCATCGAGCAGGTCCTCATCCGCGGTTCCTACAGCACCGGTTTCCGCGTGCCGACCTTTAAGCAGCAGTTCGACCCCTCCTTCGAGTCGATCTACGCCGGCGTGGATCTCATCGATCCCGCCACCGGCATTCCGATCCCGGCGAACAGCCTGAACACCATCAATGGCGGCAAGTCTGACCTGCTGCCCGAGGAAGCGGACATGAAGTCGGTCGGCATAGTCATTTCACCCGTCAAGAACATCACCATCGGTGTCGACTGGTGGTCGATCGAGCGCACCGGCACCATCCAGGTGCTGGGCACCTCGGTGATCCTGCAGAACTCGGCGCTTTTTCCCGATCGCATCATCCGTGCGGCCGGCGGCACCACCCCGATCACCAAGATCGACATCCGCCCGCTCAACGCGGGCGAGACCCAGACCAAGGGCGTGGAATACACCGTGCGCGGCGAATTCGACGTCTGGGGCGGCAAGCTCATCGGCGACGTCAACGTGAGCCAGCTGCTGGAGAAGAAGTCCCGCCTCATCGCCAGCGCCCCCTTCGGCGCCAGCGAGGTCGGCCGCTTCACCCGCGCGAGCGACATCGGCCTGAAGTGGAAATACACCGCGTCCATGTCCTACAAGAAGGGCAAGTGGACCGGCCGCGTGAGCCAGCTCTACCGCGCCGGCTACATGGACTACATCCCGCCCGGCATCCTCAACGGCGCGTTCCTGCCCTTCGCCCCGGACTACAACCCGAAGGTCGGTGAATACATCACCTACAACGCCAGCCTGACCTACCGCTATAACAAGGACCTCACGGTCATCGCCGGCATCAAGAACATCCTGAACGAGGATCCCCCGTTCAGCATCGCCCACGACACCAACACGGGTGCCGGCAGCAGCTGGGAGCCGCGCGTCGCCGATCCCCGCGGCCGCGCCTTCACGCTGTCCGTGGAATACAAGTTCAAGTAATCCGCCGGGCTTAACTTGATTCATCGGGGGCGATCCAACCGGGTCGCCCCTTTTCATCTCCCCTCATGAAACGCCGTTACCGTCAGTTTCTCTGCTGCACCGCCCTGATTCTGGGCGCGACCGCCGCCTCGGGCGCGGACGCGGCCGGGGTCGCGGTGCCCGCGGCCGACAAGCCGCTCTACCAGTTCACCGAGGCCGAGGTCGGCGCCTACCTCGGGCCGCTGCAGGCAAGGGAACCGGACCTGCGGAAACGCATCCTGCACCTCGCGCGCAAGAACCTCGGGCAGCCCTACGAGCTCTACCTGCTCGGCGAGATGCCGTTCGAAACGCACGACCCGCAGCCGCTGTATTGCCTCGGCAAGAGCGACTGCCTGGTATTCGCCGAGCACGTCTACGCCATGGCGTTGAGCCGCGACTGGAGCAGCTTCATGCGCATGCTCCAGCGGATCCGCTACCGCGACGGCCGCATTGGCGTGGCCACCCGCAACCACTACACCGAGGCCGACTGGAATCCGTCGAACCGCTGGCTCGTCCGCGAGATCACCGGCGAGATCGCGGCCGGCACGGCCGTGAAGTTCAACCAGCGCATCGACCGGAGCAAATTCCTCCTGGGCCGCTACAAGCTGGCGAGCAACTTCCCGGTCGAGGAGCACCGCGACGCCTACCTGCCTTACGCCGAGATCGACCGGGCCGCGCCGCACCTGCGCGACGGCGACTTCATCAATGTGGTCCGCGGCGTCGTGAAACCGGGCGTAGCCGTCAACGACACCTTCGGCGGCAGCGCGTGGGTGGGGCACGTCGGCCTCGTCGCCCACGGGCCTGACGGCACGCTGCACATCATTCACTCCGCCGAGCCCGCCGTGCGCGAGGAGACCATGGCGCAGTTCATCGCCCGCGAGACCGCCCACAACGCCGAGCGCGACCAGGCCGGCAAGGCGCGCCTCCTGGGCTTCAAGTTTCTCCGCCTGGAGGACGACCCGCTGGCCCGGCTCCGGGATCTGGACGGGGCCGAAGCCCCGCGCGTGACGCTGCCCGATGGCAAGCCCGCCGGGCTCTGAGCATTTCCCCATGTCCGTCCCTCCCGTCATTGCCGCCATGCCCGCCCGCGCCGCCGAACTCGGCGCGTTGCTCGAGCGCTGGGCCAACATCAATTCCGGTTCCGGCCACGCCGCCGGCCTGGCCCGCATGGCCGGGGTGCTGCGCGCGGCTTTCGCGGCGGCCTTTCCCGCCGCCACCTTCGAGGAGCTCGCGGCCGACGCCCCGGGCTTCAACCCGCGGGGCGCGAAGGCGCTGCGTTTTCGGATGAGGCCGCAGGCGGCGAAGCAGGTTTTTCTCTGCGGGCACTACGACACGGTCTACGCTGCGGACGACGCCTTCCAGGCCTGCCGCTGGCTCGATGCCGGGACGCTCAACGGCCCCGGGGTGACCGACATGAAGGGCGGCCTGATCGTGATGCTGGCCGCGCTCGAGGCCTTTGAGCAGACGCCGCAGGCCGCCAGCCTGGGCTGGGAGGTGCTGCTCACGCCGGACGAGGAGACCGGCTCGCACGGCACGCGGGCGATGTTCGAGGACGCCGCGCGGCGCCACCAGTTCGGCTTTGTCTTCGAGCCCGCCCGGCCGAGCGGCGACATCATCCATTCGCGCAAGGGCACGGGCGGCATCACGGCGACCTGCCGCGGCCGGGCCGCCCATGCCGCGAAGATCCCGAACGACGGCCGCAACGCCATCCTCGGCCTCGCCGCGTATCTCCTGGCCATCTCGAAGATCCCCGCCGAGCAGCCGGGCGTGCTGGTGAATGTCGGCAATATTCGCGGCGGCACCGCCGCGACCAATGTCGTGCCGGACCTTGCCTCCGCCGAGATCGACCTCCGCGTCACGCGCTTGGCCGACCGCGAGCCGCTCTTTGCCCGTTTGGAGGCCCTGGCTCGGGAAACCGGCGCCGCGCACGAGGTGAAGCTCGAGCTGACCGGCGGGCTCAACCGGCCGCCGAAGGAGAATCATCCGACCGAGGCCGCGCTGTTCCCGGAGTTCCAGCGCGCGGCGCAGGATGTCGGCCTCAAGCCGTTCACCTGGGTCCACGGTGGCGGGGCCTCGGATGGCAATTTTCTGGGGGCGGCTGGCCTGCCTTGCTTTGATGGCATCGGGCCGGAAGGCGATTACCTGCACAGCGACCGCGAATATTGCCGGGTGGCGACGATCGTGCCGCGCGCGCAGAACGTCGCCCTGTTCCTGCACCGGTTGGCCGCCGGAGAGATCAAGCTGCCGGCCAGATCCTGAGTGGAGGGGGGAACAGCAGTTCCCGTGCGGCGATTAGCCCGGTAGCCACAAGCCGCCCAGCACGGCCGGCCGGGATGCGCCGGTGACATACGGGCTGTTGCCGGGCTTCTCGTGCAGGCGTTGCCGCGCGAGCCAGGCAAAGGCCATGGCCTCGATCCAGTCCACGGGCAGGCCCAAGGCGTCGGTGGGAGCGACGGTCGAGCCGGGCAGGTTGTCCTGCAGGGCCCGCATCAGCGCGCCGTTGTGGGCGCCTCCGCCGCAAACATAGACCGCCGGCCGTTCGAGTCCCGGCAACTCCCGGATCGCGTTCGCAATGCTCTGCGCCGTGAGCGCCAGCAACGTGGCCTGCACATCGGCAGGGACGACAGCGCCGGCCGCGGCGAGGTGGCGCTGCAGCCAGTCGGCGGAGAAATACTCGGGTCCGGTGCTCTTGGGTGGTGCCTGTTGAAAATAGGGATCAGCCAGCAGACCGGCCAGCAAGCCGGCGTGTGGCTGGCCGCTCGCGGCGAAGGCGCCATTGCGGTCCATGGGCTCGTTGAGGCAGCGGCGGCACCAGCCATCGAGGAGCGTGTTGCCGGGGCCGGTGTCGAAACCAAGGACCGGCCGGGCGGCATGGCCCGGGAGCACGGTCACATTGGCGATGCCGCCGATGTTCACGATCACGCGGTCGGTGCCGGGCTGCCGGAAGACGGCGTCATGAAACGCCGGCACGAGCGGCGCGCCCTGGCCGCCGAGGGCCAGGTCCTTGCGCCGGAAGTCCGCCACCACGGGAATGCCGGTGTCCGCGGCGATGATGTTGGGGTCGCCGATCTGCAGGGTGAAGGGCTGGGCCAAGGCCGGCCGGTGGCGGATGGTCTGCCCGTGGCTGCCAATGGCGGCGATCTCACCGGACGCGACCCCGGACTGTCGGAGCAGTTCGTTGACCGCCTGGGCGAAGAGCCGGCCGAGGCGGACATCGGCCTGGCCGAGGCGGTCGATCTCGCTGGCGCCCGGCACGCCCAGCGCCAGCAGGTCCTGCCGCAAATCCTCGGGAAATTTCAGGGAGTGCGAGGCCAGCAGCGCGGGGGCGGGCGAAAAGCGCACCAAGGCGGCGTCGATGCCGTCGACGCTGGTGCCGGAGAGGGTGCCGATGAACAGTTCAGGCATGGGTCGGGCGGCTAGGGATGTTTCGTAAATGAACAGTTGAACCGTGGGCCGCAACGCAGGATTCTTCTGCGCCGATGCTAAAGACCGAAACCCCCAGCAGTCGCCATCCGGATCTCGATCAGTATGCCACCCCCGACCTGATCCGGGCCTTCACCGAGGACCAGGTGCATGCCGCCGGCGTCGTTCATGCCGCGGCCGAGCAGATTGCCCGCGCGGTCGATGCCGCGGCGCCGCGCATCGCCGCGGGCGGCCGGCTCATCTACGCGGGCGCCGGCACGTCCGGGCGCCTCGGGGTGCTCGACAGCGTCGAGCTGTTTCCCACCTTCAGCTGGCCGAAAGACCGTGCGCTCGCGCTGATCGCGGGCGGGAAGGGCGCCATGTATGAGGCCGTCGAGGGCGCGGAGGACGACCTGAAGCAGGGCGAAGCGGACCTGCGCGCGCTGAACCCGACGGGCAACGATGTCTGCATCGCGCTCGCGGCATCAGGCTCAACGCCCTACGCGCTCGGGGTCATCGCCGCGGCCCGGGCCGCCGGCGCGCTGACCATCGGCATCGCCAACAATCCCGGTGCGCCGGTCGCGGCGCAGGCGGAGATCGGCCTGACGCTCGACACCGGCAGCGAGGTGATCTCCGGCAGCACGCGCCTGAAGGCCGGCACGGCGCAGAAGATCGTCCTCAACACGCTTTCCAGTGCGATCATGGTCCGCCTGCACAAGGTGCACGGCAACCTGATGGTGGACCTGATGCCCACCAACGCGAAGCTTCACCGGCGCGCCGTCGCCCTGACCGTGCTCGCCACCAAGGCGGACGAGGCCACGGCCCGCCGCACGCTCGAGGCCTGCGGCCACCGGGTGAAGGTGGCGATCGTCGCGATTTTGAAAAAAACGGACGTCGCTTCCGCCGAGGCCGCGCTCGCCGCCGTCGGCGGCAGCGTGCGCCAGGCGGTCGGGGAGGGGAAGAAGTGAGCGCAGCATCCCGGGTGGAGCGCGTTGCCCCCAATGCGCTGGTTCGGAAGGCAGGGGGACAAAGCGTGTTGAGGGCAACACGCTCCACCTTTGCCGCCCTGGCCATCGCCTTACTCGCCGGTTGCACCACCGTGCCCAAGGTCGTTGAAAATCCACCGCCGGCGCCGCGTGAGTTCCGCGGGGTTTGGGTGGCCACGGTGGCCAACATCGACTGGCCGAGCGCCACCGGCCTGCCCGCCGCGCAGCAACAGGCCGAGGTGATTGCCATCCTCGACCGCGCCAAGGCGCTGAACCTGAACGCGATCATCCTGCAGGTGCGGCCGGCGGCCGATGCGCTTTATCCGTCGGCCCTGGAGCCGTGGTCCGGATACCTGAGTGGCAAGCAGGGCGGCGACCCCGGCTATGATCCGCTCAAGTTCTGGGTCGATGAGGCCCACCGCCGCGGCCTGCAGCTGCACGCGTGGTTCAATCCCTACCGGGCCCGTCACTTCCAGGCGAAATCCGGTTTTGCGGAGACCCACATCGCGAAGACTCACCCCGCGTCGGTGAAGCAATATGGTGACTACTGGTGGATGGATCCGGGCGATGCCTTCGCCAGCCGGCGCACGGTCGAGGTCGTGGCCGACGTCGTGCAGCGCTACGACGTGGATGGCGTCCATATCGATGATTATTTTTATCCCTATCCGATTCCGGTGCCGAACGCGCCGAAGCCTGCGGCCGGCGAGGCGGCGGCGATGCTGGATTTCCCGGACGGACCGTCGTGGCAGCTTTACCGCGACAGCGGCGGCAAGCTCTCCCGCGACGGCTGGCGGCGCCAGAACGTGGACCAGCTGGTCGAGCGGCTCTACCGCGCGATCCACAGGGTGAAGCCGCACGTGCTGTTCGGCGTGAGCCCGTTCGGACTGGGCCGGCCCGACCGGCGGCCGCCCGGCATCGAGGGTTTCAGCCAATACGACAAGCTCTACGCCGACGTGGAACGCTGGCTGGAGAACGGCTGGCTCGATTACCTGGCGCCGCAGCTCTACTGGCCGCGCGACCGTAAGGGGCAGCAGTTCGCCGTGCTGCTCGACTACTGGCAGAGGCAGAACACGACGCAACGCCACCTCTGGCCGGGTTTCTTCACCAGCTCGATCAACGACACGCCCAAGTCCTGGACCGTCGAGGAAATCCTCGCCCAGATCGACTTGGTGCGTGCCGCGCCCGCCGCCACCGGGCACATCCATTACAGCATGATCGCGCTGATGCAGGATCGCCGCGGCATCAGCACTCGGCTGCAGGCCGGCCCCAACGCCGCACCCGCGCTTGTGCCGGCCACGCCGTGGCTGGATGCCGTCCCGCCGCCCGCGCCCGGGCTGAAGAAACAGCGCGACGGCAAGGTGCTGATCCAGCCCGCGGCGGGCGAGGCAGCGGCAAGCTTCGCGATCTGGCGGCGCCGTGGCGCCGAGTGGCGGTTTTCAATCCAGCTGGCAGCCGACCTGGCGGTTGACCCGGCGGGCGCCGAGGCTGTCGCGGTGAGCGCCGTTGACCGCCTGGGCAACGAAAGCCCCCGCGTCGCACTCACGCTGGTGAAGCCGAAGCGAGTGTCTAAATAGAAGTGATTGTCATTCTGAACGCAGTGAAGAATCCAGTTGAACTCCCGCATGCTGAACACGGCGCAAGTCCCGCTGGATTCTTCGCTGCGCTCAGAATGACGGGTTTTGTGAATTGGTCTACCTGACGTGATGGAAACCCCAACCAACGCTCCCGCGAGTTCGCCCCATCCCTGGCGATGGATCCCGAGCCTGTATTTCAGCCAGGGGATCCCTTACGTCGTCGCGATGACGCTGTCGGTGATCATGTATAAGAACCTGAAGGTCTCGAACACCGAGATCGCGCTCTACACCAGCTGGCTCTACCTGCCGTGGGTCATCAAGCCGCTGTGGTCGCCGCTGGTGGACATGTTCCGGACCAAGCGCTTCTGGATCGTCACGCTGCAGCTGGTGATCGGCGTGGCGTTCGCGCTCGTGGCGTTCACGGTGCCGGCGGGGAAATTCTTCCAGCTGACGCTGGCGGTGTTCTGGCTCATGGCGTTCAGCTCGGCCACGCACGACATCGCCGCCGACGGTTTCTACCTGCTCGCGATGCCGCAGCACCAGCAGGCGGCGTTTGTCGGTGTGCGCAGCACGTTCTACCGCCTCGCGATGATCGCGGGCCAGGGCGGGCTGGTTTACCTGGCGGGTTCGCTGCAGGAAAAGACGGGGGATGTGACGCGGGCGTGGACCATCGTGTTCCTGCTGCTGGCGGCGGTTTTTGGCGCGGTGGCGGTGTATCACCTCTTCGCGCTGCCCCGGCCGGCGGCCGACCACACGGTGCGCCACGGCGAGGGCGGGCTCGCGGGCTTTGTCGCGGTGTTCAAGGGGTTCTTCACGAAGGCGCACATCGGGCCGACGCTCGCCTACCTGCTGCTCTACCGGCTGGCCGAGGCGCAGGCGCTCAAATTGGTCACGCCCTTCCTGCTCGATGGCCGCGACGTCGGCGGCCTGGGCCTGACAACCCAGCAGGTGGGCATCGTCTACGGCACGGCCGGGGTGATCGCGCTCACGGTGGGCGGCATTTTGGGCGGCATCGTCATTTCCCGCCACGGTTTGAAACGGATGCTCTGGCCGATGATCATGATCATGCACACGCCCAACCTGGTCTTTGTGTATCTGGCGGTGACGCAGCCAGAGAGTGTTTACCTTATCGGCGGCGCCCTCGTGGTGGAGCAGTTCGCCTATGGCTTCGGGTTCACCGCCTACATGCTTTACATGATGATGGTCGCGGAGGGGGAGAACAAGACGGCGCACTATGCGATCTGCACCGGGTTCATGGCGCTCGGCATGATGCTGCCCGGCATGGCCGCGGGCTGGATCCAGGACCACCTGGGCTACGTGAATTTCTTCGCCTGGGTCTGCTTGGCGACGATCCCGTCATTCGTCGCGACGGCGTTCCTCAAGGTTGACCCGGCGTTTGGGCGGAAGCAGCCGGCCGCTTGATTCGCGGCAGGCGCATCAGCCGGCGGGCTCCGTCAATCACCTTGTCCCACTGCAGGGCCGGGCCGGGGTCGGTCTTGTTGGTCTGGATGTGGAAGTGGCCGAGCACACCGTGATAGGCGGCCAGCTGGTCGTCGGGCAGCTTGACCGTGATCAGGTTGCCCGCTGCGTCGCGCGGGTAGTCGGGCTTGATCTGCGGAAAGACCGTCGCGAGGGCGGCGGTGAGCTTGATGAGGGCAGCGTATTGCTCGGGGGTGAGGTCATACTGCACCAGTTCCTGGCCCTGCACCACGCCCCGCACGGGATCGGGCCGGGCGGGCCGGGCGGTGAAGTCCTTCGTGCGGATCAGCGGGTCGCCGAGTTTTTCCGGCACCTTGACGAAGGGCTTTCCCGCGGCATCGCGCGGATACCATTCGTCGAGCACCTTGGTGTCGCTCGGACCGTAGGCGCCCATGTTGGCGATCTCGATGCCGATGGAGCGGTGGTTCGACGTCGTGGCGTGGAAGGCGCGCTCCTTGAGGTCGAGCGTCTGGTAAATGGTGCCGTCGAGATCGAGCATGAAGTGGACGCTCAGGCCGCGGTGGTCGTGCAGCACGTTGAAGCACTGCTTGGCGATGCCGCACACGTCGTAATGCACCACGAACTGGTCGACGACGCGCTGCAGCATCGGCAGGTCCCAGCCGCCGCCGCGCACGCGCTCGATCTCCGCCGGGGTCAGGCGCTGGAAGCGCAGGCCGTAGCGGGACGGATCCTTGAGCTCGGGCTTCGCCTCCTGGGTTTTCGCCCAGCTGCTTTGCTCGTAGGCGGCGAACCGGCGCTCCGTCCGGTAGGCGTCGTAGCCACCCGGGTCCATCCAGGTCACGACCTTGGTGCCGGTGTGGAAGAGCTGGCCGGCGACGATGATCTCGTCGCCCTTGCGCGGGGCGAAGGTGCGGGGCTGGACGCAGCCGCCGAGCAGCAGGGTGCCGAGGACCAGGAAAGCGAAGACAATGGGACGGGTTGGCCTCATAAGTTTAAGGGGTCCTACGGGATGATGCCCGCCTTGCGCTTGAGGGCCAGCACGCGATCACAGGATTCATCGATGCGCGAGGCCGGCACCCGGCCCGAGGCCACCGCGCGTTCAATGATGCCGGCGGCCCGGCCGGCGATGCCGGGATCGTAGCTGAGGTTGTTGCCAAAGCAAAGGAGGTCGATGCCCGCCTCGAGGGCGAGCGGGATGGACTGCTCCAGCCCATAGCGGCTCGAGATGGCCTTCATCTCCATGTCGTCGCTCACGATCACGCCCTGAAAGCCAAGCTTCGTGCGCAGCAAGCCGGTCTGCACCGCGGGCGAAAGGGTGGCCGGGTGATCCGGATCGAGCCGGGCGTTGAAGACATGCGCGCTCATGACGGCATCGCAGAGGCCGGCGGTGATCAGTCGCGCGAACGGGATCAACTCCCGCTCGTGCCAGGTCGCGGTGACATCGACCAGGCCGAGATGCGTGTCGCCGGCGGCGCTGCCGTGGCCGGGAAAATGCTTGGCGCAGGCGAGCACGCGATGTTCCCGATGCGCCCGCACAAACTCCGCCGCATGGCGCGCGACGGCCTCGGGATCGGCGGAGAAACTGCGACCCTTGCCCTTGATGATGGGGTTGTCGGGATTCGCGTCGAGATCGACGACCGGCGCCAGGTTAAGGTTGAGACCGAGCTCGGCGAGTGTCCGGGCCGTGGCCGCGGCGTGGCGGTGGGTCTCCGCCGGCTGGTCCAGCCGGCCGAGTTCCTCGTGGGAGATGCTTGGCGGGAACCCATAGGCGGGCTTCAGGCGGTTGACCCGGCCGCCTTCCTGGTCGATGGCGGTGAGCAGGGGGAGAGAAGACTGCGTCTGCAGGTGCGCGAGCAGGGTGCGGACCTGCGCGGGCGACTCGATGTTGCGGCGGCCCGGCTTGCCCGAGTCGATGGTGGTCGTCATGTCCACGTCGAACAGGATGACGCCGCCGATGCCGTGTTCGCGGATGTCGCGGACGATCAGGTCGCACTCCGGCGGCGTGGCGCCGCGGAAACCCACCATCAGCAGCTGGCCGATTTTCTCGCGCAGGGAAAGGGTGGCCATGTCAGGGGGCGCGCTTGGCCGCACCGATGCCGGGGAGAGGGGAGAGCGTCACCTTGCCGTCCACGATCGTGGCGCCGTCGAAGGGGTCGTTGCGGATGAGGACGGCGCCGTCGAGGTCGGCCCAGTCGACGAGCGGGGAGAGCTGGGCGGCGGCGGAGATGGCGACGGAGGTCTCGGTCATGCAGCCGAGCATGACCTTCAGGCCGAGGGCGCGGGCGAGGATGATTATCCGGTGGGCCTCGCGCAGGCCGGTGCATTTCATGAGCTTGATGTTGATGCCGTCGAACACGCCGCGCAGCCGGGCCACGTCGGCGAGGCGCTGGCAGCTTTCATCGGCGACGAGGGGCAGGGGGCTGCGCTCCCGGAGCCAGGCGGTGTCGTCGAGCTGCGCCTTCGGCATCGGTTGCTCGATGAACTGCACATTCTGCGTCGCGAGCCACTCGATCTTTTTCAGCGCCTCGTTCCGGTCGGTCCAGCCCTGGTTGGCGTCGACGGTGATGGGCGTGTCGGTGACGGAGCGGATGGTCTCGATCATCATGCGGTCGGTGTCGCGGCCGAGCTTCACCTTGATGATCTTGTAGGGCGCGGCCTCGCGGGTCTTCTGGCGCACGATCTCGGCGGTATCGATGCCGATGGTGAAGGAGGTGACGGGTGTCTTCGCCGGGTCGAGGCCCCAGATGCGGTGCCACGGGGCGCCGAGTTTCTTGCCGATCCAGTCATGCAGGGCGATATCCACGGCGGCCTTGGCGGCGGTGTTGCCCGGGGCGAGGGCGTCGATGGCGGGGAGGATTTCCTCCAGCTGGAACGGGTCCGGGAAACGGCCGAGGTCCACTTTCGCGAGAAAGTCCGCCGCCGTGGCCTGATCCTCGCCGAGATAGGGCGGCATGGCGGCCTCGCCGTAACCCGTGACGCCATCCTGCTCGATCTCCACCAGCACGGCCGGCGTGGTGGTGCGGGAGTTGTTCGCGATGTTGAACGCGTGCTTGAGCTCGAGGGTGTAGGGATAGCTGCGCAGTTTCATGCAAAACTGGCGGAAGGGGAGGGATTCGAACCCCCGGAACCTTGCGGTTCAGCGGTTTTCAAGACCGCCGCGATAGACCACTCTGCCACCCTTCCGATCAGGCGACCCAACTTGCTAAGTTAGCCCTTTAGGTCAACGGCACAGATGGCGCTGGAATTCAGGCCATTTGCGCTTCTAGTCTGGTGTGCCCACCACGTTTCATGTCGCTGCTCCAAATCACCCATCTGGTCAAAAGCTACCCGGCGCCCGGGGGCGGGGTGCATCAGGTGGTGAATGTCCCGGCCTTCGCGCTCGGCGCGGGCGAGCAGCTGGCGCTGCGGGGTGAGAGCGGCTCGGGCAAGACCACCTTCCTCAACCTCATCGCGGGCATCCTCGCGGCGGACAGCGGCAGCATCCAATTGGCCGGCCAGGAACTCACTTCGCTGGGCGAGGCCCGGCGCGACCGGCTGCGGGCCGGGACCATCGGCTACATTTTCCAGACCTTCAATCTCCTGCAGGGCCACACCGTGCTGGAAAACGTCCTGCTCGGCATGGCGTTCGGTCCGGGCGCGGACCGCGCCCGCGCCGCCGCCCTGCTGCAGCGGATGGGGCTCGCGGACAAGCATGACCATTATCCGCGCCAGCTCTCCACCGGCCAGCAGCAGCGCGTGGCCGTCGCCCGCGCGCTTGCCAACCAGCCGAAGCTTGTGCTGGCCGACGAACCCACCGGCAACCTCGACCGCCGCAACGCCCGCGAGGCGTTGCAGCTCATCCGCGAAACCTGCCGCGAATCCGGCGCCGCGCTCCTGCTTGTGAGCCACGACGAACGCGTGCTCGCGCAATTCGAGCAGATGCAGGATTTCACGCACTTCAACCGGGCCGTCACGGGAGCCACCGCCTGATGCTCTGGAACCTCATCTACCGCAGTCTGCGCCAGCACGCGTTGTCGACGATCGTCACTGCGGGCAGCATCGCGCTGGCCAGCGGCCTCCTGATGACCGTGTGGGTGGTGAAGACCCAGTCACAGGCGGTCTTCGCCGCGACCAACTCCGGCTTCGATGCCGTGCTCGGTGCGCGCGGCTCCAAGCTGCAGCTCGTCCTCAACGCCATCTTCCACCTCGAGGCCTCGCCGGGCAACATCGCGGCCGCCGACTTCGAGCAGATCCGGCGCCACCCCGCCGTGAAGGCTGCCATCCCGCTGGCGCTCGGCGACAGCCACGAGGGCTGGCGCATCGCCGGCACGGTCGAGGCGCTGTTTAACGACATCGAGTATATGCCCGGCAAACGCTACGCCTTCGCGGCCGGCGGGCGGAACTTCAAGCTCGGCACCCAGGAGGCCGTCGTCGGCAGCTACGCGGCGCAGCGCCTGGGCTGGAAAGTCGGCAGCCACTTTCACCCGCACCACGGCCTCAGCCAGGAGGGCGGGCACGAGCATGAGGAAACCTACACCGTCGTGGGCGTGCTGGAACCGACGAACACGCCGGTCGATCGCGTGATCTGGATCCCGCTCGAGGGCGTGCAGACGATGAGCGGTCACAACCCGCTGGCCGCGACCGAACTCAGCGCGGTGCTGGTCCAGCTGCGGGCGCCGACCGCGGGCCTGATGCTCAACAACCAGATCAACGCCGCGGGCGGAAAACTTACCTTCGCGTATCCCATCGGCAGCATCGTGGCCGAACTTTTCAACAAGATCAGCTGGTTCGACAAGGTGCTGACCCTGCTGGCCTGGCTGGTCGCCGTGGTGGCGGCGGGCTCGGTGCTGGTGAGCATCTACAACTCGATGAGCGCGCGGGCGCGAGACATCGCCATTCTCCGCGCCCTCGGCGCGCGCCGCCGGACCGTGTTCGGCGCCGTGGTGGGGGAGGCGGTCGTCATCGGCGTGCTCGGATCCGCATTGGGGTTTGTGGTGTTCGGGATCCTGGCTGCGACCGTGGCCACCATCATCCGTGCGCAAGCCGGCGTGGTGCTGGAGCCGTGGCAGTGGAACACAGTCTTTGCCTGGGGCCCGGCGGTCTTCACCGGTCTTTGCCTGCTCGGCGGCGTGGTGCCGGCGCTCAAGGCTTACCGCGTCCCGGTCGCCGAGACCATCGCGCCGGTTGCGTGAGCTGATTTTGCCGTCCATGTCTCACTCGGTTCGCATCCTCTTCGCCTGCATTTGCTTCATGATAGCCGGCCTCCTGCGGGCGGCAGCGGCCGACGGGGTGGTCGAGCAATGGGGCATCTTCGAGCTGACCCTCAACGGTCCCGCGGACGGCAACCCGTTCGTCGAGGTCGAGCTGTCCGCGACCTTTTCGCAGGGTGCGCGCACGGTCAAGGCCGGCGGCTTCTACGATGGCGAGGGCGTCTACAAGGTGCGTTTCTCGCCGGAGACCCCAGGGGAGTGGCGCTACGAGACCGCGAGCAACCGGCCCGCGTTGCAGGGCCGGGCGGGCGTTTTTTCCGCCGTCGCGGCCACTGGCAACAACCACGGCCCGGTGCGCGTGCATAACACCTTCCACTTCGCCCATGCGGACGGCACGCCGTATTTCCAGATCGGCACGACCGCCTACTCGTGGAGCCACCGGGGCGACCGGACCGAGGAGCAGACGCTGCGCACTCTGGCCGGCTCGCCGTTCAACAAGATCCGCATGTGCGTCTTTCCGCAGGGCAACGCGGAGAAGCACCTGCAATATTTCCCGTATGCCGGCACGCCGCCGCGGACCTGGGACACGGCGCGCTTCAACCCGGCCTTCTTCCGCCATCTCGAGCTGCGCGTCGGCCAGCTGCGCGATCTCGGCATCGAGGCCGATCTCATCCTCTTCCATCCCTACGACAGCCTGTGGGGTTTCAACACGATGGACGCGGCCAGCGACGACCGCTACGTGCGTTACCTGGTGGCGCGGCTCGCCGCCTACCGGAACGTCTGGTGGTCGCTGTGCAACGAGTGGGACTTCCTCAAGGCGAAGCAGGAGTCCGACTGGGACCGGATCTTTCAGGTCGTGCAGGCCGCCGATCCCTACGGCCGCCTGCGGTCCATCCACAATGGCTTCAAGCTCTACAACCACACGCAGCCCTGGGTCACGCACGCCAGTATCCAGCAGGGCGCCGCGGCCCTCGATCCCGAACGGGCGGTGATGTATCGCGATGTCTACCGCAAGCCGGTCATCTATGATGAGGTGAAATACGAGGGCGACAGCACCCGTCGCTGGGGCCGGCTCAGCGCCGAGGAGATGGTGCTGCGCTTTTGGAACGGCCTCGTGGCCGGCACCTACGTCGGGCACAGCGAGATCCTCGGCAGCGAGGGCGGCCGCGAGTTCTGGCTCGCGGGCGGCGGCGAGTTCCGCGGACAGAGCGTGCCGCGGCTCACGTTTCTCAAGCAGGTGATGGAGGCGGGCCCGGCCGGCGGCTTCGAGCCGATCGACAAATGGCAGGAGCGCCGGACCGGCGGCAAGGCGGGCGAATACTACCTCGTCTACCTTGGCGAGAAGGCGCCGCCGGAATGGTCGTTCGCCCTCCACAAGACCGGCCTGGCCGCCGGCATGAAGTTCAACGTGGAGGTCATCGACACCTGGAACATGACCGTCACGCCCGTGGCGGAACCCTTCGAGTTGAAGCGCAAGGACGACTACGATTTCATCGATAAGGACGGCCGCGCGGTCCCGTTGCCGGGGCGGCCTTACATGGCCATCCGCATCCGCCGGGTGGGCGCGGCGCCGGTGAACGGCGCCTCGGCCGATCCGGAGCCCTGACCGCGGCGGTCGGCCTGAAGCAGGGGGCGCGTGGATTTCGGCTCGCGGCGCGGACCGATTTCACCAAACGTTCCGCCCGCAACCTCGTCGCCCCGGGCCATGCGACGGTCTGCCGGAATCATGGCCTTTTCGGAAAATCTCGTCGCGGAAATGCAGGGGCTCTACGGCCCGTTCACGCTCACGGAACGCGTGGTGCAGAAGATCTGGCTGCGCGGCGACTTTGACCGGACGCGCCTGACGCTGGTCGATGGACGTGCGCTCACGATCCGCTCCTTCGGTGCGTGGAACCTGCTCGCGGGACCGGATTTTCGCGGCGCGCAATTGATCATCGACGGAGAAAACGTCACCGGCGACATCGAGGTTCATTTCCACGTGGCCGACTGGCGGGCGCATCAGCACGAGGCCGACCGCGCCTACGACAAGGTCGCGCTGCATGTCGTGCTGTTTCCGCCGTCACCCGGAGAAAAGCCGGCGAGGCGGGGCGACGGGCAGGAAATCCCGACGCTCGTGCTGTTGCCGCTGCTGCATCGCGATTTGGAGGAATACGCCTCGGACGACGCACTGGAGGTCATCACGGCGCGGGACGAGTGGGAGAAGTTCGCCGAGCTCGCGGCCACGCCGCCGACGGAACTGCCCGGGTTGCTGCGGGCGAAGGCGGCCGAGCGCTGGCGGCAGAAGGTGCGGTTTGCGAAGCTGCGGATCGAGCGGGTGGGGTGGGAGATGGCGGCTCATTGCACGGCTTTGGAAATCCTCGGTTACCGTCACAACCGCGCGGCGATGCTCACGGTGGCGACAAAGTGTCCGCTGGGGGCTTGGATCGATGGCATTGATCTCGCGCAGGTCTATGCCGAGAGCGGCGCGCTGTGGCAGACGCAGGGAGTGCGGCCGGCGAACCACCCGCGCGCACGTTTGCGGCAGTATCAGGCATGGGTCGCCGCGCATCCGGACTGGCCGGGGCGGTTGTTGCAGCTGGCGAAGACCCTGCCGGTGGGCGGACTGGAGGCGACGCCGACCAAGCTGGCGCGGCAAACCCTCGGCTTGGTGAAGTTACGGGAGGCCTTCGTCCGGGACATCGCGGGCGATGCCGTCGGCGGCACACGGTTGGACAACCTGATATGCGACGGTTTCCTGCCATTGGTGGCCGCTCAGGCCGGAAAAGACCCCGGAATGGTGTGGTTTCACTGGTTTCTGGGGGATGTGCCCGATCAGGTTCGGGCTGCCCTGCCAAAACTAGGGGTGGCCGGCCGGGGAACCCGGCCGCTTTGCCATGGCTGGGGGCAGGGTTTATTGGGATGGATTTTGGAGCATGAGGCTCGCGCAAGTCGCTGAAGCAGAGAAATCTGGCCGGGGGCTTGACAAGGGTGAAATCGCTTTCATACCTTCCACCCCCTATAACTAGTTCACTTTCTAAAAGGTGGGCCCTCGGGTCCGCCTTTTTTTTCCTCATTAATCCACACACACCATGAGCAGCGAAATTCTGTCCGTCCTCGAATACATGGAGAAGGAGAAGGGCATTCCCCGTGCCGACATGATCTCCACCATCGTCAACGCGATCAAGACCGCGGCGTTGAAAGGCGTGAATTCCGGCCAGGAGCTCAAGATTGAGATCAACCCGAAGAACGGCCAGATGAAGGCCTGGTCGATGCTCAAGGTGGTTGATTCCGTTTCCGACCCGAAGCTCGAGATCCACGTCGAGAAGGCCCAGGTCTTCAAGGCCGGCGCCGTCAACGGCGACGTCATCGAAAAGGAGATCGACCCTTCCTACCTCGGCCGCATCGCCGCGCAGACCGCCCGCCAGGCGATCATGCAGCGCCTGCGCGCCTTCGAGAAGGAACGCATCTACGACGACTTCAAGGATTCCGTGGGTGACATCGTCAGCGGCACGGTCCGCCGCCGCGAGCGCAACGACCTCTTCATCGACCTCGGCAAGGCCGAGGCCGTCATGCCGGGCAAGGAGCAGGTCCCGGGCGAGGATTACGCCCCGGGCGAGCGCATCCGCTGCATCCTGCTGGAGATCGAGAACAGCAGCCGCGGCCCCGAGATCATCCTCAGCCGCGCCAGCCCCAAGTTTGTCCGCCGCCTCTTCGAGCTCGAGGTCACCGAGATCGCCGACGGCACCGTCAAGATCGAGGCCTTCGCCCGCGAGCCGGGTTACCGCACCAAGATCGCCGTCACCAGCACCGACCCGAAGGTCGACCCGGTCGGCGCCTGCGTCGGCGCCCGCGGTGCCCGCGTGAAGAGCATCGTGCGCGAGCTCGGCGGCGAGAAGATCGACATCATTCCCTACCACGCCGACGTGAAGGAAATGCTCATCGAGGCGCTCAAGCCGGCCGTGCCGCGCGAGATCATCCTCGACGAGAAGAACAAGCGCATGCTCGTCCGCGTGGTGAACGACGACCTCGCCGTCGCCATCGGCCGCAAGGGCCAGAACGCCCGCCTGACCTCCCGCCTCGTGGGCTGGCGCCTCGACATCGAGGAGTTCAAGGTCGTCACGGCCGACCCGCGCGCGCAGGCCATCGGCCTGTTCGTCAATACCTACGGCTTCGACAAGACCGTCGCCGAGCGCCTCGTCGCCAACGGCATCAACTCGCCCGCCGCCTTCGAGGGCGTCGAGGCGTCCGACCTCGTCCGGCTTCGGTTTCACCGAGGAGGAGGCCGCCGGCCTCATCGCCAAGGTTTCCGGTTCCTGAGTCGCCCACATCCAACTTATTACATCCGCCCGCACCACTGAATGAGCGCCCGCATCCACGAGATCGCCAAGCAATACAACGTTGAGCCCAAGGAAATGCTTTCCTGGCTCAAGGAGCAGGGCTATGTCGCGGCGGATACCAAGTCGGTGTCGAGCACGGTCAGCAAGATCTACTACGACGAGATCGAGAAGAAATACGGCAAGCCCGCGGCTCCCGCCGCCCCGGCGCCCGTGGCAGCCCCGGTCGTCGCCGAGGCGCCCGCGCTGAAGCTGCCCGCCGGCGTTTTTGTGAAGTCGGCCGCGGACATCGCCCGCGAGAAGGAAGAGGCCGCCAAGGCCGCCGCCGCCGCGCGCGCCGCCAGCATGCCGGCCCCCGCCGTGATCGCCCCCAAGCCGCCGCCGCCGGCGCCGAGCGCGTTCAAGTCCCCAGCCGCTTCCTCCCGCGATGGCCCCGCGGGCGGTCTCACCCGCGCCGCTGCCGCCGCGTCCGGCCCCGGCTTACGCCGCGCCCGCCGCCCGCGCCCCGCCCCGGTCGTGTCGCCGCCGATGAACAAGGCGCCCGTCGCCCCGCCGCCGGTGCCGTCCGCCGCCGCCCGCCCGCCGCAGACCCCGCCGCTGCCGACTTTCGCCAAGCCCGCGCCCGCGGCCCCGGGTGCGCCCGCCGCCTCCGCGAGCAACATCACCGTCACCGAGGAGGGCGGCGTCAAAATCATCCACCTCAAGCCGCCGATCATCGTCCGCGAGTTCGCCGTGGCGCTCGGCCTCAAGCCGTTCAAGCTGATCTCCGAGCTCATGGAGATGAGCATCTTCGCGTCGATGAACCAGTCGATCGACGAGACCGTCGCGACCAAGGTCGCCGAGAAGCACGGCTTCCTGCTCGACATCAAGCACCGCGGCGAGGCCGCGGCCCCGGCGGTCACGCCGGAGAAGGCCAAGATCAACAAGGAGGAGAAGGCGCGCGAGGAGGACATCAAGAACCTCGCCCCGCGTCCCCCGGTCGTCGTCATCCTCGGCCACGTTGACCACGGCAAGACCTCGCTCCTCGACGCCATTCGCAAGGCCAACGTCGCCGCCGGCGAGGCGGGCGGCATCACGCAGCACATCGGCGCCTACCAGGTCGAGCACAACGGCCGCAAGATCACCTTCCTCGACACCCCGGGCCACGCCGCCTTCACCAAGATGCGCGCCCGCGGCGCCTCCGTCACCGACGTCGCGGTCCTCGTGGTCGCGGCGGACGACGGCTTCATGCCGCAGACCGACGAGGCCCTGCAGCACGCCAAGGACGCCAAGGTCGCCCTCATGGTCGCCGTCAACAAGATGGACGTGAAGGGTGCCAACCTCGACCGCGTGAAGCAGCAGATGCAGGAGCGCCAGATCGCTCCCGAGGACTGGGGCGGGGAGACCGTCACCGTGCCGGTCGCCGCCATCAAGAACCAGGGCATTTCCGAGCTGCTCGACATGATCCTCCTCCAGACCGACGTGCTGGAGCTGAAGGCCAACCCGAAGGCCGAGGCCAGCGGCGTGGTCATCGAGTCCCAGGTCGACGTGGGCCGCGGCCCGCTCGCCACCGTCATCGTGCAGCGCGGCACCCTCCGCGTGGGTGACGCCCTGGTGTGCGGCCCGCACTACGCCAAGGTCCGCGCGATGTTCGACGACCAGGGCAACACCATCAAGGAGGCTCCGCCGGCCATGCCGGTGCGTGTCATCGGCTGGTCGGGTTCGCCCGATTCCGGCGCCAAGTTCATCACCGTCAAGAACGCCCGCGAGGCCGAGCGTCTCGCCGAGGAGGCGGAGGACCTGCTCAAGAAGACCACGGTCTCCGACGATGCGGTCCCGAAGGATGTTTCGATCGACGCCCTGTTCGCCAACATCGCCGCCACCACGGCCAAGGTCCTGCGCGTCGTCCTCAAGTCCGACGTCTTCGGCTCGCTCGAGGCCGTGAAGAACGTGCTCGAGGGCATCAAGAGCACCAAGGTCTCGCTCGACATCGTCGCGGCGGACGTGGGTGTCATCAGCAAGAACGACGTCCTCATGGCCAGCACGGGCAAGGCCGTCATCATCGGTTTCAACACCAAGCAGGAGAACGGGGTCACGGCCCTGGCCAAGCACCACGGCGTCACGATCGAGAGCTTCGAGATCATCTACGAGCTCGGCGACCGCGTGAAGGAGCTGATGGCCGACCTGCTCGACCCGGATCTCAAGGAAAACAAGCTCGGCGGCGCCGAGGTGCGCCAGGTCTTCCCGGTCGCCAAGGGCTTCGTGGCGGGCTGTCTCGTCACCGAGGGCAAGATCAACCGCGGCATCACCGCGCGCGTCCGCCGCGGCAAGGAATCCGTCTACGAGGGCAAGATCGGCACGCTGCGTCGCTTCAAGGACGACGCCAACGAGGTGCGTGCCGGCCTCGAGTGCGGCATCCGGCTCGACGGCTACGACGGCTACCAGCCGGGCGACAAGATCGAGTGCTTCGAGATCCAGAAGGTCAGAGCTTCGCTCTAATTTACGATTTACGACTGACGATTTACGATTTTGCCAAGCACCCGCCAGCAAAGTTGCCGCCCGCCTTGTCCCGGACCCAATCGTAAATCATAAATCGTAAATCATAAATTTCCGATGAGCAGCAACCGCCTTCTCCGCGTCAACGAGCTCCTGCAGCGGGAGGTCAGCGCCCACCTGCGCAAGAAGCACGGCGCCGAGGCGGTGGGCATCACCATCACCAGCGTCGAGATCACCGGCGACCTGCGCGAGGCGAAGGTCTATTATTCCGTCCTCGGCCAGGAGGACGATGCGGCCAAGGCCGGCAAATGGCTGGTCAAGCACCGCGACGAGATCCGCGAGATGCTGGCGAAGAACGTCATCATCCGCCACGTGCCGCTGCTGGCCTTCGTGCACGACAACCACGCCCCGCGCACCCTGCGCGTCGAGACCCTGCTGGGGGAGATCGACCGCGAGACCAAGTCGTCGTGATGCACTACCCGCAGTTTGCCGGCCAGTTCGTCGACCTGCTCAAGGAGCTGAAGGGCAAGCGCGTGGTCGTCATCGGCCACCAGCGGCCCGACGGCGACTGCATCGGCTCGCAGGTGGCGCTGTGCCGCGTGCTGCGCGCCAAGGGCATCGATGTCATCGGGGTCAACCCCGACAAGGTGCCGCGCCGCATCCGTTTCCTGATCGGCGACACGCCGTTTTTCCAGCGGGACGAGGTCAAGCACGACGGCCGCCTGGCGATCTACACCGACTGCGCCGACCACGGCCGGGCGGGGGAGCGCATGAAGGAGCTTTATCCGGAGCCGTTCGCGTGCTTCGACCACCACCTCTCCAACCACGGCTTCGGCCGGCACAACTTCGTGGACACCGCCTCCGCGGCCACGGCCGAGGTGCTGACGGGTCTCTTCCTGGACGCCGGCCTGCCGATCGACCGGACCACGGCCCAGGCGCTTTATACCGGCATTATGACCGACACCGGGCAGTTCCGGTTCGCCTCCACCTCCGTGCGGGTTTTCAACCTGGCGGCCGAACTGGTCGCCTGTGGCGCGGAGCCGGCGCTGGCGGGGCAGGAGCTCTACGAGCGCGAGTCCTTCGGCAAGCTGAAGCTGCTGCAGTATTACATCAATTCCCTGAAACTCGAGTGCGGCGGCCGGGTCTGCATCGGCGTGCTGCGCAATGGCATCTTTGAGGAGATCGGCGCCTCGGTGGAGGACACCGAGGGGTTGGTTGACTACGCCCGCTCCGTCGAGGGCGTGGAGATCGGCGTGCTCATCGAGGAGCGTCCCGGCGTCATCAAGGCCAGCCTCCGCGCCAAGCACGGCGGCCTGCGCATGGACACCCTGGCCGCCCAGTTCAACGGCGGCGGCCATGCCAGCGCGGCCGGATTGAACTGCCCGTCCACCCTGGGTGAATTCTACCCCAAGCTGATCGCGGCGCTCAACCAGCGCCTCGCCGAGATCGACGCCAAGCCGCAATGAGTCTCCAGCAGGCCAAGGAAATGGAGGGCGTGCTGCTCGTGGACAAGCCCAAGGGCCTCACGTCACACGACGTGGTTTACCGCCTGCGCCGCAAGCTGCAGATGAAGAAGATCGGCCATGCCGGCACGCTCGACCCGATGGCGACCGGCGTGCTCGTGATGCTGATCGGCAAGGCGACCCGCATCTCCCAATACCTGATGAGCGTGGACAAGAGCTACGAGGGCGAGGCCACGCTCGGCGTCATCACCGACTCGCAGGACGCCGAGGGCGAGGTCATGGAGACGCGCCCCGTGCCGGAATTGACCGAGGCGAAGGTGCGCGAGGTCATGAAGACCTTCATGGGCGACCAATACCAGACGCCCCCGATGCACTCGGCCATCAAGATCGACGGCGTGAAGCTCTACCACCTGGCCCGCAAGGGCGAGGAAGTGGAGCGCGAGCCGCGCTTCATCCGCGTGACGGCGTTCGACCTCCTGTCCTTCGCCCTGCCGAAGCTCTCCTTTGACCTGCACTGCACGAAGGGCACCTACGTGCGCACCGTGGGCGCACGACCTCGGGCAGAAGCTCGGCTGCGGCGCCCACCTCTCGGCGCTGCGCCGCACGGGCAGCGGTCAGTTCAAGATCGCCCAGTGCCTGCCGCTGGACGAGATCGAGAAACTCCCCCTCCCCGAAATCGAGAAGCGCCTGATCCCCGTCCACGAGGCGGCGCCCCGCGTGGCCCAGTGAGCGCGCTGCTCCAGTTCGACGGCCTCGAGCGGACGACGCTGCCGGCGAAGCCCCTGCACCTGGCGATCGGGATGTTCGACGGTGTCCACCTCGGGCACCAGTCGGTGATCGAGTCGGCCATCCACTCGGCCCGCCGCAGCGGCGGCCTGGCCGGGGTGCTGACGTTCTGGCCGCACCCGAGCGCGCTCTTCCGGCCGGACCAGCCCACGCGGCTCATGATGGCGCCGGCCACGAAGCGCCGGGTCCTGGGCGGCCTGGGCCTCGATTTCCTGGTGGAGCAGAATTTCTCCCGCGAGTTTGCCGGCATCGACGCGCGCGAGTTCGTGGCGTTCCTCCGGCGGCACCTGCCGCAGCTCGCGGCGGTGTATGTGGGGGAGAACTGGCGCTTCGGTCGCGACCGGGCGGGGGACATCGCCCTGCTGGTCGAGGAAGGGCGCAAGGTCGGCCTCGCGGTCTTCAGCGCCCCGCGGATCAACCACAACGGCGCCCCGATCAGCAGCTCGCGCATCCGGGAGCTGCTGGCGAGCGGCGCGGTGGCCGAGGCGAACGCGCTGCTCGGTTATTCGTATTTCGCGGAGGGCGTGGTGGAGCGGGGCCGGCAGCTGGGCCGGACGATCGGTTTTCCGACCCTGAATCTGGCCTGGGAGCCCGAGCTCAGGCCGGCCCATGGCGTCTATGCCGTGGAGGTCCAGACGGCCCAGAAACACCCCCTGAAAGGCGTGGCCAACTACGGGCTGCGGCCGACGGTGGAGCAGACGACCCGGCCCCTCTTGGAAGTGCATCTGCTGGAGGCGTCCTCGCTCACTTATGGCGACCGGCTGACCGTGCGCTGGCTTCATTTCCTGCGGCCGGAGAGCAAGTTCGGCAGCATGGAGGAGTTGCGGCTGCAGATCGGCCGGGACCGGGAAAGCGCCCTGAAATTCTTCCAGAAATGAGGTGCCAGATGATTTCCAAAGCACGCTTGACAGCCTGCAAAGCATTCGGCCTCTTAGCCGTTTTCCGGGGTGGTAGCTCAGTTGGTTAGAGCGTCTGCCTGTCACGCAGAAGGTCGCGAGTTCGAGTCTCGTCCATCCCGCCATACTTCGCCTCGCCGGTTGTTAACCGCCGGGCTTCGTATGGCAGGCCCCCGGAAACGGTCACCATAGTCCACAAGGGCCAAACCGAAGTATGCCCTACGTAGCCTTGGCGAAGTAGGGCCCCGAACCCGCCCATGCACTACGTCTACCTGCTCCGGAGCTTGGCCAAGCCCAAGCAACGTTACATCGGATCAACCGAGGACCTACGCCAGCGACTTGCCGAGCACAATGACGGCAAGTCCACCCATACGGCCCAATACCGGCCTTGGAGCTTGGTCACCTACGTCGCCTTCAGTCAAAAAGACCAGGCACTCAGGTTCGAACGATATTTGAAGATCGGGTCCGGGCACGCTTTTGCCCGTCGGCATTTGTGGTGATTTTCCTGTTAGGGTTCTGTCCTGATTGATTCCTGAAAGAGGAACTCCGTTCGGCCCGTTTCTTACCTGTGTTGGGTGGTCAGTTCAGCCGCTGCCGGGCGGTGTAACCCGGCAGCGGTCTTATTTCAGGCCCGGGCTTTGGCCAGGACCGTCTGCCACAGCAGGGCCTCGCCGGGCAGGCCGTGGGTGGTCAGCTTTTGGGCGACCAGTTCGAGAGTGGGCTCGGCGACCTTGTGCCTCGGATCGGCCGGGAATTCCGGACGCACGGTGCGGCAGAGCGCCCAGCAGGCCCAGGTGCGCCAGCGGCGTTGTTCGCGGCGGGGCTCGTTCATCCGGTCGGCGAGATGCTGGAAATGCACCCGCGGGTTGCCGATGAAGACATCCGGCGGAGTGTGGCGGAGGAACCACACCATGGCCTCGTAGGGCAGGGGCCAGTCGCGCAGCACCGGGTCATCGGCGCGAACATCCGACAGGAGCGCCCGGTCGAGCTTCAGCATGGCACGCGCCGCCAAGCCATGCTGCCAGAGATATTGGGCATAGGTGAGAGCCGTCAGATAAAACCCCGCATCCCGTTCGTTCCCGTGGGCCGTGAGGGCGCTGGCGTCCATGGTGTCAGGCGCCGGCGGCAGGTGGGGGCAGGGGGGCAGCGGGCGCGACATCGTGGCAACTCTTGGGCCATGACCTGACGGCGTCACCTCTGATCTTGGCGGCTTCAGCCTTCGCCAAGGCTACGGCTGACTTCGCAAGTTTAACTTGGCGGCCGGCGGGGGCTTGGCGCATAACGGAGGCCTGCAAAACGAGAACCCAGCATCGATCAACGAGGTGCGCGGCGCCAGGCGTGCGCTGCTCTGGTTGCTGGCCGCATTGTTGCGCGTCTGGGGCCGCACGCTGCGCTTCGAGGCGGATGCGGCGACGCACGAGCGCCTGAGCTATGCGGATGAGCCGGCGGCGCTGGTGATCTGGCACAACCGCCTGTTCGTCTCGGCGGAGTATTTCCGCCGCTACCGGACGAAGCGGAGCGTCTACGCGCTGGTGAGCGCGAGCAAGGACGGGGCGTGGCTGGCGGCCTTTTACCGGATGATCGGGCTCATTCCCGTGCGCGGCTCGAGCAGCAATTTCGGCCGCGAGGCCGGCAAGGCCCTGATCGAGGTCATGCGCGAGGGGCACGACATTGGCATCACGCCCGACGGCCCGCGCGGGCCGATGTATGTGGTCGAGCCGGGCGTGCTGGTCGTCACGCGGCGGAACAACGCGCCGATGGTGCTCGTCGGCGTCGAGTTCACCCGCGCCTGGCGGCTGAAGAGCTGGGACCGATTTTATATCCCCTGGCCGTTTTCACGCGTGATCCTGCGCTGCTCCGTGCTGCCCGCGAAAAATGCGGACGGCGAGAAGTTCAGCGCCGACGACGTGCGTGCGGCGCTGATCGCGATCAGCCCGGACAAGGATTGAGTTTACAGGAGCCGGGGTGCCCTCACCCCGCGCGATCGAGTAAACGTATTACGGAGTGAGGGCACCCCGGCTCCAGATCAGGTGATCAGAAGCTTGGTGTGACCGTGATGCTCTGGCCGGGCTCGACGACGAAATCGTTGCCGGTGCTCCAGGTGATATCGTTGACCAGCACCTTGAAGACGACAGGGGCCGAGGCGTTCTTGACGCTGGCGGTCCAGAGGCCGACGCCGGTGCAGTCCATGGCGATGCCGTGGTCCCAGGTCAGGCCCGGGCCCTCGCCGCGGAGGAAAAGGTGGTTGCCGAAGCCAATGTCGATGGAGGCGGAGATGAAGGTCACGGGCGGCTCGCCGGTCTTCTTCTTGGCGGGCGCGGCGGCCTTGCGGGCCGGAGCCTTGACGGCTTTGGGAGCGCTCTTGGGGGCGGGCGCGGCCTTGGCGGAAGCGGCTTTCTTTGTGGTTTTTTTCATGTTGGTTTTCTGTTTCAAGTTAAAGGAGAAGGGTTGTCTTTTGCCCTGCGCTCGCCCGCTGCAATAGCAATTTCGGCGCCAACTGGGTGACGACGTTAAGTCGCGCTGGGCGAGCGAGTAAGCCAGCGGGCTTTTTGGGCCGAAAGGCGCACTAAACAGAGTTCCTGCCGGTTTCGGGCATGTAATGCCCTCCTTCGCCGAGGCTTCGGAGGGCACTTTTCTTTCCCCGCGGGAAAGAAAAGTGGTGGAGCAGATCGGGATCAAACCGACGACCTCGTCGTTGCGAACGACGCGCTCTATCAACTGAGCTACTGCCCCCAAAGAGGAACGGCTTAATTGAAGGACGCCCCGGACGGAGTAAATGCTAATTTTCAGGCTGTGGCCGTGGCCTCCCGGAGCTTGCCGACCACGGCAGACGAGCGAAGGGTGGCGTCCCCAGCGTGACTCGAACACGCGACCGTCGGTTTAGAAAACCGATGCTCTATCCAGCTGAGCTATGAGGACAAATCCGGCCAGTTAGATGGAGGCAGTTTGGGTCGATTGCAGCACTTTTTCCGGACCCGTGTCGGGCAGTATGGCCCACCCCCGCAATTCCTTCTGCGGGCCGAAAAACGGGCCGAAAAGGGCTTGCCTAGGGAGGAGGCATCGGGCTTCTTCGCCCTTCCGATGGATCATCGGGCTGTAGCGTAGTCTGGTAGCGCGCTTGCATGGGGTGCAAGAGGTCGTGAGTTCGAATCTCACCAGCCCGACCATTTCAAATCCCCTCGCAGGGGACGAATGGGTGCGACGCATAACGTCTAAATGCGACACTCTCAGGTGAATGCAACTGCTAAGGACTGTGCAAGGAGGCGTCATGACGCGACAGACGAAGACAGGGTGAGACCCCCATCTGGACACGTTTTGGGGCACACGGAGGACACGTTTTTAGGCACACTCAGGCCGGGAAGTTTCATGACGGCCTCAGCGAGCGGCAGTTTGCCCGCGTCAGTATAGATTTTCATGGTGAGCTTGATGTCGGAGTGGCGCATAAGCTCCATTACCACGCGAGGAGCGGCCCCGCTGAGGGTCAGGTTTGTGCCGTAGGTCACGCGCAGAGCATGGAGGTCAGCACGGCGGCCTTCGCCATCCAGAAACGGAATTCCAGCGGCGACGAGATCCCGGCGCAGCGTGTTGACGCGGGGAATGAACCGGAAGACCGGAGAGAACGGGGCGGCGAGTGCAGGACGGTAATTCAAGCTGCGAAGTGGCAACACGGTCCTTCATTGTGAGCGTTTGGCTTCGGAGGCTCATGGTCGTGAAACTGCCTAAATTTTCTCCGCGACGGCGTGTGGAAAATCCTCCACGCTCCGGGCTGAAAATGACCCCCGCCGAGGCCAAGAAACGGATTGCCGATCTGCGCAAGCAGGTGGCCCATCATGCCGAGCTTTACTACCGGCAGGCCAGACCGGAGATATCCGACCGCGACTACGATAAGCTGGAGCGCGAACTGGCCGACCTGGAGAAGGCATTCCCGCAGTTCGCAGAAAAAGAATCACAGACGGCCAAGGTGGGCGATGACCGGCTGGAGGGCTTCACGACCTACCGGCACCGGCAGCCGATGCAGAGCCTCGACAACACCTACTCGGAGGAGGAATACCGCGCCTTTCATCAGCGCTTGGTCAAGCAACTGGAGCGCGAGGCGCTCAGTTACGTCGTGGAGCCGAAGATCGACGGTCTCGCCGTCAGCGTCACCTACGAGAAGGGCCGGCTCACTCGGGCCGTGACCCGCGGCAATGGCGAGGAAGGCGACGACATCACGGTCAATGCGAAGACCATTTACTCCCTCCCGCACAAACTGAAGGCCGGCAAGAAGCTCCCCGTGCCGGATATCATCGAGATCCGGGGCGAGATTTACCTGACCACGGAGGAATTCCAGCGCATCAACCAGGAGCGAGAGGAAGCGGGTGAGCCGGTCTACGCCAATCCACGCAACCTGGCCGCCGGCACCATCAAGCAGCTCGACACCCGCGAGGTCGCCCGGCGCAAGCTGGAGATCGTGCTTTACGGCATCGGCTACTGCGAGCCGCAGGTCGCCGAATCCCAGAGCGAGTTTTTGGCGCTCGTGAAGCAGTGGGGGTTGCCGACCGTGGAGAAACTCTGGACGGCGGACGGCATCGACGAGGCGTGGAAGGCGGTCGGCCAGCTCGACAAGATGCGGCACGATTTCGCCTACGGCACCGATGGTGCCGTTACGAAGCTTGATTCCTTCGCGCTGCGCCGCGCGTCTGGCAGCACCAGCAAGGCGCCGCGCTGGGCCATCGCCTACAAGTTCGAGCCCGAGCGCGCCGAGACGAAAATCAATTCAATCACGATCCAGGTCGGTCGCACGGGCGTCCTGACGCCTGTGGCCGAACTGGAGCCGGTGATCCTGTCCGGCACGACGGTGCAGCGGGCCACGCTGCACAACAAGGACGAGATCGAGCGGAAGGACATCCGGGTGGGCGACTATGTGCTCGTCGAGAAGGCCGGGGAAATCATCCCGGCGGTGATCGAGGTGAACACCAAGCGCCGCGCGCCGGAGTGCCAGCCCTACCAATTCCCCGAGAAGTGCCCCGAGTGCGGCACGAAGGTGATCCAGGTCGATGGCGAGGTGGCGTTGCGCTGCCCGAACTACGATTGCCCGGTGCAGGTGCGCCGGCGGCTGAGCCATTTCGTTTCCAAGGCCTGCCTGGACATCAACGGGCTCGGTTTCGCGATGGTGGACGAGCTGGTCACGAAGGGCTGGGTCAAGGGCCTGGCCGACATCTACGGCCTCAAGCGCGAGGATCTGCTGACTCTCGGCAAGAGCGTCGAAAAATCCACCGACAACCTGCTGGCCGCCATCGAGGCTAGCAAGAAGCGCGAGCTCTGGCGCGTTATCCACGGCCTGGGTATCCCGCACGTCGGGGTGGCCGCGGCGAAGGACCTGGCGGCGCATTTCCGCGACATCGAGAAGCTGGCCGAGGCGACGACGGATCACTTCATCGCCAAGAAGGAGAGCGTCATCTCGGGCATTGGCGCGACGATGGCCGAGGCCATCACGGGTTTCTTTAAGGAACCCCGCAACCGGGCCACGGTGACGGCGCTGCTCAAGGCCGGCGTCGAGCCGCAGGTGGCGGCGAAGACGGCGACGAGCGACCTGTTTGGCGGAAAAACCTTTGTGCTGACGGGCACGCTGCCGTCGATGTCCCGCGAGGAAGCCACTGCGATGATCGAGGCCGCTGGCGGCAAGGCCAGCGGGAGCGTGAGCAAGAAGACCAGCTATGTCCTGGCCGGGGCGGAAGCCGGCTCGAAGCTCGAGAAGGCGAAGGAGCTCGGCGTGCCGGTCATCGACGAGGCCGAGTTCCTGAAGCTGGTGAAGGGGTAGCGTTGCGGACTGTCCGATAAATTCGTGCCGGGAAAACTTTGCCTGTGGGGCGGGGCCTGCTAACCCTGTTGCACCCACATGAACCTAAAATCCGCAGTTGAGGTGTGACGAGGAGGGAGGAAGCCGTTGAGGTGTTGGGGCATGGAAACAAACCATAAGGTGGCGGCGGTTCACCCGGTGGGTGAAGGGCAATTCACGTTCCCGACGGCGGGTGGGCGGGTGCGCTTGGCGGTGACGGACGACGCCTTGACGCCCTATGGGGGGCTGGTGCCGTGGGCGGCCTTCACCAAGCATTTGGGCATCGCCGAGGGGTTGGCGGAGGCCTGCCCGGTGCGGCGCACCAGCCCGAACGCGGCGCCGGTCTACGACGTGATCCAGTCGTTCATGCTGACGGCGCTGACCGACGGGCGGCGGTTCTCGCACATCGAGCGGTTGCGGGAGGATCCGACCATTCCGGAGTTGTTCGGGATGGAGGCGGTGGTGGGCGACGACACGGTGCGACGGTTCTTCGCCTCGGTCGATCCGGCGCTGGGGGCCGAGTGGATCGCCCAGCAGGCCCGGCCGCTGTGGGGGGCGTTGCCGGGGCAGACGATCCTGGACTGGGACTCGACGGTGCAGCCGAAGTATGGGCACCAGGAGGGCGCGGCCCTGGGCTACAATCCGACCAAACCGGGTCGGCGCAGTTTCCATCCGCTGTTGGCGGTGGTGGCGCGCACGCGGTTGTGTCCGGCCTACCGGTTCCGCTCGGGCGACACGGTCACGGCGACGCAGTGGCAACAGGCGATGGAGGACGCGCAGCGCTGGCTCGGTGGGCACCGGGTCTGGCTCAATCGCGGGGATCTCGGCTTGGGGCACGACGGGATCATGGCCTGGCACGAGGCGCAGGCCGGAAGGCCCAAGTATCTGTTCAAACTGAAGCTGACGCGCGGGGTGCGCGCCGCCCTGCACGCGGTGCCGGTGGCGCGCTGGCAGGGACCGGCGCAACGGGGTGCCTGGCAGGTCGCCGACGGCACGCTCCAGCTCCACGGCTGGGCCGGCCCGCGCCGGGTCGTCTTCGCCCGCTGTCTGCAAGGCGAGATGCCCGGGCCGGAGTGCGGGGAGTTTTGGGACCAGACCAAGCACGAGTTCGCGGTCTACGTCACCAACCTCGGGGCGGACTACAACCCCTGGCAGATCCAGCAGCTCTACCGGGACCGGGCCGACACCGAAAACGTCTTCGACGAACTGAAGAACCAGTGGGGGTTCAGCGGTTTTTGCGCGAAAAAACGCGCCACCACCGAGCTGGCCGCCCGGTTGCTGCTCCTGGTCTATAATCTCTGGGTGCTGTTCGTGCGCTTCATCGTGCCACACCAACACACCGAGGCCAAACGCGGCCGCCGGTGGTTCCTGCTCATCGCCGCCCGCCTGGTCCAGTCCGGCCGCCAGAAGGAGGTGCAGATCTCCGTGCGCGGCGGCTGGGCCGAGCAACTCAAAGACGGCTACCTGCGACTCCACGACTGGATCAAAACAACTGCGCCGCAGTTGAAAACGGTCCCGCCACTCCCCGCGTAAAAGCCCCGACCTTATCCGAAAATCCGACCCTCAACTGCGGAATTTAGGATGAAAATACCCCGTTGGATTGTGCCCGCGTTGTCGGCTGCGTGGCTGGTTCCGGTCCAGGCGATCGAGCGCCTGCCGGTGGAGGTTTTCACCAAGGATGCGCTCACGAGCCGCGCCCAGCTGTCACCCGACGGCCGGCGCATGGCCTTTCTCAGCGGCGTCCAGGACCGGACGATGCTGCACATCGCTGACCTTGAAACCAACAAGATCACCCGGCTCGACCCGGGCGGGGCCCTGCTGGCGGACGACAAGCCGAAGGAAGTGGGGGCCTACGCCTGGGTCGGCAACAAGCGCCTGCTGATCACGACAACCGTGATGGATGCGCTGTATGGCGTGATCGCGGTGGATTGGGACGGAAACAACGGCGTGCCGATCGGCGGCTATGAGAACAACAAGATTTCCCTCGGCGGCCAGTTCTTTGCCAATGAGGTGGTGCACCGTTTTTTCGACAAGGACGACAGCGTCCTGATGCTCGACCGGCACACGGCGGGCGTGGGCAATCCGAACCGGCCAAACATCCTCAGGTTCAACACTGACAGCGGTCTGTTCAAGACCGTGGTCAAGAATCCGGGTGAAGTGGCCCACTGGGGGTTCGATTTCCAGGGCGTGGCGCGTTTCGGCATCCTGTCGCACGGCGATCTGACCGGCGCGGTCTACCGCGAGAACGAGAAGGCCGAGTGGCGCACCATCCTGCCGCTGAAAAACCGCGCCAACCAGCTCAAGCCGGCCGGCTTTGACGCGGCGGGCAACCGGGTGCTGGTGACCGCGCTCAGCAAGGACAAGCGCTGGACCGTGTTTCCGCTCGATCCGGCGACGGGCGAACTGGGGGAGCCGCTGCTGACTGATCCCGTCTACGACATCGTGCCCAACCGGGGCATGCCCGGGATTGGCGGCATCACGCTCGCCAGCACCATCTTTTCCCCGTCCAAGCAGGGCCTGGTGGGTCTGCGCTATTACACCGAGTCGCTGCGCGTTAAATGGTTCGATGCGGACTACATGAAATACCAGGCCGCGGTCGACCGGGCCATGCCCCACACGATCAACGTGCTGGTCGACCAGAGCCGCGACGGTAAGCAGATGCTCTGGGCCGGGATGTCCGACCAGAATCCAGGCGAGTATCGCCTGCTCGACTTGGAGAAGAAGACCTTCAAGTCCGTGGGGGTGGCCCGGCCCTGGGTCGACCCGGCCAAGATGGCGCCGATGCTGGCGATCAAGTATCCGGCCCGGGACGGCCTGGTCATACACGGTTACCTGACCGTGCCGGTGGGCCACGAACCCAAGGGCCTGCCGCTGGTGGTCATGCCGCATGGCGGGCCCTGGGCCCGTGACGTCTGGGGCTACGATCCGCTGGTGCAGTTGCTGGCCAATCGCGGCTATGCGGTGCTGCAGATGAACTACCGCGGGTCGCTCGGCTACGGCGACGAACTCTACCAGCAGGCCAAGCGCGAGATTGGCGGGAAAATCCAGGAGGACATCGAGGACGCCACCCGCTGGGCGATCGCCGCGGGGATCGCGGATCCGAAGCGCATCGGCATTTATGGGATGAGCTACGGCGGTTACTCGGCGCTGTTCGCGCTCGGCCGCAGCCCGGACCTCTACCGCTGCGGCATCTCCATGGCCGGCGTGACCGACTGGCCGGCCATCTACGAGGACAGCGATGTGGCGGAAAACAAGGCTGCCAAGCAATACTGGCGCGAGCAGATCGGTGATCCCGCGAAGGACCAGATCAACCTGAAGGCGATCTCCCCGGCCTATTTTGCGGACAAGATCACCGCCCCGGTGCTGATCCTGCAGGGCAAGGAGGACCAGCGGGTGCCGCCGGACCAGGCCAGACGCATGATCGCCGCCCTGGAAAAGGCCGGCCGGGCGCCGGAAAGCATCTTTATCCCCCGGATCGGCCACAACTACGGCCAGCAGAAGGAACGAACCGAGATCTACAAGGCGATCATCGCGTTCTTGGAGAAACACCTTGGGCCGGGCGTGCCGTAGGCAGGGCGCGCATTACCGGTGCGCCGCGGCGGCTTAGAGATAAGCCGCCCTATCCTGTGGGCTGCCAACTAAGGCGTGATGGTCGGCTTTAGCTTGGGCATGCCGTTGTCCACAGAGAGCGGGCCGGTGCCGCTGACGGCGAAGACGACCAGCAGCACAAACACGAGGGCGGAGAATTCGAGCGACTGTCCGCCGCTCATGAGGCCCTCGCTGCGATGGACAAACAGGGCGCCCGCCAGAATGGGGATCTGCACCCAGGCGGCGATACGCGTCAGCAGGCCGACGGTGAGCATCAGGCCGCCGACGAGATGCGCCAGCGAGACATAGTGGAGCACTCCCACGGTCACGAGCCATGGGAACTCCATGCGCTTGAGCAGATCCAGGACGAACTCGGCGCGGGTGTTGGTGATGATGAACACGCCGCGGATGAACAGGCCCAATCCGAGATAGATGCGGATGCAATCGAGCCAGACCTTGGGATGGGCTTCCGCCCAGTCGATGAACTGACGCAGCTTTTCCATGGGAACAGCCTCCGGGGTAAGGGGTGGCCCGGCGGGCGGAATGTCCGCCGGGTGGCTGCAGGATATGCCGGCGTCGGGCCGGGTCAATGGCGGGCTTAGAAGCCCTGCCGGGCCAGCTGGGCCTGCAACTCGCGCTGGAAGGCCTGCACGTCGGCCGGGCTGGGCTGGTAGCCCTTCTGCGGGGTCTCGAGCATGAGGCGGCCCATCTGGTCGAGGGCCCACTTGCCGCTGACGCCATCGCTGAAAGTAACGCTGCCGCTGACCATGAAGCCCGGACGGACGATGCGGTCCAGATCCACGGCCAGGCTGCCGGTCCCGGCAGGCTCGGCCGGGAAGTCCCCGGCGGCCTCGGGCAGCTCCTCAGGGGGCAGGTCATCCTCCTGGACGGCGCCAGGGGCCATGCCGACCTTTTCCTTCAGCTTGTCGATCAGGCCCTTCTTCTCGGGGGGAGCAGCGGGGCGGGGCGGCGGAGTCTTGCTCACGTCGGAGGTGTCGACCTTGGGCGCCGGGTCCTTCAGCTCTAGGTTCAGGTCGTCGACCAGGAAGCGGACGTCCCGGTAGGTCATCGAGATCTTGAACTGCTCGGCGAGCTTCTTCTGGACGGCGGAGAGGTTGTCGCCGGCGGCGACCCAGCCGGTGACGGTCTGCTTTTGTTCGGGAGTGAGGGACATCGGGAGGAGCTGAGAGTTAATGGTTGAGAGTTGAGAGTCAAATCAGGCCTCGGAATGGAGGCGGGGCTATTAGCCCCGCGGGACTGATGGTCCCGCCTTGTTGCCAGAAAAGCAAAAGGCCCGGCGTAGGCCGGGCCGTAAAAGCGGTTCTAGGCGCCGCTTACTTGGTGAGCTGCGTCTTCAGGAAGTCCACGCTGCCGCGGACGGAGTCGTCCTGCTCCATCATGTTTTCCACGGTCTTGACGGCGTGGATGACGGTGCCGTGGTCGCGGCCGCCGAAGGCCTCGCCGATCTCCTGGAGGGAGTGGCGGGTGAGCTGGCGGCAGAGATACATGGCGATCTGGCGGGGGAAGGCGATGGCGTTGGGCCGGCGCTTGCTCGTCATGTCCGAGTGGCGGATCTGGTAGTGGTCGGCGACGCGCTTCTGGATGCCCTCGATGTTGAGGCGGTTCTGGGCCTCCTCCATGAGCACGTCCTTGAGCAGGTGCTCGGCGGTGGCGAGGTCGAGGACTTTGCCGGTGAGGGCGGCGTAGCTGGAAATCTTGATCAGGGCGCCCTCAAGGCGGCGGATGTTCTTCGAGATGTGCTGCGCCATGAACTCCAGCACGGCGGGGGGCAGGTCGATCTTCAGCGTGGCGGCCTTGGTGCGCAGGATGGCGACGCGGGTCTCGAGGTCGGGGGATGAGATGTCGGCGGACAGGCCCCACTGGAAGCGGGAGACTAGGCGGGCCTCGAGCGTGGCGATCTCGGTCACCGGGCGGTCGCTGGAGATGATGATCTGCTTCTGGGACTCGAAGAGGTCGTTGAAGGTGTGGAAGAACTCCTCCTGGATGCGCTCCTTGCCGGCGAGGAACTGCACGTCGTCGACCAGCAGGACGTCCACGCTGCGGTAGCGCTGGCGGAACTTGGTGAGCGCGTTCTCCTGGATGGCGTGGATATACTCGTTGGTGAACTTCTCGGTCGAGAGGTAGGCGACCTTGGCCTCCGGGTTGCGCTGGAGGATGCTGTGCCCGATGGCATGCATCAGGTGGGTCTTGCCCAGGCCGGTGGCACCGTGGAGGAAGAGGGGGTTGTAGGCCTGCGCGGGCGCCTGGGCGACGGCGAGGGCGGCGGCGTGGGCGAGCTGGTTGTTCTGGCCGACGACGAAGTTCTCGAAGGTGTTGCGCGGGTTGAGCGAGCTGGCGGCGGCCATGCGCTCGTCGTAGCGGAGCGGGGCGCGCTTGGCGGCGGTGCGGCCCTTGGGCTCGACGGCCGGGACGCGGGCGGCGGCCGCGCCGTTGTCCGTGATCTTCTTCAGGCTGACGTGGACCATGCGGCCGGCGGTCAGGCGCAGGCGCTGCGAGATCAAGTCGAGGTAGTTGTCGTGGATCCAGATCGCGGCGAAATCATTCGGCACGCCGAGAACCAGCGAGTCCTCCGTGGTCTCCACGCAGCGGATGGGCTCGAACCACATCGAGAATACATCCTCGGGGAACAGGCCCTTGAGGTCGCATTTGACGGTTTCCCAGAGGCTGGTCTGGAGGACGGGGTGGGGCATGACGGGCAGAGGTGTGGGCAGGATTATTAACATCCCAGCGAAAGCCCATGCCATCAACCCCGAAACATCCTGTCGTGCGCGTCTACTCGGAGGGAAAGGGGGAATCAGGCCGTCACTCTTCCGGCTACGCGTGGGCGGCGGGTAAAGTGACTAATGGCCAGTGTCTAAGGAAGCCCTGGTCGAGTCGGTGCACGAAGTGCGCTGCGGAATTGGGAAGGAACGGTCGCTAGGACGGATAGTTAAAAATTACTTTGCGAGTAACGTGAATCAAAAAATGCGTTTCAAGGGCAACTTTCCGACATGTTGTTCACACCGCACAGGCGGATAACTTTTCCCATTTTGATGTTGCGAAAACGACGCCGGGTCTGGGGTGCGGTTTTCCCTCGGAAAACGCGAAAACCGGCGCGGCGGCGGACCGCGGACTTAACCAGTCGCGGTGTGGGCCTAGAATTTCACTGATGAACGTGGCATTGAAAATAAATCGAGGGGGAGCGGACGCGTTCGCCAATAATGCAGGGCCGGTGCTTGTCGCCGGGCCTGTTATCAGGCGCCGATCCAAGTCCGCCGGTGAGCGGCGACCCGGCATTTCGATCTCCAATCAAGCATTCGCCAGCTGATGGGGCTCCGGATCAGCCCACTTGCCGTGCTCGCGGATCAGGGCGATCAGCCGGGCGTCGGCCTCCACCTGCGGGATGTTATATTGGACGCAGTTCTTGCCGACGTAGAGGTTGATCTTGCCCGGGGCGCCGCCGACGTAGCCGAAATCGGCGTCCGCCATCTCGCCCGGACCGTTGACGATGCAGCCCATGATGGCGATTTTTACGCCCTTGAGGTGTCCGGTCTGCGCCCGGATGCGCTGGGTGGTCGTCTGCAGGTCGAAGAGCGTGCGGCCGCAGCTGGGGCAGGCGACAAACTCGGTCTTCGAGATGCGCGCGCCTGCGCCTTGGAGGACGTTGTAGGCCAGTTTGGTGGCCCGGGCCGGATCGGGCTCGGTCTCGATGCTGACGAGGTCGCCGACACCGTCGCAGAGCAGGCTGCCGGTCAGGAAGCTGGCCTCCAGGAGCTTGGAAAGGAAGCTGTTGTCGCCTTTCACGGCCGTGGCGGCGGTGTTGCGGATCCAGATCGGGGCGTGGGAACCGGCGGCCTTGAGGTGTTCGAGCAGGCGGCGGTAGGCGCCGATGCCATGGGCGGCAATCGCGTGGGGTCGCAGCGTGGACAGGGTGAAAAACAGCCCGGCATCGCCCAGCTTGCGCAGCACGGCCTCGTAGGGGGAGAAATGCTCCGGATCGATCTCCACGGCCAGGAAATGGCCGTGCTGGCGGACGAGTTCGGCAAAGGCGGCCAGCTGGGCGGTCTCGCCGGCCTCGAACTTGCGGACGAGCACCAGGCGTCCCTTGCTCATGGCGAGCAAAGGCTGGAGCACATCCGGCATCAGGCCGGGCGCCAGTTCGAGGGCGAGGAATTCGACCGGCAGCGGCGTCCGGGCCACTGTTTCGCAAAGCGTGGCCAGGTCCCCGGGGCCAGCCACCGGCACCAACAGGCCCTCGGCGGGGGTGTCCTTGAGTTTAGGCGCAGCCAGGGCCTGGGCGGCTTCAGGCAGTCCGGCCAGCGTGGTCCGGACGATGACGCGCGGCGGCTGCTCGGGGCCGACGCTGCACTTGTCGGAAAACTTCAGGACGGCGGCCTCGCGGCGGGCGAAATGGTAGGGATCGATCGAATCGGCGAGGGGCAGGCTGATCGCTTCGGGCCGGGGCGCAGTCCACAGGCTCATGGCCTTGTCCGCAATGGCCCGGGCCACGGGAATCTCGTAGACGGAGTCCTCGGTCAGGGAGACGCGGATGGTGTCGCCGAGGCCGTCGAGCAGCAGGCTGCCGATGCCGATGGCCGACTTGATGCGGCCGTCCTCGCCGTCGCCCGCCTCGGTGACGCCGAGGTGCAGCGGGTAGTGCATGTCCTCCTGGGCCATGCGCTCGACGAGCAGCCGGTAGGCCTGGATCATGACCTTCGGGTTGCTCGACTTCATCGACAGGATGATGGCGTGATAGTCGTGGCTGCGGGCGATGCGGAGGAACTCGAGGGCGCTCTCGACCATGCCGAGCGGCGTGTCGCCGTAGCGGTTCATGATGCGGTCCGAGAGGGAGCCGTGGTTGGTGCCGATGCGCATGGCGCGGCCGAGCTCCTTGCTGCGCTTCACCAGCGGGGAGAAGGAGTCGTGGATGCGCTGCAGTTCCTCCTCGTAGTCGGCGTCGGTGTATTCCTTGACGGCGAACTTCTTCTTGTCGGCGTAATTGCCCGGGTTGACGCGGACCTTCTCGACGTGCTCGACGGCCTCCATGGCGGCGGAGGGCAGGAAATGAATGTCGGCGACGAGCGGGATATGGCCGAAGCCCGCGGCGGAGAACTGCGCCCGGATGTCCTTGAGGCACTTCGCGGCGGCGACATTGGGTGCCGTGATCCGGACGATCTCGCAGCCGACCTCGGCGAGGGCGATGGACTGCTTGACCGTGGCGGCGATGTCCTGCGTGTCGCTCGTGGTCATCGACTGGATGCGCACGGGGTGCGTGCCGCCGACGCCGACGCCCCCGACCATCACCTCGACGGTGCGGCGGCGGAGCGTGTGGTAGCGGGACGCGCAGTAGGACATGGGCTGGAAGGGAAGTAACAAGTATCAGGTATCAAGTGGCAAGAGCGGGTCTCGGATCCACCCCTTGATACTTGTTACTAGATCCTTGTCACTTGCCGGCCGGCACCGGCTCGGCCGCTTTCTTCGCCGCGTCGGCGGCTTCCTTGGCCTGGGCGTCGGTGCGGACGTCGCGCGCGATGCGGCGGACGTCGAACACGCTCACGTAGATGATCATGGTGAACAGCAGGACGATGAAGACGCTCTGGGCCGCGGCGATGAAGTTGACCGGCAGGGCCTTGCCACGGAGGCGGCCGATGGTGGCGAACAGCATGTGGCCGCCGTCAAGCACCGGGATGGGCAGCAGGTTGAAGATGGCGAGGTTCACGTTCACCAGGATCGCGATCCAGAGGACATAGCGGAAGCCGGCCTCGGAGGCGTCCCAGTAGATTTTGCCGATGCCGATCGGGCCGCTGAGCTTGGAGATGCCGATATCGGAGTGGGGGTGGATGAGGCTCCAAAGGGTGCGCACGGTCATGACGACCTGGTTGGAAAGCTGGCTGAAGGGATTGGTGTGCTTCAGGCCGAAGCTGGTGCGGTAGACCGCGCCGAACCAGGCCGGGGTGTCCTTGGGACGGTCGGCGGGGACCTTGAGCTCGACGCGCTGGGTGCCGCGCTCGACGACGAGGGTGAAGGCCCGGGCCGGCTGCTCCTGCATGATGTCGAGGAGAGTGGCCATGTTGAGCAGGCGCTGGCGGTCGAGTTCGACCAGCCGGTCGCCGGCCTGCAGGCCGATGGTATGCGCGAAAGATTTTTCCGGCACGCTGGCGACGATGGGCGTGTAGGCATAGATGATGCCGACACGGCGGTTGTTGTCCTCGCCGGAGAGGCGCGGGTAGACCGGCAGGTCGATCCTCTGGCCGTCGCGCTCGATGCTGAAGACGGCGCGGCGCTGGCCGTCGTCCGCGACGCCGGAGCTCATGACGAGGGTCTGCAGCAGCTCGGGCCAGTCGTTGACCTTGGTGCCGTCGATCGCGCGGATGGTGTCGCCGACCTTCAGTCCGGCCTCGAGGGCGGGGCTGGGCACCACGGTGCCGTCAGCGAGGGCGATGGTCTTCGCGATGTAGCCGATGCGGGTGGTCGAGAGCTCCTCGCTGGTCGGCTGGCCGACGACCCAGAGGATGCTGGCGAGCGCGAAGGCGAAGAGGACGTTGAAGAACGCGCCGGCTGCGAAGACGATCATCCGCGTGGCGTAGCTGATGGGCGGCAAGGGTTCGGTCTGCTCCGCCTCGCCCTCGATGGCCGCCATGTCAGCGAGCTGGGGCAGGGCGACGTAGCCGCCGAGCGGAATCCAGGACAGGCGGTATTCAACACCGTCTTTGGCCGTGTGCTTCCAGATGGCCGGGCCGAAGCCGATGGAGAAGCGGGTGACCTTCACGCCGCGGCGGCGGGCGGCGAGGAAGTGGCCGAGCTCGTGGACGAAGATCGAGCCGCCAAAGAAGAGGACGATCAGGAAGATCGACCAGATGCTGCTAAACAGCGAGGTGAGGAAATCGGTGGGCATCAGGTGGGGAAAGTTTGCGCAATGCGCCGGGCCTCGGCGTCCACGGCCAGGACCTGATCGAGCGTGGTGGGGTCGATCAGTTTAACCGCGGCCAGAGTGTGTTCAATAATCCGCGGAATCGCAAGGAAGGGGACCCGGTTTTGCAGGAAAGCCGCGACTGCCACCTCGTTAGCCGCGTTAAATACCGCGGGGGCGGTGCCGCCGGCGGCCATGGCCCCGCGCGCCAGGCGCAGGCACGGGTAGCGGGTCTCGTCGACGGGGCGAAAATCCAGGGCGAAGATCTTGTCCAGCGGGAGGGCCGTATCGGTGCCGGCCGGCGCGCGTTCCGGATAAAGGAGAGCGTGCTGGATCGGAAAGGTCATCGAGGGCGGGCAGAGCTGGGCCAGCATCGAGCCGTCGGTGAACTCGACCAGCGCGTGCACGATGCTCTGGGCGTGCAGGACGGCGTGGCATTGGTCGGCGCGCAGGCCGAAGAGGCACTGGGCCTCGATGAGCTCGAGTCCCTTGTTGGCCAGCGTGGCGGAATCGACCGTGATCTTGGGGCCCATGGCCCAGTTCGGGTGCTTGAGGGCGTCGGCGGGCGTGACCTGGGAAAGTTTCTCCAGCGGCCAGTCGCGGAAGGCGCCGCCCGAGGCGGTGAGGACAAGCCGGCGGACATCGGCTGAGCGATGACCTTCGAGGCATTGGAAGACGGCGTTGTGCTCGCTGTCGACCGGCAGCAGCCGGCTGCCGCTCGCGCGGGCGGCGGCCATGACGAACTTGCCGGCGAGAACCAGGATTTCCTTCGAGGCGAGGGCGATGGTCTTCTTCGCCGCGATGGCGGCGAGCGTCGGCTGCAGGGCGGTCGTGCCGACGACGGCGACCAGCACGACATCAGCTTCAGGCAGGGCGGCGAGCTGGCTCAGGCCCTCGGCGCCGCCATGAAACGTGGTGCCCGCCGGAAACGCACCGCTGTCGCGGGCCGCGGCGAGGGCGGCCGGCTCGTCGAGGCCGACATGGCGCACGCCGAACTGGCGGGCGATCTCGGCAAGGCGGGCGTGCCTGACGTGGGCGGCGATGCCGACGAGTTCCAGCCGGTCGCGCTGGGCGGCGATGACCCGCAGCGTGCTCTCGCCGATGGAGCCGGTGGCGCCAAGGAGGACGACGCGTTTTCTGGGAGTCGGGCTGGGCACGGCGGGTGGGGGACGCGCGCGATGCGCTTACTCCAGGAACAGGAAGATAAAATACGCGACCGGCGCGGTCAGCAGCAGGCTGTCGGTCAGGTCGAAGGCGCCGCCGATGCCGGGGATGAGGTGGCCGGTGTCCTTGGTGTCGGCGCGGCGCTTGACGGCGGACTCGATCAGGTCGGAGACGATTGTGATGATGGCCAGCGGCAGGGCGACGAGCGCGCCCATGGCGGGCGTCAGGCTGACCGGGAGGCGCTCGGAGAAGAGAAAGGCGATGCCGGCGCCGATGCCGGAGGAGATGAGCACGCCGCCGACGGCGCCCTCCCAGGTCTTCTTGGGGCTGATCTCGGGCGCCATCTTGTGTTTGCCGAAGGCCAGGCCGCTGAGCAGCGCGCCGACGTCGCAGAACTTGGAGACGGCGATGACCCAAAGGCAGATGGCGAGGTTTTCGCCGCTATCGGCCTCGCGCATGAGGATGCGGACCAGGAAGTGCAGCAGGTAGGGAATGTAGAACAACCCGCCGACGGTGGCTGCGATTGACTCGATCCGGTTGGCGGTGTTGCGCTCGCCAAGCACGCGGATGCAGGAGACCACCATGGCCAGGACGAGCAGGCTGATGGCGAGGCCGCCGGCGACATCGGGCTCGTCCGTGAAGTAGGCCAGGTAGTAGGGCCCGGCGATCATGAGGGCGGCGAAGACCAGGCCCATCGCGTGGAAGGGCTTGGCGCCCATCTTGGCGGTCAGGCGGTAGAACTCGTGGAGCGTGAGCACGGCGAGCAGCGTCGCCAGGGTCACGGCGGCGTGGGCGCCAAACAGCCACAGACTACCGAGGATGACGGTCCAGAGGACAATGGTGCTGAAGATGCGGGATAGCACGGCGAGAGTAGGCTGGTCGGGACTATTTGGCGCCAGACTTAATTTGTTCGGTGGTCAGGCCGTAGCGGCGTTCGCGGCGGCCGTATTCGTCGACCGCGGCCTGCAGGTCGGCCTTGCCGAAGTCGGGCCAGAGCACGGGCGTGAAGACCATCTCGGCATAGGCGCACTGGAGGAGGAGGAAGTTGCTGACGCGCTGTTCGCCGGAGGTGCGGACGAGCAGGTCGGGGTCGGGCAGGTCGCCGGTGTAGAGGTAGCGGCTGAAGGTCTCCCACGAGGCGTCGGCGGGTTTTTCCTTTCCGGCCTGCACGGCCTCGGCGTAGGCGCGGGCGGCGTCGCCGACTTCGGTGCGGGCGCCGTAGTTGAGGGCGAGGACGAGGTTCCACTCGGTGAAGTGCTTCGTGGCCTCCTTCACGCGGTTGAGCTCGCGCTGGACGTTGGCGGGCAGGGCGTCGGTGCGGCCGATGGTGTGGAGGCGCACCTTCTCCTTGATGAGGTTGTTCAGCTCGCGCTTGAGGAAGTAGTCGAGCAGGCCCATCAGGCCGGAGACTTCCTCGGTCGGGCGCTTCCAGTTTTCGACCGAGAACGCGTAGAGGGTGATGTAGCGGATGCCGATCTCGCGGGCGGCGTCGACCACGGTGCGGACGGTCTCGACGCCCCGGCGGTGGCCCTCGAGGCGGGGCAGGCCGCGGGATTTAGCCCAGCGCCCGTTGCCGTCCATGATGATGGCGACGTGCTGCGGAATTTTGCCGGGACCGGGAGACGACATGCGTGGCGTGATTCAGGTTGCCGGCAGCGGGTTTGACAAGGGTGAAGGCGCCTAGTTGCTTTACCCCATGGCAAGCCAACCCCTCACCCCGGCGGAGATCACCGCGGCGCTGCCAGCGCTGCCCGGCTGGAAGCTCGAGCGCGATGCCCTGGCCAAGGAATTCAAGTTCGGCAGCTTCAAGGAGGCGCTGTCGTTCATGGTGCGGGTCGGCTTTGAGGCCGAGATGATGGACCACCATCCTGACTGGACGAATATCTACAACCGCGTCGCCATCCGGCTCAACACCCACGACGCGGGCGGCAAGGTCACGGCGAAGGACATCGCACTGGCGAACAAGATCCAGGCGCTGTCCTGGACGGATTGAGCTAGAAAACGCGCACCAACGAGCGCGGGCCGGCGTCGATGGCGGTGATGGGGCCGGCGCCGGGGGAGGGCTGCTGGGTCCCGACCAGGTTTCCAGCGGCATCGAACTCGCCCAGCGAGACTCCGTCGGCCAGCGGCACGAAATAGCGCTGGGCGTCGGAATCGTAGCCGAGCGAGACCGGCCGCACCGCTGCGGCCAATGTCACGTAATAGGTGACATTGCCGTCCGCGCCGACCGATCCCACCCGTGCGGGAGAACGGATGGGCAGCACCAGCAACCGGCCATTTTTTTGATCATAGGCCAGCCCGCTGATGGCGCCCCCGAAAGCGGACAAATCGATCCGGCGGACAAATGCGCCGAACAGGGTGAGCTCGGTCGCCGAGTGGCGATCCAGATTCAGGACAAACAAGTGTCGGTCACTGGAACGGATGGCGAGGTCGGCGGGGCTACGGATGTGTGCTTCCTCCGGCAGCGGCATCTCGCGGATGATTTTTCCGGACGGTCGCTCGATGACGCGAATGACCTGCGCGGGCGCGATGCGGACGAAGAGATGGTCGGTGTTGAAGTCGTAGGCCAGACCCAGCGCTTGCTCGCCGGGTTTCACCGCATCGGCTATCCTGGCGGATGCCGGGCCGAGGTCGTGCACGGCCGGGCTGGTGGCTGTCGTGAGGTAGACATGGTTCGGCCCGCGCGTGGCGCAACCGGCCGAAAGCATCAGCCCGAGCAGCAAAGCGGGCAATGTCGTCTCGGCCAGTTTTCGCGGGTGCATGGGAATAGTTTTCGCGGCCGGCCCCGATCTGCGAAGCAAAAATGCCCGATATAATCCCGGGCGGCCATGAAACCGTTTGCCCTGCCGGGGCGTATCAGTAGCATACCGCCATGAGTGATTTTGCTCCCGCCGCCGAAGTTGCTTCCACCCGCGACGCCCTGGTCCGCCTCAAGGCCAACATGCGCCTGACCATCAAGGGTAAGGACGATGTCATCGAACAGTCGCTGGTCTGCCTGCTGGCCGGCGGCCACCTGCTGATCGAGGATCTGCCCGGCGTCGGCAAGACCACGCTGGCCTACTCGCTGGCCCGGTCGATGGACTGCGCGTTCTCCCGCATCCAGTTCACCAGCGACCTGCTGCCGACCGACGTCACCGGCGTGTCCATCTACGACGAGACGCTGAAGGAGTTCATCTTCAAGTCCGGCCCGGTCTTCGCCAACGTCGTGCTGGCCGACGAGATCAACCGCGCCACACCGAAGACCCAGTCGGCGCTGCTCGAGGTCATGGACCGCAGCAAGGTCACGGTGGACGGCGAGGCGCACGCGGTCGGCTCCCCGTTCATGGTCGTGGCCACGCAGAACCCGGTGGACTACGAGGGCACGTTCCCGCTGCCCGAGAGCCAGATGGACCGCTTCCTGATGCGCCTGCAGATGGGTTACCCGCAGCCCGGCGATGAACTGGAGATCCTGCGCGCGCCGCGGCTCGGCTACGACGCCATTGCGCTCAACCCGGTCGTCACGCGCTCGGACGTGCTCAAGATGCAGGCGCTGGCCGGCAAGGTGTTCGTCGAGGACAGTGTGCTCGACTACATCCTGAAGATCATCACCGCCACGCGCACCGAGGTGGAGTTCAAGGCCGGCGTCAGCGTGCGCGGCGGACTCTCGCTGCGCATCGCCGCGCAGGCCCGCGCGCTGGTGCACGGCCGTGACTTTGTCATCCCCGAGGACGTTCAGGAGACGGCCGGCCCGGTGCTGGCGCACCGCCTGTCGCTGGCCCGCCAGACCTCCGACGCCCTCGAGGAACGCCGCACGGTGCTCGCGGCCCTGAAGCGGATCATCGCGTCCATCCCGACGCCGGAGTGATATGGCGACAATGGCCAAGGTAGGCCCCTGGGCCTCGTCCTCCGCCGACAGCGCGGCTGAGGGCAACCGTCCCCACCGGAGCGACCTGCTCGACTGGCACGGCCCCGGCGCGGCGGACCGCAAGCGCCGCGTGTTCGAATGGCGGGTCCTGCTCTGGTCGCTCGTGTTTCCGCCGAAGCGGCACCGTATCTCGCTCACCGTGCCGGGCCTGTTCCTGATGGGCCTGTCCGTCGGCATCGGCACGGCGGCCTACAACACGGCGAGCAACATCCTGTTCATCACGCTCTCGCTGCTGCTCGCCTGCCTCCTGCTCAGCGGCCTGCTGTCGTGGTTCAACTTCATGGGCACTTGCTGGCGCCTGCGTCCGTCCGGGGCCTGGCGCGCGGGCCACGAGACGCTGGTCACGATCGAGGTCGAGAACCGCAAGGGCTGGCTGCCGAGCTACAGCCTGTGGTTCGAGCTGGCCACGCAGCCCCGGCACCTGCCGCCGCCCGAGAAGCCGGAGAAGGAGATGAAGATGCGCGAGATCCTGGCGGCTGCGGAGAAATTCGTCACCCGCGGCCGGATCTTCCTGCGCGAGCGGCTCGAGCCCCGCGGCGCCGCCACGCTCGACTGGGGCGTGAAGCCCACCCGGCGCGGCGAGGCGGTGGTCGAGTTGGGCGCGGTGGGGTCGCTTTTCCCGTTCGGTTTCCTCCGCAAGAACATCGGCACGGCCCTGAAGCAAACCGTGCTCGTCTGGCCGGCGCAGGTGGAATACCAGTGGACCGGCGCCGTGTCGGATCACGCCGGGGCCTCGGGCCAGCGCACCGCCCGGGCCGGCACGGGCGACGACCTGCTGGCGCTGCGCAAATACGAGCAGGGTGACTCGCACCGGCTGATCCACTGGAAGGCCAGCGCGCGCCTCGGCAAGCTGATGATCCGGCAGTTCGCGGCCGAGAGCCACGACGGCTACGTGCTGCGGCTCGACACCCCGGCGGCGGTCTGGACCCGGCCCGAGCAGTTCGAACTTTTGTGCAGCTTCGTGGGCACGCTGGCGGAGGACCTGTATGCCAGCGGCCGCCTGCGCGGCATCACGCTCAACGGCGGCCCGCTGCTGGAAACGCGCCGCATCCGCGACCTTGAGGCCGTGCTCGATGAGCTGGCCCGGCTGCAGCCGGTGGAGGAGCCGGGCGCCGCGAACGGGGAGTGGGGCGCAGCCAAAAACGTCATCACCTTCGCGCCCGAAGGAGCGCGCGGAATCACCGCCCATGTCGACGGCCGCCAAACCGCGTCAGCTTAACCTCGACGAGCTGCGGCGCCTGAAATGGCTGCTGGGCGGCGCCATGGCGCTCGTCTCGCTGTGGACCGTCTTCTTCCTCGATGTCGAGGCGCTCGGCCTGGTGGCGGTGACGGGGTCGGTGATCCTGGCCGCGCTGGTCTGGCCGCAGCTGCCCGGCCGGGTGCCGGCGCTGGTCTGGAAACTCTCGGTGCCGGCCATCATCGTGGCCATGGCGGCGGACTTCTATTTCAGCCCGGACACGCTGCCGGTGCTCATCCGGCTGGCCATCCTGCTGGTGTTCTACCGCACCGTGTCCTACCGGCGGAAACGCGAGGACCTGCAGCTGATCGTGCTGAGCATGTTCCTCGTCGTGGTGGCCGGCGTGCTGACCTCCGCGCTTGGCTTCGCCTTCCTGCTGCTGCTGTTCACGGCCTGCGGGCTCGGGTTTCTCTTTGTCATCACGCTGATCGATGCCTCCGAGACGGAAGGCTCGCGCACGCCCGAGGCCGAGACGGCCTGGACGCGCCTGGACTGGCGCCGCTTCTTCGCGCGGCTGCGCGGCGTGGCGGACTGGCGGCTGCTCGCGTTCGCCGCGACGCTCTTCACCGCGGTGGTCGCGATGTCCGGCCTGCTCTTCCTCATCATCCCGCGCTTCGAGCTGGCGAGCGGCTTCTTCCTCGACCGCTACATCACGCGCAAGAGCCGCACGGGCTTCACCGACACGGTGAAGTTCGGCGACGTGAGCGAGCTGATCCGCGACGAGAGCGTGGCCATGCGCGTGGACCTGACGGACACCACGGGGCTGCGCGAATCACCCTACTGGCGGCTGGTCGTGCTCGATGAATACACGCCCGAAGGCTTCAAGGTTTCCGCCGGACTCAAGGGCGAGCTGATCCGCGGCCAGCGCGTGACCCAGCAGTTGCGGGGTCGGCAGCTGGGCCGCGAGGTCAATGCAGTCGGCGGCACGTGGACCTTCTACATCGAGCCGGGGGTGAGCCGGTTCCTGCCGCTGCCCGGCAGCTACAGCACGCTGCGGATGCGCGAGGTGTCGCCGCTGCAGTTCAGCCCCGGGCACCGCGTCGTGGCGTTGCGCACCGAGCCGATGACCATGACGGCGTTCCAGCTCGACGAGGTGGAGCTGACCCCGGTGCTCACCGACGCCCGGTTTCCGCAGCTGCTCAAGACCGCGCGGGAGACCCCGCCGGCGGACACCGGGCAATACCGTTACGACCCGCTCGTGAACCTGCGCGGTCCGGCGGGGGCGGCGAACGAGGCCGTGCTCAACCGGGTGGTGGCGGAGATCACCGGCGGCGCCGAGCTGTCCGCGGAGGAATTCACGCGACGGGCCATCATCTGGCTGCAGTCCCGGCACGCCTACGCGCTGTCGGCGCGGCTGCCGGCCGGTCCGGGAAAGGACGACATCGTGCGCTGGCTGGATTCGAACGAACCCGGCTTCTGCGAATATTTCGCCGCGAGCCTCACGGTGCTGGCGCGCGCGGCGGGCCACCCGGCCCGGGTGGTGGCCGGCTTCCACGGGGGCGTGCTGAACGGTTTCGAGAACTACTACATGGTCCGCAATTCCGACGCCCACGCCTGGGCCGAGGTCTACGACGGCAAGGCCGCGTGGGTGCGGGCCGATCCGACCCCGGGGGCGGTGAACACGCCGGCCGAGATCGCGGCGCAGGCCGCCCGGCAGCAACAGGACAGCAGCTGGTCGGCGCGCGTGGACAGCCTGCGCGTGCTTTGGTATCGGCGCATCGTCAACTTCGACTCCCGCGCGCAGGTGCAGATGCTCGATTCGGTGAAGACCTTCACGACCGACTCCGGCGTGGCGTTGCGGGCGCGGTTCGACGAATTCTCCAAGCGGCTCAAGGACTGGCTCCAGCAACCCTGGGACGCGGCGCGCGCCGGACGGACGGCCGGGCTGGTCGCGGGCGTCGGGGCGCTGGGCTGGCTGCTGGTGCGCCTGGGGCAGTGGGGCTGGTTGCGCTGGCGGCTGTGGCGCCGGCCGCAGTCCTTCGACCCGGTCCGGCAGAAGGCCGGGCGCTGGCTGTCGCGGATGCGCCAGTCCACCCAGGACAGATTACCGGGGACGGAGGACGGCGAGGTTATCCACGACCTGCGCCGGCTGCGCTATGGGCGGCGGGAGACTTGGCCGGAGCCGCGCGGGGTGTTCCGCCGGGCGAAGCAGGCGCGGCGGTCGGCGCGCTCCCGCTGATCACTCCATCTTGAAGTTCACCGGCGGCGCCGCCGGGGGGCGCTCGCGCTTGTCCTTCCAGGCTTGGAGGATGGCCTTGACTACGGGGCCGGAGTAGAGGCCGCCGCCGAAATTCTGGTCTTCCTCGCCCTCCAGCACCACCGCGACCGCGATGCGCGGATCCTCGGACGGGGCGAAGGCCACGAGCCAGGCGAGCTCGATGCGGCCCTTCTGCGCCGTGCCGGACTTGGCGCCGCCGGTGAGGCCGTCCACCTTGGCCAGCCGGCCCGTGCCGATCTGATAGCAGGATTCCAGGCCGCGCAGGACGGCATTGTAGTCGGAAGGTGACAGGCCGATCGGTGCCGTGCGCTGGACGGGCCGGCGGGGATCGTGAAGCAGCGTGGGCTTGGTCTCGGTCTCGCCGCGGGCGAAGGAGGCGACCATGCAGGCGGCCTGCAGCGGCGTGATCAGGGTGTCGCCCTGGCCGATGGAGATGTTGGCGGTGTCGCCGCCGCGCCAGATGCCGTCGGGCAGGTTGGCCGAGCGCCAGTTTTCCTTGCGCCACTCCGGGTCCGCCACGCGCGGGTTTTTGAACTCCGCGGGCAACTCGATGCCCGTCGGGTGATTGAAGCCGAAGCGCTTGGCCTCCGTGGCGAGGAACTGGGGCGTCGTGTCCAGCCCGTGCTTGATGAAAAAGACGTTGCAGGACTGGGAGATGGCCTTGACGAGGTCGACATCGCCATGCACCGCCCGGTGCGCGCAGGGGAAGCTCCGGTTGCCGACCATGATGTAACCCGGGCAGTTCACCCGGGACACGCCCGGCTCGATGGTGCCGGCGCGCAGGCCGGCGATCGCGGTGATGATCTTGAAGGTGGAGCCCGGGGGATACTGGCCCTGGATCGCGCGGTTCAGCCAGCCGCCGGATTCCTGGATGCCCTTGAAGGTTTCCTGCGAGAGGCGGGGCACGAAGTCGTTGAGATTGTAGTCGGGCTTGGAGACGAGGACGAGCACCTCGCCGGTGCGGATGTCGAGGGCGACGGCGGCGCCGGTGCGGCCCTCCATCGCGGCCTCGGCCGCCTGCTGCAGCTCGATGTCGATGGTGGTGGTGATGCTTTTGCCCTGCACGGGCAGGCGCTTCTCGATGGGCAGGTCGACCTTGTAGCCGGCGGGATCCACGAGGTAGATGGCGCCGCCCGTCTCGCCCTGCAGCTGGTCGTCAAAGATCTTCTCCAACCCGGTCTGCCCGGTGGCGCCCTTCATCTTGAAGGTGAGCAGGTCCTCACCGGGGAAATCCTCCACCTCGGGGTCGCTGTCCACGCTGGTGTAGCCGAGCATGTGCGCGGCGGCGCTCTGGTAGGGATAATAGCGGCTGCTGGTGGCATAGACCTGCAAAGGGGAGTTGACCGGCAGGCGCTCGATGAGGCGGGCGTATTCCTCCGGCGCGAGGTCGTCGAGGAGCACGTAGGGCAGCAGCAGGGTCTGGTTGACGTGGCGGTTGAGGTCGGCGGTGCGGACCGTCTCCGTGCGGTTGAGGATGAAGTTGATCTTGTCGAGGTAGCGCTGGGCCACGGCGGCGCGGGCGATGCGCGCCAGCTGGTCGGTGTTGGGCCGCTCGGCGCGCTCCATGCCGCCGTAGTTGCGCTCGACCTTCTTGTATTCGGCGCGGAACTCGCTGCGCAGCTCGGCGAGGTTGAGCACGACCGCGAAGCGCGCGCGGTTGTCGACCAGCACGTTGCCGTCGCGGTCGAGGATCCGGCCGCGCGGGCCCGGCACGACGACGCGGCGCTGGTTCTGCTGGCGCTCGCGCTCGCTGTAGCGGACGGTCTGCAGCAGCTGGCGGTAGACCATGCCGCCGACCAGCACGGCGAGCAGGAGGACGACGATCCCGTGGAAGAGCAGCAGCCGCGGGTTGCGGGCGCTGTGGGTTTCGATCGTGCGGCTCACGGCGGCAAAGGAAGGCAGGTCGCGGGAAAAATCAAAGGCTCACGCGCCGGCCGGTCTCGGGATGGATCGACACCAGCTCCATGGCGCGGTCCTGCAGGGCGAGAAACCACGGGGTGATGACCAGCAGCAGCAGCTGGGAGGCAAGCAGGTCGACGAAGATGCGCAGCCAGGCGGAGGCCGGCCGCGGGCTGGCCCCGACCAGCAGGAAGGACAGGGCGATGACGAGGAAGAGGTTGGCGAACAGCGCCACCACGATGCCGAACACGGCGCCCTCGCGCGGGAAGCGGCGGCGCCCGTAGAGCAGGGTGGCGTGGACGAGGCCGAGGAGCAGCATGCTCGTGCCGTAGGGCACCGGCTCGACGGCGTCGATCAGCAAGCCGGTCAGGAGGACGGCGATGCGGCCGTGGCGCGAATCGAGGCGCAGCGCGGAATAGACGACGAAGAGCCCGCCGACGTAGAGGTGCAGGGCCGAGGCCGCGAGGTAGTTGTTGGCCAGGCCGACCAGCCACCACAGCAGAAGATTGGCGGCGAAAACGATGAGCCAGCGCGGGTCGTAGCGGCGCATGTCACAGCTCCTCAGGATTGAGCGGCACGAGCACGGTGACTTCGGTCAGGGAGATCAGGCGCTCGTCGAGGGCCACCTCGCCGGTCTTGAAGAGGCCGTCGGTGCTGGGTTCCAGGTTCGTGATCTCGCCGATGGCCAGGCCGGGCGGGAAGATGCCGCCGAGGCCCGAGGTGACGAGGCGCTTGGGGGCGGCGGGGGTGGCGAAGATGTCGAGCGGGACAAACTCGACCGTGCCGCGCGGGGACTTGAAGGAGGTGTTCAGGCCGCCCTGGTAGCTGATGGGCTTGTTGTCGCCGCTGACAGTGGCGGCGAGGCGGAAGGTGGGGCTGGTGATCAGGTCCACCACGGCGGTGTAGCGGTGCACCTCGACGATGCGGCCGACGACGCCGCCGGCGAAGACGACGGGGGCGCCGACCGGGATGCCGTGGTTCTCGCCCTTGCGGATCGTCAGGCGCTGCCACCAGCCGGAGAAATCGCGCCGGGCCACGCGGGCGGGCTCGTAGCGGAAGGCGGGCATCGAGGGCAGTTTGAGCAGGTTCTCGAGCCGCAGGATCTCGGCCTCGAGCTCCTTGTTCTGCTGCACGCTGAACTCATAGTGGGCGATCAGCCCGGAGAGGTCCTTGCCGGCCTTGAGCAGCTCGTCCTTCGAGTGCAGCCGGTTCGACCAGAAGGTCTGCAGGTCCTGCACGTAGGAATCAGCGACGGTCAGCGGGGCCTGGATGGCGAAGAAGGTCGCGCGCGTGAGGGTCTTCACGACCAGCGGCAGCAGCAGCCACACCAGCAGGATGACGCCCAGGATGAAGAACGGGCGGGTCTGGTCGAAACGTTTGGGGAGCACGGCGCGGGCGGCGGTTCAGCCGGGCCGGACTCAGAAGTCCGCGGCGATGCGGTGGAGCTCGTCGATGTTGGTCAGGAACACGCCGGTGCCGTTGGCCACGGCGGAGAGCGGGTCGTCGGACACGGTGACCGGCAGGCCGGTCTTCTCGGAGAGCAACTTGTCGATGCCGCGGATGAGCGAGCCGCCGCCGGCCATCACGAAGCCGCGGTCCACGAGGTCGGCAGAGAGCTCGGGCGGGCAGCGCTCGAGCGCGGCGCGGACGGCCTCGACGATGGCGCCGACGGTGTCGGCCATGGCCTCGCGGATTTCCTGGGAAGTGATGTGGATGGTCTTGGGCAGGCCGGCGACGGAGTCGCGGCCCTTGACCTCCATGGCCAGCTCGGTCTCGAGCGGGTAGGCGGAGCCGATGGTGACCTTGATTTCTTCCGCCGTGCGCTCGCCGATCAGCAGGTTGTAGGCGCGCTTCATGTAGTTGATGATGGCGAGGTCGAACTCGTCACCGGCGACGCGGATGGACTTGGAAAACACGATGCCGGAGAGCGAGATGATCGCGATCTCCGTGGTGCCGCCGCCGATGTCGACGATCATGTTGGCGGCGGGCTCGTCGACCGGGAGGCCGACGCCGAGGGCGGCCGCCATGGGCTCGAGGATGGTGATGACCTCGCGGGCGCCGGCGTGGGTGGCGGACTCCTTCACGGCGCGCTTCTCGACCTCGGTGATGCCGGAGGGGATGGCGACGACGACGCGGGGGGACACGACCTTGGAATTGTTGTGCACCTTCTTGATGAAGTAGCGGAGCATCGCCTCGGTGATGTCGAAGTCGGCGATGACGCCGTCCTTCATCGGGCGGATGGCGGTGATGTTGCCCGGGGTGCGGCCGAGCATCTTCTTGGCCTCGTCACCGACCGCGAGCACCTTGCGGGAGGCGGTGTGGACCGCGACGACGGACGGCTCGCGGAGCACGATGCCCTTGTCCTTCACATAGACGAGGGTGTTGGCCGTGCCCAGGTCGATGCCGATGTCGTTGGAGAAAAGTCCCAGCAGTTGGTTGAACATTGTGGCGGTGGCGGGGGTTGCGGAATACAAGCGGGCGGCCGGCGAAATTGTCAAAAGCAAACTCGCTGGCGAAAAACGATTTAGGGCAGGGGAGGACCCGTCGAACCGGGGGCGAATTGGCCGCCCGAGGCTTGCCCTGACCGCGGGCGGCTGCCTTCTTGGGATCATGATCAGGCTATGCCTCATCCTGGGTCTTGCGGTCGGGTTGTGCCTTGGGCAGACGCCGGATCCCGAGAAAGCGAGGTCGGAGGCGGTGCTCGGGAATGTGCTCAACTTCGAGACGGAGCCAGACGGCGCGCTGCCCGGCGGTTGGGGCGGGGGGCCGCGCAATACGCTCTTTGTGGATGAACGGATGTCGCGCTCGGGCAAGCGGTCAGGCCGGATCGAGCGATCGGCGGCCAGCCCGGAGGCATTCTCCACCATGACCAAGAGCCTGCCCGTCGGGTTTGGCGGCCGGCAGATTGAATTGCGCGGCTACCTCCGGAGCGAGGAGGTGAGCGAGCATTTCGGGTTCTGGCTGCGGCTGGACGGCACCATGCCCAACCTGGGCTTTGAGACCATGCAAAAAAGCCCGGTCAAAGGCACCACGGACTGGACCGAGTATGCCATCTCGCTGCCGCTTCACCCGAAAGCGCGCACGGTGGTCTTCGGCTTCCTGGTCTCGGGCACCGGCCGGGCCTGGGCGGACGACCTGCAGCTGCTGGTGGACGGGAAGCCGGTGTGGGAGGCGCCCAAGGCCGAGAGAGTGGAGACCGTGCTCGACCGCGACCAGGAGTTCGATGCGGGATCGAAAATCAACCTCTCCGCGCTCTCCGAGGTGCAGATTGGAAATCTCGCCACCCTGGGCAAAGTGTGGGGTTTCCTGAAATACCATCATGCCCGGGTCACGACCGGGCAGCTGCACTGGGACTACGAGTTGTTTCGGGTGCTGCCTGAGGTTCTGGCCGCACGCGATCGCGCGGCGGGAAACGCGGCCCTGTTGCGATGGGTCGATGCGATCGGCAGCTCCGAGCCCGCCGGGCCGGAAGCGAAGTTGGACGAACGGGATCTTCACCTGGCTCCTGATATTGGCTGGATCAACGACCAGGCGGCCTTGGGCGCCGATCTCACCCGGCGGTTGATCGCCATCCATGCGCATCGTTCCGCCAAGCCGGAGCAATTTTATGTGGCCCTGACGCCCGGGGTGAGAAACCCGGTGTTTGAGAGCGAACTCGGCTACCCGCAGATCAAAGGTCCGGACGCCGGCTACCAGTTGCTCGGGCTTTTCCGGTTTTGGAACATCATCCGCTATTGGTTTCCGTATCGCGATTTGCTGGAAGGCGACTGGGATGCCAGCCTGGCGGAGTTCATTCCCCGGATCGCGCTCGCGCCCAATCGGGACGCCTACCAGTTGGAAATGATGGCGCTGATCGCGCGGGTGCATGACACCCATGCAAATCTCTGGAGCTCGCTGCCGGTGCGTCCGCCGGTGGGCGACAGCCAGCTGCCGGTGAAGGTGCGCTTCATCGGGCCGCAGGCCGTGGTCACCGACGTGCTGGCGGCGCCGGGCGCATCGCCGCCGCCCTTCGAGGTCGGCGACATCATCACGGCGATCGACGGGGTGCCGGTCGCCCGGCTGGTTGAAACCTGGACGCCCTACTACGCGGCTTCGAACGAGCCCACCCGCTTGCGGGATATCGCGCGGGCGCTGACCAACGGCCCGGCGGGGAACGTCAAGCTGACCGTGGAGCGCAAGGGCGAAAGCCGGGGGATTTCCGCGCCGCGCGTGCCGATCGCATCGTTGGCAAAAATGCAGACCCGGACGCATGACCTGCCGGGCGACGCCTTCCAGCTCCTGTCCAAGGATGTGGCATACGTGAAGCTGTCGGCGATCAAGGGGGTCAACATGCAGGACCTCATCAACCGCGCGGCCGGCACCAAGGGATTGATCGTCGACATCCGCAATTACCCGGCGGATTTCGTGGTCTTCACCCTGGGTGCGCTGCTCGTGGACCAGCCCACCGAGTTTGCGCGCTTCACCAAGGGCGACCTGGCGAATCCGGGGGCCTTTTATTTCACGCCGCCGGTCGTGCTGAAACCGCAGGCACCGCGCTATGCCGGCCGGGTGATCATCCTGATCGACGAGATCTCCCAGAGTAATGCGGAATACACCACGATGGCCTTGCGGTCGTCGCCGAAAGCCGTGGTCGTCGGCAGCACGACGGCCGGGGCCGACGGGAATGTCTCGGCCATTCCGCTGCCGGGCGGGTTGCGCACCATGATCAGCGGCATCGGCGTTTTCTATCCGGACAAGCGTCCGACCCAGCGGATCGGCATCATCTCCGACATCGAGGCGAAGCCGACCCTGGACGGTATTCGCGCCGGCCGGGACGAGGTGCTGGAAGAAGGCTTGCGCCAGATCCTCGGACCGGAAGTGGCGGCGGACGACATCCGGAAGCTCGTGCCGGCGCGGGTTGGCGTTTCCGGGGTGGTCCGACAAAACTAGTCGCGCAAAAGGCGGCGCGTGGAAATGGAATCTCCCGAGGCTTGACGGCTCGCGGGCTAACGCCGACTTAATAGCCGCGCGATGCACGGAATCGATTTCATCAAGGATCTGGCGGTCGTCATGCTCGTGGCCGGGTTGGTGGGCTGGGCCTGCCACCGGATCGGCCTTTCCGTCGTCGTCGGCTTCCTGGCGGCCGGGTTCGTGATCGGGCCGCACACGCCGCCTTTCGCGCTGGTGTCGAGCCGGGAGAGCATCGAGACGCTGGCGCAGGTGGGCCTGATCTTCCTGATGTTCTCCATCGGCATGGGCCTGAGCCTGCGCAAGCTGCGGCGCCTCGGGCTCTCGCTGGTGCTGGCGACCTTCACCGGCGCCATCGTCATGTATATCCTGACCCGCGCGCTCGGCGGGGCCATCGGCTTCAACCCGGTGGAAACGGCCTTCCTGGCGGCGATGCTCATGGTGTCCAGCTCGGCCATCATCAACAAAGTGCTGGTCGAGAGCGGCGCGACCCACGAGAAGTCCGGCCAGCTGGCCATGGGTGTCTCGGTGCTGGAGGACATCGTGGCGATCGTGATGCTGACGCTCCTCAGCTCGGTGGCCTCCATCGGCGGGGCCCAGGCCTCCATCGGCACGACGCTCGGCATGCTCGGGGCGTTCATCGTGCTCGCCGGCATCGGCGGCATGCTGGTCGTGCCGTGGCTGCTCAAGAAGATGAGCCTCACCGCCGGCGAGGAACTGCCGACCATCGTCGTGGCCGGCCTCCTGTTCGTGCTGGCCTTCCTCGCGGACCGGGCGGGCTTCTCGCTCGCGCTCGGCGCCTTCATGCTCGGGGCCATCGTGGCGGAGACACCGCACAAGACCCAGATCGGCCGCGCCTTTGAGGGCATGCGCGATGTCTTCAGCGCGGTGTTCTTTGTCTCCATCGGCATGCTGATCGACCCCAAGGCGGTGGCCGGCTCGTGGCTCACGATCCTCGGGATCGGCGCCTTTGTGCTGGTGGCCCGGCCGTTGGCCGTGACGGCCGGCATGATTCTGATCGGCGGATCGACGCGCGAGTCGCTCCGGGTTGGCCTGTCGGTCACGCCGCTCGGTGAATTCTCCTTCATCATCGCCCAGATGGGCGTCGTGGCCGGGGCCATCCCCGCGAAGTTCCAGGCGCTGGCGGTCGGCGTGTCGCTGATCACCACGCTGGTCGGCCCGCTGCTGACCAAGCGGTCCGAGGCCATCAGCGGGTGGATCGCGGCCAGGCAGCCCCAGTGGCTGGCCGACTGGGAGGGCTATTACCACCGCTGGCTTGAGCGGATGCAGCAGCGCGAGCGCAAGAGCCTGCTCTGGCAGATGAGCAAGAAGCGCTTCATCCAGATTGGCGTCGAGATCCTGCTGGTCACGGGCCTGCTGGTGTTTTCCGAGCAAGTGTTCGCTCTGGTGCAGGACTACCTGCCCGTGGACCGCAGCTTCCCGCGCGGGGCCGAGATCCTGTTCTGGAGCGTGCTGGCCCTGCTGGCCTTGGCGCCGCTGATCGCCATCTGGCGCAATATCTCGGCCCTCTCGCTGCTCTATGCCCAGGTCAGCACGCAGGGCCACCCCAAGGCGGCCAAGCTTGCCCCGGTGGCGGAAGCGGGCCTGAAGGGCGGGGCGGCCCTGCTGCTGCTCCTCTGGCTCAGCGCCATCCTGCCCGTCAGCAACTTCACGCGCTGGCTGCCGGTGCTGGCGGTGGCTATCCTGCTCGTCGGTTTCTTCGTCCTGCGGCGCCGGCTGATCTACTGGCACAGCGTGCTCGAGGTGGAGCTCGAGGTGATGCTGAACCAGGGCGACCAGAAGTTCACCGGCACCACGGCGCCGTGGATGGCGGCCCACAGCGAGTGGAACCTGACGCTCGGCGACTGCGTGCTGCCCGACCTGGCGGACGCTCGCGGCCGGACGCTGAGCGAGCTGGCGCTGCGCACGCAGTTCGGTTGCACGGTGGCTGGCGTGGAGCGCTCCGGCGTGATGGTGGGCAACCCGACCGGCGACATGATCCTTTATCCGCGCGACAAGGTGCTGCTGCTCGGCGACCCGAAGCAGGTGGCGGCCGGCAAGGAGTTCCTCCACCACGCCTCGGGTGCGCCGGTCGTGTCGAACTTCGACGAGGTGCGCATGGAGGCGATCGAGTTGCCGCCCGGTTGCGGGCTGCACGGCCAGAGCCTGGCCGAGGTCGCGCTCAGCCGGAACTACGGCCTCCAGGTGGCGGGCATCCGCCGCGCCGGGCTGCGCATCCCGAATCCCCGCGGCGAGGAGAAGCTCTTCACCGGGGACGAGCTGCTGGTGCTTGGCAGCCCCGACCAGATCTCGGCCTTCAAGGCGAGCATCCGCAACGAGGGCGGGGCGAGGCCGTATCCGCAGCAGGCCTAGAGCAGCGCGGTTGAGGGCAACAGTCCTTGGTCACGCAGGCATGAAAAAGCCGCGTCGAATGACGCGGCTTGGACCGGGTGAGGACAGCGCCTCAGTTGTTGCCAGGCTTCTGGTTGGCGTCGGGCTTCTTGTCCGACTTGTCGTCGTCGTCGCCTTCCTTGGCCGCCTTCTTGAACTCCTTGATCGACTGGCCAAGCCCCTTGGCGAGGGCGGGCAGCTTCGCGCCGCCGAAGAGCAGCAGCACGATGAGCAGGATGACGATCATCTCGGTGCCGCCGAGGCCGAAGATGCCGGCAACGGGTTCGGAAAAGTGGGTCATGGTGAATGGAGGCTAGTTTGGCGGGAAGGTGAGTAAAGGCCGAAAGCGGACTCAGTCCTGCGGGAACAGGGCCTTGCCGAGCGGGCCGCCCTGCTTGATGAACTGCGGCGGGATTGCCGGCGGCTTCTTCAGCAGGTTCTGCGGATTGTCGATTTGTTCCGCGTCAAAGAAGCCGTGCAGCTGGCGGATGCGCGTCGGGTGGCGCATCTTGCGGAGCGCCTTGGCCTCGATCTGGCGGATGCGCTCGCGGGTGACCTTGAACTGCTTGCCGACCTCCTCGAGCGTGCGGCTGTAGCCGTCCACGAGGCCGAAGCGCAGCGTGAGCACGCGGCGCTCGCGCTCGGTGAGCGAGTCGAGCACGTCCATGATCTTTTCGCGGAGGAGCGAGAAGGCGGTCATGTCGTAGGGGTTGTCCGCGGACTTGTCCTCGATGAAGTCGCCGAAGCTGGTGTCGTCACCGTCACCGACGGGCGACTGGAGCGAGATCGGCTGCTGCGCCATCTTCATGATCTGCTGCACGCGCTCGACGGGCAGGTTCATCTCCTCGGCGACCTCCTCGGGGGTCGGCTCGTGGCCGAATTCCTGGAGGAGCTGCTTCTGGACCTGCATCACCTTGTTCAGCGTCTCGATCATGTGGACCGGGATGCGGATGGTGCGGGCCTGGTCGGCGATGGAGCGGGTGATGGCCTGGCGGATCCACCAGGTGGCGTAGGTGGAGAACTTGTAGCCGCGGCGGTATTCGAACTTCTCGACGGCCTTCATCAGGCCCATGTTGCCCTCCTGGATGAGGTCGAGGAAGGAGAGGCCGCGGTTCGTGTATTTCTTGGCGATGGAGATGACGAGGCGCAGGTTGGCCTCGACCATCTCGGTCTTGGCCTTGTGGGCGTCGCGGATGAAGCCGCGCGCGGTCTTGAGCGACTCGAGCAGGGCCTGCGGCGGGATGCGCATCTCGAGCTCGAGCTGCTTGAGCTTGTGGTTGACCGCACGGACGTCGATCGCGGCGTCCTTCTTGGACTTCGGGTGCTTGGCGCGGTGCAGGTCGTGCATCGCCTTCTCCACGTCGTGGATCTTGGGGCGCAGCTCGATCAGGAAGTCCTCGAAGACCTTCAGCTTGAAGTAATATTTGACGTAGGCGGCGCGCAGGACGTTGTCGCGCTTCTTGAAGCGGATGAGGGCGTTTTTCTTCGCCTTCTCGTCGCGGGCCTTCTGGGCGTCGGCCCAGGCCTCGGTGGCGATGGCGTCGTTGTCGCGGGTCGTCTTGACGAGCTTGTCGAGGTTCTTGAAGTAGGCCTCGCGGCTCTCGATCTTCTTGTCGATGACGAGGCGGTCGAAGCGCTCGGTGCGGAGGATGAGCTTCTCGCCGAGGTCGGCGAGGTGCTTGCCCACGGGCCCGAGGGCGAAGAGGGCGGCAAGGGCGTTGATCTCGGCCGTCTCGATGCGCTTGGAGATCTCGACCTCCTGCTCGCGGGTCAGCAGCGGGACCTGGCCCATCTGCTTGAGATACATGCGGACCGGGTCGTCGAGGATGTCGTTGTTCGACGTGCGCGATTCCTCCTCCTCGGCCTCTTCCTGGCGCTGCTTGTAGCCCTCGACTTCCTGCGGATCGAGGATGTCGATCTCGAGGTTCTGGAGGACGGAGATGACGTTCTCGATGTCCTCGGGATTGTCGACGGACTCGGGGAGCGCCTCGTTGATGTCGGCGTAGGTGAGGTAACCCTGTTCCTTGGAAAGGCGGATCAGGTAGCGGATCTTGTCGTTGAGGTCGCCGGAGAGATTCTCGAGCGCCTTCTCCTTGAATTCCTTGGTGGCGTCGGCCGCGAGCGCGAGCGGCGCGCTGTTCTTGGTGGGCTCGGGGTGCTTGCCGGCGGGCGCGGTGTGCGGGTGCGCGGAATGGGCCTTGGCGGCCGGTTCATGCTGCGCCTTGGCCGGCTCGTTGTGGTGCGATTTCGTGTGACCGTGGTCCTTCAGGGACTTCTTGGACGAGGCGGCGTGCTTGGATTTGCTCGGCATAACGTAAGTAAGGTATCCCGTGGTGAGTTACGGTGAAACAGCGGAGAGGGTGGAGGCGTTACGAACCCAGCGAAAGCTTCGGCGGATTGAGGAGCTGTCGGGTGATTTCGGCGCGCTGTTTCAAGAGGGAAAGTAGGTCAGATTCAACATCCGTGCCTTTGGAGGCTATTTCAAGTTCTATTTGCCTCTGGCGCGGCTCATAAAACCGTCTCTTTAGAGCCTTTAGAGCTTCGTTGATCACTTTCAGTGGATCATCTTCGCGCGGGGCTTCGAACAGCAGCGATGTGATAAGTGCTTTTTCATCATCGCCATGGAGCAAGTCATTGATGTGTGCGTTTCCTGGCCAACCATTGTGTGATATTTCGACTAGGAAGCGCCCAAGTAATCTCCCTGAAAGGTGTGATTCATCGATCCAATCCAGTGGTATCAAGCTAGGCAACTTCACTAACGCTTCTTCGTTATGGAGAGAATACAGCAGTAAATCGTATTCGGCAGAATGATCTAAGATTTCTTGTTTAATTGAGATCGGTTGGCCTCGTTGAGCTATAGGGGTCAGTTTGGACTGTTTAGCTAGGTAGGATTTGAAGTCCTGTTCGAGCGCAACAGGAGACATGCGTAGATAAGGTGCGGCCTGCTCCATGAAATTCCATCTCACAACCGCCGAGTCCGAATTCTTAATGACCTCAAATAACTCGGCTGCGGCGCGTGCCTTTTCTTCTGCGGTTATCTTGCTAGGATTCGGCACAAGAGCGCGGCAGAGAAACTCCATTGCTTTAAGGGATGATTTCCTGACGGCGGTATAGGCACCTAGTCCCTGCTCGAGGAAAAGCAGGTCCGGATCAAGTTTCTCCGCGCCGGCCAGCATGAGAAAACGCACCTCGAGCCCGGCCTTTAGCGCCATGGGCAGGAACCGCAGCGCGGCCTTCTGGCCGGCGCTGTCGCTGTCGAAGAAGCACTCGACCTGCGGGTGATAGCGGCGCAGCAGCGCGAGCTGGCTCTCGGTGATCGACGTGCCCTGCGGCGCGATGGCGGTCTTGAGGCCGACGCTCCAGCAGCGCAGGGCGTCGAGCTGGCCCTCGACCAACACAAAGGGCCAAGAGGCTTTCTCAGCGGGCATGCCTGGGATGTCTACATCCTGATCATACGGGCTTGGCTTTCCGACATGCTGTCTCGCACGGTCCAAATTGAAGAGCAGGTTGCTCTTGATGAAAATCGGGGTCTCGGGGGAGTTGACGTATTTCGCCTCGCGCGCCGGGTCGTCGGCCGGGGTCAGCTCGAGCTGACGCGCGGTGAAGGCAACCACCCGGCCCTGATGGTCGCGGATGGGGATCATAAGCCGGCCGCGGAAGCGCGGGCGCATCGCACCGAGAGTCAGCACGGCGCCGTCGCGAGTGAAGAATAGGCCGCACTGACGCAGTGCATCCTCAGAGAACTTTCGTTTAAGGAGTGCACCGGCTAGCGCTGAATCATCAACAGGTGCGAAACCAATCTTGAACTCTTCGGCCAGATCCAAGGTGAATTTTCGATTCTTTATCCAGTAGTCACGGATGAAGGTGCCGTGCGGGGTTGAGGCAAGAAAAGCCTGCCTGTAAAACTCTGCCGCAAGATCGTGAATGTCGAAGATCTCTTGTTTTAGCGAGCGCGTCTCCTTGGACGGTCCGCCGGAGCCCTCCTCGTATTCGAGCGTGATGCCCGAGCGCTGGGCGATGGCCTCGACCGCCTCGGTGAACTGCAGGCCCTCGGTCTCCATGACGAAGTTGATGACATCGCCCGCCTTGCCGCAGCCGAAGCACTTGTAGAATCCCTTGTCGGCGGAGACGTTGAACGACGGCGTTTTCTCCGAATGGAAGGGGCACAGGCCCTTGAACCGCCCGCCGCCCGCCTTCTTGAGGGCCACCACCCGCACCACGACGTCGTGGATGTTCACGCGGTTTTTCAGGTCGCGCAGGCTGTTGGCTTTGATGACGGGCACGGGAGGGGAGAGGGGAGGCCAACTGACATAAATTGTCCAGCGTGTGCGGGAAGATTAAACTTTTAACCCGAATTGGGGTCTGTCACGGTTCGCGCCCGGTCCATCCGGACCGCCGCGCGCCCTCCAACCATGCGTTCCTTCCTGCAGAAAACCACCCTCGTCATCGCCCTCCTGGCGGCCGCGTCCGCGGTCCGCGCGGCCGAGCCCGCCAAGCCGGACTCGCCGGTCTGGGAGCACAAGCTCACCGACTTCAGCGACGCCGACTACCGCTACGCCGTCGAGCAGGTATTGCAGGACTACGAGAAGACATCCGGCCGCCAGCTGGTCCCCGGCGCCAAGAAGAAGGTCGGCCTCAAGATCTACGCCGACTCCGGTCCCGGCCTGGCCACGCCGTTCGGCCTCGTGCGCGCGCTGATCGCCTCGCTGGAAAAGCGCGGCTTTGAGAAGCAGAACATCTTTCTCGTCGGCCTGAACCCGCTGCGCCTGCGCCTGACCGGCTACCTGCCGTCGTTCGCGACGGGCGTGCTGCCGTTCCCCGGCCACCCGGTCTACGTGCTCGAGTCCGGCAAGTTCTACGACCCGGCCTGGTTCTACGACAGCCCGCTGCCGTCGCGCTTTGACCCGATCTCGAACGACCAGGCCGTGAAGAACGCCGCCGGCGGCAAGGCCAACACGACGACCGAGGAGGACCGCAAGAGCTTCCTCGCGACGCCGCTGTTCCTCGACGCCGACTTCTGGATCAACCTGCCGGTCTACACCGACCACCCGGTGCTCGGCATCAACGGCGCGCTGGTCAACGCCACGCTCTGGAACGCCTCGAACACCTTCCGCTTCTTCAAGAGCCCCGCCACCGCCCCCGCCGCCGTGGCGGAGATGGCGGCCATCCCCGAGCTCCGCGAGAGCTGGGCGCTGACCTTCGCCAGCCTGCAGCTCTACCAGTTCATCGGCGGCCCGTATTTCAACTCGCTCTACACCGCTTCCGAGCCGCGCCTGATGATGAGCACCGACCCGGTGCTGATCGACTCGCTGATGCTCGAGCGCATCAACGCCGTGCGGAAGCGCAACGGCTTCGACCCGGTGACCGACGACGACGCGCGCATGCTCGACTTCGCGCAGCAGCTCGGCGTCGGCTCCATCGACACGAAGCACGTCCAGTGGCGGCGCGTGAACGAGGGGAAGTAAGCAGGGCAGCGCCCGCGCTCCGCGCGGGCTGAACCTCAACCCAGCGCCACGCGCAGCGCCTTCGCCTCGGCGGCCAGCTCGCGGGCGGCAGCCAGCACCGCGGTCTCGTCCGCGGCCGGGGTCGTGGTGACATTGGCGGCGTGATGCTGTGCGGCGGCGGCGTGCGCCGCCTGCCGGATTTCTTCCGGGTCGCCGAGCCCGCTCTCGCGGAAGCGGCGCAGCCGTTCCTGGATGAGGTCGCGGATCTCGTGGGCGTTGTCCACGCCGTGGAAGTGTCCCGTATGCAGGTCGTCCTGCGGCTTGCCGTGGGGGTTGTCGCTGCCGCCGGCGGACTGGACCTTGACGTCGGCCAGCCCGAGCAGGCGCTGGAGCGGGCCCTGCGAGACCTCGACCTGCTGCAGGTTGGCGAAACTCATGGTGCTTTCCTGCACGCTCCATACGCCGGTGCGGATGCGCAGGCTGCGGTCGGTGACGACATACCAGCGCATCTCGAAGTCGAGGCGGCGGATCGCATAGGTGAGCGGCAACTGCAGGAGGTAGGCCGCGAGACCGATGATCTTCAGGCCCCAGAGGATGGGAAAGGCCCAGGGCGGCAGGATGATCGCGATCTCGACGAGTCCGGAGATGAATCCATTCCAGCCGCCGCCCGAGCGGGCGCGCCGCTTGACCGGCTTCTTGGCGGTCGCGGCAGACTTGTCGCCCTCGTCCTTCATGTTCTTCAGCGCGGTCTCGCCGGCGGCCTTGAGATTCTCGGCAGCCTGCCGGGCCTGCTCGGCCAGGGTGGCCTGGTGGTCGGCCACCACCTGCGCCGTGGCGGCCCGCCGGGCCTTCTCGAAGCGCGCGGTCTCCTCGACATGCACGAAGACGAGCGCCCAGAACAGGATGCCGAGGAAGGCGAATAATTCGGCCGCGGCCCAGCCGAACATGCGGAGCTTGTAATAGTTTTTCCCGGCGCGGAACACGCGCAGCGAGGCCGGGTCGCCGAAGGGCGGGTGCGGCTCGGGCGGGACCTTGAGCCAGCGCAGGACGAGCGAGCTGTAGCGATTATACATGGGAAAGGCTGAATATTTTAACAGGAGGAAACGGAGAGAACGGAGGTGCGAGAATTCAGAAGCCATGAAGCCAGGCTCCTGGTTTTCGGGTTTCTGAATACCTCGGTTGTCTCCGTTATCTCCTGTGCAAATGGTTTGATTGGCTCAGGTGTTCCCGCGCTTGGCCAGCGCCTCGCGGACGGCGCGGAGTTCGGCGGCGGCCTCGCGGAGCGCGGCGGCAAGTTCGCCCTGGTTGCCCGTGGTGGCTGCTGCGGCGGTGGCACCTGCCGGGGCGGCGTGGTGGGCGTGATCCTTCACGCCGCGCATGCGGGAGTAGAGAAAGTCGCGGAGTTGCTCGAACTCCTTGATGCCCTCGATGGTCATTTCCGCCGAGGAGCTGCCCGAGGCGGTCTGGACGAGGATGCGGGCGAGGCCGAGCCAGCGTTCGACGAAGTTGGAGCGCAGGTGGATGTCCTGGATGCGCGCGTAGTTCACGATGATCTCGCGGCGGAAGAGGATGCCCCAGCTCATCGAGATGCCATCGTCGGTGAACTTGTAGCGCATCGTGCTGTAGCGAAACCAGAAGAACGGCGCGAGGAACGGGAACAGCGGCGGGATGACGAGCGCGCTCAGGAGGTAATAGGTCCACAGCGCCTTGTCGGGCCGTTCGATGGACTGGATGTGCCGGTCGGTGGCGGGGTCGGTCATGCGCGGAGGAAAGCGGCCAGGGCCGAATGGTGCAAGCGCGCCGGGGCTCCACGAAACGGGAGATTTTCCAACCTCGTTCCGTCCGGCCAAACAAAAGGCGCGCCGTTGCGGGCGCGCCTGGAGGGGGAAGCATCGTTCGCTTACTTCGCCGTGACCGTGACGGCGACCGAGCTTTCACCGGCGCTGCTGGTGAAGAACAGCGAGCCGGTGCCGGCTTTGCCGCCCTGCACGGGGACGGTGACGCTCGTGGCGTTGGCGGGGACCATCACCTCGGGCATGATGATGCTGTCGGGAACGTCCGTGCGGACATCGATCAGCATGCCGCCGGCGGGGGCCGGGCCCGGGATGGTGAAGGTGAGGGCCTGCTGCTCGCCCTGGCGCAGGTAGAGCGCGGCCGGCGAGACCGAGAAGCTGATGGCGTCGACGCGGAAGGTGCCGACGTCGAGATTGCCGGCGAGCGAGTTCATGATGCTCAGCCGGTAGGTGTTGCCCGGCGCCACGGCGGGCACGAAGAAGCTGAGCGAACTCGGCGACTCGAAGACCGTGCGGGTGGGTATGGAGTTGAAGTAAACGAGGTCGGCGGTGGTGAAGCCGGCGCCGAGGACGCTGACGCGCGAGCCGACCGGGGCGCGGGTGGCCTCGGAGCGGATGACGTAGCGGCCGGTAATGTTCATCGTCTGCAGCTCTGAAGTAACCTCGTTAGGCACGCCGCCCGAGCTGTTCTTGGACGAGAACTCGCAGATGAAATAGTAGGAGGCGGAGGCGCGGCCGGCCGGGATCTGGTATTCGAACTCCCAGATGTCGGAGCCGGCGATGCTCTTGGTCATCTTGTAGACCGAGCCGTCGATGATGATGCGCGGGACGATGCTTTCCGGGTCGATCTGGCTGCTCGTCGGACGGAAGCTGGCCGTGATGGTGTAGATCTGCGACGGGTTCGCGGGGACGGTGCCGGGCGTCAGGTTGGTGATCTGGAAATTGCAGCCCGTGAGGACCAGCAGCGCCACGCCGGCGACGAGGGCCGACAAAATTCTGCTCGCGTGAAGGAAGGGAGTCTTGTGCATTTGGTTAAAGTGATCGCCGGGGCCGCGTAGGCCGTTGGCTGGTCGTAAATTGACTCATTTCATAATGGCCGGGTTCCCCACAGGGCAAGAAAAAGCTCAGGACACGGCGGCGGTGCCGCTGGGTGTCTACGTGCATGTGCCCTTCTGCGCGACGACCTGCGACTTTTGCGCGTTCTACCAGACGGTGCCGAAGGGCGACGCGGTGCGGCGCTATGTCGATGCCGTGGAGGCGGAAGCGGCGCTGGTCAACTGGGACTCGCGCCGTGCGGCCACGGCGTTCTGGGGCGGCGGCACGCCCGGCCTGCTCAAGCCCGCGGAGATCGAGCAGCTCGGCCGCATCATGCTGCTGTATTCCGGCCAGCCCGCGGAGTGGACGGTCGAGCTCGCGCCGGCGACTGTGACGGCCGACCGTCTCGCGGTGCTCAAGCAGCTCGGCGTGACGCGCATCTCGATGGGCGTGCAGAGCTTTGACGACGCCCTGCTCGACGCGCTCGGCCGGCAGCACACGACCAACCAGATCTACCGGGCCTACGACCTGATCCGCGGGGCCGGTTTCGCCAGCGTGAACCTCGACCTGATGTTCGCGCTGCCCGGCCAGACCGAGGAGCAATGGCGCGCCGACCTCACCGAGGTGCTGCGCCTCGCGCCCGACCACCTCTCGACCTACTGCCTGACCTTCGAGGAGGACACGGCGCTGTGGATCAAGCTCTCGCAGGGCAAGGTGAAGCTCGACGCGGACAAGGAGGCGGCGTTCTACGTGAAGACCTGGGAGTTCCTCGAGTCGTCGGGCTACGCCCAGTATGAGGTCTCGAACTTCGCCCGCCAAGGCCACCGGTGCGCGCACAACCTCAACACCTGGAACATGCAGGAGTGGGTCGGGCTCGGGCCCTCGGGTGCCTCGCAGCACGCCGGCTGGCGCGCCGCCAATCCGTCCGACCTGACCCAATGGCATGCCGACCTCGATGCCGGCCGCCGGGCGACGACCGACCGCGTGGCCCTGACCAACGACTTGCTCGCGGCCGACTCGGTGATCTTCGGCCTCCGGATGAACGAGGGCGTGTCGCTCCCGCGGCTGCGCCGGCGTTTCCCGACACCGGGCTGGAACGGGTTGGAGGACCTGCTGCCCAAGCTGCTCTTCGGCGGATTGCTCGTGGCGACGGTCGAGGGCCGCATCAGCCTGACCCCGCGCGGCCGGCTCGTGGCCGACGCGATCGGTGCGGAAATCCTTGAGGCTTTCGAATCTGCTGCAAAGGTGGCTGTCAAATGATCCGCCTCCGCCTGCTCCTCGCCTCGCTTGGCCTCGTGTTTTTATCGGGCTGCCAGACGACGGAGCCCACGCCGCTGGACCAGCCGCTGGTCGCGCGCTTTTTCATGGAGCTCCGGCCCGGCACGCCGGGCGTGCGGGTGCAGCTGCCGGTCAGCAAGGTGGTGCTGACCATCAACCCCAAGCCCGTCCTCGTCGAATACGACATCGCCAACGTCGAGTTCGCCAAGGTGGACCTGGGCTGGTGCCTTTACTTCCAGTTTTCGTCCGCCGCGGCGCGCGACCTCTACCGGCTGAGCGCGTCCAACCTGGGCGGCCGGCTGGTGCTGACGCTCAACGACGCGCCGGTCGGCGCCCGGGTGCTGGACCAGGCGATCGCCGACGGGAGCCTGCTGATCTTCGTCGAGGTGCCGAACGAGGAGCTGCCGCCCATCGCGGAGCGCCTGAAGCGGACCTCGGCCGCGCTCGCCAAGAAAGGCCGGTAATCCATGACTTGTCATCCTGAGCGAAGCGAAGGATCCAGCGGTCCGGATGCCCTGCGAGGTGCGATCAACTGGATTCTTCGCTTCGCTCAGAATGACAGGAGGGAAGGGTGGCGCGTAGGTGGGTGGGTTGGGCTCGGGCTGGCCCTGCTGGCCGCACCGTTGGCAAGCGCGCAGCGACTTGAGTTCAGCTGGCCGACGCCCAACCGCGCCTGGGAACAGGGACGCGACTACGCCGCCTGGGTGCAGCCGACGGTCTCGGGGGTGGAGGAGTCCGGCCTGTTTGGGTGCGTGCGCAGCAACGGCACGCAGTTCCACGAGGGACTCGACATCCGGCCCGTCGCGCGCGACCGCAGCGGCGAACCCGCGGACAAGATCACGGCGGCGATGGACGGCGTCGTGCGCCATGTGAGTTCCTCGCCCGGCAACAGCAGCTACGGCCGCTACATCGTGATCGAGCATCCCGACCAGACCCCGGCGGTTTACACGCTTTATGCGCACCTCTCCCGGATCGAGGCCGGTATCCGGCCCGGGAACTCGGTGCGACGCGGCGAGGTCATCGCCACCATGGGCCGCAGCGCCGGCGGTTACGCCATTCCCAAGGACCGCGCCCACCTGCACTTCGAGATCGGCTTAGTGGCGACGCAGAATTTCCCGGCCTGGTATGCCTGGCGGAAATTCGGCAGCCCTAACGAGCACGGCATGTTCAACGGCATGAACCTGATGGGGATCGACCCGCATGACTTCCTGCGCGAGCTGCGCCGCGGCCGGGTGGACAATGTGCAGGAATACGTCGACCGCCTGCGCAGCGTGGTGCGCGTGCGCGTGGCGACCACCCGCACGCCGGATTTCATCACGCGTTACCCGTCGCTGCTGCGCAAGCCGGTCAGCGGGCTGGTGGCGGGCTGGGAGGTGGAGTGCAACGCCACGGGCCTGCCGTATGCCTGGACGCCGCTGACGGCGGCCGAACTCGGGGACCAGCGGCCTGGCACGGCGAAGATTGTCTCGGTGGATGCCGCGCTGTTGCGCGCGAATCGCTGCAAGTCGCTCGCGAAGTCCTTGCGTGGCAGCTACACGCCCGGTTCCGACCTGACCACGATGCTGCAGCTGGTGTTCGGGCTGCGGTGAGCCCGCAGACTTTGGGGCCACAGGGTCAGGAGGGCAGGAGCCAGAACTTCACCGCCATGACGAGCATGAAGAGTCCGCCGAGTGAAAAAACGGCCAGATCGATGAGAAAAAATATCCTAGCGCCCTCTCCATAGGATCGCAGACCGCCACGTCCCCACCTTTTTCGATGTTGGATGCCGCACGTCACATTGACCAAGGCGGCGATTCCCATGGCGGCGGTGACGATCACCATAAGTGTTTTTGCTCCGGTGTGTGCCGCGGCTCGTGACGCGAAGCAGAGGTAGGCGAGCGAACCAAGCAGGGCCGCCATGCTGATGCCAAGCAGCGTGAAAAACAGGACACGAAAACGATCGAATTTCATGTCATCGACGGGCTGCGTGGTCCGGCGAAACCTGAACTCAGCTCTGCGGCTTCAGCTTACGCAGCAGCTTCCGGAACTCCGGGTCGGCCTTGAGGATCTCGAGGTCGGGGTCCTGCTGCATCCAGTCGAGGTCGTCGTAGCCGAGCGACACGGCCTTGTGGAGTGACTTGAGCGCGTCGGGGCGCTTTTTGCAGAGGGCGAGGGAGCAGGCCAGGTTGTAGTGCGCCGTGGCATTGTCCGGCTCGAGGCGCACCAGCTTGCGGTCCATCTTCAGGCCGTCGGCGATGCGGCCGACCTTGGTGTAGAGCCCGCCGAGCAGGCCGACGACGTCCACATAGTCCGGGCAGCGGCGGTGCACCGCCTCAAAAAACTCGATTTCAAAATGGGGATCGGGCTTGGGCTTGCTGGACATGGCCGGGATTAAGGCGAGTAAACCACGGAATACACAGAATACACGGAAGGAAAACGAACCACGCGGATCAGACCAGACAGGTCTTTTATTCCGTGTTTTCCGTGTGTTCCGTGGTGATTCATCCGTATTATTTCTTCAAACGGTTCGGGCAGCGGCCGGACTGGCGGAAGGCGATGCACTGGGCGCTGACCTGCAGGCGCTGCGAGACCGGCTTCAGGCCGAGCTTGAGCGAGACGGTGCTGCCATACCACTCCATGAACGGGGCGCTGATCTCGAAGATCTTGTCACAGTCCACGCAGACCACCTGCGCGACCTGCGTGCTGCCGCCGGTCGCGGGCAGGTAGTATTTCTCGCCGGAGCCGATATCCACCTCCCGCAGGATCGCGCTCTCGGTCATCAGGGGCAGGGTGCGGTAGACGGTGGCGCGGGACACGGAATCGTCGATCTTCCGGGCGCAGTCGAGCAGCTGCTCGGCGGTGAAGTGTTCCTTCTGGGCGAAGGCGGCGTTGAAGATCGCCAGGCGCTGGTCGGTCACGCGCAGCCCCTTCTCGGTCAGGTAGGCTTGGAATTTTTCGCGGGCAGATTCGACACTCACTGGCGGAATGTCGTCCCGGGCGGCTCCGCCTGTCAAAATCAAACTGCTGGCCCAAGGATTGATACAAAACACGTTGCCTCGTCCGGCCGTCCGGCCTCTCTTGGGCGCGATGATCGTGGGCGTCCAGCCGCTGGCCGGGTTCGACAAGCTCCTGCACTACACCGTGCCGGAGACGCTGCGCGGCGCCGTGCGGGTGGGGTCGCTGGTGCGCGTGCCCATCATGAACCGCTCGCACCTCGCCCTGGTGCTCGAAAAGGACACGATCCCGGATGTGCCGCTCGCCCGGCTGAAGTCCCTGAGCGGCGTCCTGCACGAGTTCCCGGCGCTGACGCCCGACCTCCTCGAGCTCGCGCGTTGGATGCACCAGTATTACGCGGCGCGGATGGAGGCCGTGCTGGAGGCCATGATCCCGGCCGCGGTGCGCGACGGGGCCCATCTCAAATCCGAGAAATACCTCGAGGTCGCGCGGACGATGTCGCCGGACGAACACGCGGTTCTGGCCAAAAAGGCGCCCAAGCAGGCGAAGCTCTACGATTTCCTTAAACAGCAGTTCCAGCCGCAGAAGAAGTCGCTGGTGCTCTCGCGCCTCGGCGCGACCGCGGCGGTCGTCACTGCCCTGGTCAAGAATGGCCTGATTCGCGAGGAGGCGCGCCATGTCGAGCGCGTGGCCTATGCCGACAACTGGACGGGCGGCGAGATCGTCACCGGCCTGCCGCCGAAGCTCAATGACGAGCAGGCCGCCGTGGTGTCATCGGTCGGCGAGAGTCTGGAGAAGAGGAAATTCGCCGTCCACTTGCTGCATGGCGTCACCGGCTCGGGCAAGACGGAGGTCTATCTCCGCGCGGTCGAGCAGGTGCTCGCGGCCGGCGGCAGCGCCATCTACCTCGTGCCGGAGGTTGCGCTCACGCCGCAGACCGTGGCGCGGCTGCGCGGCCGCTTTGAGGCGGCCGGGCACAAGACCGTCGTCTGGCACAGCCATCTCGGGGAGGGCGAACGGCTGGACGGCTGGACGGCGCTCGCCTCGGGCCAGGCGCGGGTTGTCGTCGGCGCGCGGTCGGCCGTGTTCGCGCCGGTCAAGGACCTGCGGCTCATCGTGGTCGATGAGGAACACGAGCCGGCCTACAAGCAGGACGAGACGCCGCGCTACCACGGCCGTGATGTCGCCGTTTACCGGGCCAAACTCGCTCACGCGGTCTGCCTGCTCGGCTCGGCGACGCCGTCGCTCGAGTCCTTCGCCAACGTGAAGGGCGGCAAATACCGGCTCAACACGCTCACCAAGCGCGTCGACGACAAGCGGATGCCCGACATCCAGATCGTGGACATGCGCATCGAGGTCATGCGCTCGCGCGGCATGGTGACCCTGTCGCGGCTGCTGGTGGACCACATGCACCAGCGCTTCGCGCGGAAGGAGCAGATCATCTTGTTCATCAACCGCCGCGGTTACTCGTCGAGCATGCAGTGCCGGAAGTGCGGCCACGTGGAGGAGTGCCCGCATTGCAGCGTGTCGATGACCTACCACCGCGCCGACGAAACCCTGAAGTGCCACCTCTGCGGTCACCAGCGCGGGGCGCCGGCGGTATGCCCGTCCTGCGCGGCGCCTGACATCCGCTGGCGCGGCCTGGGCACGCAGCGCGTCGAGGAGGCGGTGCGACGCGTGCTGCCACGGGCGCGGCTCGAGCGCATGGACACGGACACGATGTCGAAGAAACACCGATTCCGGCAGATCCTCGGCGACTTTCGGGCCGGCAAGATCGATATCCTGATCGGCACGCAGATGATCGGCAAGGGGCTCGATTTCCCGAACGTGACGCTGGTCGGCTTGGTGGACGCGGACCTCTCGATGCACGTGCCGGATTTCCGGGCGAACGAGCGCACCTTCCAACTGCTCGTGCAGGTGGCCGGTCGGGCGGGACGCGGCGACCGGGCGGGGGAGGTGGTCGTGCAGACCTTCACCCCGAAGGCCGATGCCATCCAGTTCGCCAAGCGGGCGGATTTCGACGGCTTCGCCGAGGCCGAGCTGGGCGTGCGCAAGAAGTTCGCCTATCCGCCCTACCGGCACCTCATCCACCACATCTTCCGCGGGCCCAACCCGGAGAAGATCCGGTTCTTCGCCGACCACTGGGTGAAGCAGGTGGAGAAGACCCTGGGCAGCGCCGTGGAGATCCGCGGGCCGACCCCGTCGCCCATCGAGAAGGTGAAGGACGAATACCGCTTCCAGGTCTGGTATTTCTGCGCCCGGGCCACGAAGGTCGTGCCCGAGCTGGTGAAACTGCAAGCCACTGTCCAATGGCCGGACGATGTCACCCAAGTGCTCGATGTTGACCCGATGAGCATGCTTTGAACTATAACGGCATGCGGATCTACTTCATGGAAGGTGTGCATTTTCGCTGATTTCTCCTCTGTAGTGGCGGTATCAAAATTCCGGGTTATTATATCGCCCGAATGAATACACCACCGGCGTTACATAAGAGTATTTGGGAGTGCGTGAGCGGCGTGCAGGCATTGTTGAGGCACGTGCCTTCCGGCAGATACTATTCGCGCCTCCAGATCAATGGGAGGCGCACCTTCGAGGCGCTCAGAACTTCGACCTTTTCCGTGGCCAAGCTGCGGCACCAGGATCGCCTTTTGCAGGCCGAACGGCGGCGACAGATGCAGCGACGACTCGCTGACGGCGAAGGCTTGGTTGGTGACCTGCTGGACAAGCTGAAGGCCGATTATGAGGCGAATCAGGATTACGCCCGTTCAACGAAGACGAACATGAAGATCACTATCGCCCGGCTCGTGCGTTGCTGGCGGACGTGCTTCGACCGTGATCTACGCCGTGCGAAGCCCGAGTCCATCACGGAATCCGATGTGCGGCGCTTCGCGAATTTCCTTCACTCCGAGGCGAAGTGGCGGCGGCATGCCGCCGAGGCAGTGCGGACCGGCTACGGCGCCGTTAGCGTCAACAAGACCGTGGAACTGATCCACCGGGTGCTCCGACTGGCAGTGAACAACGGCAGTCTCATTAAGGTGCCTTTCGAGTTGGATCCGGTTGAGGGTGGTCCGATTCGGAAACAGGCCGGCCGAAAAAAACTGCGGTTGCCCTCGACCGTAAAGATCCAGGAACTGTTCGCGCAGATGCGCCTCATACCCGAGAACCTGCCGGACACGCAGCCGCATTTCATCGAATATATTGTCACGCGCTCCAACGAATCGGCGGATCTGGCGGAGTTCATGGCCTACAGCGGGACACGGCTGAAAGAGGCGACGGCCTTCGTTTGGGAAGACGACCGGAAGAATTCGGTCATCGTGCGCGGCACCAAGAGCCGGAGTTCCGAGGATCGTGAGGTGCCCAAGATTCCGGCTCTGCGCGATCTGCTGGAAAGGATGCGTGAGCGGCGCAAAGCCGAGGGTCGCGAATTATTTGGTCGGGCTTTCTCGGTCGGGCAGTGCCGACAGGCCATGGAGACGGCTTGCAAGAAGGTGGGTATAGAACGGATGACCCACCATTCACTGCGGCATTTCTTCGCGACCATTTGCATCGAAGCCGGGGTGGATATTCCGACAATCAGCCGCTGGCTCGGCCATTCCGATGGCGGAGTTCTGGCCATGCGGACCTATGGCCACCTGCGCACGGAGCACAGTTTCGCTGCTGCAGCCAAGGTCCAGCTTCCGTCATTTGCTGCTGTTGCATAGGATAGTGCCCGTGGCTGGCGGCTGATGGACGCAGGTGAAAGAGGAGGGCCGTGCTGGAAATTGGGCAGGGCGCATCATGCGGACTTTTTACTTCGGGATTTAGGCAGCCGGGCGGTCAATTTGCTCAGGTCGTTTGGGTGTTGCCGACTGCGAATGAACTAAGCAGCCTACGCTAATTGCTCCATGAGACGAATTAAGACACATTACGAATTCCGCCAAGCCCAGGTGTTCACGCCCCCTGGAGTGGTGAAGCTTTTTTGGGAAATCGTCTCGAAGCGACGCAAGAACCTCGGCTCGGTGCTGGATCTGGGAGCGGGAGACGGACGGTTCGCGACAGGCGGGAAGTTCAAGCGATATCTTGGAATCGAGATAGATCCGCAGACGCCACAGGCTAGGTTGCCGGCAAATGCAAAATTGCGGTATGGGTGTGCCTTCAAGTTGGCCGGCGGGAATTGGGACGCAGTCATTGGGAATCCCCCCTATGTGCGACACCACTATATCGAGCTGCCCTGGACCCAGCGCGTGGCACGGCGGTTCAAGAAAAGTCTCGATGTCGATCTGAATGGGCAGGCCAACCTATTTGTATATTTTCTAATGCTTGGACTGGAGTTGAGCTCCGACAAGGGCCTCGTGGCCATGTTGACGCCCTACGAGTGGGTGAGCCGTCCGTCAGCCCGGCCGTTACGGGAACTGATCGACCGGTCGGGCTGGAGCGTGTCGGTCTATCGCTTTAAGGATCAGATAACCCCAACAAATTGAACAGACTAAGTCGGATCGCCCATCCGGTTTCTCGTTGGCACCCACCCGGGCCCGCGTAGCTTCATCGAATGAGTGAACCCGGCGGTTCTTCGACCATCAATGGGGTGCTTTTCCAGCTCCTGGGGAGCTTGGATCACGCCATGACCGGCCTGCGCTGTGCCGATGCATCGGTGGCGAACCCTGATATCACCCTGGTCTTGGAGCCGACGGGCGGAGGCGGGGATATCCAGTTACAGGCTCCGGCCAAGCTGACGGTCGAGCAATGGAAAGCCAAGGGGGACCAAGGCACCTGGTCGCTGCAAAGCGTGATCGACGATGTCCTGTCCGATCTCTTTCTCGCAGTGCGCCCGGAGCACTTCACGCGGGAGGTGGAGTTCATCTTCAAGACCGAGGGACGGCGCGGCAGATGGAGCGAGGCCGAGACTTTCTTTCAGGGCCTGCGCACGGCGGTGCCGCCGGGGGACGCGCCGGCGGGTTTGGACCGGACCTCGCCCAAGGCCTATTTCCCGAAGCCCGCCGCGCCATGCACCGCGCACGAGCTTTTCGAAAAAATCCTGAAGATAGTTTCTGCGCGCGAAGCCGTCCGGGACGAGCCCGCGGAACTGCGGGCGAGAAAACTGGCCTTCCTGCTCGGGAGGTTTCGGCTGGAGAGCACGCCGCCGCTCGCCGAAATCCAAGCGCAGGTTGAGGAAAAACTGCGGGATTGGGTGGACTTCAGCCAAGACGTGACCGGCAAGCGGCGGGAGGCGTGCGGGCTCCTGCTGGATATCCTGCGCAAGGGCGAAACCCGGATCAAAGGCGGGGAACTGCTCCGGGAAATAGGCCTGACCGGCCGCGAGTTCCGCTCGGCGGCGGGCTGGCGCCATCTTTGTCAGAAAACCCGGACGAGGGTGGATGCGCAGGTTGCCGCCGAGGGTTATGATGCGAAATTCGAGGCCCGCGACCCGCTGGTTACCATGGCCGCGCCGGTAACAGTCTTGGCGGGGGAGAGTGGCTGCGGAAAAACCTGGCGTCTGGCCGCGCTGGCCGCCAAGCCATGCTCTGTGCCGGTAGTCTGGGTGCGCGCCACCGGCACGGCCACCGAGACGCTGAAAAAAATCGCCTGGGAAATCTGGTTTCATGGCCTGGGGCGCGAGACCGCCGTCGCCCCGGAGGTTGTCGCGAGGCGGCTGGCCGAAGCCCACCCGCACAACGAGAAAATCCTCGTGACGGTTTTCGTGGACAACGTCCAACAGTGGGCCGAACTGCGCGACTTGGGCGAGGCCACTTGGAAAGACTGGCGTATGCAGCTGGTCGCCGGCACTTCCGTCGCCTTGGCCCAGCAATTGCGCCGCCAATTGCCGACCTGTGAACTGGTCATGGTCGGTGACTTTCAGCCCAAGGAGCTGCAGCGCTATCTGGATCGACGGGGGGCGGACTGGCTGAAGGTGCCGGTCGACATCCGCCGCACGCTGCACCGACCCATCCTCGCGCGCCTCTATTGCGATCTGCTGAAAGCCGGCGATTGGAAGCCCAACAACGAATACGAGCTATATGCCGGCTACTGGCGCCGCCTTTTCGAGCACGATGGACAGGCGGAGCACGCGGGCGATGCCGGTGCGCTCCGCCGGCTCGTCCTGGCCGGCTTTGAGGCGGAGACGCCTTACCCCTGGCCGGCGGAGATCCTGAACTGTGCCGGCATCACCGATGAAATCCGGAACCGGCTGGAACGAATCGGTTGGTTGAGAAGAGTGGGTGACGACCGCGCGGAGATCTGGCACGACCGCCTGTTGAACTGGGCGGTGGCGGAAGCCGTCGCGGAGAAGTGGCGTTCCAGTCCCGGCGAGATCGAACCCTTGCTGGACCTGCTGGAGTAGGCGGCCTTTCTTTTGTAGACGTGCGGCCATGTCTAGGAATGGGCGGTGTTCGATGCCGAGCGCCTGCTCTGCTTCCTGCCGGGAAAAAACCAGCCGGCCACTCGCCTGTAGATTGGCGAGGTGGGAGGAGAGCTTTTTGCCTATGGGTTGCATCGTGTATGAGTATCCGCCTAAATAGCGGATATATTAACACGAAACCTAGTTATTCGACAACTCGTGATCTATAATCACCTGATAACACGGAATATCATACACGATACATTGCGTCTGACCTTTTGACGCTGAAACATAGGCCTCCGGGTGCGGTCGGTTTATTCCTGAGCAAATTAGGCTAGTATCACTAGCCATATTTGCCGGTAAATAAACCAGCCGGGCAAATTGCCGACGTGATATACGTGCAGGCGATAGTCGGAACGTTGGCGGTCAGGCCGCCTCGAAGTAGCGGACCAGTTCGCGTCCCGCCCACTCGCCGACCGGCACAGCGACGCCGTTGCCGATTTGGCGGTATTGTTCTGCCGTCGTCCCTGCAAACCGGAAGGTGTCCGGCACGCCCTGCAGCCGGGCGTATTCGCGCACGCTGTAAGGTCGCACGCCCTCCGGGTAGCGCCGGTCTCGGACCAGACGTGTGCTTACATCCTTGGCATAGTGCGCCACGCAGGTCGGGGCCACATCCCCGGCCGCCGGATCACTGATGATCGGACGGTCGCGATAATGTCCCCGCAGCCGCTGGTAGACATAGTCGGGAATCTCGACTTCCGGTTTATCCTCGAGGATTTCCGCCAGCGTCACCGGCCGTGATTGTTCGGGTGGCCGCCAGCCGAACGGCCGGCGGCTGCCGAGGACGATCAGCCGGTCGCGTTTCTGCGGCAGCCAGGTGCAGGCTTTCACCGGACAGAAGACCGTGACGTAATAGTCCGGCAGTTCGGTGATGGCCTCCATCACGACAGCAAACTTGCGCATGCCGGGAACGTTCTCGTGGATGTAGACCTCGGGCCGGTGCAAGACAGTCTGCCGGAGCGCGTGCAGATACAACTCGTCCCCGGTGCGCGCGCCGTGGATGTCGGCGATGGGCGAGTATTTTGTGCAAGGGTAGGTGAAGGCCATGAAATCGCATGGACGCGAGCGCTTGGCCAATTCCTTGGTGAGGTCCGATTCGACGACTTCGTGGCCGAAGTTCAGGCGCAGTGTCGCGCAGCACGCCGCATCAAGTTCAAAGCTCTGCTGGATGCGCACGCCGCCGCGCTGCAGTCCGAGGTCAAACAGGCCCGCCCCGGAGAAGTAGCTGTTGCCAACGGGTTGACCGTTGGTCCGGCGTTGGCCGGCGTTCCGTCGGGCGATTGTTTCCGGAAACAGGAATGTCCGCTGGCTGGCGGAGCGGGCGAGGGGTGGAGGGTTGGCGATCATGTTACGAGGGCGCCGGTGCGCGCCCCGGCCGGGCGGAATTGCCCGGTTCTCGTGGCGCGCCCCGCGCGCTGGCCCGGAGTGGCACGCCCAGCCACGGTCCTGGCCGCCGAGTGCGGAGCGCAGTGCTCCGCGCGAGGGGGAAGGCCGCGGGCCGGGATGGTGGAGCTCGCGCAGCGAGAGCACCATGGCGGGCGTGACAAAATAGGGCCAAGAGCGGGGGTGTTTGGAGTGAACCAGCCAAGGCTGTTGCCTCGCGCCGCCGCTGGATCCGCCGTCGGGAGGTTCCGCGAAAGCGGGTCGGTCAGAGCGCCTTCGTCGTGGGACTGAACCAGTCCTCAAGTAGCGAGGAAGAGCTGGTCCTCCCGCCATTCGTTGGCGTCCTCGTCGAGGAAGATCCGCAGGCCCGCATCGGTTTCGGTGTGTTGACCGTCCCAGCAGACCTTGGTCTCGCCCTCCCATTCGATTTCGAATGATCCGTCCGCGTTCCGGCTCGCGCCCAAAATGAGCGCGTTCCCGGGAAATCCAATCCTTGGCCGCGGTGATGAGTTTGCCATTCGGCGCATAGAGCTGACCGGCGGTCATCCCGGGCTGGGCGGAACAGCGGACTGCCTGCGGCTTCAGGCCCAGTGTCCGTTTCGACCGGCCTTGCGCCTCGGCCCAATTGGCCAGTTCCGCGGCCTCGTCGATCGGGTCATCGGCATTGTGGTCGTTCCAGTTGGCGATCAATTCGCGGGCGGCGGCATCCATCACGAAGTATTCAATGCTACCGAGGGTCACGTTGCGGATGGCCTCACAGAGGTCGCCCAGTGCGGCTTCGAGATTTTCGTTGTTCATGTTGGGATGGATTGAGGTTAGCCGGCCAGGTGGCCGGCGGCTTCGGTGAATTCGCTCCGCAGGCTGTGGTAGTTGATCTCGGTTAGGGATTCGGCGAGTTGCGCCACCGCGTCCGCGTCCCACCGGCCCGGCCATTCGACTCCGCCCTGCCATTCGGCATGGCGCCGGCACTCGTTCCAGTCGGGCGGATCGTCGCCGCGTTCGGGATAGGCCTTGCGGTGGAGCGCATCGGCATCGAGGCCGAGCGCATCACACGCCACCTTGTAGGCGTGGAGCACGGGAGACCCGATCGTGCCGTCGCAGGATTGCGCCAGTCGATAGGGTCGGTGGGAGACGGGATTCCCGGCACGTTCGGCGAGTCCCTGGAAGAATTCCCGCACCCCGGCCTTGGTGTCCGGGGCCCACCAGTTGGTGAACACCACCCCACCGGGGACCTTTTCATAGGCTTCGAGGTAAATCTTCCCCGCGAATTGCGCCCGATCCGCCGGAGGGCGTTGCACGTAGAGGTGAACCCGCGGCGAGTAGAATTCGCGGGCGGGTTCGCCATGCAGATTGAGTGCAAAGGCCATCGCCTCGCCGTAATGGGAGGGCAGGGTGCTCATGACGCACCTCCCGTGAGCTGGTCGAGCGCGGCTTGAAATTGGCCGAGCGCCGTTCGCAAGGCACGGTGCTCCGTGTTATCAACTTCAGCGGCCGGCCAGCGGCCGAGTTCGCGTTCTGCGCGGCGCGCTGCCAGTTCAAGTGCCTGGCGGATGGAGGCCGAAGCTTGTGGCAACGGGTCGGCATCGTCTTCGCCTCCCGCATTCAGTTGTTCGCAGAGCATGTCGATCCCGCGACCATTGAGGCTGGCGACAAAACCGGTGTTACCGCCGCCGGTGGCGATGTCGTGGATCCCGTCGGGCCGGAGACCGGGATCATCGGCCAAGCCTTGGTGTTGGTAGAACCGCAGTGCGGCGAGCACCGTGGCGTGTTCTTGGTCCGTCATTCTGTAGTTTGCAGAGTTCATATTACGAGGGCGCCGGTGCGCGCCCCGGCCGGGCGACATTGCCCGGTTCTCGTGGCGCGCCCCGCGCGCTGGCCCGGAGTGGCACGCCCAGCCACGGTCCCGGCCGCCGAGCGGGGAGCGCAGTGCTCCGCGCGAGGGGGAAGGCCGCGGGCCGGGATGGTGGAGCTCGCGCAGCGAGAGCACCATGGCGGGCGTGACAAAATAGGGCCAAGAGCGGGGGTGTTTAGAGTGAGCCAGCAAGGGCTGTTGCCTCCTCGCGGCGCGCGGTATCCCGGTTTGGCCGAAAACGTGAATCTGCCGAAAGCGGCAACGGTCCCCCTCTAATTCCAGTCAACCTCCCGAACCGTGGGGCAAGACTCTTGTCGCTCCGGTGTTTTAAGGCGAACGCGCGCTGTAGGGTGCCAGTTGAGCCTGTCTGATGGCAAAGGGCGCGAATTGCGTTTCGCCCACGGCCACCGCCACAATCTCAAGTTCCTCCTTCGAGAGTTCCAGTTTGGCCCGGAGCTGCAGGATGGCAGTCGTGGCGTCCGGTGCGCTGACCGTTTCGACGTAATGCGCGCCGTCTGGTAATATGTAAGCGAAGATGGTGAACGGATTCATGCAGGTGTTCCTTTCCTTTGAGATGGAATGCATGGGGCACCTCACAGGATTCCGGCGGACCGAAAGGAGAAGTGACCCAGGCCGGTCGGGTCAGCCCCGGCTCGACCGATGATTACGTGGTCCAACAATTCGATATCGATGGCCTTGGCGGCGTCGCGCAATGCTCTCGTCACCTGGACATCACTGGCCGATGGGGCAGGGTCCCCAGATGGATGATTGTGCACGCACACCACGGCGGTCGCCCCTTCGCGGATGGCTGGCCGGAAGACCTCACGTGCATGAGCCAGCGAGCTTGTCGCCGTCCCCGAGGTTATTTCCACCAGTTTTTTCAACCGGTTCTTGCGGTTCAGGCAAGCCACCCAGAATTTTTCGATTTCGAGCCCGTAGACGATGGGCGCGAAGTGCAGTGCGATCAATTCCGGGCGGTTCAGCACCGGGGCCTCAATGGTCGGCGGCATCATCATGCGCTTGGCTATTTCCACCAGGGCGGCGAGCTGCCGTGCCTTTACCCGGCCGATTCCCTTGAGGCGTTCGTAGTCCACCGGCTGCCAGGAGGCGATCCCCCTGAGCGATCCGGCCTCGGCGATCAGCCTAGAGGAGAGGTCCAGCACCTCCCGGGTCGCGAGTCCATTTTGGAGCATGAGTGCGATCAGTTCGGTATCGCTCAAGGCAGCTGCTCCAAAAGTTTCCATCCTTTGTTGCGGCTGTTCCCCACAGGCGATTTCGCCCGTCGCGATCGGTTCAGGCAGACCCAGGTCCAGTTTTGATTGATTCATGACGTTGGGCGCACGTTGCGCCCCGGCCGGGCGTTCTGCCCGGTTCTCGTGGCGCGCTCCGCGCGCTGGGCCTTGCAGGCACGCCCAGTCACCGACGAGGCCGCGGAGCGAGGAGCGTTTGGGCTCCTCGCGAGGGGGAAGGCCGCAGGAGGGGAAGGTGGAGCCGCGCGCAGCGCGGACTACCTTGACGGGCGTGACAAAATAGGGCCCACGAGCGGAGGTATCATTTCGTCCCACAAACGGCCGGTTGGCCGTATTGAGATCCCACCGTGATTGAGGGAATTTGGCTGGCAGCCACTGGCAGTCGCTTCATGAAACTCATTGGGCCAACGCTCCCAGGGGCCACTGGGAGCAACAATATTTATGCCTGTATTCTCCCCTGCAGCCCGGCCACAAAGAGCAAGATCAGCGACCCTCTGGAAAGTTACTATGTCATTGCGATGCCGCTGGCAGTTCGAGCGTGAAGATGGCTCCCCTGCCCAGTCCTTCGCTATGCGCGGTGAGCGTGCCTCTGCTCTCCTTCGCCGAGTTCGCTGCGGCGTGCAGGCCGAAGCCATGCCCATTAGGGTGGGTGGTGAAATCTTGGGCAAAGATCCGCGTGAGGTTTTCCGCCGGAATGCCAACCCCATTAGGCGAAGCGATTTTGCGCGTGCCCACCATTGCTCCGGAATCGCCGGGTTCGCCAGTGCCTCGTCAATCAGGTCCAGCGCGTGCACCCGATAGGTGTGATTGCCGATTCTCATCAGGTTTATCGCATAATAGCCGAGTAACGCCTCCCATCGTCGGGGATCGTCGGGAAATTGCTGGTAAAAGAAATGCGCGCGGGCGCGGATCCGGTTGTTATAGCGGGCCACCCAATTCTCGATCTCCTCTCCGCTCAGGTCTTCCGGCCGCTGCTCGTAGGCGGCGGCCTTGAGGTCCCGGTCTCCGAACAACGCCGCGTCGTCGCCCCCAAGGCCGCCGTCGGCCCGACCTGATTTACTATGAAGACGCCCCCCAAGTTCACCATTTCCCAGACCGAGGCCAACATGTCCACGGGCTGCATCCAGCACTATCTCGTGTCCCTCCTCGGCTCCGCGGCCGACGGGCGCATCAACCAGCTCTACGGCGACAAGCTGGTCAAGGAGGTCCTGGCGCTGCTGAAGAAGAAAAAGCCGACCGAGCACAACAAGCAGCTGGTGGTTCTGGCCAACTTCTACGCCCGCCTCTACAAGGAGTCCACGGTGATGGACGCCATGAATCACCCTGAGACGGGCAAGCCCTGCTCCGCCCACCAGTGGCATCAGGGCATGGAGAAACTGCTGGATCGCTGAGCGACCGGCCTCCCTCCCGTGTCCTGGGCGACCGCCCACATCCAGAAGCTCCATGCGGGGCAGACGGTGCAATTTCGTCCCCGGTGCAATTCCATGTCCGGGCGAATCGCCTCCGGCCAGCTCTGCACGGTGATTCCCGTGCGGCCACGCGAGAACCAAGCGGCGAAGCGCTTCGCACTCGGCACGTTCTTTCGTCGGCCGGTTCGGCCGTGACTGCGCAGGGAGGGTGTATCAGACGACCGCAAGGCCGCAGCCCCGATGAACTGCGAACTCGCCCGTAATGGCGGCGCTCCCAGGCGCCGCATGAGCCGGAAGCAGATCAACCTTTCTGGCAATTACCGGACGGGCTATCTGTCAGAGACCAATACAGCCGACGGCCCCCCCGCCTGCCCCCAGCGGGAGGTCGTGTTGTTATTGGGACGCATGGAACGTGCGACAGCCCCAATTTCTACCTTTGGCGACAAGATTCGGCGCCTGTTTTCATCCGTGAGTCCCGAGGTCGCCGCCCGACGGTCGGCGACCAAGAAATGGCACGACCACTTCTTTCTCGGCGGACGCGATCTCGACGACATTCCGCCCGCCGAGGTTACGCCAGAACTTCTCTGCATGGCTAATCGCGACGGCACAACGGTGGCCCACCTCCTTGCCAGTTGGCGGCAGTTGCACAAGTTGCCTCCATCCCTGCGGACCGCAGAGCTTTTCTCCATGGCCGACCCTTCGTGCCACACGGTCGCTCACGTCGCTGCGATCAAGGGGGAACTCCATCTCGCCCCCAGGGAGATGATGACCCCCGAGTTCTTCGCCCTGCGGGCAATGAACGGCCAGGGGCGGACCATTGGCCACCACCTTGCCAAGTATTCTCACCTGAACGATATCGAACCCGGGATGATTACGAGGGAATTCTTGTCGATGCCCGCCGCCGCCGGCAATTCAGTTGCCAATGCGGCTGCGCAGAATCTCTCACTCGACCAGATACCTCAACTGGGTGCTCCCGCAGCTCGCCGCGGCCACCAACCACACCACGGTCGGTCTCCTGCCGCACGACTACGCTGCCACTGTCAAAGAACAGCGGCCGTAGCCTCTCACCGAAAAATGTATCATGCGAACTCATGGTTACCTGTGCTCCGCGTGTCGCTTACGACTCCAGCAGTAAGTGTTCAATTTGGACATGGTGACGTCAGGCATGGTTTGGTGATAGAGTGGCGGGATGACCCCAACCACCACGACCCCGGCGGCGGAGACCGCCACCAAGAGCCGGAAAGTTTACAGTCCGCAGGAGAAGGCCGAGTATCTCGCCCTGTTTGATCAGGGCGGGATGACGCCGGCGGACTTCTGCCGCGAGCTGTCGCTGAGCGAAACAACGTTCTCGTTGTGGCGCCGCCAGGCCCGCGCGGGAGCGAGCAGCGCCGAGAGTATTCCCCAGTTTGCGGAGGTGCATGTGGCCGCGCCGACGAAGACCGGCGAAGCGCCGGCCGCCGTGACGCTGCATCTGCCGGGTGGCGCGAAGCTGGAAGTGAGCGCCGGGACCGATGCCATGTGGCAAGGCCTGGGCCTGCTGCTCAAAACCCTGCACACCTGACCCGCCATGATCACGCTCGGCGGAGTTTCCGCGAAGATCTGTGCGCGCCGCACAGAGGATTTTTTTCGTGAGCATATTCGGGATTGAAGCCCAACAGGGCCTCCCCGCGCGCTATCAGCCGGCCCGTCACCCCGGCCATATCATCTTGTAACGCAATCCCGGTCATGTGTGCGATAAGTCCCACCAGCAGAGGCTGTTGGCTGTGCCATGTATCTTGTAACGCAAATCGACCACCTCGTGAGATAGGTGCCTTATGGCCAGGCATTTGCCTCTTCATCATCTCTTGTAACGCATTTTTGGGCCGCCGCTTCACCCTCCGCCAGTAGCCTGGATTGCGCTTCCGCCACTCCTGCACGTGGTGCACGTTTTCCGGCCCGCGCCACCAGTCTTTGTTCTCCGGTTTCCCCAGCCATCGTCGCTGACTGAGCGCCTTGCTGACCTTTCGGCACGCCAGCAGCGTGCAGTGACGCTGCCGATTCCGGTGCCGGGGATCGGGTTGGAAGAACAGTTTGCAGTGAGGGCACTTGCGCCGACAGGGCGTTTCCATCCCCGCACCTAGCCATCCCTTCACGGCGGGACAACGCTACCGCGTGTCACCGAATCAGAGCAGGTCCGGACGGGAAGAAAATCCACCGCCGAAGAAGATGATTTTCGTGGCGAAGGGGGAAGTAGATCCACGAAGAAGACTGGTCCCTTTCCTCACCGCCATAAATGGCCCCCTTTCAAACCGCCGCTGGCATAAATGGCCCCCTTTCAAACCGCCGCTGGCACTGAAGAAACTGCCGCGCGGCAATATCGCCAGAAATAAGGTGGGATTTTCAGCACCTCATGTAGGCTTCGCCCATTGTCTCCTGTAAGGGAGCCTCCGCGTATGGGGGTTACTCAACCCAAAGCATGCGCGGGGGCAGGTAATCAACCCGCCAGTCGGAGAAATCGCACGTCACCGATGGCTTTCCGCTCATGGCCAGCGATGGCCCACGCGGTCTTTCCGTGTAAGGGGCAGCCCTTGTCCTAACGGCGCTTGGTGCAACTTCATCTGCACCGTTTCCACCTCGAGCTTCTCCTTCACCCAAACCCGCGCACCCGCGACCTGGGCCAGCGCCGCGCGCACCTGTTCGTGCGCGGGCGTGCCCTGCAGGCAGGCGAAGTTCGACGCGATCTTCAGCGCGAACTCCGCCTGACCCAGGTGCGAGTCGAGGTATTGCCGGGTGGAAGCAGGGACCGGCATACCTTACGCGGCGACTTTCGGACCGGCGCCGACCTGGGGCGACGTGAGGATCTGCCGGTTCTTCCGGTTCATCTCGCGGAGCACCTCGCCGACGAACGCCTTGTCCTTGTAGTAGGGCTGGACGTCCTTCAGCTGACCGTCGATGCGGGCCTTCACCTCCGGGGTCTGGGCGTCGTAGAACTGCTTCGCCTGCGGCAGCTGCTTTTCCACCAAGCGCATGTCGGCCTCGTGGCGCTGCATGTCCTTGTAGAGAAGCATGTCCCTCGCGCGCTCGGGCGCCTCCTTGACGACCCGGGTGTAGTAGCTGACATCGTTGGCGTTCGCCTCCTTGTAGGCGTCGAGACGCTTCTGGATCTCAGGGTTGTTGCGGAACTGGAGCGGATTTTCCTTATCCCCTCCGACGTGGACGGCATCTTCGGTTTTGGGTTTGTTAGCCATGTTGTTTATGGGTTGGGCCGGCCACTTGAAGGGTGCGGGACGGCGACGGGCACCTCGGGCGGATTTCCGCCAAAGTCAGTTGAGCGCGGGGTTGAACGGCTGTTCTTGCGTCCCGCGAACGATGCGAAGCGCCAGATCGAACTGGGCGCAGATATCGGCGGACTCGTGACGCGCGAGCGCGAACGCCATCAGGGTCTTGGCCTCGATCCGGGGCTTGGTGTCGCCGAAGCGTTTGTTGAGTTCGTCGGCCGCCTGATAAAATTCCGCGGCGACGTTTTCGGGGAGCTGCACATTGAGCGTGATCATGGTTGGTTGGGTTGTGGGTTTTTGGTGGGAAAAGAACCGGCCCGGGGCTCCCGGGGGTCGGGCCGGACGGGAGCGGAGGCCTGGCCGGCAGCCGCAGGCTCGGCGGAGGCGGCCGGACGGCGGAGCGAACGGCCGGCCCCGACTGCCGGGGGCGTAGCCGGAACCTCCGCACCGGGCGACCCGGTCCCGCCGGACGGATTCCGGCGGGACGGGGTCGGAGTGGGTTGCTCCAGCAGGATTTCGACGGAGGCGATTTCCCGTTCCGTCAGCGTGCCGCGGCTGCGCACCTCAAGGGAGACGATCCGGTTGCCCGGAACTGCGGCCAACGATGAGACGGCCGCGACCAGTTCGGCCCAAGTGGGCAGGCGCTCCGGAGTGATCCGCCAAAGCGGGCGCGTGGATCCGGCCGCCGGCGGCAGGGGCGAGGCGGACCAGTCCACCGGCCACGGCAGCGGCATAGATCCGGACTTGGCCAGCGCCTCGGCTGACGCCCTCGCGGCTTGCACCGCTGCGGGGGTGAAGCCGGACAATCGCTGGCGATCAGCGCGCAGGCGCTCGAGTTCGACATCGACGGCCGATACCGCCAAGCCCTCGCGGTGGCGCGCGACCAGCACAACGGCCAGCAGCGTTACACTGACGGCGAACCAAGCCCACTGGGCTACGTTGATCCCGGGTTTCATCGCCAGTTCCCTTGCAGGGTAAGGCTCGCGGCCGGGCCGGCCGGCGGCAGGTCCCGCCACTGCCAGTCTGATCGCGGCTGCTGCAGTTGTGTCCGCCAGCGCTGCCAGTCCGTTTCCGGCATGCGGCCGACAATGCCCCCGTCGATCCGGAATCCCACCCGGTCGCCTTGCAGGGTCACGAGCACGATTTGCGGCGGCAGGCCGTCGGCGAGCGAGCGGAGCCACTGAGCCCACGGCAGGGTATCCGGGGCCAGATCGGCCATGCCGGCCTGCAGGCGCCGTATCTCGCTCTCGTTGGCTTGGAGCGTTTCAACTTCGGCCCGCAGTGCTCGTTTCTCGGCTTCGGCCATCTCGCGGTCGGCATTGGCCGCAACGGCGGCCCGGACGGGCCCGACCGCGAGCAGAGCGGAAGCCACCAGGCAGGCGGCGGCGACCAGCCTGATCATCTGCGGCGGGCTGATGAAGGGCACTGGCGGGAGCAACTGCGCCGGGTGTCGCGCGCTGAGCGGCGCCGGTTTGGCCAGCGCCTGCCAGATGGCGAACACGCCCACGACGTGCCGCGACTCCAACGGCAGCTTTTCGCCGAGTTTCTCTACCAACTGCTCTTCGGTGGTGATGTAGAGCACGAATTCGCTTTCGGGCTGCGCGGCCAGGGCGCCAAGGTGGGCGGCGACGGCGGTGAGCACGTCTCCGCCCTGACCGGTGCGCAGCGCCCGCACGCCATCCGCCGAATGGCGGTAGAGGCAGAAGCGGTCGTGGTGGATGGCGCAGATCGTCATGGCGCCCGAATCGGAAAGTTCCGGGGGAAGGGCGTTGAGCCACGCGGCCATCGGCCAGACGGTGGTGATGGTGAACCCGCATTCCCTCAGCCGGTGGACCAGCGAGAAGAGGAGCGGCTTGGTTTCATAGTGGAGCAGGGTCGTGAAGCCGTCCCCAAGGGCCATGATCGGCTCGTGGCTCCAGACGTGTCCGGGGTGCCGCAGCACCGGGTGCTCCTCCGCCAAGGCGGCGGCGAGGGTCGCCCGGTTGCCGTTGGGGCACTCCACCGGCACGGTCGCAAAATCATCCGGTTGGAAGATAAGCCGCAGCGTGCGGTTCGCCTCCGGCCAGGCCGCGGCGAGAAGGTCGGCGGCCTGCGCGAGATCGGCGAAAGGGACGGGCAGCCGGTGGTGGGGGAGCCACCACCGGTCACCCCACAGGAGGACGGTGGCCTCAGATTTCGGCGAGGTAGACATAGACGTCGGTGATTCCGTTGAGGGGGGCGGCGTAGGCGACCAGGCCGGTGTCACAGGCGGCACCTTCGACGGGGGCCAGCTGCGGTGCGTTCATGGAGAGCGCCAGTTCGTAGGCGTCCTTGGCCGGGCAGCCGCGGATGACCAGATAGGCGACGATGACGTTGGCGCTGCGGTTGGTGACGCCGTCCAAACGGAAGTTGGCGCCGAGTGCGGCCGAGGGCGCCAAGGCTGGGTTGGCGGTTCGGGCCTCGACGCGGGTGACGCCCGACCAGTCGCGCAGCGGGGCGGCGTCCGGCGACATTACGAACGCCTGGGCGGTCTGGCTCCAGGCGATCTCGTTGCCGCTGCCGCCGGAGATGTAGACCTGGCTGCCCATGCGAAGGGAAAGCGGTCGCTCCATCTTACCCGTCGCCAGCAGCACCGTGTCGAGCCGCGCGGCATTGCCTTTGGCCGTATCAGTGGCGCCCGTTAGCGCGGCGCCCGAGGTCGGAATGCCGGTGCCTTCCGTGCGTGGGATGCTGCCGCTCCCGCCGGGCATGGTGATGAGGTCGGTCAGCGCGGTCTTGAGCGTGTTGGCCGCGCTTTTCACCTCCTGGATGCGCGCATTGCGCAGGGCGTCAAAGCCCTTGGGCAGCAGCAGGCCGACGAGCACGCTGACGATCGCGAGCACGAGCACGAGTTCGAGCAGGGAGTAGCCCCGCAATTTTTTGAAACGATGATTCCTATTCATTTTTATGTTTGGGTTGTGGGCGCCTTCGCCCGGTTGAAAATCAGAGGACGCGGGCCACTTCCTCGAGGGTGGTCAGGCCGGCTGCCGCTGCGCGTAGGCCGCGCGACCAAAGCGTCGGCAGTCCCTCGCGCTCGCGCAGCGCAGCAAGCTCGGTGAGGGGCGCGTCTGCGGTGATGAGGGGCAGGAATCGGCCAGCCGGGATCACCTCGTGAATCGCCAGCCGGCCGCGGTAGCCCCGGCCGTGGCAAGCGGGGCAGCCCGCCGCCCGGTAAAATTGTCCAGTGATCCGGTGGTGTTCGCACAATCGCGCACCGTCGGGATGCGGCTGCCGGCACTCGGGGCAGAGCCGGCGGACCAGCCGCTGCGCAGCCAGCAGGCGCAGGGCCGCGGCGATGAGAAAGCTGTCCACGCCGAGGTCGCGGAGACGCGGGACCGCCGACAGCGCGTCGTTCGTATGCAGCGTCGAAAGCACCAGGTGGCCGGTCAGGGCCGCCCGGATCGCGAGTTGAGCGGTCTCGCTGTCGCGGGTTTCGCCGACCAGGATGACGTCGGGGTTTTGCCGGAGCAAGGCCCGCAGGGTGCCGGCAAAGGTCAGGCCGATCTTTTCCCGGATCTCCGTCTGGCGGATGCCGCGCATCTCGTATTCCACGGGATCCTCCAGCGTGTGGATGACCTTGCGGCGCTGGTCGAAAGCCTGCAGCGCGGCGTGCAGTGTCGTGGTCTTGCCCGAGCCGGTCGGCCCGGTGAGATAGATAAGCCCCGCCGGTCCGGTCAGGGCGGTCCGCAGGCTGGCGGCCTCCGCCTCGTCCAACCCGAGCTGTTCCAGCGACTGGGCGGGCATGGTCTGGTCGAGCAGCCGGATGACCAGGCTCTCGCCGTGCACCGTGGGCAGCGTGCTGGACCTTAGATGAAACCGCCGGCCTCCTTCGGTGAGCAGCGCCCGCCCGTCCTGCGGCAGGCGCTTTTCGGTGATATCCATGCCGCCGCAGATCTTGCCGCGCGCGATCAGCGCCTCGCGCTGCGCCACGGGCAGCGTCAGGTGGTCGTGCATTTCTCCATCGATGCGGAACCGCACGAGGAGGCCGTCCTCCTTCGGCTCGCAATGGATGTCGCTCGCCCCCTCGGTTGCGGCTGTCCGCAGGATGGCGTCCAGCTGCCGCGTGGCGTCCGGGCCGGCTGTTCCGGGGCGGACCTTGTCGGCCGGCTTCACAGCGCGGGGCAGCATATGCTGGAGCGAGGCGATCATCAGCGGACGAGGCGGGGTGTGAGGAAGATGACGAGTTCTGACCGCGTGTGCTGAGTCGCTTTGCTCCGGAACGCCCGACCGATCACGGGAGTGGCGCCGAGGACCGGCACAGCGCGTGCACTGCTCCCGGTCTCCTCCGAAATAAGGCCGCCGATCACCGCCGTCTCGCCATCCCGGAGGCGCACGATGGTGGAGGCCTGCTTGACCTCGGTGACTGGGGCGGTCTGGCGTCCGTCCGGGCTGGTGACGACGGACTGCAAGCGCGTGATGGCCGGCAGCACATCGAGCGTGATGATTCCGTTCGCATCGATCTGGGGCGTGACCGCCAGGATGGTCCCAATGGTGATGGTGCTTACCGTGAACTGCTCCTGGGTCTGGTTGACCGGCACGGCCGTGCCACCCTGCTGGAACGTCGTGCTTTGTTGCAGGCGGAAGAAGGGGCGGTCCTCGCCGACCTTGATGAAGGCCGTCTGGTTGTTCAGGGCCCGCAGCCGCGGCTGGGCCACCGTCGTCACTTCGCCCTGCTGCTTCAGGGCGTGGATGACAGCCGAGGCCTTCTTGAAGCCGAGGTTGGCCGCAAAGGTGTTGGTGCCCAACAGTGAGCCGCCCACGCCCGTGACCTGCAGTGGCGCGTTTGCGCTAACGGTCACGCCTCCACCCAGGGAAGCCCCAGCCAGATCCCAGTCGACGCCGAGTTTCTGTTCATCGCGCAGCGTGACCTCGACCAGTCGCGCCTCGATCTCCACCTGCTGGGTGATGCGATGGTTCACCAGTTCGAGGAAATTCCTGACGATCTCGTGCTGCAGGGGCGGTGCGGTTATCTGGGCCACGCCGGAAAACTTATTCAGCACCAGCCGGTCGCCTGCTCCGAGCATGGCGCGGAGCTCGCCCTCGAGTCCGGCCCAGAAGGTGTTCTGGTTCTCCTGCGAGATGCTCACTTGCGTCGCGTCGGAGGTGCCGCCTTCCTGGCCATATCGGTTGGCGACCGCGTTGGGCTGGCCGAAGGCGCCGGAGTTGCCGTTGTTGGCGCCGCCGAGGGTGATGGAAGCGCTGCCTGATCCGCTGCGGGTGAGTTGCGGGTAGTCGATCGGGTAGAGCACGGTCTTGAGCCGGCGGACGGATATACCGGCATCGGTTTCCTCGACGTGCAGCCCAAGGGAGGCGGCGACCGTATTAAGCGACTGGCGCAGGGTGCCGGCCGGAAGATCGAGGGTCACGGTGCCGGTCAGCTCAGGTTCGCACAGAATGGGAGTCTGCGTCGCGCGACTCAGGGTGCGCAGGGCGACCGGCAGGGGCGCCTGCTCAAGCCGCAGCGAGGGAGCAGGACGGTCCAGGGGAGATTCGGCTGCGGCGACCGCGGCAAGAAGGAGAAAAAGCAAGTATTTCATAGCAGGCTAGGGGGTTTCGAGAACGTAGGGAGCGGCGCTGTTGGCGGAGCGGCTTTGGAGGAGGGTCCGTCCGCTTGGCCGATAACGGAGAACCGCGGCAGCGAAGGTGTTGAAGGTGCGGGTGACGGGGGCCGCCGATAGATAGAAGCCATCTCCGGCTTGGCTGGCCTCAACAGTCACGGCCCCGGGTCCGGTGATCTGGAGTTGGTTGCCGTTCAAGACTGCCGGGCCGTTGAGCACCGTGTAGCTGACCGGCAGTCCGGATGAAGCAGTGGCGTTCAGCGTAAGCGGAGGGCCGGAGACGGGTTGGTCAGCAGGAGCCGGAAACGTCAGAGTCTGGGAGGTCTTGTCGGTGAAGATCGCCTGCACAGACTTCGGACTGTCCAGCAGAACGGTCACGGTGGTTGAGGTGCCGCCCGCATCGCCAGCCCATCCCACAAACCTGTGCAGCGTGTCCGCCACGGCCGAGATGGTCACCGTGGTGCCGGGAGGGTAGGTTCCGCCCTGGGTAACAGCGCCGCCGGCGGTCGCGCTGGTAAAGAGCGCGAAGCTTTTGAGCGTGAACATGGCCTGAACCGACTTGTCGCGATCCATGAGGACCGTCAGCGGATTGGATGCGCCGCCCGCGTCGCCGCTCCAGCCGGCAAAGTCGTGCGCTGCATCCGGTGTCGCAGACACAGTTGCGCTGGTGCCAGCGACGAAGGTTCCGCCATTTGAGACTGCTCCGCCGGCTCCCGCGGTGGCGGTCAGCACATACTGCGTCGGCGCCACCGGCACGACCGTGATCGCCACCGTCTCCGAATGATACCAGCCGCTCCCGTCAGATGCACCGCTGCGGATAGAGTAGGTGCCGGGATCGCTAAAAGTGAATGAGGCGGTGCGGGTGGAATCGCCGGGGCTGCCGACCGGCCCGCCTTGAAACGGCTCACCGGTCGCGAATTCGCCCTGGAAATTCCAATCGCCGGCGGGCCGTTGGATGTCGAGGTTGTGGGCGGAGAGGTTGCCGTCCGGGTCGGTGGCCAGGCTGGAGAGGGCCAGGGTGGTTCCGGCGGTGACGGTTTGGCTGGTGGGGGCCAGCAGGATGATCGTAGGCGGTGTGTTTACCGGCGCATTGACGGTCACGGTTTGGGAAATTACGGCGGACGTTTCGCCGGCGGCATCTACGGCTTGGGCGGTGAATGTGATGATCTGCGGTCCGCCGTCGGTCGACGAACCGGTCAAATCGCCTTCCGTTCCGTTGCCGCCGCCCGTCAACGCGAACGGCACTCCGTTTTTCCAGATATTGACCTGCGCCAGGTTGCCATCGGGATCATGCCCCCGCGCGGTGATGGCGTAGGTCTGGCCGTGCGCAACGCTCCCCGGCCCGGTGGTCCACGCGATGCTCGGCGGCTGGTTCTGGGGCGTGGGCACGGAGCCACCGTAGAAATACGTGCTCGTCCAGACCGTGGTCGCCTCCAGCGTGTTTTCCCAGGTTGTATAGTGGTGGAGCCGCAGGGTGTAGTCGCCGGGCTCAACGCCCGAGAGGTTCCACGTGCCGGTCAATTCGCCATCTGCCGGAGTCCCGTTGGGCGCATAGACAGCGACCCATGCATTGGTGTTTGTAACGGTGCCGCCACCGGAGACACTGATCGAAATGTTGTCGGGCCGGTAGATGCTGGCCACCACCCGGCCGACCACGGTGCCGCTCCCATTGACGAGTTCAATCCGGCCCGGCGCGCTATTCCGCGGGAAATCATCGCAGGCCCATTGGATGCCAAAATCCAAGGAATACTCGTTCCCTGGGATGGTGACTGCCTGCGTGGTGACTGTGACAGAAGAAGCGGAGGCGGCCTGCGCCGTGCTGGTGAGAAGAAGCAAACACAGAAAGGAGAGGAATGTTTTCATTGGAGGGTGACGGTGGCGTTTTCCCGAATAAAGAACCGCAGCGTCTCGACGCCGGGCGGAACGGCGCCGCGGTTGATGCTGACGAGCCGACCGCCGAGAATTTCCGGTGTGACGCCCGCCCCGCTGTTGGCCGCCGCGACGTAGGCCGCGGTGGTGTTGTTGAACGACACGAACGCCTGTTCGGTCGGATGGTTGCTGTTCACCGTGATCCGGAACTTCGGCAGCACGATGCGGCGGACGCAGAGCCGGTGGACCGCAGTGAGGCTCGCGCCTCCTTCAGCCCAGGCGGCCGACTGCGCCGGTGTGAGCCGGCTGCCCCAGTAGGAGGGCAGCGCGGCGGTGCGACTTTCCCAGTCGTGGTTCCAGATGGCATCGAACCATGCGCTGTTCGCCTCGTAGGCCGGCAGCGCCAGTTGGTCGCTGCGGGCCATCAGGCTCACGAGGAGAAAGCGCTGCCGTCCGGCCTCGCTGGGTGCCGCGATCAGCAGCCGCGCATTGCCGAGCGCATTGACGGCAATCTGTGCCAGGGCGGGCTGCGCTGTGGCGGTCGGAGCCACGCCGATTTGTGGCGTGATGCCGCGCAGCCGTGCGACCTTGGCGAACCAGTCCGTGCTGGCCGTGGTGGCGTATCCGCCGCTGGTCGCCGTCGAGAATACGGTCGCCGAGTCCGCGGCACCGATGGTGCCGGGCATGGCTGCCAGATTCAGACTGGTGAGATCGGTGTTCTCGAACGACGCGGTGATGGTGTTTGCCAACTCCTCAAGAGTCTTGAGCTCGGCCTCACGCCGGCCCTTCTCCACAATGTCTCGGACCGCCGGAGCCATGGCGGCCGCAAGAATTCCAAAGATGAAAAGGACCAGGACGATTTCGAGGAGGGAAAATCCCCGGATCACGCGGCGGTAGTGCGTGCGGAGCAGGCGATAGCGATGAGGGTAGGCGTGAAGAATCATGGTCAGTGGGTGTTGATGCCGCCCAGGAGAGAGAAGAGCGGGAGGAAGAAGGAGAGGGCGATGGCGCCTACCACCGCGGTGAGGCCCGCGAGCAGGGTGGGTTCGAGCAGGGCGAGGGCGGTGGCGAGACGTTCCTTGGCGCGTCGCGCCGCGTAGTCCTCGATGTGTTTCAAGGCGGCGCCCAATTGGCCGGTGGTTTCGCCAGCCTTGAGCGCCGGCACAATGAAGCCGGGGAAATCATGGTCCGCCGGCAGCGACGCATACAGGGGCCGGCCAACGGCGACGGACTCCCGCGCCTTGAGCAGCTGGGCCGCGAGCCCTTCGTGGTTCACCAGGTCGGCGGCGGTCGCGATCGAGTCCAGCAAGGGAATGCCGGCCTCGTGGAGGAGCCGGCAGTGCGCGGCAAAGCGGGCGGTGGCGAGGCACCGGACCGTTTCGCCCAATACTGGCAGCCGCAAGGTCGCCGCATCGCGCACGCGGCGCAGCTTCGGCGTGCGGGCCGCCAGCCACAGGAGTCCTGCCGCCAGAATGGCTGCGACCAGCAGAGCGGGCCAGGCGGTGCGCACGAAGGCGCTCGTGGCGATCAAGGCGACGGTCACCGCGGGCAGAGTGAGGTGCAGGGAAAGAAAAATCTCCGCGAACTTGGGCACCACGCCGCCGAGCAGAAACACAATGAGTCCGCTGGTGGCGACGAGGACCATCGTGGGATAGATCAACGCCCGGCGGGCGGTGCGCTTCAGTTCGTCGGTGCCGCTGAGATGTTCGGCGAGAGCCCGCAGGGATTCAGGCAATTGTGCCGAGGCTTCGCCAGCCGCGATCACTGCCGCCAAGTGTGGGGGAAATTGCCTCGAAAAATACCGGCAGGCCTCATGGATTGGTCGCCCTTGGTATACTTCACGGTGGATATGCTCCAGCATCCGCCGGGCCGACCCCGGCGGGGCGTCCTCGGCGAGATGCGCCAGGGCCACGTCCGCGGTCACGCCAGCCCGCAGCTGCAGTTCGAGCTGGTGCAGCAGCGGGATGAAATCTCCCAACGGCAATTGCAGGCGTGCGAGCTTCCGGTCGGGCGCAACCGGCCGGATCCGGACGGGCCAGAGGGCCTTCGCGTGCAGTTTGGCGCGCAAAGCCGGCTCATCGGGCGCGGCCTCCCGGAGCGACCGGCGGATTCCCTGCCGGTCGATGGCACTGACAGCGTAGTCGGGCATGTCAGGGCGTGGTGCGAACCCGGATCGGTTCGGCGGATAGGGGTGCCCGCAATCGGTGCCGGCCCAGAGTGAGGATGACCGCGCCGGGTTCGATGCGCGCCAAGATCAGACCTTCCACCACGGCTCCCGGTTCGAGCAGCTGGCCGTTGATGATCGCGCCCGGTTTGGCTCCGGCCATGATGCCGGTGATGCGCAGTTCGATTTCCCTGGATGGTTGGGCCGGCGCCGCGCGGACGGCGAATGGATTCACTTCCCCGCTGGCAGGAGCCGCAACCGAACTCAGGTCGATCACCCCGTCGGCATTGGGCATGAGCGCCGGTTCAGGATCGACCGTAAGTTCGATCGCTGGTGGGGTGGCAACCACGGTAGGCGCAATCGGCGGTGGAACGGTCGGGCGAGCGGACGGCTGCTCGGTCTGAACCATGACTGAGGGTGTGGATTTCACTTCCGCCACCGGTCGCAGATCCCAATTCGCTGCCGCCTCGATCCGTTGAACGGTATGGGCTTCATGGCGGAGGGTCGGATCATCGGGGTCCACGTAGGCGCCGATGGTGTAGGCCTTCACGACCTCCCGTGTCCGCACTTGAGCGGCGGGCGGCGGGACAAACACCGGAAGAGTGCTGGCGGGTGTTGAGGGCGGCGGCGGAGCGGCCTGACAGCCCGCCAGCAAGACGGTGAAAACGACAAGGTGAGCGTTAGTTTTCATGGGAAGCGGAGATCGCGAGCGGTTGGGTGACGTAGAGGGTGAAGGGTTGGCCGGCCGGAACGCGCAGATAGAAGCCGTCGCGGGCAATCGATTCGCGGACCTGCTGCGCGTAGTCGCGGAGGATGGCACCAGTGCCGGCCAAGGTGGCGTTGCGGACCGTCGCAGCGGGCAGGGCGGTTTCGCCGAGGAGCCCGGTGGAAGTCCGTTGTTCCTGGAGGGCGGCGGTGGCCGCCGAAAGGAAGGTGGTGGCGAAGAGTTTCAGTTCGCGGGCGCGGTCCGTGCGCAAAACTTCGCCGGCCAACCCGGCCGAGCCGTCCCGGGCGGGATTCCCTTCGCGGTTGAGGGCAATCGCGTCGAAACGCACCGCACCCGGCCGGGGGGTTTGCCAGCTGAGCATCCAGCTGCCGTCGGCGACCAACCGTTCACGGTCACGGTCGAGTCTGGCGCGGCCGTGGACTTCCGCCCCGGCGGGAATCAGCAGTTTGCCCTGGTGCCAGACATCCTCGCTGACCAGGCCGATCAGCGGCGTGTCCAGCCGGCCGGATTCAAGGGTCACGACTGTTTCGCACGGAATCATCCGTCCATACGGTGCCGCCGGTTGGGGGCTGACAGCCTCCGCGGCGACCAAGGCATAGAGGGCAAGGGGTGGAAACGTCGGTTTGGGAGGCGCCGACGGCGGTGGTTCGGTCTGACTGGTTGGCGCCGGCCCGACGGGAACCACCGCCGCGACGGGAACGAATCTGGCCACCTCGCGCGCCAAGGTGCGGGGTAGGGTGGCGGGTTTGGCAGTCTGGGGCGCAGGGAGCGCAGCGGGCCGCCGATGGGTCCGCTGCCAGGCGACAGCGCCTACCGCGAGGGCAGCCAGCACACCCACCATGACCAATTGGGCCGTCGGCGTTGAAAACCAATTGGGATCAAACTTCAGTTTCATGGCAGGCGCGGCACGACGACCGTGAAGGTATTGTTCAATGAGAGATTGGCCCGGCGGCCGTCGGGTTCGCCGGTGATGGCGAGCCAGACGATTTCCGAGGCGGCAGCGGGGACTTCACCTCCGGCATCGGTGATCGCGACCGGGTAGACTTTAGAACCGATCCGGATGCCCATCAGGGCGGGGTGGTATCGGACCGGTGTGGTCGTGCGGTTTTCCAGACGCAGCCGGAACACCAGCGTATCCTCGGTGCCGAAACGAAATATCTCCTCAATTTTCACCGCGAACAGCTCGGCGGTTACGGTTGGTGGCGGGACCGCGCGTTCTGTTTGTTGAGCGAGGACCGGAAATTGCCGGGCCAGGGTTGGATGATTTTTGGCCCGGTCCAGCAGGCTCAGGCAGTGGGTCGCTCGGGAACGGACCTCCTGTTTTGCCGGTCCGCCTTCGGCCGCGGTATCGTAGAAAGTGACCGTCCGGTCCGGGCTGCTTCCGGTGCGGAACTCCAGGGCGAACACTTGGCCGCGCAGCAGCACGTTGACGGCGGCATGCGCATCCGGCTGAAGCGCCCGCACCGAAAAGTAATTGGCGCCCGGCTGGTGGGCCAGCTGCACCGGCGCCTCGTCCGGCTTGGCCGACAGATTGGCGCCGTCGAGGGCCGTGATCTTGTCGGGGAACAGCACCGTGGTCGGCGCCTCCGGACTGATCGCGATCAAATAGCTCGCGCGGTCATCAAGCGGATAGCGTTTGATTTCGCCGGAAAGGGCGGCGGCGGCAAAGACAGCCGCTCCGATCAATAGGTGACGTCGTAGTTCCATACAGCGAGGGGAAAGCGGCCGTTGGCCGCCAGGTTCGGGTTGCGCGCGAAGGTGAATCGCGCGGTGAAGGCCGGGGCCTCCGTGAAGGTTTGCTGTCCAATGGTACCGGTGCGCACGAGTTGACCCTCCGCCTCAACCAGGACCGTGTCTTCGCGGGTCTCTAGAACCGTCAGCTTCAGGACCTCGGGTTTCTGGTGTAGGGCCTTGCGGTCGAACTCTTCGGCCTCGCGGGCCCATGAGCCGCGCGCCTTTTGCAGGGCCTCGCCGAGAAACATCTTCTCCAGCAGTTCCGGCTGGTCGAAACCGGCGGGGTTGCGCTGCAGCAGCGCCAGGCAGGCGAGCAGCGCGTGCTGTTCGTGCAGTTTGGCGGCCTCCTCGAACGAAAGGAGAGGACTGACATGGTAGGTGCCGCTGCCGTCCAGAACCACGACCCGCTCGCGGGTGCGATAGGCGCGGATCAGCAGGAACGGCTGCACGGCGCAGAAACCGACGGCCGTCAGGGCCACGAGGCACCAGAGGCGGGCCGCAAACGCGTGGTTAGCGAACAGCTCAAGCGGATGCCACGCCGGTCTGGGCCGGTGCAGCGCCTGGGGTCGCACATGGGGTGCGGGAGTTTCGCGGAGGGTGGTCATGTCAGATGGTCGTATGCGGGGTGGGCAGGCTGCCGGCACCGAGGGCCAGCGCCGCGCGTTGGTCGCCGGTTGGATCCGGTGGAGGCGGGGTAGGTGCCGGTGCCGCCGGTGGGGCCGAGGGTGGCGGGGGCGGAGGCAGGCCGGTTGCGGTCGGTCCGCCGGAACCGGGTTTGCCCACGGCTTGGGCCGCGGTGGCCAGGCCGCCGGTTTTGAGGGACTTCACCATCCACGCGAGTTGCTGGACGGTGTAGAACTGCTGCATGGCCGTGGCCCCGCCGCCCGACATCGGCGATCCAGAGCAGATCAGGGCCTGCATCAGGAACGGAGTGCCGATCGTGCCGATGATGAGCCAGAGGGCGGCCAGCAACCCGCCGAGCAGGCTGGCAAAGGACGCGGCGTCGATATCCCGGGCGGCGGTCAGCTCATAGGCGGACGCGAGATTTTCGCCGTAGGCGGTCAGCAGGTGGTAGGCGACCAACTCGGTCACCGCGAAACCGACCGGCCAGGACAACACCGCCAGAGTCTGTTGGACGTAGCGGCTGCCGAGCGAGGCCAGCGATGGCACGAGCATGAGGGCCAGCGCCACCGGCAGGAATAGGTAGCACAACAGTTTCAGGATGTATTGCAGGACCAGAAACGGCAGTTGCAGCACGCTCGCGATCAGGACGACCAGCTTGGCCGCGCCCCACAGAAACGCCTTGTAGAGCGATTCCCCAACATGACGGAGACTGAATTCACCCGCGCCGTCGGCCACGGAGTCGCGGAGGCGCGAAGCGGCCTGCATCGGGTGCCGGGTGTAGTTCTCATGCACGGTGTCGGCCAGGGTGAGAAAGATCCGCTCTGTGAATTCGAACCAGTGGGGCAGGGTGGCGATGAGCCCGATCACGATGATCGAACGGACCAGCGGGCCGGCCATCCCCTCCCAGTCGCCGCGCGTCCGGCTGACGTGGAGCATGAGCCCGGCGACAGCGATGAAGAACACCACGAAGCGGAGCGTGTCCGTCAGGGACAGGATGGAGTCCCGCAGGCCTGGAGCGAAGTTGTCCATCAGTTGCGACCCTCCTGCGGGCGTTGCCGCCGCTCCTCGACCCGCAGACGCCGCAGCCAGCGGCGACGGTCGGCGGGGTTGGTCCGCTGGGGCCGGGTCGGCCGGACTTGGCGGCAATGACGATAGGCTGTAGCCGGGCCGGGTGTCCGCCCGGTGCGGGTCGAGCCAGGTTCGTCGACCAGCGGGGCAATCCTGATTTGGTGGCGAAGCACCAGTCCACCGACTGCCAATAAGCCGGCCAGGACGACAAAGGTGGTGGTCATTCCGTTCATGGCCGGGTGTAGGTGGTGGGTGTAAGCTGCAGCGAGGACTGCCAGGCGTTCACAACGTCCAGGCTGTGCCGTTCCTCGGCATTCTGCTTTTCGAGCAGGTCAACGCGCTCCTTGTCGGCCTGGTTCTCGTTCAGGATCCGCGCGGCCTGCAGCCGGTCGGCCTCGTCGCGGCGCCGGGCGCCGATGAGGGCCACTTGTCCATTGAGCGCGTTGACCCGGACGGAAAGCTTGTCCACCTCGGCTTGGGTGGAGGCGTAGCGCAGCGCCGCCAGCGCGGAGGCCAGTTCCCGCTGGAGTTCGGCCAGGCGCGGTTCCGTGGCGGCGGACACGGTTTCGGCCTGTTCGGCCTGCTGATTGACGGCGGCGAAGCGGCGGTAGGGTTCGGTCTGCCGGATAAAGCTCCGGCCCAGCACCGTCCGGTCGTCAAGCTGCCGGTAGATGCCGTCCGCCGTGCTCCGCAGGGAATTCACGGCATCCGCCAGGCGGCGGATTGCCTGCGCCGTCTCGCCGTAGGTCCGTGCGAAGTCCTCCGCGCCCAAGCCCCGCATTACCTCGGACCCGGCGGCAGCCGGGTCACCGAGCACGTCACGGATGCGGCGTTGAGTGGCGAGCAGGTCCTCCAGTTGTCTGATCTGGCGGTTGATCTTTTCCAGCTGCTCGGCCCACTGCCGGAGGACTTCGACGTGGTTGGCGACTTGCACGGACTGGATGGCGGAGTTGACCGCGGTGTTGACGGGATCGTTGACGATCCACTGGCCCCAAAGCCGGGTCGCCATCAGGAGGAAGATGAGCGTAATCAGAGTTCTCATGGCGTGCGGGGAACGAGGATAACGGTTTCCGCGTTGGTGCGGGTGACGCCGTCTTCGGTATGCGGGCCGCGTTGCAAACGCACTGGCACGAACTCGGGCAGAGGTTTGGGCGTCTGCTGTTCCTGCAGGGCCCGGTAGCGAGCGCGGGCCGTCTCGGCGCGCGCCAGTTCGGCCATATCGTGAGAGGCCGGGGGGACTGGGCCGGCGCAACCGGTGAAAAGGAGGGCTAGCAGGCTAGGCAGCGTGACTCTGGGCATGGGTAATCTCCGGGGGAGGGATATGCCGCAGCGTGCCGCATTGCGGGGGTTGGGTGGTGGGAGTGAAGAGGCAGACGGACGAATAGCGTCGGTCCGCCGGCAGTTGTTCCGGCATCGGGTAGCGCTGGATCGCATCGAGGGCGTTTTCCGGCAGGCCGAGGTCAGCGGCGAGATCCGCGAGGTCGCCCCGGTCCGACTGACGCATCAGGAAAAACTGTTTCGCGTTGCCGATGACGGCGGAGCGCACCCTCGAGGCCTTGAATCGGGCGTATTGCTGCACGATGCTGACCGCCCAACAGTTGAACTTCCTCAGCTGCGCGTAGCTTTCCGCCACAATCTGCTCGCCGCCGGGCACGTCGAGGAAGCGGGAAACCTCCTCGAACACGATCCGCTTGCGGGTCGCGCGCGGCAGGGAGAGGATGTGCTGCCGGGCAAATCCTGAGATGAGCAGTCCGGCCGCCGCCTTCAATTCGACGGCCTGTTCCGGCACCAGGCCCAGTTCGAAGTGCGCCACCCGGCGTTGCAGGGAAACGTTGGTGATCCCGTCGAACAGCCGGCCATAGGCGCCGTCCGCGCTCCAGGCCCGCAGCAGCGTGGCCAGGCGGTCGATCTCCTCCTTGTTGTGTTCCGGCAGCCGGGCGTAGGCCAGCAACTCCACCAGCGCACTGTGGGTCGGAAAGTCCTCCGGTCGGAAGGAGGCGCAGGCCATTTGGGGCACCAGCCGTTCGGTGGCGGGATTCTGGGCGAAACGGGTGACCTCCGCCTCGGAGATCCCGGCCACGAAGGCCAGCACCTCGGCGTCTCCGCTCGCCGTCCGGTCCCGCAGGTCGGCGAAAGCCTCCAGCAGCGTGGCCCCCGTGGGCAGCCGTTCACGCCAGCCGTGCACCGCGCAGGCCTGGCGGCGGGCCAGCTCCGCTTCCCGGGGTTTCCGTCGCGACCAGTCGGTATGGGCGTCTCGGTAGAGCTGATGCAGGTATTGGGTCAGCTGCGCCTGCCGCAGGGCGAGCGCCTCCGCGTTGGGCGGTTCGCCCACCATCCGGGAAAGCAGCGCGACCGCGGTCGCGAGGTGCAGCTGGGTGAGGGGCAGCCCCTGCGTATCCAGGTAGTTCAGGGTCAGGGCCCCGTCCGGATGAACGATGATCGGCTGTTCGCCGAGCTGCACGGTGAGCGCCTTGTAGGACAGGCCTTCCTCGATAAACACGGAATAATCGAAGAGCCCGGCGGTCTGAAGCAGCAGGTCGTGCATGAACGCGGACTTGCCCGCGCCTGTCATGCCCAGTAGGACGGCGTGCTGCGGCGAGCCGTTCATGAACGTGCTCACGCCAACCAGATTGCCGTGGCTGCCGTCGTAAACGGCCTCCGCGCGGTCCAGCGCCCCGGTGAAGGTGGCCGATATCGGCAGCAAATCCGCGAGGTAGTTGTCCTCCGCATACAATTCCCGGTGCCGGTAGGAAGAGTGCGTCCAGCCAGGCCAGGAGGCGAAGAACAGCTTCTTGGCAGTGGAGGGCAGGGCGCATTCGAAATACTGCGCGCCGTCCATCGCGTGAATGGCCGCCTGCACCGCGGCGATCCGTTCGCGCAGCGCCTCCCGGCCGGGGGCCCACACGCGGATGAGGTAGGTCACCAGATACGGCCGCACGAATCCGCCAGACAAGTTTTCCACTTTACGTTCCTTCTTCCTCATGGCGACCAAGAGGGAATGTCGCCGCTGGTCGGTGTATTCACCCTGGAGTCGTTCGATGGCCTTCTCCTCGCGCGCGATTTCGCCGCGCGACACCGCCGGGGCCACATTGACCGTGATGCGGTAGTCGAGGAACGGCAGCCCGGTCAGGTGGGTGATTATGCCGGGCCTGGTCCGTTGCGGCCAGCGGGACAGGGCCAGCACCGCGTGGTGGAAGCCGTCGAGGCAGAAGCCGCCGTCGGGCTGTCCAATGCCGTCCGCCAGCCAGCACTGTTCCTGGATGGTCAGCGCCGGGTCGCAGGCCGCGCTGGCGCCGGACCGCGCCGCGTGGCCGGGATTCAGGAAGTCGCGCAAACAGTCGCAGTGGTCCTGATCAGCCATCGGCCGGATGACGGCTTCGCCGTGGAACACCGTCCGCATCGTGCCGGCGAACTCCTCGAACTGCGCCTGCAGTTCGGCCACCAGCGCGGAGTAGTGGGCTTTGAGCCCCCCTGTGGCCCGGAGGTTGCCGGCGTAGCGGGTGATTTCAACCGACAGGAAGATGGCCAGCCGCTCCCGGCGGAGGCTGCGGTGCCGCATCCGCTCCCCGTAGCGCGCGACCCGTTCATTGCGCGCCTGGCGGACGACCGGCAGACCGGTGCCGGCGGTGGCCTGATGGTAGCGGGTCAGTTCGGGCCCGTAGTTGCCGTCCGGCCACCACTGCACCTGAATGCGGCGGCCGGGGGTGACGAGGGCCAGTAACGAGCGGATTTGGTCTTGGAAGGAATTCAGACGGTCGATGCTGGCGCCGCGCACATCAGGTGGTTCCACCCAGAAGCCTTTCGCGGCGATCGCGCCGCGTTCCGGCGCCCCGAACAGGAGGAGTCCGTCGCAGAACATGCCGTTGGGCGCGCGGTCGTGCGGTTTCATGCTATCTTCCCCTGTTCGCGGTCGACGCGCGTGAAGTTCCCGCCGCCCAGTCGCGCATCCAGCCAGTCCCGGTCGTGTCCGGCGGGTTTCCCGTGACGCAGGCCTACCGCCCAAGCCAGCACCGCGCCGAGCGGTAGGGCCACGAGGAGCCCGGACGCGAGGGGGTTTGCATGGAGCAGAAGCGTGAGCAAGGCGAACAGCCCCAAGCCGCCGAGCAGTGCCAGCACGACCGGCAAGTAGAGGTTGCCATCGAGGCCGAAGGCCCGGCCGGCCGAGTCGTCCGCCGCGTTGGTGTCAGTATGCCGCAGTTCGGTCATGGTCAGAAGCGCGGCGTGATGACCGCGTCCTGCAGTCCGAAGATCGTGAACAAGGCCGCCATGATGGTGGCCGCCGCCGCGATGATGATCCCGGCCACGATGCCGGCCTTGCCGTCGGGGTCGCCCTTGCTGATGGCGTTGGCCCCGGACCAGATTTTGATGATGCCCCAGAAAAATCCGAACATGAAGAGAACCGCGAGGGCCAGACCGAAGCCGTCCTTCAGTTGCTGGATCTGCGCGACGAAGGCGGGGAGGCGCAGGGAGCGGGTGAGAAGCAGGGTGTTTGTGAGCACGAAGGCATATTGGCATACCAATATAACTCTTGTCAAACAAATAGTATGCCAGTATGCCTTACGCATGATTTCCGACAGTGCCGAAGTGCGGGCGAGCTTCACTTTCTATGCGGGCGACACCAAGGCGCTGCGCAAGCTGACCCTGGCTCTCCGTGACCGCAGACTGGACCTGCAGCGCACGGATGTTTTCCGGCTGCTGCTCGATGTGACTCCCGAGGCGGTGATGATGGCCCACGCCACGCTGCGGCTGCGGGAGGAAGCAAAGTCGCCCTCGTCCGAAGAAACCGTGGACGAGCGGTTCACGGTCCGGCTCCAAGGGGCGTGGCTCAAGAAATTGGACCGGGTGGTGGATGATCTCGCCCGCAAGGACGTCGATGCGGAGCGGACTTTCGTTGCCCGCTCGCTGGTCCACGCCGATCACGACATCCCGGCGCTGGCCAGGCAGGCCGCCAAATTTGCGGCCGCCCACCCGGACCGCCGCTTTCGGGAGCAGAAGTCCAAATGACGGGGTCACCGGAGCAGCGGGACCGCCTGCGGACGCTCGGAGCGTTTCTCCGCGAGAACCTCCGCGGGCAGGACCATGTGATTGACCGCGCCGCCGCGATTTTTCACCGGGGCGAGCTGGGTCTGGCCAGCAGCGAACGTCCGCGCGGCATTTTTCTGGCTGTGGGCCCCACCGGCACCGGCAAGACCGAATTGGTTCTTCTCATGGCGCGCCATGTCTTCGGGGAATCGGCGGTTTGCCGTTTCGACCTGTCGGAGTTCCAGCGGACCGATGCGGTGGAACGCCTGCTGGGCGCGGATTCAAACGATGCCGGCGCACTCGGTCGCGCGATTGGCGAAACCCGCCCCCTGGTCCTGCTGTTTGACGAGTTGGAAAAGGCTCACCCCAGGGTTTTCGACCTGTTCATCCAGATGCTGGATCCCGGTCACGTCACGCTGACAAGCGGCCGGAGGCTCGACCTGCGGGATTGCTACGTTGCATTCACCTCCAACCTCGGGGCGGCGGAGGGCGCCCGCATGGCGCGCTCGAGCTTCGCCAGCATCGAACAGGCCATCCTGCGTCGGCTGGCCGATTCGCTCCGCCCCGAATTCCTCGCCCGTATTCCGGACAAGTTCGTTTTCGCCCCACTTTCGCCGGCGGTGCAAAGGGAAATTGGCGAGCTGCACGTGAACAAGGAGGTGGCCCGGCTACGGCAGCACGGCTTTGACCTCGAAGTAACCGGCGAGGCCCTGGAGTTTCTGCTCCGGCAGGGTTTCGATGCCAGAGCAGGAGCCCGGCCGATGCGCCAGGCGATTGAGCGGGAACTGCAGGACCTTGTCGTCCATCGGCTCTTTGCTATTGGGCACGGAGGAGGGCGGGTGACACTCGATTCCGCCAGTAGCCGATTGGTTCTGGAATCGGTCTAGCGTTTTCGCCGCCATCGCAGCTGGCGCACGGCTAGTTGCGCCGGGGATCGCCCGCGGGAATTCTGAGTCCGCCCAATCGGCCGGGGGCGCGAGCCGGCCGTGCCCCGGCCCGGTGCCAGTGTTCGAGGTATTCGTCGGCGATCAGGCGAGGGGTCCGCTGCGACAATTCGTGTTGTATCAGGGTTTCAGCGGACGGGGCTTGCGCACCCATCCGGCGAATGAGCCGACGGGAAGCGGAACGATAGACTCGGTAGTGGGCGGGAGCGATCAAGATGCGTTTCATTGTGGAGATGAATGGAGATAACCGACACTTTGAAAGACTCCCGGCTGGCCCGCTCGGGAGCATTGGCGACAAACAGCGGGTCGCCATCGTCCCGCGAGGAATACGAATTCAGTTCTCCGTATAGCAGTTCCCGAGGATCGCGGCTTGGCGGATTTCTCGATTTGTTGGACGATTATCTCTATGTTCGCGGCGGACGGTAAGCGCTGGGAGGCGTATGCAAGAGCCGCCGAAAATGCCGGTTCATCTGATGCTGGTCGGAAAACCCCACGGCATGAGCCACTTCAGCCACCGTGGCATTGCCTCGGCGGAGCATTTCCCGGGCCCGCAGCACGCGTTGATCGCGCACGTAGGTCATGGGTGACATGCCGAGAGCCACCCTGAACATCTGGCCAAAATAACTCGAGCTCAACCCCGCCATGCGAGCGAGTGCCGGCAGGGTTAGCTTCTCGGTCAGGTGGGCCTCGATATAGGTGCAGACGTCCGTGAGCACGGGGCGGGGCAACAGCCAGTGCTGAGGATGCTCGCTGTCGGTCCGGCGGAAATGGGAGGCCATAAGCTGTGTGGCCAGCGCTGCGCCCAATCCCGAGACGAGCGGCTCATTCAGGGGCCCACGGGTCTGGCCCTGGAGGCGCAGCAAGCCGCACAGTTCCCCAATGATGGGGGCGGAACTGACATAACAATCAAGCGACTCGATGGAGATGTCCTTGATGTCCTGACCGGCAGATTTTCTGGCCCACGGTGAATCGAGGTGCAGTTTGATCAGGTCCGCTTCACGCCGCCACTCGACCTCGTGCCGGACGCCCGAGGGCAGGATCCAGACCTGGCCGGCGCGGATGAATTTTTCGCTGAAATCAAGCGAGCCACCTTGTTTCCAGCGGACCACGCAGTCCGCGCGTTCAAAGCCCACCAGCACCTGAACATTGCTCTCATGGTGGTGCTCCGGCCAGATGGTCGGCCGCTGGCGGTCGCAATAGACCCAACAACCACGGGCCCGCACTGCCGAACGTCGGCAGGGCGGGACAGATACCACAGCGGTGGACCCATTGGCCCATGGGGATACCGGTTCGGACGATTCAACAGCCTCCATCCAGCCCGCCTCCGGTTTCGGTGCGTAAGGTGCGCATCAGATACCTGGAGATGGTAGGGGAGAGGCATGGCGTCAGGCTTGGGTGGTTGCGTGATTTCTTGGGCGTTTTTCTCGGGTGAATTGTCGTGCAGGGGCAGATTGAGTTGGCAGTTCGGGGGAGAGGCTCCATTCCAGTGCCGATAGCGCGTGCAGCTCGACGGCGTCCAGCACAGGCAGCACCGGATCGAGGTGGGAGAGTGCGAGGCTGAGTTCTGGTGCGACTAGCACGATGGCGCGCGCGCCGGCCTGCCGCAGCGAATACACGATGCGCCCGACATCGGCCCGGGTGGTTTGATTAACGATCCCCTGTTGCAACTCCTCGATGGTCAGGTGCGCGAGGTGCTCGCGATCCCGGAGCACCGGCACGAACACGTCGAGCACCTGGTAGCGCGCCAGCCGCTTGCGCCAGCTCAGTTCCTCGCTTTCCGAGGTGGCGCCGACCAGACCAATCCGCTTGATTCGCAGGGTTTGCAATGCGGCGCCGACCGCATCGGTCATCATCAACATTGGCACTTCCAGTAACAATCGTTCGACTGCAGGTTGCAGCTGACTTGAGCAAGTGCCGATTGCTTTGGCACCAAGTGACACCAATTGTTTGGTCGCTGGGGCCAGAATTTCACTTGCCTGGCCCCATGCCTGTTTGGCGAGCGCCTCGGTCAGTTCCGGCGTGTGGAGATTGAGCATGACAAGCCGAACATCGCCACCGTGACCGAAGCGATGGCGCACTTCGCCGGCAATCCGCCTGCCGTAGGCAGCGGTGGCGTCGAAATTGTTGGCCCCCAGCAGCCCAAGGCATTTCATACTACATTCCTCGCGTTTCGGGAGCCTATGTTTGTGGTGGAGCGGTCAGGCGGTTTGCCACCACGAGCTTCGAGGAGCTTGCAGTAGCGAGTGTAGTAATGGCCGACCATCTTCACCGATGAGCAACGTGGCAAAGCGAGCAGCCCTGCAGTCGGCCGCACGGAATGGGGAAACCGCATAAGTGGTCAGTGTCGTGTTCAAGGCGTATTTGGACTGGGCCAAGCACCTTGATAAGGGCAGCTGGATCACTACTACGATACCGACTCACGCAGCTCAGGCTACTTTGCGGATATCTAACACGTTGGAACACGGCTTAGGACACGATGTCCATGTCGAGCCTTTCATAGATGTGTGCGCAACCAGGAGATGGCATCGTCCACATATGCGGGCGGGAGCTGGTGGCCGCTGTCGTAAAACTTGAGCTGCTTGGCGGTGCCGGGAATCGTGGCGACCATTTCCTCCGCCTCCTGTTTGGTGTAATACATGTCCGCCGTGCCCATCAGATAGAGGATCGGCCTGCCTTCGAGCAAGGGGGCGAAGTTACCCGGCGCCACCGCATCGAGCCCGACGAGCAGCGGTCCAGACGCGAGTCTCATCTTGCGCGAAAAGGGCGGGGCCACGCACACGACCGCGGCCTTCAGGCGGGGCTCCACCACCATGAGGTTGTTGAGCGTCACGCCGCCCATACTGTAGCCGACGGCCCCGATGCGATTCTGGTCGATCTCCGGGCGCGTCGCCAGGTAATCGAGGGCGCGGCGGTATTCCACGGCGGTGCGCAGGAGCATGTCGCGCAGCCGGATGGGCAGCATGCGCTGCGGCGACATAAAAGTGTTGGGATTGTCGTAGTCGCTCATATGGGTGCGTTCCCCTGAATAGGGTCCGTCGAGCATCATCACCGCGAAGCCGGCCTCGACCAGGCGGGGGGCGATGTTGCCGGAAAAGTTCTCCGGTTTCCACCACGCGTCCTTGGAACCGCCCATGCCATGCAGCAGCAGCACGCAGGGCACCGGCAATTTGGCGGCCTTGGGGAAAACCAGCAGGCCCGGCACGCGGTCGCCCGCCTGCGAGGTGAACACGAACTTGTCGCGGGGGTTGCCGGCGACGGCGGATTTCTCCGCCACGCGCGCATCAAGCGGGAGGGCCTTGTCATATTGGTAGAATGGCAGCAGGGCATCCAGCGCGTCGCGCGAAAGCGGGGTTGCGGCGGGAGCGGTCTCCTCGCCCAGACAGGCGACGGAGGCGAACAGGGCCAGAGCGACGGTCGTCGCGCGACCTGCGGAGAAGGGCGAGGGGTGGGGTGTTTTTGATTTCATGCGGTTCGGCAATCAGTTCCGTCCCTATTACTCGCGCGGTCAATCTGCCGACCATCAAACGCGTTCGACATCGCGGCGCTTGCGGCGGCAGCCGGAGTTTATTGGGTGACGAGGGCGCGCCGCCGGGTTTCACGCCGACCGTGCGAACAGGAAACCGTCCCGTCGCCTTCAACCCCAGACTCCCATGCGCCTCCTCCTCGTCTTCCTTCTCGCTTTGGTTTCCCTCAACGCGGCGGAACCTTTGGCGTTCGTGCAGATTCGCGACCGCAAATTTGTCGCCCCGAACGGCGAGCCGCTGAAACTGCGCGGCATCAATCTCGGCAGCTGGCTTTTGCCCGAGGGTTACATGCTCAAGTTCAAGAAACGCACCTCCGGGCCGTGGCAGCTTGAGAACATGATCGCTGAACTGGTCGGCGATCAGGCGGCCGCGCGCTTCTGGCGCGAGTGGTGGGACAATTTCATCACACTCGACGACATCCGGTTTCTAAAACGGGCCGGCTTCAATTCTGTGCGACTGCCCCTCAACTGGCGGCTTTTCGTCACGCCGCGTCCGCCCTACCGCTTCGAAGGGCCGGGCTGGGAGCTTGTGGAACGGCTCATCGGCTGGTGCCGGGTTGAGGGCCTCTATGTGGTGATCGACCTGCACGGCGCACCCGGCGGACAGACTGGCACTCAGATCGACGACAGTCACGGGTATCCCTTCCTGTTTCTCGATGCGGAAAGCCAGCAAATCACCATCGACCTGTGGCGGGAACTGGCCAAGCGCTACCGGAACGAGCCCACTGTGTTGGGCTACGATTTGCTCAATGAGCCCATCGGCCACATGTTCGACACGGCGCGGCTCAACCCGCTTCTCGGTCCGCTTTATGACCGCCTCGTTGCCGCCGTGCGCGAAGTCGATCCCCACCACATCATCTTCCTGGCCGGTGCGCAGTGGAACACCAACTTCGAGATTCTGACTCCGCCCAAGGTGCCCAACATCGCCTACACCTTCCACACCTACTGGACGCCCGGCACGGACGTCAGCGTAATCGAGCGTTATCTTCGCGTCGCCTGGGAGCACCAAGTGCCGCTTTGGCTGGGCGAGTCCGGCGAGAACACCGACGCTTGGGTTGAGGGCTTCCGCCGCACCCTCGACGACAATAACATCGGCTGGTGTTTCTGGAGCTACAAACGCATGGCCGGCACCAATCATCCGGCCGCCAGCGTCGTCTCGATCGCGGACCCCGCCGGCTGGGACAAGATCGTGGCATACGCGATGGGTCCGCGTCTCACGATGGATGAGATTCGCCAACATCGCCCGCCGCTGAACGAAGCTGCCGCCTCCCTGCGCGGGTTGCTCGACAACATCCGTCTGGGAAAGACTACGCCCAATCCGGGTTACCTCCGCGCGCTGGGCCTGAACCCGGATGTCTCAACCAAGCCCGTGCCCTGAGCCGGGGCGATGGCGGCCGGACAGCGAGCCAGCCGGCGTGGCGCGGATCCCCGGAAAGCGAGGGTGCCTTCGTCTGCGGACACCTGATACGGTTTCCAGACACGGCCCCGCGTTCGACGCGCGATCTAACGTGTTTGATGTTTGGGGCATTGAGGGCTTTTGGCAGATGTTTATTCTTCAAACTGTCTTAGTTTGCCCTGTGGCTGCGCCCCTTTTATCGCCTGTTTCCCTCGCCGACCAAAATCCCGCTCGGTCGGGCCTTCACCTGAAGAAGCCGACGGGGGATCTTCATGAAGCGGCGGACTGGCCCCGGATTTTTCACCCCATGAAATACACCATGTCCCCCATCCCGGCTCATCCCGGTTGCGCGAACGGCCGCACGGCTGCTCGCATTATTGCCCTCCTCACGTTGACTGTGGCCGCCATCCTGCCAGCGGTCCACGCGGCGCCCCCGCTGCAAGTGGTGTCCGCCAACAACACCCTTTACTACAATACTTCCCCGAACGAAGTCATCCCCCGCACGGTCGAATACACGCTGAGCGGCGCCACGGTCAATTTGCAGAAGAAACTCCCCGACGGCACCATCGCCGTCTCCAACGGCGTCACGAAAGTGCGGGTGCTGCTGCCCGTCGGCTATGCGAGCGGCGCCAACTATCCGGTGGTGTATCTCCTGCATGGTTTCAACAGCGACTACCAGGGCTGGTCGAACATGAATCATGTGAACGATGTGAACGACACGCTGGAATCCAACACGCGCAACGCCAGCATCGTCTTCGTGATGCCCGATGGCGGCGGCCTGGAAGGAGGTTTCTACAGCAACTGGTATCAGAGTCCCGACGGGCTGATGCACGATTGGGAAACCTACCATATCGAGCAGCTCATTCCCTGGGTGGAGGCCAACTTCAAGGTCAAGAAAACCCGCGCCGGCCGCGCTATCTCCGGCCTGTCCATGGGTGGCTTCGGTTGCACCACCTACGCCTCGCGGCATCCCGACCTGTTTGCCGGCGTGTTTTCCATTTCCGGGGCGGTCAACAATGTCCCGCTCAGCGCTGCCGGATTGCTCGATCTCATGCCGGACAACTGGAAAGACATCAACCCGATGCTGAGCATCGATGTCGGCTCCGTCTGGGGTCCGTATCTTGAGCAGGAGGTCCGGTATCGCGGCCGCAATCCGATGAATCTGATCGACAACCTGCGCCCGCTCACCGTCTGGGTGCGCACCGGTCTGGGATTGCCTGGCGGCACAGCCCCCGGCGACGGCGAAGCGCTCACCGAGGCTCTCGAAATCGGCGTCGGCGTCCTCAACGAGGCCTACGACATCAACCTCGGACACCAAAACGTGCCCCACACCTACACGGTCAATCCGCAAGGCACCCATACGGGCTATCATTTCCTGCAATCGTTCAAGCTGGCGCTGCCCGTGATGCAGCAGACCTTTGCCGCCAACGTCGGCACGCCCGCGAGCTTCAACTACCGCTCCATCGAGCCCAACTTCACCATCTTCGACTGGCAGTTCTCCGCCACCCGCGACGTCATAGAGTTTCTTTACCTCTCCGATGTCTCGCGCGACGGCCTGAAATTGAAGGGCAGTGGCACCGTCGCCGTGACGACGCCGCCGGTTTATAATCCCGGCAGCCATCACTGGGTGCTGGCGCCCGGCCAGGCTGGCATCGACGTCTGGCCCAACTGGCCAAAGGCCGACGATGAGGGCCGGCTGCACTTCAACGTGAAGCTCGGCGACTCGCACACGCTCCAGCAATACACCCCGGCGCAAAGTCTCGTTGAGGCCGCCAGCGTCGACTACTGGAAGGACGCCAACGTCCAAATCTGGTAACCGGCGTTGCTCATCCCCCTGACTTGACGAGGGAGGCGGCCTGGGCCGCCTCCCTTTCTTTGGTGCGCCCGGCAGGGCGCACCTGCTGGACATTGAACATGAACAAAACCAATGAACATGTAAGTCTGTTGACCGCCCTGCAGAGGGAAGGTCTAGCCGAAGGGCAACTGCGGCGTCGCGAGGCGATCGTGGGAAGGAAGCCTATGGCAAAACGCTGGCCTGACGACCAGGAACCGCACAGGCGGGCACACCGGATGAGAGGTCCAATATCCTCGAAGTCCCAAGTCTGCACGGAAGGTGTGTCCGTAATTGCGGCAGGCATAAGCGGGAAGGCAGGTGCGCATTACCCGGGGAGGTCTGCGGAAGCGCTCGCGAGAGCCAGCGACGCCGAAAGGCGTCGTGATCCTTCCGTAGAAGTCAGCCGAGGCCATAGTAGCTCACGATCAGGGGCGAAGGGCCGAACCGAAAGAGGACGGTGCAAACTGAGACCATGAACCTGTGTGGAGCAGCAGAAGAGTCCGCCCAACGGACTGCCTCGACCGCCGACGCCGGCCGGAACGCCGGCGGGAGCGCCCAAGGTGCGGCAAGCGCAGCATCGGACCACAGTCACAGCATCGGGCCAGGGACAGGACTGATCGAGCAGATGATCGAACGCGGCAACCTGAACGCCGCGTGGAAACAGGTCCGACGGAACAAGGGAGCAGCCGGCGTCGATGGGCTCGACCTCGAGCGCACGGCGACGCTGATCCGAAAACAGTGGGACAAGATCAAGACGCTGCTGCTGGCGGGTCACTATCGACCGCGGCCGGTCAGACGCGTCGAGATCGACAAACCCGACGGCGGAACCCGCCTGCTGGGGGTCCCCACCGTGCTGGATCGGTTCTTGCAGCAGGCCGCGCTACAGGTGCTCGGTCCGTTGTTCGAGCCGCACTTCTCGGAGCACAGCTACGGGTTCCGACCCGGACGCAGTGCGCACCAGGCGGTGCTCGCCGCGCGCGAGTATCAACGGGCCGGGAAGCGTTGGGTGGTGGACCTCGACCTCGCGAGCTTCTTCGACGAGGTGAACCACGACCTGCTGATGGCCAGAGTCAGACGCCGGGTAAAGGACGTGCGGATGCTTAAACTCATCCGGGCGTTCCTGCAAAGCGGCGTGATGATCGGCGGGGTGAGTCAGCCCAGCGAGAAAGGCACGCCGCAAGGCGGGCCGTTGTCGCCGCTGCTCTCGAACATCCTGCTCGACGACCTGGACAAGGAACTGGAGCAACGGGGGCATCGGTTCTGCCGTTATGCCGATGACTGCAACGTCTACGTCGGCAGCCGGCGCAGCGGTGAGCGGGTGCTCGCATCACTGACCCAGTTCCTCGAAGGGAAGATGAAGCTGAAGGTCAACCGGGTCAAAAGCGCGGTGGATCGCCCGGTCAACCGGGTGTTCCTCGGCTACAGCTTCACCCACCATCGTCAGACGAAAATCCGGGTGCCGGCGAAGACCTGTCAGAAGATGAGGGCCAAAGTGAAGGAGCGCTTTCGCGCCGCCCGCGGGCGAAACGTGGAGCGGTTTATCCGCGAAACGTTGAACCCGCTGCTGCGCGGCTGGATGAACTACTTCCGCCTCAGCGAAACCCGGGGTTTTGCCGAGGAACTGGATGGCTGGATCAGGCGGCGGCTACGCGGCGTGATCTGGCGCCAGTGGAAACGCCCGGCGACTCGGTTCCGGCGCCTTCGGGCGCTCGGGCTCGACGAGGCCCGGGTTCGCGCCAGCGGCCATAACGGCCGCGGGGCGTGGTTCAATAGCGGCGCTTCCCACATGCATGCCGCCTTCCCGGCGAAGGCTTTTGCCGCCATGGGCCTCATCAACCTGCTCGTCACCCTGAATACCTACGCCAACTCCTCCTCTTGAGGAACCGCCGCGATACGTGAACCGTATGTCCGGTGGTGTGAGAGCCAGGGGAGGGCAACCTCCCCGGCTACTCGATGTGCGCCCGGCAGGGCGCACCTGCTGGACAGTGAACATGAACAAAACCAATGAACATGTAAGTCTGTTGACCGCCCTGCAGAGGGAAGGTCTAGCCGAAGGGCAACTGCGGCGTCGCGAGGCGATCGTGGGAAGGAAGCCTATGGCAAAACGCTGGCCTGACGACCAGGAACCGCACAGGCGGGCACACCGGATGAGAGGTCCAATATCCTCGAAGTCCCAAGTCTGCACGGAAGGTGTGTCCGTAATTGCGGCAGGCATAAGCGGGAAGGCAGGTGCGCATTACCCGGGGAGGTCTGCGGAAGCGCTCGCGAGAGCCAGCGACGCCGAAAGGCGTCGTGATCCTTCCGTAGAAGTCAGCCGAGGCCATAGTAGCTCACGATCAGGGGCGAAGGGCCGAACCGAAAGAGGACGGTGCAAACTGAGACCATGAACCTGTGTGGAGCAGCAGAAGAGTCCGCCCAACGGACTGCCTCGACCGCCGACGCCGGCCGGAACGCCGGCGGGAGCGCCCAAGGTGCGGCAAGCGCAGCATCGGACCACAGTCACAGCATCGGGCCAGGGACAGGACTGATCGAGCAGATGATCGAACGCGGCAACCTGAACGCCGCGTGGAAACAGGTCCGACGGAACAAGGGAGCAGCCGGCGTCGATGGGCTCGACCTCGAGCGCACGGCGACGCTGATCCGAAAACAGTGGGACAAGATCAAGACGCTGCTGCTGGCGGGTCACTATCGACCGCGGCCGGTCAGACGCGTCGAGATCGACAAACCCGACGGCGGAACCCGCCTGCTGGGGGTCCCCACCGTGCTGGATCGGTTCTTGCAGCAGGCCGCGCTACAGGTGCTCGGTCCGTTGTTCGAGCCGCACTTCTCGGAGCACAGCTACGGGTTCCGACCCGGACGCAGTGCGCACCAGGCGGTGCTCGCCGCGCGCGAGTATCAACGGGCCGGGAAGCGTTGGGTGGTGGACCTCGACCTCGCGAGCTTCTTCGACGAGGTGAACCACGACCTGCTGATGGCCAGAGTCAGACGCCGGGTAAAGGACGTGCGGATGCTTAAACTCATCCGGGCGTTCCTGCAAAGCGGCGTGATGATCGGCGGGGTGAGTCAGCCCAGCGAGAAAGGCACGCCGCAAGGCGGGCCGTTGTCGCCGCTGCTCTCGAACATCCTGCTCGACGACCTGGACAAGGAACTGGAGCAACGGGGGCATCGGTTCTGCCGTTATGCCGATGACTGCAACGTCTACGTCGGCAGCCGGCGCAGCGGTGAGCGGGTGCTCGCATCACTGACCCAGTTCCTCGAAGGGAAGATGAAGCTGAAGGTCAACCGGGTCAAAAGCGCGGTGGATCGCCCGGTCAACCGGGTGTTCCTCGGCTACAGCTTCACCCACCATCGTCAGACGAAAATCCGGGTGCCGGCGAAGACCTGTCAGAAGATGAGGGCCAAAGTGAAGGAGCGCTTTCGCGCCGCCCGCGGGCGAAACGTGGAGCGGTTTATCCGCGAAACGTTGAACCCGCTGCTGCGCGGCTGGATGAACTACTTCCGCCTCAGCGAAACCCGGGGTTTTGCCGAGGAACTGGATGGCTGGATCAGGCGGCGGCTACGCGGCGTGATCTGGCGCCAGTGGAAACGCCCGGCGACTCGGTTCCGGCGCCTTCGGGCGCTCGGGCTCGACGAGGCCCGGGTTCGCGCCAGCGGCCATAACGGCCGCGGGGCGTGGTTCAATAGCGGCGCTTCCCACATGCATGCCGCCTTCCCGGCGAAGGCTTTTGCCGCCATGGGCCTCATCAACCTGCTCGTCACCCTGAATACCTACGCCAACTCCTCCTCTTGAGGAACCGCCGCGATACGTGAACCGTATGTCCGGTGGTGTGAGAGCCAGGGGAGGGCAACCTCCCCGGCTACTCGATGCAGGCCGGCCCGGTCGTCCCGGCATCGTCCGGATCGACGCGCTCCGGGAGCGCGTGACGGAGTATTCAGGCACTTCGGTTACGGCCGTCCAGCCGCAACTGGCGGCTCGCCACTGATCAACCGGACACCCTGACGGGCGAGCCTTTGGCCGAAAAGGGCGTAGCCGGCCTTCGTGTAGTGCAAATCGTTCGGGGGTTTCCCTTCCTGCATTTCGTCGTTGAGATCGTCGGTATCGACCCAGGCGCCGTGCGGATCCTGGCGGGGGATGTTGACCTGAACGGCCCGCACGGAGTCCCGGCTCGCCTGGAGTTCCTCGCCCGGGTCGTGATCGCTAAGCCGGCCGATAACAACGTTCATGGCCGGGCAGCGCAGGTCGCGGCGCGGGTTGGCAATTGGGAGGGGGCCTTTCGTAGGCGGCGGCGAGCCCGGTCTTGGCGTCGCGTTCGCCCTGCATCCAGCACAGGGTGATCGAGGCGAAAGCCGGATGCTGGGCTTGCAGCTTTTGGAATTCGGCGAGGATCTGCTCGTAATAAACCGGGCCCTGCTTGTTGCGTTGCCTGAGCTGCGCGGCGGCGGTGATCCGGTCCCACTCCGAAAGCCAGCGGCAGATGGGCTCGCCCATGGCAGCGACTTTCAGGCAGACCACCTCGGCTCCGGGTAAAAGCGCTTGCGCATCCGGCAGGAAATCGATCGCGGGTTCCAAGTGCGCCATGTTGGACTGCCCGGACAGAATAAACGGATGCACCAGCTTCTTTGCCGCGTGGAGCGAGGCGGCTCCGACGAAAGTAAGCGCGACGAACACGACGCGCAGTGACAGGGCGATTTCCATGATTAGCGCAGGAAGTGTTTTCAGAATGGGTGACTGTTCATCGGGGAAAGCTAGCAAGGGTGTTTCTGAAGGTGAAGAGGTGTTTTGCGGAGACCGACCGCCCACACGTGCCACTGCCCAATCATCCGGCCGCGCCTTGAATAAAAAAGGAGAGCCGGGGCCCTCCTGAGACAATTGAACTTGACCGGCATTTTAGAATTTCAGGCCGACGGACGCCCGAAGGCGCCGGGGCGAACCGCGGGTGACCTGTTTCTCGACATAATCCTTGTCGAGGAGGTTCTCGATATTGAGCTTGAAATTCAACTGCTGGCCGTTGGCGAACTTGCGCATGGCGTTCAAGGCGACATCGACGCGGGTATAGCTGGGCGCATGGAGCTGGTAGCGCGAAGCATCGTGGTCGGGAATCATGTCGCCGACATAGATGAGGCCCACGCCGCCCCAGAGATTTTTCAGCCCCAGCACGCCCGGGAACGTGTGCTTGACCCAGAGCTTGGCCTGATGGGTGGGAGCGTCGCCGAGCCGGGTGCCCGCCGCGGCCAGGAAACGGATGTCGGGGATGACGTTCTCCGTGTCGAGATAGGCGTAGGAGACGATGGCCTCGGTCTTGGCGGGCAGCCGGGCATAAAAATCCAGCTCGACGCCGCGCGAGGTTTGCTTGCCCGCGATGCTGGGCACATTCCGGGCGAGCACCGGGTCGAAGGCCTGCACCTCGATGTTTTCCCGGGTGGTGTCGAAGAAGGCGAGCGTGCCGCTCAACCGTTCGCCGCCGAGCTTGACGCCGGCCTCGACGGATTTGCCCTTCTCGGGATACGCCGGGAAATTGGCGTTCGGGGTGCGGGATTGGCCGGTCATCGCATAGACGCTGACATCCTTGCGGAGACGGAACGAAATTCCGCCTTGGGGGATGGTCCTCCAACTGCTGGAGGAACTGGTGGTTGGCACGGCGGGCAGGCGATTCGTGTTGCTGCCCTCGTTATGGGAGCGGCCGGCGCCGCCGAGAATGGTCAGCCGCTCCTTGAGCGTATTCAACTGCACCATGGCGTAGTAGCGCTCGGGCTGCTGCTCGTTGAGCTGGTCGTTGGTCCGGTTGTAGGCCGCCGAGGGGAAGGGCGGGATGTCATAGGTCCGGGCTGATCGGTCGAGGACGGCGAAGGGGCTGCCGGGGGCGTTGAGCTGAACGGCGCGGCTGTTGGTATCGCTGGCGATATAACCGATCACGGAGGTAAACTTGCCCAAGCGGGTCTGGTAAACGCCGGTGAGGTCGGTCTGGGTGCTCCACCCGTCCACCTTCTCGTCGTTGTAAACCGGCGTGGCGGTGACATGCGTGCGGGCGGCGTTGAGCACGGCGCCGACGCGGCGGAGCGCGTCGTAATATTGCTCTCCGTAGGTGGAGCCGTTGCGCAGCGTCCAGTGCGGTGAAATGTTCCAGATCAATTCCGTGTAGGTGTTGTATTCGCGGTAGTTGGCGTAGGTGTTCGGGCCGGCGGTGTTGAACCCGCGGTCCGGCGGCAGGAGGTAAAACGCCGGCGTGGCGCCCGGCCCGAGCGGGAGCAGGATGAACGCCTCGGCGTCGTCCTTCTGCTTCATATAGCGCTGCTCGACGCGGAAGCTCAGCCGGCGGGTGCGCCACATCAACTGGGCGTTCACGAATTGCCGGGAGCTGTGCTCATAGTCACGGTAGCCGCCGCGGTCGACGTAGGCGCCGATCACGCGGTAAAGCAGCTCCCCACCGGCAAAGTTCTTGGTGATCGGCCCGGTGAAGTCGGCCGTGAACCGGTAGAAATCATAGCTGCCGCCGGTGAACCCGAGCGACCGCTTGGTCGAAGCGAGTGGTTGCTTGGTGACGATGTTGATGCGTCCGCCGGGCTGGCCGTTGCCATAAAGCAGACCGGTGGGCCCCTTGAGCACTTCCATGCGGTCATACTCGGAATTATCGCCCCGGGCATGCAGGGCGTTCGGCACGGCGAAATAGTTGCGCAGCGGCGCGCCGGCGTTGAACCCCCGGATGGCGAATTCCTCGTAGATGTTCGAGCTGGAACGCACGCTGCTCACGTAGCGCAGCGCCTCCTGGATGTCGTCCGCGCCGATATCGCGGATGAACTGGTCGGTCACCACTTGCGCCGAGAACGGCGCGTCGAGCAACTCCATGTTCGCCCGCGTGCCGACCATGGAGTTGGCCACCACATAGGTGTTTTCGCCCGACTGGACGACGAACGGGGCGAGCTCGACCACTTCCTCCGACTCGGGCGTGGCGGTGGCCCGCGTGGAGGGAGGCGTGGGTTGTTGGGCTGCGGCGGAGGCCGCGAGACCAAAGCTGAAGGCCAGACTCAACAGTCCGATCAGACTGGGCAGGCCGAGTGGGCTGGATTGGATGCAGGTTTTCATGGGGTAAGGGGAATGCGGTGCCCTCGTCAGCAAGAGGCCAAGGGGCACATCCGGCAGAACGTCTGCCACCAGTAAGCGTGTCTCGGGCGCAGGGAACGAGTGTGTCCCTGTCGACCCCGTTCGATCACCAGGTGCAGGCCGGATCAAACGGCCGGCCACGGCCTAAAAAAAGGGAGCCCAGCGGGCTCCCTTGGAGAAATCCTAACTGGCGGAGTCAGATCAGAACCGCAGGCCGACGGACGCCTTGATCCGGCGAGGCCAGCCGCGGGTGATCTGCTTGTCGACGTAATCCTCGTCAAAAAGGTTCTCGATGTTAAGCTTGAACTGGAGTTTCTGGCCGCCGGCGAGTTTGCGTTCCGCGCCCAGCGCAATATCTACGCGGATGTAACTTGGCGCGATCAGGTTGTAGCGTGCGGCGTCGTGGTCGGACACCATGTCGCCGACGTATATCACACCTACGCCGCCCCAAATATCCTTTAAGCCGAAAGCGCTGGGCAGGCTTTGTTTCACCCAGACCTTGAATTGGTCTGTCGGGGCATCGCCAAGCCGGGTGCCGGCGGCACCGGGAAAGCGTGAGTCGGGAACGACGTTTTCCGTGTCAAGGTAGGCATAGGAGGCAATCAGCTCGGTCTTGTCGGTCAGCTTGGCATAGATATCCAATTCAATTCCGGACGAGGTTTGCTTGCCCGCGATGCTGGGAACGTTGCGCCCGAGCACGGGGTCGAAGGCTTGCACCTGGATACTCTCCCGGGTGGTATCGAACCAGGCGAGCGTGCCGCTGAAACGCTCGGAACCGAACTTCAGGCCGGCCTCGTAGGATTTGCCTTCTTCCGGCTGGTCCGGGAAATCACCGTTGGGGCTGAAGGACTCGCCATACATGGCGTAAACCGTCATGTCCTTGCGGAGGCGAAAGGATCCGCCCACCTGCGGGGTGGTGTTCCACGAGTTCGAGGTGCTGACCGTCGGCACCGCCGGGATGCGGTTGGTTACGGTGGGCTCGGCATGAGAGCGGCCGGCGCCGCCGAGGAGGGTCAGCCGGTCTTTGAGCGTCGTCAGCTGCACCATCGCATAGTAACGCTCGTTCTTGCCGTCGTTGAGCTGGTCTTGCGTGCGGTTGAAGGCGGAGGGGGGGGGTATAGCATAAGTGCGGGCCGAACGATCCAGGATGGCAAACGGGCTGCCGGGGGCATTGAACTGTATGCTGCGCGAGTCGTTTTCATTGTAGATCTGGCCGAGCACGACCGTGAGCTTGCCGACCGGCGTGTTGAAGATGCCGGTCAGATCGGTCTGCGTGTTGGTGCCGCTGGCCTTGTTGTCATTGTAAACCGGTATGGCCGTGGTATGGGTGCCGGCACTGTTGAGCGCGGCGCCGACGCGGCGCAGGGCGTCGTAATAGGACTCGCTATAGGACGAGCCATTGCGCAGCGTCCAGTTATCGGAAATATTCCAGATCAGCTCCGTGTAGGTGTTGTATTCCCGGAAATTGGCGTAGGTGTTCGGTCCGGCGGTATTGTATTCGCGATCCGGCATGAGAAAGAAGGTCGGCGTGCCACCACCGCCGAGCGGCAGGAGAATGAACGCCTCGGCATCTTCTTTCTGTCGGAGGTAACGCTGCTCGACGCGAAAGCTCAGCTGGCGGGTGCGCCACATCAACTGGCCGTTGAGCAGTGTGCGCGACGTGTGCTCGTAATCGCGGAAGCCGCCGCGGTCGACGTAGGCGCCGAGGACGCGGTAGAGCAGCTCCCCGCCGCCGAGATTTTTGGACAGTGGCCCGGTGAAGTCGGCCGTGGCGCGGTAGTGCTCGTAGCTGCCGCCCTCGAACATGAGATGGCGCTTGGTGGAGGCCAGCGGTTTCTTGGTGACGATGTTGATGCGCCCGCCCGGCTGCCCGTTGCCGTAAAGGAGAGCGGTCGGGCCCTTCAGCACCTCAATGCGGTCATACTCCAGGTTGTCGCCGCGGGATTGGAGCGCGCCGGGCACGCCGAAGTAATTGCGCAGCGGCGCGCCGGAATTGAAGCCGCGGATGGCGAATTCCTCGTAGATGTTGGAGGCGGAGCGCACGCTGCTCACATAGCGGAGGGCCTCCTGGATGTCGCCCGCGCCGATGTCGCGCATGAACTCGTCGGTGACGACCTGCGCCGCAAACGGAGCGTCGAGCAGTGGGATGTTCACCCGCGTGCCGACCATGGAGTTGGCCACGACATAGGTGTCTTCGCCCGACTGGACGGTGAACGGCTCCAACACGAACACTTCGTTCGATTCAGGCGTGGCGACGGCCGGCGTGGCGGGTTGTTGGGCTGCGGCGGAGGCCGCGAGACCGAAGCTGAAGGCCAGCAAGCCAAGGGGAGCGGTAAGGACTGGAACAAAAGAAGGTTTCGGTTTCATGGCGAATGGAATCGGGGGGCTGGGGGGTGATGGAAAGGAATTCTCTTTCCTGAAAAGTCCGGGGGTGGGATCTCTCTGTCTGAGCCAGCGAATCACGGCGGAGTATCCGGGCAAGCGATGAGTGATCGAACCCGTTCGATACCGCTACGTTTGACCAGGGCGGCGCGCTCGCGATACTCGGCGGCCTTACACCGCATGAAGACTATTGTCGTCCTTTTTGATTCGCTCAACCGCCATCACCTGCCGCCCTACGGCTGCGACTGGGTGCGGGCGCCCAATTTCACCCAGCTGGCGGCGCGCTCAGTTCGCTTCGACACTTCCTATGTCTGTTCGATGCCCTGCATCCCGGCCCGTCGCGATTTTCTGACCGGCCGGCCAAATTTCCTCCACCGCAGCTGGGGACCGATGGAGCCCTTCGACGACGCGCTGCCCGAATTGCTCCGCGCGGGCGGGGTTTACTCCCACCTGGCGACGGATCATCAGCATTACTTCGAGGACGGGGGCCTCAACTACCACACCCGTTATTCATCGTGGGAGTTTTTCCGCGGGCAGGAGGGCGATCCGTGCGTGGGCCTCGTCGGCGACCCCCTCTGGCCCGCGCAGGCCGTCGGGCAGAACGCGCAGCGCGACGGCCTGGTGCGCCAGGATCTCGTCAACCGCCAGCACCTGCTGAAAGGCGAAAGCGACTGGCCGCAGCGGAAAACCTTCGACGCGGGGCTCGACTTCATCCGCCGCAACCACGCGGCCGACCGCTGGCTGCTGCAGATCGAGACCTTCGATCCCCACGAGCCGTTCTGCAGTCCGCCGGAAACCAAGACGGCCTACGCCGAACATTTCAAAAACTATCGCGGTCCGGACTTCGACTGGCCGGCCTACCAGCATGTGTCCGAGACCACCGAGCAGGTGCGGCACTGCCAGGCCGAGTATGCGGCGCTGGTGACGTATTGCGACCAGCAGCTAGGCCGCGTGCTTGACGCGATGGAACAACACGACCTTTGGAAGGACACGATGCTGATCGTGTGGACCGACCACGGCTTTCTCCTCGGTGAGCATGACTGTTGGGCGAAGATGCACATGCCGTGGTATGAAGAGCTGGCGCGGACACCGTTCTTTGTCTGGGATCCGCGGTGCGGTGCAGCCGGAGTCGCGCGCCAGTCGCTCGTCCAGCCGGCCATCGACTTGGCGCCGACCTTGCTCGATTTCTTCGGGCTGCCGGCGACGCCGGACATGACCGGACGCAATCTTCGCGAGACGATCGCCCACGACCGTCCCGTGCGGGAAACCGCGATTTTCGGCACGTGGGGCGGGCAGGTGAACCTGACGGATGGGCGCTACGTTTACATGCGGGGCACCCGGCGGCCGGAGGTTCCGCTCTACGAATATACCCTCATGCCCGCCCGCATGAGAAAGCTCTTCTCCCCGGCCGATCTCGCTCCCGGTCGCGTGGAACTCACCGGCCCGCTGCCCTTCACCAAGGGCTCTCCGGTCCTGCGCATCGCGCATGGCCCCGGCCCCCACGATGGCGTTGTCCCGTTGGACAATCACGACACTCGGCAAACGCTGCTGTTCGACCTCGCACAGGATCCGCGACAGCAACGCCCGCTGTCCGACGACGCGCTGGAAGCCCGCCTGGCCGCGCAGATGGCGGCGGCGATGCGCGAAGTCCACGCGCCGGACGAGCAATTCGAGCGGCTCGGGCTCGGGTAGGAGGGGGGCTTGCGCCCGCTCAGGCAGTCGGCGAGCGCGTCGTCGGGCCATCCTGCCAGCGTCCTTCGACGAGGGTGGTCTGCGGCTGGGCGGGCAGGCCGCGCTCGCCCCGGTAGAGCTGCCCAACCACGACGTCCACCGCCGCCCGTCCGACAACTTCCAGCCGGTGATCGTAGCCGGTGCAGGGGCTCCGGGTCATTTTCTGGGCCAGGCTGACAAAGCCGACTTTCGCCGGAACCGGCACCCCGATCTCCGCCAACCAATGCACGGAGTCGTCGCCGAACCCAAGGATGACGTCGGGTTGATGACGGCGATACCATTTCAGAAACTGCTCGCGGTCGTATTCGTCAATCTCGGGCAACGGGACCGAGCGCATGGTCGTGGCGCGCCGGGAGAAGTAGTGCAGAAATCCCGCCGTCCAGAGTCCGCGGCTGCGTTCCTCGTCGGCCCGCCCGATGTGGAAACCGACGCGCCGGTAGCCGCGCTTTTCCAGATGCGTCAGGATGTCCTCGATGCAGTGGTAGTAGTCATAGAACACGCGGGACAGGCCGGCGTTCGCCTCGAAATAGCCGAGGGCCACCACGGCGAAGGGCGCCCAGTTCATGTTCCAGCGAAAAAACGGTGAATGCAGCGGCGCAATCACCAGCCCTTCGATTCCGCGGGCGGTCAGAATCTGGCCCAGCCGCTGGTCGGTCATGGTCTCGGGTTCGAACGGAATGAGATCGAAGTCGAAGCCCAGTTCCTGGGCCCGCTGGCGGGCGCCTTCGCAAAAGGTGCCGATGATATTCCAGATGCCCGGGGGCTCTTTGGCCGGCGGCCCCCAGGTGTTCACGAATCCGATGGTCGGCCGGTTCCGCGGCGACGCGCGGGAGCGGACCTGCATCATGAGCGCGTTGACCAGCGGATTGGGCCGGTAGCCAAGCTTGCCGGCGACCTTCAGGATCCGGTGGCGGGTGCGGGCGTCAACGCTGCCGGTATTGCGCAGGGCGAGCGAGACGGTGGATTTGGCGACACGGGCCGCCTGGGCGATTTGTGCGAGGGTGACAGGCACGGGGTGAACAGGAGAAGCGTTGACGAGGAGAGAATCGAACGTGTTCGAAGGCGAGCCAATTGTTTTGCGGTGAGATCCAGCCGACCATGGTCGGGCGTTCGGACATGGTCCCCGCCCGCCCGTTCGGCCTTCCTGGCTGGTGTCGCGAAAAACGCTTGGCTCCGCCCCTCATCCCACCCCATTGCGCATGACTCCGGTCTCTGTCACCCCGCCTCCCGCACCCGCTCCGCCACCGTCCACTGGGGATGGCCGCTTGGGTGTCGCGCAGAAGGTCAGCTTCGGCCTTGGCTTCACTGGCAACACGCTCATGGGCATCGGCATTGAGACGATGTTGTTTCCCGTCTTCGCGCTCTATCTCGGAATGTCGCCCAAGGTCATCGGCTTCGCGGTCGCCCTGCCGCGCCTGTGGGACGGCATCATGGACACCGTCGTCGGGACTTACAGCGACAATTTCCAATCGCGGTGGGGGCGGCGCCGGCCGTTCATCGTCGCCGGCGCCTGCGCCAGCGGCCTGGCCTACGCGCTCATCTGGATGGCGCCGGTCGGTCTCGGTTCGTCCGGTCTGACGGCGTGGCTGCTGGCCACGTTGATCGTCTTCTGGACGGCCAACGCCGTGTTCTTCGTCCCGCTGGAGGCGCTCGGCATGAGTCTGTCCAAGAACTACGACGAACGCACCTCCTTGATGGGCTTCCGGAGTTTCTTCGCCAAGGTGGGCACGCTGGCGAGCAGCTGGAGTTTCTGGCTCGTGGAAAAGGGCTGGTTCGGCGCGGGCCAGCGCGGTGCCATCGTGGTCGGCGCCATCTGGGGCGTGCTGATCCTGATCTTCGGCGCCTGGCCCGGCGTGTTCCTGCGCGAAGCGGCGCCCGCCGGCCCGGCCGCCGCGCCCGTGAGATTCTGGGACTCGCTGAAGTCGGCGGTGCGCAACGCGTCGTTTCGGCGCATCACGATGTATCTGCTCTTCATGGCGGCCTCCATCTCGGTTTCCTCCGCCGTGCAGTTCTATGCCACGCTGTTCTGGGTCGCGCGGGGCGACGCGAAGCTCACGGCGGTCCTGACGGGCGCCTCGAGCACCCTGAACATCGTCTGCGGCATGCTGGCGCTGCCCCTCACGAGCTGGGGCGCGAGAAAACTGGGCAAACACCGGATGGCCCTCATCGCCGCGTTCGTCACCTCACTCGGCGGGCTCCTGAGCTGGTTTTTTCTCACGCCGGCGCACCCGTGGCTGTCCCTCGCGGTCGCGCCCTTCTTCGGCATCGGCATCACCGCCGTTTACCAGCTCTACTTTTCCATGGTGGCCGATGTCGCGGAGGAGGGGGCGCTGCGCAACGGTGTCCGCAACGAGGGCATGTATTCGGCGATCTCCAACTGCATGATCAAGGGCGGCCTCGCCCTGTCGTTTGCGCTCGGTGGCGTGCTGGTGGACGCCATCGGCTTCACCGGCAAGGACATCGTCCCCACCGCCGAAATGCTTTTTAATCTGCGGATCCTCCGCGCGCTGCTCCCGACCGGCACGGCGGCGGTTGCGATGCTTTTCCTCATTGGCTATCCTCTCACAAAGGAACGCCTCGAGGCCTTGCGCGCCGCCCGGTCCTCCACCTGACCCTGACTTTCCATGCCCAGAAAACATTGCACCAACTCCTTTCCGCAACGATTCGTCTGGGGCGTCGCCGCCGCCGCGCCGCAGATCGAGGGCGCCGCCTTCACCGACGGCAAGGGCGAGTCCATCTGGGACCGCTACAGCCGCGTGCCCGGCAAGGTGCACAACGGCGACACGCTCGACGTGGCCTGCGACCACTATCACCGCTACCGGCAGGATATCGCCCTGATGGCGCGGCTCGGCGTGAAGCACTACCGGCTATCCCTCGCGTGGCCCCGCATCCTGCCCCAGGGGCGCGGCCCGGTGAATCAAAAGGGCCTCGATTTCTACCACCGCCTGTTCGACGCGATGCTCGCCCGCGGCATCACCCCGTGGGTCACCATGTTTCACTGGGATCTGCCGCAGGCGCTCGAGGACGAGGGCGGCTGGCGCAAGCGCACCGTTGCCGACGCCTTCGCCGTTTACGCGGACACCATCGTGCGGGCCTACCGCGGGCAGGTGAAAAACTGGATCACGCTGAACGAGACGTATTGCTTCACGCGGCTGGCCTACGGCGGCGGCGACAAAGCTCCGGGCACCAACGAAGGCGAGGCGGTCGTCAACCAAACCTATCACCACGCGATGCTCGCCCACGGCCACGGCGTGCGGGCCGTGCGGGAACACGGCGGCAAGGGCGCGCGCGTCGGCATCACCGACAATCCGATCGTGTCGGTGCCGGTCACCGAGACGGAGGCCGACATCGCCGCCGCCCGGGACCGTTTCCGTTTCGAAAGCGACCGTGTGCTCGGGGCGATATTCAACGGCCGCTATTCCGATGCCTACCTGAAGGCGGCCGGTGCCGCCGCCCCGCGCTACGATCCGCGCGACTTCCAACTCATCGGGCTGCCCACCGACTACCTCGGCCTGAACATCTACACCGGCAACTTCGTGCGCGCCGGGCGCCGAGGCCGCCCGGAACTGCTCCCATTCCCGCCCGGCTATCCGCAGGCCCACAGCCCATGGCTCAAGCTCGTGCCGCAGGCCATGTATTGGGGGCCGCGCTTCGCCGCGGAGCTGCCCGGCGTGCGCTCCATCTACATCACCGAGAACGGCGCCGGCTATGACGACGCCCCGCCGGCCGGTGGCGAAGTGCTCGACTTGCACCGCCGGGAATACGCGCGGCAATGCCTCGTCGAACTCCGCCGCGCCCTGACCGACGGCACGCCGGTCCACGGCTATTTCCTCTGGTCCCTGATGGACAATTTCGAATGGCAGGACGGTTATGCCCGGCGCTTCGGCATGGTTTACACCGACTACGCCACGCAGAAGCGCACACCCAAGCTGAGCGCGCGCTGGTATGCCCAGGTGATGAAGGAGAACCGGATTCTCTAGCCGCGGTTCCCGGCCTCCTTGGGGGGCAGTTAAGTTGCGGGCGAGGGAAACATTTCCTCGACCCGTTCGGGGCCGGTCAGGTAGCCGATTGATTGGAGAAACCGGTCAACCTCCTTCAGGGTCAGCCGAAAATACTTTCCGCCGGCACGGGGCAGATTGAAGAACCCATGCTCTTGATCCACATAACCGACCAGTTCGCAGCGATTGCCCAAGGCGTTCATCTTTTTGGCAAAAAGCGCTGAAGTGCCGAAAGGCACGCTGGTGTCGGCCTGGCCGTGAAGGAGCAACGTGGGGGGAAGGCCGGACCGAAGGTGATGAAAAGGAGACAAGGCCACTAGAGCCGACAAGTCCTCCACGCCAAATAACGCTTTAATGGCTTCCGTTCTTTTCTGATCAGCGGCGGACGGAGCCGGCGCTCCGTCGATCGGGGCCAGCACCAAGGCCGGGTTGAACAAGACCAGCGCATTCGCCGCAGTCGAGACAGTCGGATCCTCGCCGGCGGCATCGAATCCGCTGAGCAGCGTGGTCGCGGCCGCCAGATGTCCGCCCGCAGAACCGCCCGCGATCACAATCCGGCCGGGGTCGACCGACAATTCCGCGGCATGCTGCCGCACCCAGCGCACCGCGGAGCAGGCATCTTCAAGGCAGGCCGCCGGCATGACTCCCTGGCGGCTGCGCACCCGGTAATCGACGGTGATCGCCACCATCCCCCGACCGGACAAGTAGCGGCAGTGCGCCTCGAATTGCTGGGGCGAGCCGATCCTCCAGCCTCCGCCGAAAAAGAAGATGATGGCAGGGCGGCTTTCTCCGGTCTTAAGGCCCGGCGGAGCGAAAACATAGAGCTTCAGCTCCGTCTGGCTCGCGACTTTGTAAACATGGGCGGTCGCGTTCTTGATGTCGGGGGGATAAGGGAACTCTGTTTCCTCTTGCGCGGAAGCCGGTGACAGCAAGATCAACCCGAGCGGAAGAAGCGCCAGCCAGGCAAGGTGCCTTGCTGGAAGAAAGGCCAGGCAATTTCTGCTGAGAGATGGGGGGAGAGCATGAGTGTGCATGGGGGGTTGTGAGGAAGGCATATTGTCGGGAGAGGAGGATTCGGGCAATCCGGCTGCGGGGAAGTATTCGTGAGTGCTTCAGGTGGAGATCAATACGCGGACCTTCCTCCAGTAAGCCGGATCCTGCACCTCCGCAGCCTTCTGCTCTGGAGTATACTGTTGGAATTGGTGCGGCTCGCCGAGCGAGATCTTGAAATCGAGGCGGCCATTCGCATCGGAGGTCACTGTTCCAATCGATATTTTTTCACCGGAGGCATCCAACATCGTCACCGAATAAGTATGGTTTGGGAGATAAATGCGCGGTGTTTTGACGGTGACAAGTCCACTCCCTTGAAGGGTGAGTCCTTTTGAGCTTACATCCGATAGCGTGAGAAATTCGACAACATCGCGTTCGATGACGAACTCCCAATCCCAAACACGAAAGCGCGGCTCGGTGGTGCGGTAATTGAATTGCGCCGGGTCCCGCACTGATCTTGAGAAATCAGCCTTGATGCTCGGCCAGGCGAGCATGAGCGATTCCACGAAATGGTAGCCGGTGTGGCCTCCGACACGCTGAATGAGGTAGGTATGGGCCAGGCCCAGCTCTTTCAGCTTCTGGTGAAACTGGTCGTTAAGCGGCAGCACCCGAGACTCCATGAACAATTCCATCGGATTCTCGGTATCGTTGGGCGGGGTCTTTTCACCGGCCGATTCGTGCGAAGCCCCCGTTGCCGTGCGAAACCAGAGGGTGAGCGGCGCGAGATTTCCCGCGAGATCCACGGGGTTGTGCCCCCGCCAGCGCACTTCCTGCAAGGCAGCCGGCCCCCAGATATCTTCGCTGACCAAAGAGGGAACTTGGGGAGTGGTCACGACGAAAGCCAGATTGTTGAGCGCGCCGGAAAAGGCATAGGCTCCGGCGAAGAGGTCGGGGTGACGGGCGGCGTAGCTCATGGCGCCAAAGCCACCCATGGAGACGCCGGCGATCACGCGACCGCCGCGATCGGTCCGCACTTTGTAGTGGGTGTCAATGTAGGGGATCAACTGCGCGAGATGGAAGGTTTCCCACATCGGCGCCCCCCATGCCCCGCCATTGAACCAGTCGGAGTAAAAGCTGCGGGCGCCCCCTTCCGGCATCACTATGACCACGTCCTGATCGGCCGTGAAATCAAACAGGTTTCGCTCGTTCGCCCAGCGGGTCCACCACTCATACTGTTCCCCTTTAGCCAATCCGAGTCCGGCCTTGGCGCCATGGAGCAGATACAGCACAGGATAGCTTGAGCTTCCTTGGGGATAATTCGCAGGCAGCAGAACACGGACCTTCGTGGTCGCGGTTGGATGGGTGAGCGGATTGGCGAACTCCAGATCGACAAGACGCGGGCTCGTCTCCGGATTGCCGGCAGCATCTGCTCGGATGGTCCCATCGCTGTTGTAGACCGGCGGACTTGTCTGGCTGACGAGCACCAGGGGTGGGGGCGAAGACACCGGCCGGGCGCGGAGGGGAGTGGGCAGAGCCCAGGCATGCAAGGCGGCGATAATGGCAAGAGGCACCAAGCAAGCGCGGTGCCGACGCGTGGCAGGCAAACGGGTTGCTTGCAGTGCGAGAGAGCTATGCATGGCGGTGACTGAATGGGTTTGGCGCAAATGGTGGTGAATCCGGCAGACGTGACAGTTTGTTGCTTGGACGGCTGGTTCAAAAGCTCAGGGTGGCTGACAGTTTGGCGTTGAAGGGCTTGCCGCGAAGAAGCCCGTAATCCACGTAGTTCTTGTCGTCGGCGAGGTTTTCCAAGCTGAGCACATAGTCGATTTTGCCTTTTCCGGCTTTCATCGTGTAGCCCAAGCTGGCGTCGTAGCGGTCCCATGCCTTGGTGTGGATCCTGTAGCGGTCGGGCAGGCGGTTGCCGATCATCTGGCCGGTATACATGTAGCCGAAGCCCACCCAGAATTTGTCCAAGGCGCCGCCCTTGAAGGTGTATTTGCCCCAAAGGCGGAGCGCGTTCCTCGGAACATCGGGAAGCGCGGTGCCGACGCGCCCCGGACGTTGATTGTCCGACACCACCCGGCTGTTGGTCCAGGCGTGCGAGAGAACGAACTGCATTTGCGGTGTCGGGAAGTATTGCAGATCGGCTTCGATGCCTTGCGCCTCCTCTTCGCCGGAGAGTTCGACGGTCACTACTCCCGTCAAGGAATTGAAAGCCGACACCTGGATGGATTCACGCGTTGTGTCGAAATAGGTTAGGCTGCCGGAAAACTTGCTGTAGTTCGCTTTTAAGCCGACATCGTAACTTTTTCCTTGCTCAGGACTGCCCGGAAAGCGGGGGTTGGGGGAGGCCGACTCGGAGCTGTTGCCGAACAGATGGAGCCCTTTCAGCAGTTGGAACGACGCGCCGAATTGCGGCTTGGTGACCTTGAAGTCACCCGTGATCGGGGCATTGGGATTGACCCGCAGCCGGCTGAAGGTCGTGTTTTCGCCGCGGCCCACGCCGGCCATGAGCGTGAGGCGATTTTGCAGCGTCTCGAGGCTGGCGAGGCCATAATAGACGCGCGCGGTATTATGGTCGTCGCTATCGTTCGGGTTGGGAAGATAGTCAACAAGGGGGCCGTTCCGATAGTCACGCGCGGCAATGTCAAAGATGGGGAAGCTGGGCTGCGGCATGGCCGTGTTCAAAAAGATGCGCGTTCGTGAATCTGAATCCTGGTCACTCATGCCGACAACCACCCGAAGCTTGCCGAGAGACAGATTCCAGTTGCCGGTGAGATCAGTCTGCCACGCAGTAACGCTGCGTTTGTCATCATTTCGAATGCCCAATACTTGGACACTCTTGTGATCGGGCCTCAGGGCTTCGCCAATCCGCCCGAGGGAGTTGTAGTAGGAATCATGAAAATTGGCTGCCGCTCGCAGCGAGACATGGGGCGAAAAAACGTGGGTCAGCTCGTAATAATGGGACATTTGCTTATAATGGCCGAAATCCCCGTCGGGGCCGCTGACGTTGTAGCCGACATCGGGGGGGATGATCAGGGTGCCGTCGGCGGCGTCATACGGCAGCAAGTTGAAGGCCGCATTTTCCATGATATCCTGGTAGCGGAATCTCATGCGCAGACTCGTGGTGTTGCGGTAGTTCAGCTGGATCTGACCGCTGATGAAGTCATTATTCAGGTTCTCAAAGTCACGGAAGCCGTCCGTGTCTTCTTTCACCCCGATGACCCGATAAAGCACTTCCCAGTCGCCCCGTTTGGCCACAGGGCCGGTCGCATCCACCACAACCCGCTTTGAGTCGTAACTGCCATATTCGGCGGTGATCGCATAGCCTGGTTTCGACAGCGGTCGTTTGGTGAGCATGTTTAGGACGCCGCCGGGATTGCCGAAGCCAAACAGCACCGTGGTCGGCCCCTTGACCAGTTCGATGCGCTCCATCTCCGCCAACTCATAACGTCCGCGCCCCCCGGCCAGATCGCCGGCATCAAAGAAGTCGTCGACGCGCGGAGCACCGGACTGAAACCCGCGAATCTTGATTTGATTCGAGTTATTTGCCGTGCGGCGGACACCCGGCATAAAGCGGGTGGCTTCGTTCACGCTGGACCATCCCTTGTCCTTGAGAAGGTCTGCCGTGACAACATTGATGGTCATGGGGGTCGATTCGAGCGGCAGGGCGATGCGGGTGCCGCTGGTGGCGTTGGTTGCCAGGTAGGCGTTATTGGTGGCCGCAGTGACGGTGAACGGCGAAAGGATGACAGTCTCCCCCAGGGGGACGGGGGCGCTCTCGTCCCGGGCTTTCTTCTCGGCGTCCGTAACAGCAGGCTGCGCCGGCAGGGTAAGGGCGATGCCTGCGAATGCGGCGACACCAAGAAACTTCTTGGCTGCCCTGAATAGCTGATTCACCTTGATCGGATTTCTCATGGGGGTGGGGGGGGGAACCAAGCAGTTTGGCCAACAAGCGGCCAGTAACGGGGGTAGAATAACAGCGGGAGCAGCTTGCCGGAGCCAGAAATCGACGCAATGGCGGGATAGTTAAACACGTTAGAAATAGCCGGGTGATTCGATTGTCGCAACGGCCCGGATGATCGCCCTTGAAACGTCGGCCTCCAGTCCTCCAACCCCGTAGGTCTTGACGAAGTCCGTCGCGACCGGCATTCAGCCACCTTCGCTCAATGCACCTCCGGTCTGCTCATGGTTCCTCGCCTCCCCGGCCCTCGCAGAGAGTCGCGGCATCGGCGGATGGACGGAGGGTTTACGCCCGGTCCGGCTGGTCATGGCAGGAGTGATTCCATCGCCGGGAGCCGGGGCCGCCCCGCGTTATTCATGGTGGCGCGAACAGACGCGGGAAGGCGTTGAGCTGGTGGTCCTGCGCGATGCGGTGGGCGGCCTGGAAGCGGCGGTGGCTCCGACGGAAGGAGGCGAGTTGTCGGGCCTGCGAGTGCGTTTTCGCGGAACCTGGCTGGAGTTGCTGCATCGGGCGCGGGAGTATGGGCGCGGCGCCGGCTGGCGCGGGAAAGCGCCGATTCTCTGGCCCGCCGTGGGGTTGAACTTCGCCCATGGCATCAAGCCCGACAAGGATGCCGTTCACTGTTCCTATGACTGGGCCGGGCGGCGTTACGAGATTCCGATCCATGGTTTTGCCCGGCACAAGGCTTGGCGCGTGGCCGGCGTGCAGGCGGACCGGTCCGGGGCGCAGGTCGAGGTCGTCCTCACGGATGACGACGAGACGCGCACCATGTATCCCTTCGGCTTTGAGTTTAGCCTCATCTACCGCTTGGAGGAAGGACGCCTGGCTTTGCTCCATCGCGTGACCTCCCGCGGCGGCGTCGGGGCGGCGATGTTTTTCTCCATCGGAAACCATATCACCTTCCGGGTTCCGTTCAGCGCCAGCACCCCCTTGGGCGCCTGTTATTTTGAAAGCCCGGCGCGCCTCGAATATCTCAAGGATAAAAATTATCTGGCGACGGGCCTGAGCCGGGTGCGCCCTTCCCGCCGCCCGGTGCCATTGTCGGAGCTGTCCGTCATCCCCCCCGTCGCCCTCGGGGATTACGAGGGCGAGGCCTGGGTCCGGTTAAGTGACGCCTCCGGCCTGGCAGTGCGGATCTCTCATCTCGCCCAGGTGATGCCGCCGCCGCCGGTGGTCTCGTTTAATCTGTGGGGCGCTCCGGCGGACGGTTATTTCTGCCCCGAGCCGTGGATCGGCTTGCCGGGCTCCTTCAATCTGCGGAAGGGCTTGGTGCATTTGCGCGCCGGCGAGACGTGGCGATGGCGCATCCTGATCGAACCGGAGTTTGGTCCGGTCTGAAGCAAGCAGCCCGTCCTGACTGCTCAACTGTCCGCCCATATCTTTCTAACGTGATAGACTTCGGACGAGTTGTGCCCGGTCGGGAACTTCCCAAGCGTGGCCCCGCTGTTTTGCTTAATTTGGCTTTTTGGCGAAACGTTTGGACCCCCAACCCCCGGCAGCCATGACCAGATCCATGTTGAGTGATTCCGTATGCCTTACTTTTCCGGCAGGCTTTTTCGCCAGACCCTTATATTGCGCGGCCGTAGTCATGACCCTGTTATCCTCCGCTCTGCCAGTCTCGCTCCACTCCATGCCGGTGTCTTCGGCTCCTCCGCTTGTGCTCGTCAAGCAGACGAATCCCCCGATTTATAACAGCGATGGCACCGTCAGGACTGATGCGGATGGCAAGCCCGTGACCAGCCCGCGGCTTATCGAGCTGGAGTTCGCCAATCCCCGCGTCAATCCAAGCGCCAATACAAAGGTCCGCCTGTTGCTGCCGACAAACTACCCCGGGAGTGACTCAAGACATCCGGTGCTATATTTGCTTCATGGCGGTCAGGCTCAAGGCAATGGCCAGGGCAATGCTCATATTTGGACGGAGAGGTTTCTCACCCCGCAAACCCTCTTTGACTACACGGCCGGCAAAGATGTCGTGATTGTGATGCCCGATGGCGGCGATGTCGGCTTCTATAGCGATTGGTTCAATGAGGGTGGCTTCGGTTCCCCGATGTGGGAAACCTTTCATCTTGCGCAGCTGATTCCATACATTGAGGCGAACTATGAAGTGCGGACTGACCGCGGGGGGCGCGTGGTCGCGGGCCTGTCGATGGGGGGATTTGGTGCGATGAGCTATGCGGCCCGCCATCCCGATCTCTTTGCCGCCACCTACTCGTTTTCTGGTGTGCTTGACAACGCGTTGCTCAGACCGGAAGGGGCGGGTGTCCCTCAATTGAAAACAGAAGCCATCTGGGGTCCTTTTCTGACGCAGGAAGTGCGTTGGCACGGGCACAATCCACTTGATCTCGCGGAGAACCTCGCGCCACTTCCGCTCTGGTTTCGCACCGGCCGCGGACTCCCCGGCGGTCCAGCTCCCGATGACGGTGATCCGGCAAAACTCGGGCTGGAAGGGAAAATTGCGCTGCTTAATGACAGATTCCACGAGCGGCTCGACGAGCTGCAGATTTCGCATTATTATGACTCCTATCCGCAGGGCGGCCATGACCGATACCACTTCATGGAGTCGTTGTTGCTGGCCTGGCCCAATATCGAGGCGGATTTCCGGCGGACCGTGCAAGATCCTGTAGTGTTCAACTATCGCTCGATCGAGCCAAGCATCCGGATCTGGGACTGGAACTTCACCGTAACCCGGGATGTGGTCGAATTTCTTTACCTCAGCAATGTCTCAAAATCCGGCCTGACGATTCGCGGCAGCGGGCAGGTAAATGTCCGGACCGCGCCGGTTTTTAAGCCCAATCACTATTACACCCTGATGGGAAGCGGCTCGCCCGGGGTGGCCGTGTCGCCCAATCCGGTGAAAGCCGATAACGAGGGTCGGCTCAAATTCGATGTCCAGCTCGGGGCCTCCCACAGCCTGCAGCAATACACGCTTGAGCAGAAGGCCGTGGAGACAGTGGACCCTTCCTACTGGAAAGAAGCGGTAATATCCATTGTCCCATAGAAATCCACGCACCTGGCTAACGTGCGGCCGTTAATTAATTTCCTTGGGCGGGAATGCCAACGTTTCAGTGGCCCCGTTATCGGATTAATCGTCACGATTTCAGTCGTGCATACGTTGGCCAGATCCCAGCCCACGTTCTCCTTATGAGTCGGCAGCAGTTCAGCGGAAAAGAATGTGCGATCCCGCCCGGCGTCGCGCAGTCACCGACCGGCGACCGCATGTGCTTGAGGGCCAGGACGCGGAAGTTCATTTCCTTGGTCGGCGAGCCCTCGGGTGATATTACCTTCAGCGGGTCCATCCGGGCGGGGACCAACGGGGTGGGCGGGGCGGCTTCCGGGGCTTCTTCATCAGCAGCTCAGGACCAAGAATTCTGTGATGAAAACCCCATTCACAGGGCGCTCAAGGCAGTGGCAAGCCCTTCGTCGGAGCAAAGACCTTCTGGCAACGCAGCTGGTCAGAGTAAGCTTTGAGGCGAGCAGCGGCTCTGGAATTTCCAGGCCCAATCCCGATCTTTCTCGTGGTCGGCATGATGAACTCACTGCGGCCCGACCTCGTGCCGGCCGTTGATCGCCTTCACGAGACCGAAGCCGGCCAGCCCGCCGGCCAGCAGCAGAAGCCCGCCGCCGCCAAACCGTCCGAGTAATACCAGACCCATGCCAAACAGGAGCGCGAGCGCCAGCACCAAGCCCAAGCCATAAAGCCAGAGATCGTGCAGGAAACTGTCCGTGCATTTGACGTCCGGGCAGCTCCGCGCCACGTGTCCCCACCAACCATAAGGCCGCACGCGGCGGTAGAATTCCTGCAGCTTGTCCATCGGCTCGGGCGGGGTCAGCAGCATGACCAGCAACCAGAGCGCGGTGGTTGTCGCCACCGTCAACACAAACGTCACGGCGAACCGGTCGTCGGGCGTCGTGCCGCCCACCCACCGCAGGCCGATCGCGACGGGATCGTGTTCCGGGGCGAGCAGCTTCTTGCTGTTCTCGAAGAAGAGCGTCACTGGCAGGGCCAGCAACTGGGCGGACAAGTCCGCCCAGCCGTTGACGCGCCACCAAAACCACCGCAAGAGGAGCACCAGGCCGGCCGCGCTGGTCACCGTCAGGAAGACCTGCAGCAGACTGAGAATCTGGTTCGACAAGAGAGCGATCACCGTGCCGACGACGGTGAACACGAGCATCGCCAGACGGGTGATCCAGACATAGTGGTGATCATGAGCGTGCGGCACCAGATAGGCGCGGTAGAAATCGTTCACGAAGATCGTGCCGCTCGTGTGCATGGCCGCGCTGACCGTGCCCATGAACGCGATGAGGAAGGTGCCGAACATGAAGCCGCGCAAGCCGCCGGGCATGTAACGCAGAATCAGCTCGGGATAGGCCATTTCCTGGTCGAAGCCCGGCAGCAGCACGAGCGAGCAGAGACCGCACAAATACCACGGCCAGCAACGCAGGAAGTAGTGGTTGATGATGCGCCAAACGCCGGAGAGCATGGCCTGCTGCTCGTTCCGCAGCGCCAGGTAGCGTTGGTTCACGCCGGAGCTGCCGGCCAGCGAGGCCAGCGGTTGCACGATGAAAAACACCACGGCGGAGAAACCCAGCGCGGGCAGGAACGACAGTTTGCCCTCCTGCCCCAACCGCGCGAGTCCCGCCTCCAGGCCCGCGCCGTAGCCGGTCGCGCGATAGACGTAGAAGGTGAGCACATAGGAGCAGAGCAGGGCGAAAATGAATTCCACCGCGTCGCCGGCGACCACGCCCAGCAGGCCGGAGACGATGGAGTAGGCGATGGCCAGGCCGAGCACGACCAGCGCGATCGACAGTGCCGGCGAGACGGCGAACCCGAGCAGGGCGACCGGTTCAGTGAGGTGGAAAGTGGTCTGCCCGATCTTGATCAGGGCGAGCAAACCGAGCGCGAGGCCGAACGTGCCTTCGATGAACGAGGTGAACACCATGGCCCAAACCCGGCCTGCCACCCGGGCCCGCCCCGCATAGCGAATCTCATAAAACTCCGCCACGCTGGTGACGCCGGTGCGCCGCCACAGCCGCGAAAACACCAGCGAGCTGAACATCTGCCCGACCACCTGCGCCCAGTAGAACCACGCCCCCGGCAGGCCGTCGCGCCGGATCTTGCCCGATTGGTGCAGCGAGCTGTCCGCGTTTGAGTTGCCCGCGACCATGGCGGTGCCCGCCAGCCACCACGGGAGTTTGCGTCCGCCCAGCATGAACTCGGCGCTGCTCTTGCCACCTCGGCGGGAGAAATAGAAGCCGGCGAACAACAGCAGCGCCACGGTGAAACCAACGCCAATGAGATCGAGGAGGGTCATGTAAAAGAAGGTTCGACTGTGGTCAGCCCGAGCCGGGCGAACTGTTCGGCGGGGGCATGGGCTTCGTGCATCAGGGCGGCGAGTTGCGCACACAGGTGCGTTTCCAGCCCGGGGCGATCCAGCGGGTCCTGCTGGCCGGGGTCGGTGGCGAGATTGAAGAGCATCGTGCGCGCGAGTTCGCCCTCGGCCGCGGGAGCGACTCCCTCCCAATCACCCGCTGTGCGCCGGACGCGCAGCACGGGCATCCCCTTGGTGAAGGGCAGGGGACCGACGAGTTCCACGTTTTCCGGGGCGAGTTCCGCCGGCGTGAAGCGGCGGCGCATGCGCTGGGGCACGAGCGTATATTCGAAAAGCTGGACGTCTTGGCGCGTCGGAGCGCGCATATAGACATGCCGACCGTCGGTCACGTTGACTTGCGCGCCCCAGATGCCGAAGAGCGCGGCATCGCGCACCGGCGTGTCGTGCGCGATGGTTTCCCGGAGATAGCGGCCGGTCATGTCGGGCGTCGGCGGCACCCCGAAGAAATCCAGCAGCGTGGGGGCGAGATCGATCGCCGGCTGGACAAGCGACTGACGCGCGACACCTTGGGCGCGGCAGCGCGGATCCCAGACGAAAAAGGGCGTGCGGGCCAGCTCCTCATACCAAGGCATATATGACTTGGCCCAGCAACCGTGCTCCCCAAGCAGGAAGCCGTGGTCGGTCCACACAATGAGCATCGTGTCGTCCCAGAGCTTATATTCATCCATTGCGTCGAGCACGCGGCCGAGTTGTTGGTCGCAATAGCTGACGAGGGCGGCGTATTCCATCCGGCAATGCTCCACGAGATCGGCGGGCTCCGTGGTCGCGGTGTAGGTGGGCCAGTCGAAGCGCGGGCCGCGGTAATTCTTGAAATGCTCCGCATACGACGCCTTGGCCTCGGGCGGACTGAAGAAAGGCTCGTGCGGGTCGAAAGTTTCGATCTGCAGCAGCCAGCGATCTGCCGCGTGGTTGCGCTTCAGGAAGTCCAGGCCGCCGGTGAAGGTGCGGGTCTGCGGCCAGTCTGCCGCCGTGCGCATCGTCCGGCGGTTGATGATGTCCTGCCGCACGATCCGGTCGTGTTTGGCGTTGCGGCCGGCGGCGGGTGGCCAGAGCGGATCTTCGACTTGCCCGATGCACGGGTCGCCCTCCTGGCCGCGAATGAACTCCCAGGAGGAATAACGCGTGTGGTAATTGGCGCCCCCATCCTCGAAGTAGTGTTGGTGATCGGTCACCAAGTGGGAATAAACGCCGCGAGCTTGCAGCATTTCCGTAAACGCGTCGTCGAACGGCTCCATCGGCCCCCAGCTGCGGTGCAAAAAATTGGGCCGGCCGGTGAGGAAGTCGCGCCGCGCGGGCATGCACGGCATCGAGCAGACATAGGACGTGTCGAAGCGCACTGAGCGTTGCGCTAGCCGCGTGAAATTGGGCGCCTGCACCCAGTCGCAGCCATAGGGTGGCAGGAAGTGCCTGTTCAACGAATCAAAGGTGACGACGATGGCTTTCAAGCGAACTGGGGGCCGGCCGCAGGGCGGGCGCTATTCGAGCGTCTCCGCCGCGGTGACGGTGCGCTGACCGGGCGTCGGGCGCACCGGCGCAGGGTGGATGTGCGGCAGTGGCTCCCCGGCAGCGGCCATACGGCGCAGCAAGCGCTCGCGCAATGCCGCACAGGTGGCGGTATGGGAGCCGAACCCGGCAAGGTTAATCAGCTCATACGGATCGCTGGCCAGATCGTAGAGCGCCTCCTCGGTGTATTCCGGCCAGTCGCGCGCGTGGCTGGCGGCCTTGGCGTCGGCACCTTGCACGGAGACGCAGTATTTCCAACGGCGGGTGCGGAGGGCGCGTGCGTTCTGGGCCTCGCTGATCTGGACAAAAACATCATCAGGCCACTCCACGGCAGAACCGCGGTGGAGGCGGCGAAGGAGCGAGCGGCCCTGCATCTCGGGCGGGATGGGCAGCCCGGCCGCATCGAGCAGGGTGGGCGGGAGGTCGATCAAGCTGACCAGCTCCGTCCGGTCGCCTCCGCCCATGAAACCGGGGCCGTGAAACATCGTGGGCACCCGTATGGAGGCATCGTGGCAGGAGCGTTTGTATTCGCTGTTGCGCGTCTTGAAATGGCAGCCGTGGTCGGACGTAAAAAGCAGGATGGTATTTTCAAGCTGGCCGGTGCTCTTGAGCGCGTCGTAAACGCGTCCGAGCGCCTCGTCGAGCCGCTTCACCATGCCGTAGTAGCCCGCGAGATGGCTGTGGGTCGTGCCACCGAGCGCGAGGAGGTCGGGCGGCACCCAGCGGCTTTGGTAGCGCTCGGCGTAGCCATCGGGCGCGGGGTAGTCGTCCCGATAGTTCTGGTGGTGGGGCTCGATGTAGGAGAGAAAAAGGAAGAAGGGCTGGTCGCGTGGAGTCGTGACGTAGCGGATGGCGGCATCGGTCAACGCGTCCACCCGATAGCCATGCAAGTGCATTTCCTGGCCCTGCTCATCATAGAGATTCGTGGCGTAGGCATCGGAAGTGTATTCGAGCTGGTTGGCGGCGAGCCAGTCTTGATAGCCCCCGCGCTCCTCGGGCTTGACGGGGCCGGCGGAGTTGACGTCGCCGAGGTGCCATTTGCCGATGTAACCCGTGCGGTAACCGGCGGCGGCGAAGTGATGCGCCAGCGTGCGTGAATCTGGCGGGAGCGTCACGCCGTTGATATGGGTGCCCAGCTGGGTCGCATAGCGTCCGGTCTGGAGGCAGGAGCGGGCGGGACCGCAGACGGGCTGGCAGGTGAAGCTGTGGCGCACATGCGTGCCGGCGCGGGCCAGCCGGTCGAAGTTCGGCATCAAATCGAGCGGATTGCCGTGCAAGCTGGCGCAATCCCAACGCTGTTGGTCGGTGAAAAACACGAGGACATTGGGGCCGGCTTTGGGATTCATAGATTGTAAGGACTTGGACTGATCTGATGTATTTGGATCGGATGGAATGCCGTTAATGCCGTGCAAAGATTTTGGCAATACCCCCGGTCATCACGGTCGCGATGGCTCACGTCACTTAGCCCAGCCGGCGCGCAACCCCGCGGCGCACAGGGTTGCGCGCCGCAGGGGGCAAAAGGCGGTTCAGCTCAGAACGCAAACCCCCGCAGCCACCTCAGAAAGCGAGCGTCGTCGTGAACTTGAGGTTGAACGGCTTGCCGCGAACGAACATGTAATCGATATAGTCTTTATCGAGGAGGTTCTCGACGTTGAGCGTATAGTTCACTTGGGCCTTCCCAATCTTGCTGGAGTAACCCACTCCGGCGTCGAAGCGGTCCCATCCGTCGACATGGATCTTGTAGCGGACGGGGTTGCGGTTTCCGATCATCTGGCTGGTATACATGTAGCCGAAACCGAGCCAGAGTTTGTCGAGCGATCCGCCCTTGAAGGTGTATTTGCTCCAAAGCCGGAACGCGTTCCGGGGAACGTCGGGGAGGGTCGTGCCCTCGCGACCGGGTCGCTGCAGGTCGGACACCACCCGGCTGTTGGTCCAGGCGTGGGTGGCCATTAATTGGAGCCGCGGCGTCGGGAAATACTGGAAGTCGGTTTCGACACCCTCGGCCTCTTCCTGGCCCGAGAGTTCGAAGCTCGTGAGGCCGGTGGACGTGTTGAAGATCTGCACCTGGATGTTCTCACGCGTGGTATTGAAGTAAGCGATGCTGCCGGCGAACTTGTCCTGATTGAATTTGAAACCGACATCATAGCTCGTGCCTTTCTCGGGGGTGGAGGGGAAGCGGACATTGGGCGCGGCCGACTCGGACATGTTGCCGAACAGATACAGCCCCTTGCGCAGGCGGAACGAGCCGCCAAATTGCGGCTTAGTGATCGTGAAGTCTCCCTTGGTCAGCACCTGGGGGTCGCGGCGAATCAGGAGATTGGAAGTGGCGCTTTCGCCCCGCCCGACGGCGGCCAGCAGGGTCAGCCGGTCCTGCAGTGTCTCCAAGGTTACTAGGCCGTAGTAGACGCGGTCCTCATTGTCGTCCCTGAAATCTCCGGCACCCGGGACGTAATCCCCAGGATTGCCGAGGGTGTAGTTGCGCCCGGCCCGATCGATGGTGAAGGGGGGCAGCTTGGTATTGACCGTGCCTTCGATGCGGGAAAGAGCATGGCTGTTATTCGCCCCGACCACGGCTTTGAGTTTGCCGAACGGCAATTCCCAATTGCCGGTGAGATCCGCCTGCCACGCCTCGATCTGACGGGTATTGTCATCGGTCGCACCGATGACGTTGACGAGGGAATGGTCGGTCGGAACCAGTGCCTCGCCGATCCGGCGCTTACTGTTGAAATAGAACTCGTGATTGGTGGCGGCTGCGCGGAAAGTGAGATGGGGCGAGAAAATATGCGTGAACTCGTAGTTCAGCGAGACTTGCTTGAGATGCGCAAAGTCTCCCAGCGGACCGCTGACATTGTAGCTGATCTCGGGGATGATGATGGTGCCGTCGGCGATATCGTAGGGCATCAGGGTGAAGGCCTCATGCTCCCAGATGTCCTGCCAGCGAAACCGGACACGGAAGCTGGTGGTGCTGCGGTAGTTCAACTGCAACTGGGCGCTGACAAATTCACTTTTCAGATCCTCAAAATCGCGAAAGCCCCCAGAATTTTCTTTCACCGTAATGAGACGATAGAGCAATTCCCAATTACCGCGCTTGGCTACCGGTCCCGTCGCGTCAAAGCTCGCGCGCTTGTGGTCGTAGCTGCCAAGCGAGGCACTGAATGTGTAGGCGGCCTTGGCCTGCGGTCTCTTGGTGATCATGTTGAGGACACCACCGGGGTTGCCGAAGCCGAAGAGAACCGAAGTCGGGCCCTTGATGAGTTCGATGCGCTCCATCTCCGCCATCTCATAGCGGGAGCGGCCTTCGTTCAAATCGCCCGCATCGTAAAAGTCGTCGACGCGCGGCGCCCTAGCCTGGAAGCCGCGAATCTTGAACTGATCTGAATTGTTGGCGTTGCGCCGCACGCCTGGCATGAAGCGAATTGACTCGTTGACGGTCGGCAGCCCCTTGTCCTTCATGAAATCAGCGGTGACCACGCTGATTGTCAAAGGCGTCGATTCGAGCGGCAGGGCAATGCGGGTGCCGCTGGCGGCATTGGTCGCCAGATACGAATTGTTTTTGGACGCGGTGACCGCGAAGGGTGACAGCTCCACCACTTCATCTGAGGCGGCGGCGTTTGCCGGCGCGGGATTTTCCAGCGGCGCGGTCTGCGCAAACAGGGACGAAAACGTCAGGGAGGCAAGCAGGACGGCGCATGAAACGGTCGCGTCATGCGACCGACTGGGCACAGAACATAGGGTTGTTCTCATGGGTCTTTTGAGGGGTTGGGGTTAGGTGCCCGTAACTCCTACGGGCACCCACCCGTTTAACACGCAGAAACCTCCAACCAAGACGGGCCGTTGCTAACACGTTAGATTCAAGCTTGCCCGGGGACCGAACCGCGATCGAGTATAGCAAAGGAGTCTCCTTTTCCGCCTGCTCCCATGCCACGCAATAATCTACGCCAGTTGGCCAAGCTCGCCCGAGTGTCGGTCGCCACTGCCTCCTACGCTTTGCGCGGGCATCCCTGCGTGGCGGAGGCGACGCGGGAAAGGGTGCTGCGGGCGGTGCGCAAAATCGGCTACAGGACGAACCCTTTGGTGGCGGCGCTGATGACGCAGGTGCAAGCCGGTCGCCCGGTGCAATATCATGGCACCATCGGCATTTGTTATGACCCAGCCATGTTCCCGGGAGGACTCGATGATCTCCGGGCCGATAAATTCCATCAAGGCGCCCTCAGGCAAGCGGCAGGGCAAGGATTCGAAACCGAGCTGTTCCGCTTCGATGCCATGAACGCGAAGCCGGCCCACCATGCGAGGATCCTGCAGGCCCGGGGGATCCAGGGCGTGCTCTTCCTTCCCATCTTCACATCCCCGGTCCGCCTCGAACTTGACGTGCAATCCCTTGCCGTCTGCTGCGTAGGCTACCCGATTGTCGAGCCGGATCTGAACCGTGTGGCCCACCATCATTTCCGCTCTTTCAATCTGGCCTGGAAGCAGGCGCATGCCCTCGGCTATCGCCGGATCGGGCTGGTGCTCGACGAGGTCGTGGACGCGCGCGTCTACCACCAATGGATGGCGGCGTATCTCCTGCATCAGGCGGAGCAGCCGCGCGGTTTGCGTCTTGCACCCTTTCGTTATCGTTCGAACGAATTCACCGCCTACCGAAAAGCCTTCCTCCGCTGGGTCGACAAGATGCGACCGGACGTCCTCATGCTCACCGATGTCGTGCCGCCTGTGGCGGAGGTCCTCCAACAGGCTGGCTGGCGCGTGCCCGCCGATATCGGTCTGCTCGCACTGCGCACCCCGGGGCCGGAAATCAGCGGGATTAACCAGCAGGAAGCCCGGATTGGGGCGGTGGGCATGAGCAACGTCATCAGCCAGCTGTATCGCAACGAGCTCGGCGCCCCTCCCGAGCCGATCTTCACCCTCGTGTCCGGCAAATGGCAGGACGGCAAAACGCTGCGCCCGATTTCGTAGCGGGCGCCGGCACGAGGTGGCCCTGGTCCGCCCCTCCAGCGCCAAGGCCGAACGAGCTAACGACAACCCATCTCAGCACTTTCTGGCCAACCCTTCCTCTGGTCGAATAAAAATGAGGCCGAGCATCCGCTTAGGACAAAGTTTTCCCCGTTATCCAATTTCCAGGGATAAGCGTGAGATGCGGAGCCGGCGGAATCCCAAATTCATTCCGGAAGAGAGCGGCGATCAATACCTCCATCGCCGCTTTGCCAACCTGCTCCTCCCGTTGATCGATGCCGGTAACCTCCGGGTGTTGTGAACGAAGCGCGACCACACCCAGGTCGCGCGGGACAGACAGCCCGAGCACACGCAGCCACTCCATGGTGATGCGGGCGGTGCCCGCCACAACCACCACCTCGGGGCGATGCCGTTGCCGCCACCGCGCGAATCGGCCGATGGTGGCGGCGTCGCAGCCGGAATTGTGCTCGAATGGCGGGATGCGATCGGCCGCGGGCTGCCGGTGTCGATACAACAGGTAGGACGCCAGCCAGTGATTGGAGACGCGCTGGTCCACGAGGCCGTCCACCACCAATCCGATGCGCCGGAAATTGCGCTCGGCGAGTTCCCGCCAGGCAATGGAGAAAGACTTATGGTGATGGTGGGCGACGCGGTGGAGTTCGGGTGAAACGACCGGGTATCCGACGCAGACACTGGCGATGTCTTCCAGATTGAAGGCCAATTCCAATCGCGTCGTCACCGGGGGCAAGATCACCAAGCCGCGAATCCCCCGGGTCCGCAGGATTCTTTTGAAAGTGCGGGGGTTCTTTTGGGCCTCATTCAGTTCGAATTTCTCCACCTTGAATCCGTGCTGGTCCGCACCCGCCACGGTCCCGGCGATGAATCTTTCGGCGGTCGGTCGCTCGTCGTCACGACTCTCCAGCAAATGATCGTGCAAAACAGCAATCGTGCCCTGATAGTTGATTGGGCGGCCGGATTTGATCCTCGCCATGAGCGCCGCGACGAGTGGGTTCATCCGGTAGCCGAGGCGGTCGGCCAGCGCCTCGATTCTCAGCCGGGTCTCCATGCGCACGCAAGGATCGTGCCGCAGGGCATAAGACACGGTTGTGAGGGATACACCCGCTTCCTGCGCGATTCGGCGTAGGTTGATTCGGACAGACTTGGGGCTGGTGGCTTCCGGAGGCAAGGGAGGGTGGGGCAGAAAGGCTGGATGGCGGTTTCGCGGTGGTTGCAAGCTCAAGCGGTCGATCAGAGAGGTCAATATCCAACGTGTTGGATTTCCACAAGGTGGACAACGCAAGGGCTGCCACTTCACCTTTGACCCCATTCCACTTGCGGCCTCGGTAAGAGACCGAGCTTCCTTCATCTGCCACCCTATTAACCCCACATTGCGGCATTGGCTCCGTGGCCAACGCGTTTTGCTAACACCCCACAAACACGATGAAAACTACCCCGTCTGATTCGATCCCCGGAATGTCCACCCCAATCCGGGGTTCCTGCCTGGTTCTTTTTGGCCTGCTGGCAACCTCCATGCTGCCGGCGCAAACCACTGGTGCGTCCGATGAGCCTTCCAAGGACCAGGAGACCATCGTGCTTTCACCCTTTGAAGTCACTGCGGTGAAAAACAATTCATATTTGGCGACCAATTCCGCGACCGGAACTCGCATCGCACTTCCTCTTGTGTCGACCCCCTTGACGCTCAGCGTCATCACCAGCGACTTCATGACTGACCGCGGCAACATCTCGCTGGTCGAGGCGACCCTCGCCGTGCCAGGCATCCGACGCAATGCCAACAACTCCGACCAATTCACCATCCGCGGTTTCCAAGCACGGGCGGCTCGCCAGGATGGCTTCCCGAATGCTGGCGACCTGAGCGAAGGCCGCTCGCGACACGAAATCGCCGAAATCGAGCGATTGGAAGTGGTCAAGGGCCCCAGTTCCGTGCTCTTTGGTTTCGGCAACCCGGGTGGCGTGATCAACTTGATCACGAAACGGCCCCAGACGAAGACGGGTTATTCCCTGAGTGCCGAGTATGGGAGTTATGACCGCAAGCGGGCGGTTTTTGATGCGACCGGTCCCGTCTTCAAACGGGGCGACTGGGAATTACTTTACCGTGCGATCATCGTCAGGGAAGACTCCGGCGGATTCCGCGACTTCGAGCATACTGACAATAAATTCATCAGCACCCAATTCCAGCTGAGCTACCGGAACAAGACCACGCTCCGGGCCGGCGTGCGATTCCAGGATCTGCTTGAGCACGAGGCATTCATTCTCATGCCCTTTGAGCCCAACTCCGGAACCCTGATCCTGCCGGAAAGATCCTACAATACTTCCGGCCCCGACAACTATGCCAAATCGAAGCAGATCGCGGAGTTTGCGGAACTCACCCATGTCTTCTCGGAGCATTTCTCGCTGCGGGCCGCGTTCGCCTATGACGACCATTACTATGATGCCCTGCGGAAGGTCGGGGCGCAGACCCCCGCCAATGATCTGACCTACATCATCTCGACTGGCAACATCAACAATGATAAGCGGCACGTGCAATCCCTGCAGATGGACTTTACCGGTTCGTGGAATACGCCCATGGGCAAATTGAAGGCGGTCGTCGGCGCCAGCGACATCCGGTCCAGCAGCCGCATTTTCACGCTGATCAACACCAAGCTTCCGGGCAGAATCTTTCCGATCTACAACATCGCCGCCCGCAACTACAGTGTCGGGAATCTCGCCGACTACGTTCCCCAGGCGGCTGGCGTCAACAACGACAACAATCGCGACAAGGTCTATTACGCCTTGGCCACGCTGGAAACCTGGAAGGATCGTCTCACCCTGATGGCGGCCATCGGCCGCGGTGAGAGCACGACCTCCCTTGAGACTCCGCTTGCCGCCACAAAGCTAACCACCGGGGATTTCTCAATCACCAAGCCGCAATTCGGTGCCTCCCTCAAGCTCGTCAAGGGCATCTACGCTTTCGCCAACATGTCCGAGTCCGCCGCGCCCAATATCCGGTTTCCCAACAGCCCGGAAAAGGGCAAAAGCTATGATCTCGGGCTTAAGGCGAGCTTCGACAAATTTTCGGGGACCATCACTTATTTCGACACGACCCGGGAGAACATCCAGGTGCAAGTGTTCAATGGCCTGACCGGCACCACCACCTTCGAGCTTTCCGGGGAGGAGAACGCCAAGGGCGTGGAGGTTGAGGCCCAATATTTCCCGACCGCCCAACTCCAAGTGACCGGCTCTTACGCTTATATGGATACAGCGGTCATTTCAGACAAGGAGCGCCCCGGGCGGGTGGGCAGCCTGTTGCCCAATGTCCCGCGGGACTCGGTTCGCCTTTGGACCAAATACACCTTCAAGGGTGGTGCGTTGGACCGCTTCTGGGTCGGCGCCGGCTATATCTACACCGGGGAGATGGTCGGCAACCGCAATCCTGCACTCTACAAGATTCACGTAGAGGCATCGACGCGGTGGGACGCAGCGCTCGGCTACTCCATGAAATTGAAGGGTAACAACAGGATCGACTGGACCCTCAACCTCGAAAACCTGACCGACGAGGATTACATCGCCTACATGTTCATCCGCGGGAAACCATTCAGCGCCAACCTGACGACAACCCTGCGGTTTTAGCCGTTTTCTTTCGCCTCCTGTCTTCCAACCATTCAGCGTCCGCTTCGTGCATGAAGGGCGGACGCATACTTTATCCTGCCCAACCGAGGATTTTTAATGCGACCAAATTCCCTGACCAGAATAGGTGCAATGATGCTTTTTTCCGCTGGTTCCTTGACGGCCCAGCCGGCGATCGCCTCCGGCTCGGCTATCTCGCCTTTGTTGAGCGATGACGCCTATCGCGCCGTGACTCAATTCTACGACTACGACGTCTCCATCCCGCTCGACGCCCGAGTTGTGGATCAAAGCGAAACACCGGCCTACAAACGCGAGAAGATCGCCTTCACCACCAGCTCCGGCGAGCGCATTGCCGGTTGGTTCGCCTTGCCCAAGGCCGCGACCGCCCCGCCGCCTTGTGTGCTCGTGCTCCATGGTGTCGGCAGCAACAAGGACTCGTGGTGGCGCGCCGACAATCCGACCGGCCCGCTGGTCCCTCGGCTGCTCGAGGCCGGCTATGCCGTATTTATGCTCGATGCCGCCTATTTCGGCGAGCGCAGCTATCTGGGGGATTTCGCGAATCCCCAGAATTTTGTCGGCAAGAGCAACTGGCTCTACCGGTTTCGCGACCTCATTGTCCGCACCACGGTCGACTACCGCCGGGCTCTCGACTACTTGGCGACGCGCACCGACATCGATCCCGTCCGCCGCGCAGTCTTCGGCTACAGCATGGGCGGCGTAACGGCAGTGAATCTCCTCGCGGTCGAACCGCGCCTCCAGGTGGGTGTGGTTTGCGTGGCCCCGCCGATGCTCGGCTCCGGCGCCGCCCCGGCATCCATGCCACCGCCCGCCCGTGCGCGCCTGGCCGCCATTGCCCCGGACAACCATGTCCGGGCGCTGGCGGACAAGCCCGTGCTGTTTCTGATGGCGCGCAAAGACATCTATTACACGGTGGAGGACGCCGAGGGTCTCGTCGCGCGCGTGCCCGGCTCCGCCAAGCAGCTCAAATTCTTCGACAGCGGCCACATGCTGCCGCATGTCTACATTGACGATGCGGTCGCTTGGTTTGTCCAACACCTGAAGCCGTAGATTTTCAGGATTGAAAATCCAACGACCTGATCCACCGGAGCCCTACCGTGCCCTTCGGGCGGAGTGAACCGTCCTGCGTCTGCCCAATATCCCAATGAAAGCCATCATCGTCACCTTTGATTCGTTGAACCGGCACTTCCTGCCACCCTATGGCTGCGACTGGGTGCAGGCGCCCAATTTCACCCGCCTGGCGCAGCGATCGGCCCGCTTCGACACCTCCTACGTTTGTTCGATGCCGTGCATCCCTGCGCGGCGGGACTTTCTGACCGGCCGGCCGAACTTCCTGCACCGGAGCTGGGGGCCGATGGAGCCTTTTGACGACGCCTTCACCGAGATGCTGCAGGCCCGCGGGGTTTATTCCCACTTGGTGACCGATCACCAACACTACTTCGAGGATGGGGGCGCCAATTACCACACGCGTTATTCCTCCTGGGAGTTCATTCGTGGCCAGGAAGGCGACCCGTGGATCGGCCAGGTTGAGGATCCGCTCTGGCCACCATCCGCCGGCCGCAATGCCAAGCACGACCGGCTCGTGCGGCAGGATATCGTCAACCGCCAGGCGATGCGGACGGCGGCCGACTGGCCGCAGACCCGCACCTTCGACGGCGGGCTGGATTTCCTCAAACGCAATCATCAGGCTGACCGCTGGCTGCTGCAGATCGAAACCTTCGATCCGCATGAGCCTTTCTTCAGTCCGCCGGAGGCCAAGGCGCCGTATGCCGAGCATTTTAAGAACTACCGCGGCCCGCGCTTCGACTGGCCCGCTTACGCCGCCGCCACGGAGCCCGGCGAGGTGCAGGAACATTGCCGGATGGAATACGCCGCCCTCGTCAGCTACTGCGACGAGCAACTCGGACGGGTGCTCGACGCGATGGACGAGCACAAACTCTGGGACGACACGATGCTGATTGTGTGGACCGACCACGGCTTCCTCCTCGGCGAGCACAATTGCTGGGCCAAGATGCACGTGCCGTGGTATGAGGAGCTGGCCCGCACGCCCTTCTTTGTCTGGGATCCGCGCTGCCGCGCCACCGGTGTCTCCCGCCAGTCGCTGGTCCAGCCCGCGATCGACCTCGCACCCACCTTGCTTGATTTCTTCGGCGCCGCCCCGACGGCGGACATGACCGGCTGCAATCTCGCCCGGGTCGTCTCCCATGACGAGCCGGTCCGCGAATACAGTTTGTTCGGCACTTGGGGCGCCCAGGTGAACCTCACGACGGGGCGCTACGTTTACATGCGGTCCACCACCAACGCCTCGGTGCCGCTCTACGAATACACCCTCATGCCGATGCGGATGCGGCGGATGTTTTCTCCGGCGGAGCTCGCGACTGACCGCGTGCGGTTGGCCGGGCCGTTCCCCTTCACCAAGGGAATGCCGGTATTGCGCGTGGCGCAGCCCCAGGGCGGACACATCGACGGCATCGCTCCCCGGAGCGTCGGGCCCGCGTCCGGGCATTTTCTGTTCGATCTGATGAAGGATCCCGGACAGCAGCAGCCCATGGCAGACGTCGCCTTGGAGGGGCAGGTGATGCAGGCGATGGCGACACTTATGCGCCAGGCGCATGCCCCGCAGGAGCAATTCGAACGGCTGGGCCTGACCGGTTTGTAATCATGACCCCACCTGCCCCCCGCGCCCCCGCCTGGTATAGGATCGCGAACGCCTCGGTGTTCTTCATCCTCTCCTCGGTGTGGAGCGGCTTGGTGATCACCGAGCAGATCCTCAACAACGTGCTGCCGCTCACGTTGAGTTCCTTCACGCGCGATGCGGCGGTCATCGGCCTGGTCCTCGCGATCCATCCCCTCTGCGGGTTCACCGTGCAGCCGGCGGTCGGCATCCTCTCCGACCGGATCTGGACCCGTCTGGGGCGGCGCGCGTTTTTTCTGGTGGTCGCCGCGCCGCTGGTTGCGCTTTTCCTGTTCCTGATCCCGCATGCGCACACCTTCTGGCAGCTGGTGGCCGTGGTCTTCGCCTTTAATTTCTTCCAGGGCATGGTCTGGGGCGCCGAGCATCCGCTTATGGCGGACATGGTGCCGCCGGAACAGCGCACCCTGATCAAGGCGGTGACGCTTTGCCTTTCGCAACTCACCGCGTTCGGCTTCCTGCAGTTTGGCATGGGCTGGTTCATGACCCGGTTCGGCCTGGACGCGCTTTACAACCTGGCCGCCGTCGGGATGATCGTGCTGATCGCGCTGCCGGCGCTTTTCCTGCGCGAGCACCGCGTGGAGCCGGTGCCCCGGCCCAGGCTGACGCTCAAGCGTTATGCGACCGATTTTCTGGGGGCAAAGGACCTCCGCCGCTTCGGTTATCTCGCCTTCACGCAGGCGCTGTTGCTGAACGTTGTCACCGGTTTCGTGGTGCTGTTCGCCGTGCAGACCATCGCCATGAAGAAAGCCGATTTCGGCCAGGTCTGGAGCTGGCAGTCGCTGCCGGCCCTGCTCTTCGCGATCCCGCTGGGCTACTGGATCGAACGCCTGCCGAAGCACAAGGCGCTGGCCGCCGGCTATGCCGTCTCACTGGCAGCCTGTCTGCTCGGCATCTTTGCCACCAACGGCCAGCATCTCCTGCTCGTCGCTGTGCTCTTTGGGCTTGGTTTTGTGACCATGGAGGTCACGCAGAAGCCGTTTTTTTCGGAGTTCTTGCCGAAGGACCTCGTCGGCCAGCTCAGCGGGGCTTACAACATGTGCTACGCTTTCGGCCGGGTGGCGGCGCACGCCGCGGGCGGTGCACTCATTTCGCTTTGCGGCAATAATTACCGCATCATCTGGATTGTTTCGGGCGTCTGCTGCGTGCTCGCCTTCTTCATCGCGCTGTCCATCCCCGACCGTCGCCATGCCGCCCGGCAGGCCGGTCCTGGGAGAAAAACGCCCGGGCAGCCCGGATCTTCACCTGATGCATGATAATGCCCATGCAGGAATTCACCGCCCTGACCGAAGTCGCCGGCCGCTCCGTGACCGGGATCGGCCGGCGCATCCGCCACAATCTTGTGCCGCCGGTCTGGCAGGAGCTGCGACTCTATGATCGGGTTAAACTCCGTGCGGACCTCATAGCCGGGCTGACGGTTGCTTTGGTTACCATCCCGCAGGCCATCGGTTTCGCGTTGATTGTGGGGTTGCCGGTCCACGCAGTTCTCGGCACGGCGGTGATCGGCGCGTTGGTTTGCGCCTTGTTCAGTTCCTCCCGCCATCTCGTCTTCGGCCCCACCAACACCATCAGCATAATTCTGGCGGGGGCGGTCCTCGCCCTCGGGGACGTGCCACTTACGAGCCTGCAGAAAGTGGTTATTCTCGGCTTCCTCGTGGGATTGTTCCAACTCGTCGCTGGTCTCACCAACACCGGACGGCTCACCCAGTTCATCTCACGCACCGTGGTCATCGCCTACACGACCGCCGTCGGCATTCTCATCACCGCGGGTCAGGCCGGTCATCTCCTTGGCATCGACCGCGCCGCGGCGGTCAGCCTGCCCGGGACGCTGCACCACCTGCTGATCAGCCTGTTGACGTGGAAGCTCAACCTGGCGACCGCGGTGGTGGGATTGGCCAGCCTGTGGCTGCTTCTGCTCCTGCGCCGCCTGCGCCCGGGCTGGCCGGACGGCTTGATCGTGCTCACGCTCAGCGCCGCGGTTTTTCTCGCGTGGCCCGGCCAGCTTCCCGGGATAAAGCTGGTCGGCAATCTCGGCGAGATTAGCGGTCAGGTGCCTCTGTTTATTGGTTTCCCCTTGAACATCGAGGCGCTCGCGCTCGTGCCGCGGGTGACAAGCATGGCATTGGCCGTGGCGATTCTGGGCATGTTGGAAGCTGTCTCCATCGCCAAGAGCCTGGCCGCCCGCTCGGGCCAGAAAATCGATCCCAACCAGGAACTCGTCGGCATGGGCCTGGGCAATATCGTGTGCTCCGCCTTCGGCGCGATGCCCGGCTCGGCGTCGTTCCTGCGCAGCGCCGCCAATCTCCAGAGCGGCGGCCGGACGCAGCTCGCGACCGCATTCAGTTGCGGCTTCATTCTGCTGCTGGTGCTGCTTTTCTCACCGCTCCTGAACTTCATCCCGGTCGCGACCCTGGCGGCTTATCTGGTCACCATCGCCTTCCGGCTCATCAACCCGCAGCAGGTCGCGGTGGCGCGCCGTGCCACGCGCTCCGACGCGGCGGTGTTCTGGGTTACCCTGGTCGCGGCGTTGTTCCTGCAGCTCGACACGGCGATCTATGTGGGCGTCGGACTCTCCTTGCTGTTGTTTCTGCAGAAAGCCAGCACCCCCACGCTCGTCGAATACGCCTTCAACGACACCGGTCAACTTGCGGCCGTCGACGACGACACCCCGCGCAACAACCCGCAGGTCTCCATCGTGCATGTCGAAGGCGACTTGTTTTTCGGCGCGGCGGACCTTTTCCAGGACCAGGTGCGCCAGCTCGCCGGCGATACCAGCATTCGCGTGGTCGTTCTGCGGCTCAAGAACGCACGGCACCTCGATGCCACGACCGTCCTTTCCCTGCTGCAGCTCCACGAATACCTCGAGGCTACGGGTCGCCACCTGCTCCTGAGCGGGGTGGGGCCCGACGTGGAGCGCGTCCTGACCAACAGCGGTGCACTGGCCAGGCTGGGCGTTGAAAATGTCTTTGCCATCGAAGACAACCCGACGCTCAGCACCAAACGCGCCCTGGAGCGCGCGCAGCAACTCCTGCCCGGCATCAAGCCCGATCTGCGCATCTTCTACGACCGCGCTCCGCAGCCCACCGCTTGATCGCCGTCCTCCATGATCCGCCGGCCCATCTTCTCCTTCCATGACAACCCTCTCCCGCGAGGAACTCTACCAGCGCATCTGGACCACGCCGGCCACCCGCCTCGCCCGCGAGTTCGGCATCTCCGATGTCGCGCTCGCCAAGCTTTGCCGGCGCCGCGCCATCCCGACCCCGCCGCGCGGTTATTGGGCCCGTCTCCGGGCCGGCCAGCATCCCCTGCGGCCCGGCTTGCCGGCGGCGCCGGCCGGCATGGACCGTCCCGTGACATTGTCCGTCTCGAGGCTGCCGGCACTCCCCGTCGTTTCACCACCCGCCGGCCGCAGTCAGTCCGTCCCGGTTGCCATTTTCACCCGGGACGATGAGTCGCGCCTGCACCCGGTGGCTCGCCGGCTGCTGCATTGCCTCCGCCACCACAAGCTGAGCGGTCGCGGCTTGGTCCGCGTCCGCGAGCAAGGCCTGCCGCGGATTACCGTCTCACCCGAACAGGCGGATCGGGTTGCCCGCGCGGTTGATTCGCTGCTCGCCGCGGCCACGGCCCGGGGCGGCATGCCCGCGGCTGGTTCCGCCGGCCGGTTGGAGTTTCGCCACGGGAAGCAGTGCGCCACTTTCCAGATCGAGGAGGAGGTCGAATGCCTCGATCCGACCGCCCCGCGCCGGCATTATCGGCCGACAGGGCGCCTGCGGTTCGTTCTCGGTGCTCCCAGCGCCCCGGCCTCGCGCACCCATTCCTGGGCGGAATCCGCGACGACCACGCTTGAAACCATTCTCGTCCAGATGTCCGCCGCACTCGCCCGCCTCTTGGCCGGCGAGCGTCCCGGCCGAACGCCGGCCGCTCCAACCGCCCCGGCCGCATCGCCCGGATCCTCCCCCGTGATCGGCCGCCGGCATCTCGAACGTGCCGCGACCAACCGCATCCAGCAGCTGCTCCGCGACGCCGCAGCCTGGCGGACGCATCGCGAGGTCACCAACTATCTCGCCGCCTGCGAAGTGAACTGGCGGCATAGCGGGACCGGGGCGCCGACGGCGGAGCAGCGCGTCTGGCTGGAATGGGCCCGACGCGTCGCCGCAAATCTTTCCCCTTTCGCAACGCAAGCGGAGCCTCTCACCTCCCGACCGGTTTTACCCGCCGATGATTTCACCGAGGCGGCCACCAGCCGACAGTCACCGCAGGTCCGGACCCCTTCGGGGAGCACAGCCACCGGTTTCGCCTAATTCTCTCACTTGCCCGACCCCAAAGCCGGCCTACTCCGTCCTCGTCCCATGATCATCGCTCCCGCCGCTTCGCTTGCCACTCTCTTCCTTCGGAACTCCTTCGGCAAAAACCTCGTTGCGCACATTGTGACGCTAGCGATCAGCGAGCCTTGCCCCTGCGGGCTTGATCAGTTGGTGCTGACCACCCTGAACCGGTTCAAGTTCGCCCTGCCACAACCGGACCGCATCTGCTCGTTGGATCAACTCCATTGCGGGAGAGGATTCCCGCACACACGGCCCGCCGGGCTTTTTGCGACATCGGGTGGCGGGAATTCTTGCCGGATCTTCCCGTCGGTTGCCTGCCCATGAAAGCGCTGCTCAACGCCAGTCACCAGCATCTCGTCCGGTTGCTGCGCTGGCAGGTCTGGTTGCAGGAGAAACTGCATCCGACCGAATGGCAGGGCACGCTTCTCTGGGCGGCGCTGGCGGGCTTCGTCGGCGCCCTGAGCGCGCTGCTTTTTACCGCTTTGACGGAAGGGGCGCACGAGTTGCTCACGGATTCGCGGGCCGGCGTCGTGGAATCGATGCGGTTGCTCCCCTGGTGGGGCTGCCTGCTCGTTCCAGCGGTCGGTGGTTTGCTCGCCGGGCTCGTGCTGTTATTCGGCCAGCGGCTGGCGCCGGGCCAGAGTTCGACCGACTACATGGAGGCGATCGTCATCGGGTCCGGCCGCGTGCCCGTGCGCGTGTCGCTCGTCAAGAGCGCCGCGGCGCTCTTCTCGATCGGCTCCGGTGGCTCCATCGGGCGCGAGGGACCAATGGTCCAATTGGCCGCGATGGCTGCGGCGGGGCTCGGCCGCTGGCGGGAGCTGAGCGCGCCGCGCCGCCGGCTGCTGGTCGCCTGCGGGGCCGCGGCCGGTATTGCTTCGGCCTACCACGCTCCGATCGGCGGCTCGTTCTTCGTCGCCGAGATCATCCTCGGCACGATCGCAATGGAAGCCTCGGCCCGCTCGTGGTCTCCGCGGTCGTGGCGACGCTGACGATCCGGGGGTTGACCGATGCCGCCCACCTCTACCGCGTGCCGCTGTTCCAGCTTAACTCCGCCTGGGAAATGGTGCCCTATGCGCTGCTCGGGTTCATCACGGGCACGGTGGCGCCATGGTTCCTGCGTTCGCTGCGCCGCGCGGAGCGCGCATTCCTGGCGCTGCAGTTGCCGCTCACGCTTCGGCTCATGCTCGGCGGCCTGATCGTCGGGGCGATCGCCATCCGCGTGCCCGAGGTGTGCGGCAACGGCTACACGGTGGTCGTCTCCATCCTCAACGGCGGCCTTGTCGGCTGGTTGCTATTGCTGGTCTTCACCTGCAAATGGCTGGCCACCGCATCTTCGTTCGGCTCGGAAAAGTTCAACGAGCAGGAGCCGGTGAAACGCGTTCGGGCCGGACGGTCGTGTCATTCTCCTGCCAGCCTCCGCCCAACGCCTTGATGAGCCGGACAGAGGCGATGTGCTGCTGGGCCATGACCTGGACAAGCCGCAACTCGATTTGCAGGCGGGTGCGATCAGCATCGAGCAGTTCGAGGTAGCTCACCACGCCGCGGTCGTAACGCTGGCGGGTCAGCTCGGTGGCGGTGGTCGCGGCGGCGAGGGATTCGGCGAGCGCGGCGGATTGCTCGGCGCGATACCGGATCTGCGCGAGCGAGGTTTCCACATCCTTGAGGGCGGTCAGCACGGCCTGGCGGTAGTGGGCGACGGCTTCTTCGCGCGCCGCCTTGGCCTGGCGCACGCGCGCGGAGATGAGGCCGTAGCCCGACAGAGGCAGGCTCACGCTGGGACCAATGGACCAGGTGCGGCTGTCCGCGGCGAAGAGCGAATCGACGTCGCTGCTCAAGTAACCGGCCAGACCGGTCAGCCTCACGCTGGGAAAATAGCTCGCGGTGGCCACGCCGATGTCTGCATTGCGCGCGGCCACGAGGCGCTCGGCGGCGGCGATATCCGGACGGCGTTCGAGCAGGTCCGCGGGGAGTCCGGCCGGCACGCTCACGGGCATGCCGGAGTTCAGCGGCCGTTCGGCGAAACCGGCTTGGCCGGCGGGTTCTCCGCACAGGAGGGCCAGGGTGGCGGCGGTCTCCTGGCGCAGGCGCTTCACGTCGGCGAGCTCCGCGCGAGCGTTGGACAGTTCGGTATGGGCGCGGGCGTGGTCCGTTTCCGAGATCGCGCCGGCATTGAACCGCTGGTCCATCAGCCCAAACCAGGTTTCGCGCAACTCAATGGTGCGCCGGAGCGCAGCCAGTTCGGAATCGAGCGCGCGCAAAGTGAAATACTGCACGGCCACGTCAGCGGCGAGCGTGAGCAGGACGTTGTGGTAGTCGGCGACGGTCGCCATCGCGGTGGCGCGCGCGGACTCGGTGCTGCGGCGCAACTTGCCCCACAAATCGATTTCATAGCTCAGATCGAGCGGAACACTGTAAGTGTTGATTTGGGCCGAGGGGATCGGCACGGGGATGGGGGACGGCAAGTGGCCCGAGGTTCGCTCGCGTTTGGCGGACGGTTTGAATCGGATGTCGGGGAAAAAATCCGCGACGGTCGCGCGGGCGTTGGCCCGGGCCTGTTCGACGCGCGCGACGGCCGCCTGCACCGACGGACTGGCCGCAAGGGCGCGCGCTTGCAGCCGGTCGAGTTCGTCGTCCTGGAAGATCTTCCACCATTCGCCCTTCGGCGCGTGGTCGCGGGGGTTGGCCGGCTGCCAGCTCCATTGGGCCGGGGTCACGTCGGCCACATCCGGCTTTTGATATTTTGGGCCGACCGGATTGAGGCACGAGGTCAACCACGGCAGCAGGCAGCACCAAGCGAGGGAGCGGAGGAGTTTCCCGGGGGGCGGCATGGTTTAGGCGGCGGGCGCGGGCGCGGCCGCGCCGTTCTTTTCCGGACCGAGGGCCCGGCGGCGGCGCCACTGGATCACATCGTCGAACAGGGTGTAGAAAACAGGCGTGGCCAGCAGCGTCAGCAGCAGCGACATCAACTGGCCGCCGAGGATGACGCCGGCGGTCGCGTTGTTGTAGGCCGCGCCGACCCCGGTCGCGAGCATCATGGGAATCATGCCCGCCACGAAGGCCAGCGTGGTCATGAGGATGGGGCGCAGGCGCTCCCGGTTGGCCTGGAGCACGGCATCGAGGCGTTCCAGGCCGTCGGCGCGAAGTTGGTTGGTGTGGCTGATCTGGAGGACACCGTTTTTCTTCACCATGCCGAAGAGCACGAGGATGCCGAGAAAGGAGAAAATGTTGATGGACTGCCCAAAGATGATGAGGGACAGAATGGCGAAGGGCAGCGACAGGGGCAGCGCCAGGAGAATGGTCGCCGGGTGCAACCAGCTCTCAAACATCGCCGCCAGGATAAGATACATGAAAATGGAGGCCATGAGAAACGCCGTCATGAAGGCGATGCCCACCTTGCGCATTTCCTTGGTCCGGCCGGCCGGGCCGGCCTGGTAATCCCCGGGGAGGTGGAGTTGCTTCACGGCCGACTCGATGCCCTCGAGGATTTGCGTCTCGCCGTAACCGGGTGCGTTGTTGGCCGTGATGGTCACCTGCCGCCGGCGGTTGAGGCGGTTGATTTGAGAAGGGCCGTCGGTGGATTCGAGTTGCACGAGGTTGTCGAGCGCCACCGGCCCGGCCCGGGCCGACGGCACGGCGAGCAGCGCGAGCGCCTCGCGGCTGTTGCGATAGGGCTCGGCCGCGCGCAGGTGAATGTCGTATTGCTCGCCGCCTTCGCTGAAAGTCGAAATGGTGAGTCCGCCGACCAGCAACCGCAGCGAGGTCGACAGGTCGGCGATGCTGATGCCGAGTTGGCCCGCTTTGCTGCGGTCCACGCGCGCGGTGATCTCCGGTTTGCCGGCGATGAGGGTCGAATCGAGGTCGCGGATGCCGGGGATTTTCCGCGCCTCCCGCATCACCGTGTGCGTGGCCTGGGTGAGACGGTCGAGGTCCGGCCCCGCGATGTAATACTGGACGTTGGCGCTGGAGACGCCCGCGTTGAACGGCGGCACGGAAAGCACGTTGAGGCGCCACTCCGCAGGATGCCGGGGGACGATTTCGCGCCGGACGCGGTCCATGATGGTCTGCTGGTCTTCCGTTCGCGCGGCGGGGTCGGTCAGGCGCACGAAGATCTCCGCGAAATTGGCCGTGCGCTGCGGATTATCCCCGATGGTCAGCAGGGTGGACTCGACGCCGGGCAACCGGCGGATGTCGCGCGCCACGCGTTCGGCGAGCAGGTCGGTGGCCGCGAGCGTCGAACCTTCGGGGGCGCGCAGGCTGACCACAAACTCGGCTTCCTCGACCGGCGGAAGGAAATCCTTTTTCACCGTCTTCAGCAGCATTGGCAGCATACCGAGCACGGCCACGCAAGCGACCACCACCACCCAGCGACGCTGGAGCGAGAAGCGGAGCATCAGCATGTAGAACCGTTCGAGGGGACGATAAAACAGGTTGACCAACCGCTCCAGCGCCCGATCCCACGGGCCGGGTTTTTCGTGGTGACTAAACAGCTTTGCCGCGAGCGACGGCACGAGCGTGAAGCTCACCACGAGGGAGACCGCGATGGCGAAGGCCATCGTCAGGCCGAAGCTTTTCAGAAACATGCCGACAATGCCGCTCAGAAAGGCGACCGGCACGAAGACCGCGAGCAGCGAGAGGGTGGTGGCCATCACCGCCGGCCCGATCTCCCGCGTCCCGCTGATGGCGGCGTCGAAGGCGGACTCACCCTTGTCCTCCATGTGACGGAAAATATTTTCGATGACGATAATGGCATCATCGATCACGATGCCGACCGCCAGCGCCAGCGCAATGAGGCTGATCTGATTGATCGTCACGTCACGCGCCCACATCACGCCAAAGGCCGCAAGGATGGAAGTGGGGATGGCGAGCGCGGCGATGAGCGTGGCGCGACCGTTGCCGAGGAAGAGCAGCACCACCAGCGCGGCGAAGAGCGCGCCGAGGACCAGATGTTCCTTGACCGCGTGGACGCTGGTGCGAATGACCCTTGAATTGTCGCGGATCAGGCTGACCGTGTAGCCCGCCGGCAGCAGCTTGCGGGTTTCCTGCAGCCGCTCCTCCACCGCATCGACCACCGCGATGGTGTTCTCGCCGGATTGTTTGCGCAGCGAAAGAAGGACGGTGGGCACCCCGTTGCGGCGGGCGGCCGTCTGCGGTTCCTGTTCGCCGTCCTCAACCTGCGCGACGTCGCTCAACCGCACGAGGCCGCCCTGCTGTTCGCGCACAACGAGCCGGTTCAATTCTCCCACCGAGAGCGCCTTGCCGAGCACCCGCAAGCCGGCTTCGTGGGCGGTATTCTTAACCATGCCGGCGGGGATTTGGACGTTCTGCATCCGGATGGCCCGCTGCACGTCCGTGGCGGTCAGGGCGAAAGCACGCAATCGGACCGGGTTGAGCAGCACGTTGATTTGCCGCTTGCGTCCACCGATGACCCGCACCTGCCCGACACCCGGCACACTTTCCAATTGGCGCCGCAGCACCTTGTCGGCATATTCAGTGATCTCGCGCACGGGCCGCTCGGCCACGACCGCGATGTTGAGGATGGGTGCGGCGTCGGGGTCGAGCTTCTCCACGACCGGCGCCTCGGTATCGTCCGGCAGTTCGGAGAGAATCTGATTCACCCGGTCGCGCACTTCCTGCGCGGCCACGTCAATTTTCTTCTCCAGCTGAAAAGTGACGAGCACCTGCGAGACGCCTTCGCTGGAGACCGAACGCATCTCGTCAATGCCGCTGACGGTGTTCACCGCCTCCTCGAGCAGGTCGGTGATTTCCGTTTCGATCTCCTTGGGCGTCGCGCCCGGCAGCCGGGTCGTGATGGCCACCGTGGGAAAGTCGATCTTCGGGAAGCGGTCCACCTGGATCTTCAGGTAGCCCATCACTCCGACGACGACGAACAGCAGCACGATAACACTCGCCAACACGGGCCGACGAACGGAAATTTCAGCAAGCCATTGCATGGGATTCGCCGGTCAGGGCTGCATCACTTTCGCCGGCACGCCGTCGGCCACTTCGCGTCCCGGGGAGAGCACCACCGCTTCGCCTGCCTTCAAGCCGCGCCGCACCTCGATCCAGCCGTCGCGCGCTTCGCCAACTTCCACGAGCCGCTCGGCGACCACGCCGTTCTCGACCAAAAAAACACTCCGGCGGGTTCCTTCGATGCGCAACGCTTCGACCGGAAGCGCGACGGCCGGGGTTTCGCCCAAGCGCACCCGCGCATCGGCGAAGAGGCCGGGTTTGAGGCGGCCATCTGCATTCTGCACCTCCGCTTCGACAATGAGGTCGCGCGCCGATTCGCGCACTGCGCCGCCGATGAACCTGATGATGCCGGTGAAAGGGTCATCGGCAAATGCCGCCGTGGTGAACTCGACCGGTTGCCCCTCCCGCACGCTGCCGACCGCGGTTTCAGGCACATTCAACACCAGCCGCAACCGCGCCACTTCCACGACTCGCGCGATGCGCGTGTCGGCTCTCACATACTCGCCGGGTTGCACGTATCGCTCGACCACCAGGCCGTCGAATGGCGCACGAATGACTGAATCGCCGAGGGTCTTGAGGACGAGGTCCCGGCGGGCCGCGGCGGCGGCGAGCTCCGCCTCGCGGGCGGCTTGGTCCGCTTCGAGTTTCCTGAAGTCTGCGTCCGCAATCGCCTTGGTCTTTACCAGGGGCGCGTTGCGCTCGGCCTCGTTCGTAGCCAGAATAAGTTTCGCCTGCGCCAAGGCCACGGATGCTTCCGCCTCGCGCAGCGAAATTTCCGCCATCCGCCCGTCCACTTTCACCAAAACGTCACCCGCTTTGACCAACGATCCGCGTTCGACTGGTGTTTCGGTCACCTTGCCCGCCGTGTCTGCCGCCACTTGGGCGTCCTGCATTCCTTGGAGCTGACCGGTCACTCGCAGATAACGCGGCATCAGACGCTCCGTCGCATTCGTCATGCGGACATGGGTCGACGCGAGCTTCGGGCTTCCCGCTGAGTCCGTCGTTTTGGCCGCTGGTGACGCTGCGCTCGGCTGGCAACCACCCGTCTGGATAAGCAAAACCACCAAGGCCAGGGGACCGCCGCCGCCGGCGAACCAGCGCCGCCACGGACGTCGCACGACGGGTCGTTGGACGGCGGAAGATTTGTCGGACTCTCTCATCGTTTGCTCGCTCCGTGCAGATACAGCGCCACAATCTCATTGGCAGTCTTGCGGTTCGGTTTCATTTCGGAGAAGAGCGCGCTCGCCATCAGGTAAAAGCACAACGCGCCGTAAATCCCGCAGGTGAGTCCGTGGACGCTGAAGGCCGGGTTCAGTTCGCCGCGTTTGAGACCGGCCTCGATGAGGTTTTGCATGAACCGGAAATTGCGTTTGCGCCGCTTGCCGTGCCGCAATGCCTTGGGCAGCTCTTTCGGAGCGGCAAACGCAGCCGCGAACGCCAGGCGGACGATGTCTTGACGATCCCGGAGGAAATCGAACAGCCCCGCCAGGATGTTCACCAACTGATCCTCCAACCGCTCGGATTTTCCGACGGCGGCCACGACGATGGCGAAGCACTGGTCATACGCCTGTTCGAGCAGGGCGTTGAACAATCCCGCCTTGCTGCCGAAGTGATAGTAGAGCACCGGTTTGGTGTAACGCGTGGCTGCCGCCACTTCGTTGATGGAAGTGCCGCCAAACCCCGTCGCGGCGAAGCACTTTTCGGCCATCGCGAGGATTTCGCCCCTGGTATCAACTGCCGGTTTCCGTTTCAATGACCGCCAAGCTGTGAAACCGGGGGTTGAGGTCAAGCCGAACTTACCTAATGGTAAGTAGCGGACCTGCGCACGAGGTCGCCCGGCCGGTGGCCAGGGTGATCCGTTTTCGCCGGCGGCCACTGGCGGACAATTCGAAGACTGTCCGTCTCACGAGGCCCGTGCGAAGGCCGGACCGGCTCATCGGGAAACGCCCGGCTCCGGCGCGTCCGGTTGCTGACCCTGCCTCCGCCGGAGCACGATCGGACTGCGCCCGGCGAACGGAATGCGCTCCACCAGTGCGTCCACGACCGCGCTTTGCGCCGTCTGCGCCGGTGAATAGGCATTGATGAGTGGCGGGCACCCGCTCAAATCGCGCCCATGATAGGGGCTGCCGAAGAAGCCGAAGGCACCGGCACGGCGTGCCTGTGGCGCTCCAGCAGCCGTATGACGGGTCATTCGCCACCGCCGGCTCCGATAATCAGGCTTCCTCCTTGTGTCTAGTCTGTGCACGCTTTGACCTCCTCACCATGTCCACGCAGAGCCACACCCCCTCCCCGGCGCCAGGGCCAAAGCCCGCGCACGCCCCGTTTCATCTCATGACGAAGCCGATCGGGTCGTTGTGCAATCTCGCCTGTTCCTACTGCTACTATCTGGAAAAGGCCCACCTCTATCCCGAGAAGCACAACCTGCGGATGACGCCCGAGGTGCTCGAAACCTACGTCCGCGACTACATCGCCGCCCAGCCCGGCCCGACCGTCAGCTTCGCCTGGCAGGGCGGGGAACCCACGCTGCTGGGCGTCCCATTTTTCCGCGAGGCCGTGGCCTTGCAGCAACGTTACGCCGGCGGCAAGACCATCGAGAATGCCATCCAGACCAACGGCACGCTGCTGGATGACGAGTGGGGCGAGTTCCTCGCGGCGAACCGGTTTCTCGTCGGCCTCAGCGTGGATGGTCCGCGGCAGTTGCACGACGCCTACCGCGTGGGCCGCGGCGGCGAACCGACCTTCGACCGCGTGATGGCGGGCCTGGAAGTGCTCAAGAAGCATCGCGTCGAGTTCAACACGCTGACCACGGTGCATCGGAAGAATTCCGTCCAGCCGCTCGAGGTCTACCGGTTCCTCAAGAAAATCGGCTCGGGCTACCTCCAGTTCATCCCGATCGTCGAGCGGCCCGCGCCGGCGGCCACCGCCGCCTCCGGCCTCTGGCTCGCCCCGCCGCCGGATCATGCCGATGTGACGGACCTGGATCACCACGTCACGCCTTGGAGCGTCCGCCCGGCGGATTTCGGCAATTTCCTCAACCAGATCTTCGACGAGTGGGTGCAGCACGATGTGGGCAAGGTGTTCGTGCAGCAGTTCGACGCCGCCCTGGCCAACTGGACGGGGCAACCCTCCGGCATCTGCGTGTTCAACGAGAACTGCGGCCGCGGCCTGGCCGTGGAGCACAACGGCGATGTCTTCAGTTGCGACCATTACGTCTATCCGCACTACCGGCTGGGCAACCTGCTCAACGCCAGCCTGGCGGAGATGGTGGACTCGGCGCCACAGGCCGCGTTCGGCCGCGCGAAGTCGGCGACGCTGCCGCGCTACTGCCGCGAATGCCCGGTGCGGTTCGCCTGCCACGGCGAGTGCCCGAAGCACCGTTTCATCCGCACTCCCGACGGCGAGGAAGGCCTCAACTACCTCTGCGCCGGCTACAAAAAGTTCTTCCTGCACATCGAACCGGCCATGAACACGATGGCCGCGCTGCTGGGAAACCAGATGGCTCCGGCCGCGATCATGACTATGCCCCGCACGCAATGGATGCCTCGGCGCCTGGGCGGCCCCGCCCGAGGCAACGGGCGCTCCTCTTGATAAAGGATTCGATCGAAATCCCCTCCGCCAAGAGGGGCACGCAGCGCCGTGACTTGGCCTTGGTTGGGGTGAAGCATCCAGGTTACGGACCTGCCGTAGCGCTATTAAAATTGAATATAAGGGGATGGGGTCCGATGATCTAAAGCATGAACCCCGTCTCGGTTTCTTCGGCTCCACCGCGCCGCGCTTTGGACGTTTGGCCGGTCGCCGTTTTCGGGCTGGGGTGTCTGCTGTCGTTTGCCGCCGCTTGGTTTGCGCATCGGGCTGTTGGGCGATCGGACGAGCGACGTTTTGATCAGTTGTGCCGGCGCGCGGAAGCAGCCCTGACCGCGCGACTCGAAATCATCGAGGTGTCGCTGCGTGGGGCCACCGGCCTCCAGGCGGCCAATGGGCGGGTCAATCGGGACGAATGGCGGCGGTTCGGGGCCGCGACCAAGATCACCGATTTGCCAGGGGTGCTCGGGTTCGGCTTCATTGCCCGGGTGCCGCGCGCGGAAACCGACGACTTTTTGCACCGGGTGCGCGCAGACGGCCTGCCGGATTTCGCGCTCAAAACGGGCGGGGAGCATCCGGACATGGCGGTGGTGGCTTATTTCGAACCCGCCAGCGTGGAAGCCCAAATTATCGGACTCGACATCATGGCTGCCGGCCGGGCCAACGCGGCCTTGGAGGAATCGGCGCGCACCGGACACGCGGTGCTGTCGCCGCGCCGATCCCTGGTCCCAGGCGAGCCGGCGAGCGTGGCTGTGGCGCTGTTGCTGCCGGTCTACGAATGGAGGCCGACCGTTTCGACTGAACGCCGGGTCAGCGGGTGGGTGACGGCTGCCATCGGCATCGACCGGTTGGCCCAGGGGATGCGGGCCGCGTTAGAGCACCAGGCGGGCTTCAAGATTTACGAAAGCGCGGAAGGCGCCGCCCCGGCGCTGCTCTACGATGATAGCCCTGATCTTGCCGGCGACCGCACGCGCGCAACCGGCATGAATTTCTTCGCCAGACGGTCCTGGCAGCGCATGATACCGATGGAGGCTTATGGCCGGCAATGGACGCTCGCTCTCAGCGCGCAGCCGGAGTTCGAGAACGGACTGGAACGTTGGATTTCTTGGGGACTCTTGGTGGGAGGCGTGGCGGTGAGTGTGGCGGTGGCCGGGCTGGTGCAGTCCCTCTACTTGTCCAAGGCGCGTGCCGTAACCATGGCGGAGCATTTGACCGCCGACCTACGGAGGGCGGCGGCAGCGTCGCGGCGGCTGGCGATGGTCGCCAGGCACACCAGTGATTCCGTCATCGTGACGGATGCCACCCAGCGTATTGAATGGGTGAATGAAGGCTTCGTCCGCATCACCGGCTATGCCTTGGGCGAAGTGGTCGGCCGGAAGCCGCAGGATCTATTGTTTGGCGCGCAGACGGATCGCGGGGTCGCTGCGGAGATCGAAGAGACGGCATTGCGCGCCGAGGGTCTGCGGCAGACCCTGTTATGCCATAAAAAGGACGGTGGCACGGTCTGGCTGGACGTGGAGATCCAGCCGCTCCGCGATGAGGCGGGCGCGGTCGTCGGCTTCATGGGCATCGGCGCCGATGTGACCGAACGCCGGCGCATGCAGGACGAGCTGACCCGCGCGGAGGCGCGTTGGCGCTTCATCTTCGAGTCGCTGCCCGTGGGTGTATCATGGATGCGGCGTGGCGACTGGACCTCGCGTATCGTGAACCCGGCGCACGAACGCATCACCAGCGTGCCGGCCGCGCAATCGCACATCCCGCACATCTTCTGGCAGGTCACCCACCCGGATGATCTGCCCCGCAAACAGGAGTTGATCGCCCGGTTGCAACGCGGCGAGATCGACCGCTTTTCCCAGGAAACCCGCTTTGTGCATCCGGACGGCACGATCTGCTGGGCCGAAATGGCCATGCGCCATTTCCCCGATCCCAGCGGCGACACCCAGGAGTTGGTGGCCATGGTGGATATCACGGAGCGCAAGCGCGCCGAAGCGGAGCTGGTGGATGCCCGGAGAAACGCGGAACAGGCCAACCTGGCCAAGAGCCAGTTCCTCGCGGTCATGAGCCATGAGATCCGCACGCCGATGAACGGCGTCATCGGCATGACCAGCCTGCTCCTCGATACCCCCTTGACCCCCGAGCAGCGCGATTACGTGGACACCATCCGCGTCAGCGGCGACGCGCTGCTCACGGTCATCAACGACATCCTCGATTTCTCCAAGATCGAGTCGGGCCGGATCGAGCTTGAGCGGGTCTCGTTCAGCCTGCACGACTGCATCGAGAGCGTGCTTGATCTCCTGGCGGTCAAGGCCGCCGAGAAGCACATCGACCTGCTTTACGAAATCGGCGAGGGCGTGCCGGTGGCGGTTCGCGGCGACCCGACCCGCTTGCGGCAGATCCTGGTCAACCTTACCGGCAACGCCCTCAAGTTCACCGAGCACGGCGAGGTGGTGCTCAGCGTCGGGCTGGCCAGCGAGACGGTCGGCGGCAGCCAGCCGCCGGTGCCGGTCGTGCCACCGGAGGTGACGCTGCATTTCGCCGTGCGCGACTCGGGCATCGGCATCCCCATGGAGGCCCAGGGCCGGCTCTTCCAGTCGTTCAGCCAGGTGGACAGTTCGACGACCCGTAAATACGGCGGCACCGGTCTCGGGCTGGCGATCAGCCAGCGCCTCAGCGAAATCATGGGAGGCCGCATGTGGGTCGAGAGCGAACCCGGCCGCGGCTCGACCTTCAGCTTCACGATCCGCGTCGCCAGCGAGCCGAGCCGCCCCCGCCTTTATCTCGCCGGCGACGCCCCGCAACTCGCCGGCAAGCGGGTGCTGATCGTCGACGACAATGCCACGAGCCGCCGCATCCTCGCCACCGTCACGCATTCCCTGGGCATGCTGCCGCGCACCGCTGCTTCCGGCCCCGAGGCCCTGGGCTGGATCGGGCGGGGGGAAATGTTCGATGTCGGCATCCTCGACATGCACATGCCGGAGATGGACGGCGTTATGCTCGCCGCCGAGATCCGCTCCCGGCCCGGCGGGATCAATCTGCCGCTGGTCCTGCTTTCCTCACTCGGCGGGGATGTGGCGGCTCCTCCCAACCAGTTTGCCGCCACGCTGACCAAGCCGGTCAAACCTTCCATCATCTCCCGGGTGCTTGTTGGGCTGCTGCGCGCCAGCCCCACCCCCAATGACCCGACCGTGCCCGCGCCCCCCCGTCCCGGCCTCCCCGACCGGGAAGCCCAAAGGCGCGAGCGCGTGCTGGTGGTGGAGGACAATCTGGTGAACCAGAAAGTCGCGCTGCTCCAACTCGCCAAGCTGGGCTACCGGGCGGACGTGGCCGGCAACGGCCTTGAGGCGGTGCAGGCGGTGCAACGCCAGCGCTACGACATCGTGTTCATGGATGTCCAGATGCCCGAGATGGACGGCCACGAAGCGGCGCGCCGTTTGCACCAGGAATTCCCCGAAGCCGCGCAACGCCCGTGGATCATCGCGCTCACCGCCAGCGCGATGCAAGGCGACCGCGAGGACTGCCTGATTCACGGCATGGACGATTATATCAGCAAACCGATCAAGAAGGAGGATTTGGCCGCGGCGCTGGAGCGTGCCCGCGAGCAGCGCGCCCTGCCGGATCGCACGCCGGCGAAACAGATTTTGTGAAGCAGCCGACACGATCGCCGCAGGCGCATCTGCATGGACTAGCCGTCGCGAAGTTCGAAAAGCGGGGGTGTCCTATTCTGCAAGCTTTCCTCGCGCAAGGAGGTGGTATTGGAAAGTTAAGCGGTGGGTGTTAGCTGGCCAGCGGGGGTGCGCAGGCTGCGCAAAACGTCCACAAATTGTCGGGCCAACAGCGAACCACTGGGTTTGCGCCAAACGGCCAAAAGCCGCACGACCATGTCGTCACCTGCATCTTGGACGCGGCGGAAGAGGATCGCGTCCTTGCCTCGCGCCAAATTGAGCGGCAGGAGCATGGAGACGCCGTGACCGCCGGCCACGAGCGCCACGAGAGCCTCATAGCCATTCACGCGCTTGATGGGTCGGTGCCTGATGCCTCGCGCTGCGAAAATGGACTCTACGAATTTTTGATGAAGGTCGTGATGCCCGGTGTCACCGATGCACAAAAAGGGTTCGTCCGCCAGTTCTGCCAGCGACACCGACGGCCTCCGCGCGAAGCGATGTTCCCGCCCAATCGCCACAGCCAATCGTGAGACCAAGACCTCGACTGTGGCGAAGTTAGCCGGAATGGAGACGCCCTGAGCAATCGCAAAGCCCAGTTGTATGGTTCCCGCGTTGAGCCCCGCGATTTGATCCGGCATCGACGCTTCGTGCAAGTCCACCTCCACGCGCGGGAACTTTGTCCGGAAAGCGGCAAGAGAGGCGGGTAGAAAACTCGCCGAGATCGCGCCCAGACTGCCGATCGTCAGGCGTCCTCCGCGGCCGGCCTCGGCGTCGCGGACCGCCATGGCAGCCATTTCCACCCGTTCCAGAATATCCTTTGCCTCCTCCAGCAGGACCGTCCCCGCATTGGTTAGCGCCACTCCTCCGGTATTTCGGTTCAACAGTTGTGCTCCCAACTGCTCCTCCAAATCCTTGATTTGCTTGCTCAAGGCAGGCTGGGAGACGCGAAGTTTCCCGGCGGCGCGCCGGAAATTCAGCGCCTCTGCCACGGCCACAAAATATCTCAGATGCCGCAATTCCACATGAATCCGATAACCGAGAGCTATCAGTGTGCAAACCTCAAAATAGCACACCACCAGTCGAAAATAGCTATCTTGTTCAGAGATGTGGTTTCCACCGAATCAGGGCTTGGCGCACGATGCACGGGTCATCCGCAGGTGTCCAAGTGCAGCAGGTCTGCTCGTGATGATCTCGGTCCTCCTCGTTTTGCCGTTGAGGACGGCAGCGTCTGCGGACCAGGACTACCTCGTCATGACTGGCGGCTCCGCCGAGATACTCTCCGCCCGTAAAGTTCCTGTATTTGGGGCGGAATACCGCTTCAAGGAAAACCTTCACGGCATTCATCCCTACGTTCTGTATGGCTGGGCCACCGATGGCGGCACCTATGTAGGGGCAGGGCTGCTCTATTACTTCACATTGTCGCCGCGCTGGCGCGTGGCGGTCAGCTCCGGCCCCGGTTACTACCGCCGCCATCGCAGTGCGCGAGATCTCGGCCACACGGTAGAATTTTTTTCCAATCTCGAACTCTCAACCAGAATCTACCACGAGCATTGGCTGGGCCTGAGCTTCGGCCATGTTTCCAATGGAGGTCTTAACCGGGACAACAACCCCGGCTCCGAAACACTGCGACTGGCCTATTCCATTTCTTTGCACTGACCGGTGGTTCACGCAAACGCCGTTTCCGTTGTATCGCAAGGTATTATCCTCCGATTCATGGTTTTGGCGCTGAAGGCTCCTCGAACACTGTTCTGTGTAAATGCGACTCTGATAATCGAAAGCTATCAGACTGTGAACAACAAAGTCACACCCAGCAGACATGGAATCCGGTAGTGTTTCCGAATGTCCCATTCATTGTGCTGTGGTCCGACACGCGACGCCATGCTTGCAAAAGCAGGCGAGCAGTCACCAGAGGTCGAACTGAAGTGTCATGCTTTGCTTGGCCTGCTGCAGGCCTGCCATTCGCTCCAACGGGCGTTGCGCCGCGAGATAGCCCCAAACAGTCTCACGGAATCGGGTTTTGGCATCCTAGCCTGCCTGGATCAGCATGAATTGCTGCCGGCCAATTCGCAGGCATTGGCGCGTGAGCTTTCGTTATCACCACCAGTAGTTGTTGCAACGCTCGGCCGGTTGGAAATCTCCGGATTGGTTACGCGAAAACGTTCGCTAAAGGATCGGCGTGTCCTGGCGTTAAGAATTACCGCCGCCGGCCGGCGGGCTTTTGCGGACACGCGCTCTCACTATCTCAACTGCATCACGGGAGTGATGTCCGTGCTTGATCCACACGACGTCGCCACCCTCGACCTTGCCTGCGCACGTCTTCGCGAGGCTTCCGCTCACGTCCCTGCTTCAGCTTCATGAACCCGTTTCCCTCCATGTCTCTCTCCCTTCCTCGCCGTTTTCTCCACCGGCAGTCCTGCCTTGGTGCGTTGGTCGTCCTCCTGGCTTTCGTGCTTGCCGGTTGCGGCAAGAAAAATACGTCCGCGCCCCAGCCCGCTGCCCTCGCGGTCGATGTTGTCACGGCCACCACCGCCCCCGTTGCGTTCACGCGTGAACTCCCCGGACGCACCGCTGCGCGTCGCATCGCCCAAGTGCGCGCGCGCGTCAATGGCATCGTCCTCCGGCGGCTTTTCACCGAGGGTGCCGAGGTCAAGGAGGGGGAGATCCTTTTTGAGATCGATCCGGCGCCTTACGAGGCCGCGCTCGCGAGCGCCCGCGCCGCCCAGGCCCGCGCCGAGGCCAACCTCACGTCCGTCAAGGTTCAGGCGGAGCGGTTCCGGCCGCTCGTGGCCAGCAACGCGGTCAGCAAGCAGCAATATGATGACGCATTGGCCGCGGCCGGAATCGCCGAAGCCGAGGTGGCGTCCGCCAAGGCGGCAGTCCTGACGGCAGAGATTAACTTGGGCTACACCAAGGTTGCTTCCCCCATCGACGGTCGCATCGGCTTGGCCGAGGTCACGGAGGGCGCGTATGTGCAGGCGGCACAGGCGACCTTGCTCGCCACCGTTCAGCAAACCGACCCCATCTATGTCAACCTAGTCCAACCGAGTTCGGAAGTCGCCCGCCTGCGGCGTGAATTCGAGAGCGGCCGGATGACGCGCAATCAAGAGGGCCAGCCGGTGGTGACCCTCATCCTCGAGGACGGCACCGAGTATCCCGTCCCGGGTCGCTTGGAATTCGCGGACATCACGGTCGACCGCGGGACCGGCTCCGTGACGCTGCGCGCCCTGTTTCCCAATCCCAAGGGGGAGCTGCTCCCCGGCACTTTCGTCCGCGCTCGTTATGAAGAGGGTGTCAATACCCAGGCGCTGCTTGCTCCCCAGCAAGGCGTCACGCGCAACTACCGCGGGGATCCGACCGCTTACGTCGTCGCCGCCGACGCCACGGCGGAATTGCGCGTGCTCAAGACCGGGCGCACCTATCGCGATTCCTGGGTCATCGAGTCCGGGTTGCAGCCGGGCGAGCAAGTCATCGTCACCAATCTCCAGCGCATCCGTCCGGGCGCGCCCGTGAAGCCTGTTCCATTCCAGCCCAAAGCCACGCCAGCCGCGTCGGCCCGCTAAAACCTCACCCAACGCGCGGTTCGCCGCAGGCGACCCGTCCGACCCCTTTTCCATGGCCAGATTTTTCATCGACCGTCCAGTGTTTGCCTGGGTGCTCTCCCTCCTCTTCGTAGGTGCGGGCCTCCTTGCCATTCGTTCGCTCCCCGTCGCGCAGTATCCCAATATCGCCCCGCCCCAAGTGGCGATCTCCGCCACCTACCCGGGAGCCTCCGCCGATACCGTCGAGAACACCGTCGCCCAGGTCATCGAGCAGAATCTCACCGGCATTGACAACGTGCTCTACATGCAGACCACGAGCGATTCCGACGGCAACGTCACCATCACAATCACGTTCCGCTCGGGAACCGATCCGGACATCGCCCAAGTCCAGGTGCAAAACAAGCTCCAACTCGCGATCCCGCTGCTGCCGCCGGAGGTGCAGAGTTTGGGCGTGAAGGTGCAGAAATCGGTCCGCAACTTCCTGATCGTTTATTCGTTCTATTCCGAAACGAAGTCCCTGACGCGCGACGACATTTCGGACTTCATCAACTCGAATCTCAAGGAGCCGATCAGCCGGATTCCGGGCGTCGGCGAGACGGTCGTCTTCGGCAGCCAGTATGCGATGCGCCTCTGGCTCAACCCCGATCAGATGACCAACTACGGCATCACCGTCGCCGACATCAGCGCGGCGCTCTCCGCGCAAAACGCCCAGGTGTCCGCCGGCCAGTTTGGCGGCAGCCCGGCGGTGTCCGGCCAGCGACTCAATGCGACCATCACCGCGCGCAGCCGCCTCCAAAGCCCCGAGGAGTTCGCCAACGTGCTTCTGCGCACCAATCCCGACGGCGGCGCGGTGCGCCTTGGCGATGTCGCCCACATCGTGCTCGGCGGCGAGAACTACGCCATCGACGCATTCTACAACGGCCACAGCTCGTCCGGTCTGGCGGTCCGGCCGACGGTCGGGGCCAACGCCCTGGCCACGGTCAAGCAGCTCAACGCGTTTCTCGCCTCGCAGGAGAGTTATTTCCCCGTCGGCATGAAATACACCGCGGCCTACGACACCTCGCCGTTCGTGCGCCTCTCGATCGAGGAGGTCGTCAAGACGCTCGTCGAGGCGATCATCCTCGTGTTCCTCGTGATGTATCTGTTCCTGCAGAATCTCCGGGCGACGCTCATCCCGTCCATTGCGGTTCCGGTCGTGCTCCTGGGCACATTCGCCAGCATGGCGGCCTTCGGCTTCACGATCAACACCCTCACGATGTTCGGCCTCGTGCTGGCGATCGGCCTGCTGGTGGATGACGCGATCGTCGTGGTCGAAAACGTCGAGCGCGTCATGGCCGAGGAGGGCCTGTCCCCCAAGGAGGCCACCCGCAAATCCATGGACCAGATCACCGGAGCGCTCGTGGGCATCGGCCTGGTGCTGTCCGCAGTCTTCATCCCGATGGCTTTCTTCGGGGGCGCAACCGGCATCATCTACCGCCAGTTCTCCATCACGATCGTTTCCGCCATGGCGCTGTCGGTCTTCGTCGCGCTCACCCTGACGCCCGCGCTTTGCGCCTCGCTGCTTGAACCCATCCCCAAGGGCCACCACGCCGAGAAGCGCGGTTTCTTCGGCTGGTTCAACCGGGCCTTCGGTCGGACGACGGATTCCTACGTCGCTGGAGTGGAGCGGTCGGTCCGTCGGTGGGGCCGTTCGCTGGCGGTTTATGCCGCAATCCTGGTGGTTTTTGGGGTAGTTTACCTGCGCATCCCCTCGTCCTTCCTGCCGGACGAGGATCAGGGTGTGCTGCTGATGCAGGTGCAGCTGCCCGCCGGCTCCACCCAGGAGCAGACCAGCGCGGTGCTCCAGCAGGTCACGGACTACTTCCTGACCCAGGAAAAGGACGCGGTGAAGTCGGTCTTCGCCGTCGCCGGTTTCAGTTTCGGCGGTCGCGGGCAAAACGCCGGACTGGGGTTCGTCAAGCTCAAGGACCGGGAAGAACGACAGTCGCCGCAGTTGAGCATCGGCGCCGTCGCAGGCCGCGCCATGGGCTATTTCTCCCAGTTGAAAGAGGGTCTGGTGTTCGCCTTTCCGCCGCCAGCCATCATCGAGCTCGGCACGGCCAACGGTTTTGAATACCAGCTGATCGACCGCTCGGCCCAAGGCCACGAGGCGCTGATGCTGGCCCGCGGCCAGCTCCTCGGTCTCGCCAACACCGATCCGCACATCATCGGTGCCCGGCCCACGGGCTTCGACGACGTGGCCCAATACCGGCTCGATATTGACGAGGGGAAAGCCAGCGCCTTGGGCGTGCCCCTCGGCCTGGTCAACCAGACCTTGGCCGCCACCTGGGGCTCCGCCTACATCGGAGATTTCAGCCATCGCGGGCGCGTCAAGCGAATCTACATGCAGGCCGACGCGCCCTTTCGCATGAACCCGGAGGATTTGGCCCGCTGGTATGTGCCCAACCTCGCGGGCGAATCCGTCCCGCTCGGGGCGTTCGTGGGCGGCCACTGGACCTTTGGCTCCCCCCTGCTCACGCGCTTCAACGGACTTCCGTCGATCACCATCCAAGGCCAGGCCGCCCCCGGCCACAGTTCAGGCGAAGCCATGACCGCGATGGAAGAGATCACGCGCAAGCTCCCGCGGGGATTCGACCTCGCTTGGACCGGACTTTCCTACGAAGAGAAGCAGTCGGGAGCCCAGGCTCCCGCACTTTACGCCATTTCGTTGGTCGTAGTCTTTCTTTGTCTCGCCGCGCTCTATGAGAGCTGGGCGGTGCCGTTTGCGGTCATGCTCGTCGTGCCCATCGGCATTCTCGGCGCGGTGCTCGCCGTTTTCCTGCGCGGGCTGACAAACGATGTCTACTTCCAGGTTGGGCTGCTCACCGTCGTCGGCCTCTCCGCCAAGAACGCCATCCTGATCGTCGAGTTCGCGCGTGACGGCTACAACCGGGGCATGAGCCTGTTCGATGCGACCCTGCTCGCGTGCCGGCAGCGACTGCGGCCCATCGTGATGACTTCGCTGGCCTTCGGCCTCGGCGTGCTGCCGCTCGCCATGGCCCGCGGTGCCGGCTCCGGCAGCCAGAACTCCATCGGCACGGGTGTGCTTGGCGGGATGATCACGGCCACCGTCCTCGCCATTTTCCTCATCCCGGTCTTCTACGTCGTGGTCACGCGGCTCTTCAAGGTGAAGCCGCTGGAGACTCCCAACACCCGACCCGCCAAGGAGGAGCTATGACCCCTGCCACGTCCTCCATGCGTCCCGCTTTCCGCTCCCTCTTGGCGGCATCGGCATCCGCCTTGCTGGCCAGCTGCTCGCTTGCGCCTCGCTATGAACGCCCGGCGGCTCCCGTCGCGCCCGCCTATCCGGTGCCGCCCGAGGCGGCCAGTAATCAGGCGACGCCGCCGGCTGCCGACCTCGCCTGGCAGCAGTTCTTCGGCGATGTCCGCCTGCAGCATCTCATCCTGCTCGCTCTGGAGAATAATCGCGACCTCCGCGTGGCCGCGCTCAACGTCGAGCGCGTGCGCGCCATCTACAACATCCAGCGCACGGCCCTGATCCCAAGCCTCAACGCCACCGGCGATGGCTCCCGTCAGCGCACGCCCGGCGATCTGAATTCCACCGGCCGCCCCATCACGACCTCGAGCTACAGCGTGGGCGTGGAGATTCCCTCCTACGAAATCGATTTCTTCGGCCGGGTCGCCAGCCTGCGCGACCAGGTGCTGCAGCAATACCTCGCCACCGACGAGGCCCGCCTGAGCGCGCAGATCAGCCTCATCTCGGCTGTCGCCCGCCAATACCTTGCGCTGCTGGCAAACGACGAGCAGCTCGCGCTGGCGCGGCAAACACTCGGCGCGGCGGAGCGTTCCTTCGAGTTGAGCCGACAGACTTACGAGGCCGGCGTGAATTCCGAACTCGATCTCCGCACGGCCGAGGCGCAACGTGCCTCCGTTCGCGCCAGTGTGACGGCCCTGGCCCAACAGCGCGCGCGCGCGGAAAACGCGCTGGCGCTGCTTATCGGCGCCCCGCTCCCCGCCGATCTGCCGCCCGCCGGCTCGCTCGCCACCGAAAAGCTGATCGAGGATCTCCCGGCGGGACTGCCCGCCGATCTGTTGACCCGCCGGCCCGACGTCCGCGCCGCGGAACACCTGCTGCAGGCGGCCAATGCCAATATCGGCATCGCCCGCGCCGCGTTTTTCCCCTCGGTCAAGCTCACCGCCTTCGGTGGCACCGCCAGCGCCGAGTTGGCCGGCCTTTTCGACAAAGGCTCGGGCATGTGGCGCTTTGCTCCGTCGATCACCCTGCCGATCTTCGCCGCCGGTCGCAACAAGGCGCAGCTCGATGTCGCCTGGATCGAGCAACGCATCGAAATCGCCAACTACGAAAAGGCGATCCAGACCGCCTTCCGTGAGGTTGCGGATGCACTCGCCGTCCGCAGTCTTATCGATACCCAGATTGCGGCTCAGGAAGACCGGGTGACCGCCGCCCAGCGCCGCTACGATCTCACCCAACAGCGCTTTGACGCCGGCGTGGACGGATTCCTGAGCGTGCTGCTTGCCCAGCAGGAACTGTTCGGCGCCCAGCAATCCCTCATCGATGCCCGTCTGGCCCGCCTCGCCAACCTGATCTCGCTCTATGCCGCCCTCGGCGGTGGCTGGCAGCACACCGCAGTCCTCAACCCGGCAACAAAATGATTTCCGTCCCGATGCCGGATGCGGTGTCTTCCCACCGCTTCTAACCAGATCGCAACCATGGCAAAAGCACCTCCAGTTTCGCTGCTCAACCCCTCTACCGACGGGGCTGACTGGAGAAAGTTATTGCCCGTTTGCTTGCGCAAAGCCCACCGCCATGTGCCGGCCAATCCAGCATCCGGTGATCTGTTGCTGCGCTTCACCGCCTCCGCCCGCGCATTGCACGAGGGATTCATGCGGGTTTTCGGCCCGGAGGGTTTGACCGATCACAAGTTCATCGTGCTGGTCGTGCTCTCGGCCAACGACCCAAGACCCTCCACCGCATCTCAACTTGCGGTGCATGCCGGTGTCACACGCGCGTCGATGACCAAGGTGCTCGATGGTCTTGAGCGCTCCGGGCGGATCAAGCGGGTCCGCAACACTCAAGACCGGCGGACAATTCTGGTGAAGCTGACACCAAGCGGGCGAAGGGTTATCAGCGAAGCGGCGGCGCGTTATCTCAGAATCGCCGCCGACTTGGTCCGCCCGCTGGACCCCTCCGACGTCGCCGCCTTCGTCCGGATCTGCGCCTGCCTCCACACGGCGGCGAATACTTTGCCCGGAAACGCCCCGCGCCTTCAACCTGACCCCCAATCGTCATGATCCCTCCCGACGTCTTTCATCGACTCCGTGCGGCGCAGAATCGCGCGGTCCACGAACAACGGCTTCTGTCGGGCCGCGACTGGCTGCTCGTCGCCGGCTTTGTCCAGATGCTGACCGCGCTCCATCCGCTCTTCGCCTGGGTAAATAATGCCGTGCTCGGGGGTGACCCGCACCGGGGCTTGCATCCGGTCATCCCCTTTACCGCCGCGCTCACTCTGGCCGCAGTGCTGGTGATGCTGTGGCTGTGGGCCCGGCATGCGCCATTTCGGGCCGCGGTAACCGGGGTGCTCGCTTTTGTCCTGGTGCATGGCGCACTGGGTTATGCCGACCCGAGCGCCCTTATGTCCGGCGCGGTGGTGAAATCGCTCGTCCTCCTCGGCTTGTTGCAGGCGGCACGCACGGGATACCTCCGCCACCGGCCGCTTTAATCCCTCGTTTACCGCAGTCATGAAAACACATTTCGTCATTACGCCTGAGCCGCCCGATGCCGCTTCTGACCTTGGGCCGAAGCACCGGGGCGGTCCGTTTGCATTTTTCATCGCGATTTTCTGCGCGTTTTCCTTCGCCGGCACCGTTCTGCTGCTCTGGCGGGAAAATTTCCGCCTCTGGGCCGGTCTTGGCGCGCTGCTTTTCGGGGGGACCGCGCTTTGGGCGGCGTGGTGCATCATCGAGCGATTCCGGCACCATGCCGCGCTGCCGCGTTCGCACGCCGTGCTCACCGGCGCGCTAGGCTTCGATATCCACAGCACTTGCCGCGATGTGGCTGCCACCGTTTTTTTTGATCCGGATTGCGTGCGGCCGGGTGCGATGACCCAGCTCTGCTGTTTCGTGGAGAATTACGCGTCGCGGCGGCGTATCGCCCGTTTCCGCATCGGCCCTCATGCGGGTCTCGGCCTCAACGCGGAACATTGCGTTTCTCTGACCCTCGCCACCGGGCAGGCCGCCGTGTATGCGCTGCCCCTGGGCGTCGCGGCCACCCTCGGGGCCGGCGAGCACGACCTGCCGGTTACCTTACAGGTGGACAAGCCCACCGGCACGGGCGTGCGCCTGCCAGGCTCCCGCCGGCATCTCTACGATCTCTGGACGGTTCACTTCGCGGTTCCCTTCACCGTCGATGCCGCGCTGGCCGATAAACCGGCTCCGGCTGGCGTCACCGCGGGGCAAGGCCGCTGTGTTTCGCTCGCTTCGGTGAGCGAACCGGAGCCGCGGCTCGCCGCGCTCCACGCACTGGTCGAGGGCAACCCGGATCAGACACCGGCTTCCTCATGACCGGGATAAACGAACGTCTAGCACCCACCTATCGCGCGATCCCTTCACCAAACAGGCAGCCAACGCCCTGAGGTGCATGACCGCGTCCCCGCCGCATGATCGCCGTTCTCATTATATTGGTGCTGCTGGTGATTGTCGTGTCGTTCGATACCGACAGCGACAGTGGCGGCGATTCGCAATAGAGAGCCCTTCCTGTTCCCTGCAACATTCTCCTATGCTTGCCGTAACGATCCGTCCGCCTTTCCGAATGGAAAAAACGCCATTCACGGCCTGATGCAGTCTTTCGAATATAGTGCGGCCATCCCTCTCGACGCCCAGGTTGTGGACCAGGGCCTAATGCTCGGCTACGCGCGCGAAAAAGTCGTGTTTACCGGCTGCACCGGAGAACGGATCGCTGGTTGGTTTGCTCTGCCCAAAGTGATTGGCTCGCCGTGCCCGTGCATCCTCGTTCTGCATGGCGCCGGCACCAACAAGGATGCGTGGTGGAGCGCAGAGAATCCCACCGGGCCTTTGGTGCCTCGGTTGTTGGAGAATGGCTTCGCGGTCTTCATGCTTGATACCGCCTCCTTCGGCGAACACCGGATTCCAGCGGACTTGGCCGACTCCGCGAATTCTGCAATCGCGAGCAACTGGCGGCACGGGTTTAGAGATCTTATTTATCGGACGACCGCTGACTACCGCCGGGCGCTTGATTATTTAGAGACGCGAACCGAAATCAGCTCAAGCCACAGCGCCGTTTTTGGTTACAGCATGGGCGGTGTCGCTGCGACCAACTTGGTTGCCGTCGAATCCCGCCTCAAGGCTGGCGTTATTTGTGTAGCGCCGCCAATGATCAAACCGAACACTGTGTTATCCCCTAATCGCGCTCGCTTCGCTGCTATTGCTCCGGAGATCGATGCCCGCGCACTGGATGGCAAACCACTGTTGTTTCTCATGGCCTGCCAAGACATCTACTTTTCAGCCGAAGAGGCGGCCGGCTTGGTCGCTCTCGTGCCCGGCTCAGCCAAGCAGCTCAAGTTCTTTGAGAGTGGGCATATTCTGCCCCACTCCTACATCGACGATACCGTAAGCTGGTTTCGCCAACACTTGAAGCCGTAGAATTCAGCATTTCGATTTATGCGCATCCTTTCGCCAAGAATGTTTCCCATGCCTTCACTATTCCGATTCACCCGCCCGGCTCTGCTGGGGCTGACGCTTGTTACGGCACTGTCCTATGCCGCGGAGCCCGCTGCGCCAACGATTCTGCCACGACCTCTGACCTTGGACGCTGCGCTGGCCTATGCGCTCGACCACAGTCCCGGACTGCGTCGGGTGAGTGAGCAGCTGTCGCAACAGGAAGGCGTGCTCCTTGAAGCGAGTGCGCGGCGGCGGCCGAGCGTCGGGGTCGGCGCCTCATATGAATACACCGAACCCCGACAGTTTGAGGGTTTTCCAGGCTTTCCAGACGTTCCCTTGCCCGATCCCAACGCTTGGCGGGTCAACCTCGTCGTCCGGCAATTGTTTTATTCGGGCGGCGGCGTGGAGGCGCGGGTGCGAAGCTCACGCGAGCGGGTCGAGGCGGCGCGAAGCGCCATGACGGGCGCGATCAATCAAACGATCTTCGCGGTCGAAGAGCGCTTTAATGATGTCTTGCTGGCGCGCGAGCTGATCAAAGTGCAGGAGGAAGCCATCCGGGTTTTGGAAAAGGAATGTGAGCAGGCCCGCGTGCGCCGCAAGGCTGGGACGGGGTCTGATTTCGAGGTATTGAGAGCCAATGTCGCCATCGCCAATGCGCGCCCGGCGCTTATTCGGGCGCGTAACGCCTATCGCTCCCGACAGGATGCGCTCCGCACGATCCTGGGAGCGAAAGCCGAACCGAACGATGACGAGCAGACGGAGCTGGATGTTCAGGGACAGTTGGTCATACCGCAGACTTCCTTTGGGCTCGCGGATGCCATTCGGGCCGCGCGCACCCACCGTCCCGAGCTGCTCGCGGATGAGCGTGTCATCGCTGCGGCGAAGGAAGAAGTTGAATTCGCCAAGGCGGGCAAGCGTCCGCAAGTGAGCCTGGTCGGCGGCTATCAGGTGAGAAAAGCAACCTATGCGGGAAGTTTCGGCGAGACGTTGAACGGTTTCACGGTGGGCGCGCAGGTGGACTGGTCGATCTTCGACGGGCGAGCGACGCAGGCCCGGATCAAGCAGGCTTCGGCGCAGACCGCGCAAGCGATGGCGGCGCGGGATGAACTGGCGTTGCGCATCGATTTGGAGGTGCGCAACGCCCACCGGTCCATCTCCGAGGCGACCGACCTGCTCGACTCGGCGCAAAAGGTTATCGAGGAAGCGGCCGAAAGTCTGCGGCTGGCCCAGGCGCGTCTATCGGCGGGCACGGCCAATCAACTTGACGTTCTGGCAGCGCAATCGGCCTTGACCGAGGCCCGCTCCAACCTGTCGCAGGCGCAGCGCGACTATGCGGTGAGCGTAGCCCAGATGCGTCAAGCAACGGGAACTTCTTCCGTTCAGGAATAGACCTGCAACCCAGAATGAACGCGACCTCCGATCAGCCGATACCACGCCGCCAGGCGCCGCCACGGCGTGTTGCCCGTAGGCGGCAGCTGGAGGAGCGCGGCCCCACGGCGACGCATGCGCGTCTCATTCACGCGGCGACCAAGGTTTTTGTGCGCGATGACATAGGCCGCGCCTCCACCCGCGAAATTGCCCGGGAGGCGAGGGTTAACGAGGTCACCCTTTTCCGCCATTTTGAGTCGAAACAAGGGCTGCTTCGGGCCGTGGCCTGTCACCACCTTGAAACGGAAGGTTTGGGGACCGCTGCGCCAGTATCACTTCGCTTAACCCGGAGTTTGCAGGCCGACCTGATGCATGAAGGGCGAAGAATCCAACGCGTCTTTTTGGAGTCGCTGCCTTTGCTCCGGACATTTCTGGCCGCGCTTCATCATTACGATCCGGTCGGGGCATCGCAAGTGCTGGAGTCGGCGATGCGGCCTTGGCGCGACGCACTGATCCGCCGGATGCGGATCGCCACAGGCGCCGAAGCCGACGCTGACCCGGCGCTGTCCGCCATAAACGCAGACTTGTTTCTGGGCATGATATTCGCTGGCGCCGTGCGGCAGGCTTCGCGTGCTTTTCCGGCGGAGTATCGGCCGCGCGAGTATCTGGCCGCGGCGGTCGGCCTTGTGATCCAGGGCCTGTCTCGCCCGGTGACGGCATAGTGAACATTACTTTCCCTCCCTTCCCACCTCTATCCATATGACCAAAACTGCTGAACATTCCACGCCTGCCCACCACGCGCGGCGCCGAATCCGGCGCCGCGGGCTTCTCCTTGGAGGGCCGGTGCTGCTTGCCGCGATCGGCCTTTATTCTTACCTGCACGGAGGGCGCTTCATCACGAGCGACAACGCCTATGTCCACGCCAACAAGCTCACCGTTACCAGTGAGGTCTCCGGCCGCGTCGTGGAGGTGGCGGTGCGCGACAACGACGAGGTGAAGATCGGACAACTGCTCTACCGTCTGGACGACTCACTTTACCGGATTGCCGTCGATCAGGCCCGCGCCCGGCTCGACACCGTTCGCGCCGAACTCGCCACGTTGCGCGCCACCTACCGCGGGAAACTGACCCAAATCGAAGAAGCCAAAGTGCAGATCGCGTTCGCCGAGCGGGAGCTGAAGCGGCAGGAAACACTGGCGTCGGGCAACGTTTCGACCGAAGCCGATCTCGACAAGGCGCAGCATGCCGTGGAATTCGCCCGCAAGCATGTGGACGTGCTCCAGCAGGATGCCGCCACCGTGCTCGTCTCGCTCGGCGGCGATCCGGAACAGCCGGAAGCGCAGAACGCCCGCTTTGCCGCGGCCCTCGCGGCCCTCGCGGCCGCTGAGCGGGACTTGGCCAAGACGGTCATCAAAGCTCCGCTCGCCGGAATCGTCACCAACGTGAGCAACCTTCCCGTCGGCAAGTATCTGACCGCAGGCCAACCCGCGTTCAGCCTGGTCGCCAACGACGACCTCTGGATCGAAGCCAACCTGAAGGAAACCGAACTCACCTATGTCAAGGCCGGGGATCCCGTGGAAATCGAGATCGACACCTATCCGCAACACGAACTGAAGGGACGGGTCATGGCGATCGGTCCTGCGACCGGCGCGGAGTTTGCCCTCATTCCGGCGCAAAATGCCTCGGGGAACTGGGTAAAGGTTGTGCAGCGAATCCCCGTCCGCATTTCGGTCGATGCCCGGGATGCCGCTCGGCCGCTGCGCGCGGGCATGAGCACGGAGATCCAGATCGATACCGGTCACATTCGCGCGTTTGGCGACCTCTTTGGCACCACGCAACGGGACTGAAGATGGCCACACCGACCCCGTCAGATCCGGTCTCGCCGCATCGCGGCGCCATCACCCTCTGCGTGATGCTGGCCACCATCATGCAGGCGCTGGACACGACCATCGCCAATGTCGCACTGCCGTATATGCAGAGCAGCCTGTCGGCGTCGCAGGATCAGATTAACCTCGTCCTGACTTCCTACATTGTCACGGCTGCCATCATGATGCCGGCGACCGGCTGGCTGGCAGCGCGCTGGGGGCGAAAGAACTTCTTTCTGCTCTCCGTGGCGGGATTCACCGCCACCTCGGTCCTGTGCGGCATGGCCACCTCCTTGGAGGAAATGGTCCTGTTCCGGCTGCTGCAGGGGACTTTTGGCGCGCCGCTCGTGCCGCTCTCCCAAGCGGTGCTGCTCGATGAATACCCGAAAAAGCAGCACGGCTCTGCCATGGCGCTCTGGGGGGTGGGGGTGATGGTGGGACCGATTCTTGGTCCGACGCTGGGTGGGTGGCTGACGGAATACTACAACTGGCGCTGGGTGTTTTATATCAATCTGCCGGTGGGGGTGCTGACGCTGCTGGGTCTCTTCGCCTACATGAAGCGCACCGAGTCCACCCCGGGACTCTTTTTTGATTGGTTCGGCTTCCTCACCCTGGCGCTGGCCATCGGCTCGTTTCAAATGATGCTTGATCGCGGCGAACAGCTCGAATGGTTCGATTCGCCGGAAATCATGATCGAGGCCGCGTGCGCCGGTCTCGCCGCCTATCTTTTCGTGGTTCATAACCTCACGGCCGAGCGCACCTTCTTGGACCTGCGCCTTTTCCGGGACCGGAATTTTGTCACCGGAATCATTTTCATTTTTGTGATTGGCGTGATCCTGCTGGCCACCCTGGCGTTGCTGGCCCCGTTCCTGCAGACCCTGTTGGGGTATCCGGTGCTCGATGCGGGCATTCTCCTGGCGCCTCGGGGCATCGGCACGATGGTCGCCATGATTCTCGTCGGGCGCCTCTTGGCCCGGGTTGATGCCCGCTGGATGGTTGCCCTTGGGCTCATCCTGACCGCGCTGGCGCTTTGGAAAATGAGCCAATTCTCCCTCGATGTGACCCGCTCCATGCTGGTGACGACAGGCATCATCCAAGGCCTGGGGCTCGGGTTCATTTTCATTCCCATGAGCGTCATTACGTTTTCATCCCTTCCGCACGACCTTAGGACATCGGGCACGGCGCTTTTCAGCCTGTCCCGCAATATCGGCTCAAGCATCGGCATATCCGTGATGATCTTTTTGCTGGGGCAGAACACCCACAAGGTTCACGCATCACTCTCCGAATACATCCAGCCCTTTCGTGAACCCATGCAACACCTGCCGGCCATGCTCGACCCCGGAGCGGCTACCGGAAGAGCCATGCTCGATGCCCTCGTCACGAAACAGGCGGCCTTGATCGCCTTTCTGGGGGATTTCTACATCATGTTTCTCATTGCCTTGGCTACCCTGCCGCTTGTCCTGCTGATGCGCCATCCAGACCACAAGGTTGATGACGAAGAAGTCACTGCGGCGATCGAATGACGGGAGGCCTATTCTCTGGAATTTGCATATTCACAGAGCAAACAGGCTCTGTGCGGACATATCAGTGAGTATTTGGAGATTTACCGGACGCACGCAATTGAACCACCTACAATGAGAGACTGGGCGGGTTAGCCCTCTGCTTCGTTGCGCTGAGTGAAGGCAGTATACGGTAGTTTGAGAATCCGCGGGCGCCCTATATGTAGGGGATGCCTTACTACTGCTTGACCCTCGGAGAGTGACTGAAGCTGGGTCGCTTTCATCCACGGCACATCCTGCATCTGCCAAGTGCTGGACGGCTTACCGCCGGCGTAGCCGCCGCTATACTTCTTGCCTTCGCGTCCGCCCATTTTCTCGGATAGTATCTTTGCTCCTTTCTCGTCCGCCGCCCGAAAATGAATCTGGGTCCGCAAGTTGGCCATGAACACGTCGGCCTTGGTCTCAGTGTCAAAAGCTGCGTAAAGTGACAGCGGCGTCTGCGTGGCGGAGATCAGGCAAACCCCGGCCTCGCGCAGCTCGTCAACCGTAGTGTGGTCGGCGAACCCGTCCTCGGAGACGAGCGTGGTTTTCTGTCCCTCGTCCAGCACGAGCACAATGACGTTGCGCCGGCGCATTTCATCGGCGTCCAGATCGAAGCGCCGGAAGGCGTGCAGGAAGAACAACTGCTTGCAGAGCAGATTCAGGTATTTGCGTTCCACCTGGTAGGTTTGGGGCACGGACAGGCAGACCAGCCGGCCATCGTCGATTTCCCGCAACGAAAAATTGGGCGTCTTGCTGCAGAACACCTGAGCGATATCAGGCGGAATGTAGGCCCGCAGGTAATTGGCCACGGTAAAGATAATGCCACCCCGTTGCTCCAGCGGTTGGGCCATAAAGTCCTTGAAATACTGGTGTTCGAGCTTGGCCGCCGCGCTGCCCGTTTTGTCGCTCGCGGCCAGTTTCTCCAGTTCCTCCCGCAGATGAGACATCCGACTGGAGGAGCAAATGGCGTCATACACCTGATCGAGGGTCACGGCTTCGCCCACGAGATCAAGCGACTGCATGGCGTGGGCGATGACGTCGCGTGCCGATTCCTTGAAGAACGCCTGCCCGCCGCGCTGTCCTGCCGCCGTGGCGGTATCGATCAGCATCTTCGCGTAGGTGCCCCACGGGACCGAACGATCTTCCAGCAGGTTGAGCCGCAGGGGCGGCTGCCAGTTATCCACCAAGATATGGGTAGGACGCACCCGGATCAGCCGCAGATCGCTTTCGTGGCCGAGCGCCTTGGCCATCTCCGCCAGCGGACGCCACAGGGCGCCCTTGGAGTCAACGGCGAGGATGCCGGTGTCGCGCAGGGTTGAGCGCAGTCCGTGGATGATGGGCACGACGGCGCGGGCCGTCTTGCCGGTGCCCGTCGCTCCGGTGATGAAGAAATGGCAGCACACCTCGTCGCGGGTCCACTCCATGCCCCATATACGCAGCACGGCCCGGCGGTCCGACGTCCACCACGGACGCAAGGCGCAGTAAAGCAGCCAGGCGCCAACGCATGCTGCGCCCAGGGTCAGCTTCTTTCCGAGCACCGGGGGTAGGGTGGTGCTCATCACGAGCCCGCTGCCGAAAGCCGCCGCCGACAATAGAAACGGGGGCAGTTTCACGGCCCGAAAAGAAACGAGACTCCGACACCTCCGACCACGAGTCCGACAATGAAGGCAGCCAGCGCGTGTCGTCGCTGGGCTTCGGCCAAGGTGGTCTGCGCCGACAGAACAAGGGCGGCGCAGGATTTCTCGGCCGCCTGGATCTGCCTGACGGCGGTCGTGACGGGACGTTGGAGTTCGGTTTCCAGTTGGCGGCCCAGAGCGGCGGGCTTCTGGTCCAGGGCTTTCTGCACCTCTCTCAGCTGCTCTTGCACGGCAAGGACAGTCTCCGCCGCGCCGACGACGCTGGCAATGCGGCCATCGACGACTGCCTTGAGTTCCATCGTCGCGGATCGAAGGGTGTCCTCGCCCTTCTGGACCCGGTGCCAATGCCAGGCTATAGCCAGATAGATGGGATCGTTGGGCTGGAGGCGGTATTCTGAGGCGAGCCAGTGCAGGTCCTCCGGCAACGTCTCAGTGTTGAGCAGTTCCTCCGGTCTCACGGCAGAAGGGATTCCCGGGCTTTCCCGAATTCAGTCGTCATGTGCGCGTGGTAGCGGGCGCAGCGCGAGCGATCCAGGATATGCAACGCCTCGGCCGTGCGGCCGCGGCTCACGGTGAGATCAGCCAACTGGAGCCGATTACGGGTGATTTCAGAGAGACCAGGCACATCGACTTCGACCGCACCCAGTTCAAGCAGCCGGCGGCGGGAATTGCTTTGGCCATACAAGGCCAGCTGTGCCCCATCGCGTTGGTTGCGGGCGATTACCCAGCGCACCCGGTCGCCGTAGCCATCCACCAGGTCCGCAATCTGGGAATTCGCATCCAAGTCGTCGGTAGCGATCACGACAAAGATCAGCATGAAGCCCAATTCAGATTGCAGCTCGGTCAGCTGGGCCTCCTTGAGGTATTGCAGGACCTTTTCCGCGCCGGAAGCCCGGTTGTCGGCGAGGACGACATCGGCTTCCCGCAGCGCGTGAACCAAGCGGTCAAGGACGGCCAGTTTGGCGGCGTCCACGTCCGTGTCGATAAACTCGGCTTCGGGCACGAAGCGGTTGAATGTGGAGTTGGCGTGGTCCAGGTCGAATGCCTTCACCGTTACGCCTTGGTCGCACAGATAGTCATAGAGCAGGGTGGCAATAAAGCTCTTGCCGATGCCGCCCTTGTCCTGGGGAAAGAGGATGAGCTTTTTCATGGTTAGAAGTCTTTGCGCGCGATCTTGGGGCCGCGTTTACCCGGTTCGTTCGGAGGCGGTATTGCAGGTGGCGGCGCGGGTGAGGCCGCAACCGGTTTGGCTAAATTCGCGGAACGCCGTGTCGCCTCGATTTCGGTGCGGGTGTATTGCTGCCGGCAGAAGCAGCCAACCGCCGCGGGCGATATGCTCAGGCCATTCCGGGCCAGGGTCGCAGAGATCTGCTCGTAGCTCATGAACTTCGCCCGTTGGAGCAGGAGCACGTCGCGATAGGGGGCCAGCAGGCTGCGAGTATGCCGGCCCGGGTCGTAACGCCGGGCATCCTCCAGGAGTCGATCATGCAATTCATTTGGGTTCACTCGAGGACTCTATTACCAGTATGCCAATATGCAAGCAATGGCCCCTCTGGATCACTCAAAAGCAAGTAGCGAACGAGTGGTAAACGAGTGGCAGGGTAGCGATGCTTTGCTTGTGCCAGCCTAACGCAGTTAGGGGTTCTGCGTCCTCATATCTATTGGTAAAGGGTAGTCCTTCCCTAAGGTTGATGAGACTAAAGGTCGGTCATGGTAGCTTCGGTGAGAAATATATGGCGGATGCTTCTGTTCGCTTGGTTTTGAGGTTCGATTTGGCTTTCGGCTGGTAAAAGTATGCCAATATGCTATTGTATAGGAATGGTGAGATTCGACAAACCTTGTATGAGCCTGAAGGGTGCCGTGGAGTATTTCCGGGAGCACTTGAAGGTAGGCGATTACTTGGTCGAGGAGGGCAGGTCGGAGATGACCTGGTTCGGGCAGGGTGCGGAGAAACTGGAGTTGGCCGGGGTCTGTGATTTGGACGAATTCAGCCGGCTCTGTCAGGGCCAGCATCCCAAGACCGGATTGAAGTTGGGTGTGCGCGACAAGGGGACAAACCGCCGGTTGTGCTACTTTGGGCAAATCTCAACCCCGAAGGACGTGTCCATCGCCTATCTGGTCGGTGGTGACCAGCGGATCGGGGGCTGGTGGGATGAGGCCGTTCGCGACGCACTTAAAGAGATAGAGGCGGTGACCGCCACGCGTGTGCGGCGAGGTGGGGCGGACGAGGACCGTGTGACGGGTAACATGGTCGCGAGTGTGGTTACCCATGAAACCAGCCGGGCACTGGACCCGCAGCTTCACACCCATGTCTGCATCATGAATCTCACGTTCGACCCGGTGGAACAGCGCTGGAAAGGGGTGCAGCCATCCCAGTATTATCGGCACAACAGTTTTTTCCGAGAGGTCTGTCACGCCAAGCTGGCGGCGCGGATGCAGGAGGCCGGTTACGAATTGGAGTCTTCGCGCAAGCTGGGCTTCAATATCAAGGGGCTTCCTCCGGATTTACGAGATAGGTTCAGCAAGCGTCGGGTGGAGATACTCCAGCGTGCTGCCGCTGAGGGGGCCACCTCGCAGGCCGCGCTACAGGCGATCACAGTCAAGACCCGGGCGAACAAGACCAAGGCCAACGCCGCCGACCTGCGGGCCGGCTGGATCGCGCAGGCGGGCGAGGGGATGACGGCCGTCCGTGAAACCATAGCGGCAGCCGCCGGCGTGCGGCGGGCCCCGCCGCCGCCTACACCGGCGGAGGCTCTGGCTTCGGCTGAGGCGCACCTGTTCGAGCGCCGATCGGTCGTGGATGAAAGGTTCCTACTGCGCGAAGCCCTGATTGCCGGGCGGGGCGGGGTCTCTCTCGATGAGATTCGTGCGGTGGTCATCAGTCGCCTCGAGCAGGGCGAATTGCTCCACATCGAGGGTGAGCTGGCTTCACGCGAAACCCTCGCCGCCGAGAACGAATTCATCGGTTGGGCGAAAGACCAGCGGGATGCCTGTGGGGAGCTGGGCAATACGCCCGACCTTGCCGGCCTCGGCCGGGACCAAGCGTTGGCGGTGGCCGAACTGCTGGCCTCCAAGTCCAGAATAACAGTCCTGCAGGGTGACGCCGGCACGGGTAAGACAACCTGTTTGCGGACGGTCGTTGCGGGGATCGAACAGGCGGGCGGACGGGTGTTCGGGTGCGCCCCTTCGGCGGGGGCGGCCGAAGTGCTTCGCCGCGAGCTCACGCCCGAGGCCAGCACCCTCCAGCAGTTGCTGGTGAACCAATCCCTGCAACTGGCCACCCATGGCCGGGTCCTGGTGGTGGATGAGGCCGGCCTGATTTCGGTGCGCCAGATGAGGGACCTCTGCCGGCTGGCCTACGGCAACAACAACCGGCTGCTCCTGGTGGGCGACACCAAGCAACATACCTCAGTCGAAGCGGGCGATGCCTTGCGCTGTTTGGAGGAATACGCCCAAGTGCCGGTGGCCCACCTGAGCCAGATCCGCCGGCAAAGGGATCCGGCCTACCGCGAGGCAGTCGGCCTGCTGGCGCGCGGCGATGCTTTTGGCGCCTTCAATACTTTCGCCCGGTTGGGGGCCGTGCAGGAAATCCCCGATGAGGGGAAACTCTTCAAGGCGGCGGCCGATGACTACGTGCAGACGATTACGGCGGGCAAGAGCTGCGTGGCTATTTCCCCGGTGTGGGCGGAAATCCGCGCTTTCACTGCGGAAGTGCGCACCCGCTTGAAGGCGATTGAGCGGATTGCCCCGGAGGACAAGACCTTCGCCACGGTATTCTCCCTCCAGTGGACTCGCGAGGAATGCCGGCGAGTTGAGCAATATGAGGTGGGTGATGCGCTGACGTTTCATCGGGCGGCGGAGGGCTTCGCGAAGCATGAGAAGGTGGTGGTGGCACGCCGGGAGGCGGATCGATTGGTGGTGCGGGGGGACGATGGCAAAGATCGCCAACTCGAACCCAAGCGCACCGCCGGATTTGACGTTGGTGTCATCCGGGAAATCCCCGTCGCCATGGGTGACCGGTTGCTCATTCGCGCCAACCTGAAGGATGCGCGCTTGAAGAACGGCGACATGCCCGAGGTGGCGGGCTTTGCCGCCGATGGTGGCATCACCTTGAAGGACGGCCGGGTGGTGCCACCTGCCTTCCGGCAGTTTTCGCACGGCTATGCCACCACCTCGCATTCTTCGCAGGGAAAGACCGTGGATCGTGGGCTGCTGCTCATGGCCGAGGCGGGTATCGCGGCCGGTAACTTGAAGCAGGCGTATGTCAGTAACTCGCGGTTCCGGTTCAGCCAGATGATCTACACCACCGACTGGAAGGCTGCCCGGGATGCGATGATGCGGCCGGCCGACCGCAAGCTTGCCACCGAACTGGTCGAGCAGGACCCTGATCCGCTGCACCGCCGGGTGTTTCTGGCGCGAGTTTACCGTCTGGGGCAGCCGGTGCCGGCGGATGTCCTGCACCGGGGCTGGTGGGGTGGATCACCGGAAGCGGCGATGGCGGCAGCCTCCCCCAAGCATACCCCATGAGTAATTTCCCGACCCGCGAACTGATTCCGCCACCACCGCCGCTGCCTTGGGGCCGGCTCGTTGACGAGGGCAAGCTGGCGGCCGTTGTGCGTTTTATCACACCGCAGCAAACGGCGTCCTGGCCGGTGCACGGACTGATCCGGTGGACCTGGACTCCCGGTGAATCGGAATCGTTGGTGGTTCATGCGTCGGGTGCGACTATCACAATTACCGGGCGGAAGCTGGATGCCGTCCGTGATGCGCTGGACTCCGGCCGGTTGCAACAGGTGCAGGTCATGACCGAACGAGGGAGCGGGGCAGGGGCGGCGCCGTTCATCCGGGGAATCGCAATTGCCACTCCATGAAAGATGCCTCTAAAACCCAGCAACGATCCGTATCAGCTCGATCTTTTCGAGCACTCCCGAAATGAGCACGCTACTCGCATACGCCAAAATGGCGGAGAATCACTGGCGCCAGCACTGCCCACGGCTGGTGCGGCAGCTCCAGGCGACCGGCCGGCTGGAGGCGGCCCTGCTGGAGGCCCAGGAGCGGACTTTGGACGAAATGGAGTCGTTGATGCGGGAGTTTCGGCAGCAGGGCCTGACTCCGCCCCAGGCGCACGATCAGGCGTGGGAGCTGGTGCGCGAGAAATATCTCCTGCTTCCGCCCGAGAAGAGTTAACCGCGATCCCGCGGAATCAGGCGTGCTACCGGATCACGGATGCCGACCGGTTGGGGGAGGGTTCGCTCAAGGAGAAGTTCCGGGGCAACGTGGCGGCCATCGATCTGCTGCGTTTGTTGGAGGAGCAGCGTCGTCTGCCGACCGATGAAGAGAAACGCACGCTGGTGCGCTACGTCGGATGGGGTGGCATTCCGCAGGCTTTTGCCGAACCCAAGGATGCCCCGAAGTGGAGCGCCGAGCAGAAGCTGCTCAAACGGGTGCTCCAGCCTAAGGAATACCGGCACGCCCGGGCCACGGTGCTCAACGCGCACTACACCCCTCCGGTGGTCATCAAGGCGATGTATGCCGCCTTGGAGCGGATGGGATTCAAGGGCGGCTATGTATTGGAGCCGGCCTGTGGGCTGGGCCACTTCTTCGGTCTGATGCCGGAGAATATGCGTTCCCGCTCCCGGCTCACCGGTATCGAAATAGACCCGCTGACGGCCCGCTTTGCCGCCATGCTTTATCCCGATGCCGAAATCCGCGCCCAGTCCTTCGAGGAGACGACCCTGCCGACCAATCAGTTCGACGTGGCCATTTCCAATGTGCCCTTCGGCGACTACAGTCCCTTTGATCCGCGGCACAATCCGCACAAGTTTCGTATCCACGATTATTTTTTCGGCGCCGCTCTGGCGAGGGTAAGGCCCGGGGGACTGGTCCTTTTCATCACCTCGGCCGGCACCCTGGATAAGGGTAACACCTTCGCCCGGGAAATGATTGCCCAGGACGCCGACCTGGTCGGCGCGATTCGCTTGCCGAATGCCACCTTCAAAAAGAACGCCAACACCGAGGTAACCACGGACATCGTGATCTTGCGCCGGCGGGAGCGGGGCACTCCGGCACAGGGTCCGGCCTGGTGCCAGAGCCTGCCGTGGCAGGGCAGTGCCGAGATCGACATTAACGAATACTTTCACGCGAATCCGCAGATGCTACTGGGTCGGATGCAGCTATCGACCGGAGCCCCGCACCTGCGCGGCAAGCAGGAGATGGTGAACGATGACCGTGAACTCGGCGAAGCATTGGCGTCGGCAGTGTCGGCTTTGCCTGCCAGCATCTATCAACCGCTCACGTCCACAGAGGAGGCGAGCGTTCGGCAGATTCTTCCCGCTCCGCCCGAAGTTAAACCCAACGCGTATGCCCTCACGGAACTGGGGGAGGTAGCCCGGCGGGAGGGCGACGATCTTATTATCCTTGAAACCCTGCCGGTTCCCTTGATCCGCCGCCTGCGGGGTCTCATCCGCCTCCGTGAGTCGGCACGATTTTGCCTGAAAACTCAGGTGGAGGACCGGCTGGAGGAAACTTTGGTCAATGCCCGGCTGCGCCTGAATCAGGACTACGATCAGTTTGTCGGGCAGTTCGGTCCTGTTACCGAGTCGGCCAATGTTCGGGCGTTTGCGGGCGATCCCGATTTACCGCTCCTGCTATCGCTGGAGAACTACAACGACGATGCCGGCACCGCCACCAAGACCGCCATTTTTCACGAGCGCACCATCCAGCGCCGACATCCGGTCGAACGGGCGGAAAGCCCCCGCGAGGCACTGGTTGTAACCTTGAGCGAGAAAGGCCGGGTCGATCTTGACCACATGGCGCAATTGTTGGGCCGGCCGGAAAAGGAGTTCCTGCCGGAACTCGCTGGTCTGATCTTTCGCAACCCGGCCACCAGTTGGCGCTGGGAGGCAGAAGATCAATACCTGTCCGGCAACGTGCGCGAGAAGCTCGCGAAGGCGGAAAAGGCAGCCAAGGTGAACCCGATCTACCAGGTCAATGTGGAGGCATTGCGGGCGGTCCAACCCGTGGACCTCAAGGCGACAGAGATCGACGCCCGGCTCGGTGCCGTGTGGATTCCGGCGGATGACGTGGCGGCATTTGCCCGCGAACTGTTGCGACTGCCGAAATCCGACTCGCACGGTGTCCGGGTTGCCCACGCGCCTGAACTCGGACTCTGGTCGGTGAATATTGCCTACCACGCCAAGCGAAGCGTCGCCAATCTAAGCGAGTGGGGCACCGAGCGTGCCCCGGCGCACGAATTGATTGCCGATGCCCTGAATCTCCGCACGCCAACGATCCATGACTTCGATGCCAAGAAGAACCCGGTTGTCAATCCGGCCGCGACGGAAGGCGCGCGGGAGAAACAGCAGAAGATCAAGGATCGGTTCGCCACTTGGATTTGGGAGGACGATGGTCGCCGGGAGCGACTGGTCGCGCACTACAACCGGGATTTCAATCACCTCCGGTTGCGAACGTTCAATGGCGACCATCTCGCGCTACCCGGGGCCAGCCCGGTCATCACCTTACGGCCGCATCAGAAAGCGGCCGTCTGGCGGATTCTGCAGAGTCCCAACACGCTCCTCGCCCATGTGGTAGGGGCGGGCAAGACCTACACCATGGTGGCAGCGGCGATGGAGCTGAAGCGGCTCCGCCTGGCCCGAAAGCCCCTCTTTGTCGTGCCCAATCACATGCTGGGCCAATTCTCGTCAGAGCTGCTCACGTTGTATCCCGGGGCCAATATTCTGGTCGCGGGCAAGGCTGACTTCGAAAGCAGCCGACGCCGGCAACTGATGTCCCGCATCGCTACCGGCAACTGGGATGCGGTCATTGTCACGCACTCCGGTTTCGAACGGTTGCCGATCTCGCAGAAAGTCCGGAAGGATTTTATTGAACAGCAGATTGGTGAATTGGAGACCTGTATTCGGCAACAGCGGGAGAACGAATCCGACACCCGGATCGTGAAGGAACTGGAGCGAGCCAAGAAGCGGCTTGATGCCCGGCTCAAGTCGCTCGCCGCCGAGCACCGCAAGGACAACACCCTGACTTTCGAGGAACTCGGCGTGGACCGCCTTTTTGTGGATGAAGCGCATGCATTCAAGAACCTGTTTTACGTGACCAAGATGACCCGCGTGGCGGGGTTGCCCCAGACCGCCTCGGAGCGGGCATTCGACATGCTGCTCAAGGTGCAGCATATCCAGAAAATTAATGATGGCGGCGGCGTGGTGTTCGCCACGGGCACGCCAGTCACCAACACCATGGCGGAGCTGTTCACGATGCAGCGGTTCCTACAGATGGAGGGCCTCCGCAAGCAGAACCTGCAGCACTTCGATTCATGGGCCGCCACCTTCGGCGAGCCGGTCACGGCGATGGAGCTGGCGCCCGACGGCGCCGGCTACCGGCTCAACACCCGGTTTGCCCGATTCGTGAACGTGCCCGAATTGATGCAGCAGTTCAGGCAGATCGCCGACATCCAGACGGCCGAAATGCTCAAGCTGCCCGTGCCGGCGCTTGATGGGGGCAAGGCCAGCGTGATGCGAGCGCCGGCCACTCCCGAACTCAAGGCCTTGGTGGCCTCGCTGGCCAAACGCGCTGAGAAGATGAAGACCAGCCGCGTCGATCCCCGCGAGGATAACATGCTAAAGATAACCAGCGAGGGTCGGAAGGCGGCGCTCGATCTCCGTATCCTCCGAGGCCGATCGGCAGACCATCCCGAAAGCAAGGTCAACCAGGCCGTCCGGGAAATTCTCGCTATCTGGCAGGAGACCCGGGCGCAGCGGCTCACCCAGTTGGTCTTCTGCGACCTTTCCACTCCGAAGATCGATGGCCGCGGTTTCTCGGTCTATGACGACATCAAGGCCAAGCTGGTCGCAGCCAAGGTGCCGGCCAGCGAGATCTCCTTTATCCAGGAGCACGACAGCGACGCCGCGAAAGCCGGCCTGTTCCGGGACGTGCGGGCCGGCAAGGTGCGGATTCTCCTCGGGTCCACGCAGAAGATGGGTGCCGGCATGAACGTGCAGACGAAGTTGACGGCCCTGCACCATCTGGATGCACCCTGGCGGCCGGCTGACATCGAGCAACGTGAGGGTCGCATTCTCCGACAGGGTAATTCCAACGCGACGGTCAAGGTGCTGCGCTACGTGACGGAAGGCAGTTTCGATGCCTACATGTGGCAGACCCTGGAAACCAAGGCGAAGTTCATCGCCCAGATCATGACGGGTCAATCCACCGCACGGAAGGTGGAGGACCTGGACACGCCGGCCCTGACCTACGCCGAAGTCAAAGCCATCGCGTCTGGTAACCCGCTGGTCATCGAGAAGGCCAAGGTGGATGCGGAGGTCATGCGGCTGTCACGCCTGCGAGCCGAGCACGCCGAGTCTCAGTTCAGCGCCCGCAGCCGGGTGCGGATGCTGGAACAGGACGTGCCGCGCATCGAGAAACAGGTGGCCGCCATGAAGCAAGACTTGGCGGCGCGGCAGGATACCCGAGGTGAACTCTTTCTTATGATCGTAAACAAGCAGATCCACAAGGAGCGGCCCAAAGCCGGCGAGGCGCTGATTCAGATTATCGATAAGCATCACCGTGCGCCGGCGCCGGTCATCGTCGGAGAACTGGCCGGCTTCCGGATTGAATTCCGTTCATCGTTGCCGGACACACTGACATTGTGCGGCCAGATGGCATATCAGGCTAAGGTTTCACCTAGCCCGGCGGGGATTATCCGGTCCCTGGAGCATGCGGTGTCCTGCATCGAGGACAGGATCGTCGCTCGGGAGGCCGACCTCGTTCAGACAAATAAGAACCTCAAGGATCTGTCGGCTCTGGTCGGGCAACCCTTCGAGCATGCGACCCGTCTCGAGGAATTGCTCGGTCGACAAGGTGAACTCGTGCAGGCGCTCGATCTCACCAAAAACCAAGCATCCAGTGAACTTGACTCCGACGAGGCCGAAGTGGAGTCCATCGGACCTGAGCATGCGGAGGCGGTGGCTGAATCGCCGGACATGGACGCGACTGCATCGCGGCTGGCCGTATGATCGCTCAGTGAAATCCGCTTCAATCTATTTATGGAAACTAACAACGAAACCAAACCATCACAAGTTGAGCGTCTCACCTATTCTGTGGAGGAATCGGCGGTCGCGCTCGGCGTCAGCAAGCCGACCATCTACCGCCTTATTGCCCGCGAGATTCTGCGGCCTCTGGCAGGTATTCGCCACAAACGGATTCCTTGCGACCAAGTGCGGCGATTCGCGATGGGAGACCTGCACGGGCGGAACTGATCGTATCGCCAGCAGCGACCCGAACGGGTCCGGGTTGGGTCTGCCTTTATTGCCCGGGATGCTCTGACCTTAGCTGCGCGCAAAAGAGAGCAGGGGAGCGAAGTCCCCTGCGTCCGCCGCGAGGATCGCCGCGATATACCGCGTGCGCGCATCGCCCGGCGTGACGATGTCCGCGCCGGCGCCCCACGTAAGGTCCTCGCCGGCGCGCGACGCCACGAGCACATCCGCCATCAGGCGTGCATGGCGGCCATTTCCATTTGGCCACGGGTGCACCCGCACGAGCTGGTGATGCAGGCGCACCGCGACTTCGTGCAGGGGATAGGTTTCATATTGCAGCCAGGTCCGCGCGTCGGCGAACGCATTGTAGACGCCCTCGGTCAGTTGGTGCACTTCCCAGCCCAGGTTGCGGTCGGTCTTCCGGTAGGCGCCGGCCCATTTCCAAACGCTGTCGAACATGTGCCGGTGCAGTTCACGCCCGAATGCATCCGTGATCAGGTCTTCCCGCTTCAGCGCCCGCCGGCGCATCGCCCAGACGCGCGCCTCCAGGATGTTGGCGCGCTCCGCCTCATTCAGCTCCGCGCGAGTGCTGAGGCTGGGGATAAGGTCGAGCTTCTCCTCTTCGGTCAGGGGAGTTTCATGCTCGTTGACTTGGAACAGATCGCTCACGGCTTGGGCTTGAGGTCGCCCACCGCCTGGTCCTCGAGCGCCATCGAATGTTCACTCGCCTGCAGATGCTTGAACTTCGGGTCGTGCCTGCGCGCGAGTTCGGCATAGGTTCGCGCCACCTTCGGCCGCGGAACGAGGTAATAGACGACCTCGCAATCCATCGCGTCGGCCGCCTTCTGGAGCGTGCTGAGACTGATGGTGCCCCGGGCTTCCGTTGTTTCCAACCGGGCATAGGACTGCCGCTGAACGCCCATGCGCTTCGCGATCGGGCCCTGCTTGGCGCCGATGGCTTCCCGCACGGCGCGCAACCATCCCCTGGTCGGCCGGACAGCCGCCGTCTGCGCCTCCTTCAGTGCAGGCAGGCGCTCATCGAGACCCTTGCGGACGATATCGTTCATTGTGCTCATGCAGTGTTTAATCTGCATTTAGTCGATATAAAGCAATGTAAAAGATGCATGTAACACACTAAAAGCAGCCTAAATGTTGCATATCTCAAGGGCCGCACTTGGGCCGCCGATTCCTTCAATCGCAGAAAAACACATGATTACACGTATCCGCCTTTCGCGATAGCGTCCTTTCCGGCATGCCCGTCGCATCCCCAAGCGCGCCCCAGATCCCAAACTCAGCGACTTCCTTTCCTTCGCCCAAGCCATGCTCGAGGACATCCCAAGGAGCTGCTCGCGCTCGGCCTCTTCTTCGGCTTCATGCTCGGCCTGATGGTCAGCCACATGATCGACGTCAACGTCGGCATCATCATCTACCTCGTCATCATCGGCATGCTGACCATAATCATTTTCGCCACCCATGCGAGTCGCTCCACCTCAACTCTACTCCGGCCGCTTCTGGCTTCCCGCCACCCCTGACCGCTCCCAGCCTGGGACCCTGCGCATCGACGATGGCGGCAAGGTGACGCTCGAACTGGTCGGTCGGCTCGACAAGGGCCATCCCTACAATGCGCCCGACGAATACCAGCGGGTTGTCGGCGAGGTGGTCCAACATGGATTCGTCACCCTCGAGAACTGCGTGGTCACCGCCTCGGGTAGTTATGGGACCGGCGCCCCTTACAAACACCAGCTTGAGCCGCACCTCACGATCATTGGCCATGCCTACGGCGAAAGCGCGCCGATGCTGTATAGCGACGTCCGCTTCTCGATCGAGGGCCTCGACGAATGGCTGGCGACTACCGGCCTCAAGGTTTCGTGGCTCACCAGCGCGGACAAAACGCTCTCCGTTGAGTTCACGCCGCCCGAAAAGCGCGAATTGTGGAAGGACGACAAATTCTCTCTCCGCTGTGAATTCGACTATTCGGCCCCGACTACGCCGCTCAAAAGCGCGGAGATCAACCAGACTGCCTTCCTCCGCCTTCGTTCCGCGACCCCCGTGCCGTTGGAGGAATTCGTCTCCAAGATTCATATTCTGGTTCACCTAGTCTCCCTGGCCGTGGATGAAACCGTCTCGGTTCGGACGGTGACCGCTAGTGCCGAAACAATCCGCCAATACGTCGGGACCAAATCCGAACGCCCGAAACCCCTTCCGGTCTACTTCGAATCGCTTTCCTTCTCGACCAAGCCGCCCACGATTCGGGAAATCGGCCGGCTCTTCAAACTCGACGATCTGCCCGTTTCCTCCCAAGCGGCGCTCGACGCCTGGTTACGGTTCCATGCGAACAGTCCGGTCGCGGCCAATCTGTTCTTCAGCACCCGCAAGCAGCGTTTCGAATACATCAACATCCAGTTCATCCTGATGGCTCAGGCCGCGGAGGTCTACCACCGCAATTCCTCCGAGGAGCAGCTGATGCCGAACGCCGACTACAAAAAGCTGAAGAAACAGATCCTTGAAGCCGTGCCGCCGGAACACCGGCCGATGATCGGCGCCAAACTCGCGCATGGCAACGACCTCACGCTCGCCAACCGCCTCGAACGCCTGATGGCACCCTTTGAGCACTTCTTCGGGGATGCCGCCACTCGCGCCCTGACCATCAAATCCATCGTCGGCATCCGCAACGACTACACCCACTGGAGCAACGCCGAAGGGCGGGAGGACGGCGACGGTCTCGATCCGTGGCGAAACCTGATGCGCCTCGACATGCTGATGCAGATGCAACTCCTCAAGGAGCTGGGATACTCGGTGGGCGATGTTGTCCGAATTTTGGAGGACAACCCTGTCTTTCAGCGCCATCAACCGCTGCTCAAGCCCGCTAACATCGTCGAGCCCAAGTCGCCGGGGACGCCCAAGCTGGAGTAGATCAGGGGAGAGCTGCCGCCCACGCTCACGACACAGTCACCTCGATTCTCCGCACCTTCGAATTGCACCATTCCGGAAGCTATTTCCGGCAATCAGGGTTTACTCCCCAGCGCCACGGGAGAGACTCCCTGCCGTCACCTTGTGCCTCCCGCCGCCATCTCCTGCCGGGTCTGACGATCCCAACCCCCAAAACCCCGTCCCCTTCGACTCATTCTACCAGGTCACGCTGTCGCCGCTGCGCCGCTAGCCGCTGCTTTATGGGTGATGCCGGAGTGGGGTAGTGAGGTTGGCAATTTGTCGCGCCCACTAAATAGCCCTTTTCGGGGCGTGCTTTTTGTGTTCCGCTGAAACCCATGAGAGGCGCGACCAACCGGGCTACAGCCCTTTTCGTCCCGAATATACCCAAGACGTATTTTCCCGTTGGGATGCTCGATTTATACCACTTTCGTTATACCAGGGGTGCCGAAAAGTGGGCAAATATGGGCTTTTTATTGAGACTCGTCATTTGTCAAAAAGAGGCGTTTTCAGAGGAGAGCGCACTTGGGGCTTGTTGAGACTAACCTATGCGTATTTATTTCATGGGCATCTGTGGGACGGCGATGGGCAACGCCGCGTTGCTGGCGCGCGCCGCCGGGCACGAGGTGCTGGGGGCCGACACCGGCGTCTATCCGCCCATGAGCACGGTGCTGGCGGCGGCGGGCATCACGCTGCACGAGGGCTACGATCCCGTGCGCCTGGAAAAACTCGCGCCTGAGCTCGTGGTCGTCGGCAACGCCATGTCCCGCGGCAACCCGGAGGTCGAGTGGCTTCTCGACACGCGCGCCATTCCCTTCACTTCGCTGCCGGCCTTCCTCTACGACGCCGTGCTCTCCGTGCGGAAGAACATCATCGTGGCCGGCACGCACGGCAAGACGACCACTACCGCGCTGACGGCCTTCCTCCTGCGCGAGAATGGCCGCGACCCGGGCTTCCTGATCGGCGGCGTGCCGCTCGACCCGCCGGTGGGCAACCACCTCGGCGCGGCGGCGGATCCCTTTGTGATCGAGGGCGACGAATACGACAGCGCCTTCTTCGACAAGCGCAGCAAGTTCATCCACTATGCCCCGCACATCGCGGTGTTGAACAACCTGGAGTTCGACCACGCCGATATCTTCCGCGACGTGGCGGACGTGCAGCGGACCTTCCTGCACCTCACGCGCATCGTGCCGCGCAACGGCTGGGTCGTGCTCAACGGCGACGATGCCAACCTGAAGGCGCTCGGCCCGCTGGGCTGGACGCGCGTCGTGCGCGTGGGCCTCGAGGAGGGCAACGACCTGCGCATCGCCGGATTCCGGGAGTCCGCCGACGGTGCGGCCTTCCGGCTCGTGTGGCAGGGCAAACCGTGGGCCGACGTCAAGTGGGCGCAATCGGGCATCTTTAACGCCCGCAACGCCGGCATGGCCGCGCTCGCGGCCGGGCTCGCGCTGTTCCCGGACGACCCGACGAAGCTGAAACTCGATTCCCTCGCGAAATTCCGCGGGGTGAAGCGCCGGCAGGAGCTGCTGGTCAACACGCCCAAGCTGAAGGTGGTCGAGGATTTCGGCCACCACCCGACGGCGCTGGCGGAGACGCTGCAGTCGTTCCGCGCGCGCTTTCCGGGACACATCATCCACGCGGCCTTCGAGCCGCGCAGCAACACGTCGCGGACCAAGGTCCTGCAGACCGCCTTCATGCGGGCGCTGGCGCTGGCCGACGAGGTCTACCTCGGCGCCATCGCGCGCCCGGAGAAATTAAAACCGGAAGAGCGGTTTGACGTCGAGGCAGTCATCCAACACCTCGCGACCCAGGGGGTGGATGGCTACACGGCGCCGACGCACGCCGCGCTGCTGGACATTCTCGCGGCCAACACCGCCGAGGAAACGGAACGTGCCCAGCTCGTGGTGTTCTTCACCAACGGCTCCTTCGACGGCATCATCGGGAAGTTCGTGGCCGCCAACAAGGCGACCTGATCACTGCGCCTGCTTGGCGACCTTGAAGGCGGCGGGCTTTTCGCCCTTCGGCAGGGCGAGCAGGTCGTAATCCTGGTAACCGGTGATGTTCACCTCGACGAAGTCGCCGACCGGGAGGTCGCGCGGCACGTAGACCCGGCCGTCGATGTCGGGCGCGTCGGCCTCGCCGCGGGCGACGCCGGGCTCCTCGACGAGGACCTTGAGGGTCCGGCCGACGTAGGACTTGGAAACTTCGGCGGCGATCTGGCGCTGCAGGCCCATCAGGGTGTGCCAGCGGGCTTCCTTCACCTTGGGGAGAATCTGGTCGGGCATCTTGGCACCGCGCGTGCCTTCCTCCTGGGAGTAGCGGAACACACCCAGGCGCTCGAACTTCGTCTGCTTGATGAAGGTGCTGAGCTCGGCGATGTCAGCCTCGGTCTCGCCGGGGAAACCGACGATGAAGGTGGTGCGGATGGCGATGCCCGGGATGCCGGCACGGATGCGCTTGAGCAGGTCGCGGATGTAGTCGCCGCTCGTCTCGCGTTGCATGCGCCCGAGCATGTTGTCGCTGATGTGCTGCAGCGGGATGTCGATGTAGCGGGCGACCTTCGGGCACTCGGCGATGGTCTTGATCAGCTCGTCGCTCCAGTGGGCCGGGTGCGTGTAGAGCAGGCGGATCCAGAAGTCGCCCTCGATGGCGTTGAGCTCGCGGAGGAGGGTGGTGAGCGCGGTGCCGCGCGAGGAGTCGACCGGCGTGCGGGCATTCGGGCGCTGCTCCCAGGTGTCCATGCCGAAGAAGGTCGTGTCCTGCGAGATGAGGTTGAGCTCCTTGACGCCCTCCTTGACGAGCTGGCGCGCCTCGGCGACGACGCTCGCCACGGTGCGGCTGCGGTGGCGGCCGCGGATCTGCGGGATGATGCAGAAGGTGCACGGGTGGTTGCAGCCCTCCGCGATCTTCATGTAGGCAAAATGCTTCGGCGTGAGCCGGAAGCGGGGCGTGTCGTAGTCCGGGATGTAGGTGGACTTGCCCTCGATGAAGTTGGCCGGCGCCTCCGCCTTGTCGCGCGACTTGGCGTAGATGCCCTCGATGATCGGGGCGACCTTCGTGATCTGGTCGAGGCCGATGAAGGCGTCGACCTCGTCGTGCAGCGAACTCGAGAGATCCTTGGAGAACCGCTGCGACATGCAGCCGGCGACGATCAGCTTCTGTTCCTTGCGGCGCTTGGTCATCCCGCGGCTCTGGTGGACCTCGAGGATGTGGCCGATCGACTCCTCCTTGGACGAGTCGATGAACGAGCAGGTGTTGACGATGACGACGTCGGCCTTCTCGGCGTCGGGGATGACGGCCATGCCCGCCTGGTGCAGGTGGCCGACCATGATCTCGCTATCGACGAGATTTTTGGCACAGCCCAAGGATATGAGGGAAACCTTAATCATAAGCTATTTAGGTCAAAAATCGTGGGAACGGGAAAAGGCGTTGGGATGCACTAGGGAGCTAATTTGTCGGATTGGTGGTCACGGATGGGATAGTTGGAGGCAAATCGCACTCGCACGCAAGGTCGGCTTTGGTTGTGAAAGTGGCCATAGCGGGGTAACATCTGCCATGAATTCTTGCGTTTCCGAGGTGTCAAAATTACGTTTTGTGCAATGACACGAGACGAACTAATTCTTGCCTCTCTGGCGGCTGCGAAACAGGAGATGTCTCCGGTCCAAATTCAGAAGGCTCTTTTCCTTTTAGACCGAAAGGCTAGGGCCCTGACCGAAGCGCCGGCATTTAATTTTAGTCCGTATGACTACGGTCCTTTCGATCAGACAATTTACGATACACTCGCTACTCTCAGTCAGCAAGGTCTGGTTGAGATCAAAGACCCAACCACGAAGTGGCGTCGATATAGCCTTACGGCAGAGGGCGCGGCGCGTGGTCAGCAAGCGTTAGCTGCAGCGAAGCCGGCGGCGTCAAAGTATATTAATGAGCTTGTGACCTACGTTCAAAGCCTGAGCTTCCGCCAGCTCGTTTCTGCAGTGTATAAGGAGTTTCCGGCGATGAAGGTGAATAGCGTATTCCGTGAATGACTGCCATTGTTGGATTGTTTTGCACTGATGGGGTTGTCATCGGGTCTGACAGCGCAGCTTCGATGGCAGACGGGATGGGTCACACGATTGAGCAGCCTGTTAGGAAAGTTCACGTTATTGACGATACATACCTGCTGGCAGGCACCGGCTCCAGAGGTCTAGGGCAGAGAATTATGCAGCTTATTCTTGAGAAAAAGAATGAGCTAAAAAGCGCGAATGGGCATATTGATTTAGGGAAGCGTCTGAGCAGCTTCGGTATCAAAGATTTCGTTGATACGCACATTCAGCCGCATTCGCATCATGGCTTTGGCTATGGGTGCTTGGTAGGTTTCTATAAGGGGAAAGGAGTCCACCTATTGGAACTTGGGACTCGAGATTTTCAGCCGGAGTTTCTTGGAGGGGAGGCACCGTTCTGCACCATGGGGTCAGGTCAGCGAATTACAGACCCGTTCATGGCGTTTCTGCGAAAGCATTATTTCGCTTCAGGGCCGCCTACCGTCAAAGAAGGCAAGTTGTATGTCGCCTTAACTCTCCAGCATGTGATCGACCTCAATACAGGAGGCGTAAATGGGCCTCTTCAAATTGGTGTGATGGAGAATACAGGAGCGACATCCAAAGCGACCCTTCTTGCACCCGCTCAATTGACCGAACTAGAGACCAGCCTCGCAGAGTGGGATAAGCACCTAGAAAAATTCGGAAAAGAGGCTGCTGCGGCGGCTCCGATTCCCAATCCGGCTTAAACCTCAAAGAGGCGGGAGATCGGAACTCGGAATGCCTTGGCGATTGCCGCCGCTTCATAGTCTAAAACGTATCGCTCGCCCTTCTCGATACGGGCGATGGCGCTTCTATCAATCGAAATGCCACCAGCCGCCATGCGGCCTGCGAGATCCTGTTGGCTGACCGGAACGCGCTGCGACATTCGTAGAGCTTTGATCGTCTTTCCGACGATATTCTTTTGTCGGTTAGAGTGTGTTTTCTTCAAGGCGTGTGAATGTCACACCTTGACTGTAACTTAATAGTCGGCCTTATGTGTGTGACATGCACACACTGATTATTTTGCTAGGCATCATGGTGTTGTCTGCGACCGCTTCTGGTAAAGAGTGGAGCGTTGAGAAGGTCTCGAAGCAGACGACCGTGAAACGAGACGAATTTAAGAAGCGACTGATCATTCGTAGTCCGCAGGTCAGTTGTTCCGACGACGTAGCCGGTCAAGCAAACCGCTACGAGTTCGTCGCTATCAAGCCGGATGGAGGAGAGATCAAATTCTACCTACTGTTCACCTCTGCCCGGACGGCAAACTGGGGTTGGGCGCGGTGGAACAAGGCCATTGACGAGCACGGCAAGGAGTTTGAGATGAACGAGGAAAGCAGCAACGTGTCGAACATCTCGATGGCGGCCGAGACCGCCAGCGGCGTATTGCCTCGCGAGTATCTAGAGTTGCACAAAAAGACCGGCGTGAACGTGAAGATCTACGGTGCGCGGAACGCGGAAAAAACAATTTTGCTTTTGCCTAACATAATAGCCGGATTTTTGCAGCGAGCGGATTCGGTGAAGTAGCCTTTTCGTATTGTATGGCAGAAAAGGAGACCCCAGCTGACTACGCCGGGAAACTCATCCCGATCGCTCTCGCTGCCGAATTATTCGGCATGAGCACTCAAACCTTTTGGCGGTTTCGGAAGCGACATAAGATTGGCTCGCTGCCGGGAAGGCGGGTCCATGTGGCGGACATCATCAAGGCCCTCGACAAAGAGCGGAAAAAGCACAGGTGGACGATCCACGGTCAGTGGCCGTCAGAGCTGGGGCCTACGGCTGATGAGGTGAGGTTGCGAGATACCCTCCGGGACTCTCTGTAATCTCGTTGGTGACGAGATTCTTTCGCGGGCTAAAACTGCCTGAGTTTTTTGCTAAATCTCGCGAAAGAAATGGAATGATTTGAAACGCCTTGGACGATTTCGGGGTGATCGCGTAAGTCCAAGGCAGGCAGCAGATTGATTTTTCCTCTAGCTAGCCCGAATCGACTTCCATCTATCGACGAGATTCTTGGCGCACCCGAGGGAGATGAGGCTGACCTTGATCATGGGCTATAAAAACAAAGCGCGCCGCGAAGGGCGCGCGCTGGAGGAAGGAAAACGGGCCCGCGCCTTACTTCTTGGCCTTGGCGATCTTGGCCTTGATGGCGGCATTGCGACGCTTGTGGTAAGCGAGGCGGCGTTTCTTTTTGATGTGCTTGTTGGTTTGTTGACCCATGGTGAGATGAATTGAGGGGAGACTTGTGCCTGAAAGGCGGGGCCGGAGTCAAGCGCCTCAATAACGGGCCAAATTCGGGTCGATTTGCTCGGCCCAGGCGTCGATTCCGCCGGCGACGTTGGTGACATTGGCGAACCCGTTGGCCCGCAGGAACTGGGTGACGCGCATGCTGCGGCCGCCATGATGGCAAAGCACCAGAATGGGCTGGTCGCGGGGCAGGGTCGGCACGTTTTCGGGGATCTGGCGCATCGGGATGTGCCGGCTGCCGGCCACGGCGCAGGTGGCGACCTCGTCGCCTTCGCGGACGTCGAGCAGCAGGGCGCCCTCGCCAAGCTGTTGTGCGGCGGTGGTGACATCGACTTCGAGCGGTGTGTCCATGTAAGGGGGCAGCCAAGGCCAAAGGCGTCGTTTGGCAACCCAGTTAACCGCGCATCAGGGCTTGAACCTCCCGGGACCTATGGGTCCTATAAACCGCATGTCTGAACGTTTTGTCGTGATCATGGCCGGCGGCCGCGGGGAGCGGTTCTGGCCCCAGAGCCGGGAAGCCACCCCCAAGCACCTGCTGCCTATCGTCGGGGACAAGCCCATGCTGGCCCAGACCGTGGACCGGGTCGCCGGCGTCGTGCCGCCTGCCAACATCTTTGTCATCACCACTCAGGCCCAGCTCGCGGGCTGCCGCGCCGCCTGCACCGGCCTGCCCGCCGCCAACATCGTCGCCGAGCCCATGGGGCGCGACACCGCGGCCGCAACCGGCCTGGCCATGCTGCTGGTCAAGCAGCGCAACCCGGCGGCGGCCTTCGCCATGCTGCCGGCGGATCATGTGATCCACGACACCGCCGAATACGCGAAGCTGCTCAATGTCGCCTTCGAGTCCGCCGAGTCGGCCGACGTGCTGGTCACCCTCGGCATCAAGCCGGCCACGCCCGAGACGGGCTTCGGCTACATCCAGCAGGCCGGGCCGTGGAAAAAAGTGGGCGGCCGCGACGTGATGGCCGTGAAGCGCTTTGTCGAGAAACCCAACCTCGAGACCGCCAAGGGCTATCTCGCCTCGGGTGAATACTTCTGGAACGCCGGCATGTTCGTCTGGCGCGTGCCGGTCGTGGAGGCGGCCTTCAAGGCCCATGCTGCGGAACTCTACGCCGGGCTCGCCAAGCTCGAGGCCGCCGCCAAGCCGGCCGGCGGCTGGGCCACGGCTTTGGCGGAGGTTTACCCGACGCTGAAGAAAATCTCGGTGGACTATGCCCTGATGGAGAAATCCACCAATGTCGTCGTGCTGCCCGCGACCTGCGATTGGGACGATGTCGGCGCGTGGCCGGCGATCGCCAAGCATTTCACGCCGGACGCCGCCGGCAACGTGTTGCGCGGCCTGGCGATGGTCGAGGGCGGATCGAACAACATCGTGGTCTCGACCGACGGCCATCTGACCGGGGTGGTCGGCGCGAGCGACCTTGTCGTGGTCCACACGGCGGAGGCGACGCTCGTGTGCCCGAAGGACCGCGCGCAGGAGATCAAGGCGCTGCTCGAGCGCCTGAAGTCGGATCCGGCGAAGAAGAAGTTCCTCTGAGCGCCATGCGCTGCCTGGGCATCGATTACGGCACGAAGCGCGTCGGCCTGGCCCACGGCGACGAGATCGGCGTCGCCACGCCGCTGCCCGCGCTGACCGACGCCGACGAGGCCGCGCGCTGGGTGAAGCTCGGCGAGGTCATCAGGCAGCGCCGCATCACGGACCTCGTGCTCGGTTACCCTTACAACATGGACGGCTCGGTCGGCTTCAAGGCGAAGGAGGTCGACGCCTTCGCCGCGAAGCTGAAGGCCGCCTTCGGGCTGCCGGTTCATCTCATCGACGAAACGCTCACCAGTTCCGAGGCCGAGTCCTCGATCGCGAAGAAGGACCGGCGCGCCGTGCGCGATTCCGGCCTGATCGACTCGCGCGCCGCCTGCCTGATCCTGCAGGACTACCTCAACCAGAAATTTCCGCCGACTTTAACGGGCCAAGAGTAAACCACGGAATACACAGAACACACGGAAAGGAGAGGCCCATGACCAAATTGATCCATGCTGACGAGACGCATGCCCTGCTTGGGGCATGCTTTGAGGTTTATAAGGAGAAAGGATGCGGATTTCTGGAGGCGGTTTTTCAGGAATGCCTTGAGTTGGAACTCACGGACAGGGGTATCCCATTCAAAGCTCAGACCCCGTTGCAGCTGCAATATAAGGGGAGGCCGCTACGCCAGACGTATCAACCGGATTTCCTCTGCTTCGATAAAGTCATCCTGGAGATCAAGGCGGTGACAAAATTGGCGGATGAGCACAGGGCTCAACTGCACAATTATCTGAAGGCCACCGGATGCCGGGTCGGCTTGCTGGTCAATTTCGGACATCATCCATTGGTTGAGCACGAACGGATTGTGCTCTGAGCTTTCCGTGTATTCCGTGTGTTCCGTGGTTAAATCATCTGCCCCCTCCCGCTGGAAATGTGTCTGCGCCTATGACGGCACGCACCTGCATGGCTGGCAGAGCCAGGAGGGCGGCAACACGGTCCAGGACCTGATCGAGAAGCAGCTGAAGAAGATCTTCGGCCGGCAGATCCGCATCGAGGGCAGCGGGCGCACCGACTCGGGCGTCCATGCCCACGCGCAGGTGTTCCATTTCGACGCGGCGTGGAAACACGGTGCCGACAAGCTCCGGCTCGCGCTGCAGACGGGTTTGCCGCGCAGCATCCAGCTGAAGACGCTGCGCGCCGTGTCGGCGAAGTTCCACGCCCGCTTCAACGCGAAGGGTAAGGTCTACCGCTACCACGTGCATCTCGGGGCGGCGGATCCCTTCGAGGTGAATTACTGCTGGTCGCTCAACCGCGAGCTCGACTGGCCGGCGGTCCAGGCCGCGGCGAAGGTGTTGCGCGGCAAGCACGACTTCTGGGCCTTCTCCGGCGAGAACGACCGGACCTACGAGACGACCGTGCGCGACCTGCGCCGGCTCGACGTGAGCCGGAAAGGCCAGCGTGTCACGTTCACCTTTGAGGCCGATGGCTTCATCTACAAGATGGCGCGCAGCCTGACGGGAGCCTTGGTCAATGTCGGCCTCGGCAAACTCACGCCCGCGGATCTGGCGCAGTTGATCAAGAGCCGCCGCCGCATCCCGATGGTCGTCACGGCGCCGCCGCAGGGACTGTTCCTGGTCAAGGTGCTCTACTGATCCAAGTCAGGGAGATTCACCGCTAATCACCACTAATTGGTCACTAATCAGGACCAATTCTAAGGTCATTTCATTAGTGAGACATTAGTGACGATTAGTGGTTAACTCTTCCGGTGGGTTTGGTCTTCAAAGAACTCTGGCGCGCCAAACTTGATGTGCTCTTCCCGCGTAGCTGCGTGCATTGCGGCGGGGTGGTGGAGGGCGGGCGGCTGCGGCACCTCTGCCCGGCCTGCGAGCGGCACTTGTTCATCGTGCAGGCGCCGCATTGCACGACCTGCGGCCATCCCTTCTACGGCGAAATGCAGGAGAACCGCCTCTGCCCGCATTGCGAGATGCTCGAGCCGAGGTTCGGTGAAGGGAAAACCGCGATCCTCCTGAAGGGGCCCGGCCGGTCGCTCGTCCACGCCCTCAAGTATCACCACGGTTTGCAGGTGCTGGAGGACATCGCGGTCATCATGGCCGGCGTGCCGGGCTATGCGGACTACCTGCGCGGAGCTGTCCTGGTGCCCGTGCCTTTGCATCCCAAAAAGCAGCACAAACGGACCTACAACCAGAGCCGTTTGCTGGCCGATTGCGCGGTGCAAGCGCTTGATGGACAGGCCCGCGTGGAGGAATTGCTTTGCCGGGTGCTGCACACCGAATCGCAAACGCATTACGACCGCGCCGCGCGCCAGCAGAACCTGAAAAATGCCTTTGCTTTGGCTCCCGGGGCCACCATTAATCCGCCGCAACGTTACGTCCTGGTCGATGATGTTTTTACAACCGGTTCCACTCTCAATTCCTGCGCCGCAGTCCTCCGCCGGGGCGGCGCGCTGAACCTCGACGTCGTCACCTTCGGGCACGGCTAATCTCACTGCATGACACATTTCGCGAAACCCAAGCTGCCGTCCGCCGCCAAGGCGACCGGCACCAAGCACACCAAGAAGAAGGTCAACACCGAGGGTCTCTGGACCAAGTGCCCCGTCTCGGGCGAGATCGTCTTCAACAAGGACCTCGAAGCGAACCAGATGGTCGTGCCGAAGAGCGGCTACCATTTCCCGATCGGCTGCCGCGAGCGCATCAAGGGCATGACCGATGCGGACACCTTCGAGGAGTTCGACGCCGGCGTGAAGTCGGCCGACCCGCTGAAGTTCGTCGACTCCCAGCCCTATCCCGACCGCATCAAGCGCTACGAGAAGGAAAGTGGCCTGCCCGAGGCCGTCATCTGCGGCACGGCGAAGATCGGCGGCATCCCCGTCTCGCTCGCCGTGATGGATTTCCGTTTCTGCGGCGGCGCCATGGGCGCGGCCGTCGGCGAGAAGATCACCCGCGCCATCGAGCGCGCGCTCAAGAAGAAGATCCCCTGCATCGTCGTCAGCTCCTCCGGCGGCGCCCGCATGCAGGAGGGCATCTTCAGCCTCATGCAGATGGCGAAGACCAGCGCCGCCCTCGGCCGCCTCGCCGAGGCCAAGCTGCCGTTCGTCTCCATCCTCACTTACCCGACGACCGGCGGTGTGACCGCCAGCTTCGCGACCCTCGGTGATGTCATCCTCGCCGAGCCGGGCGCGCTCATCGGCTTTGCCGGCGCCCGCGTGATCAAGGAGACGACCAAGCAGACGCTGCCGGCCGGTTTCCAGACCGCCGAGTTCCTGCTCAAGCACGGCCTCGTCGACCAGATTGTCAGCCGCCTCGAGATGAAGGACCGCCTGACCAGCCTGCTGCAGGCGCTGCACGACCACAAATACCGCCCGCACAAGGTGCCGACGGCCTCGCCGTTCCCCTCGGCGGTGACGGCCGGGTAAGCCTTTCCGCCATGCCGAGTCCTGCGCCGCGTCTGGCCGACTACGCGTCGGTGACGGAATATCTCTACACGCTCAAGGCGGGCGGGGTGAAATACGGCATCGACCGGATGCGGCGTCTGGCCGCGGCGCTGGGCCATCCTGAACGCAGCTACCCGGTCATCCATGTCGCGGGCACCAACGGCAAGGGCTCCGTCTCGGCGATGCTCGACGCCATCCTGCACGCCGCCGGCTGGCGCACCGGGCTCTACACCTCGCCGCATCTGGTGAAGCTCGGCGAGCGCGTCCAGGTCGATCGCCGCCTGCTCACCGAGGCCGAGATCGTCGCCTACGCCAACGAGCTCCGGCCGGTGGCCGCGCAGGCCGCGGCGGATGCGGCCGACGAGCACGCGACCTTCTTCGAATTCATGACGGCGATGGCCTTCCTGCAGTTCCAGCGCAAGCAGGCCGACATTGCGATCGTCGAGGTCGGCCTTGGCGGCCGGCTGGACGCGACCAATGTGGTGCAGCCGGAGATCACGGTCATCACCTCCATCGGGCTTGACCACATCGCCGAGCTCGGCGGCACGGTCGGGTTGATCGCCCGCGAGAAGGCCGGCATCATCAAGCCCGGCCGGCCGGTGGTGCTCGGGCGGCTGCCACCCGAGGCCGAGCAGGTGGTTCGCGAGGTCGCCGCGGCGGCCGGCGCGCCCGTCCACTCGGTGCGCGAGGTCTTCGGCGACGACCTCAGCCGCTATCCCGCGACCAATCTCGACGGCGACTACCAGCGGTGGAACGCCGCCACGGCGACGCTCGTCGCGCTCCTGTTGCCGGCAAAATGGAAACTGACGGCGGAGACCGTGGCCCGCGGCCTGCAGCAGGTGAACTGGCCGGGCCGCTGGCAGTCCACGACCCTCGGGGGCCGGCCGCTCATTCTGGATGCCTCGCACAATCCCGAGGGTGCGGCGGTGCTGGAGCGGAACCTGCAGCAACTGGTGGCCGCGACCGGCCGCAAGCCGGTCATCATCGCCGGGGCCCTGGGGGAATTCCGCGCGCGGGCCCTGCTCGACGTGGTCTGCCGTTTCGCGAGGGAGGTCCACCTCGTCACGCCGCACCAGGCGCGCGCCAGCAGCTTCGAGGAACTGATCGAACTCGTGCCGCCCGGGAAGCGCGCCATGGTGCACCGGGGCACGCTGGAGCAGATTTTCCCCGATGCCCGCCGCTGCGCCGTGGGCGGACCGGGCGACACGGTCGTCGTCACCGGCTCGATCTACCTGCTCGGCGAGGTGCTCGAGCGCATCGAGCCCGGCCGCGGCGCGGGTGAGGGGAAGCTGCAGGACTTCTGACCCGAACCATTGCACAGGAGGAAACGGAGCGAACGGAGGATTGAGACCCCTGATTTCTCTGTTTCCTCAGTTACCTCCTGTGAAATCATCTTCTGGGTATTTCGTGGTTAATCCCCTCAGCTTTCAGCTTTCAAGTTTCAGCTTTCTCTTCAATCGTCACGGCCACCGATGCAACCCCGCCCGTCATTCGCGACCGCCTTCAAGGGCAAGCGCGTGCTCATCACCGGCGGCCTCGGTTTCATCGGTTCGAACCTGACCCGCACCCTCGTGGGGCTCGGGGCCAAGGTGACGATCCTCGACAGCCTGATCCCGGAATACGGCGGCAACCGGCGCAACCTCCGCGGCCTCGAGCGCAAGGTCGACATCAACCTGGCGGACGTGCGCGACCGGCACAGCCTGCCGGAATTCCTGCGCGGGCAGCATTACCTTTTCAACCTCGCGGGGCAGACGAGCCACATGGACTCGATGACCGACCCGGAGACCGACCTGGAGATCAACTGCCGCGCGCAGCTCTCGCTGCTCGAGGCCTGCCGGAAGCACAATCCCAAGCTGCGCGTCGTCTTCGCCAGCACGCGCCAGATCTACGGCCGGCCCGACTACCTTCCGGTGGACGAGAAGCACCCGCTGCGGCCGGTGGACGTCAATGGCATCAACAAGCTCGCGGGCGAGGAATACCACCTGCTCTACAGCGAGGTGCATGGCATCCAGAGCACGGTCCTGCGCCTGACCAACACCATCGGCCCGCGCATGCGCGTGAAGGACGCCCGGCAGACCTTTGTCGGCATCTGGATCCGCCAGATCCTCGAGGGCAAGCCCGTCGAGGTCTGGGGTGGCGACCAGCTGCGCGACTTCACCTACGTGGACGATGCGGTCGAGGCTTTCCTGCTGGCGGCGACGCACCCGAAGGCGATTGGCGGGGTCTTCAACCTCGGGGGCGTGGGCCGCATCAGCCTGCGCGACCTGGCGAAGACGCTCGTCGCCGTGGCCGGGCAGGGGAGCTACACGGTCAAGGCCTTCCCCGCCGACCGGAAGAAGATCGACATCGGCGACTACTATTCGGACGGCCGGCTCATCGCCAAAAAACTCGGCTGGAAGCCGGGCACGACCATCAAGCAGGCGCTGGCCCGGACGGTGGATTACTATCGCAAGGAACTGCCGCACTATCTATGAATTTGCACAGGAGCTAACGGAGGGAACAGAGAGAATGCATCCTTCGTTTCAAAAGGCAGATAAACTAACCGAGCACATTATCGGCGCGGCTATTGAGGTGCATAAAGACAAGGGACCGGGGCTGATTGAATCGATTTATGAGTGGTGCTTTTTGCGAGAATTGGAATTGCGCAAGCTTTCCACGGAATCCCAGCGCGTGGTGCGGATAAACTACAAAGGTTTCACGCGGGATGAACCCCTCCGGTTTGATGTCCTGGTGGAAGGTTGTGTCCTCGTTGAAGCCAAGGCTGCCGAGTCCGTTTTGCCGATCCATAAAGCGCAGCTTTTGAGTTACATGAAACTGCTGGATGTTCCGGTCGGATTGCTCATCAACTTCAATGCTCCGAAATTAACCGACGGGGTGTCCCGGCTCATGCTGCCCGGAGCCAATCTCTAACTCCGTTTTCTCCGTTTCCTCCTGTGCAAAAAATCTTACCCGCCGACCCGAAAGCCTCCTATCTCGCCGCGCAGGCGGAGATCGATGCCGCCATCAAGCGCGTGATGCTGAGCGGCCATTACATCCTCGGGCCGGAGCTCGAGGCCTTTGAGAGGGAATTCAGCGCGTGGTTCGGCACGGCCGGCACTGTCGGCGTGGCCAACGGCACCGATGCCATCGAGCTGGCGCTGCTCGCCGCCGGGATCGGCCCGGGCGACAAGGTCATCACCGTGGCCAACACCGTCACGGCGACCGTCTCCGCGATCGTGGCCACCGGCGCCAAGCCCGTGTTCGCGGACATCGAGCCCGGCACGATGCTGCTGGATGTGCCCGCCCTGGAGACGATGCTCACCAAGTTGCGCGCCCCGAAGATCAAGGCCGTCGTGCCCGTGCATCTCTACGGCCAGGCGGTGGACATGCCGCGCCTGATGGAGGTCGCCACGCAGCATCACCTGTTTGTGCTCGAGGACTGCGCGCAGGCGCACGGTTCTCTTGTGGGCGGCCGGATGGCCGGCACCTGGGGCCAGCTCGCCTCCTTCAGCTTCTATCCGACCAAGAACCTCGGCGCCCTTGGCGACGCCGGGGCCGTGACCGGCCGCGACACCGCCTTGCTCGGACAGGTGAAGCTGCTGCGCCAATACGGCTGGCGGAAGCGCTACGTGAGCGACTTGCACGGCCGCAACAGCCGGCTCGACGAACTCCAGGCGGCTATCCTGCGCGTGCGGCTCACCCGGCTCGAGGCGGAAAACCAGCGCCGCAAAGAAATCGCCGGCCAGTATCTGGCGGCCCTGCAGGATGCGCCGCTCAAGCTGCCCGTGATCGCCCCGGAGCGGACGCACACCTGGCACCAGTTTGTCGTGCGCACCCCGAAACGCGACGCGCTGCAGGCTCATTTGGCGAAACATGACATCCTGTGCGGCGTGCTTTACCCGATGCCGATCCACCGGCAGCCGGCGTATCACGATGCGACCCTTTCGCTCCCGCAGACCGAGCAGGCCTGCGCCGAGGTGCTCTCGCTGCCGCTGCATCCGGGCCTGAGCAACGACGATGTCGCGCGGGTCGCGAGGGAAGTGAAGGCGTTCTTTGGCTGACCAAAGAAGAAACCTGAAACCTGAGACCTGAAACCTGAGGGGAAAGGCCAAGGCGCTTAAACCACTAATATCCACTGACGCCTCACCAATGATTCATGAATACTGGTGGTGTATCCGTTTGGCTCCGTGCTCTCAGCGTCCTCTGTGTTAAGTCAGAAAACTTCAGGTTTCAGGTTTCAAGTTTCAGGTTTCCGGCCGACCTCCGGTCTTGCAACTTTTGGTCGGCCCGCGGTGTCATGACGCTGTGGAAATCCTTTACTGGTGCATCGCCATCCTGCTGATCCTGACGGGGCTCGTGGGCTCGTTCGTGCCCCTGCTCCCCGGGACGACGCTCATCCTGGCGGGCGCCCTCCTGCAGAAATGGCTGCTGCCAGACACGCTCGGCTGGACGGCGGTCGGCTGGATCATCGCGTTTGGGGTCCTGTCGGTGGTGGCCGACATCGGCTGCACGCTGCTCGGGACGAAATGGTTCGGCGGCGGCAAGTGGGGCATGGCCGGGGCCTCGGGCGGGGCGCTGGCCGGCATGTTCTTTTCAATGCCGGCCCTCGTCCTCGGCAGCATGTTCGGCGCGATCGTGGCCGAGAAGTGGCTCGGCAAGCGCACGACGGACGAATCCCTGCGGGCTGGGGCGGGTGCCGCGGTGGGTTTCCTGCTTTCAACGGTCGCCAAGCTGGCCTGCGCGCTGGTGATGATCGCGCTCTACTCCATCTCGGTCTGGAACGCGCTGCGCGTGGCAGCCTGACCGACGGCGCGGTTACGGTTTGGCCGGACTGAATTTCCCTTCCCGCAGGAAATGAACCGTCTCGCGGATCGCGCGGGAATTTTTCATGAGATACGGATGGGTCGCATGGATGACGAGGTGCGCCTTCATGCCGGCGACCTTGGTTCGCTCCACGGAGACCTTCCCATCATCGCGCCCGGCGATGAGCAGGCTGTTGATCCAATTGATCGAGCGGTCGCCGGCGATCACCCCGAGGTCAAAATCGACGGGCCCGAGCTGATTGGGCAGGGAGTCGGGCTTGGTGCCCAGTTGCCGCCCGGCCGGACCGTTGATGGCCGAGAAGATCCAAGTGTCGCCCAGCTGGTCCACGATTTCGCTGCCCTGGTTGGGCGGCCCCAGCATCACCACGCGGCCCAGTCGCTCGATGGGGTGAGCCTTGAGGTATTGGCGGACGAGGATGCCGCCCATTGAATGCGTCACGAAATGCACCCGGGTCGCCTGGCGAACCTTGGCTTCGGTCAGGGCGGGACCGATGGCCTCGGTGGCCAGCGTGTTGATCGGCGCCTTGGTCGAGGCGTAATCGACATTGATGACATCGTAACCGGCCGTGGTCAGCGCCGAGGCCATCCGGGTCATGGACCGGTCGCTGCGGGCCAGGCCGTGCAAAAGCACGACCGCCTCCTTGCCCGAGAGAATGCCCGCACTCAGGCCAAGACAGAGCAGTGCTCGAAGCGGGGTGAACACGCGGCAGGCACCCTCAGGTTTCGCGGCCGGCCTCAGCCGAGCTTGATCAGCTCCGCCGTCGGAGGCACGTCCTTGATGATCTGCGAGGGGAGCGGCCCGACGCCGAGGTAGCGGAGATTGGGGAGGACGGCGGGCAGCTTGTCGGGATAGGCGACCTCGATGAGGCTGCGCACCATCGCGGCCGTGTAGCGCTGCGCGTTTTTCGGCAGGTCGGCGAACTTGCGGACGCCGCAGATGTCCTCGGTCCAGCCAGGATGCTTCGAATAAACGGGCTTCAGCGCGCGGCGGATGGCCTCGTTGCGCGGCACATGGGTATAGCGCCGGCCCTTATCGTCCACGTAGGCGGTGCAGATGAGCAACTCGGCGGCACCGCTGAGGGCGTCGATTTTGTTGATCATCAGGTCCTGGTAGCCGCCGTAGCGGAGGACATCGCCCTTTTCCACGGCGTCATACCAGCCGACCATGCGCTGGCGGCCGGTGCTGGTGCCGAACTCGAGCTGCTTGAGCTTGATCGTCAGCGGGGCGGCATCGTCCATCTGCGTGAGGAAGGTGTGGGTGCCGACCTTGGTGTCGTAGGCCTTGGCGACGCCGAAGGTGTGGATGCGCTGCACCGGGATGCCGGCGCTCTCGAAGAATTCCGGGGTGTAGGTGTGCGAGGCCGTGACGTTGGGCGAGTAGCCATGGCGCTTGTCGAGCCAGTAGGCCTGGCCGAACTCGCCGATGACGGTGCGTCCGGCGAGGAGCTCGCGCAGGATGAGCTCGCGGACCTCGCCGATGTTCTTCGCCAGCGCCGTGCCGGCGGTCCAGTAAACCTCGGTGAGGCGCGCCAGGTTGAGCGTGAAGGGCTCCGCGCTGCGGAACTGCGTGAAATCAAACTCCGCCTGGGCGAACACGCCGGCCTCGATCGCCTCGGCGTTGGCCCGGGTCTCGGCGGCGGTCAGGGTGTCGAAGAAGCCCGCGAATTTTTCCGGCGAGACGCGGCAGACGTGCTGGATGGTGCGCAGGGCGCGGTCGGCGCGCTGGGCGAGCTTGCGGGCGAAATAGTTCGGGCCGGCCAGGAAATCGGAGTAGGTGATCTGCGCCTGGCCGACCTCGTCGAGGTAGGCCGGCGTGATGCCGCGGCCGGTGGAGCCGCGGGGCTCCTCGGCGAGGACGTTGGTGCGGTAATCCTCCCAGGCCAGGTCGAGCAGCCGGTGGGTGAGGTCGGATACCATGGTGCGCTCGTCGATGACGAGGCGCGAGAGGATCGCGTGGCCCTTCTGCTCGAGCGGCCTGGCCTCCCACCAGAATTTGCGCGGGTCGGCCACGACACCGCAGCCGATGCACAGGTGCGGGGCGTCCTTCACGACGACGCCCGCGGGGAGGAGGTTGAGCTTCACGCCGCCGGCGGTGTGGCCGGAGTTGGCGCCGCCGTTGACCTTGAGCACCACCGTGACCGCGGCGGCGGTGCCGCGCAGCTCGTCGGCCACCTCCGGGATGAGGCGGCCCTTGCCCTCGTCACCGAGGGAGATGCCGACATCGGCGATAAGCTGGCTGGAGAAAGGCAGTAAAGACATGTGGCAGAGAGACCTGAAACCTGAGTTTCGGACCAAGCCAGACCGAGGACGGAGAACAGAGGACGGAGGGCGGCCGGGCAACGTCAAATATGACGGCGCCGTGTCATGCAATGTTGGAGGGCTCGCGTCCCTGCGAGCCATGTTTGGGCGAAGCGGCCCGCAGAGACGCGGGCCCTCCACGGACTACTTCGCTCGGGAAGTGATGAGTGCCTGATAGAAAGTCGTGCTGAAGCGGGGAAACAGGCCGAATTCATCGTAGGGCACGTGCTGGGCGAACACGAGGGCGACGGTGCCCTCGACCGGGTCGATGTTGCAGTAGGTCGTGGCGTAGCCGGTCCAGCCGAAGCGGCCGGCCGAACCGGGCGAGTCGCTGCCGCTGCCCGCGCCCCACACCCCGACACCAAAGCCGTAGGTGCCGGCCGCGCCCATGAAGGTCGTGGGGGCCTTAATCTGCTTCAAGTGATCGCTCGCCATGAGCGCCACGGTTTTCGGCGCCAGGAGGCGCACGCCGTCGAGCTCGCCGCGGTTGAGTAGCATTTGCGCGAAGCGCGCGTAGTCGTCGGCCGTGGAGATGAGCCCGCCGCTGCCGTTGGGGAAGGCGTCGCCGCCCAGCGCTCGGGCGATGACCGGGTCGGCTTTCTCCGGCCGCAGCATCCCGGCGGCGTCGCGCCGGTGGATGACAGCGAGGCGGTGGCGTTTTTCCGGCGGGATGCGGAAGAACGTGTCGGTCATTTTCAGCGGGCCGAAGAGACGCTGCTGCAGCACGGTTTCGAGCGGCTGATGTGTGAGGGTCTCGATCAGGTAGCCGAGCACGTCGAAATTGTGGCCGTAAAGGAACGCATCGCCCGGCTGGTGATTGAGCGGGATCGCGGCGAGCGCCCGGGCAAACTCCCGCATCGTCGCGAATTTGAACAGATCAGCCTTCTGGTAATAAGGCTGCACGGCCGGGGTGGCGTTCCAATCGTAGGAGAAACCCGCGGTGTGGGTGAGCAGGTGGCGGATCGTGATGGGGCGGGCGGGTTCCAACTGCGGGGCCCCGGGTGTGCCACCGGCGGCGACCTTCAGGTCCTTGAACTCCGGAAGATACTGCGCGACCGGGTCGTCCAGGCTGAACCGGCCCTCCTCCCACAGCATCAGCGTCAGGACGGCGATCACGGGCTTGGTCAGCGAGTAGATGGCGAGCAGCGAGTCGCGCTCCATCGGGAGTTTCGCGCCGACATCGCGCCAGCCGTAAGTGCGTGCGTCCACGACCCGGCCATCGCGGGCGATCAGCGTGATGGCGCCGGAGCACTTGGCGTCGTCGACATAACCCTGCAGCAAGCCATGCACGCGCTCCAGGCGCTCGGGAGAGAAACCGGCCGCCGCGGCGTCACCCGCGGGCAGGGGGGCGGCGGGGAGCGCCGTGACGGCGCAGAGGATGGTCGCAAACAGCCCGGCCAGCGGACGGGATTTCATGTTCACAGCACCCGGTTGGCCGCGATGACCTTCGCATACCAGTGTGCGCTCAGCTTGGGCGTGCGGCGCTGCGTCTTGAAATCGTTGTGGACGATGCCGAAGCGGCGGCGATAGCCGTCGGACCACTCGAAGTTGTCGATGAACGACCACAGGAAGTAGCCGCGCACGGGTGCCCCGTCGGCGATGGCGCGGTGCAGCTCGCGCAGGTAATTGCGGAGGTATTCGACGCGGTGCAGGTCGAGGCATTCGCCGCGGACGACGGTGTCGTCGTTGTAGCCGCAGCCGTTCTCGGTGATGTAGATGTTCTTCTCGCCGTAAACCTCGGCGGCCAGGCGCGGCGTCCAGTAGAGGGCGCGGGGCGCGAGGTTGAGCCACGGGCTGTCGGTGCGCGGGTAGCTGGCGCTCGGGGCGACGATCTCGGGTTTGCCGCGGGCACCGCGGCGAACGAAGGTGGCGGTGTAGATGTTCAGGCCGAGGAAATCCGCCGGCGCGCTGATGAGGCCGAAGTCTCCGCGGGTCACGACCGGCCGGTCCTTGCCGCAGTGGCGCAGGTAGGCGGGGGCGTAGTGGCCCCGGTAAATGGCATCGAGCACCGGCCAGTTGCCCTCCTCAAACCGGGCGCGCGCCGCGGCGATGTCGGCGGGCGACTCCGAGACGGGGATGACGGACTCGCAGTTGTCGGTCAGGCCGACGCGGGCACCGCGGCCGCCGTGCTCGCGCACGGCGCGCACGCCGTGGCCGTGGCACACCAGCGCATGATGCATGGTCTGGTTGACCACGCGGGCGGGCTCACTGGCACCGGGCGCCTTGTCCGCGCCGCCATAGCCCAGGAGGGTGAAGCAGCGGATTTCGTTCAGCGTGATCCAGTTTTTGACCCGGTCACCATAGTTTTGGACAATGGTGTCGGCGTAGGTGGCGAAGGCGTCGGTCACGACGCGCGAGCGCCAGCCGCCGCGATCCTCGAGGGCCTGCGGCAGGTCCCAGTGAAACATCGTCACCCACGGCGTGATGTCGTGCTCCAGCAGCGAGTCGAGCAGGCGCGAGTAGAAGTCGAGGCCGCGCTGGTTGACCGCCCCGTCGCCTTGCGGATAGATCCGGGGCCAGGCTAGGGAGAGCCGGTAATGCTTGATGCCGAGCCGGCGCATCAGCGCGAAGTCCGCCTTGTAGCGGTGATAGTGGTCGCACGCGGTATCGAGCGTGTCGCCGTTGGCGACGGCACCGGGGCGACGGGCGAAGCGGTCCCAGACGGACTCGCCCTTGCCGTCGGTGAAGGCCGCGCCCTCGATCTGTGCGGCGGCCGTGGCCGTGCCCCAGGTGAAATTGCGGGGGAACTGGAAGGAAGGGCGGGTGGGCATGGGGAGGATGGGGGGATCAGGTGGCCCGCGGCGGGGCGATGGTCTGGCCTTCCACGAGCTCGGCCTCGACGAGGATCTTGCGGCGCGGGGCGGCGGGATGGGACATGCGGTTGACGAGGCGCGTCATGGCGGAGGAGCCGATGTGCTCGTGGGGGACGCGCATCGAGGTGGCGCGGCGCAGGCCGGCCGGCGGCTCGAGGCCGTCAAAGCCCGTGACGGAGCAATCCTCCGGCACGCGGATGCCGCGGGCGGCCAGGTCCTGCATCAACGGGTAGGCCTGGTGGTCGGCGGCGCAGACCCACGCGGTCACCTTGTCCTCCTTGAAGAGCTTGGCGACGGTGGCGCTGACTTCGGCGGGCAGCAGGCGCGGGGAGTTCTTGTGGACGTTGATGACCCACTCGGGACGGAACTCGAGGCCCTGGTAGAAGAGCGCCTCGACGTAGCCGCTGAAGCGCCGCGCGACCCAGTGGCCGCCGACCGGGTAGGTCCACGAGACAAAGCCGATGCGCTTGTGCCCGGCGGCCGAGAGCTTCAGCACGAGGTCGAGAATCGCGGGGGCGTCGTCGGTGTCGATGATGTCGATGCCGGGTTCGTTGTAGCTCTCGAGGACGGAGACGGTGGAGATGCGGCTGGCGATCAGCGCCACGGCCGGCTCGGGGAAGGGGTGGACCAGGATCGCCCCCCGCCAGTCGTTGTTGCGGATCTGCCGCATGAGCGCCTGCTGGCCGGCCTCCGTGCTGATGTCCGCCGGCGGCTGGTAGGAGACGTCGACCGTCACGCGCTCGATTTCGGCGCGGTCCCGGATGCCCTTCAAAATATGAGGGTAGGTGACCATCGTGACGTTTTCGCCGCGCGGGACGCCGATCACGACGCCGATGGTGAAGGTGCGGGATTTTTTCCCGCGGCGCGCGGCGCGGCCGGGGCTTTGCTTGTAGCCGAGTTTCGCCGCCATGTCCTGCACGAGGCGGCGGGTTTCCGCGCTGATGGCCGGGTGATTCGCCAGGCTGCGCGAGACCGTGGCGCGCGAGAGATTCAGGCGCTGGGCGATGAGCTCTTGGTTGACCTTGGACATGGGGCGGGGCGGGGGAACGGCCGATTGCGATGGGATCGCGAGGTGGTGCCCAAGAGCAATTACCACGGATAAATGTTATGCAACAAAATAAACAACTAAGCATTAAAAATACCCAGTAATGTTGCATTAAAAACAAATAAAATACTGAACAATAGTTATATAACAATATTTAGTAGGTCGATAAAGCTATGCAACAAAGTGTGCACATATAATTTGACAGTTGCGCACCGGATTCCGTCATATTGCACCGTGGACGGCGAAATCCGGCCACGATCCCTTCTAACCTCTTACCCCGAGAACGACAGTTTGCGCACCGGTTTCATCCTTGAAACCACCGCCATTCCGCCGGACGCGGGGCCCTAAAAACCGACACCCCATGAACCACCAGCAACGTTCCGTCTTCTTGGCGGGATTGATCAGCGCGGCCGCCACCCTGGCGTGGTCGCTTCCCGCCAGTGCCCAGCAAACCACCCCTGCGCCCGTCGCGGAGACCGAGGAGAAAAAGGACGAACTGCTCGTCCTCTCGCCGTTCACCGTCACGACCGACAAGGACCGGGGCTACGCCGCGACCAACGCCATCTCCGGCTCGCGCGTCAACAGCGCGATCAAGGACTTGCCGATCCCGATGCAGGTCATCACCAGTGAATTCATCGAGGACATCGGCGCGACCGACCTGCGCAAGGCCCTGAGCTACTCCTCCAGCATCTCCCTCCAGACCCAGAACGACCTGGAGAACAAGGGCGGCGTCGGCGGCGTCCAGAGCGGCGCTTACGGCCCCGGCGGCGTGAACAACCCCGAGGGCGTCACGTCCAACATCAGCGGCGTGCAGCTCAAGATCCGCGGCTTCATCACCAACAACGTCCTCCGGAACGGCTTCCTGCGCGGGAGCCCGAGCGACGCCATCAACATCGACCGCATCGAGGTCGTGCAGGGGCCCAATGCGCTCCTCTACGGCACCGGCAACTTCGGCGGCGTGGTGGACTACCTCACCAAGCGCCCCCTCTACCGCCAGCAGGGCCGCGCCTCCCTCCAGTATGGCATGTATGACTTCAAGCGCGCCTCGCTCGACGTCACCGGCCCCCTCGGCGATGCGCACAACGGCACCGGCGTGGCCTACCGCCTGATCGGCGCGTGGGAGGATGCCGAGACGCATATCGACCACCAGGCGAACTCCCGCACGTTCCTCGCGCCTTCCCTCCTGTGGAAGCCGACCAAGACCACGGAGCTGCTCCTGGAGACGGAATACACCAAGTCCAAGGCCAACGGGTATGGTTTTCGCGCCCTCCGCGCCGCCCAAGGCACGGGTGCCACCCCGATCAACAACGATCAGCTCGAGGCCACCGGCTTCTACTGGCCCCCGGGCGCCGACAAGCGCACCTGGAACCTTGGCGGACCCGACACCTTCAACAACCAGGAGCAGTCGAACATCCAGCTGATCTTCACGCAGCAGCTGCTCAAGGAGTCTGATTGGCTTCCCGCCACCGATTTCCTGGTCGGCTTCAACACGACCAAATACACGGTCAACACCCAAGACGCCAACGGCGGCATCCAGCAGGTCTCCGTCGGCAACCCGGGCTTTAATCTCTCGCAGACGATCACGCTGACCGCGCTGGACAACGGCCTCGACGGTGTCACGCCGTCCAACGGCAACCTGCAATACGGCACCTTCAACAATGAGGTCGTGCGCTACGCCTGGAACCAATACAATGCCAAGACCAACCGCGATCAGGTTCGCATTGAGCTGACCTCCCGCAAGACGCTGTTCCAGGATTCGTGGTTCCGCCTCGAGGATCAGGTGCTCGCCGGCTACTCCGAGCTCTACAACAAGATCCAGTCGGACAACTCCCAGACGCTGCCCGGCCTCTACAGCTTCAAGGGCCCGCTCGATCTCAAGCCGATCCGCTTCGCCACGCAGGGTGACGGCTCGCCCGCGCCCGGTCTCTACCAGAACAACCGCGGCAACATTAACAAGGGCTGGAACAAGGCCTTTTACGTCAACAATTTTGCCAAGTTCGGCCGTCTCTGGGGCGTCGATGACCGCATCATCCTGATGACCGGCATCCGCAAGGACACCTCGGACAACTGGTCCACCAACACCAACCTTACGCCCGCCGGCGTGCCCACCACCACGACCAGCGTCGCCGGTCAGACCAAGGTCACGTCCAAGCAGATGGGCGTCATGGTGAAGATCACCAAGAGCCTCTCGGCCTTCGCGCTGAAGGCCGACGGCTTCCAGCCCAACTTCGGCGGCCTGCACGAGGCCCTTACCGGCGCGCCTGTCGGCGCCGACACGGCGAAGAGCAAGGAATTCGGCGTCAAGTTCGACTTCATGGACGGCAAGATCTCCGGCTCCATCAGCCGCTACAAGATCACCAAGAACGCCTGGCTGGGCTCCGGCTTCTCCACGCCGGCCCCGCTCGGCAAGCCGCGCTTCGACCCGACCAAGCCGATCATCTACAACCTGGGCGACGCCAACGGCACGGGCTTCTACAACCCCTTCCCCGGCCAGTTCACCCCCAACGGCCAGACCTACACGCCGAACGCCGCGCAGCAGGCCGCGTGGATCGCCGCCGCCAATGCGGGCGCCATCACGCTCAAGTCGCCCATCAACGGGCAGCAGGCCACCCCGGGCAGCATCTACCTCAACGCCAGCAATCCGGCCGGCGCCGCGTGGATGGACGCCTTCTTTGCCGCCGCCGCCCCCGGCTGGGCCGGCTGGCCTTACTTCGGCAACGACATCAACGACCCGGGCATCAACAACGCCACGCTCGACGACGCCGCCTTCCAGAACGCCTCGCAGCAGGCCGCCATCCCGTCCGTCTCCGAGGCGCAGGGCTGGGACGGCACGCTGATGTTCACTCCGAACGACTCGCTGCAGATCGTCCTCTCGGCCTCGATCAACAACACCGTCGAGCTCACCAACAAGGGCCAGTGGATCAAATACCCGTATCCCCAGGACAAGTGGGCCACGTGGTATTTCCCGAACGGTGGCTTCGGTCTCAAGGGCCAGACGCTCGCCCAGGCCTACACGGACCCGACCGACACCTCGACGCGCACCAACACCGGCGTCTTCCCGGGTGATGACACGCCGAAGAACCGCGTGACGCTGTTCGCCAACTACAAGTTCAAGGACGGGCTGAAGGGCTGGACCGCCGGCCTGGGCGGCGACTATGCCTCCAAGCGCGCCTACTTCTCCGGCATCACGCACGGCAGCGGCCAGGTCCAGACTGACTCCGCGGGCAAGACCATCGTGCTTTACATGCCCTCGCAGATCACGGTGAACGGCTTCGTGCGCCGCGACTGGAAGAGCCACGGCTACGAGCAGTCGCTCTCGGTCAACGTCTACAACGTGCTCAACGACCGGAAGCTCTACGGGTTGATCTACAACCCGCCAATCTCGGCCCGCCTCTCCTACGAGATCGCGTTCTGACCGGCTGCCTCTGTTTTGGTTTAGGTAGCACAGGGTGGGGCGCGCACCGGGGCAACCGGTGCGCGCTTCCTTTCCCCTTCCGTCGTGCGTGGCTGTCGCGCATGGTCCTTCCACCCCGCGGCACCCCGCCGTGTCTTTCCCCCCTCCCTCCGTTGTGACGACCCCTTCCTCCAGCCCCCGGCTCTCCTTCAAGGAAAAGCTGGCCTACGGCCTCGGTGACACCGCCTCGAATTTCTATTTCCAGGCGTTCAACCAGTTCCTCGCGTATTACTACATCGACGTCCTCGGCCTCAACAGCTCGGCCGCGGGCACGTTGATGGCGCTGATGCCGAGCCTGATCGCGCTCCTGAACCCGGTCATCGGGGTCATCGCCGACCGCACCGACTCGCGCTGGGGCAAGTTCCGCCCGTGGATCCTCTGGGGCGCGCTGCCCTACGGCATCCTCGGTTACCTCATGTTCGCCAACCCGGGCTTCAGCCCGTCCGGCACGCTCATCTACGCCTACATCACCTACACGCTGACGCTCATCGCCTACGCCGCCATCAACACGCCCTACGGCGCCCTGATGGGCGTGATGTCGCCCTCGTCCGAGGACCGCACTTCGCTGTCCTCCTACCGTTTCGCCTGCGCATTCACGGGCAGCCTGCTCATCGGCTGGCTCGTGCCCTGGCTGAAGGATGCCCTCATGTTCGGCGGCAGCCCGGCCGACGGCTTCCGCAACACGATGGCGCTCTTCGCCGTCGTCTCGGTGGCGATGTTCATCTACACGTTCCTCAACACCCGCGAGCGCGTCGCCGCCCCGGCCAATCAGCAGACCTCGCTCGGGCTCGACCTGCGCGACCTCATGGCCAACACGCCCTGGCTGGTGCTCTTCTTCGTCGCCTTCCTTAACCTGACCAATGTCGGCATGCGCAGCGGCGCCGGCATCTTCTATTTCAAATACAACGTCGGCAACGAGGGCGCCATCGGCACCTTTAACCTCGTCGGTTTCCTCTGCTTCATCGCCGGGGCCATGGCGACCAAGCTCTTCACGGCGCGCTGGTCGCGCCGCAAGCTCATGATCTGGCTGACGATCGGCAACGCCGCCGGCATCGGTGGCTGTTACTTTGTCGACCCGCACAACCTGCCGCTGCTCTACGCCCTCAACATCTTCGGTTCATTCTGCGCCGGACCGACGCCCGCCATCGTCTGGTCGCTCTACGCCGACACCGCCGACTTCGGCGAGTGGAAGTTCGGCCGCCGCGCCACGGGCCTGATCTTCTCCGCCACCGTCCTCGCCCAGAAGGTCGGCCTCGCGATTGGCAGCGCCATGATCGGCTGGCTGCTGGCGTATGTCGGTTTCGTCGCCAACGCCGCGCAGACGCCCCGCGCGCTGCATGGCATCAACCTGCTCTTCAGCCTGCTGCCCGGCTGCTTCGCCTTGCTGGCGGGCCTCGCCATCGTCTTCTACAAGCTCGACGAGCCGCAGGTGAAGCAGATCGAGCAGGACCTCGCGGCGCGGAAGGGCGGCGCGGCCACGTGATGAGATTCACCACGGAACACACGGAATACACGGAATGAATTCGAATCAGAAACCTGTCGTGAGGTGGGAGGGGCTTTATGCCCCGACCAGGCCAATCCGCCACTCAAGCAGTCGGGGCGTAAAGCCCCTCCCACTGTTTCGCCACTTTCCGTGTGTTCCGTGTATTCTGTGGTTTCTCATGTCTGCTCTTCCTGCATCTGCTGCTTTGAAGTGGTCCGTCATCGAAACCGCCCGCGATAACGGTCGCCGGCTCAGCGCTGTCGTGGCGCCAGCCGCTACCTCGTCCGCCGCCGGCGCGCTCACGATCGACCCCGCGCAGAGATTCCAGGAGATGGTCGGCTTCGGCGGCGCCCTCACGGAAACCTCCGCCTGGGTGCTGGCCCAGCTGCCGCCGGACAAACGCGCCGAGGTGCTCCGCCGCTACTACGATCCCAAGGACGGCATCGGCTACACCCTGGCCCGCACCCACATCAACAGCTGCGATTTCTCGCTTAACATGTGGGCGCTCGACGAGACGCCCGGTGACTATGACCTGCTCGACTTCACCCTCGCGCCGATGCGCAAGTGGACGCTCCCGCTCATCCACGACGCCATCAAGGCCTCGGGCAACAATCTCCGCCTGCTCGCCTCGCCGTGGAGCCCGCCGGCGTGGATGAAGACCAACAACCGCATGGACGACGGTGGCTCGCTGCGCGGCGAATACGCCCCGGCTTGGGCGAACTATTTCGTGAAGTTCGTCCAGCAGATGAAGGCCGAGGAGAAGATCGAGGTCTGGGCCCTCACCGTGCAGAACGAGCCGCAGGCGAAGCAGGTCTGGGAATCCTGCCTCTACACGCCCGAGCAGGAGCGCGACTTCGTGAAAAAGCACCTCGGCCCCGCGCTCGCCGGCGCCGGCCTGTCGGGCGTCAAACTGCTCGCCCTTGACCACAACCGCGACATCCTCGAGGCGCACGCCGACGCGTCGCTCGGGGATCCCGAGTCGGCCAAGTATCTCTGGGGGCTGGGCCTGCACTGGTATGTGAGCAAGGACTTCGCGGCCTCCTCCCGCGTCCACGCCAAGCATCCTGACAAGGTGATCCTCTTCACCGAGGGCTGTTTCGAGGGTGGCAAGGCCATGGGCTCCTGGGAGCACGGCGAGGGCTACGCCCACGAGATGATCGGCGACATCCGCAACTGGGTGAACGGCTACATCGACTGGAACATCGTCCTCGACCAGCGCGGCGGCCCGAACCATGTCGGCAATTTTTGCGACGCGCCCGTGATCGTGGACACCAACACGAAGGAGGTTCGCTACGGTCCGTCCTTCTTCTACATCGGCCACTTCAGCAAATACGTGAGGCCCGGCGCCCGCCGCATCGCGAGCGACGGCGGCCCCGCCGCGCTCGAGTCGGCCGCTTTCGCCAATCCCGACGGTTCGCTCGCGGTCGTCGTGCTCAACCGCACGGACGCCGCCGTGACCTTCAAGCTGGCTGTGGGCGGCGAGACGCTGGCCTGCGCCGTGCCCGCCCACGCCATCCAAACCTACCTCGGCTCCGTGCCATGAAATTACGCGCAATCTTTCTCGCCGCTCTTCTTCCCATGTCTTCCCCCGCTTCCACTCCCGTCTGGCAGGATGAATTCAACCAGCCGGTCGGCTCGGGGCCGGACCTGACGAAATGGGTCCACGACCTCGGCGACAATGGCTGGGGCAACAAGGAGCTCCAGTATTACACCGATTCCCGGGAAAATTCGTTCATCGTCGCGGACCCCGAGGCGGATGATGGTCGGGCGCTGGTCCTGAAGGCCGTGCGCACGGCCGCGGGCGGCTACACTTCGGCGCGCCTCAAGACCCAGGGTAAGTTCACCACGGGCTACGGCCGCATCGAGGCCCGCCTCAAGCTGCCGAAGGGGCAGGGGATATGGCCCGCCTTCTGGATGCTCGGCCACACCATCAAGGAAACGCCGTGGCCGGCCTGCGGCGAAATCGACATCGTCGAACTCATCGGCCACCAGCCCGGCACCCTTTACGGCACGCTGCACGGCCCGGGTTATTCCGGCCAGCACGGCATCAGCAAGTCCACGCTCCTGCCCGGCGGGGCCACCTTCGGCGACGCCTACCATGTCTTCGCCGTCGACTGGCGGCCGGGACGCATCGACTGGCTGCTCGATGGGAAAATCTACCACACGCTGACCCCGGCAAACCTGCCGGCCGGTGCGAAATGGGTCTTTGACGACGCCCGGCACTATTTGCTGCTGAACCTCGCGGTCGGCGGCGCCTGGCCCGGTTATCCCGACGCCACGACCCAGTTCCCGCAGGAATACCGGATCGACTACGTCAGGGTCTATGCGACGCGGTGAAACCTGAAAGCTGAGACCTGAAAGCTGAGGGGTAAAACACCGCCCGAGAAAAGGTGGGTGCGGGGGTTTCGCCGAGATGGTCGGTCGGGTTAAATGCGGCGATGAATACTACCGAAGAAAGAAAAGCGGCCATGCGTCGGCGAACCAAGGCGTTTGCTAGCATGGTAGTGAGATTCTACATCGGCTTGGACAAGCGGCGCGAGGAACTGCGCATCTTGGGTAAGCAATTGGTCCGCGCCGGAACCTCGGTTGCGGCAAACTACCGCGAAAGTTCCAGAGCCCGAAGCGCCGATGAATTCATCGCAAAGGCTGAGCTTTGTGTGCAAGAGGCGGACGAAACCCAGCTTTGGCTGGAACTGCTGCGTGATGACTGCGCAATCCCACGCGTCCTCGTTGATCCCATCTGGCGGGAAGCAGACGAACTGATCGCTATATTCGTGACGATGGCGAAGAATACCAAAGACAAAAGGGTCTGAAGCTCCTCAGGTTTCAGGTCTCAGGTTTCAGGTTTCTCGCGGCCGCTTCGGCCGCGTCAGCCGCCATGCCGGGTGGCGACCTCGATCACGTCGTGCGGAGCGGCTTCCTTGGCCCCGGCGGTCGTCACGCGGACATAACGGGCCTTCTTGCGAAGTTCGCCGAGATCCTTGGCGCCGAGGTAACCCATGCCGCTTTGCACCCCGCCGATCAGCGTGCCGAGCACGTCGTCCACCGAGCCGGAGACTTCCTTGAGGGCCTCAATGCCCTCGGCCGCGACCTTGCGCGCCGTGTCGTTCTTGTCGTGGCCGTAGCGGGCGGCCGAGCCGGCCTTCATCGCGGCGTGGGAACCCATGCCGCGGTATTGTTTGTAGAGTTTACCCGAGATTTCCATGATCTCGCCCGGCGCCTCGCGGCAGCCGGCGAGCAGGCCGCCCAAGATGACGGCGTCGGCAAGGGTGAGCGCCTTGACGATGTCGCCCGACTTCGTGATGCCGCCGTCGGCGATGAGGCTGACACCCTTCTTGGCGGCGCCCTGGCCGGCGACGTGGAGGGCGGTGAGCTGCGGGATGCCCACGCCCGCGACGATGCGGGTCGTGCAGATGGAGCCGGGACCCTGGCCGATCTTGATCGCGTTGGCGCCCGCGTTGGCGAGGAACTCGACGCCCGCGCCGCTCGTGACGTTGCCGGCGATGATGGGCAGGTCCTTGAACTGGCCGCGGATCAGCTTCACGACGTCGCCGACGCCGGCGGTGTGGCCGTGGGCCGTGGAGACGGCGACGATGTCGACCGCCTCGCGGACGAGTTCGCCGACATGGTCGAAGATCTTGTCGCGGTCGAGCGAGCCGTCGGGTTTGCGGACGGGCGAGATGGCGGCGCCGACGACGAGGCGGAACTGGGAGTCGCGCGCGGGCTTGCGGCGGGACTTGGCCTCGCTCGTGATGCGCTCGACGTCCGAGATGGTGACGAGGCCGCGGAGGTGGTCGCGGTCGTCCACGACGAGGATCTTGTGGATGCCGACGTTGGCCGTGAAAAACTTGTCGGCGGCCCGGATGGGGTCGGCGGCCATCTGTTTCTCGGTGACGGTGATGAGCTGCTGGCGGGGGGTCATCACCTCGGAGACCTTCTTGGACTTGTAGCGGTCCTTGACCAGGTTGCCGGAGAGGAGGCCGGCCAGCTTGCCGGCGGCGTCCACGACGGGGAAGGTGCGGAAGTCGAAGCGCTTCTGGTCGATCATCGCGAGGACCTCGCTCACGTAGGCGTCGGGGGCCACGGTGATGGGGTCCTGGATCAGGCCGTGGATGTGGCGCTTCACGCGGGCGACTTCCTTGATCTGGTCCTTGCCGGGGAGATTGTAGTGGATGAGGCCCAGGCCGCCGTTGAGGGCCATGGCGATCGCCATGCGCGACTCCGTCACGGTGTCCATGTCGGAGGAGATGATGGGAATCTGCAGGCGCAGGCCCTCGGCCAGGGTGGTGGCCAGGTCGGTGTCCTTCGGGAGGATCTCCGAGTGGAGCGTCGCGAGCGAGACGTCGTCGAAGGTCAGCGCGCTCGGCAGGTTGGCGGCAAAGAAGCGGTCGGCGGGCAGGTAGAAGTCCGAATCGCTGGCGGAAGTGGCAACAGGCTTGGTCATCGTTGCCGTGAACGAAATACTCCGGCCGCACCGAACCTCAAACAAAAAGAGCGCGGCAGAGACCTGAGAGCTGAAAGTTGAGACCTGAGGGTGAAAACCCGCACAATTTACAGGAGATAACGGAGCTAACAGAGAAATTCAGAAGCCAGAAAACCAAGGCGGTTTAACCACTGATGAACACTAATGGGCACTAATAAGACCCCTAAAAAGGCGCCGAGCCATGCCTTGGTTTGGATTAGTGCCCAATGAGTGAGGATTAGTGGTTAAAAATCCGGATTCGTGATTTCTGCCTGAGTCTATTCTCCGTTTCCTCGGTTTCCTCCTGTGATCTTTGATTCGAAATCAGAAAACTCAGGTTTCAGGTTTCAAGTTTCAGGTTTCAGGTCTATCCGTGGTGGCCTGATGTCTTACCGGTTCAGCGCCAAACCCTACCGCCGGCCGTTGCGGGCGCCGTTGCGGACGGCCCACGGCCTGTGGGCGGAGCGGGAGGGCCTCATTGTGCGCCTGGAGGACGGGAACGGCCGGGTGGGCTACGGCGAAGTCGCCCCGCTGCCCTGGTTTGGGACGGAAACGCTGGCCGAGGCGCTGGAGATTTGCGGGAAATTCGGCGCCACCGTCGATAGCGAGGTGCTGGACGCCGTGCCGGCCCGCTTCAGCTGCGTGCGCTTTGCGCTGGCGCAGGCCCGGATGCAGCCGGCGAAGGTGGCTGCGTCCTCGCGCCTGCCCGTCGCGGGCCTCTTGCCCGCCGGCCGCGAGGCCCTGGCGGCGCTGCCGGCCAAGGTGGAGGCGGGCTACCTCTCTTTCAAATGGAAGGTCGCGGTCGGGGCCGTCGACGATGAACTCGGGATCTTCGACGACCTGCTGGCCGCCTTGCCGGCCTATGCCAAACTGCGGCTTGATGCCAATGGCGGCTGGGACCGCCGCCAGGCGGCCAAGTGGCTGGAGCGCTGCGCCGAGCGTCCGGTGGAATTGGTGGAGCAACCGGTGAAACCCGGTGATGAGGCGGCCCTCCTGGGCCTCGCGGCGGATTATCCGGTGACCCTCGCCCTCGACGAATCGGTGACCGATCTTTCCTCCGCCCGCCGCTGGCAGGGCAAGGGCTGGAGCGGGGTGTTTGTCATCAAGCCGGCGCTGACGGGTCCGTTGGATGAGCTCGTGGCTTGGGCCGGTGCCACGAAGGCCGACGTGGTGCTTTCGAGCGCGATCGAGACGGCGCTAGGCCGGGCTGCGATTCTTCGGACCGCACTGACTCAGCCGCTCACCAAGCGCGCGCTTGGTTTTGGCATGGGCGATATTTTCGGTGACCGCCGCTGGGACGGACCGTTCCTGGGGCCGGTGCTCGATGGCAGTTGGGTGAATGACGTCAACCCGGAGGACCTGTGGAGCAGCCTGGAGACCTGAGACCTGAAACCTGAGACCTGAAAATGACCCGAACCGAACTGGCTCTATTGTTAGGCGCACCTGTCGGGCTCGTCGCCGAGCCGCGGCGCGGGCCGACGCTGATCGAGGAAACGGACCCTCGTAAATTTATGTCCGCCTTGGCTGGCGCCACGGCCGGTGATGGGGAAGTCTTTCTTTGCAGCCCTGCCTGGGGTGCCAACGAGCGAGCGCAGCTGGCAACGCTGTGCCAGCAGAAACCTGAAACCGGAAACCTGAAACCTGAGGATTCCGGATCTAATTCAGGTCTCAGGTCTCAGGTCTCAGGTCTCGACTTACCCCCTCAGGTTTCAGGTCTCAGGTCTCAGGTTTCCCAACCAGCCGGTCGCGGCTGGTTGATGATCCCGACGGGCGGCACATCCGGCGAATTGAAGTTCGCGCGTCACGATGAGGAGACCCTGGCGGCGGCCGTGCGCGGGTTTGCCCGGCATTTTGGCCTAACCCAGGTCAACGCGGTCGGCGTCCTGCCTTTGCATCACGTCAGCGGGCTGATGGCCTGGCTGCGCTGTGCCCTGACCGGTGGCGAATACCGGCCGCTTGATTGGAAGGAAGTCGAAGGCGGCGAGCGGCCGGTGCTGCCACCGAAGCCCGGCGGCTGGGTGATCTCACTGGTGCCCACCCAGCTCGAGCGGTTGCTGCACGATGCGGCTGCCGTGGCTTGGTTGAAGGGGTTCCGGATCATTTTTCTTGGTGGCGCCCCCGCGTGGCCGGACCTGCTCGACCGGGCGGCGGCGCTCGGGCTGCCGCTGTCACTGGGTTATGGCATGACGGAAACGGCGGCCATGGTGACGGCGCTGCGGCCGGAGGAATTCCTGGCCGGGGCGCGGAACAATGGCACGGCGCTGCCGCATGCGACCGTGCAGGTCGGGGCCGGTGACACGATCGTCATCGGCGGCGACTCGCTCTTCCGCGGTTATCATCCCGCCTGGCGCGACCGGCGGGAGTTTGAGACGCAGGACCGCGGCCTGCTCGATGAGCGCAATCATCTCTTTGTGCTGGGCCGGCGCGATGCCGTCATCATCACCGGGGGCGAGAAGGTGGACCCGGTCGAGATCGAGGCGCTGCTGCGGGGCACGGGGCAATTTCCGGATCTCGTGGTGCTGGGCTTGCCGGATGCCAAGTGGGGCCAGCTGCTCGTCGTCGTTTATCCCGGCAATGCGCATCCGGATTTTCACGCGGTCATCCGCGTGACGAACGGCCTGGCGCACTACAAGCGCCCGAAAAGCTACATCCCGCTCGTGGGAGCCTGGCCGGCCGGGGCCCAGGGCAAGATCAACCGCGCCGCCCTGGTGGAACGCGTGCTGGCCCAGCTGAAGCAACGGCGCTGATGCGCCGGGAAACCTGAGATCTGAAACCTGAAACCTGAGGGGAAAGGCCCAGGCGTTTCACAGGAGGCAACGGAGTTAACGGAGATATTCAGAAACCAGAAAACCAGGCTCCTGTTCTTGGATTTCATGGGTTCTGAATAAATTCCTCCTGTCTTTCCTCTGTTTCCTCCTGTGAAAAATATTCCGTGTTTTCCGTGTCTTGTTCCAGCGCTGCCCTGAAGGCGCCCGCGCTGTTCACCCTTACGCCTGGGCTCCGGGGCCAGGCCTGCGGACCATCTCCGCGCTGCTGCGCTCCGTCCGTGGTTAAGCTCAGAAATTTCAGGTTTCAGGTTTCAAGTTTCAGGTTTCTTCATACGGTGATTGCACCGTATGAATAAGTCCGAGATCGCCGCCGTCCTGACCGAGATCGGCACCCTGATGGAGCTGAAAGGCGAGAATCCCTTCAAGACCCGCGCCTACCAGAGCGGGGCGCGCATCGTCGAGTCGCTCGGCGAGGGTGAACTCAAGGAGCGCATCGCGGCCGGCACCCTGCAGGAGGTGAAGGGCATCGGCGAGGCCCTCGCCCAGAAGATCACCGAGCTGCACACGACCGGGCGGCTGGAATTCTTTGAGAAACTCAAGGCCTCCGTGCCGCCGGGCCTGGTCGAGATCCTGGCCATCCCCGGCATCGGCCCGAAGAAGGTCCGGGCCCTGCAGGAGAAGCTCGGGGTCGACTCCATCGCCAAGCTGCGCGCGGCCTGTGACGGGAACCAGGTGGCGGCGCTGGAGGGTTTCGGCGAGAAGACCCAGGAGAAGATCCTGGCCGGCATCCGCAACCGCGAGGCCTACAACAAGCGTCACCTGTGGCTCGAGGCCAAGGATGCCTCGGACACCATCCTCGCCGGCCTGCGCAAGCAGCCGGGCGTGCAGCAGGTCGAGGCCTGCGGCAGCCTGCGCCGGCGGCTGGAGACGGTGGGGGACATCGACTTTCTCGTGGCGACGACCGAGCCGGCGCTGATCGTCGAATGGTTCGTCACCCGGCCGGGGATCAAGGAGGTCACGGCGCGCGGCGAGACCAAGGCGAGCGTGCGGCTCGAGTCCGGGCTGCAGGCGGACCTCCGCTTGGTGCCGCCGGAGCAGTTTGTCTTCACGCTGCATCACCTCACCGGGTCGAAGGACCACAATGTCCAGATGCGCCACCGCGCCCTGCAGCGCGGCCTCTCGATGAGCGAATGGGGGCTTTTTCCGGCGGACCAGAAGCATGGTCCGACGGCGGCCAAAGCCGCCGAGAAACCTGAAACCGGACGGAGGCTTGGCGCAGATGGCGAAGCAAACCTGAAACCTGAGGGGAAAACCAGTATCTCGGTGAAGTCCGAGGAGGAGCTGTTCCGCGCACTCGGGTTGCATTTTATTCCACCCGAACTTCGCGAAGGCCAAGGCGAAATCGAGGCGGCGGAAATCTTCGATCTGAAAGTAGGCGGCCCGGAAAATCCTCAGATTTCAGGTTTCAGGTCTCAGCTTTCCGGACAGCCCGGCCGCGGGCTGCCTCGCCTTCTTGAAGAAGGCGATATCCGCGGGGTGTTCCACAATCACACGACGGCCTCCGATGGCCATAACACGCTCGAGGAGATGGTCGCGGCGGCGCAAGCGCTCGGGCTCGACTACCTCGGCATCGCCGACCACTCCAAGTCGAGCGTGCAGGCGCGCGGCCTCTCCGAGGAGCGGCTGACGGCCCAGATCGCGGAGATCGGGAAACTGAATGCGTCGAAAACCTTCAAGTGCCACGTCTTCACCGGCACGGAGTGCGACATCCTGCCCGACGGGAAGCTGGACTTTGATGCGGGGCTGCTGGCGCAGCTCGATTACACGGTTGTCTCGATCCACAGCTCGTTCCGCCAGGAGCGGGACGTCATGACCAAGCGCATCATCCGCGCGATCGAGCAGCCGCATGTGACGATGCTCGGGCATCTGACCGGACGGTTGCTGCTGGAGCGCGAGGGTTACGATGTGGATGTCGACCGCGTGATCGACGCCGCCATCGCGAATGGAGTCGCGATCGAGCTCAACGCGAACCCCTGGCGCCTGGACATGGACTGGCGGCACTGGAAGAAGGCGGCGGAGAAGGGCCTGCTCACAAGCATCAACCCCGACGCCCACCGGACGATGCAGCTCGAATTCTACAAGCTTGGCGTCGGCATCGCCCGCAAGGGCTGGCTGGGGAAAGGCAACGTCGTAAATACAAAGCCCCTTGCGCACATGCGCAAGTGGCTTGATGCACGACGGTGAGTTGTCTGTTGCTGGATGCTAGTTGTTAGGTCCCGGCAACCGCCCGCCGCGGGAAGCGGCGGAGTTGTTCGTTGTTTGATATTGGTTGTTTGGTCCCGGCAACTAACAACCAGCAACAGACAACCGTCTGCAGTCTTCCGGTGGGCTGTCAGTTGCTAGCTGTCAGTTGTTTGGAAAATCCAGCAACAGGCAACGGACAACAGACAACCGTGGCTACTGCTGGGCAGTTGCCGCCGCCCTCTTCAAGTATGCAATGTAGCCATTGAGGAGCTTGCCGGTGCCGTCCACCTTGGAACGGATGGCGCGCAGCATTTCATCGGAAATCCAACCTTCGTCGTGAGCGCAGATCGCATGGTCGAGCACCTCGTAGCATGACCCCATGGCGTTCCGGCAGAACTTGGCGTTATCCATGTAGTGATTCCTGCCATATCCTTCAGCGATGTTGGCGGTGACCGAGCGCGCCGCTCGGATCACTTGGTCCCCCAGGCGATATTTTTCATCCTGGGGCAATAGCGGTAGCAGTTTACGAGAGACGAACAGCCGCAAATCACGGCCGGCTTTCCAGCATTCCAATTCCTCGAAGGAAAGTATCTGGGCACACATGATGTGAAATCCCCGGCCCGAGGGCATGCCTGCGGTTTTACAACATGCAGGCGGCAGCTGACAAAATCACATACGCCCTGTTTTGAGGTGGCTGGGCGCAGGCGCCTGCGCCCAGTTGTCTGTTGTCTGATACTGGTTGTTAGGCCCCGACAACTATCAACGGGCAACCGACAACCACCCTGTCGCGGACGCGGCGGGTGCTCAGTTACCTGGAACCTCCGACAACCAACAACAAGCAACCAACAACCGGCCCGCCGGCCCCCGCCGTAGGCACGGCGATTTGTTGGATATTGGTTGTCAGGTCCCGACAACGAACAACCAGCAACGGACAACCGTCTGCAGCCTTCCGGTGGGCTGTTACTTGCTGGCAAACCCTGACAACCAACAACGAACAACAAGCAACCGGCCCGCAGGCCGCCGCCGCGGGCCCGCCAAACACAAGGGCCGTCCACCCCTGGACGGCCCTTTGATTTTCTAACACACAAACTACCTATACCCTGACACCTAATTCGCTGAACGAGGAGTAAGACGTGGCCGGGGCGGGAACGTTCAAATTTTTCCGGGACTAATCCGGGATACTGGTCAGCCAGCATCCCTGCGTCTTGGCGTCCTTGCGTTAAAATTGCCTTGTCCCGATCCATTAACGCAAAGGCGCAAGGGCGCAAAGCTGCTGGAATTCAAAGGCCGTTCGCGACCCGGTGAATGCCGTCCTTAACGAGCCGCTGACCGAAGTTGATGACCAAACCCAGCTTCAGTCCGGTAAGCCGCAGGTAGGTGAGTATTTGGGACTCAAACAACCTGTTGTGCTCCAGCACGGCCTTGCACTCGACCAGAACCAGATCGCTGACGCGCAGATCGAGGCGCAGCGGGGTGGCCAGCAGCTTGCCTTTGTAGTTCACCGGCACTGGCTGCTGTCGTTCGACTTTCATCCCGCGTAGTCGCAGTTCCTCGACCAGCGCTTCCTCGTATACCCCTTCCAGCAGACCTCAGGAGAGCACGCCGCAACGGTGCGTTAATAAATCCTCAGGTCTCAGGTCTCCCGAGGGCACTGGCCCCTCGCCAAGTTTACTTCAAATTGAATTGAACTTCTGTCCGGACCTGCCATTAGGGAAGGCCTCATGCGGCTTAATGCCGCAGTAGTCGGTTGCCTGTTGTTCGATGTTAGACCCACCCCTGACAACCACCAACCACCAACCACCAACCATCACCTCATGCCTTCAGCTGTCGCCTCGAAAACCTTGGTTGTCGGTTGCCCGTTGTTCGTTGTCCGTTCGACCCTGACAACCAATATCTAACAACCAACAACACCTCCCCCTGACAACCAACAACTGACAACCAGCAACCCCACCGCCATGTCATCGCCTGTCGCCAATGATCCCGCACACAGTCTAGTGATCGCTGGCGCGCGCGATGGGGCGGTGGTCGCCTTCGAGGCGGCGATGGTGGACTTCTTCGTGGACGCGGCCGAACTCCTCGGCGTGCCGAAGTCCGTGGCGGCGATCTATGGGATCGTGTTCGCTTCCCCTGCGCCCCTCAGCTTCGCCGACATCGAGTCGCGTCTGGATATCAGCAAGGGCTCCGTGAGCCAGGGACTGAGGGTCCTTAGGGAAGTAGGGGCCTTGCGAGCTACGAGCTTGGAGCCGGGAGCAGGGAGTTCAGAGCTTAAGGCTGATAGCTTAAAGCTGGAAGCTGCCACGTCGTCTGCGCGTGGCATCCTGTTCGAGCCCGACCTGGAGATGCGGAAACTGGTGGCGCGTTTCTTGGAAAACCGCCTGGCGAAGCAGCTGGGGCAGGGCGGCAGCCGGCTGGACCAGCTGGCGAAGACGCTGCCGAAAGGTCGCAACGGTGAGGCTGCGGTGCTAAAGGCCCGCGTGAAACAATTGCAGAACTGGAACAGCAAGGCGAAGGCGCTCCTCCCGATCGCGAAGACATTTCTCAAGCTGGGGGCTTGAGGGAAACCTGAAACTTGAAAGCTGAAATTTCGACCAAGGCATTTAAACCACGGAACATACAGAATACACGGAATGGAATAATTAACGCAAAGTCGCAAAGGCGCAGAGGGTGGGGATCGGAACCCCTCAGCTTTCAGGTTTCAGCTTTCAGCTTTCAGCTTTCCCACACGGTAGGGTGAGTCGTCCCGACGAGCCGAATGGCCGCAGATAGCACAGTCCAACTAAAGCCGGTTGCTTCATATCAGGAAGTGACGAAGCGAAGTGCTGCCAGATGGGTAGCGCTGAGCGGGGCGACGAAGCGCGGCAGCGCGCAGATGGCGATGCCATCGGGCATCGGCCCGCAGGGCTGGCTCGATCGGGCGCCCAATTGGGCAGAGTGGGCCACAAGCCTTGCCGCAGCGCGGCAAAGTTGTCAGTTTATCGTTGTTTGTTGCTCGTGAAATCCCGTGCCTAACAACCAGCAACCCTCAACCGACAACCGTCGCACATACTTAGTAACCGGCGTGGCTGGCTTCATCGCCCATGAACTTTGAACTCGTGATCCGGCGCGTGGTGGACGCCCTGGAGGCGGAGAGCATCCGATATGCATTGATCGGTGGTTTTGCCATGGCCTTGCGCGGGGTGCAGCGCGCCACGATGGATCTCGATTTCATCCTGATGCTGGAGGACATGCGCCGGGCGGATGCAATTTTGCGCGGCCTGGGCTACGAGTGCATCCATCAATCGCCGAATGTTTCGCAGTATCGGGCGGCGGACGGCGAGTGGGGGCGGATCGATATCCTGCACGCCTTCCGAGGGCCAACCCTGGGGATGCTGAAGCGGGCCGAGCTGCTGCCGGTCCTGCCCGGACTTAAGATCCGGGTGGTGCAACGGGAGGACATCATCGGCCTGAAGGTGCAGGCGTCGGTGAACAACCCCTCGAGGGAGACGCGGGACTGGGCGGATATCCGCATGATACTGGAAGCGAGCCGCGAACAGAGGCTGGCGGTTGATTGGGAGCTGATCGCTGACTACCTGCGCTTATTTCGCTTGGAAAACCGGTTGCCCGAGCTAAAGGAATGGCATGGCCACGCTGACCAAGACTGAACGCCGCCAACTCCGTCGGAAATCGCCGGCGGTGCCGCCGACACTCCGGTGGGAGTCGCGGCCGGTGAAGGAGTATCTGGCCTTTGCCACGTTTGCCTCGCGCCTGAAAGCGGCCGGGAAGGTCGGTTTGATCGAAGGCGGAAAACACTGGAAACTTTGAACGCGCCGGATCAGCGCAAGCCGCTGGCACGATTAGGCGCACCTGGCGACCCTGTTCGATTGAAGACCCGGACCAAGGCCGGATTGGCCACAAAAAGCACAAAAAACGCAAAAAATGGCCGCAAGCATTTCTGTTCAAGTGATCCAGGTGGCCGATAAATTCTGACTCTTTTCACTCCGTGCCTAACAACCAGCAACCCTCAACCGACAACCGTCGCACCTACCTGGTAACCGGAGTGGCGGGGTTTATCGCGTCGAAGGTCGCGGAGATGCTGCTCGCGGCGGGCCACACCGTCGTCGGCGTGGACAATCTCAACGACTATTATGATGTCCGGTTGAAAGACTACCGTCTTTCAAGGTTGTTGGGTGTCAGTTGGCCGTTGTCAGGTTCGGATCCGAAACGCTCTGCCTTTGCCAACAACCAGCAGCCGACAACCAACAACCGCTTCGAATTTCGTGTGCTGGACATAGAAAACCTCCCGGCCTTGGAGGAGATTTTTAAAGCGCACAAATTCGATGCCGTCTTCAATTTGGCGGCGAGGGCAGGGGTGCGTTATTCGATGCAGAACCCCTATGTCTACCTGAGCACCAACACGCTCGGGACGTTGAACATCCTCGAGTGCATGCGTAAGCACGGGGTGAAGAAGCAGGTGCTCGCCTCGACCTCGTCACTTTATGCCGGATGTCCGATGCCGTTTAACGAGGAGCAACCGGTGAACACCCCGTTGTCTCCCTACGCGGCAACGAAAAAGGCGGCCGAGATGCTCGCGCACAGTTACCACAAGCTTTACGACCTCGACACTACGGTGGTCCGTTATTTCACCGTCTTTGGCCCCGCCGGCCGGCCGGACATGAGTATTTTCCGTTTCATCAAGTGGATTGATGAGGGCAAACCGTTGGAACTCCTTGGCGACGGCACGCAGTCGCGCGACTTCACCTACGTCGATGACATCGCCCGCGGCACGATCCTCGCGGCGAAGCCGTTGGGCTACGAGGTCATCAATCTCGGCGGTGGCAACAATCCGATCACCCTGCAGACGGTCATCAAGTTTATCGAGAGCGCCCTGGGTAAGAAGGCGAATATCGATGAACAGGCCGTTGCTCCGGCCGATATCAAGGCCTCTTGGGCCGACATCGCCAAGGCGGAGCGACTCCTCGGATGGAAGCCGCAGGTTTCGACTGAAGAGGGTTTCCGCAAGTCGATCGCCTGGTATCTGGAAAACAAGAGCTGGCTTAAGGACGTTCGTCTTTAAGTCATCAGGCCTGAGACCTGAAAGCCGAGAGCAGTTAAATAATCTCTATGAGCACACGTCCAACTTTTGCAGACTTTGAATCCGGGAAAGCGAGCATCGCCATCATCGGCCTGGGTTATGTCGGCCTGCCCTTGGCGGCAGTGTTCAGTCGTAAATTCAAGGTCATCGGTTTCGACATCAATGAGCAGCGCGTGCAGGAGCTGCGCCAAGGAATTGACCGCACCAGAGAGCTGACAAAAGAGCAGCTTGCGGCAGCCAGCTCTGCCAAGAGCGAAGGGCAAAGCGAGAAGGGGCTCAGTTTTTCGACAGATCCGAAGGTCTTGGCAGAGGCGCGGATCATTATCGTCACGGTGCCTACGCCGATTGATGACCACAAGAACCCCGACCTCACGCCACTCGTGAAGTCATCGACCACCATCGGCCGGCACATCAAGACCGGGACGACTGTGGTTTATGAGTCCACGGTCTATCCCGGTTGCACCGAGGAGGATTGCCTGCCGATCATCGAGAAGGAGAGCGGGCTGAAGTGGAAACAGGATTTCTTCGCCGGCTACTCGCCGGAGCGGATCAATCCCGGCGACAAGGAGCACACGGTCGACAAGATCAAGAAAGTGGTATCTGGTGACACTCCGGAGACAGCTGAACTGCTGCGCCAGGTTTACGGTGCCGTCATTACTGCGGGCATCTTTGTCGCAGCCACCATCAAGACAGCCGAAGCTGCTAAGGTGATCGAGAACACCCAGCGCGACCTGAACATCGCGCTGATGAACGAGCTCGCGCTAATCTTCGACCGGATGGGAATCCGCACTTTGGACGTTTTGGAGGCTGCCGGCACCAAGTGGAATTTCCTGCCCTTCCGTCCCGGCCTTGTGGGCGGCCACTGCATCGGCGTTGATCCCTATTACCTGACTTTCAAGGCCGAGAGCCTCGGTTATCACCCGCAGGTTATCTTGGCCGGCCGCCGCATCAACGACGGCATGGGCAAATTCATTGCCGAGAAGACCGTGAAGCTCCTCATCGCCAACGATCGCCCGGTCAAGGGCGCCAAGGTCCTGGTCCTCGGTTGGACCTTCAAGGAAGACGTGCCCGACATCCGCAACACGCGGGTCATAGACATCTACCTAGAGCTTAAGAGTTACGGTGTTGATGTGTCCTGTTACGATCCCATGGCTGACATTCATGAGGTGGAGCATGAATATGGGTTCAAGTTGCTTCCAACACCTCCCCAAACAGGGGCATTCAGCGCTATCATTCTGGCGGTAAAACACCGCGCGATACTTGAAGAATTTAGTCTAACTAAACTTGAAGCGCTGGGTGGCGGGATTGCGCCTATCTTAATCGACGTAAAGGGATTCCATAAAGCAGAAGCCTATTATGGGCGCGCAGCCGCACATTGGCAACTTTGAGCTTAAAAGCCGGCGTGTGTATCTCTGCGATGCTATGAAGGCGCTCGCTGCACATAGGTCCTTGCTGCTGTTGATAGTCGGACGCGGCATCAAGGCGTTGGTGCCCCTGGCTATTGTCCTTTTGTATACTCACAAAGGACAGCTTTCGGAGGTTGGGGAATTCGGATTTGCTCAGTCACTCGCGCTTCCTGCCGTCCTTTTGTTTGGGCTCAATCTGCGTCGTTTAATTGCTACGGACATCGCGCATGCGATATGGCCCCGGGAAGCTTTTTCTCTTAGGTTTTCGGGACTGGCTTTGATGCTGTTGGTCTTTTTATGCCTGCATGGGTTCATCGGATTAAGTGGACTGACTTTCTTGATTCTCGGTCTACGCTCAATTGAGTCACTCCGTGATTTGAATTATGGTTATTTTCAGCTTCACGACAGACAGGCATTCATTGCCACCTCCCAGTTGATTGAAGGCGGCGTTTCACTCGCGGGGCTTTGGGCGATTTATTGGTTGGATTTCCCCCTGCTGCACGCCTGTCTTTGGTTGATCATTACCACATCTGTGTCCCTGATCTGTATTGATTATGTCTTGCTGAGGCGGCTTGGTATTCATCGCGAATACAAGGTCGCGGACGCCATGAGTCGGGATAAGTTGATACGGATGAGCATCTTGGCCACACTGCCAACCGTTTTGTGCACGTTTGTGGGTTTCATCCCCAATCTGGTCGTGAAGACTACTCTGCCGGCGATTGCCCTAGGGACCTTTGTCCTGATTCGCACGTTGATCGTGCCGTTCGATTTCATATTCGAAATATTCAGGAGTTATTCTCTGACAACGGAGGCGCGAAACGATGCCAATCGAACGAACAATGCCAGTCAGCAAAGCTGGCAGAGCGTCTATTTTCTGTGCGCGACCCTGGCGTTTGGGATCATTGTGCTACTTGTCGCCACGCTCGATTTGGTCTTTAGCGGTCAGATTGTTGAAACTCTCAGCCAAAATCGGATCACGGCAATCGGCTGCGCACTGGCGGTTTACCTCCGCATACTTGTTGGGTTTTACCAGAATGTCCTGTTTATCCGGAAAATGTTTCGCTGGCAGGTGATTCTTGAAAGTGTTTCGCCTATGTTGATGTTGCTGGCAATGCTACCACTTGCTGCAAAGTGGGGTCTTACGGGTGTTTCTATCGCTCTAGCAGCAAATGCGGGAATCGATCTTTTTCTAGTGAAGTATGTCCTGGCGCGTGCCAAAAATAATGAGGACTAATTTTAGGCTCCCACGAATAACTCAGAGCGAGTTTTCTTCCTCGCGGGCAAATATTGGCATTTGGCTCGGCGGTATTCTGGTTATGCTAGGGGTTGGCTTTTCCATTATCTTTCCGCCATGGGCCTCGGGCGTATATATTATAAACTTCGCTATTATCATGGGCTTGGTCTGCCAGCCGCGGAGAGCACAGGATTTATTCAGGCTAGATACCTTTTCCATGGTGGCCTTTGGGGTGTATACTATCCCGATGGTAGTGTTCGATATTGCAGAAAGCGATAGCGGCCTAGTTCGCGATTACGTCGCCTACTCGCGATACCTGATTTTGATCAGCGTGTTTCTTCTGTCGCTGTGCACTGCTTTCCGTTTGTCAAAAGATGCACCGCTGCCTCCACGTAAGCGTCTGGAGAATTCGATGTCTTTGGCCACGGATCGGGCGATTGCCATCATCATTGCCTGCTTTTCTGGTGTGGTATGCCTGATAGTCGTGCCGCTAGCTTTCGGCGGTTATGAGGTCATCGCAACGACCGCACGCGGCCAGCTTCAGATTGTCAGTCCCTTGGTTGGCCTACTTTCTGGATTTTATTACGTTATGAATTTCGCGGTCTTGTTCATGTTTAACTGTGTAAAAAACAAGAAGGATTGGTTGCTCGGATTCGCGATAAGCCTGTTTCTTACGAATACTATTTTCTATCTAGTGACAGGGGATCGAAAGTTTCTGGTCTTTTATTTTGTCGGATTAGCCTTCCACCTGATTCGCCTAAGGAAACTGAGATTATCTCATTTGATCATCACTACTCTGGTTGTGTTTTTGGTGTTGAACGCGTTTCGCAAGGTGCGGGATATCCGCGGGCAGGAACTGGCTGATTACACCGACCATATTAGTAACAACTTCGCGATAGATTGGTTCTCACTGCGGGACAGTGAATTTTCGGCGCATTTTTTTATCGGAGAATACGTGCTGACCAATAATACGGAGCCGCCTTTGCTGGGGTTTTCCTATATCTCTGCTTTTGCCAACCTAGTGCCTAAAATAATATGGCGAGATGAACAATTTAAGTCCCTGGCGCTTACCTTTGCGACCACTTATGATGGCGACTACGCGGCGCGAGGAGGAGGGTTTGCTTATAGTTTTGTCATCGAAGCATATCAAAACTTCTCTTATGTCGGACCAGCACTGGTAGGATTACTTTTGGGATGGATATTGAAACGGGTGCAGGTGGCGGTGATTACCAACGCAAGTCCCCTGTTTTGGACAATGCAATCAGTTCTGCTAGGACTTCTGGTCATTGTGCCGAGAACTGAATTTGACAGTCTGCTGAAGCAGACTGTGGCGGGAGGGGTAATCCCCTTGCTGATGTATACTCTCTGTAAATTATTCGCGAGAGGCTTGTTGGGCTTCCGCTAGAAATCTTTATTCGAGAAAACGATTCCCCAATTCGCTTACAATCACTGGATCGTGACTACGCTCAAAACGGCTAAGATTTAAAGTCATGTGCGGCATTTGCGGAGTAATACAAGACGGCCCCTATGACTATGCTAGCGGAGCGGAGATTATTGAGCGAATGACTGCGTTGCTTGCTCATCGAGGACCGAGTGCGCGAGCGACGCATGTTTTCGACAAGGGCGCATTCGGGCATGCCCGCTTAAGCATATTGGATTTATCGAGCGCAGGATCGCAGCCCATGCATTCAGCCGACCAACGCTTCACAATCGTCTACAACGGAGAGATCTACAATTTTCAGGAATTGCGTGTCGAATTGGCGGCTCTGGGGGTTATATTCCGCAGCAAGTCCGATACAGAGGTTGTGCTCGAGGCATTTGCTCGCTGGGGGATTGCGAGTTTGAGGCGTTTAAACGGGATTTTTGCTTTCGCGATTTGGGACGGCAAAATGCGAAAACTGCACTTGGTGCGAGATCGATTTGGGGTGAAGCCGCTTTACTACAGGTTGGAGCCCAATGGAGGCATCAGTTTTGGCTCCGAAGTCAAAGCGGTGCTGGCCGCGGGGAGCAATGCCGGTATGCTGGATCGCCACGCCTTGCACGAATTAATGCATTACGGCGTGGGCGGACTGGGAACGCGCACATTGTTCGCGCGAATCCGCAAGCTGGAAGCTGGCAGCTACCTCGAACTTAACCAAGGGAGAGTGAAAACGGAGATTTATTGGCAGCTTAGTCCAGCGGTAACTCGAAATGAACCCGTGGGAGATCCGGTTACCATGGTGCGTGATTTGCTGGAATCGGCCGTGAGGCGGCAGCTGATCAGCGATGTTCCGGTCGGGGTATTCCTTAGCGGAGGAATCGATTCCAGTGCGGTTACGGCCTATGCAGCGCGCCATTATACAGGCAAACTTAAGACCTACGCAGTTGGTTTTGATTTTGCGCCGGACTCGAACGAATTGCCCAAAGCAGCGCAGGTAGCGCGATATTTCGGCTCCGAGCACAACGAATTATTTGTGAAGGGCGCGGACTTGCCGGCGGTGATTGAGTCGTTGGTGGAACATCATGACGACGCTTTCTCAGACGCTGCTAACATTCCACTTTTCCTGCTTTGCAAAGAGCTAGGTGGCAATGTGCGGGTTGTCTTGCAGGGGGATGGCGGCGACGAACTGTTCGGTGGTTACCGTCGTTATGCCCTGCTGGCTCGCGCGAATCTGTTGCGCTACGTGGCTTCAGCAGGCAGCGTCGCACAGTGGCTACCTCTGGGGCGAGTTCGCACTCGGCGAATCCGCCGGATGCTGAATATCTGGAGGGAGCCCGATCCAGCTACCCGGATGGCCCTTTTAATGGCTCAGGATGAAAGCAGCCCCTCGCCCTTGCGCATTTTGGGTGCTGATCTACGCGATCTTGTCGCGAGAGAGGATCCCTTTGCGCGCTACCGTGAGGTTTATGCCAGTATGCATGATCTCGATCCCGTCCAATGTATGCTTTGGACTGACATGCGGATTTTATTGCCGGATATTTTCCTCGAAAAGGTGGACAAGGCCACCATGGCGTGGGGTGTCGAGGCACGTGTCCCCTTTCTGGATCACGAACTGGCGGACTATGTGCTGGCTCTACCAGCGGCGGTGAAACTGGAGGGCGGAAAACCCAAGGCGCTGCTGAAGCGCGCGCTTAGAGGTGTTGTGCCGGATTATGTGCTCGATGCCAAAAAAATGGGATTTGGTGTGCCATATGGGCGCTGGTTGCGCGGACCATTAGCTGTGTTTGCTCGCGAACGAATTTGCGAGGGGCAGGCGGCGAAAGATGGATTAATCAACGGGCAGCAGGCGGAACAGTTGCTTCGCGAGCATATATCAACGGACAACGACCACGGTTTTCTCTTATGGAAGACTTTGAATCTGGCGCTCTGGTATCAGCGCTATAGACCCAGCCTGAATCTCTTCTCGTGAGCCATAAATTGAAAATCCTCTTCGTCGGAGCGTTTCAGCCGGCGCCTGGCAGTTCTGTCCGCGGCGGCCAGTTGGCGGCCTGCCGGGCCATTCTGGAAAGTCCGCTGAGTGCACACGTGGAATGGCTTTTGCTCGAATCGATGATGGAATCCCTGCCGCCGCCGCCTTTCTGGCGGCGGGCTTGGCTGGCGGCAATGCGGGTCATGCGTTTTTCTTGGTGGCTGATCAAGCATCGTTTAGACGCCGTGTTGATCTTCACTTCAAGTGAGCTGAGTTTGCTGGAAAAGGGCACGATGGCGATTCTAGCGCAGATCTTTGGGACGCGCGTGGTCCTATGTCCTCGTTCGGGCTATTTGATTCAGGAATATCGCAAGCTATGGCTCACGCGTCTCTGGCTTCGTATTGTTATTCATGCCAGTGACACGGTCGTTTGCCAAGGGCGCCGGTGGCGGGAATTCTTCTCCTCGGTTAGCGGGTTGCCCGCACCGCGATTCCCAATCGTCTATAACATCGTGCGCGATGAGGACTTCGTCTCCATGGCCTTGCCTGAGCGGGAGACTGCTACCCAGGCCGTGCTCATTGGTTGGGTCGAGAAAAACAAGGGCATTTTTGATCTCTTGGAGGTGGCAGATCGGTTCAGGCAGGAAATGAAGGGCATAAAATTTGTGATTTGCGGTCATGGAAAGGATTGGGATGAGTTTCATGTCGAGTTGGCCCGTCGCAATTTGGGAGAGTATTTCGAGATGCGCGGCTGGGTGGATCACGCAGGTAAAAAAGCGGCGCTCTCTGAGTCTGATTTTAGCCTGATGCTTTCACATCGTGAGGGAATGCCTAATGCCCTGCTGGAATCAATGGCGGCTGGCCGGCCGGTCGTGGCAACCGCCGTCGGGGCCGTGGCGGACATCGTGGAGGAGGGAAGGAACGGCTATCTTTGCGAACCGCGGGACATCGATGAGATTGGTTTTCGCATTCTGGACCTGCGGCGAAGTCGCCGCTTGAGACAGGATATGGGACTCAGGGCTCGTGAATCCGTGAGGGCTGCGATGGGTAAGGATGTAGTCTGGAAAAACTGGCTGTCGATTCTCGGCCCCAACAACTTCGCCGCGCGGCCTGACGGTAAAATTTAAATACAATGTGTGGCATTGCAGGATATATAGGGAATTTCGCTCCATCGAGATTGGCGGTAATGAATGCTGTTATTGCTCATCGCGGTCCGGACGACAGCGATGATTGGTGGGACGAAAACGACAGGGTTGGTCTGACCCATCGGCGTCTTGCCATTATCGATCTATCGCCGGCTGGCCGGCAGCCGATGTGGGACAAGACCCGGCAGGTGGTCATCGTGTTTAACGGCGAGATTTATAACTATCGGGAGCTGACCCGTGATCTTCGCCGGGATGGATTCCAGTTTAGCAGCGCCTCGGATACGGAGGTCATCCTCAACCTCTATCTGCGGGACGGAGATCGCTGCCTCGAGCAGTTGAATGGCATGTTTGCCTTCGCGCTTTGGGATGTGAAGAGAAAGCGCTTGCTGGTGGCGCGGGATGGAGTGGGCGTCAAACCACTGTATTATTTCAGCGGTAGTGCGGGCTTTGCCTTTGGGAGCGAGCTGAAGGCCTTGTGCTGTCTTCCTGAAGTGGACCGGGCGCTGGATTTCACGGCGTTGAGTCATTACATGACTTATCTTTACAGTCCTTCGCCGCGCACGCCGCTGCGCAATGTCCACAAGCTTGAACCAGGGTGTGCACTTGTCGTTGAAGAGGGTAAAATCTCAAAGACTTGGAGGTTTTGGCGTTTACCGGTAAGTCAGCCACTGGCACATTGGAATGTCGCTGCATTGCAGGAGGAATTGGAGGCGAGGCTCTCTCATTCGGTTAAAAGGCAAATGATTGCCGACGTTCCAGTGGGGGCTTTTCTGTCGGGCGGATTGGATTCGAGCTCGCTCGTGGTCTTCGCCCGCCAGTATGCGGCGGGGCGGAAGCTGGATTGTTTCACCATCGGCTTCAAAGATGAGGCGGCCGGTCAGGATGGGTTTCCTGATGACCTGCCCTATGCGCAGAAGGTAGCCGCGCATTTGGATGTGCCGCTGCATGTGATTTGGAGCGGTTCCGAAATGGCGGCCGATTTTGAGCAGATGGTATATCAGCTCGATGAGCCGCAACCGGATCCAGCTGCGTTGAATGCCTTGCAGATTGCGCGACTGGCCCAAAGCCACGGCGTTAAAGTGCTGCTCTCAGGTGCCGGGGGAGACGATTTGTTCAGTGGGTATCGCCGCCATCGGGCTCTTGCGCTTGAGCAATGGTGGTCATGGCTGCCCGGGCCCGCTCGCTTGAGTCTCCAAAAATTGGCGGAACAGGCGCCGCGTGGCTCGCCGTTGGGACGGCGTTTGGCCAAGGCTTTCCAGTTTGCAGGCGACTCCTCGGACCGGCGCATGGCGGGCTACTTTGCGTGGCTGGGTCCAGAAGTTGTCTCCGGTCTTTTCGCTCCAGACGTCCGGGAGCTATTGACTGCAAACGATCCGTTCGAGCCCATGTTGGCTGCGCTGCGGGAGTTGCCGCGAGGAATCGAGCCCTTGAGCCAGATGCTTAATTTAGAGCAGCGTTTTTTTCTGCCTGACCACAACCTGAACTACACGGACAAAATGTCCATGGCGGCTGGGGTTGAGGTTCGCGTGCCCTTCTTGGATCCTGAATTGATGGCATTTGCCGCTGCGCTGCCAGCGCAATTGAAGCAACGCAGGCACGTAGGAAAATGGCTGTTTAAGAAAACCATGGAGGTGCACCTCCCGCGGGAAATTATTTATCGACCGAAGACGGGCTTCGGCGCGCCGCTTCGTCGATGGATGAAGCATGAATTGCGTGCGAATTTCGAGCATGCGCTCGCACCAGGCACTATTCGACGGCGCGGAATATTCGATCCCGTGGCAGTGGAACACTTAGTGCAGCTGGATCGAGCTGGGAAAATCGACGCTGCCTATCCTTTGTTTGGAATTGTGTGCATTGAGGTGTGGTGTCGCCGCTTTTTAGACAACGGCTTGCTTACACCCCAGTCATGAAAAAACAGATTGCCATCCTCGTCGGCACCCGGCCGGAAGTCATCAAGATGGCACCGGTATATTTTGCACTGAAAGACAGCGCACAATTGGAGCCAGTGCTGATCTCCTCTGGACAGCACCGGCAGATGCTCGACCAGGCGTTCGGCGTGTTTGGGCTCAAGCCGGACATCGACCTGAATCTCATGCAGCCTGGGCAGACCCTCCCGGATTTGACGGCCCGGGTGATCACGGGGGTCACGGCCACCTTGCGGGAGAGGAAACTGTCTGCCTTGCTTCTCCAAGGCGACACGACCACCGTCCTCGGCTCGGCGCTCGCGTCTTTCTACGAGAAGGTGCCGATCGGTCACGTGGAGGCGGGCCTGCGCACGAACAACATGCAATCGCCCTTTCCCGAGGAGATGAACCGGCGCCTGACCTCTCCGCTGGCGCGGTGGAATTTCTGCCCAACGGATCTGTCGCGCGCTAACCTCATCCGGGAGAACATCACGGCGGAGACCTGCCATGTCACCGGAAACCCGGTGATCGATGCGCTGTTCTGGGTTCGCAATCGCCTGCGCGCGCAGGGGCGGACCGCGGCGGAAGTGGCTACCCGGGTTGGCGTGCCGGCGGAGTTCACCGCGCGTTATCTGTCCGGCCCGAAGGCGCGGTGGATCCTGGTCACTGGTCATCGGCGCGAATCGTTTGGCGGCGGCTTTGAGCGGATTTGCACGGCGATCAGCCGTCTCACGGAAACCTATCCTGATCTCGGAGTGCTTTATCCCGTGCATCTGAATCCCCAGGTGCAGGAACCGGTGCGACGGCTGTTGGGCACGAACCCGCGGGTCGCGTTGGTGAACCCGGCGGGTTACGAGGATTTCATCTGGCTGCTCGACCGGTGCACCTTTGCGCTGAGCGATTCCGGTGGTGTGCAGGAAGAGGCACCCAGCCTCGGCAAACCTGTGCTGGTCATGCGGGAAACTACCGAACGTCCCGAAGGCGTGACTGCGGGCACGTGCACGCTCGTGGGCACCGATCCGGACAAGATCTTGCGGGAAGCGGGCATCCTGCTGGGCGATGAAAAGGAATATCAACGTCGTGCCACTCTCAAAAACCCATATGGAGATGGGCAAACTGCAGCGCGCATCCGGGCAATTCTAGAAAAAGACCTGGCATGAATTTAACGCAAAGGCACCAAGGCGCAGAGAAGAAGGCTTCTTCGCGGTTTCGCCACCTTAGGTTGAAGACTGTGGCTGGAGGCGAAAACTGATCGATGAAACAATTGCTGCAGCATTTGGGAGACGGTCGGACCATTCTGGCTGATGTGCCAGCTCCCGGCCCGCGGCGCGGGGCCTTGCTCATCCGGACCACCCGCTCATTGATTTCAGCCGGCACCGAGCGGATGCTGATGGATTTCGGCAAGGCGGGTTGGATCGGCAAGGCGCGCCAGCAACCGGAGAAGGTCCGCGCGGTCATCAACAAGGTCCGGTCGAACGGTATTTTCGAAACTCTGCGCGCGGTGCGCGCCAAGCTACAGCAGCCCATCGCCCTCGGTTATTGCCAGGTGGGCGAAGTGCTCGATACCGGCGGGGCGGACTGGATTGCTCGCGGGGAGCGCGCGATTTCAAACGGTTCCCACGCCGAGGTCGTTTCGGTCCAGCACGATGTTTGTGCGAAGATTCCCCCAGCCGTCAGCGACGAGGCCGCCACCTTCACCCCGTTGTGCGCGATTGCCTTGCAGGGTATCAACCTGCTGGCGCCTGCGCAGGGGGACAAAGTAGTCGTCACCGGGCTTGGCCTGATCGGCCAGCTGGCGGTTCGCATCATGCTCGCCAAGGGTTGCGAAGTAATGGGGCTGGATCCTTCGCCCGAAAGGCGGGCTTTGGCGGAAAAATCAGGCGCAAGGACGGCGGCAGGCGATCCAGTGGCTGCCCTTCTTGGCTGGTCGAACGGGAAGGGGGTCGCGGGCGTGTTGATCACGGCCAGCACATCCTCCAATGAAGTCGTCAACCAGGCAGCCCGTGGCTGTCGCCCGCGCGGCAAGGTCGTGCTGGTGGGCGTCGTCGGCCTGCAGCTGAACCGGGCGGATTTTTACCGGAACGAAGTTTCTTTCCAGGTCTCATGTTCCTACGGGTCGAGGGATGCTCGGGCCGCGAGTTCTGCGCAGGGCAACTTCAACCAGGTGCTGGCTTGGATGGCGGAGGGCAAGTTGCCGGTGGAAGATCTGATCACTCACCGACACGAATTCAGCGCGGCACCCGCCGCTTACGCCCAGCTGGCGGATCGAGGCGCGCTCGGTATCGTCATGACTTACGGCCGCAGGGAGGAGTCGGTGCTGAAGCGGACAATCGAGCTAAGTGCATCAGCCGTCGCCAAGGCTGTGGCTGACTTGTCCCGGCGCCCAGCGCCTGGCGAGGAGCATGTTCGCAGGAGAGTGAGAGTGGCGGTCATCGGGGCGGGGAATTTTGCAGCGCGAACCTTGCTGCCGGCCATGTCCCGGGTGACTTCGCCGCCAACTATCGTGGCGGTAGCTTCGGCTCAAGGGGCGTCCGCCCTGTTGGCGGCACAGTCATGTGGGGCAGAGCGAGCTACCACGGATGTGAGCGCAGTTCTCGCCGACCCGTCGGTGGACGCGGTCTTTATCACAACCCGACATGAAGTTCATGCTGCTCAGGCCGTCGAAGCATTGCAGGCGGGCAAGCACGTGTGGGTGGAAAAACCGCTTTGCCTGAGCCTCGATGAGCTTAGCTTCATCGAAGCAACCCTTAGCACTTTGCCCTTAGCGGCCGGCGTTCGCCAGCCTTCGCTTATGGTCGGATTCAACCGCCGGTTTTCACCGATGGCCGTGGCCTTGCGGCAGGCGCTGACGGCGCGGCCGGGTCCGCATCGGTTTCTCATCACCGTGAATGCCGGGCGGTTGCCGTCCGATCACTGGACCCTTGATCCGCGGGTGGGCGGTGGTCGCATTGTGGGAGAGGCCTGCCATTTTGTGGATTTGCTCCGATATCTGGCGGGCACACCGATCACTGAGGTGCGCTGCCTGCGTCGGAACACGGACGGTCAGGATGGCGGTTCGTTTGAACTAGCCTTTGTCGGTGGAACCTCCGCCCTGATCGACTATCGCACCGACCTGGAACCGTTTCTGCCCAAGGAGATGATCTCCGTCAGCGGCGCAGGCTACTCCGCGGAGATTCACAATTGGTCTCGGCTGAAGTCCAACGGCCTGGGTGGGCTGAGCCTGGGTTCATTCTGGAGCCGGTCGCCCCGTAAAGGCCATCCCGAGGCATTGGCGGCGTTCCTGCAGGCCGTGAAGGGTGGGACGGAGCCCATAACGCCCGATGAAATTTTCGAAGTTTCGCGCTGGTCTATCGCTATGCAGGCGATGCGCTCGGACACCTGATCGCGATCCCCTAATTTTTCTATGAAATACGACGTATGTGTCCTGGGTCTCGGCTATATTGGCCTGCCGACCGCCTCAATCTTCGCCACGCGCGGCCTGAAAGTCTTCGGCGTTGATGTGCGACCCGACGTGGTTGAGATCATCAATCGCGGCGGTCTGCATTTCCATGAACCGGATCTCGACGTTCTGGTCCGTGCGGCTGTGAGCAGCGGTAATCTCCGGGCCGGCACGGTGCCGCAGCCTGCGGACACCTTCATCATCGCCGTGCCCACACCGTTCAGCCACGGCCCCAAGGGTGAAAAGATCCCCGATCTTTCCTTTGTGGAGCAGGCGGCGCGGGCCCTCGCTTCCCACGTGGCACCGGGCAATCTCGTCATCCTCGAGTCCACGAGCCCGGTCGGCACGACTGAGAAAGTCAGGGACTGGCTGGCAGACGAACGGGAAAAGCGGGGCTTGCCAGTCGGCGAGTATCTTTTTGCCCATTGTCCCGAACGCGTGCTACCGGGCAACATGCTGAAGGAACTCGTGGCGAACGATCGCATCGCGGGTGGATTGACCCCGGCGGCTGGCCAGGCGGCGAAGGAACTCTACCAGAGATTTTGCACCGGCGAGATCTTCCTCAGTGACGCTCGCACGGCGGAAATGGCCAAGCTGACGGAAAATTCCTACCGCGACGTGAATATCGCCTTCGCGAACGAGCTCTCCCTGATCTGTGAGAAACTAGGAATCGACGTCTGGGAGCTCATCCGTCTCGCGAATCGCCATCCGCGGGTGAAAATCCTCCAGCCCGGGCCGGGTGTGGGCGGCCACTGCATCGCGGTGGACCCTTGGTTCATTGTTCATTCGGCCCCCGACGTATCTCCGCTCATCCGCACGGCCCGCGAGGTTAACGATAGCAAACCGCATCATATCGTGGAACGGGTGAAAGCTGCGGCGGGCAAACTCAAGCAGCCGGTGATTGCGTGCCTGGGCCTGGCATTCAAGGCCGACATCGATGACCTTCGCGAGAGTCCCGCGATGGAGATCACAGCCGCCATTGCCAAGGACGGCGTGGGACGGGTTCTCGCCGTCGAGCCGCATGTGAAGTCATTGCCGCAGTCACTGGCCAGCCAGCCCAACGTCAGTTTTACTGCCGTTGACGAGGCGGTCAGGCAGGCCGACATCGTCGTTTTGCTGGTAAATCACCGGCAGTTTTCCGGCATCGATCGCGCATTGCTTCGCGACAAGGTCGTGATCGACACGCGAGGCTTCTGGCGCTGAACGACTGATGCGCTCTCCTTTCCAATACCTCGCATTGGTCCGCCATCTCGGGATGGGGTGGACGTGGTTTCGCGTGCGATACGCGGTGAGCCGGAGGTCCGGCCGGTTGCGGCGCGCGAGTCCGGCCATCACTTGGCCTGAGGTTCCAGCCATGGAGCTGCGGCTCGCCAATCACTCGACGCCGGCGGCTGCCGGTATAGGTGAGGCGGCGATTGCCGAGGCGGAGGCAATCCTGCGCGGTCGCTTCCGGTTTTTTTCCTACCGGGAGGTGGAGGTGGGCAACCCGCCTGACTGGCATCGCAACCAGCTGACTGGGGAGCTGGCGCCAGCGGACCGGCATTGGAGCGAACTCGGTGACTTTGCTTTTGGTGACATCAAGAGCATCTGGGAACTCAGCCGTTTCCCCTGGGCCTTTGCCCTGATGCGCGCCCATGCGCGAACCGGGGAGGACAAATATGCGGAAGGCTTCTGGCGGCTATTTCGCGACTGGTGCGAACACAACCCACCGAACCTTGGCGCAAACTGGATGTGCGGACAGGAGGCGACCTTCCGTCTAATGGCCGTCACCTTTGCCGCCGAAGGGCTCGGGGTTCCTGCCCACCAGCGGGCATTGCTGGCGCGCTTCGTCGTGGCGACGGGGCGGCGCATCAACGCGAACCTCGATTACGCGCTCAGCCAGAAAAACAACCACGGTGTGAGCGAATGCGTCGGGTTGATCACGGCAGCCTTGCTGGCACCGGCGCATGCAGAGAGCGCTGCCTGGCTTGCCCGCGGCCTGCGTGAACTCGAGGGACAAGTGGACGAGTTGATCTATGCGGATGGCGGATTCTCCCAACATTCCCTGATCTATCATCGTTTGCTGTTGCACGATCTCTGCTGGTGCCGGCGGCGGCTGGAAATGGCGGGAGTAGGTATTCCGCCATGGTTGGACGCGGCGGGTAAACGGGCGTTGGGTTTCTTAATGACGCTGACCGAGCCGGCGACGGGACTGGCTCCATTGTATGGCACCAATGACGGTGCGAATATCCTGCCATTGGCCGGCTCCGCTTTCCTGGATATGCGGCCGGTCATCCAGATGGCGGGCGCGCTTTTCCGCAACGAACTGCCTTTGCCGGTTGGCCCGTGGGATGAGGCCGCGATGTGGCTGAAGGTCGGCTGGGATTCATTGCCTCGGGCTGCCTGGCCGGCTGCACCGGTGCGGTGGCATGCGCCGGACGCCGGCTGCTTCCAACTGGCGCAGGACCGAGATCGGCTATTTCTGCGTTGTCCAACCAGGTTCAGGCACCGCCCGGCACAGGCGGACATGTTGCATGCCGACATCTGGCATGAAGGACGCCCGATAGCCATCGATGGCGGCTCTTTTTCCTACAATTCGGCAGAACGTTTCACGATGCTGGGTGCAGCCGACCAGCACAACGTGCTGACCGTCGATGGCCTCGAGCCGTTGCGGAAATTCAGCCGGTTTCTTTATCTGCCTTGGCCAACGGGGGAGGCAAATGAGACGGAGGGTCGAGTATTTAAAGCCAGCCATGGCGGGTATGAAGGCTTAGGCGTAAAGTGGACGCGGGAAATTTCCCGCGGCGCGCAAGGGATTGGTTTTACCGTGCGTGACAGGGTGGTGGGGGCCGCCGGACACACCGTGCGGTGGCATTGGCGGCTGGCCGATTTGCCCTGGCAAATCAAAGCGGAGGGCGATCGCGTCGAGACATTGGACTATCGCGTCGGCTGGACTGGGTTTTCCAAGGCAAGAAGCAGCCTGGTGCGGGCGGATCAAAGCACGGCGCGGGGCTGGTGGTCGCCGCATTATGGCTCGGTTGAGCCGGCGACCGCCCTCCTGATCGAGATCGAGGCAGGAGGTGACGTTGAGCTGGTCACTGAATTCAGTCCACTGAATTAGTCATGCGCGTTCTTTATTTTCACCAGCACTTCACCACACCTGACGGATCGGGTGGCACACGCTCCTATGAATTTGCCCGGGCCTTGCTGGTCCGAGGGCACAAGGTCACCATGGTGTGCGGACAGATCAAGAGCGCAGGACTCAATCTGCCATGGGTGGAAAAGGAGAATTGGCACGCAGGCAAAGTGGATGGCATTGACGTGATTGCCCTACCATTGACCTATTCCAACCGCGACAGCATCACCAAGCGGGCCTTGTTGTTTCTGCGGTTCGCGTGGCGCAGCATCGGCATCGCCCTGAAGTCTGATTACGATCTGCTCTTCGCTACTTCCACGCCGCTTACGGCTGCTTTGCCCGGCATAGTGATGAAATTATGCGGCCGAAGGAAACCGTTCGTTTTCGAGGTCCGGGATCTCTGGCCGGAGCTGCCGCGGGCGTTAGGTATGAAAAATCCCCTGCTGTTGGGTGGCATGAGTGTTCTTGAATGGTTGGCCTACAGGTATGCCGATGCCTGTGTCGGACTCTCGCCAGGTATTGTCGAAGGCATCAAGCGCCGGGCCCCGCAGGGCCGCCGTGTTGCCATGATCCCGAACGGGTGCGATCTTGAATTATTCAGGCCGGAGTTTCGGGCGCCGTTGAACCTGCCAGGAGTGAAGCCGGGCGATTTCGTCGCTGGCTTCACGGGAGCCCACGGTATCGCCAATGGGTTGGATGCGGTGCTGGATGCGGCCAGCGAATTGAAACGGCGCGGCCGGGCTGATATAAAATTGGTGTTGATTGGAGATGGGAACCAGAAAGACCGGCTCATGGCCCGGGCATCCAAAGAAGGCATCGACAACTGCTTGTTCTTTCCGCCGGTAAAGAAAACCGAGGTGGCTCGAATCACGGCTAGCTTGGGATGCGGGCTACAAATCTTGGCGGATGTGCCTGCCTTTTACTACGGAACTTCGCCCAACAAGTTTTTTGACTACATCTCCGCCGGTTTGCCTGTAGTCACGAATTATGCCGGCTGGCTTGCCGATCTCATCAATGGCGCCCGTTGCGGTCTGGTCGCGACTGCCGGTTCTCCAATCAAGTTTGCCGATGAACTGGAGCTTTTGGCTGATAACACAGGTTTGCGAGCCGAGCTAGGGCGCAATGCCCGCAAGATGGCAGAGGCTGATTTTTCCCGGAACGCGCTGGCAGAGAAGTGGGTGGAGCTCGTAGAAAACATTGAATCAGCCCGGTAGTTCCTGTCTCGTGCCTGAACCCGTGATGCGATGAACTTTCCAGTGAACCATGATAACTAATATTGCAGTGCATCTTCCGCCTGAGGTGCTGAGCAATGAACAGCTGGCCAAGCTTTACCCCGATTGGACTGCGGAAAAGATTTACGAGAAGACCGGCATTCGTGAACGGCGTGTCGTGGCGGAGGGCGAGTGCGCCTCGGATCTGGCCTATGCGGCAGGCGGACGGTTGTTGGCCCAGGAGGGGGCGAAGAGCGCCGACTTCTTGCTGTTTTGCACTCAGACGCCCGATTACGTGCTGCCGACCACGGCTTGTGTCTTGCAGCACCGCTTGGGGCTGCCGACGAGCTGTGCGGCGCTGGATTTTAATCTGGGTTGCTCGGGCTACATTTACGGCTTGTCGCTGGCCAATTCGTTACTGCAAAGCGGGGCTGCAAACAAGATCCTGCTCTTGACTGCGGACACCTACAGCCGGCTGATTCACCCGCTGGATAAGAGCACCCGGACAATTTTTGGTGATGCCGGCACCGCCACCCTGTTGAGCAAAAACTCGAATGCGCGGCTGCACTCCTTTGTGCTGGGGTCTGATGGCAGCGGGGCGGAGCAGCTGATGGTGAAAACGGGCGGAGCCCGTCATGCGCGGGCGGATCAGCCGGCCGCCTCGATCGACGATTCCGGCAATGTGCTTGATCCTTCGTGTCTCTACATGAACGGGCCGGAAATCTTTAACTTCACGATCAAGGCCGTGCCCAAGCTGGTGCAAGGTGTGCTGGAGAAGGCTGGCCTGACGCTCGATCAGGTCGACCTGGTCGTCTTCCACCAGGCCAATGCGTTCATGCTCGAGCATCTGCGCCGCAAACTGGGAATACCGCCCGAGAAATTCATGGTGCATCTCGAGTATTGCGGCAACACCGTCTCCTCGACTATCCCGCTCGCCTTGGATGCGGCATTGCAGACCGGCCGGCTGCGGCCGGGCATGAAAGTGTTGCTGGCCGGGTTTGGCGTGGGCTACTCTTGGGGCGGTTGTATTCTCGAATGGCACTAATTTCATGAGCAAAGCGCAATTTATCGAAAAACTCGGGGCCGAACTTGGCATCGCGCCAGCCAAACTGACTGACTCCGCCTTGCTGAAATCTTTTCCGGCATGGGACTCGATGGGCCGGATGGCCGTCGTTGCCATGCTTGATACCGAACTGGGCTTCGATCTGCCTCCGGGCGGACTGCAGAAATGCCAGACGGTTGGTGACCTGGTGTCATTGGTGTCTGTGAAACTCACCCCGTGAGCACGCGACGAATACTCATCGTTGGGGCGTCATCGGTTCTCGGTGGGGCGGCGGCGAAGGCGGTCGCGGATGACGGGGCCGGCCTGGTGCTTACTTACTGTCGCGAGGGGAAGGATGCGGCCCTGCGACGCGCGTTCCCCTCGGCACAGGTGCTGCAGCTTGACGTCACAAACTTGGACAACGTCCAGCAGCTGGCCAAAATGATCGCCGCTGAAGACCTGCCTTTGGACGGGATAGTCTATGCAGCGGGCAGCGGACTTCTGCAGCCGGCGACACGAACCTCGGACGAGAACATGGCTGCGGTCTTGGAAGTTAATGTAACCGGAGCCTTGCGTATTCTCCGGGCCTGCTGGCCCAGCCTGCAGAAGGGCAGGCAACCTGCGGTGGTGCTGATCTCCAGTATCATGGGGCTGGTGGGAGCGGCGGGGATGACCGGCTATGGCGCCTCCAAGGCGGCGGTGGCGGGGCTGACCCGGACCTTGGCCATTGAATGGGCGCAGCGCGGAATTCGCGTCAATGCCGTGGCACCAGGGATAGTGCCGTCGCCGCTCGTAGATAAGATGTTCAAGGGGCTGACTCCGGAAGATATCGAGACGATCCGCAAACGGCATCCTCTCGGTTTTGGTGAGCCGGCCGATGTCGGCCACGCCATCGCATTCCTGCTCTCGCTCAAGGCCAAGTGGATCACCGGAACCGTCCTGCCGGTTGACGGAGGTTATACTGCACAATGAAGACCGACAAAACAGTGGTCGTGCTCGGAGCCGGCGGTTTTTCCGCCGAAGTGGTGGAGGCGGCCGAACTCGCCGGATGGGTCGTGACCGCGCTTTACGATGATGATGAAACCGCGAAGGGGCGGTTGGTGATGGGCCGGACCTGCCTTGGGCCAATCAGCGATTTCGAGCGGGGAGCAAAGAGCGCCTACATCATGGCTATCGGGACCAATGAAGTGAGGCAGCGCTTTGCCGCCCGGCTGGGAGCGGCGGGACATGAGGCCATCGTCGTGATCGATCCCCGTTCGGCGGTGAGCCGGAGTGCGGTGATCAATCCCGGGGCATACATCGGCGCCGGGGCTTTTGTCGGTCCCCAGGCCAAAGTGGGCTGGCACGCCATTGTGAACGTCGGTGTTTCCATCGGGCATGACGCCATGCTCGGCGACTATTCCCAGGTTTGCCCGGGAGCCCGTGTCTCCGGCTTCGGGGTGCTTGGAGAGGGGGCATTCATGGGATCGAATGCAGTGCTCGGGCCGCATGGCGTCATGGGTGACTGGTCCAAGCTGGGCGCCGCCTCCTTTGCCAACCGCACGGTTGCAGCGCGGACACTTGCTGTAGGCGTGCCGGCCCGGACAATCACGACTTGATGAAGCTGTTCTCCCGCACGGCGTGGATTGGGCTTGGGATTGGTGCATTGGTGCTGGGTGGTTCTATCGCGTTCCAGCTCCTGCGGGTCCGCGATTTGTCAGCCGGTGATGTGAGCACAGCCCGTGCGGTGGGTTTTCTCAAAGGCAAGATCCCGGAGACCCTTTCAGGCTGGCAGGCCAGAGAAGAGCCACTGGGCGCCAACGAGGTGGTGAAGGGTCAGGTCGAGGCGATACTCAACTACGACGACTACGTTTTCCGTGTGTTCACTCGGGGCACAACGCACATCGGCGTTTACGTGGCCTATTGGAGACGTGACCGGATGCCGGTGAGTCGTGTCGCCTCGCACACCCCGGACCGCTGCTGGACTGAAAATGGATGGACCTGCGAGTCCATGAAATTCAACGAGGTTTGGAGTATCGCCGGCCAGAACCTCCAGCCGACCCAAAGGAGAGTGTTTATTTCTCCGACCAGCATCCGGGAAAACGTGGCGTTCTGGCATCTGGTCAACGGCAAAGCTTTTGACTTTGGGGAGAGGTTCACGCTGTTCACTCACCCGGGGAAATGGATGAGGGACACCGTCAGCTATGCTGCATTGGGAAGTGAGGAGCAGTATTTTGTCCGCCTGACCAGCGACCGTCCGTTTGAGGAGTTCAAGGGAGATCCAGGCTGGGAGACTCTGCTCAAGGCCCTTGCCAAACTAGGCTTGACCGAGGGCACGCCTGCCAGCGGCAAGATCTGAGCGGCGACAGCCGTAATCATGCCCACTGCTGCGGGGTTGACGCGAGAGGGCGTAGCCTGTGCCCTTGAGCCAAGCGCGAAGAGCCAAGGGCGAAGCGTATAACCACCATGAGCACGGCTGCGAAATCCAGAATTTACCTTTCTTCCCCGCATATGGGGAAAGACGAACTGACACTCGTCCAAGACGCCTTTGCGACTAACTGGATCGCGCCGCTGGGACCGCACGTCGACAAGTTCGAGCAAGAATTTGCCGAACTTGTCGGACGACAGAGGATAGAGGACCGAGGTCAGATGTCAGATGTCAGCCGTCAGCCGTCAGGAGCGCTGCACGCGGCAGCGCTTTCTTCCGGCACGGCGGCGCTTCATCTCGCGATGCGGTGGCTCAAGCTTCAGCCGGGGGACGAGGTCATCTGCTCGTCGCTGACTTTCTCCGCGAGCGTCAATCCGGTGCTTTATGAGCGGGCGACACCGGTGTTCGTGGATTGCGACGATATCTCCTGGAACATGGCCCCGGCCTTGCTCGCTGAGGCGGTCGAGGATCGGATAAAACGGGGCAAGAAGCCCAAGGCGGTCATCTTGGTGCATCTCTACGGTCAGAGCGCTGACATCGACCCGATTGCTGCGACGTGCGCGCAGCATGGCATCCCGCTGATTGAGGACGCGGCGGAAGCGCTGGGTGCCGTGTATTACGGCACCAAGGCGAAACCTGAAACCGGAAACCTGAAACCTGAGGGTTCCAAACCTACGGATTCGGATGCTTCAATTTCAGGTCTCAGGTCTCAGGTCTCAGGTTTCCGCAGGGGCATCGCCCCTGGCAGCGTTGGCCTCTGCGGCATCCATTCCTTCAACGGCAACAAGATCATCACCACTTCGGGCGGGGGCATGCTGACCTCCAACGATCCGAAGCTGATCGAGAAGGCGCGGTTCTGGGCGACCCAGGCGCGTGACCCGGCGCCGCATTACCAGCACTCGGAAGTCGGTTTCAACTACCGCATGAGCAATGTGCTGGCGGCCATCGGCCGCGGCCAACTACGCGTGCTCGAGGACCGCGTGAATGCTCGCCGGCGCAACTGCGCTTTCTATGAACAGGCTTTCAAGGATCTACCGGGCGTGGCTTTCATGCCGGAGGCGGACTTTAACCGCTGCACGCGCTGGCTGACTTGCATCACGGTCGACCCCAAGGTCGCTGGCACGGACCGCGAAAAGATTCGTGTGGCCCTCGAAAAAGAAAACATTGAGGCGCGGCCCGTGTGGAAGCCGATGCACTTGCAGCCGATCTTCAAAGATTGTGCGGTCTATGGCGGGGCGGTGTCCGAGCGATTGTTTGAAAACGGCCTCTGTCTGCCGTCAGGATCGAACCTGACCGAGTCAGACCTTCAGCGGGTGGCCGAGGCCGTGCGGCGCGTCTTCCAGAGCTGAGGGCGGATGGCTGACGACAGACGACAGACGACGGAGGACGGATGGCGGATGGCGGAAGCGGGGTTTGACGTCTGATGTCAGATGTCTGCCGTCGGCAGTTTGCGGAGTAGATCAGAGTGGACGAACGGCTGATCGCGAATAACGATGCCGGTCAGCGGGCCGCTAAATTCAACCAGGGAAAGGTATGAGCGAGCGGATCAATTCTTTCAGGGATTTGCGGGTTTATATGGAGGCCTGCGATTTAGACTTCGCTATCTTTGAAGTGACAAAAGGATTTCCAAAGGAGGAGCTTTACTCGCTTACCGACCAAGTTCGACGGTCGTCTCGGTCCATAGGCGCGAATATCGCGGAGGCTTGGGCCAAACGCCGGTATCCGGCTCATTTTGTGAGCAAGCTCACGGATTCGGATGGCGAACTTCAGGAAACACGCCATTGGCTAGGACGCTCATTCGCCTATGGCTATATCTCAGAACAGACACTCAAGGGATTCGTGGATCGCTGTGATCGCATCGGTGGCATGATTGGAAAAATGATCCAGAATCCTGATAATTTCACATGAGTTCTGGTCTGCTATCTGCCGTCCGCCGTCCGCCGTCCGGCCTCGTCGCAAAGCGGCTGTTCGACCTCGCGGCGGTGATTCTCACCGCTCCGCTCTGGGTGCCTTTGGTTGCCATCCTGGCCGTGCTGGTCCGTGCGAAGCTCGGCTCGCCGGTTTTCTTCCGCCAGAAGCGCCCGGGACGGGGAGAGGCGATCTTCGAGTTGATCAAATTCCGCACCATGACCGATGCCCGTGATGCCCATGGTGAGTTGCTGCCCGACGCTGTGCGTCTCACGCCTTTCGGCAAATGGCTGCGGGGCACCTCGCTCGATGAGCTGCCGGAATTGATCAATGTCCTGCGTGGTGAGATGAGCCTCGTCGGACCGCGACCGCTGCTGGTGCAATATCTTGAGCGTTATTCCTCCGAGCAAAAGCGCCGGCACGAGGTGCCGCCGGGCCTGACGGGTTGGGCCCAGATCAACGGGCGCAATGCCTTGTCCTGGGAGGATAAATTCAAGCTGGATGTCTGGTATGTGGACCACCGGAGCCTCGGCCTCGATCTGCGCATTCTCTTCCGCACCGTCTGGCAGGTAGTCTCGCGGCAGGGCATTTCGGCCCCAGGCGACGCGACCATGCCGGAGTTCAGGCCGCAGCGGCCTGAGAGACCTGAAACTTGAAGCCTGAGACCTGAGGGCCCGAGCGAATGTTTTGGTTAAAACTTTCAGGTCTCAGCTGTCAGGCTTCTCCCTCCCAGAGGGATAGGTTGACTGTCCATCCCCCTTTGCGCTTTCCTTCCAGTCCTTTGCCAGAACACCACCAATGAGCAGATCTACGACCACGGCCCAAGCTTTCACCGTCGCCAGCTTTGGCGAACGCGTGGCGCGGGCACTGTCGCTGATTGCGCTCTACACCGTCGTGTTGGCGGCTTGCCGCTATTTTGCCTACGAGATCCGCTTCGATTTTCTCGTCCCGCACGAGTTTCAGGAGGAGAGGCTTTTGTCCCTGGCCGTCAACCTTCCCATCAAGTTGTTGTGCCTGCTGCTTTTCCGCCAATTCGGCAGCCTGCTGACCTACTTCAGCGTGCCTGACCTGATGCGCATCGGCGTGGCCATGGCGACGGCCAACCTGCTCAGCTATCTCCTGCGCTACGGGATCAACCCTGGAATACTTTCTCCGCGTGGCGTCGTGCTGATGGATTTTGTGCTCAGCGTGAGCGCGCTCAGCTCCATGCGGCTGAGCTTCCGCATCTACCGGGAACGCTACCTGACGACCAATCGCCCGGACGGGAAGACCTCCCGCCGCATCGCGGTGCTGGGGGCAGGGGATGCCGGTGCGCAGTTCGTGCGGGAGATCCAGGCCAAGCCGTCGCTGGGTTTGAAGCCGGTCTTCTTCCTTGATGATGACTGGAAGAAACACGGCCACTCGATCCATGGCATCTCGGTGCTGGGTGCGCCGGAGGAGATTTCAAAGCTGCGCAAGGAATATCACATCGAAGCCTGCGTGCTGGCGATGCCGTCGGCCCCGGGCAAGCGCCTGCAGGAAATCTACAAGGTGCTCTCGGCCGAGGGCCTGAAGGTGGAGATCGTCCCGTCCATGGCGGAACTGGCCAGCGGTCGCGTGCAGGTGACCAAGATCCGCCCGGTGCAGGTGGAGGATCTGCTCGGCCGCGCCACGGTGGATCTGCGCAGCGACAACGTGGCTGCATTGGTGAGCGACAAGGTTGTGATGGTGACAGGCGCCGGCGGCAGCATCGGCAGCGAGCTTTGCAGACAGTTGGTGGCCTACAATCCGCAGCGTCTGCTGCTGGTCGAACAGGCCGAGGGCAGCCTGTTTTATATCGAGGCCGAGCTGAACGAGAGGGGTTACCAGAGTGTGATAGTCCCGTTGGTTGCCGACATCCTGGATCAGCCGCGCATGCGGTTTATTTTCGACCGCTTCAAGCCGCAGGTCATTTTCCACGCCGCGGCCCACAAGCATGTCTACATGATGGAGCGCCAGCCGGGCGAGGCCGTGAAGAACAACACGACCGGCACCCGGCAGCTTGCGGAACTGGCCAGCGCCCAGGGCGTGGAGGCCTTCGTCCTGATCTCGACCGACAAGGCCATCAATCCAACCAGTGCAATGGGCGCGTCAAAGCGACTGGCTGAAATACACCTGCAGGCGCTGCAGCTGCGACAGCTCTCCGGGAAACCTGAAACCGGAAACCTGAAACCTGAAATAGGAAGTCCGAACCCTCAGGTCTCAGGTCTCTGATTCACCCTCAGGTCTCAGGTCTCAGGTTTCAGGTCTCGGCCTTGTCGGCACCCGTTTCATCGCCGTGCGCTTTGGCAATGTGCTGGGATCCTCGGGGAGCGTGATTCCGATTTTCAAGAAGCAGATTGCCGAAGGCGGTCCGGTCACGGTGACGCATCCCGATGTCACGCGCTACTTCATGACCATCCCCGAAGCGGTGGGCCTCGTGCTGCAAACGGCCGTGATGGGCAGGGGCGGGGAGATCTTCGTCCTGGATATGGGCAAGCCGGTAAAGATCGTGGACCTCGCCAAGCAGCTCATTGAGCTGAGCGGATTGCGGCCGGACGAGGACATCGAGATCAAGTTCATCGGCATGCGGCCAGGCGAGAAACTCTACGAAGAGCTGCAACATCACTCAGAGCACCTGCAACCCACGGCACATCCGCGGATCATGCTGCTGACCGCCGGAGGCTCGGCGGCCACGACGGACTGGGCGGGCAGGTGCATCAGCGAGATCGAGAGCCGAATTGGCGAACTCGAGCCGAACCAACTCAAGCTGGCCATCAAGCAGCTGGTGCCGGAATACAGTCCGCATTTGGACTGATTCTGGAACAGAAACCTGAAACCTGAAACCTGAGACCTGAAACCTGAAAGGTCGGGCGAGGCAGAGACTGGAGGAAAAATCAGAGGGGCAGAGCCATGGGCGAATACGGAGGACAGATGACGAATGGCTGAGGCCGGGCGTCGGACATCAGATTTCAGACCAAGCAATCGGCCGCGAAAAGGCGCAGAAGACGCAAAAAGCCGAGGCAGGGTAAGATTTGGGTTTCCCTTGTGCGATTTTTGCGCCTCTTGGCGGCAATAAAATCTGGGTTCTGATGGTTCTGATTACATCATGGCTTGTCTGTGGGCTTGCCTGCCGTAGAAACCCGGCTTACCAGTGATCTCATGAGTGCTCTCCTCTCACGTATAACGGTCGAAGCCGGCAAGTGCGGCGGACGGCCTTGCATCCGCGGCTATCGCCTGCGGGTGAAGGATGTGCTGGAGTTGCTGGCCAATGGGGCGACTTGGGCGGAAATCCTGGCCGACTATCCGTTTCTTGAGGCCGACGATATTCGGGCGTGCCTAGAGTTTGCGGCCGCACAGAATGACCATGTGATCCTTCACGCGTCGTGAGGCGTTTCCTGATTGATAACCAGCTGCCCGGGGCACTGGTTCAGTGGCTGGAGGCCCAAGGCTGCGTTGCCCAGCACGTTCTTTCGCTGGGTTTGGCTCAGTCATCCGACGAGGTCGTTTGGCTGCATGCTGCTCGCGAAGGAATGGTCATTTTGTCCAAAGACGAGGATTTTGCCCGCTACAGTGTGATGCGATCGGAAAAGGTGTCAGTCGTGTGGCTGCGGGTCGGCAATTGTCGAACGGCCGCACTATTGACAACCATGCACAGGGCTTGGCCTGGCATTACTGAACAGCTCGATGCCGGGGCGCGTTTGATTGAAATTCACTAGCGCCCATGCACATCGCAGGACACAAGCAGCGGCCGCCGCTGCACCCTCAGGAGAGATGGTTCCTCGGAATCGTGCTGCTCCAGCTGGTCTTCCTGCCCTGGGCCTTCGGCACGATGCATGTGTGGAGCCAGGCGACAGCGCTGGGGCTGAGTGTTGTGGGGTTCATCGTGGCTCTCTGGCCGCGGATGTATTCTGGAGACTTCGCTCTGCCCGTAACCCCTCAGGTTTCAGGTTTCAGGTCTCAGGTCTCGGTCTCTGGTGCAGCCTACCGGCTGTCGCCGCTGCCGCGGCTTCTCCGCTTTCCCCTCTTCTGGCTCGGCTTGCTGCTCCTCGCCTACATTGGACTGCAGGCTTGGAACCCCTCGTGGGTCTGGACGCGCAATGCCACCTCCTGGTGGCTGGTGCGGGTAAACGACACCGAATGGCTGCCGACGTCCATTGAGACACCCTTTGCCCGCTTCAACCTTTGGCGGCAGTTCATCATCTATGCGACGGTTTGGCTGACGGTCTGCGCTCTATGGATCGGCATCACCCGGCGCCGGACGCTGCATATCCTGCTGGGCGTGCTCGTGGCCAACGCCTGTGTCCTCGGTCTGGTTGGCTTCGTGCAAAAGTCCAGTGGCGTGACAAAACTGCTTTGGTTGCAGTCATTCCCCGATGCTTCCTCCTTCGCCAGTTTCGTTTACCAGAATCATGCGGGGGCATACTTCAGTCTCTTGGGCTTTGCCGCGCTGGGCCTTGCGGTCTGGCATTTTTTTGACGGGCGGAAGCGCATGGCCCGTTCCACTCCTGCGGCTTTGTGGCTGATCGCGGCGATGTTACTGGTGTTTGCGGTGGTGTTTTCCCTTTCCCGCGGAGCAATCATCAGTCTGACCGTGTTTGGATTCGCGGCCGTGATTGCCGCCGTTATCCTTCGTTTCACTTCTTCGACCCAATCAACCGTGCCGACCATTGTTCCTGTGCTGGTCGCTCTGGGCGTGGTGGGCACGGTGGGATGGATGATGCGGCAGGTCGATTTCTCGGCGGTGTATTACCGCTTCGAGCAACTGTCCAAGCTGCAGGCCAATGATCCCAGTGTGGTCAGCCGGCAGCTGGCCCGGGAAGCCGCCACTGACATGCTGGGCGACCACTGGGTGCGCGGCGTGGGCGCGGGCGGTTTCCGCTACCTCTATCCGGAATACATCAAGCACAAGCCCATGATCTACGAGCGCGGCATGTATTTCTGGGAGCATGCCCATAATGATTGGTTGGAGATCCCCATCGAGCTGGGTCTCGTCGGCGTGCTGCTGCTGACGGCAGGTGCCGGCTGGATCGGTTGGGCGTGGTTCCGGGGCGGCGGCTGGCGGCATCCCCTGGTCCTGATGATCGGTCTGGGCGCCGGGCAGGTGATGGCCCATGCGGTGATGGACTTCCCGTTCCAGAACCCGGCCATCCTCGTCACGTGGTGGGCGCTGCTGGTCATCAGCCTAAGGTGGCTGGAGTTGGATGCGCCGCAGTTGGCGCGCTAAGGGCGAAGGGCAGAGAGCGAAGCGGGCGGACGTCGGATGGCTGAGGACAGACGACAGACGGCGGACATCAATCTTCAAGCCATGGCAATTGGCCGCAAAAAAGCGCAAGAAGCGCAAAAACGGAAGTAATTCAGGGTAGATTTTATTTTGCTAATTCTGCGAATCATCGCGGCAAAACCTGCTGGAGTTGGGCCCCAGCCCTCTGGGAGATCAAAACCTGAGACTTGAAACCTGAAAAATCCTGACGCCTACTCAGGGATGTCGTCTAGGCTCCTCCTTGTCGGTATCGTGCTTTGTCTCGCCGCGTGCGCAAAGAAGGAGCGGACGGAAGGCGTTGTCGTTTTCGACGACAAAGACGGCTGCATAATCAGTCTGCCGGAGAATCCGAGCGCGGTGGAGCAGAGAGCGGCGAGGCTGATTCAAAACACGCTCGCGAAGGCTTCTGGGCGGCCGGTGGCGGATTTCCCCATTCAAACGCATGAGAGGTGGAGCCTGGCCTCTGGACAGGCTGATCAAGGCAAACCCGTCCGGAGGCCGGGTTCCACCATTTACATTGAAGGCACGAATCACCGGAAGACGGGCGAGCCTAGGTTGGGGGAGGAGGTCATTTGGCGTGTGACCGACGGACGGTTGGAGATCACGAGTTATCCGGCGGACGACATCGAGGCGGCGGCGGCTTGGTTTCTGCGGGAGACACTCGGGGCGCGCTGGTTCATGCCCGGCGAACTGGGCGAACATGTGCCGGCGCGCAAGGAACTGCACCTGACTCCGGGCGAGCGGACCTATTCGCCGTCGTATATCTCAAGAAATCTGGGCCTGGGTGGTTCTTCGCCGGAGGAGCGGGCCTGGTGGGGTGGAAACCGCCTGCGGGCGTGGTTCCAGCACACGCATGCGATGAGCACATTGTTCAAGCCGGAGGATATGAAGCGGAACCCGGAATTCGCGGCGGTGGTCAATGGGGCGAAGTTTTTCCCGCCGACCGCCCACGACGGCAACTGGCAGCCCAACATCGCGGCCGACGGTGCCGCGGAGCACGCGGCGGCGGGGTTGCGCCAGCGGCGGGAGTTTTCGTCGGCGATCGGGATGAACGACAGCATCCGCTTCGACCAGTCGGAGCGGACCCGCGAGTTGCTGGGCGAACCGCGGTGGTTCAGGCACAAGCCGGACTACTCGAAGCTGGTCTTTGGTTTCGTCAACAAAGTGGCGAAGCGCGTGCCGGGACGGTATCTCGGCGCCTATGCCTACGACTGGACGGAGGACACCCCGGGCTTTCCGATCGAGCGCAACGTCGTGCCGTTCCTGACGGCTGACCGGAGCGAATGGTTTGATCCGGCATTTGCCGAGCAGGACAAGGCGCTGATCAAGCGCTGGGTGGCATCAGGCGCGGAGGTTGTCGGTCTATACGACTATTATTACGGCGCGCCTTTCCTTGTCCCGCGGCCGACGCTGTATGCGGTGGCGCAGTCGATTCCCTTCGCCTATGAGGCCGGTGTGCGGGCGTTTTATGCCGAGGTGTATCCCAATTGGGGTCTCGACGGCCCCAAGGCCTGGCTGGCGGCCGAATTGCTGTGGGATGCCGCGGCGAGGCCGGAGGACCTGCTCGAGACCTACTACCGGGACTTTTGGCGCGAGGTCGCCGGGCCGATGCGAGAGTATTTTGTGCTGTGCGACCAGCAGTGGCTGAACCAGCCCAAGCCGTCCTACTGGATCAAGTATTTCAAAGACGAGCACCAGTATCTGCTGTTCCCGGTGGAGGTCCGGCGAAAGCTGCAAAGCCAGCTCGCGGCGGCCAAGGCCGCGGCGACGACGGAACTGACGAGCAAGCGGGTGGAATTCTTCGCCCAAGCCTTTGCGGTGACCGATGCCTTCTGCGCTTGGGAAGAAGCGAAGGAGCGGTTATCGCGGACGGCGCTGCCGGCGGAACCCGACCAGGCCGAGGTGCGAGCGGCTTGGCAGCAGCTGAACGAGAGCGAGACTCGCCTGAAGCAGGTTCACGCCAAAGTGACTAGAGAGGCCCCTCTGGCCGTGAAAGCGACGATCCTGGGCGACTATGAGCGCAACGACCCACGCCGCCGGGCGGCGTGGCGGCTAAAGCTGAAACCGGAAACCGGAAACCTGAAACCTGAGGGATTAAGGAAAGCTATCGATCACGTCGCCTCGGATCCGTCTTCTATTTCAGGTTTCAGGTCTCAGGTTTCAGGTCTCTTGCCATCCGGCAAGGAGCTGCTGAAAGACGCAGAGTTGGCTCAGCTGGCCATCCGGCCTCCGACGGGCTCGATGGATTTGGAATGGGTGGCGGGTGGTTCGTGGCGTGGTCATGGCGAACCGTATGAGACACGACGCGTGAGCGTCGAGAGACCTGAGAACGAAAACCTGAAGCCTGAAGAGACCGATCCCAAGGCATCGCGGTCTTCCACTCAGGTTTCAGGTTTCAGGTCTCAGGTTTCCGCATCACTCGTGATGCGCGGTTGCAAGCAGGAGACCTTCTCGCAGCTGACGACAGCTGAGCCGGGGAAGTGGTATGCGGCCCGAGTGAAGGTGCGGAGCAAGGTGAGCCCCGGCAACATGACGTTCCTGATTCTGAACTTCCAGGACGAGACTGGTCAGGCGCTCGGGCTGGGATTCGTTGATCGCCTACCGGTCGGGGACTATTCTAATGGCGTGGAACTCGTGGTCTGGGCCCAAGCCCCGGCGAAGGCCAAGTGGGTCGGGCTGGGTGTGCGCGCCCTGAATCAGGTGGAAGAAGACTACGCGGCGTTCTCCCGGTTCTCGCTTCAGACGCTGGCGGAGCCATCTCAGTTAGGTGTTAGACGTTAGATGTTAGGTGGGGGAGACTCCGAACTCCTAACGCATGACCCCGTGCTTCATTCGCTTTGGGTCCGATACCCCGGAGCTTGCTCCGGCTTGGTCGGTGGAACGGGATTGAGTGTGGATTGCATGGGGCTCGAGTGGGTTTGCAGAGGTCTTGTCAAATGCCCCGGGGCTTGCCCCGGGGATCTTTACTCGATGCGTGAAGCACGCTTCAGGTAAGCCATGTAGCCATTGAGCAATCCTTTGGTGCATTCAAATTTCTCACGACCGACGGTCAGCAGCTGGTCCGGAATCAAACCTTCGTCATGGGCGGTAATCAGATGATCGAGCACTTCGTAGCAGGATCCGCGGGCATTACTGCAGAATTTGGAGTTATCCAGGTAATGGAATCGCCCGTAGCCTTCGGCTATGTTGGCTGTGATCGAACGGGCTGATCTTAGCACCTGGTCACCCAGGCGAAACCGCTCTTCTTTGGGCAGAACAGGCAGAACCTGCCTGGCGATGAACAACCTCAGCTCGCGTCCAGCTTTCCAACATTCCAAATCTTCAAACGAACGAATGGCATCGGGCATGGTATTATCCTCAGTTATGGCCCGTGTGCCGGGAACCTACGGGACGCACCCGCCGTTCCAAGTCTAAAGCCAACGACGCCGGAGGCGCCGCTGGGTGTTAGGAGTTAGGTGGAGGGACAGACTCTTAACTCAGAACACTTAACTCCTAACCCATAACTGCGCGGTGGCAGTATACCTCCGCACTTAGAAAGTGCGCGTGTAGCGGCCGCCGTGCCCGTCCTCGAAGGTGAGGGAATTGGGCGTGATCCCGACCAAGGTCAGGCCCATCTCGGCCTCGACCAGGCTGCCAATGCGGTAGACGCGGTCGTTCATCAGCACCTTGCTGTCCGTGGGGCGCGCCATGATGCCCGCCACCTTGATGTTTTCGATGAACTGGATGGCGCGGGGTTCAAGCTTGAGAGCCGGTCTGGCCGGCTCGGAAACCTGAGACCTGAGACCTGAAACCTGAGGATCTGATGCAGCCACTGGCGAATTAGGAGCCCTGAATGGTGAAACCCGGGGATCTGACCCGGTAGGCGGCGTCGCGGCCGGGGGCGGCACCGTCACCGGGGGCTGTGCCGCCGGAACGGCCGGTTTCACCGTTGTTCCCTGCGGGGAACCCGGTGTTTGTCCGGCAGTCTGCTGCGCAACTGCAGGCAAAGGTGCGACGGGCAGGGTGAAGGCGGGAGCCGCAGGTGGCGGCTCAGAAACCTGAGACCTGAAACCGGAAACCTGAGGGTTCTGAGCAGGAGTCGGGGAAGCGGGAGCTGGATTCTGAACGGCAGGCGAGGGGGGGGGCTGCAGTGCCGCGGTCTGAGCGTTTGAATTCTCAGGTTTCCGGTTTCCGGTTTCCGGTTTCTCCCGCAGGGCGAAATACCCGCCCACGACGACCACGAGCAGGAAGCCCAGGCCGACGCCGGCGCGGATGATCAGCGTATCAAAGCCGGCGGGCTTGGCGCGCTTGGCGATCCGGTGCGGGGTCTCGCCGCCGACACTGGGCAGGGACGCGAGGGGCGGGGTCTCGCCCGTGCGCTGCTTCTGGGCCTTCTTGAGGGCGTCGTTGATGAGGCTCATGCAAATTGTCCATTAGCCATCTGCCAGCGTCCAATTGCCATCTGACCGCAAGCTGTTCGCTCAAATGGACAATGGAAAATGAAAAATGGACGATGGAAAATCATTTGCTCAATCCGTCAGTTTCTCCAGGTCCTTGGCCGCACGGCGGGCGTCCCAGTAGTTGACCTCGTCGGACTCGCGGATGAAGGCGGAGAGGAGAGCCTTGTCGCAAAGATTGTTGATGATGCGCGGGATTCCGCAGCTCGCCTTGAAGATGTGGCGCAGCGCCCAGGGCGTGAAGTGCGGGCGGCCCATGCTGCCGGAGACGGTCAGGCGGTGGTGGATGTAGCGCTCCATCTCGTCGCGGGTGAAGGGGCGCAGCTCGTAGTGGACGAGGATGCGCTGGCGCAGCTGGCGGAGTTCCTCGGCCGCGAGGCGGTCCTTCAGCTCGGTCTGGCCCATGAGGACGATCTGCAGGAGCTTTTGCTTGTCGGTCTCGAGGTTGGAGAGGAGGCGCACCTGCTCGAAGACCTCGAAGGAAAGATTCTGGGCCTCGTCGATGATGAGGACGATCTCGCGGCCCTTGGCGATGCGGTCGAGGAGGACCTGGTTCATTTGGGCGACCAGGTCGTTCTTGCTGCGGGCCAGGTTGGGTTCGCCCAGCTCGGTCAGGATCGCCTTCAGCATCTGCGTCTCGGTGACGCGGGGATTGAGGACGAGTGCCGTGTCGTAGTGGTTGGGGTCGAGTTCGCCCAGGAACTTGCGGCACAGGGTGGTCTTGCCGCAGCCGACCTCGCCGATCAGCACGATGAAGCCCTTTTTCTCGTGGACGCCGTATTTGAGGTGCTGCAGGGCCTCCTGGTGGGTGGCGCTGAGGTAGAGGAACTTCGGGTCCGGAGTGATGTGAAACGGCATCTCCGTAAAACCGTAGTAGCTTTGATACATCGCGTGGGCAACTATCTGGGCCGCACGGGAAAATGCACGCCAAAAGCGCGTGAAAGAAACTTGAAACCTGAGACCTGAGACCTGAAACCTGAGGGTGCCCAAAGCATTCTTTTAAACACAGATGTTTGGACAGAATTAACAAAAGTCGGACCAAGACATTTTAACCACGGATTACACGGATGAACACGGATCAAGGCAATTTAACAGGAGGTAACGGAGGCAACTGAGGGTTAGTATCCCCAAGACTCTGTTCTCTCTGTTTCCTCCTGTGCAAAAAATTTAGATTTTTCGCCGTGAATTCCAGCAAGCTGATCCTGGGCGTATTTGGCGCGGCGTTCGTCGCGGTGACGCTGTTCGCCGTGAGCTTCTTCGTGCAGATGCACCGCGACATCACGGCGCTGCGAGCCCAGGAAGCGACCAACCAGCGGCGGCTGGCCGAGGCCGAGACGAAGCTGGCGGCGCAGGAGAAATACCTCGACCAGTTGCGGCACGACCCGGCGCTGGTGGAGCGACTCATCCGCCAGAAACTCGGCTACGCCAAGGAGGCGGAGTTTGTGTTCCGGTTCGAGGATCCGGAAAAGAAATGATCAATGTTCAATGTTCATCGTTCAATGGTCATTGGCCAATGCCGGAGGGTCGGTTGAAAATTAGACGTTGAACAATGAACGATGGCCATTCTGCTGGGTAGTCGCGGGCCGTAGTGAAGTTCGGAAAAACGGGCGGGCATCAATGATCAATGCTCATCGTCTAATGTTCATTGGCCAATGATCAGGGATCCGTTGAAAATTAGACATTGAACAATGAACGATGACCATTCTGCTGGGTAATCGCGGGCCGTAACCTCAACCCTACGACCCATGAAAAACGCAGACGCAGACAAGATTGAATACCGGCTCATTGATTTCGGCGCGCAGATAATCGTGTTAACCGACAAACTCCCGTCCACCCGGGCGGCCAACCACCTTGCCCAGCAGATTCTTCGCTCCGGGACGGCACCGGCGCCCAATTATGGCGAAGCCAGGGGAGCCGAGAGTCGCGCGGATTTCATCCATAAGTTGGGTATCGCACTGAAGGAGCTCAATGAGACCCAAGTGTGGCTCAAGATGATCGCGCGGGCGAAATTGGCTTCGCTCGCGAGCATTGATGTGGTCTTGGACGAGTGCCAGCAACTGGCCCGCCTGCTCAATGCCTCGGTGCAAACGGCCCGACGGAATGGCAGGTAGAAATGTTCGTTGTTCAATGGTCAATTTTCATTGTTCAATGCATATCCCTTGGGACCATTGCACCTGCTTGCGGTCATCAGACTTCCGCTGAACATTGACCATTGAACGATGAACATTGACCATTTAATCGCCGCCTACCGCGCCGCCGGCCAGGGCCAGGTTTTTGCCTTCTGGGATTTTCTGCCGCCGAGTGAACGCGCCGCACTGGCGAACCAGGCGGCCGAGATCGACCTGGCGGAGGTGGACCGCCTCAACCAGTCGCTCGTCTTCAAGAAGGGCGGCGCCGGCGTGGATCTCGCCGGGCTCACCCCGGCGCTCAGCACGCGTCTGCCGGAGAATGGCGGCGACCCCGCCGCCTGGGCCGCGGCCCGGGCCACCGGCGAGGCCGCCCTGCGCGCCGGCCGCGTGGCGGCCTTCACCGTGGCGGGCGGGCAGGGGACGCGCCTGGGCTACGACGGCCCCAAGGGCACGTTTGCCGTCACCCCGCTGAGGAAAAAATCCCTCTTCCAGGTCTTCGCCGAGAAGATCAAGGCGGCGGGCCTGCGCTACGGGAAGCCGCTGCACTGGTTCATCATGACGAGCCACGCGAACCACGAGCAGACCGAGCAGTTCTTCGTGGCGCACAAGTTCTTCGGCCTCGACCGCGGCCGGGTGCATTTCTTCCGCCAGGGCCGCATGCCGGCCGTGGGCTTCGACGGGAAGATCCTGCTTGAGACGCGCTCGTCGCTGGCGCTCAGTCCCGACGGCCACGGCGGCTCGCTGCGGGCCTTGCACCGCAGCGGCGCCCTCGACCTGATGGCGAAGGAAGGCATCGACACCATCAGCTACTTCCAGGTGGACAACCCGGTCGTGCGCTGCCTCGACGCGGCGTTCATCGGCTTTCACCTCCAGGCCAGGTCGGGCATGTCGAGCAAGATGGTGCCCAAGGCCTACCCGGAGGAAAAGGTCGGGCACTTCTGCCGGCAGCAGGGCAAGGTGGTCGTCATCGAATACAGCGACATGCCGCTGGCCATGCAGCGGGAGACCAATCCCGACGGCTCGCTGCGCTACAGTGCCGGCAGCATCGCGATCCACCTCATTGACCGCGAGTTTGCGCGCAAGATGGCGGGCGGCGCAGACGCGCAGAAACCTGAAACCGGAAACCTGAAACCTGAGGGTTCCGATCCCAAGGCTTCTTTGTCTTCTACTCAGGTTTCAGGTTTCAGGTCTCAGGTTTCTTCGCCGACATTACCTTTCCACCGGGCGGATAAGAAAATCCAGACGATCGACGAAAAGGGAGAAATCATAAAGCCGGCCAAGGCGAATGGCGTGAAGTTCGAGATGTTCGTCTTCGACGCGCTGCCGTTTGCGGACAATTCCATCGTGATCGAGACGGCCCGGGCGGACGATTTCAGCCCGGTGAAGAACGCCGAGGGCGTGGACTCGCCGCAGACCTGCCGGGACGACCAGCTCCGGCAGTTCGCCCGCTGGCTCAGGGCCGTGGGTGCCGCCGTGGCAACCGATGATTCCGGGCTGCCCAAATGCGGCTTGGAAATCTCGCCGCTCTTCGGCTATGACGCCGACTCGTTCGCCGAGCGGTGGCAAAGCCTGCCGATCAAGCCGCTCGTCGCCGAAGGCCTCTACCTCGAATAATACCCATGACCCCCACCGACCAAATCTCCTCGGCCGTCACGGCCGGCAAACTGATGGCGAGCGCCGCCGACAACCTCAAGGCCTGGCTCGCGGGCGGCCTGCCGGCATGGGCCCAGCAGAGCCTGCTGGAACTCATCGAGCGCGGCGAGTGGAGCGAACTCAACGACCGCTTCTACCGCTACCTCGAGTTCGGCACCGGCGGCATGCGCGGCCGCACGATCGGCAAGGTGGCGGCGAAGGCCGAGACCGGCACGCTGTCCGCCACCGGCAGCCCCGAGCACGCGGCGGTGGGCAGCAACCTCCTCAACGAGTTCACCCTGACGCGCGCCGTCATCGGCCTTTACCGCTACATGGCGAAATACCTCGCGGGGCAGGGCAGCGCGGCGAAGCCGAAGATCGTCATCGCCCACGACGTCCGGCATTTCTCCCGGCACTTTTGCGAGCTGGCCGCCTCCACCTGGACGCGCCTCGGCGGCGAGGCCGTGATCTTTGACGGCCCGCGCTCGACCCCGCAGCTGAGTTTCTCGGTGCGCTACCTGAAGGCGCACACGGGTGTCGTCATCACGGCGAGCCACAATCCGCCCCACGACAATGGCTTCAAGGCCTACTTCACCGACGGCGCGCAGGTGACCCCGCCGCACGACAAGGGCATCATCGCCGAGGTGGACGCCGTGCCGCTGTCCGCGGTGCATGAATTCCTGGTGAAGGACATCTCCAAGGTCGTCACGCTCGGCCGGAAGGCCGACGACGACTACCTCGCCACGGCGGCGCAGGCGCTGCTGGACCCGACGGTCTTCCAGAAGGCGGCGCTCAGCGTGGTGTTCACGAACATCCACGGTGTCGGCGCGATCTCTTCGCTGCCGCTGCTGCGCTCGGCCGGCGTGAAGGTCACCGCGGTGCCGGAGCAACTGGCCTTCGATGCGCGTTTCCCGACCGTGAAGTCGCCCAACCCCGAGAACGCCGAGGCGCTGGCCCTGGCCGAGGCGCTCGCCGAGAAGGGCGGACACGACCTCGTGATGGCGACCGATCCTGACAGCGACCGCATGGGCGCCGCGGTGCGGAACAAGGCCGGGAAGATGGAATTGCTCACCGGCAACCAGGTCGGCGCGCTGCTGGCCGACTACCGCATCGCCAAATACAAGGAGCTGGGCTGGATCCCGGCGGCCGGCACCCAGTCGGCGGCGATCGTCAAGACCTTCGTCACCACGCCGCTGCAGGACGCCATCGGCCGCGGCCACGGCGTGAAGGTCATCAACACGCTGACCGGCTTCAAGTGGATCGCCGGCAAGATGCGCGGCTACGAGGAGAAGCTGGTCAAGGCGATGGGCGCGGGTTTCAACTACGACGCGACCCCGTTCCGCGAGCGGGCGCGGCTCCTGCAGCAGCACAGCACCTTCTACCTCTTCGGCACCGAGGAGAGCTACGGCTACCTGCCCAACGACTCGCTGCGCGACAAGGACGGCAACTCGGCCTGCCTGATGTTCGCCGAGGTGGCGGCGTGGGTGAAGTCCCGCGGCCTGACCGTGCCGGAGTATCTCGACGAGATTTACCTCAAATACGGCTTCTTCCTCGAGGGCGTGATCAACATCTACTACGAGGGCGCCAGCGGCGCCGCCAAGATCAAGCGCATCCTCGACACCTACCGCTCGGCCCCGCCGACCGCGTTCGGCGACACGAAGGTGACGCGTTTCCAGGATTTCGGCCGCGAGAAGTTCTTCGACGCCGACAACGAGCAGATCCCGGCGCAGGACCTGTATCTCGTGACGCTGGCCAACGGTTATTCGTTCGCCGCCCGCGGCAGCGGCACGGAGCCGAAGATGAAGTTCTACCTCTTTGCGACGGAGCCCGTGAAGGACGCCGCCAGCCTGCCCGCCGCCAAGGCGAAGGCCAGGGCCACGCTCGACGCGCTCAAGGCGCTGATGGAAACCGACGCGAAGCGCCGAGCAGAAGAAACCTGAAACCGGAAACCTGAAACCTGAGGGTTCCGATCCCAAGGCGTCTTCACTGTTTCTACTCAGGTTTCCTTCGGGGCACGGCAGCTGCTTTGCTCAAAACATGAAAGGTCGCATCATAGTTTTGGCTGCCTTGCTGGTCCCGCTGTTCGCTGCAGCCGTGCCCCGTCGCAAGGTCATCATCGACCAGGACGCTTTCGGGCCGGGCGGGCCGAACCTGCAGCCGATTCTGATGGTGCTGCAGTCGCCGGAAGTCGAGGTGCTGGGCATCACGGTCGAGAGCGGTGACGGCTGGCAACGGGAGAACGTCGCCCACACCCTGCGGATGCTGGAGATCATCGGGCGAACGGATGTGCCGGTCGTGGCGGGCGCGACCCTGCCGCTGAAGAACTCGCCGGAGGCGACCAAGCGGTGGGAGGCGCGGCACGGCAAACTCGTCTACAAGGGCGCCTGGACGGAGCAGTGGCCGCCCGGCACGGTGAACCGCCGGCCGATCCATGCGGCGGACGTCGTGCCGCCCTCGCCTGAGGGCGAACCCACGACCAAGCCGCTCCACGAGACGGCCGACGCTTTCCTGGTGCGCACGGTGCGCGAGTTTCCCGGCGAGGTGTCGATCCTGGCTCTCGGGCCGCAGACCAATTTGGCCCTGGCCCTGAGGCGCGACCCGGAATTCGCCGCGCTGGCGAAGGAGATCGTGATCATGGGTGGGAGCTTCAACCCGCAGGCGGCGAACAACGAGTTCGCCCTGGAGTATGCGCACACGCCGCGGCTGGAGTTTAATTTCCGTTGGGACCCCGAGGCGGCAGATGCCGTGCTCCGGGCGCCGTGGCGCCGGATCGTCCTGTGTCCGGTCGACCCGACCACGAAGACGCTCTTCAAGCCCGAGCTGATCAAGCGCATCGCCGCCGCCAACACACCGGTGGCGCGCTACGTCTCACGGCATATCGAAGGCTTCCCGATGTGGGATGAACTCAGCGCGGCGGTGTGGCTGGAACCGGGAATCGTCACGCGGCGCGCCGTGCTGGCGGTCGGGGTGGACACGGGCGCCGATGGCGCCGGTTATGGCAGCACGCTCAGCTGGCCCGCGGGCCAGGGGCCCGGTCGCGGCGAGCGCGACGTGGAGGTCGTGTTCGAGGTGGACGTGCCCCGGTTGGAGCGGATGGTCGTCGACCTGCTCACCCGGACGCCCTCGTCGCGCTGATCACGGACCGTCCGGTTCCGCTTGCTCGAGTTCGGCCAGGGCCGGGGCAAACCCAGGGCCGGAGGCTGCGAAAGCCTGGTCAATCTGCGCCGCCTCGCGTCCGCCGACGAGCACGAAGCGGGTGAGCGGCCGGTGCAAGGCCCACGCCAGGGCGAGTGAGGCCGCGCTCAGGCCGTGTTTGGAGGCCGTGGCCATGAGGATCGCCAGCCGTCGCTGGCAGGTCGGGTTGAAGTAGATGTCGCCGTGGGCCGGGGCCACGGCGAAGCGCGAGCCGGGCACGACGCCCGAGGCATGCTTGCCCGTCAGAAAACCCGCGGCCAAGGGGCTGAAGGTGACGAGGCTGATCCCCTGCGCCGCGCAATACCGCCGGTAGGCCTCGGGAGCCTCGCGCACGGCGTAGTTCTGGTTGTTCTGCAGCCAGGTGAACCGGGTCAGGCCTTCGCGCTGCTGGTCCGCCAGCGCGGCCTGCAATTTGTCCGCGGGGCAGTTGCTGATGCCCAGGGCGCCCACCAGCCCGCGGCGCACCAAGCCGTCGAGGGCGGCTCGCACCTCGGGCAGGTCGGCGGTGGCGTCCCAGCGGTGGAGGTAAAGCACATCGACGCGGTCCAGCCCGAGCCGGCCGAGGCTGGTGGCGACGGTGGTGTCGATTGCGGCGGCGGAGAAAGGCGGAATAAGCTTCGTGGCGATGGTCAGGCCGGCACGGATTTCCGGTCGGGCCCGCAGCCAGTCTCCGAGGATTCGCTCCGCGGCGCCGGCCGAATAGGCCACGGCGGTGTCGAGGTGGCGGATGCCCCGCGCGTAGGCGTGGTCGAGCAGGCGGTGCGACGTCGGGGCGTCGATCTCGCGGCCGAAGGTCGCCGTGCCGAGGCCGAGCCCGGCGGGCAGTGGGGAGGGGGACGTCGCGGAGGGCACGGGGGGAGCGAACACGGCCCGCGAGCGGCGGGCAAAGGTTAAAGTAGTCAACTGTATACAAGTAGCCCTTGCACGCGACGCAACCCCTGCCAAGTCTGCCGCGATGCCCTCCCAACCTCTGCTCAGCGGACTCATCGCGGCAGCCTTCACCCCGTTTCGCCAGGATGGCTCGATCGATGCCGGCAAGATCCCGGGCGTGATCGAGCATGTGCTCGCCCAGGGGGCCGCCGGCTTCTATGTCTGCGGCAGCACCGGCGAGGGCCCGCTCCTGACCACGGCCGAGCGCCAGCTCGTGGCGGAGACCATCGTCAAGACCGTGAAGGGCCGCGTGCCCGTGGTGATCCAGGTCGGACACAACAGCCTGGCGGATGCCCGCGCGCTCGCCGCCCACGCGCAGCAGATCGGCGCCGACGCGATCTCGGCCACGCCGCCCGGTTACTTCAAGCCCGACTCGGTCGAGAACTTCATCGACTGCCTGATCGACATCACCGCGGGCGCGCCGAAGCTGCCTTTTTATCTCTACCACATCCCGGTGATTTCCGGCGTGAAGTTCGACATGCTGGAATTCCTGCGCGCGGCCGAGCAGCGGCTGCCCGTCCTCCGCGGCGTGAAGTTCTCCGACCCGAACCTGCACGAGATGCTCGCCTGCATCGAATACGGCGGCGGCCGCTACGAGATCCTTTTCGGCGTGGACGAGATGCTGCTCGGCGGGCTCGCCTTCGGGGCGCGCGGCGCGGTCGGCTCGACCTACAATTTCGCGGCGCCCCTTTACCGGAAGGTCATGGCGGCCTTCGCCCGCGGGGATCTGATCGAGGCGCGCCGGCTCCAGTCGCTCGCGGCCGAGATGATCCGCATCATCCTGGGCAACGGCGGCCGCGGCGGCCTCAAGGCCGCGATGGCCCTCGTGGGCGCCGACTGCGGCTACAGCCGGCTGCCGACCCGCACGCCCACGGCGGCTCAGCGCGAGCGCATGCGCGAGCAGCTGCAGGTGATCGGCTTCTTCGAGTGGACGAAGGCCAGCTGACCCGTCCGCCGCCATGAGTTTCACCGCCGTCCAACTCGCCGAACTCGGCCGCGGCTACGAGCACGACCTGCTGGAGGACGTGCTGCCGTTCTGGTTGCGGCATGGCACGGACCGCGAGCACGGCGGCCTGATCACCGGGCTCGCCGCCGATGGGGCGGTCATCGACACGGACAAGGCCATCTGGCTGCAGGGCCGGGCGGCGTGGACCTTTTCCACGGTGCACCACACGATGCGCCGGAACCCCGAGTGGCTGGCGCTGGCGCGCAGCTGCCTGGACTTCATCCGCACCCACGGCCGCGGGCCGGGCGGGAAACTCTGTTTCACCGTCACGCGGGACGGCAAACCCCTGCGCATGCGCCGCTACGTCTACAGCGAGTGCTTCGCCGCGGTCGGCAGCGCCGCCTACAGCGTCGCGGCCGGCGATGCCCGGGCCCGAGCGGAGGCGCTGGAGTATTTCTCGACCTACCTGCACCACAGCTTCACGCCCGGCGTGATGCCGCCCAAGACCGAGCCCGCGTCACGCCCGATGAAGGGCGTGGCGCCGCTGATGATCGCGATCGTGACGGCGCAGGAGATCCGCCGGCTGCTCGGCGACGAGACCGTGCGCGGGGCGACCTGCACGCAGTGGATCGACCGGTCCATCGCGGAAATCGAGCGCGATTTCTTCAAGCCCGACCTCGGCGCGCTCATGGAGATGGTGGCGCCGAACGGCGACGTGATCGACCACTTTGACGGCCGCACCCTCAATCCCGGCCACGCGATCGAGTGCGCCTGGTTCATCCTCCACGAGGCCAAGCTCCGCCGCGACGCACGGATGCAGCGCCTCGGGCTGGCAATCCTCGACCTGATGTGGCGGCGCGGCTGGGACCCGGAGTTCGGCGGCCTGCTTTACTTCACGGACGTCCACGGCAAGCCCGTGCAGGAATACTGGTCCGAGATGAAATTCTGGTGGCCGCACAACGAGGCCGAGATCGCCACGCTGCTGGCCTACCAGCTCACCGGGGAAAAGCGCTACGCCGAGTGGCACGGCCTGGTCCACGCCTGGTCCCGGCGCATATTCGCCGACCCGCAGCACGGCGAGTGGTTCGGCTACGCCCACCGCGACGGCCGGATCTCAACCCGGCTGAAGGGCAACCTCTGGAAGGGGCCATTCCACCTGCCGCGCATGCTCTGGTATAACGCCGGGCTCGTGCGGGAACTGCAGGCGGCGCAGGCCTAGTCCTGCTTGATCCGCGGCAGGCGCGAGAGTGTCGCCATGATGACGGCGCACAGCAGGATGCTGCCGACGGCAAAGTGGAAGAGATGCACGAGGTCGATCTTCGCATCGCGCACCCAGCCCGCCGCGTAGATGCCGAGCCCGCCGATGAAGCTGCTGAAGAGGGTGGAGACGCCCCAGCTGGTTGCCCGGTAGCGCGGGTCCACGTAGAGGCAGAGCACCGGCATGGCGTTGGCATCGGAGAAATAGCGGGCACAGGCGTAGAGCGCGAGGCCGGTGAGCGCGAGCGGCAGCACGGAGGTGTGCGCGAGGAGCAGGATCGCCGGCGCCGCGAGGGTCAGGCCGATCACCGAGACGAACACGGGCCCCCGCGGGTCACTCCGGCCCCAGCGTCCGGCCCACGCGCCGCCGAGCACCATACCCGCGAAGGCGGCCACGTTCATGCAGATCGTCGTCGTGAGACCCGCCTCGCCTTGGCTCATCGCAAAGCGCTCCTTCATGTAAGTCGGCATCCAGCCGATGATCGACCAGCCGACAATCCCCAGCGTGCAGGCGTAACCGAGGACCAACAGGTAAGCCTTGTTGGTGAACAGGTGCCTGAAGGCGTCGACCATGCCCGGCGGCGGGGTGGAGGCGCCTGCGGCGACTTCATCGTCGGCCTTGGGCCGGTCACGCAGCAGGAGGGCAAGCAAGACGGCGTGAGCGACGCCGATCCAACCAAAAAGTTGGTAGGCGTAGGTCCACGCGTGGCGGTCAGCGAGCCATCCGCCGAGTCCCGCCAGGGCAGCGCCGGTCATGCCACCGCTCAGTAACAGTCCGGAAGCGAGGGAGCGCGTCTGGCCGCGGTGGTAATCAACGATCAGCGCCACCGAAGCGGGCATGCATGCGGCCTGCGCCAGTGCCAGCAGGATGCGCGTGGCGAGCAGTTGCTCGTAGCTCGTGACCCAGGCGGTCGCCAAGGTCACAAGGGACCAGGCCAAAACGCTGACCGTGATGAGGCGGGTGCGGCTGACACGGTCGGCGAGGAAACCGGCGAAGGGGCTGACCAATGCATACACGATCAGGAAAGCCGTGGTGAGCAGGCCGAACTGCGCGTCCGTCATCGGAATTGCCTCCTTCAGCGAACTCCGGAGCGTCGTCAGGATCAGCCGGTCCACATAGTTGAGCGCGGCGCTGACCCAGAGGAGAACCACGATGATCCAGGCGCGTGCGGGGAGGGCGGTGGAGGGCGTCACGGGCTGGGTGCGACGATGCAGGGCCGCCGGCGGATGTCGAGCGCTACGGCGAGGATTTCCTTGTCGACGAGCCGGGGACACGGCAGCTATGTATACAGGTTCGGGACCGTCAATACGGGCGCCGTTAGGCCCCGAGAGACCCCCGCCGCCCCTCCCCACCTGCATGAAGACTCTCCGTTTTGGCATCATCGGCTCCGGATTCATGGGCCGCACCCACATCGAGGCGCTGAAGCGGCTCCCGGATGTCGCCGCGGTCGCGGTGGCCGGTGGCAAACGCGCCCCGGGTCTCGCCCAGCGCTACGGGATCGATTTCGTCGAGGTGAAGGAAAACCTCCTGCGGCGGACGGACATCGACGCCGTCGTCATCACGACGCCGCACCACCTGCACGTGGACGAGGCGCTCGAGGCGATCGCGCATGGCAAGCACGTGCTAGTCGAAAAACCCCTCGCCACCAGCGGCGCGGACTGCGAGCGCATGATCGCCGCCGCCAAGGCCAAGGGCGTGACCCTCGCCGTCGGCTATCAGCAGCGCTTCCGCGTCAACAACCAGAAGGCCTGCGAGCTGATCCGCTCCGGCGCGATCGGCCGCGTGCAGGCCTTCACGGTCAATATGCCGATGTATGCCGGCGCCATCAAAAGCGGCGGCTTCGGCGGTGATTGGTCGTGGTGGAATGATCCGGCGAACATCGGCCACCTGCTCAACAGCTCGCCCCACGCTCTCGATCTGCTGGCGTGGATGATGCAGGCTCAGGTCAAGACGGTCTCCGCCTTCTCGCGCACGCTGCTGCCGGACATTCCGGTCGAGGACACGACGGTCGGCCTGCTGGAGTTCTCCAACGGCGCCATCGGCACGCTTTTCTCGAGCCGGGCGCTGCCCGCCCCGTCCTTCCCGGGCGAGGACTTCCGCTTCCGCATCATCGGCACCGAGGCGCTGCTCGACCTCGACGCCTACAGCGAGCTCCGCCTTTCCGACGCCAAGGGCTGGCGGGTCGTCTCGCAGCAGCCGCCCGTCAAGCACGAGGGGGCCGACACGGCCTTTGCCGACGTGCGCATGCAGGCTTACCGCGACCAGATGGCCGCGTTCATCGACCTGATCCACGGCCGGCCGAGCGAGGTGGGCTCCGGCGAATCCGGCCGCGCCGCGGTGGCCGCCTGCCGCGCCCTCTTGCAGTCCTCGGCCGAGCGCCGCTGGATCTCACTTTGAGCGGAGGATTGCGCCGATGGCTGCACCGACGACCCTGGACCGGATGCTGAACCTCGACGACGTCGAGGCCCGGGCCCGGGAGCTGATGCCCCAGGTGGTGTATGACTTCGTCGCCGGCGGCGCGGCCGACGAGACGACGGTCCGCTGGAACCGCGAGCGGTTCGCCGACCTGAAGCTCAAGCAGCGCGTGCTGCGTGACCTCTCCGGGCTGGATCCGTCGATCACCCTTCTCGGCAAGAAGCTGCCGCTGCCCATCCTGCTGGCCCCGACGGCCGGTCACCGCTACACGCACCCCGAGGGGGAACTGGCCACGGCCCGCGGCGCGGGAGCAGTCGGCGCGACGATGATCCTGAGTTCCGGCACGCACACCGCGATCGAGGACCTCATGAAGGTCGCCCGCGCGCCGATCTGGTATCAGCTCTACGTCGTGAAGGACCGCGCCATCACCGCGGCGCTGGTCGAGCGCGTGCAGGCCGCCGGGGCCGAGGCGATCTGCGTGACGGTCGACAGCCCGCTCGATGGCGCCCGTTACCGCCAGCAGCGCGAGATCCTGGCGATCCCGCCGGGCGTCACCTATCCGCACCTGGCTGGCGTGCGCGAACCCTCCTCCATCCAGACCCTCGAGCGGGTGATCCCCGCCAATCTCACGTGGAAGGACATCGAGTGGCTGCGGTCGATCACCCGCGTGCCCTTGCTGCTCAAGGGCATCATGAGCGGCGAGGACGCCCTGGCCGGGATCGCGGCAGGTGCTGATGGCATCATAGTTTCCAACCACGGCGGCCGCTGTCTCGACACGCTGCCGGCCACCATCGAGGTCCTGCCCGAGGTTGTCGCGGCCGTGAACGGCCGCGTGCCGGTGATGGTCGACGGCGGTTTCCGCCGCGGCACGGATGTGGTCAAGGCCCTCGCGCTCGGCGCCGCGGCCGTGCACATCGGCCGGCCCTGCGTCTACGGGCTCGCGGTCGGCGGCGCGGCCGGAGTCGAGCACGTGATGAAGCTCCTGCGTCAGGAACTGCTGATGGCGATGTCCCTTCTCGGCTACCCGACAATTCCCTCCATTACGCGGGATGTTCTCTGGCGGTGAACGACTCCATGGAACATTCCCACAGGAAATTTGGCGGCCAGATGTCGCCGCCCCGCGCCGGCTGCGCTGTGGCCTGATTCAGCGCGTCAGGCGCAGCTCGGCCCATTCGGCGTGGCGGTGATAATTGGGCTCCGAGAGTCGGGCGGTCGATGACAGCAGTTCCGGCCCGAGGCTGCGGTCGTAGCGGCAGACCGCGGTGCGCAAGGCGGGCAAGTGTCCGCGGTCGTTCAAGCCGAGGCAGGCGAAGGGCACGAACGCACTGGCGGTCCAGTGATCGGCCTGAACCACGGCCGCGCTGCGGACCCAGTGCGGGTCCGTGACGAGAAAATCCTCCAGGCGGGCCGTGCCCGCGCGAAAGCGGTCGAGACCGCCCAGAGGCCAGACCAGCTGCAGGCGTTGGTTCTCCGGCGTCACGTGGAGCTCGAGGTAGCGGCCGGTGGCCGTTTCCTGCAGGAAGAACTCCGAGATGTCGCCCATTTCCCAGGTCCGTGCATTCAGTCCGCGGGCCCGGTTGGCCGGCGAGAGTTGGAGAAAGCAGGCCTCGTAGAGCAACCCGGCTTGCTCCCAGCGGATGCGGGCCCAGCCGCGGTTCAACCCAGGCTCCGGGGCGGTCCGCCAGGCCTGGCCCAGTTCGACCCACCCGGGGCCGAGGTCCGCCGGGGCAGGAACCGCCGGCAAATTAATGGAGCCAACCCGCGGGTCCGCCGGCCAAACCGCCGGGAAGGTCGGCGCAGGCGGGTTCACCAGATGGTCCAGCCGCCGTCGACCACGAGGCTGTGTCCGGTGACGAACGAGGCGCTGTCGGTGAGCAGGAACAGGGTGGGGCCCACGATCTCGTGGTTCTGGCCGACGCGCTGCAGCACGGTCTTCTTGTTGAGGTCGGCGATGAAGCCCGGGTGATTCTTCTGCACCGTCGGGTTTGGGAAGGGGCCCGGGGTGATGCAGTTGAACCGCACGCCGGACGGGCCGTAGTGCATGGCAAGGTAGCGCGACAGCTGGAGCGTGGCGGCCTTGCTCGCGCCGTAGTCGATGGGATTCGGCGCCATCGGGTCGTGGTAGATGCTCTTATCCGGGGCCACGACGCCATACATACTCGAAAAGAGGATGATGCTGCCCTTGCCGTTGGCCTTCATCCGCTCGGCCAGCGTGCGGCAGAGGATGAACGAGGGCGTGAGGGCGAGGTCGAAGGTGCGCTGGAACTCGTCGGGCGAGAGGACCTCGAGGCTTTTGCCCGAGGAGGACGCGGTGACAAGGTGGACGACGCCGTCCGGCACGCCGTGCTCGGCGAGCAGACGTTCGAGCACCGCGGGCAGCGCGGCCGCGTTGTTGATGTCGGCGCTCAGCGGGACGGTGTTAGTCAACTTATGCTCGCGCACGAGCGCCTCGGCCTTGCCGGGGAGGTCGAAGCAGAGGACCTTGGCGCCGACGCGGTCGAGCTCGACGGTGATGGCCGAGCCGAGGTAGCCCGCGCCGCCGGTGACCCATACCTTCTTGCCCTCCAGCGAATACCAGCGGCTCATTTGGCGGTGTGGCCGCCGTCGACCGGAAGGTTGGCCCCCGTGATGTAGGTGGAGCCGTCGCTGAGAAGAAAGATGACCGCGCCGCCGACCTCGGCGGCGTCGCACATGCGGCCGAGCATCGTGACCTTGTTATAGCGGTTGATGAACTCGGCGGCCTGCGGCGTCTCGGGGTTGTAGATGCCGCCAGGCGAGACCACGTTGACGCGGACCTTCGCGGCGCCGTAGTGCGAGGCGAGGTAGCGGGTGAGGTTGATCATGCCGCCCTTGTGGAAGAAGTAGTCCGGTGCGGTGGTCATCGTCGTGCCCTCGTAGAGCGAGAGGTTGCTGCCGACTATGCCGTAGATGGAGGCGATGTTGACGATGCTGCCGCCGCCCTGCTTCGCCATGGCGTCGCCGAAGACCCGGCAGGTGGCGAAGAAGCCGGTGGCGTTGGTCTCCATGGACTCGCGCCAGATCTTGAGGTCGTCGTCCATCGTGCGCATCGGGCGGCTGACGGCGTTGAAGACAATGCCGTCGACGCGGCCGTGCTTGGCCAGCACGCGGTCGCGCAGGGAGGTGAGGGAGGCCTCGGACCCAATGTCGGTCTCCTCGATGAAGACCTTGCGGCCGGCGGCGCTCTCGGTGTCGGCGAGCGACTGGAGGGCGGCGCGGTTGCGGGAGGCCACCACAAGGGTGGCGCCGGACGAGGCCAGCGACTTGACGAGGGCGCGACCGAGCAGGCCGGTGCCGCCAAACTGGATGATGACCTTGCCGGTCAGGGAGATGACAGTGGTGGACATAGGGAAGGGGTCAGACGCAGCGCCCGCCGTCGACCTCGAGGCAGACGCCGGTGATGAACTCGGAGGAAGGTTCCGCGAGGAAGACGGCGGCGTTGGCCACGTCGCTTGCGCGGCCGAGGCGCCCCAGCGGGATCGACGCCGTGAAGCGCGCCCGGTTGGCGTCGGTGTCCGCGGCGCCCATGAAGGTGGTGAGAAGGGGCGTCTCGGCGATGGCCGGATTGATGGCGTTGGCGCGGATGCCGTCGGGCGCGAGTTCCACGGCCATCGACTTGGTGATCAGCACGACCGCACCCTTGGAGCCGTTATACCAGGTGAGGCCCGGGCGCGGCCGCACGGCGGCGGTCGAGCCGATGTTGATGAAACAGCCGCGCCGCTGCCGGCGGAAGACTGGGACGCAATGGACGGCGGAGAGGTAGAGGCTCTTCACGTTGACCTGGTAGATTCGGTCGAACTCGGCCTCGGAGACCTGCAGCATCGGCTGGTTCGCGTGGCTGATGCCCGCGTTGTTGACCATGATGTCGAGGCGGCCGAAGCGGGCGAGGGTGGCCGCGACCAAGGCGGCCATGTCGGCGGTCTGCGTGACGTCCGTGCGTTGGAAAATGGCCCGGTGTCCCGCGGCGGTGAGGGCCGCGACACTCTTTTCCCCGAGCGAGGCATTGATATCCGCCACGACGAGGCTGGCGCCCTGCGCGGCAAATTGACGGCAGATCTCCTCGCCGAACCCCGAGGCTCCGCCGGTGACGATCGCCACCTGTTGGGCAAGACGCATGGGACCGGGCGGGCTCAGGTGTAGGGGGAACGCACCGGGGGGCGCACCGCGGCCGGCAGTTCGGCGACGAGGCCGCGGACGAGTTCCAGGCGCTGCTTGACGTAGCCGGTGAGGGCGACGACGTCGGCCCCGATGTTGATCACGCGATAACCCTCGTCGACCAGCTGGGCGAGGGGGGCGATGAGGCCGGCGGTCATGGCGAACTTGCCATGCTTGCGCGTGGCGGCGCCCACGCGCTTGCGCGCGGCGACCACTTCGGGGGCGTCGATCTGGCCGGCCTTGCCGATGCGGTGGCTGAAATCGCCCGGGCCGAAGAGGATGCCGTCAAAGCCGGGCACGGAGCAGATTTCCTCGACGTTTTCCAGCGCCTCGGGGGACTCGATCTGGAGGATCACGATGCGCTCGGTGTTGGAGTGGCGGATATACTCGTCCATCGGGGTGAGGCAGAACTCGCCGTCGATGTTGCCGCCGTCGAGCGCGCGCTTGCCCACCGGGTGGAAGCGGACCCAGTCGATGATCTGGCGGGCCTCCGCGCGGCTGGCGACGTGCGGCACGATAATGCCCTGCGCGCCGGCCTCGAAGGGGCGGATGTAATCGCTGTAGCTGCCGCGGCCGACGCGCACCAGCGCGTCGATGTTGTGCACCCGGGCGGCGCGGATCTGGTTCTCCAGGCCGATCCAGTCGTTGGGCACGTGCTCGGTGCACAGCCAGACCGCGTCGACGCCGCAGAGGCCGGCGATCTCGATCACCCGCGGTTCGGAAAGGTTGACCTTCATGACGGTGGGAAGCTGGTTCTCCCGCAGGAGTTTGAGGATACGGCTGGGACGGGCGCTCATAATGGGTTGGTTAGATTTCGGAGAGCAGGACCTCGCGGCCGCCCTCGGCGCAGCTGCGAAGGCCGGCGATGAGCAGCTGCATGAGTTCGAGGGTCTCGGTGATCGGGAACGGGCGCACGCCGGTGCGCAGGTAGCTGATGAAGGCCTCGAGTTGGGACTTGAACGAGAAGAAGGTGTCGCCGGTCGCGACGTTCACGTGCCCCGCGGTGCCGATCAGCTGGAGCAGGCCGAAGCCGCCGAACATGTCGTAGTTGGCCACGACGACGACGTCGGCGCCGTTGCGGTGCTTCAGGTGGACCAGGTTGCGCTCCTTGGTGCCGGTGTTGCGCGCGCTGATGAAGCCGGGCCCGAGGATCGGATACATGCCCTCGAGGGCGTGGATGCCGTAGGTTTCCCAGCTCTTGGGCGTCGTGATGCTGACATAGCGCAGGTCGCCCAGTTCGCGGGTGGAGATGCGGTAGGGGAGGTATTCCTTCGCGTAGCGCATGCTGCTCGAGGACATGATCGCCTTGCCCTGCGCGATCCACTCGCGGAAAACCTGGAGGTCGGGCGCGTTGTCGGTGAGCGGCTTGTCGATGAAGACCGGGAGGCCGGCCTCGATGAAGGGACGGGCACGCGCAACATGCTCGGCGCCGATGTCGGTCGCGATGATGACGGCGTCGACCTGGCCGATCACGTCGGTGGCCTTGGCGACGACGTGGGGGATGAGGGAGCACTTGGCGACGTGCTCGGCGGTGAACCCGCCGCCACCCTCGCAATGGATGTGGGTGACCTTGGCCCCGGGAATGGTGAAGCCCTCGGCCGGCTGCTTGTTGAGATAGACGGGGATGCCGGCAAAGGGGCATTCCTTCGTCATGGCCTCGCGGTCGTAGCCGTTGAACATCGCACTCCAGGAATACGGATGACCGTTGCCCGGCGTGCTGCCGAGCATGGCGAGGCGGATGGCGGAGGGTTGCGGGACAAAGCTCATGGCGCGGTGCGTTACTCGACGTTGATCGTCAGCTTGCCGGTGCGGTATTCGCGTTCCCAGACCTCGATCACGTCGGCGGTGTATTTCTCCAGGGAGCGCTTCTCGCCCACGTGCTTGATCAGCTCAGGGAGCCAGCGTTTGCCGAAGCGCACGTGCTGGGTCTCGTCGGCGATGTCGTAGCGGACGAACTGCTCGCTCAGCTTGTCGCCGGACTGCTGGTGGGCCTCGACGCGGCGGTGGCGGTAGGGGAAGGCGTGGACCTCGTTGCCCATGGTGAGCATGCAATACTGCATCACCGGCGGAAACTGGCTGCGCCATTTGTAGATGTGCAGGTATTGGGGTGACTTGAACGGGTCCATCCCGTGGGCGCGCATCCACTCGTAACCCATGAGGCAGTGGCGCACCTCGTCGTAGAGGTGGCGCGCGCTGTCGTATTGGAATTCCCAGGGCATGCCACGCACGGCAAAGAGGACGAGCGCGACGGTCTCGGCCGCCAGCATCTCGGTCGAGTAACGCTCGAATTCCTCGACCGTGTGCTCGGCGTAGTCGTCCTCGGGTGGCATGGCGCCCTGGTCGGCGAAGAGGTTGGTGAAACGCCCGTCGCGCGCCGCCTCGCGCGGGGCGACAAACTCAACGCGACAAGCCGGGGCCGCCGGGGCCGCATGACGACGCCCGCGGCCGCTGACCCCGCCGCAGGCCGCCAGCAGACCGCGGATATAGCGCTCCCAGGCCCGCGTGCGGGCGGTGAACTGGCCGGCGCGCTCGGCGCGGCGCAGGATCGGCTCGACCCGGCGCAGCTGGGCCCGCAGGTCGAGAAGGGCGTGGCCGATGACATGGACGCTGGGCTGGTCGCTGTTCGGAAAGGTCGCGGTCTCGTGGGTCTCGAGCGAGGCAATGAGGCTCGGGATCACGACGCGATACAAGCCGCAGGCGTAGGCGAACTCATCGGGGGCATGGAGCAACTCGGCCACCAAGCTGACCAGTCCCTCATCCGCGGGCTTCTGGAACGCCGGCGACTGGATCTCGCGCAGCCGGAGGTAGAGCGAGTTGACGTGCTGCGAGTATTCCCAGAGCGAGCGGCCCATCTCGCACTTGAGCTCGAAGGTCGCCGCGCGGGGCAGCCAGCCGGCCAGCTGGATCAGGGCCTCGTGCTCGACGTAACGATAGTTGTTCAGCAGGCGACGGTTCACATCGATGTCGATGTCGCGCACGGTGGGGCGGGCGGCCCGCCGGGCCGTCACCTGCGCGGGGCGGCGGCTCTTGGTCGGGCGGGAAGGGGCGGCGGTTTTCATGGCGGGGAAAATCAACCGAGGACCTGCGCGCAGTGCACGCGGGCGCCGCAGTCGGCGGAGGCGAGCGCGGCGAGGTTGAAGCGGAGGGTGTGGGCCGCGGCCTCAAGCGAGCACATTTGCGTCGGCTTGCCTTCGATCAGGTTGATGAAGCGGTTGGCCTGCTCGGTGAAGGGTCCGTCGCGGTCGGAGGGAGGCACCTCGTGCCAGGTCCAGTCCTTGTCGCCCAGGCGCATAAACCCCCAGCGGCGGTTGTGCAGCTCGACCTTCACGCTGCCCTTGGCCGTGTTGAACTGGTGGGTGGCTTCGTTCGGCGCCTGAAACTGGTTCAACGTGTAGTTGACGAGGGTCGCACCGTTGCGGGCGCTCACATTGACCGTGTCCTCCACGGTGACGTCCGGCAGCGCCTGATGGGAGCAGTCGCACATCACGCTGTCCGTCGGCCCGAGGATGCTCTCAAACCAGTTGGCGGTATGGGTCAGCGCATCCTGGATCGCACCGCCACCCAGCTTCCGGTCACGGTAGTAGGTCTTGGAGTAGTGGACCGCGTGGGCCGGACGTCCGCCCGGAAAATACTGCCCGTTGGTGCTGGTCGCATGCAGCACCGGCCCCAGGGATCCGCCCAGGATAAAGTCTCGGGCCGCGCTCAGGAGCGGGTAGACGTGCAGCACATAGGCCACGGCTGCCTTGCGACCCGAGCGCTGCTGCGCGGCGAAAAGGCCATCCAGCCCGGCGAGCGACTGGGAGAGGGGTTTTTCCACCAGCACATGCAGCCCGAGGTTGAGCAACTCGGTGGCGATCGCGACATGCAGGTGGGCCGGGGTGCAGATCACGGCGGCGTCATAGCGCTGCTGCGCGACGGCCTGCTTCCAGTCGGAGACCGTCGGCACCCCGTAGGTCTGGGCGATGGAGGCCAGCAGCGGCGCACTGGCATCGCAACCGGTCACGGCCGCCCGGCCGGTTTTCTGGAAACAACGGAGATGACGCTCTCCAATGCTGCCGCAGCCAATAATTAAAATGTTATGCATCAGGCCTGAAGAAAGATTGTGAAGCCAAAGATCCCGAATAGTCTAACCGCTTATCAAAAACATCGTTGGTGATCTTGGCGTGTATACAATAGTATTTCTAGTCGTGATTAGTGAGTGTCAACACCGATGTTGTTAATTAAGTGTGCGACAGGAGCGGCGAGGACGCTGCTGGATTCGGTGAGTGCCTCGTTCAGGCGCTGCCCCTTGAGAGATGGAGAACAGCCCACGCGGCTCCGACGCGCGTATCCGCATCCGGCGAGTCCAGCAGGTGGGCGAATTTCCCGACGTTCTCCGCTGGCCACAACTGCATCAAGGTCAGGCAGGCTTCGTATTGGCCGGCGGCTTTGACCCCCGGCGCAATCAACTTTCCGAGCCGGTCGAGGCACTCCCTTTGCAGGGCTGAATCTTCCCCGAGGGTGGCCAAGGCGCACAGGACGTAGGGATAAGCCGGAGAGTCGGGGGGCTCACTCGCCCATGCGCGAGCGAGCGCGACACCGGCGCCTGCTCCCGTCAACTTGTCGCGCTTCAGGATGTAAGCGGCACGCAGACGGGCAATCGGCTCCGCGGTCCCAAGGGCGGCCACGATCTTGGGGAGAGCGTCCGGCGCGCCATTGAGGTGGAGCACCCACCAGGGAAACGGGGCGATGGCCGGGACGGAGTCTGCCGCCCATTGCCGGATTGCCTGCAACTCGCCGGGTGCAAGTTGGGCTTGGAGTTTGCCCAAGGTTTCCACCGCCTGCAACCGGTCGGAGGCGGTCGGATCGAGCGCGACCAGGCGGACATGGCTGATCCATTTTTCCCGTTCGGTGGGTGTGGTGCTGGCCAGGGCCATGACCCGCCAGATACCGATTCGAGCACGGTTGGTTGTCCCGGTGTCCGTGGGCGACGGGTAGGGAAGAAAGGCCGCAGGCACGTTTTCCCCGTTCCCAGTATCAAGCAAGGCCTCCGCGGCGTGAATCCGGACGAAGCCCGACTCTTCGCGCAAGGCGCGTTCGAGCACCTCGCGCGCTTTCCCGGCGAGGCCAGGATTCACGGGTGCTCCGGGGCTCCGGACTGGCAGCAGCACCGCAGCGAGGGCCAGCGCGCCCAGTCCGCTCCAACAGAATTGAGCCGCCCGCGCTGGCGCAACGGCCGACATTAGAGGATGCGATACCAAGTCGGCGGATGCATTCATGGACTTCATTCAGATTTTATAACGGAAATTTGGTTTAACTGCAGTCGGACACAGGAATGGTGTTGACGGGTGGGCACAGATGTATCGGTCTGTATACAGTGTTTGCAAGCTGGTTCTAAACCCAACTAACCCACCATGAACATCGTTACCGAGATAGATCGTTTGTGTCGTCGTGCACTGATTTGTTGTGCGACTTGTTTGGCCCTCACCGCCGCCCACGCCCAAGTTGCCGCCCCCGCTGCCACCGACAAAAAGGAATCGGGTGATGTTCTCAAACTCTCGGTTTACCGCGTGAACTCGACGCAGGACAGCGGTTACATCGCCAAAAGCGCGACCCCGTTCAAGACTCAGCAGCAGATCGTCGACATCCCGCAGGCGATCACGGTGGTTACCCGGGACCTGATGGACGATATCGGCGAGTTCGACCTGGCGAAGACGCTGGTCTACGTGGGTGGCGTGCCAAAGTTTGGTGGCGAACTCTACCAATTGCGCGGCAGCAATGCCTTTTCGACCTACCCGGTCGTCGATGGCATGACCACCCGCACGGTTTACATGGATAATATCTTCATCGACTCGATTGAGATCATCCGTGGGCCGGCCGCCTTGCTCTATCCCAACTCGCAGCTCTCGGGCGTCGTCAACAAGACCTCCAAGCGGCCGCAGGCAAAGTCGATGGCCTCGATCAGGACCAGCGTCACGGATTACGGGCTGTATCGCGTCTCGGGTGACTTCACGGGACCCATCGCCAAACTCGGCGACGGCCAGCTCAACTACCGGCTGGTCGGCGGCGGTTCGCGCGGTGATGGCTACTTCAAGAACACTAAGGAAGACCGGACGATGCTGCATCCCAGCTTTCAGTGGGACAACGACAAGACGAGCGTGATGCTCGCCTATGACTACCAGGAAATCGCCCGTCCTTCCAATCCCACCGCGGTGCTGCAGCCGAACGGCAAGATCTTCACCGGCAACGGGCGCGAGAGCAGCACCTTCTTGCCCCCGGGTGCCACCGAGACCCACACCCACAACGGGGTGCGCGCGAATGCGGTGCACCAGTTGTTCGAAGGCTGGGAAACCAGAATCGGCCTCGACTGGAACAAAATGCACCGCATCGGCAGCGTGGTTCTCCCCACGGGCGGCGTGAACTGGGACACGCGCACGATCACCTTCCTGAATCGCAAGAACAACATCCACCTGGAGAATGCCTCGATCGCCTGGGATACCAATGGCCGCTATGAAATCGCCGGCATGCAGAACCAGACCACCTTCGGCTTGAACGTCACCATCCAGAAGGCCTCCAACAAGCTCTGGAACAATGAAAACTATGGTGGCACGGGAGTTCGCCTGGCGACGCGCCCCATCGATGGTCTCGACATGAACACAATGCCGGCGCTGCCGCTCGATCAGTTTGTCTCACCGGCCAACCCGGGCAACCGCGTCCGCAGCGAGTTCTCCAACTTCTACTTCCAGCAGAACGTCGAGGTCATCAAGGACCATTTCCTCCTCGTCGGTGGCTTTGCCAAATTCAAGGACGAGACCAACAATCTGGCCAACTACCTGGTGAACACGGCGACCTTGGCCAAGGTGAACGCCAATCTGCACCGGTTCGGCGCGGTGGCCCAGTTCTTCGACAAGAAATTGGCGATTTACGCCATGACGGCCAACACCCAGCTACCGTCCAGTCCCACGGCAATTCTGGCGGATGGCACCTCGGTTCCGGGCGCGTCGGGCAAAGGCAAGGAGTTGGGCGTGAAGGTCAGCCTGCTTGAAAACAAGCTCAACGCGACACTCTCCGTGTTCGACTTGGACACGACCGGCCTGGCGGTCTTCGGCGGCGTTCTGCCCGATGGCCGCTCCTTCAACGTCATTATCGGCAAGACGGAGCAAAAAGGCTTTGACGGTGAAATTTCCTACAGTCTGTCCCGGGAGTTCGACGTGATCGCCAATTTCTATTCCGGCAAGGTCAAGGATCAGAACGGCGCCCCCGTGGACGACTCGTATAAATCCACGGTCGGTGTGGTCGCAAAATACTCCTTCCGTGATGGCACCGCCAAGGGGCTTGCCCTCGGGGTCGGCGGTTATCGCACCAGCGGCCGTGTGACGGCCACCGGCGCGCTGACCTTCGCCGGCAAGCCCGCCTTCATCACCAATGACTCGGATCCGGTCGTCAAGGTGTTCGCCAATTACAACCTGAACCAGCATTGGTCCTTCAAGGTTGAGGTTGAAAATGTCTTCGATGGCCTAACCCCGCAGGCCATCAACTCGGCGACGCTGCTCGAAACCAACATCGGGCGCAGTTTCACCTTCCACGCCGCCTACAGCTTCTAGCGGTGCCTGGGTATGATCTGGACCCGGTAAATTGTCTTCCGGTGCGCAGCCCGCCTGCTGCGCACCGGTTACAGTTTTCCGTTCCCGCCGCGCAGATGGGTTGGTGGGTTGACCATTCAGCCCACGTTCCAGCGTGAGGGATGATGAGTTCGGACCGGGCAACCCGCCACGAGCAACCCTCATTCATCGTGGTTGGGATGCTTGGTAAATAATCATGCCAACTCGACGGGGGTTCGGGCCTCCGCCGACCAGTGAATTCCCCAATTATCCCTGACTCGCATCGCGTCGTTCCGGTCTCGCTCCTCCCTTCACCCCTCATGCCTACCGCAGCCCATTCCGAGGATCCCGGCGGACATGGGCGTCGCGAGTTTCTGCGTGCGGCCACGGCACTGACCGGATTGGCCATGCTGCCCGGAACGGTGCAGCCGGCCGCTCACCCGGCCGCGTCCGCCGGTCCGGCCGACGCCGCGCCGGTCATCTACCAGTCGCTGGGACCAAATGAGGCGGCATTCGTCGAACGCCTGGTCGAGGTGATGTGTCCGGCGGACGAATTTACCCCGGGCGGCGTCGCCTGCGGTCTCGCGGTCTACATTGACCGGCAGCTGGCCGGGGCGTTTGGTCGCGGGGAGCGTTTGTATCTGCGGGGGCCGTGGCGGCCCGGGGCGCCGGCGGACGGCTACCAGTTGCCCCTGACGCCGGAGCGGTTCTTCAAACTCGGGCTGGCGGCAACCGACGAGTTTTGCCGTCAGCAACACGGCCGCGCGTTTGCCGCGCTTTCTTCGCCGGAGGCTGATGCGCTGCTCCAAGCCGTCGCGAGCGGCCGGGCCGCGCACCCGGCCGTGGCGCTGCACACTTGGTTCGATGAGCTCGTCTACCCGCTGTTTGAGCAGGCGTGTTTCGCGGACCCGATTCATGGCGGCAACCGCGACAAGGTCTTCTGGAAGATGATCGGCTATCCCGGACTGCCGGCGGTGAACGGCCTGAACATCGTGCGCTATCGCGGCAAACCATTCCCCGGCGCCAGGGCGCCGCAGTCGATGGAGGATTTTGGCTGAGATGAGGACGCTGCCGCACTGTTCCGTCGTGGTGGTTGGTGGCGGTCTGGCTGGCGGGCTCGTCGCACGCCAGCTGGCGCGGCGGCAAATCAGCACGGTCGTGCTCGAACGCGGCGGTGATCGCCATGGCGGCGCGGAGAGCCGGCTGCCGACGCAGCGCGACGAACTGCGGTGGGACGTCCGCACCGGGCTGATGCAGGACGCCGCCACGGAAACCTACACTTTTCGTCGCGAAGCCGCGGCGACGGCCCGGCCCATGCGGCGACTGGCCGCGTTTCTGCCCGGCACGGGCGTCGGCGGTGCGGGCAGCCACTGGGGTGGGCAGGTATTTCGCTGGGCCGACTACAACCTGTCGCTGCGTTCGCGCTTCGAGCAACGCTACGGGCCCCAGGCCATCCCGGAGGACATGCCGATTCGCGATTGGGGCGTGGGCTACGACGAACTTGAGCCGTATCACGATCTCTTCGAGAAGCTGTTTGGCGTCTCCGGCCAGGCGGGCAACCTGCGCGGCGTCATCCAGGCCGGCGGGAATCCCTTCGAGGCCCCCCGCCAGAATCCGTATCCGCAGGCCCCGCTCGAGCGCACGGAGGCGGGACAGATTTTTCAGGACGTCGTGGCCCGGGAATTCGGTTACCGGCCGTTCCCGTCGCCCGCCGCGCTGTCCAGCGGTGCCTACGAAAATCCGGACGGCATGCGCCTCGGCGCGTGCCAGTATTGCGGACACTGTGAGCGATTCATCTGCGAGGCCAACGCCAAGGGCACGCCCGACCTGCTGCTCTATCCCTGGCTCGCCCGTCAGCCCGGCTTCACCCTGCGCACGCACAGCCACGTCCTCGCGATTGAACATGATCCGGCGAGCCGCCGCGCGCGCGGCGTGCGCTACCTTGACCTGGCGACCGGCGAGGAGTTGTTCCAGCCCGCCGACGCGGTGGTGCTGGCGGCGTTCACGCTCACGAACACGCGGCTGCTCCTGAGCGGCCGGCTCGGCCAACCCTACGATCCCGCGACCGCCACCGGCGCGGTCGGCCGGAATTTCTGTTACCAGGCGAATTCCGGCATCGCCGTGTTCATGCGCGACCGGTGGATCAATCCCTTCCTGGGCGCCGGCTGCACCGGCACGATCATTGACGAGTTCAATGACGACAATTTCGACCACGCCGGGCTGGGCTTCCTCGGCGGCGGCTACATCGGCGTGAACGTGACGGGCGGCCGGCCCATTGGGGCGCGGCGCCTGCCACCGGGAACACCCCGTTGGGGCACGGCGTGGAAACGCGCCAATGCCGAGTGGTATGCCCACAGTTTTTCAATCGGCGTCCAGGGCAGCTGCTACCCGCATCGCGGCAACTACCTCGACCTCGATCCGGATTACACCGACGCTTTCGGGCAGCCACTCCTGCGGATGACATTCGATTTCCGCGCGAACGAGGAAAAGCTTTCCGCGTATTGCACCGGCCAGGCCGCCCGCATCGCCAAGGCGATGGGCGCGACGATCCTGGGCCCGGCGGCTCCCCGCACGGCGCCATTCGATGCGCGGTTCTATCAGGGCACCCACGTCACCGGGGGCACGCCCATGGGCGCGGATCCGGTCACGAGCGTGGTCTCGCCCCGGTTGCAGCATTGGGAGGTCGAGAATCTCTTCGTCGTCGGCGCATCCGTCTTCCCCCACAACGCCGGGCACAATCCCACGGGCCCGGTCGCCGCACTCGCGCTGCGGCTGGGCGACGACCTGGCGCGCTACACCGCCAAACCCGGACGGCTCTCATGATTGCGCTGATCATTTTCCTTGGACTGACCGGCGCCGCCCAGGCGGCCGGCGCCGAGTCGTCACCGGCCGACACCGAGCGGGGCCGCAGGATCTTTGCCACGTGTGCGGCCTGCCATCGTGACGCCGCGGAGGAGGTGCCGAACCCGGGCCCGAACCTGCAGGGGGTGTTTGGCCGCCCCGCGGCCAGCGTGCCCGGTTTCCGCTACAGCCGCGCCCTGCGCAACGCCAAGCGGACATGGACGGAGGAAAATCTTTTCGAGTTTCTCGGCGATCCGCAGGCGGCGCTGCCGGGCAACACCATGCCGTTCCCCGGCCTGCCCGACGAGGCGCAGCGCCGTGACCTGATTGCCTACTTGAAAACCCTCCAATGAATCCCCCGATCACCCGCAAAGAATTCATGGCGGCGCTGGGCGTCAGTGGCCTGGCCCTCAGTTCCCTCGAGGGCTCCGCCACCACAGGTGCTCACCCCTCCGCGCCACCGGCGCCGGGCACCCAGGCCCTGGAGCCATTGCTGAACCTCGACGACGTCGAGGCGGCCGCACGCACGGTGATGCCGCCCGCGGTGTATGACTTCGTGGCCGGTGCCGCGGCCGACGAGATTACCGTGCGTTGGAACCGCGATAAGTATCGCGACATCCGGCTCCAGGCCCGGGTGCTCCGGGACTTGGCGGGCTTGGATTGCTCGACGACCCTCTTGGGGCAACGGATGCCGACGCCGATCCTGCTGGCGCCGACCGCCAGTCACCGGCTCTCGCACCCGGAGGGCGAACTCGCGACGGCGCGGGGCGCCGGCGCATTCGGTGCGACGATGGTCCTTAGTTCCGGTTCGAACACCAGCATCGAGGACGTGATGGCGGTCGCAACCCAACCGGTCTGGTTTCAGCTTTATGTCTCCAAGGATCGCAGCCTGACGCGCGCCCTGGTCGATCGCGTGCAAGCGGCGGGCGTGAAGGCCTTGTGCGTCACGGTGGACAGTCCGCTCGACGGGGCGCGAAACCGCCAGATGCGCGCTCCGGTGCAACTGCCGCCCGGGGTCACGTATCCGCATTATGTCGGTATCCGGGACCCGGCCTCGATCCAGACCCTCGACGTGGTCCAACCACTTAACCTCGTGTGGAAGGACATCGAGTGGCTGCGCACGTTCACGAAGGTTCCCATGCTGCTCAAGGGCGTGATGAACCCCGCTGATGCGGAGATCGGGCTCAAGTCCGGTGCCGACGGCATCATCGTTTCGAACCACGGCGGCCGCTGCCTCGATACCCAGCCCGCCACCGTCGAGGCGCTGCCGCGGGTGGTCGAGGCCGTCAATGGCCGCGTGCCCGTGATCGTCGACGGTGGCATCCGGCGCGGCACGGATATTGTGAAAGCGCTCGCGCTCGGTGCATCGGCGGTGCAGATCGGCCGGCCCTATGTCTACGGCCTCGCCGCCGGCGGCGCCCCCGGGGTGACCCACGTGCTCAAGATTTTGCGTCAGGAACTGCTGATGGCGATGTCCCTCATCGGCTGTCCCACCATCGCCTCAATCGACCGTTCGATTCTCTGGAAATAATTCAACCCCTCCGATCATGAAAAAAATCCGTTTTGGCATCACCGGCTCCGGCTACATGGGTCGCACCCACGCCGAGGCCATCCTCAACAACAAGGACACCGCCGAGCTCGTCGCCATCTGGGGTGGCTCGCGCGCGGGCGATCTCGCCAAGCGCTACGGCGTGGCTTGCGAGCCCACCCTGGAGGCCTTGATGAAGCGCAAGGATATCGACGCCATCGTCATCACGACCCCGCATTTCACGCACCATCGCGAGGTCATGCTCGCCTTGGAGACCGGCAAGCATTGCCTCATCGAAAAGCCGATGACCCAGCGGGTCGACCATTGCGATGACATCATTGCCTCGGCCCGCCAGCGCGGCCTCACGATCGCGGTTGCGCATAACCTTCGCTATCGCATCAATCTCCCCGTCATGCGCCGCATCATTCGCTCCGGCGCCATCGGGCGCGTGCAGAGCATGCACTTTTCGATGATTCGCCAACTGGCCGTCGTCGGCAATTTCGGCGGCAACAAGACGGGTTGGGTCAACTCCCCCGAGTCCATCGGTTTCGTGATCGATGCCCTGCCGCACGGCATCGACGCCATGCGCTGGGCCACCGGGGAGCAGTTCAAGCGGGCGGCGGGCTTCAGCAAGACCTTCTCGCCCGGTCGCCCCATCGAGGACACCACCGTCGGCATCTTCGAGACCTCCGGTGGGGCGGTCTGCACCGTGCACACGACCCAGGCCTCGCACGGCGAGTTCCATGGGGAAATGGCGCACCTGCAGATCATCGGCAGCAAGGGCTCCCTCGACATGGATGGCTTCGGCAAACTGCATCAGACCGACCGCGAGCAGGGCTGGCGTTTGGTCGCCGAGCAGCCACCCGTCATGGCCGACGACCCGGAGTCCGCCTACAAGATCGGCCGGATGCTGGCCTTCAACAACCAGATCGCCGGGTTCATCGACTACGTGCATGGCAAGCCCTCCGACATCGCCACCGGCGAGGATGGGCGGGCCGGGCTCTCCGCCAGTCTCGCGCTCATGACCTCCTCCGCCGAGGGTCGCGTCGTGGATGTTCCCTGAAACCGGACATGCAAGCTTCCGCTCCCGTGACGCGCATCCTCTTCAACCGCGACATCCCTTATCAGCCCACCGCGGCCGAGCGCGCCGCGATGCAAGCGGCTTTGCCCGGGATGGAACTGGTCGAAACCCACGGCCAGCCGCCGGAAGCGATCGACCTCCGCGAGGTGGAGATCCTGATGACGGACCTCCACGTGCCGCTTGACCTGAGCGCCTGTCCAAAACTCAAGTGGATCCAGCTGGTGTCGGCCGGGGCCAACCAGGTCACCAAGACGGCCATCGCGAAGAGCGAGATCCTCGTGACCACGGCCAGCGGGCTGCATGGCGTGCCGATTGCGCAGTTCGTGACGGGCAACCTGCTCATGTTGGTGCACTGCCTGCCGCAGCTGGGCGCGATCCAGCGCTCGCGGCATTGGCCGCCGTCGCGGTGGGACTTGCGCGGCTCGATTCTCCGCGGGCAAACCGCCGGGATCCTCGGCTACGGCAGCATCGGTCGCGAATGCGCGCGGCAGCTGCACGCGCTCGGCCTGCGCATCGTGGCGCTTGATCCGGCGCCGCGCCGCGACGATGGCTACAATCATTGGCCGGGCACGGGCGATCCCGAGGGCGCCTTGCCGGAGAAATGGTTCAAACCCAACGAACTGGCGCCCATGTTGCGCGAGTGCGATGTGCTCCTCGTGGCCGCGCCCTACACGCCGCATACCGCCGGGATGATCGGCGCGGCGGAGCTGGCGCTGCTGAAGCCGGGCGCGCGGGTGATCATCATTTCCCGCGGCGGCATTGTGCAGGAACGGCCGTTGGCCGATGCGCTCCAAAGCGGCCGGCTCGCCGGCGCCGCCGTGGATTGCTTCGAGCAGGAGCCGCCCCCGGCGACGCACTTCTTCTACGACACGCCGAACCTCATCATGACCCCACACATGGCCGGCGCGTTCGAAGGATTCTGGACCGCGATGATGCAGCTCTTCACGGAAAACCTGCGGCGCTACGCTGCGCGCCAGCCGCTGCACAACCAAACCAACAAGCTGCTCGGTTACTAAATCGCCTTCATGGACCCCAATCAATCCACCCTGTGAGCACCCCCGTCTCCGCAAAATCCGCCGGTCCCCTCGGCGCTGCGCTCCCACTCGCCGCGTGGACCGCCGTCACGGTGCTCTGGGCGGCGGCCGCCTCCAATTATCTCACGCGCACGATGGTGACGACGATGCGCGGCTCGATCGTGGAGGCGATTCCCATGAGCGATGCGCAGTTCGGGCTGCTCACCTCCGCCTTCCTCTGGGTCTACGCCTTCGCCAGTCCCTTCGCGGGTTTTGTCGCGGATCGGTTCAGTCGCCGCAAGGTCATCACCGTCACCTTGTTTATCTGGTCGGCCATCACGCTGCTCACGGCCTATGTGAAGTCGTTCGAACAGTTTTTTGTCCTGCGCACGCTGCTGGGACTCAGTCAGGCGTGCTACATTCCTGCCGCGGTGGCCCTGATCATCGATTATCACCGCGGGTCGACCCGCGCCCTGGCGGCGGGCATCCATGTGACCGGGATGGTCGCCGGTTCGGCGCTCGGTGGCTTGGGCGGCTGGCTGGCGGCCGAACAGGGCTGGAGCCGGGCTTATGAAATCATCGCGGTGCCCAACCTGGCGCTCGCGGTGGTGCTCTTTTTTGTCCTGCGGGAGCCGCCGCGGGAGGGCGTGGCCGAGGCGGCTGCGGATGGCGGTCTGCCCGGCATCCGTTTGGGCGATGCCCTGCTCAGTCTGGCGAGGCCTGGGCCCTTCTTTGCCATGATGGCCTTCTCACTGGTGCAGGGTGCCGTGAGTTGGATGATCATCGGCTGGATGCCGACCCAGATGAAGGAACAGTTTTCCATGGGGCAGGGTGCGGCGGGATTTTCCGCGCTCGGGTTCCTTTATTTCTTCCAAACGGTGGGGTTGCTGGGCGGCGGCCACTGGTCTGATCGTCTCAGCCAAGCCAACCCCCGCGCCCGCATCACTCTTGCGGCCGCGGCCGTCCTGGTGGCGGTCCCGGCATTCTTTCTGACCGGCTGGATTCCCATGCTGGCTTTCACGCTCCTTAGCTTGAGCCTGTGGGGGCTGGCCATGGGCGTCGTCGGGGCAAACTTGATGCCGATCATCTGCCTGACCGTTGATTCGCGCTATCGGTCCACCGCCATGGGTGTGTCCAACCTTTGCGCCGCGGTCAGCGGAGGGCTGGCGGTCTACGGGGTGGGAGCCTTGCGCGATGCGAAACTGGGGGTGAACCTGATCCTGACCTTCGCGGGTTTCGGCGCCTTTTTCTGCGCGCTCTTCCTTTGGCTGGTGAATGTCTTGCTGAAACGGAACCAGCCAAAGAACGCAGCCTGAATCACCGACCCATCTCCCATGACCAAAATAAAACTGACGAATTGGAAACTGTGCGCTCCGCTCGCCTTGCCGCGGGCGGGTTGCGCCGTAGGGGTGACGGGCGGCAAGCTGCTGGTGGCGGGCGGCACCTATTGGGTGGGTGAAAAGAAATTCTGGGATGCGCGCGTCGACGCTTACGACGCGGCCACCGATCGCTGGCATTCCCTCGCGCCCCTGCCCAAGCCTTGGGGGGACGCCGCGGCCGTGGCCGTCGGGGATGCCTTTTATATCCTCGGCGGCGGTGCCGAGGGCGTCGCGCAGAAAGACGTCCACTGCCACGAACGTGGCGCCTGGAGCGTGGTGGCCCGCATGGCGCTGCCCGAACCGCGGCGTTCATCGGCGGCGGTGGTCTTGGACGGCTCCATCCACCTGTTGGGCGGTCTGACCGGCACGGGCAGCGATTTTGCCTCCGCCACGAACTCCCTGTGGACCGCCCGGCCGGGTGAAGCCTGGCAGGTCCGCGCCCCCATGCCCGGTCCGGCCCGGTTCACGGCCTCGGTGGGCGCGGTGGGCGGCCGATTGCTGGTCGTTGGTGGCTGCACGCCTGAAGGCGGCAAAGTCCGCAACCTCGACGAGATTCTCGCCTATGATCCCCGCCGCGACCAGTGGACGACCCTGGGTCGGCTGCCTTTTCCCCTGCGGGGCGCCTGTGGGTTGGTCATCGGCGACCAACTTGCCGTCATTGGCGGCTACACCGACAAGTTCCTCTCCCAGATCATCAGCGTGGACCCGCAGTCAGGGCAGACGCAGATCGCGGGCGAACTGCCCACCGGCCTCGCGGACACCCGCTTCCATATCCTCGGCCGCGAGGTCATCGGGGTGACCGGGGAAAACGGCATCAAGATGCGCTATCCCGATACCATTGTCGCCCGTCTGGATTGAATTGGATTCACAACCTTAGAACACCATGAAAATCAAAAGCCTGAAAACCTACCTGCTGAGCCACCCGATGTCGAAGCCGACCGGCCCGGCCAACTTCTACTACCGCACGCGCACGACGCTCATCATCCGGATCGAGACTGACGAGGGCTTGGTGGGGTGGGGCGAGACGGTCGCCTTGCCGGGCGTGAAAGGCGTCATCGACGACCACTGCGCGGTGGTGCTGCGTGGCCGCGACCCCTGTGACCGCCGCGCTATCTCGCGCGAGCTGTGGGGTCAGAGTTTCGGCAACGGCATGGCCATCGGCGGAGTGGAGATCGCGCTCGACGACTTGCGCGGCCAGATCCTCGGCTTGCCCATCGCCGAACTCTACGGCGGCCGCCTCCGCCCCCGGGTCCAGGCCTACGCCTCCGCCATGAACTACATCGAGGGGGAGAACCCGGCGGAGTATTACCCGCGCGAGGCGGAGCGACTGGCCGCCTCCGGCTTCACCGCGATGAAGATGCGCCTGGGTGGCCAACCGCACGATCGCGACCTCGCCGCCGCCAAGGCCGTGCGCCGGGCCGTCGGCCCCGACGTCAAACTCATGGCCGACGGTAACGGTGCCTATGCCCTCGGCGGCGCGATCAAGATGGGCCGCGCGCTGGAGGAACTGGATTACTACTGGTGGGAGGAACCGCTGCCCCAGAGCGCGCCCGATTATGCCGGCTACGAAAAACTGGTCGAGACGCTCGACATCCCTATCGCCGCCTGCGAAGGCCTGACCTCGCGCGCCCGGTTCAAGGAGGCGCTCAACCGCGGCATCATGGACATTGCGCAGCCTGACGTCGCCCTGGCCGGCGGCATCGGCGAAGTGCTTTTTATCGCCGAAATGGCTCGGCTCTGGGGCGTGCAATGCATGCCGCACTGCTGGGCCGGTGGCATCGTCATTGCCGCCTCGATCCACCTCATCTCCCTGCTGCCCGACGCCTCGTGGGGTCGGGCCACCGAGCCCCCGATGCTCGAGCTGGATCATGTCGAAAACCCCTTCCGGGACGACCTCCTGGTCGAGCCGCTCAAGATTTCGGATGGTCACGTGACAGTCCCGACGCGCCCCGGCCTCGGAGTGGCAGTGGACGAGGAGCGGCTCGCCTATTACGCCAAGAAAAGCTAACGATGACAGCACATTTCACACCCATGCGGTGCCGCGGAGGCATTATTAAAAGTTGAGTTTTTTTGTATACAACCTCACGGTCAACCCGATATGAAAAGCGTCAACACTGATGTAGCCTACGACTATATCCGGAAGCGGATCCTGAGTGGTGAATATGCGCCCGGACACGCGTTGATGACCGAAATTCTCTCCAAGGAAATCAAGGTCAGCCGGACGCCCGTGCGCGATGCGCTGCGCAAACTAGAGACCGACGGTTTGGTGACGATCCGTGCCCACATCGGGGCGAGCGTGAAAAAGATGAATCTGCGGGAGTTCCGGGAGATGTCGGATCTTCGCCTGGCTCTGGAAAGCCACGCTGCCGGTCTGGCCGCAATCAATCGCACGGACACCGATCTTGCGACCATCAAGTATGCCTTGGAGGCGATGCGCGTGCTCACGGACAAGATCATTGCGGCCGACAAGGAGCAGCCCTGGCTCAACGATCTCATGCGCGAGGACATCCGCTTCCACATCGCCATCATGGCCGCCGCGAAGAACGAGTTGATGAAGAGGGAAATCATGCGCCTCCACCTCCTGCACCGCGTGGTCTCGGGACTTTCAAACGTCGAGGCCGCCATGACCCCCAAGCCTGAGTCTGACTCGCGCCGGCGCGTGGTGCTGGCCAAGCACGAGGACATCTACAATGCCATCGCGAGCTGCAACGCGCCGCTCGCGAAGCAGGAGATGGAGTTCCACTTGCAGGAACTCATCGACCACAATTTCCACATGCTGGCCCGGGCGGATGCCGGTGTAATCACGCGGGACCTCACCGCCGAGGAATTGCTTTACAGTAGCCAGCGCTAAGCGGTTCTCTGTGGCGACCACTGTCGCCGGATGAAATCGTAGTTGACATGGAGATGCGTCAGTATGTTCCTGTATACATGATAGTGAGCATACTACTTGCTCCTACCAAGGCACCTAATGACACCCATGAATCGTAGCGTCGCCATGCGTTGGCGCTGTTTTGTTACGTGTGCGGCTACCCTAGCCGCCACCTTGACTGGGTTCGCCCAGTCTGCCCCGGATCAGACGTCCACCGCGGAAAAAAAACCGGCCCTGCTTGAACTTTCCAAGTTCGAAGTAACGACCACCCAGGACAAGGGTTATGTCGCCAACAATGCGGCGACGGGCTTCAAGACCAACCAGGCACTGATCAAAATCCCGCAGTCTGTCACGGTGGTGACGCGTGACTTGATCGATGACATTGGTGCGACGAAGAGCTCGGATGTCATGCAGTATGCAGGCGCCTCCCAGTTCTATCGCGGTGAGTCGTTCCGCCTCCGCGGCGCGCGTGTGCTCAACGCCTACATGGATGACGCCATTGAGAACGTCCCCTACAGCGACAACGTCAACATCGACTCCTATGAAGTAATCCGCGGCCCCGCGGGCGTGCTCTACGCCAACGCCGGCCTCGGTGGCGTGATCCTGAAGTCCACGAAGAAGCCCCTGCCTTATTCGTTTCAGAAGATCAATTTTTCCGTCAAGGATTACGGCGAATATCGCGCGGAAGTCGATGTGACCGGCCCGGCGGGCAACCTGGGTGACGTCAAGGTGGGCTACCGTCTGGCGATGGCCTACCAGGGCGGCGACTTCTACCTTAAGAACGTGACGGACGACCGGTTCGCGTTTCATCCGACCCTGCAGTTCGACCTGAAGAACACCACCGTCCGCTTCGCGCTCGATTATGTCGACGTCGACAGCATCGCCGGCGGCCAGAACTTCGTCCTGCCGAACGGCAAGATCTACACCGGCGCCGGACGCGACGAGGGTTATTACCCGAAGGGGATCATGGAAAACCACAAGCAGATCCGTGAGCGCATCATGATCCTGTCGCGCCTTTCGGATAACTGGGAGTCCAAGACTTCCCTGCAGCACCTGAAGTATGAGCGCCAGGGGACGAACCTGCTTCCGTTCTCCCTGGATCTCCAGGCCGAGACCTTCACGCTCTTCGCGCGCCGCAACTACCAGCGGCAGGAGAACTGGGTCCTCAACCAGGACTTCCTGGGTAACTACAAAATCGGTCCGGTGGCGAACCAGAGCGCGGCGGGCTTCACGCTCACCGACGAGTATAACCGCGCTTCGTTCCTCAATGCGAACGGCGCGACGACCGGCACGATCACGGCCCCGCTCTTCAACGGCATCGGCCGCCAGTCCTTCGCGATCGCCAACCCGAACATGGATTCCGTGGTGGTTCCCACCTTCGATTCCTACGGTTCCCCGTCGGCCGTCGGCAGCTGGACGAACAACCGCCGCTCCACCTATTACTACCAGCATCAGGCCGAGATCATTCCCGACCGCCTGATCCTGGTCGGCGGCCTGAGCTACGCCACGCTCCAGATCAACGACGTCCCCGCGGTCGTCGCCCGCAACACCGCCGGCGGCACGCGCATCGTCAACTTCGAGGAGAACCTCCACCGCTACGGCATCGTGGTAAACGTCACGAAGGAGATTGCCCTCTACGCCCTCGATTCCACGACCTTCTCCCCGCAGAACAACAGCAACACCCGTGACATCAACGGCGTGCTGCTTCCCGCCATGTTCGGCAAGGGCAAGGAATACGGCATCAAGACCGCGCTCATGGGCGGCAAACTCTCGGCCACCCTGTCGTTCTTCGACATGAGCCTGACGAATGTCGCCGTGCTGCAGGCCGGCCTCAGCCCCGTGACGGGCATTGCTTACTTCACCGCAGCCGGCAGCCAGACGCAGAAGGGCTGGGACGCGACGCTCAGCTACGCGCCGACCGCCAACTGGCAGCTGATGGTCACGGGCTATGACGGCACGGTCAAGGACCAGAACGGCAACTTGCTCAACAATACCTACAAGAGTCTGTATAGCTTCTTCACCCGCTACCAGTTTTCCGATGGTTCCCTCAAGGGCCTCAGCATCGGTGGCGGCGGGAGCAAGACCGGGGGTAACTATTTCACCACCCCGGGCAGCTATGTCTTCCCCGTGGGCGTGACCCCGGGCCCGATCACGCTTGAGTCGGTGTGGAACGCCAACCTCTTTGCGTCGTATCAATACGGCAAGAACTGGACCTTCCGCCTGAACATCCAGAACGTGCTCGACAAGACCTTCGCCCTCGGCGCGCAGACTCCGCTCTTTGTGGACATGAGCCCGCCCCGGAACTTCCAGTTCTCCACGAGCTACAAGTTCTAGTTCGGTTCGTAGGGTTTGACTCCTCCACGCCCGGTTCAACCCCGGGCGGGGTGGAGTTCTTTCACCGGGGCTGGGGCTTCGTCCTCGGCCCCTTTTTTCTGGGCTGGTGTGCGTTTTTATCCGCAAGACCGATGAAAATAACGAATATCCGTTCGATGCGTCTGTGGGGCCCGCGCAACCACGGGGTAGGCGGCGGGACGTCAAACATTGCCAAGGTGGTGATCCGCGTCGACACCGACGCCGGCCTCTACGGTCTGGGGGAGGTCGACGACTTCATGGGCGTGCGCCAGGCCATCGCCTACATGCGCGACTACTTTGTCGGCCGGGACGCCTTCGCCGCCAACGCCATCGTCTCCGAGATGCTCTACGGCACCCAGGCGCCGAATCCCGCCGACGCGCCCAGGGGCGTGATGCCGGGCGGCATGATTTCCATCCGCATGTGCTCGCCGACCGCAACGCCCTGGGGCCCCGTGGTCTGGGCCGCGAGCGGCGTCGACATCGCGCTGTGCGACCTGATCGGCAAGGCGCTCAAGACCCCCGCCTACAACCTGCTGGGCGGACGCTTCCGGCCGTCGGCCAAGGTCTACCTCGACCGCAGTTCGCCCGATGACGTCACCGACCTCGGGGCCTGGCGGGCCATGGCCCGCGAGACGGTCGCCAGCGGCTTCACGCAGATGAAGTTCGACATCGATTTCATGGCGCCCGAGTGCGTGCGGGACGTCTGGAACCGCAGCCTTTCCCTCCAGCAGATGAACCGGATCGTCGAGCGGCTCACCGCCGTGCGCGAGAGCGCCGGCCCCGATTTCGAGATCTGCGTCGACTGCCACATGCAATACAACGTGCCCGATGTCGTCCGCCTGCTGGAGCGCATCGCGCCGCTGAACCTCCTCTGGCTGGAGGATCCCGTGCCGATCACCAACCCGGATTCCTGCGCCCAGGTGCGCGCCAAGACCTCCGTGCCGATCTGCATCGGCGAGATGTTTATTGCCGAACAGTTCCGTCTCTTCGTGGAGCACCGGGCCTGCGACATCCTCCACCCAGACGTCCTGTTCTGCGGCGGCATGCACGAGCTCCGCCGCATCGCCGACTATGCCGAGTTGAACCACCTGCCCGTTGCCTTCCATGGCAACGGCGGCGCGCTGGCGACCATCGCCGCCGCCCATGTCGGCGTGGCTTCCCGCAATTTCCTCGGGCTGGAATACCATTTCATCGAGACCCCTTGGATCGGATCCTATGTCCGCCGGGATGTCCCGCTGTTCCGCGACGGCCAGGTGGTCCTGACCGATGCGCCCGGCCTTGGCGTCGAGCTGGACCTGGAAGTCTGCCGCCAGCACCTCGCCCCCGGAGAAGCCCTGCTTGCCTGACCCCATGCCGTCTCGTCCCCTCAAGATCGTCGTGCCGCGGCTCTTTGCCGCCGAGTTGGGCGCCCAGCTGACCGTGGCGCACGAACTCGTGCCCTACGGCGGGCAGGATGACGCGGCGATGGCCGCGCTGCTCGCTGCGGCCGACGTGCTGGTGTCCGGGGCCTACAAGTCGGCCTGGAAGCCGCCCGCCGGCGCGCCGCTGCGGCTGATCCATTCGACCGGGGCGGGGGTGGACGGCATTGATTTTCCCAGTGTCCCGGCTGGCTGCACGGTCTGCAACGTCTACGGCCACGAACGCGGCGTGGCGGAGCAGGCCTTCATGCACATGCTCGCGCTGCACAAGGGCCTGTTCCGGCTCGACGCCGCGTTGCGGCAGGGCGACTGGACGCCGTCGCGGACCTATCTGCCGGAAATGATCGGCCATCATCTGCTCATTCTCGGCGCGGGCCAGATCGGCCAGGCGCTCGTTCGCTGGGGCCGGTTCCTCGGCATGGAGGTCACGATGCTGACCCGCCGGCCTGCGGCCGGCCGGGCCGGTGCCGGCGTGCGCCACCTGGGCGGATTGGACGAGCTCCCGCAGCACCTGCCGCAAGCGGACTTTGTGGTCGTGGCCATCCCCGCCGCCCCGGGCACGGTGGATCTCATCTCTGCCCGGGAATTCGCGCTCATGAAACCGACAGCCTGCATCGTCAATGTCGGCCGCGGGCCGGTGATCAACGAGGAGGCGCTCTACGAGGCCTTGCGCACGCGCCGCATCGCCGGCGCGGGCATCGATGTCTGGTATCAGTATCCGTCGGCCCCGGGCCAGATCCAGCGCCCGGGCCGTTTCCCCTTCCACGAGTTGGACAACATCATCATGACGCCGCACAAGCCCACGGCCGAGACCATGGCCTACCGCTGGCGCGCCATCGCCGGCAACATCAGCCGCCTGGCCCAGGGCGAACCGCTCCTGCGCGTCGTGCGCCCCTGACCCGACCAGCCATGAAAATCACCGGTGTCCGGACCCATCTGCTGACCACCCAATGGATCGATGATCCGTCGTTTCCGAACTCGGCCCACTCGACGGCCATCATCCGCATCGAGACCGATGGCAACCTCGACGGGCTCGGAGAGTGCACCTGGGGATACTTTGCCCCGGATGCCGTGCCGGCCATGGTGGCGTATTTCGCCCCGGTCCTGATCGGGCGCGATCCCCTGCAGATCCTCGAGGTCACGCGCGCGATCTGTGACGATTCCGTCTGGTGGGCGCGTTCCGGCGCGGGCCGCAGCGTGATCAGCGGCATCGAGCTCGCGCTGTGGGACCTCAAGGGCAAGGCCCTCGGGGTCCCGGTCTACCAGCTGCTGGGCGGCAAGGTCCGCGACCGCATCCCGGTCTATGCCTCGGGCGGTCCGGCTCTCTGGCCGGTGGAGGACACCGTCCGCAAGATCGAGTTCTACGCCAAGCGCGGCTACCGCGCCGCCAAGCTTTCGACCGGCCTGTTCCGGATGCCTCCGCCCGCCGCCGACCGGCAGGCGCGCCTCGAGTCCGTGCGCTTCGGTCATGCGGAGGAACTGACGGTGCTCGAGGGCGTGTTCGCGCGCCTGCGCCGGGAGTTCGGCGCGGCCATGGACCTGGCGATCGACGGCCACCAGGGCGGTGTGCCCAACCCCATCCCCGTCAGCGAGGCCGTGGCCATCGCCGAGGCCCTCGCGCCGCACCGGTTGCGCTTCTACGAGGAGCCGCTCGCCTACACCAACCTCGACGGCTACTGCGAACTGCGTGCCCGCTCCCGCATCCCGATCGCGGGCGGCGAGAGCCTCTGCGGTCTCGACCAGTTCCACCCGCTGATCACCCGGCAGGGCGTGCATGTGATTCAACCGGACCTCGGCTTCGTCGGCGGCCTGCAGGAGACGGTCCGCGTCATCCATCACGCCGAGGCCTTCAATCTCAGCACCGCGATCCATACGGGTGCCTCGATGGGACCCTCGCTCGCGGCTTCGTGGCACCTCGCCGCCGCGTCGCACTCGGTCGATTGGCTCGAGCATGTCATGGCGGCCAAATCCATCCAGGACGCCATCCTGCTCGACCCGTTCACCGTCAGCGAGGGCACGGTCGGCCTGCCGTCCGCGCCGGGGCTCGGGGTGCGGCTCACGCCGGAGATCGTGGCCCGTTTCTCCTTCAAGCCGGATTCCGGCGAACGCACCTGAGAATGAAGCTGCTGCTCAACACGATCTTCAAGTTTACCGAGCCCCAGCGTGCCGTGCTGAACGCCGCTTGTCCGGGCATCGAGCTGGTGGAGGCCAACACCGCCACACCGGACCAGCTCGACGGGACGGACATCGACATCCTGGTCACCGAGCAGGCCCCGAAGAACCTCGCGGCCTGGCCGCGCCTGCGCTGGGTGCAGCTGCTTTCGGCGGGCTCGAACCAGCTGGTCGGCCATCCGATCCAGCAGACGCGGATCCCGGTCACGACGGCCAGCGGCACGCACGGCGTGCCGATTGCACAGTATGTCACGTGTGCCGTGCTGATGCTGGCGCACCGCATGCCCCAGGTCCTGCAATACAAGGAGACCCAGCAGTGGCCCAACCGCCTCGCGCTCGCGGGACGGCCGCTGCGGGGCCAGACCGCCGGCATCATCGGCTACGGGAGCATCGGGCGCGAGTGCGCCCGCCAGCTCGCCGCCCTTGGGCTCAGGGTCATCTGTCTCAAACGCGACCCCGCGGCCCGCCGCGACGAGGGGTTCAACGCCTGGGCCGGCACCGGGGACCCGGAGGGGCGCATCCCTGCGGGCTGGTATGGCCCGGCGCAGCTGGAGGAGTTCCTCCCGCAATGTGATTACGTCGTCGTGACCGTGCCCAGCACGCCGCAGACCGAGGGCATGCTAGGCCTGGCCCAGCTTTCCCTGATGAAGCGCTCCGCCCATCTCGTGGTGATTTCCCGGGGTGGCATCGTGCCGGAACCCGTGCTCGCCGAGGCCCTGCGCGGCGGCGTGATCGCGGGCGCCGTCATCGACTGCTATGTAAAGGAACCCCTCAACGGCCCGCACGAGCTCTTCACCACGCCCAACCTCATCATGACGCCGCACATGTCGGGCGTCTACGAGGGGTTCTGGGACCTGGCGGTCGGCCTGCTCGCCGACAACCTCCATCGTTTTCACACCGGGGCGCCGCTGCTCAACCCGGTCAACCATCGCCTCGGCTATTAACCCTGCCTTCCTGCTTTTCCATGATCCTCGATACCCTCGCCAATCACGCCCAGTATGCCGCCATCTCGCCGCGCTTCGCGCGCGCCTTTGCCTTCCTCCAGCAGCTCCCGGCCGATGCCGCCGTCGGGCGGCATGAGATCGACGGCGAGGAAATCTACGCCTTCGTGCAAAAGCACCAGACGAAGCCCATCGCCGAGAAGCTCCTCGAGGTGCATCGCAAATACATCGACATCCAGTATATCGTGAAGGGCCGTGAAATCATCGGCTGGGCGCCGCTCGCCGACCTGAAGGAATGCACCATGGCCTTCGATCCCGCGGTCGACGCGGCCCTCTACAAGTGCATCCCGGAGATGGTGCAGATCAAGGTGCTGCCCGGGCAGTTCGCCCTCCTGTTTCCCGAGGACGGCCACGCGCCCTCCTGCGCCTGGGACGCCCCCGCCGAGGTGCTCAAGGTCGTCGTGAAGGTGATGGTATGAACCCGCGCCTCCGCCGCACCGCCGCTGTCGCCCTGTTGCTTGCCGCGCTGGGGCCCGCCTTGGCCAAGATCGATCGCGATAAGATCGGCCTCAGCGCTGCGCTGGACGCGTCCCTCGCGCCGGCGTTGCTGCCGGTGGCGGATGTCGCCGGGCTGCCGCGCGTCCTGATCATCGGCGATTCCATCTCGATTGGCTACACCCGCGAGGTCCGGCAGCACTTCGCCGGCCGGGCCAACGTGCACCGTCCGCCCGACAACTGCGGACCGACCGTCTTCGGGCTTGAGCAGCTCGACGGCTGGCTCGGGGCGGGGAAGTGGGACGTGGTCTATTTCAACTTCGGCCTCCATGACCTGAAGTTCCTCGATGCCAAGGGCACCTACATCGTGCCGGGGCCGACGAACCGCCCGCTGGCCTCGCCCGCGGAATACGCCGCCAACCTCCGCCAGATCGTGGCCCGCCTGAAGCAGACCGGCGCCCGACTCGTCTTCGCCACGACCACGCCGGTGCCCGGCGG
>CBDFNB010000013.1:0-125487 GCA_965249855.1 Lacunisphaera sp.
AGCCGCGCGCCATGCCGGCCGTTTTCGTCGGGTCCGGCATACAATTCGAAAAGCGGGCCGGCGAGGATCTCCATGAGCACGGCCAGAGGCACCGGTTGGTCCCCGGCTTGCTGTTCGGCCTCGTCGAGCATGGCCAGGCGCGTCTGGTTGATCGGCTGGATCCGGCGACGCAGCACTTCCAAGTAAAGACTCTCCTTGTCGCCGTGGTGATAATTGACGGCTGCAAGATTGACCTTGGCCCTACGGGTTATCTGGCGGAGGGTCGTGCCGTCATAGCCCTGATCGGCAAATAGCGATTCAGCAGCTATTAAGATCCGATCCAGCGTTTCTTTATCCGCGTTGCTCATTTAATGATACGAAAGTATGAAACGACCGTTTAAATATCGTCAACACCGACCTTCGAGCGGGCCACAAGCTGGTGGGTGTTGGTGATCCACGGCAAAGTTGTGTTCGGAACCAAACCGGATAGTTTTTTCCAATTCCAGCACGCTTATGAAAACAAAACTATCCCTGTTGGCTTTTCTCAGTCTGGCCTCGGCCGGTGTGGCGGTGGCCGCGGCTTCGGAAAAACCGGTTTCGGCGATCGAGGTAACCTTCGTCGCCGCGGAAAAATTCACGGATGTGAAGGACAGTGACATGGGTTCCGACCGCGGCCGCGAGGCGGTGCTCGAGCAGCTCAAGGAGCATCTCGTGACACATGGCGCCAAGTATCTGGCCAAGGGCCAGCGACTGCAGATCACGGTCACCGATGTGGATCTGGCGGGCGACTTCGAGCCGTGGCGCGGGATCAATTTCCACGACATCCGCATCGTGAAGGACATCTATCCCCCGCGCGTGAACCTGGAGTTCAAGCTGATCGACGCCGAGGGCAAGGTGGTCAGCGAGGGCAAGCGCCAGCTTCGGGATCTCGGATATCTGACGAGCATGGCGATGCCCACCTCCGACCCGCTGCGCTACGACAAGGAGATGCTGAACGACTGGCTGCGCCAGGAGTTCAAGCACCGGGCCTGAGCCGGTTCCAGTGATGTTTTCCCCCGGGCGCCGGCCGCAAGCCGGCGCCTTTTCTTTTGACCGGTCCCGGGGGCTGGCGGCACTCTGCCCGGGTGAATTCCGCCGTGCCGCCCGCCAATGACGCCCCCTTGCCGGAGGCCGGGCTGGTCTATTCCAAGTTCGAGACCGAGATGCAGGTCCGGCCCGACGACATCGACATGTATCAACACGTGCACAGCAGCCGTTACATGGACTATGTGCTGGCGGCCCGGTTCGACCAGATGGAGCGCTGCTACAAGATGCCCATGTCCGAGTTCCAGAAACGCGGCTACGGCTGGTTCATGGCCACGGCCCAGATGAACTTCAAACGTCCGCTTGGGCTGGGTGACCGCTTCATCGTCCGCACCTGGATCGAGCAGTTCACCCTGATCGGAGTGAAGGTGCGGTTCCAGATCGAGCGCGCCGCCGACCGGAAGCTCAGCTGCGACGGCTGGTTCGACTATGTCATGGTCTCCATGGAGACGGCCCGGGCGGTGCGCCTGCCGGAGGATATCCGGACCAAATACGCGATCTGAGGGCGGAACGATGACGCGGCCAAAATCCTGCCACCAAGCGGGTTGTCCATGTTGCCTGAAAATTACCCTTGCGTTATGAATCCGGCTGAGCGTCCTTACGCCCCTCGTTAGAGACAGCGTTTTGATGACAGGATCTGGTGAGTCGTAGGCTGAGCGATAGCTTAAGTGATGATTTCGAAACCCACAGTGGGAACGGACTGGCAGATGGCGAAGGATCTACGATTTATCATATGAGCAATTCCAAACTCTACGTTGGAAACCTGTCGTTCAACACCACCGAGGGCGAACTCCGTTCGCACTTCGAGCAGTTCGGTTCCGTCACCGACACCTACGTCGCCATGGACAAGATGACCGGCCGCCCCCGCGGTTTCGCGTTCGTCACCATGGGCACCCCTGATGAGGCCAAGATGGCCATCGAGAAGACCAACGGTGTCGAGCTCGGCGGTCGCGCCCTGCAGGTCAACGAGGCCCGTCCGAAGGAAGAGCGCCCGTCTGGCGGCTTCGGCGGCGGCGGTCGCGGCGGCTTCGGCGGCGGCGGCGGTCGTGGTGGCTACGGCGGCGGTCGCGGTGGTCGCGGCGGCGGCGGCGGCGGTGGTGGCTACGGCGGCGGTGGTGGCGGCGGTCGCTACTAATCCCCCGTTCGCACCAGCGAACTAACTTTCGAGGCGGAGCCCTTTGCGGCTCCGCCTTTTTCTTTGTTTCCATCCGGGGCCGGGCACCCAACCTCCCCGTCCATGCCGCCCTCCGTTGCCGCCGTGAAATCGCACCTTGTCCGGCTGCAGGCCTGCACGCTTTGCCCGCAGATGCAGCAGCCGGTGGTCGTCGGCCGGCCGGTGGCCAGCCGCATCCTGCTCGTCGGCCAGGCGCCGGGCGACAAGGAGCCGAAGCTCGGGCGCCCGTTCGCCTGGACCGCCGGCAAGACACTCTTCAAGTGGTTTCACGAGGCGCTCGGCTGGAGCGAGGACGAGGTGCGCGACCGCATTTATTTCGCCGCCGTATGCCGCTGCTTCCCGGGCAAGAAGGAAACCGGCGGCGACCGCGTGCCGGACGAGTCCGAGATCGCGCACTGCTCCCGCTGGCTCGCGGCGGAAGTGGCGTTGCTGCAGCCGCAGCTTGTGCTGCCGGTCGGCAAGCTGGCCATCACGCAGTTCATCCCGCCGGCGCCGCTGAACGACATTATCGGAAAGAAACTCGGGATCGATTACCGCGGACACGCCATGGACTGCATCCCGCTGCCGCACCCGTCGGGCGCCTCGCCCTGGCACCGCATGGAGCCGGGCAAGACACTCCTGCGCCAGGCGCTCGGCCTGGTCGCGGCCCATCCGGCGATCAAGCGGGCCGGTTAGTTCACCCGGTTCCACACCGGCTCGCCGCGCACGGCGGCGCGGGCGATCTGCGCGGAGGTCGTGCGCATCTCGATCATGCCCTCCGGGCTGCAAAAGGCGGCATGACAGGTGACGATCAGGTTCGGCGTGGCGGCTTCCTCGGCGGTGCGCAGCGGCTCGTGCTCGACGACATCGAGCCCCGCCCCGGCCAGCCGGCCCTCGCGCAACGCGGCAAACACGGGGGCCTTTTGCACGATGTCACCGCGCGCGGTGTTCACCAGGAAGGCCGCCGGCTTCATGAGCCCGATCTCGCGGAGGCCGATCATGCCGCGCGTCTCCGCGCTGAGCGGGCAGTGCACGGAAACGACGTCCGCGCGCCGGAGAAGGTCGTCGAGCGAGGCGGCGCGCTCGATGCCGAGCGCCTTGTCGGCGCCGTTGGCCAGGTGGGGGTCGAAGAACACCACGCGAAACCCGAAAGCCTTGGCGCGCAGCGCCGTGGCGGTGCCGATGCGGCCGAGGCCGACGATGCCGAATACCTGGCCGCGCAGCCGGCGCATCTTGGCGGAAACGTTGATTTTCCAGCCGAGCCGCTTGGCCTCGGCATCAAGCGGGAAAAGCTGGCGGTAAAGCGCCAGGGTCAAAGCGAGGGCGTGGTCGGCGACCTCCTCGGTGCCATAGTCGGGCACATTGCAGACGGGGATGCCGCGTGCGGCGGCCGCGGCGGTGTCCACGCTGTCGTAGCCCACGCCGTTGCGGATGAGGGCGCGGCAGTTCCTTAGCCGGGCAATCACGTCAGCGCCGATCGGAATGTTGTGCCAGAGCAGCAGCACGTCGGCTGCGAGCGCGGCCTCGGGCAGCGGGTCGTTGAAATCCAGGGCGATGGTCCGCACCTCAGCGGTGCCGTCGAGCACGCCGCGCTCGACGGTGGCGGCGGGGTCGCTGAAGGTGAATTCCTTGGGGCAGAGGATGGCGACGAGCGGCAGGGGCATGACAAAAACAGTCAATCGCCCCGGTTTTGCCTCCGCAAGCCGGCGCTCGCGGGAAATTTGATTGCAGGGCCCGGTGCGCCCCGCTGCCTTGGCGACTTCCCTTTCTCATCATGAAGTTTCGCCCGATCCTTTTCCTGCTGGCCGCCGTCCTGACCGGCATCGCGTCCGCCAAGGAAGCGCGGCCGGCCTACCTCGGGGCCATCGCCATCGACGCCGAGAGCGGCCAGGTGCTGTTCGAGGACAAGGCCGACATTGTCTCGCCCCCGGCGAGCATGACCAAGCTCATGACCTTCGCCGTGCTGCACGACAAGCTGGCGAGCGGCGCGCTCACGCCCGAGACGCCGGTCACCATCACGGCCGAGGATTCCCGGATCGGCGGCACGCAGGTCTGGCTGAAGCAGGGTGAGACCTTCCCGCTCGAGGAGCTCATCTACGCGATGATGATCCAGTCCGGCAACGACACGGCCCACGCGCTCGCGCGCACCGCCGCCGGCTCGTCCGCGGCGTTCGTGGACCTCATGAACACCAAGGCCCGCGCGCTTGGTCTGGCCCACACCACCTTCCGCACGCCGCACGGCCTGCCGCCCGCCAACCGGCGCATCGCCGACGGCGACCTGACCACGCCGCGCGACTATGCCGCGCTCAGCCGCTACCTCCTGCGCGAGACCAACGTCACGAAATACACCGCCGTGCGGCAGCGCAAATTCGGCGAGGGCCGGCGCACCGCCGACCGCGTCATCGACATGACCAACCACAACCACCTCCTCGGCAAGGTGGCGGGGGTGGACGGGCTCAAGACCGGCTTCACCAACGGCGCCGGCTACTGCCTCGCCGCCACCGCCGAGCGCGGCGGCCGGCGCGTCATCGTGGTCGTGATGGGCAGCCCGGATTCCAAGACCCGCGACCTGAAGGTCATGGAGCTGCTGGAGCGCGGCTTTGCGGCGCAGCCGGCCCCGGCTCCGCTGCCCACGGTGAAGACGGATGGAGCGGCCGCGATCCCCGTCCAGCCGGCGGCCTTGCCGACGGTCAAGACCGACAAGCCTCCGGTCCCCGCGCCCGCCCCGGCCGGAGAATCCTCGACCGCCAAGGAACCAACGCTTACTTTCCGCGTCATTCCACCCACCAAGAAACCGTGAATACCCCTGTTTTCCGCCGCCTTGCCTTCCTGATGCTCGCCCTCCTGGGCCTGGCCCCGCTGCATGCCCAGCGGGAGAAGCTGCCCATGGAGGACGTCGAATACGTCGAGAAGAAATGGCCCGACGCCAAGCGCACCTTCACGGGACTCCGCTACATCGTCCTGAAGCCGGGCGACACCAAGGGCGCCATGCCGGTGAACGGCAACGAGGTCTCCGTGCTCTACAAGGGCATGCTGCTCGACGGGACGGTCTTCGACCAGTCGCCCGACGAGAAAACCCCGCTCAAGATCCGGCTCGGTCGCGGCAATCTCATCGAGGGCTGGGAACAGGCCCTGCAGAAGATGCACAAGGGCGAGAAGTGGATCCTGATCGTGCCACCCGAAATGGCCTACGGCGCGCGCGGCAAGCCGCCGACCATCAAGCGTAACGCCACGCTCGTGTTCGAGATGGAGCTGCTTGATTTCAAGCAGTGACGGTGGAGCCCGCGCTCCGCGCGGGCTTTAACCTGCGCTCCGCGCAGGTTCCACCACGATCACTTCATCATCTCGGCAAGGGGCTTCTCGATCGCCTCGGCCCAGAGCTGGTAGCCGGCAGCCGTCGGATGCAGCTGGTCGGGCATGATGGTCCACGGAATCCGGCCGTCCCGGCCGAGGAAGACGGCATTGGTGTTGAGGTAGCGCACGTTCACACCGTCGTCCATCTTGGCGAGCAGGGCGTTGGCGCGGTCATTGGCGGCCACGCGCTTGGCGGCGTCCGCGATGGCGGCCTCGGTGATCAGGCCGTCGTTGTTGCGGCGGGCGTCGCGCGGCAGGATGGCGACGAGCAGGACCTTCAGGCCGGGGATCTTCGCCCGGGACAGGTCGATGATCTTCTTGACGGCGTCGGCGATCTGGTCGCCGGTGTGCTGGCCGGAGTTGTTGGTGCCGATCATGAGGACCATCACCTTGGGTCTGATGCCGTCGAGCTCGCCGTTCTCAATGCGCCAGATCACGTGCTGGGTCTGGTCACCGCCAATGCCGAAGTTGGCCGGCTGGTATTGGCCGAAATACTTTTCCCAGACATGCGGGGCCTTGCCCCAGCCCTCGGTGATGGAGTCGCCCATGAAGAGGACGCCGATCGGGCCGCTCTTGGTGCGGGCGAGGAATTTCTCGTGCAGCTCGAAGAAGCGGACGTTGCCGGTCTTCGGGATGGCGGCCGAGGCGTCGACCACGGCGGGGGCCGCGGGTGTAGCCGGCGCGGTGGCCACCGCGACGGGGGCGGGGGTCGTCTGGGCGACGGCGAGGGAAAAAAGCCCGGCGAAAACGGGCAGGAGAAGACGGGACAGCTTTTTCATGAGGGTAGGAGGGCAGTCAAACGACGCGCCGGCCCGCGGCAAGGTTTCCCCGCGTCACACCCGGTCAGCCTGCGCCGACCGACTTGAGCAGGAGCCGGCGTTGCGTCCAGAACCCGTCGGCGCTGTAGAGCGCGAGCCCGCACCAGATGAACGCGTAGGCCTGCAGGCGCGCCGCGTCGAACGGTTCGCGATAAAGGAAATAGCCGAGCAGGAACTGGACGCTCGGCGCCAGGTATTGCAACAGGCCGAGCGTGGTCAGGCGGATGCGCTGCGCGCCGTAGGCGAACATCAGCAGCGGTATGGCCGTGAGCACGCCCACGAACAGGATCAGAGCATGGTGCCAGGCGTCGACCCGGCCCAGGGCGCCCGTGCCGGTGTGGTTCCACCAGAGCAGCAGGCCGGCGGCGGCCGGAAACAGCAGCAGGGTCTCGACCGCCAGCCCGGTGATGGCGCCCAGTTCGGACTTCTTCTTCAGCAGGCCGTAACCCGCCCAGGTGGCCGCGATCGTAAGGGCGATCCAGGGCACATGGCCGGCGCGGACCAGCAGGAAACCGACGCCGAGCGCGGCGCAACCAATGGCGGTCCACTGCAGCCGCCGCAGGCGCTCATGCAGCAGCAGCGAGCCGAGCGCGACGTTGACCAGGGGCACGAGGAAGTAGCCGAGACTGGATTCGATGACATGGCCGTTGTTCACCGCCCACACATAGACCGTCCAGTTGGCGGCGAGCAGCAGGCTGCTCAGGAGATTCAGGCCGACCAGGCGCCGGCTGTTGAAGGCGGCGCGCAGCGCCGGGAAGTTGCCCTGCCACGCGATCACGCCGAGCAGGAAGACGAGCGACCAGACGATGCGGTGCGTGATGAGTTCCAGCGCGGCGACGGATTGCAGCTGCTTCCAATAGACGGGCACGAGGCCCCAGATCAGGAAGCCGCTGGCGGCGGACAGGGCGCCGCGGGCGGCATCGGGATGGGCGGGAATCTTGGACACGGCCGGCCAAGGTGGGCCACGACCCAGGCGGCGTCAACCCGGCGGGGGGGTGTGCCGGCGGAAACGGACCGAACTGAATGGAGCCCGGCCCAAAAAAGCGGACCATGGCACCGTTCTCGCCATGGTCCGCCCAACTGCATCAACTTCCTGCCGTTTACCGGACGGCAAGCAATTGTTCACTCACCGATCGGCGGGGCGCCTGGCGCAGGGCCGTGACCGTGATTTTATCGGCGAGGGTCAGGCGGGAGACCCGGTTGCCGGCGAAGCGCACCACCAGCGTGGCGTTGGGCATCACTTCCCGGTCGGCCCGGCGGGCCGTGTAGCCGTTGTATAGCCAGCTGCCATCGGGCAGCACCGCGTTGGGCGCGCCCAGGCGGGCCGAGACCATGATGCGGGCCGTGCCGGTCGACACCGTGGTGCCGTTGGCCTGGATGAGGGCCGGAATCTCACGGACGGCGAGTTCAACGGCGGGAAGATGGATGACGGAGCAAAGCGCGAGCAGCGCGAGGGTGGAGCGGAGGAGGTTGCTTTTCATGGGAGCGAGGAAACGAGGTTTAATGGATGGTTTCGTCTGACGTGATCAGGCTGGGCGGACGGCAGGCCGGTTTCGAATTTGCGCGGGTGAACGGCTCGTGCCCCCAGTGAAGGGCGGGTGGCTCCCGGGTGAACGGCTCATAACGTCCGTGAACGGCGCGGGAAACGCATGGACCCGCCGGAGCGTGTCGCTCACCATTCGGGCATGCGGTTGCGTCCCCTTTGGTTAATCCTGAGCGTGGTTGCCGGATTTTTGCCGGCGGCGCAGGCCCAGCCGGCCCGGGAGGATATAAGGTTGAAACACGGCGACGATCCCCGCTGGGCGGCGCCCGACTGGGATGACTCGGACTGGACGCCAATCAGGGTTTCTGATTTCCCCGCGCGCCGGGGGGTATTCTGGGTCCGGATCCGGATGTCGCCGCCCACGGGATTGATGTCGGGAGGGATGGAGCCGCGTTACGCCTATGTCTGGCCGGACAAGCGGGACGGGGTGCCGATCGACGGGCTGTTTTTCTCCTCGGTCTACAGCTTCGAGCTGTTTCTCGACGGCCACCGACTGGCTGCCGGTGGTGTGGTCGGGACGGATCGGGCGAGCGATGTGCCCGGGCCGCTCGACCACCTGGTGCAGATTCCGGAGGCGCTTCGCCACAAGGGAAGGCATGTTCTGGCGGTGCGGATGTCCACGTATCACTACAATTTTCCCGCACCGCAATTCAGCGCCGGTTTTCAACCGGTGAACTTCGCGCAACGGCTGCGCGAGGAAACCCTGCAACCGGTCTTCCCGCTGATCGGCGCCGTCGGATCACTGCTGATGGCGGCGACCAGCCTGATCTTTTTTCAGTTCATCGAACGGCGGCGCGCATTGTGGCTGGTGAGCCTGGTGAGCCTGGTGCTGGCGGTTTTCTACGGACTGATCGCGGTCCGGTGGCTTTATCCCTACGCCTACGATTGGCACTATCCGCGGCTGCTGGCCATCACCTGGACGCTGACGGGCGCGAGCTTCCTGCTGATCTGGCTGCTGCTGGAGCAATTTGTCGTGCCACGCAAAATCTGGTGGTTGGGTGTGCTGGTGCCGTTGCTGGCGCTGGCGTGGCAGGTCTCGTCAATCTACGAGCTGAAGGTGCTTTGGATCTGCCGGGCCATGCTGGTGGTGGCACTGGCCATAACCGGCTGGGCCTGTCTGCAGCGCCGACCGGGGGCCCGGCTGGCGCTGGCGGGCGTGGCCGCGGCGCTGCTGATCGTGCGGACGGACCGGCGCGTCTTTCTCGATCCGGCCTTCTTTCTGATGATCGAGGGGCTGGTGCTGCTGGTATTCGCCGCGGCCGGCGCCCAGGTGCAGGCGGAGCGCCGCCGCGCCCGGGAGGCGCAGTTGACCGCCGCTCGCATGGAAACCGAACTGCTGAAGAAAAACCTGCAGCCGCATTTCCTGCTTAACACGCTTACGGCCGTGGCGGAGGTGATTGAGCAGGACCCGAAGGGCGCGGTGGAATTCATCAACGACCTGGCCGCCGAGTTCCGATCACTGGCGCTGATGTCAGGTGAGCGGCTGGTGCCCCTGAAGCGCGAGCTGGACCTCTGCCGCGCGCACCTGAAGGTCATCAGCCGGCGAACGGGACGAGCGCTGGAGCTGGCGGCCACGGGGGAGGATGAGGAGGCGCTGGTGCCGCCGGCGCTGTTCCTCACCCTGATCGAAAACGGCCTGGTTCACCAGCAGGCGGAAGCCGGTGCGGCCTTCCGGCTCACGGCGAGGCCCGGGGCGGGCGGGGTGGACTATGTTTTTCTTTCCCCGGGCCGCATGCGGGAGCTGACCGGGCGGCCGGTGGGCGGCACCGGCCTGCGCTATATCAAGGCGCGACTGGAGGAAAGTTTTCCCGGCGACTGGACGCTGGCCCAGCGGGCGGTCGCGGAAGGTTGGGAAACCGTCATCAGCTGGCGGGTGCCGGCCGGCGCGGGAGGAACCTCATGAAGATGATCCTGATCGAAGACGAGCCGCTCGTGGCGCAACGGCTGGCCCGGTTCTGCCGGGAAATCCTGGCCGACCGGCTGGAGAAACTGCATCTGGCGGCCACGCATGCGGAGGCCGGCGCGTGGCTGGCCGAGAACGCCGTCGACGTAGCCTTGCTCGACCTGAACCTGGAAGGGCAGGACGGCATGGAATTGCTCAAGCACAGCGTGGCCTCGGCGTTTCACACCATCATCGTTTCCGCCAACACGGACCGGGCGCTCGAGGCGTTCGAATACGGCGTGATCGATTTCGTGCCGAAGCCGTTTACCCGCGAGCGGCTGGCGCAGGCGTTTGCCCGGGCGGCCGGCCCGGTGGCGCGCACGGCGCCGGCGGCCCGCAACCTGGCGGTGAAGAAAGCCGGACGCATCGAGCTGGTGGCGGTCGACGCGGTGCTGTTCGTGCAGGGGGCCGGCAACTATTCCGAGCTGGTGTTGCAGGACGGCCGGCGGGAGCTGCACGACAAGACGCTGGAGAAACTCGAGGCCATCCTGCCGCGGGATTTCACGCGCATCCACAAGAGTTACCTGGTGCGCCAAAGCGCAATCAAAGCCTTGCACGCGGCCGAGGGCAGCCACTACGAGGCCGAGCTGAAAAATGGGGTGCACTTGCCGGTCGGACGCACGCGCTACAAGGAACTCAAGGAGACGCTCCAGTAGGTGAAACGGCCTGACCACAGGACGTTTTTTAAGGCAAGCGCGCCGGGTCAGCGCGCTCCACCTTTACCTGGCCGCGGGCGGCGCCAATCTGGCCGGTTGTGTGCCGCTCAGCGCTATGGGTTACTGCAGGGCGGGATCGCTGATCCCGCCTCGATAACGTTATCGCATTCGCCCAAAGGCGGGATCAGCGATCCCGCCCTGCAGGCTAGGGTTTCGCCGCCGGCGGCGGGTTCCTGGAGGACTGCCAGGCGAGAAAGCGCCAGCGGCCGCCTTCCTCCCGCCAGACGGCGAGAAAATTCAGGTCGAGGAGGTTCCGTTCCGCGCCGCGACCGGCTTTGAAGCGGGCCCGACCCTTCATCAGCACGATCCCGGGTCCGGCAGGGATGAAATCGCGCTGCACATATTCGGCCGATTCATAAACCACCTGCCTGCCGGCCAGCGACTCGATGAAGGAGGCCTTGGTGTCAATGAAGCCGCTGGAGTGGGCGTAGTGCAGCTGGTCGGAAAGGATGGCGGCCAGCCGGACGGGGTCGGCGGCGAGCATGGCGGCGATGCGCTCGTCGTCGGCCGCGCGCAGGGCGGCGAGCGGCGATTCATTGGCGGCGGCCAGCCGGCCGGCCAGCAGCGCCAGCAGAAGGAGAAAGCGGCCAAGGGGTTTCATGGCGCTCATGTCCGGTGCACGGGCCAGGGTTTGCCGTGGTCGTCGATGGCGACGTAGGTGAAGGTGCCCTCGGTGACCCGGACCAGCTCGCCGCCCTTGGTGCGCTGGGCCCAGGCCTCGACGGCGATGCGCATGGACGTGCGGCCGACCTTGCCGAGGGTCGCGTGGCAGCTGACGATGTCGCCGACATAGACGGGCGTGATGAACGTCATCGCGTCGATCGCGACGGTCGTCACGCGGGACCGGGAGAGGTTGCGTGCGTAGATGGCGCCGCCGAGGTCCATCTGGGAGAGCAGCCAGCCGCCGAAGATGTCGCCGTTGGCGTTGGTGTCGGCCGGCATCGCGATGGTGCGGATGACAAGCTCGCCATGCGGTTCGGTGGGGCGGGCGGGTTCACTCATGGGGGCAGTTTGCCGCGCGGGTGCCGGACTGGCAAGCCTAGCGCCGGTCGTAGCGCAGGAGCTGCATGGTTTTCTCGGAACCGACGAGGATCGCGCGGTCATCCGCCGTGAAACACGCCGCCTCGGCCTGCGGGAATTGATGCGGGGCGAGTTTCACGGGCTCACGGGCGAGGGCCTCGGCCCAGGTTTCGCCGGCGGCGCGGGGAAAGAGCAGGGGTTGCTCGTAGACGAGCACGAGGGCCAGCGTGCCGTCATGGGAAAAATCCATCGCGGTGGGCCAGCCGAGGAAACCCTGCGTGGGCATGCGGACATTCCGCTGCAGCGCGGTGGGCTGGGGGAGGTGGGGCACCAGCGTGAGAAAACGCGCGGCCGCGGGCTGGCTGGCCGGCGCCGGGGCGAGCGGCAGGCGGTAGAGCCGCGGCGTGTCCTCGCGCTTGGAGAGCACGTAGATCATGCGCTCCTTCACGTCGACGGCGAGCGACTCGGCGTCGCGGGCGCCGTCTTCGTAGATGAAGTTGATGGAATATTCCGGTCGCAGCAGGAGTTCCTGGCCGGGTGAAAGCGCGGCGGCGTCCGGCTCGGCGATCAGGTGCAGCACGCAGCCCTTGCGCGCCGCGTAGTTGTCGCCGATGTCGGCGGCGAGCAGCCACGCCCTTCCGTCCAGCTCGAAGGAGGCCACCTCCTCCCAGTCGTAATTCGTGACGCCCTCGACGCGGACCTTGCCGCGCAGCGAGCCGTCGGCGTTGAGCGCGAACAGCACCGGCTCGCCGCCGCTGTCGTTGTGGGTCCAGATCATCCCCGGGGTGCGGTGCGACACGGCGATCCCGCTGGTCTCCTGGTTTTGCGGCTCGGCCAGCTGGGCGGCCGCGACCGGGCCGGTGTAAACCGGGGCGGTCTCGGCGAGGCCCGGCAGGCTCAAAAGCAGCCCCAGCAGGGCGGCAAACGCCGACTTTGGCGTTGTTTTCAGGAGGGCGAAGACGGATAGTGAACGAACCATGACAGGCACTGCTCATGCCGCTTTCCGGCGATTGTTCAATGAAATCGGCACGGTCGATCAAGTTGGCATCGAGGAACGCGTCGCCAAATACACCACCCGCAGCATCAAGAAGGGCGCCAAGCTGTTCGGCCTGAAGCTGGCCGCCTCGATGGTCGATCTGACCACGCTTGAGGGGAAGGATACGCCCGGCAAGGTCGAGTCGCTCTGCCGCAAGGCCCTCAGCCCGGCCGACGACCCCGGGGTCCCGACCGTCGCCGCCGTCTGCGTCTATCCCTCGATGGTCAAATATGCCCGCCGCGCGCTCGGCGAGGACACCCCCGTCCGCATCGCGTCGGTCGCCACCGCCTTCCCGTCCGGCCAGGCCCCGCTCAAGACCCGCCTGGCCGAGGTGAGGTCCGCGGTCGCCGACGGCGCCGACGAGATCGACATGGTCATCAACCGCGGCGCCTTCCTCTCTGGCGAGTTCCAGCTGGTGCAGGACGAGATCGCCGCCGTCGTCCAGGCCTGCGGCCCGGCCACGCTCAAGGTCATCCTGGAGGTCAGCGAGCTGGAGACCTTCGACAACATCCGCGCCGCCTCCCTCCTCGCCATGCGCGTGCTGCGGCCGAACGATTTCATCAAGACCAGCACCGGCAAGACCTCGCTCAACGCCACCCTTGGTAACAACCAGGTGATGATCGAGGCCATCCGCGACTTCTACCTCGCCACCGGCACGCCCATCGCGATGAAGCCCGCCGGCGGCATCCGCACCGCCAAGCAGGCGCTGCAGTTCCTCATCGCCGTCAAGGAGACGCTCGGCGACGAGTGGCTCAACAACACCCGCTACCGCTTCGGCGCCTCCTCGCTGCTCAACGACCTGCTCCGGCAGATCGAGAAGGAGCGCACCGGCGCCTACCAGGCCCCGTATTACTTCAGCGAGGCCGCCGAATCCTACTGATTTTCCCCATGCCCACGCTCACCGCGAAAAAATCCACGCGTCCCGCGTCCCGCTCCTCCGGCCGCCCGGCCCCCGAGCTCATCTTCGGCGACCTCTGGGAATACGATCCCGCGCCCGAGACCGCCGACCCGAAGCTGAAGGCCCGCTACGACCTGTTCATCGGCGGCAAGTTCGTGCCCGCCGCCTCCGGCAAGTATTTCGACTCCATCAACCCGGCGAACGAGTCGAAGCTCGCCGAGATCGCCCATGGCAGCGCGGCCGACGTCGACGCGGCCTATGCCGCGGCGAAGAAGGCCTACGACAACGTCTGGGGCAAAATGCCCGGCCGCGAGCGCGCCAAATACATCTACCGCATCGCCCGCCTGCTGCAGGACCGCGCCCGCGAATTCGCCGTCGCCGAGACGATGGACGGCGGCAAGCCGATCAAGGAGTCGCGCGACTTCGACATCCCGATGGCCGCGGCGCATTTCTTCTACCACGCCGGCTGGGCCGACAAGCTCGACTACGTGGCGCCCGGCCGGAAGGTCGCGCCGCTCGGCGTCGTGGGTCAGGTTATCCCGTGGAATTTCCCGCTGCTGATGATGGCGTGGAAGCTCGCCCCCGCGCTGGCGATGGGCAACACCGTCGTCATCAAGCCGGCCGAGACCACGAGCATCACCGCGCTGAAGCTCGCCGAGATTTTCCAGGACGCCGGCCTGCCCGCGGGTGTCGTCAACATCGTCACCGGCTTCGGCGACACCGGCGCGGCCATCATGAACCACCCGGTGGCGGCGAAGGTGGCCTTCACCGGCTCGACCGAGGTGGGCAAGATCATCATGCGCTCGCTCGCCGGCACCGACAAGAAGATGACCATGGAGCTCGGCGGCAAGGCGGCGAACATCGTGTTCGACGACGCGCCGATCGACCAGGCCGTCGAGGGCATCGTCAACGGCATCTTCTTCAACCAGGGCCACGTGTGCTGCGCCGGCTCGCGCCTGCTCGTGCAGGAGACGGTCGCCGCCGCGGTGCTCGCGAAGCTCAAGACCCGCATCAAGGTCCTGCGCGTCGGCGACCCGCTCGACAAGAACACCGACATCGGCGCCATCAACTCACAGGAACAGCTCGCCACCATCACGCGCCTCGTCGCCGCCGGCGTGAAGGAGGGCGCGACGATGTTCCAGCCCGCCTGCAAACTGCCGGCGAAGGGCTATTATTTCCGCCCGACCGTGTTCTCCGGGGTCTCGATGAGCCACCGCATCGCCCGCGAGGAGATCTTCGGCCCCGTGCTCAGCGTGCTGACCTTCCGCACCGTCGAGGAGGCGGTCGAGAAGGCCAACAACACCGCCTACGGCCTCAGCGCCGGCGTGTGGACCGACAAGGGCTCGCGCATCCTGAAGATGTCGACGGAGCTCAAGGCCGGCGTCGTCTGGGCCAACACCTACAACAAGTTCGACCCCACGTCGCCCTTCGGCGGCTACAAGGAGTCCGGCTTCGGCCGCGAGGGTGGCCGCCAGGGCCTGCTCGATTACTGCAAACTCGTCTGAGCCCCGGCGCCTTTCCCCTTCACATGGCCAACCCCCCGTATCTCACCGCCCCCCAGAAAATGTCCACGATGCCCCCGGGCATCCCCTACATCGTGGGCAACGAGGCCGCCGAGCGGTTCAACTTCTACGGGATGCGAGCCGTCCTGTTCGTCTTCATGACAAAGTATCTCATGGACAGCTCCGGCGCCGTGGCGCCGATGTCCGAGAACGAGGCGAACAAGTGGTATCACCTCTTCCTGTCGGCGAATTATTTTTTTCCGACCCTCGGCGCGATCGTCTCCGACGCCTTCCTGGGCAAATACCGCACGATCCTCTGGCTGTCGCTCGTCTATTGCGCCGGCAGCGTGGTGCTGGCCCTCGACCACACGCGCACCGGCCTGAGCATCGGCCTGACGCTGATCGCCATCGGCGCGGGTGGCATCAAGCCCTGCGTCTCGTCGCACGTCGGCGACCAGTTCAGCTCCGACAACAAGCACCTGCTCTCGCGGGCGTTCGGCTGGTTCTATTTTGCGGTCAATGCGGGTTCGTCGGTCTCCATCTACGTCATCCCGATCCTGCTCGCCAAATACGGCGCCGGCCCGGCCTTCGGCCTGCCGGCGGTGCTGATGCTGCTGGCCACGTATGTCTTCTGGAGCGGCCGCCACAAGTTCGCGCACATCCCGCCGGGCGGGCAGAACTTCATCCGCGACACCTTCAACTGGGAAAGCGCCAGGGCGCTCGGCCGGCTCGCCCTGATCTTCATGTTCATGATCGCATTCTGGGCCCTCTGGGACCAGAGCGGCAGCGAGTGGGTGGCCCAGGCCGAGAAGATGAACCTGGAGGTTTCGGTCTTCGGCTTCAGCTTCATGCTGCTCTCTTCCCAGATCCAGGTGGTCAACGCCATCCTCACGGTCGCGTTCATCCCGCTGTTCCAATACGCCGTCTACCCGGCGATCAACCTGGTCTGGACGCTCACGCCGCTGCGCAAGATCGGCCTCGGCATCTTCACCATCGGCCTGTCCTTCATGATCAGCGCGTGGATCGAGTCGCAGATCCTCGCCGGGGTGAAGCTCAGCATCGGCTGGCAGATCCCCGCCTACATCCTGCTCACGGCCGGAGAGGTGATGGCCTCGATCACCGCGCTCGAGTTCGCCTACACCCAGGCGCCCCGCCACCTGAAGTCCATCGTCCAGGCGCTCTACCTGCTGTCCATCTCGCTCGGCAACCTGTTCGCCGCCGGCGTGCACTGGTTCATCGCGAATCCGGACGGCACGACCAAGCTCCATGGTCCCGCCTACTACAACTTCTACGCCGGCATCTCCATCGCGGCCTCGGTGATCTTCATCTTCTTCGCCCTGCGCTATAAGGAACAAACCTACCTGCAGGGTGAGACGCCGCCCGCCGCGGCCTGAGCCCACCCACTCCTCCCATGTCCCGTCTGCCCATCACCAAGACCCCCAAGGTTTACGTCGGCGGCGCGTTCATCCGCTCCGAGAGCGCGCGCACCTTCCCGCTGAAGGACGCCGCCGGCAACTTCCACGCCAACATCCCGCAGTGCACCCGCAAGGACCTGCGCAACGCCGTCGAGGCCGCCGCCAAAGCCGGCCCGGGCTGGGCGAAACGCACGCCCTACAACCGCGGCCAGATCATCTACCGGCTCGCCGAGATGATCGAGGCGCGCAAGGCCGACATGGCCGACGCCCTCGCCGTCGGCGGCGCGTCGAAGTCCGCCGCCGCGAGGGAGATCACCGCGGCGATCGACCGCCTCATCTACTACGCCGGCTGGGCCGACAAATACGAGCAGGTGCTCGGCAACGTGAACCCCGTCGCCTCGCCGCACTTCAACTTCACCGTCACCGAGCCCATGGGTATCGTGGGTATCCTCGCCCCCGAGGAGGCGCCATTGCTGGCGCTCGTGTCATTGATCGCCCCGGCCATCACCAGCGGCAACACCGTCGTTGCCCTCGCGTCCACGGCGCAGCCCTATCCGGCCATCGTGCTCGGCGAGATGCTCGCGACGAGCGACCTGCCCGGCGGCGTGGTCAACCTGCTCACCGGCTACCGCAAGGAGATGGTGCCGACCTTCGCCACGCACACGCACCTGCGGGCCATTGCCGGCGTGGCGAATGCCGAGGAGCGCAAGGCCCTCAAGCTCGGTGCCGCCGAGAGCGTGAAGCGCGTCAAGCTCATGAAGGCCGAGGAGCCGGTCGACTGGTTCTCCGACAAGGCGCAGAGCCTCTACGAGCTGCGCGACACCCTCGAGTTCAAGACCACCTGGCACCCCATCGGCGCATGATGCCCGGCTACGACGACCAGAAGATCAAGGCGCGCCTCCTGATCTGGTGGATCCTCTGGGCCTCGCTCCTCGGCGGGCTGGTGCTGCTCTATCTTTTCCTCGCGCAGGGCAAGCCGCTGCCGCCGGTCTCGCGCGAGAACCCGCTGCAGGGCCTGATCGGCCTCGTGCCGCTGTTCGTGAGCATCGTCCTGCGCTGGCTGGTGCTGCCGCGGGCCACGGACCCGAACCGCGCCTTCGTGCTTTTCATCGTGGGCCTCGCGCTGGCGGAAGCCTGCGGCATCCTCGGCATCTTCCTCGGCGGGCCCTACCGTGACAGCCTGTTTGTGCTCGGCGTGCTGGGGATCACCCAATACGTGCCTTTCTACGCCAGGAAACTCTTCGACCCGAAGGGCTCGGGCTTCATTCCAAATAATTGATGTAGCCCCGCGACTCGCGGTCGCGCTGTTCGTGCAGGGAGACAAAGACGGTGTCGGTCAGGTCCACGGACACGAAGCTGGCGGTGTTGATGAGCCGCTCCAACGAAGCGAACAGGCCGCGGCTCGCGCGGGCCGGCGCAGGCAGGGCGGTGGTGGTGGCGGAAAGGGGAGCGGTCGGGCAGCTGGTGTTCATGACGCCCCCACTATATTCCGCTTCCACGGCAGCGCCATGGGCCGGATGGCTAGTTTGGCGCTGTGCCGGCGGCGATTCGGTCGAAGTGTGCTGCCCGGCCTCAGCCGCCGAGCTTGCCGGTCTCGGCGAGGCGCTCGAGGAAGATCCAGCAGCGCTTGGCGCGGACCTCGGCGCCCTTGGCCTGCTCGATGTAGCGCACCACCTGGCGGCGGATCGCCACGCTGTGGGCCGCCCAGCGCGCCCGCAATTCGGGCCGCGTGCGGAACACGCGCGCCATCTTCTCCGGCAGGTCGGGCTCGCGCGAGGCCGTGTCGCGTTCGAGCGTGAACTCGACGGTGTCGCCCGCGTCCACCACGGCGGCCTTCAGGAGCTCGACCTTGAAGGCGACCTTGTAGTGGCCGCGCCTGCTGCTGTTGAAGAGCGTGACGCGGTCGAGGTCGTCGTTGAAACGCAGCAGGGCGTTCCAGCCCTTGATCGCGCCCCTGATGTCGGCCGCGGGCAGGTCAAGCGGGGCGACGGCGGCCTTCGGCACGTCGGCCCAGCGGACGAGCGCAACCTTGTAGAGCTTGGCGCGCAGCCTGACCATGGTTCGGAATTATTCGGGCAGCTTCACCCGTTCCTTGATCCACGCGTCGATGGCGGGGAGTTCGCGCTGCTTCATGAGCGCGCGCAGGCGGATCAGGTCCGCGCCCTTGGCGGCCTCGGCGAAGGCGTCGGCCGGCAGCTTGGCGCGCACCAGCTCCTCGAGCTCGGTGGCGCGGGCGGCATTGGTCGAGGCTTGGGCGATGCCGGGCAGGAAGACGTTGCGGCCGAAGAAGGTCGTGCGCTGCAGCAGCGCGTCGGTGTTGGCCTGGGTGAATTCCCACGCGAGGTCGGGGTGTTCGTTGGCGGCGACGAGCGCGACGTTGCGCGCGGCCTCGGAGGTGGACAGCTCCTTGCCGAGGGTTAGGGCCAGGGTCTCGGCGGCGAGCGCCGGGTCGAGCACGGCCTGCATGGCGGCATAGGCGCGGCGCTTCTCCTGCGTGGTCTTGGCGTCCCGGGCCAGCGCGTGCAGCTGGTCGTAGGTTTCGCGCGTGGCGTAGCGGCCGACCACGGCGAGCACGGCGGCGCGGATGTTGCCCGGCACGGTGGCCGGGTCGGCGAGGAAGGCCGTCCAGAGGCGCGTGCACTCGTCGATCACGGCGCGGTCGCCGTAGGTGCCGAGTGCGGCGATGAGCTTGGGCCGGAGGGCCGCGTCGAGCGGGGACTCGCCGGGCTTGGCCTCCCAGCCAAGCCGGGCAAAGGGCGGGGCCAGCAGCTGGGCCGCCCAGGCATGGAAGGCGCGGCGGCCGGGCTGGTTGAGCTGCAGGCGGTCGACCAGGGCGATTTTGCCGAGCAGGTGTTCCCAGACCGGCTGGCTCGGGCTGGCGCGGAGCTGCTCCGCGAGGCCGAGCCAGGCCGTGGTGGAGAGGCGGCCAGCCTCGTTGAGGGCCCACGTGTCGCCGAGCAGGTTGAGCTGGTCCGTGGCGGGCAGGCGGGTGATCTCGCGGCGGAGGGCGTCGGTGAGCGCGTCGTCGTAGAGCACGCGGTAGAAGCCGGCGTTGCCGACGTTGGACTTCGCGGTGCCGGTGCCGGCGGGCCAGGGCACGGTGACGGGCGATTTCTCGAGGAGCGTGACGGTCCGGGCGCCGAGGCTGGCGGTGTTGGCGAGGGTGACGGGCACCTTCCAGGTGAGCGGGGCGGCGTCGGGGTAATTGACGGTGAAGCGGGACTGCTCGAGGCGGAGCGTGCGGTTGGCGCCCTCGCCGGTGGCCGACACGAACACGACGGGGAAGCCCGGTTGCTCGGTCCAGTTGGCGGCGAGCTCGACCACGGGCTTGCCGGAGGCGGTGCCAAGGGCGGCCCAGAGGTCGGCGGTGGTGGTGCTGGAATACTTGTGCCGCTGCATGTAGAGCCGGAGGCCGGCGCGGAAGGCATCCTCGCCGAGGTAGGCCTCGAGCATGCGGAGGAAGCCCTGGCCCTTCTGGTAGGAGATGGTGTCGAAGGCGTCGTTGGCCTGGCTCTCGTTCGCGATGGGCTGCTGGATCGGGTGCGTGGTCCGGCGGGCGTCGAGGGCGAGGGCGCCCTCCTTCGCCTCGCTGGCGCGGACCCAGAGCTGCCAGTCGGGATTGAGCGCGTCGCTGGCCTTGGTGCCCATCCAGGAGGCGAAGCCCTCGTTGAGCCAGAGGTTGTCCCACCAGGACATGGTGACGAGGTCGCCGAACCACTGGTGCGCGACCTCGTGGGCGATGACCCCGAACACGGCCTCGCGGTTCGCCTGCGAGCTGGTGGCAGGGTCGAAGAGCAGCGCGGTGTCGATGTAGGTGATGGCGCCCCAGTTCTCCATCGCGCCGAAGGTGGCGAAGGCGTTGGGCACGGCGATCTGGTCGAGCTTGGGCAGCGGGTAGGGGGTGCCGAAGTATTCGTTGTAGTAGGCGAGGATGCGCTTGGTGGACTCGAGCGCGTAGGCGGCGGTGGCGCGCTTGCCCTCGGTCGTGATGATGCGGAGCTTCACGCCGTCCTGCTCGCCCTCGAGGGTCTCGAACTCGCCGGCGTAGAGCGCCACCAGGTAGCTGGCCATCGAGGGCGTGCGGGCGAAGGCGACCTCCTTCCAGCCGTTGCCGAGGGATTTCTCGCTTACGGCCGGCATGTTGGTGACGGCCATGAGTTTCTCCCGCACGACGAGCGTGATGTCGTAGGTGGCGCGGTAGACGGGTTCGTCCCAGCACGGGAAGACGCGGCGGGCGTCGGTCGGCTCGAACTGCGTGCCGAGCATGAGCTTGTCGCCGGAAGGCGTGGGATATTTGTCGACGAAGAAGCCCTCGGCCTGCGTGCCGATCTTGCCGCGATAGGCGATCGTGACGGTGTGGCGCCCGGCCGCGAGCGCGACGGGCAGGGTGAGGGTCTGCTTCGCAGGGTCGAGGCGCGGGACGAGCGGTCGAGGCGCGGCGGGGTCGTCGGTGAGCGCGGCGGAGACGATCTCCAGGTCGTTGGCGTTGAGGATCAGCTCGGTCACGGGCGAGAGCACCTCGAGTTCGATGGTCGTCGTGCCGGTGGTGGTGCGTTGCTCCAGGTCGGGCTGGAGGCGCAGCGTGTAGTGGCGCGGGACGACGGTCTTCGGCAGCTGGCCGGGGGTGTCGGCGAAGGCGAAGGGTTTTTCCGCGAGCAGCGCGGCGGGCAGGCTGCAGGCGATTAGCACCGCTCGCGCGGTGCGAAGGATGGTCAGCATAGGGTGCGCCGACGGTGGCCGGGGCCCGCGGGGGTTGTCAACGGCCGGGCGACGGAAGCCCCTTTACTTGTGGTCACGCTTCTTCAGGAAGCGGGCGATCTCCCGCGCGATGGGCATGGAGGGGGCGGTGCCGGGCTGCATGACGGAGAGGGCCGCGACCGCGCTGGCGTAGTGGGCGGCCTCGAAGATGTTGTGCTTGAACTTCACCAACCCGGCCGCGAAGCCGCCGACGAAGGCGTCGCCGGCGCCGGCCGTGTCAACCACCTCGACGTCATGGGCGTGGATGCGCAGGTAAACGTCGGGCTGGGAGACGAAGCAGCCGCGGGCGCCGAGCGTGACAATCACGACGGGCACCTTCAGGCAGCGGCAGAGGCGGTGCAGGGCCTCGGCGCTGAGCGCGTGCAGGGTGGCCTCGGTGAACTCGCCGCCGGCGTTGTAGGGCGCGGTGCGCAGCAGCGCGGCGCAGGACGGACACTGTTTCACCAGCGCGGTGAACTCGCTTTCGTTGGGGATGAGCACCTCGGTGTGCCGGAGCACGGCGGGATCGAACTCCGGGCGCATCGGCGCGGGGTTGAGGACGGTGATGGCGCCGTTGCGGCGGGCGGTGCGCAGCACCCAGCCGACGGTGGCGTAGTCGGACTCGCCCTGGCAGACGACGACCTGGGCGGGCGCGAGCAGCGGCCCGGGGATGTCGCGCGGCTTGAGGCCGAGGTTGGCGCCGAGAGAGATGATGATGTGGTTCTGGCCGGCGCCGTTGACCGTGATGGCGGCGGCGCCCGTCGCGTGCTTGGGTTTCTCGACGAGGTGAACATGAAGGCCGGCGTCTCGGGCGAAGAGCCGGACGCGCGCGGCGGCGCCGTCGGGTCCGACCGCGCCGATGAACTGCGCGGGGATGCCCGCGCGCGCGGCCGCGACGGCCTGGTTGAAGCCCTTGCCGCCGGGGCCGGGCCGGAAGTCGCCGACCACGGTCTCGCCCGGCCGCGGGAAGTTCTTCGTGTAGAACGCCAGGTCCTGGACAAAACTGCCGACGACGACGACGGAGGACTTCATGCGCGGATCAGTTCATGGTGGCGGCGCGCAGCACCTCGCGGAGCGAGTCGGTGCTGAACGGTTTCTGGAGGAAGCCGTTCAGGTTCTGGCCGGCGAACCGCTGCTTGGCGTCCTGGGCGCTGTAGCCGCTGAAGACGACGATGCGCTGGTCGGGCTGCAGCTGGCGGATCGCGGTGAAGGTCGCGTAGCCGTCCATGCCCGGCATGGTCAGGTCCAGCAACACGAGATCGAAGCGGCTGCCGCGCTGGCGCAGGAAGTCGAGGGCCTGCTGGCCGGACTCGGCCTGCTTCACGGTGAATCCGTAGAAGGCGATCATCTGGGCCGCGGTGGCGCGCACGGTCTGCTCGTCGTCGACGATGAGGACGGTGCCGCTGCCGCGCCAGGTGCGTGCGGCCGGGACGGCCGGGGCCACCGGGGGCGGGGCCGCCGGCTGGTCGTTGATGGGAAAGGCGAGGGTAAAGACGGCGCCGCGGCCGGGTTCGCTCACCAGCCGGAGCGCGCCCTTGTGGCTGCGCATGATGCCCAGCGCGGCGGCCAGCCCGAGCCCGCGGCCGCTGCCCTTGGTGGAGAAAAAGGGGTCGAAGATCCGGGCCCGTGTCTCCCGGTCGAGGCCGGGGCCGTTGTCGGCCAGTTCGAGGCACACATAGGTGCCCGCCGGCAGTTGCTGGCCGGTGCTGGCCTCGGCCAGCCAGGCGGCGTCCAGGGGCTGCAGCCGGGTGGTCAGCTCGATCAGGCCGTCGCGGCGGCCGATGGCCTCGGCGGCGTTCTGCACGATGTTGAGCAGGATCTGCCGGATCGGCGTCGCATCCGCCAGGATGCCCGGCAGTTCCGGGGCGAGGTTGAACCGGAGCTGGGCGTGATTGCCGGCCGAGAGGCGGAGCAGGTCGGTGGTTTCACGGACGAGGGCGTTGAGGTCCGTGGCCCGCGGATCGAGGCGGCTGCGGCCGGCGTAGGCGAGGAGCTGCTGGCAAAGCCCGGCGGCCACCTGCGAGGCCTGCTCGATCTGGTCGAGGTTGCCGGTCACCGGCGAGCCGGGCGGGAGCGTGAGCCGGGCCAGGTTGGCGTTGCCGACGATGGCGGTGAGCAGATTGTTGAAATCATGGGCCACGCCGCCGGCGAGGACGCCCAGGCTCTCGAGTTTCTGCACGTCGAGCAGCTTGTGCTCGATCTTCTCGCGTTCCCGCGCCGCGGCCTGGCGGTCGGTGTTGTCGATGGAGAGCGCGATCATGCCCGAGATGCGCCCGTCCGGGTCGCGCTGCGGCATGCACCGGGTCTCGAAGAAAACCCCGCTGATCTCGCGCTGGACCGTGAAGGTCTCGCCGGCGAGCGCCCGGCGGATGTCGCCGAGGATGTCGGGCCGGGCGGCGTAGCGATCAAAGGCGGAATGGCCCACGGCCTCGCCCGGCTCGCGGCCGATGGCGGCGAGCCCGGCGCCCTCGGAAAGGGTGAAGACGCCCTGGGCGTCGATCGCGTAAAGGACGAGCGGAGCGTGCGCCAGGATGGTCGCGAGCTGCTTCTGCCGTAGTTGCAGCTCCGACTCGACCAGGCGGTGCTCGGTGATGTCGGTGGCCTGGCCCACGAAGAAGCGGGGGGCGCCGTGCTCGTCGCGGATGAGGCCGACGTTGAGCACCACATAGATGGAGGAACCGTCCTTGCGGATGTAGCGCTTCTCCAGCTGCTCCGCGGGCGAGCTGCCCGTGGCGATCCGACGGTTCAGGGCCAGGGTTTTTTCCACGTCGTCCGGGTGGGTGATCTGGACGAAGCTGAGCTGCAGCAGTTCTTCCCGGGTGTAGCCGAGCATGCGGCAGTAAGTGTCGTTGACCTCCACCAGCCGGAGGTTCAGGTCGGACAGGGAGATCCCGCCCGGGGCGTGGTCGAAGATCATGCGGCGCAGCTCCACCTGGTCGCGCAGTTGCTGTTCGACCTCGCGGCGGCGCTTCAGGTCGTGCCGCAGGATGGCGATGAGCACGGCCGGGCTGGTCAGCAGCAGGATCGCGGCCCCGAGGCGCAGGAGCGCGATGAGCCGCGCGCGCGCGCGCTGCTCCAGCCACTGGGTGGCGTCAAAATCCACGCCAAGCACGGCCTCGACCGCGCCGGCCGGGTTGCGCAGGGGGGCAAACACACTGATCCACTTGCCCCAGCGGTCCTCGACGATGTCCTCGTCGAAGATGAACTCGCCCCGGAAGGCCCGGGTGAGGGAGGGGGTGAGCCCTTCGTAAACCTCGCCCGGTTCCGTGCGCGCCTCGGTGTCGCCCTCGATGCGGCCGTTGCGGTCATAGTCGGTCTCGGAGTCCACCAGCAGGAAGATCGCGCCGTCGGCGCGCCGCCGGAAGGTGTAGATGTCGGCGATGGCCGGGTTGAGCTTCAGCCAGCTGATTTCCGTCTGGATCAGGCGTTCATAAAGCGGGTCGCCGGGCGGGGGATTGTCGGGCAGGCGGGCATGGCCGATCTGCTGCAATTCCTCCACGTAGAACGGCACCAGCAGCTCGACCTGCCGGCGGATGGCGTCCTGGGCGTGGTAGCCGGCGCGGTCGACTCCCCACCAGCCGCCGAGGGTCACCACCGCGAGCAGGAGCCAGATGACCTTGGGGAGGCTCGGGAGCCGGCCGGTGCGGTGCAACCACACGCCCAGCCCGAGCCACAGGCCGGCCGTCAGCAGCAGGAACAGCAAGTAATCGGTGTTTTGGGCGAACCAGCTGTTCATCGGTGCGGACATGAAGACAGTTCCCGGCGGCATGGCAACCCCGGCGGCGTCCGCTCATCCCGCGGCGGGGCCGCTCGTCCAATCGGCACGTGCACCGCGCCGGGCGGGGCGGCAGCCTGCGGCCATGTCCCTCGCCCCGCCCGCCGCCCGCGCCACCCCGGACGTTCTTGCCGTGACCCCGGCGGGCATGGTTCGCTCGCGCGTGAAAATGGACCTCGCGACGGACACCTCCGCCCGGCTGCAGCGCGCCAAGGAGCGCCTCTACGTGCTTTGCCAGGCGGGCGGCTGGATGTTTTTCCTGGTCCTGCAGGTCGTCTTCATCGCCCTGTTCCGGGACAAGGACACCGCCAGCAAGGCCACGCAGTCTGATATCGTCATGTCGCTGGTGCGGGTGATCGCGGAGGGCATGCTGATCACCCATTTTGCGCGGATCTACCTGACGCGTTGGGGCTGGAAGGACCTGGGCTGGCGGCCGCTCATCCCGCGCATCATCGGGATGGCGCTGGTGATGTCGACCGTCTGGACGGTGCTGGGTTTCGGGATTGATATCATGCTGCTCCGGCTCGACATGCCGGCCAGATTTCCCCTCTGGCTGCTGATGACCTCAAGCCTGGTGAACGGCACCATTATGATGATCGGGTGGCTCTGCATCTACTTTTTCTACCACCTGTTCGAGCGGCTGAACCGGCTGCAGCTGGAACAGCTGAGGCTCGCCGCGACCGTCAAGGAGGCCGAGCTCCGCGCGCTGAAATCCCAGGTCAACCCGCATTTTCTCTTCAATTCCCTGAACAGCCTGCGCGCGCTGATCGACGAGGACGCCCCGCGCGCCCGCGAGGCGGTGACGCGCCTCGCCAACATGCTGCGCTACTCGCTGCAGTCCGGCCAGCAGGAGACGGTGCCGCTCGAGGAGGAGATCCGTATCGTCGAGGATTACCTCGCGCTCGAGCAGATCCGGCACGAGAACCGCCTGCGGGTCCGGTGGGATGTCGCCGAGAGCGTCCGGGCCGGCGTCCTGGCGGTGCCGCCGATGCTGCTGCAGACGCTGGTCGAGAACGCCGTCAAATACGGCATTTCCTCGCGGCGCGAGGGCGGCGAGCTGGTCATCGCGGCGCGCTTCGAGGGCGCGGCGCTCAACATCCGCGTGACCAATCCCGGCGACCTTTCCGCCCCCGCCAGCCCGGCCGCCGCGCGCGCCGGTTCCTCCACCGGCGTCGGCCTGCGCAACGCCTCCGAGCGCCTCAAGCTCCTCTTTGGCGAGCGGGCCACGCTCACCCTGCTGGCCGAGCCGCCCGGCTGCGTCACGGCCGACGTCCTGATCCCCCTCAACCCGCCCGCCCGATGAAGGTCCTCCTGGTCGACGACGAGCGTCTCGCGCGCAACGAACTCCGTCGCCTGCTCGCGGCCCATGCCGACCTGGAGATCGTCGGCGAGGCCGTGGACGTGGAGGACGCGCTGGCCAAGATCGGCGTGCTCAAGCCCGAGCTGCTTTTCCTCGACGTGCAGATGCCCGGGGCCGACGGCTTCAGCCTGCTGGAGCGGCTCGAGCCGCCGCTGCCCCAGGTGATCTTCACCACGGCTTACGACGAGTTTGCCGTGAAGGCCTTCGAGTTCAGCGCCCTCGACTACCTCCTCAAGCCGGTCGACCCCAACCGGCTGGTCGCCGCGCTGGAGAAGCTGCGGCCCCGCGGCACCGCGGCGCCGCTCGAGCCGGGCACCGCGACGCACCGGCTGACGCTGGAGGACAAGGTCTTCGTCCGCGAGGGCGACCGCTGCTGGTTCGTGCCGGTGAAGCACCTCCGGCTGCTCGAGTCGGAGGGCAACTACACGCGCCTCTACTTCGACGACCAGAAGCCGCAGCTCTTCCGCTCGCTCACGGCGATGGAGGAGCGGCTCGACCCGAAGAGCTTCTTCCGCGCCAACCGCAAGCAGGTCATCAACCTCGCGTGGGTCGAGGGCATCGAGCCCTGGTTCAGCGGCGGCCTGCTGGTGAAGCTGAAGGGCGGGATGAAGGTTGAACTCTCCCGCCGCCAGGCGCAGGACTTTCGCGAGCGCATGAGCCTGTGACGAACCAACCACAGATGGACACAAATGCACACAGATATGACGGGCCCCACGCCCAGCTGACGTTCGCCATCATTGGTTGCGCGATGGAGGTGCTCAACACGCTTGGTCACGGCTTGCCCGAGAAGCCTTATGAAAACGCCTTGGTGGTGGAGTTCGGGCTGAAGGGAATTTCCTGCGACCAACAGAGACGCTTTCAAGTCGACTACAAGGCGGTGACGGTCGGCGAATTCATTCCCGATCTGATCGCCGGTCAGGCTGTAATTGTGGATACCAAAGTCATCGAGCGCATCACTGATCTCGAACGGGGCCAGATGCTGAACTATCTCCGGATCACCGGCCTCAAGGTCGGCCTGATCGTCAATTTCAAACGTGCCAAGTTGGAATGGGAACGGGTGATTCTCTGATCCCTATTTGTGTGAATCCGTGTCCATCTGTGGTTAAACAACAACAACTCCGAACATGATCGAAGCCCATAACCTGACCAAGACCTTCAAGGACAAGAAGCGCGGGGTCATCACCGCGGTCGAGAACGTGTCCTTCACCTGCCGCCCCGGGCAGATCTACGGCCTGCTCGGTGCCAACGGCGCGGGCAAGACCACGACGCTCCGCATGCTCGCCACGCTGCTGCAACCCACCAGCGGCACGGCCACCATGGCCGGCCACGACGTGGCGACCGCCGGCGTGCAGGTGCGCGCCCACGTCGGTTTCCTCGCCGCGAGCACCGCCCTCTACGGCCGGCTGACCGCCCGCGAGATGATCACCTACTTCGGCGAGCTCAACGGCCTCGGCGAGGAGGCCCTCAAGGCTCGCATCAAGCAGCTGGCCGACGAGCTCGACATGCACGAGTTCCTCGACCGGCGCTGCGACAAGTTCTCGACCGGCATGAAGCAGAAGACCTCCATCGCCCGCACTCTCATCCACGACCCGGCGGTCATGATTTTCGACGAGCCGACCCTCGGTCTCGACGTCATGACGGCCCGCTCGATCGTCAAGTTCGTGCGCGAGTGCCGCAACCGCGGCAAGACCGTCATCTACTCCACCCACGTGATGAGCGAGGTCGAGAAACTGTGCGACGTCATCGGCATCATCCACGGCGGCAGGCTCGTGGCCGAGGGCACGCTGGCCGAGCTCCAGGCCCGCTACGGGGAAAAGGACATGGAGGAGATTTTCGTCAAGGCCGTCGGCGGCGAGGCGGCGCTCATCGCCGCCATGAAAAACTGAGGACCCCTCATGAACTGGCACCACATCATCACCGTCTATCTCAAGGAGCTGAAGGATTCGCTCCGTGACCGCCGCACCATCATCTCGATGATCGTCATCCCGACGATCCTCATGCCCCTGATCATGTTTGGCGTCGGCACGATCATGTCCAAGGTCATCAAGGCCGCGCGGGACGAGGCCTCGCCCATCGTCATCCTCGGCGGCGAGGATTCCCCGGGCGTCATGGCCGCGCTCAAGGCGGACAAGCGCTTCCGCATCGTCGCCTCGGGCGGCGACTACAAGCAGCTGGTCTCGGAGAAGAAGATCCGCCTCGCGGTGGAGATTCCCGCGGGCTTCGAGGCCGCGCTGAAAGCCGGGTCGCCGCAAACCGTCACGCTCTACCATTATGAAGGAGAGATGAAATCCAGCCTCGGCGTGACCGCGGTCGAGCGCTTCTTCCGGGATCTCCGGGAGAAGACGGTCGAAAGCCGCCTCACCGACCGCGGCCTGCCGGCCGACGTGGTGAAACCCTTCGAGGTGAAGCGCCAGAACGTCGCCCCGCCCGAGAAGGTGGGCGGCAACCTCATCGGCGGCCTGATTCCCTATATCATCATCATCCTGTGCTTTACCGGCGCCATGTATCCCGCCATCGACCTGACGGCGGGCGAGAAGGAGCGCGGCACGATGGAAACCCTGCTGTGCAGCCCGGTGCACCGCGTGAACATCGTCCTCGGCAAGTTCCTCATGGTGATGACGGCCTCGATCGCCACGATGTGCCTGACCCTGCTCTCGACCGGCATCAGCCTGGCGGTCGGCGGAAGCCTGTTTGCGGGCGGCACCCAGACCGTGGCCGTGGGCCAGGCCGCGGCCGGCGCCACCAAGGCGGCGGCGGGCATGATGCCCTCGATCGACCCGCTCGGCATCTTCGGGGTCTTCGCCATGGTTGCGCCGGTCGCGATGCTGTTTGCCGCCCTGCTGCTCACGATCTCGCTTTTCGCCAAGAGCTACAAGGAGGCGCAGAGCTATGTCTCGCCCCTGATCATCGTCGTGATCATGCCGGCCATGATGGGCATGCTGCCCGGCATCGAGCTCACTGCGAAGACCGCCCTGGTCCCGATCCTCAACCTCTCGCTCGTCTGCAAGGAGATGCTGTCCGGCGTCTGGCACTGGAATTACATCGGCCTCATCTTCGGTTCGACCTGCGTCTATGCGGCGGTGGCGCTGGCGCTCTGCGTGAGGATGTTCAACCGCGAGGACGTGATGTTCCGGGCGTGAACGCGGGCGGGTCTCCCCGCGGCAATTGACGAAAGCCGCCCGGCGCCGGGCGGCTTTCATATTTAGGTAAAACCCGGCCGTTCGGCGGTAAACCCCGGGTAAATACCCCCCGGGCCTCTAGGCACGGCGAAACATGACTGCTATGGTGCGGTCGCACTTCTCACACCACCATGAACACGCCCAACACATCCGACAGCGCGCAGGAGACGGCCCATCTCACCAAGCTGCGCGCGCAGATTTCCACCGACATCGAGGCCATGCAGCAAAAGGAGGCCAGCCTGAAGGAATACGAGCAGCGCCTGCGCCTGCTCATGGAGCACAACCGGCAGGGTCAGCCGGCTCCGCAGGCCAACCAGATCTACGTCACCAGCGGGCCCAACGGCCAGGAAGCCCTGGATGCGGCATGGGAGAAATACGACCGGGCCCACGCCCTGCTTGAGGCCGCCCGCCGCGGACTGACCGACGACCGTCTCGCCTTGAAGGAACGCGAGGACAAGCTCGCGCAGCGCGAGGAGAACATCTCCCGTCGCGAGGCCTGGGTGAAGATCCGGGAGCAGGAGCTCGCCACGGCGGATGCCGCCAAAGATGCCGCCAAGGCCGTCGTCGATGCCAGACCGACGTTCACCACAGCCCCGTTCCTGGCCGCCAAGAACCTGTTCACCCGGCAGCACTGAGGCGGACGAACCTCCCTGACCGTCTCGCAACGGCGTCCTGGGGCGCCGTTTTTGTTTTCCGGGTCAGGCTTTCTCCAGCTCGGCCAGCTTCGCGGCGGCCGTTTCCCACGCGGTGGTGGCGGCCTGGAGCTGGTCAACGAGGACGGAAAGCTCGCGGTTCAGGTGCTGGGCCCGGCCGGGTGAGTTGTAGGTCTCGGGCGCCTCGAGCTCGGCGGTGAGCTCGTTCTGCTTGGTCTCGAGCGTCGCGACCTTCTCCTCGAGATGGCCGACCTCGGTGCGGAGTTTCTTGATGTCCGCCGGATTGGCCTTCTTGGGTGCCGACACCGCGGCCTTGGGGGCGGCGGCCGGGGCCTGCTTCGGCCGGGCATCGGTGAAGCCGGCGGTGAGCGCGGCGCGGGCGTTGCCGGCCTTCGACTTCTCGAGATAGTAATCGTAGTTGCCGGCGTAGGGCGTGAGCCGGCCGGAGTGGACGTGCAGCACCGTCTGCGCGAGCGCGCGGATGAAATACACGTCGTGGCTGATGAAGATGAACGTGCCCTCGTAGTTCTTGAGGGCGTTGACGAGCGCGTCGATCGACGGGATGTCGAGGTGGGTCGTCGGCTCGTCCATCAGCAGCAGGTTGGGCGGGTTGACGAGCAGGCGGGCGAGGGCGAGGCGGGACTTCTCGCCGCCGGAGAGGACGGAGACCTTCTTGTGGACGTCGTCCTTGCGGAAGAGGAAGCCGCCGAGCACGGCGCGGGCCTGCTGCTCGGTGAGCTGGTTCTCGTTCGTGCGCAGCTCCATCACGTTCTCGAAGACGGTGAGGTCGAGCTTGAGGTTGTCGGCGCGGTTCTGGGCGAAGTAGCCCGGCACGACGTTGCTGCCGAGGCTGATCTCGCCGCCCTGGATCGGCACGACGCCGGCCAGGATCTTGAGGAGGGTGGACTTGCCGGCGCCGTTCGGACCGACGAGCACGATCTTCTGGGCGCGCTCGGCCTCGAAGTTCAGGTCCGTGTAGACGACGTGGTCGCCATAGGCCTGGCGGACGTTCTTCACGTTGACGACCTTGAGTCCGGAGCGCGGCGGCTGCGGGAAACGGAAATTGATCTTCTTGAGGTCCTCCCAGGGCTCCTCGACGGCGACGTCCTTGAGGCGCTCGATCTGCTTCTCCTTGGACTTGGCGCGGGAGGCCATCGAGGCCTTGGCGCCGAAGCGGTCGACGAACTTCTGGAGGTGGGCGATCTCGCGCTGCTGGTTCTTGAACTGCGCGGCCTGCTGCTCCTTGCGCGCCTCCTTCTCGTTGAGGTAGTCGTCGTAGTTGCCGGTGTATTTGTTGAGCGTGCCGCTGCGCAGCTCGAGGATGCCGTTGCAGAGGACGTTCAGGAACTCGCGGTCGTGGGAGATGATGACGAGGCCGCCGGGATAGCGCGTCAGGTAATCCTGGAACCAAAGGAGAGCCTCGAGATCGAGGTGGTTGGTCGGCTCGTCGAGCATGAGCAGCGCGGGCTCGCTGACGAGAAGGCGGGCGAGGTGGGCGCGCATGACCCAGCCGCCGGAAAAGGACTTGGCCTGCTTGTCGTGGTCGGTCTCGCGGAAGCCGAGGCCGGCGAGGATCTTCTTGGCGCGCGGCTCGAGCGTCCAGTCGATGTCGTAGTCGTCATCGTTCTCCGGCATCAGCTTCTTGCCGCTGGTGGCGATGGACAGGATGGACTCGTCGCCGACCGGCGCGCTTTCCTGCGGCAGGTAGCCGAAGTCCGCGCCGCGCTCCCACTCGATGGTGCCCTCGTCGGCCTGCTCCTCGCCGAGGATGAGGTTGAAGAGGGTGGACTTGCCCGCGCCGTTGGGTCCGACCAGGCCGAACCGGTCGGTGCGCGCAACGAAGAGCGACACCTCGGAAAAGAGTTCCCGGGTGCCGTAGGACTTGGCGACATCAGCAAGGGTCAGCATGGAAAACCCGCGAGTGAGCCCGGCGACGGCGCGGTCGTCAATGGCTTTGCTCAGACCAGCGTAAGTGCCACGGCGCCAGCGACCGCCACGGCTCCGCCGACCAGCGAGCGCTTGGACGGGCGCTCGCCCTCGAGCCAATAGGTGAGCGGGATCGCGATGAGGGGCGTGGTGGCCGCGATGGGCAGGACGATACCGCTGGGCGTGGTGGCCAGGGCCCACTGGTAGCAGCCGACCCCGAGCACCGGCCCGACCAGGCCGTTGGCCAGCAGCCAGAGGGCGGTCCGGCGGCGGGCGGCCGGGGTGGCGGTCGAGCTGTCCGGCGGCGGCGTGAGCCGGCCGATGAGCTTGAGGAAGAGAAACCACGCGGCGGTAAACACCAGGCCGGCGATGATGCGGTGATACGCGGCGTTGAGGCCGAAGCCGGCGTTGTGCGCGGCCTCACCCGCGGCGGTGGCGGCATCGACGCCCTTGCGGCTGATCAGGGCGCCAAAACCCTGGCCGGCGGCCGCGAGCAGGCCGAAGAGGAAGCCGACCGGCCGCACGCGCACGCGGGGCGGGCTGGCCTTGCTCGGCATCAGGGCGATCATCACGCCGCCGAGGATCACCGCGCCCCAGAGCGCCTGGGCTCCGCTCAGGCGCGTGTCCAGCCAGAGCCATTCGCCGAGCGCCGCGATGGGCGCGGCCAGGCACTGGGTCATGAGCACCGTCAGGCGCGAACCCAGCAGGGGCAGCGCGCCGTAGACCCCGAGGTCACCCAACCCCATGCCGATGACGCCGCTGAGCAGAAACCAGCCCGTGCTCGCACTGTCGAAGCCGTGGCCGAGCGTGTGGGCGAAGAGGCCCAGCACAACGGCGGCCACGACGAGGCGCCCGAGGTTGGCGCGCACCGGGCCCGAAGCCTGCACGCTGCGGCTGGCGCAGGTGGCGTTGAGGGCGAAGAAAAAGGCGGCGAGGCAGGAAGCGAGCACGACGGATCGGACGATCTCAGCCCCACCGGGCCGGTGCAACAATCGCTTTGCCACCCGGCCATTTTCCGCGAGGGTGGCACCCTGATGCCCAACCGCCTCGCCGCCGAGCAATCCCCCTACCTGCGCCAGCACGCCGACAATCCCGTGGACTGGCTGCCGTGGGGCGACGAGGCCTTCACGCGGGCGCGCGCGGAACAGAAGCCCATCTTCCTGAGCATCGGCTACTCGACCTGTCACTGGTGCCACGTGATGGCGCACGAGTCCTTCGAGAACACGGACGTCGCCGCCGTGCTCAACCGCGACTTTGTGCCGGTGAAACTCGACCGCGAGGAACGGCCCGACCTCGACCGCGTCTACATGACCTATGTGCAGCAGACGACCGGCCACGGCGGCTGGCCGATGAGCGTGTGGCTCACGCCCGACCTCAAGCCCTTCTACGGCGGCACCTATTTTCCGCCCGACGACCGCCACGGCCGGCCGGGCTTCGTCACGGTGCTCAACGCCATCACGCGCCACTGGCATGAGAAGCGCGACAAGATCCTCACCGGCGCCGACGAGGTGGTGGCGGCCCTGCGGCGCTACGCGGCGGAAGGCCCGGCCCGCGCCGAGCCGGAAGCCGGCGCACCGGAACTAACCCTGCCCGAGGCGGCGAGTGAGGCGTTGACGAAGGCCTTCCAGTATTTCTACGAGGCGCATGACCCGAACTGGGGCGGCTTTGGCGGCGCGCCGAAGTTTCCGCGGCCGGCCGTGCTGAAGTTTTTATTCCGACTGGCCGCCTTGCAGGGACCAAAAACGGCGATCGGCGAGGAACTACTGAAGATCACCGGGTTCACGCTGCGCAAGATGGCCGAGGGCGGCCTGCAGGATCATGTTGGCGGCGGGTTTCACCGCTACTCGGTGGATGAGCGGTGGTTCGTGTCGCACTTCGAGAAAATGCTCTACGACCAGGCGCAGCTCGCGGTGAGCTACCTGGAGGCGAAGCAGGCGACCGGCCTCGAGGTTTATGCGTGGATCGCCCGGGATATCTTCACCTATGTGCAGCGCGACCTGACCAGCCCGGCCGGCGGTTTCTATTCCGCCGAGGACGCGGACAGCCTGCTGGCGCATGGCAAACCCGAGCATGCCGAGGGGGCGTTCTATGTCTGGACCAAGGACGAGATCGACGCCGTGCTTGGCGCCGATGCGGCGTTCTTCTGCACCCACTACGGGGTGAAGCCGGGCGGCAACGTCGATCATGACCCGCAGGGCGAATTCACCGGCAAGAACGTCCTCATGCAGCGCCAGTCGCTGGGCACGACTGCGCGCGAGCACGCGCTCGAGGTGGCGGCGGCGAGCGACCAGCTGCTCGGTTGCCTGGAAAAACTCCGCGCGGTGCGCGCGCAGCGGCCCCGGCCGCATCTGGATGACAAGATCATCACCGCCTGGAACGGCCTGATGATCTCGGCGCTGGCCCAGGGCGCCCGGGTGCTCGGTGAAAAACCCCATCTCGCTGCCGCGACGCGGGCGGCGGAGTTCATCCAGCGTGAACTTTACGATGACCGGAGTGGCACGCTTTACCGCAGCTGGCGCGGGAGCCGCGGGGCCATCGCGGGTTTCGCGGAGGACTACGCGTTTCTCATCCAGGGCCTGCTCGATCTCTACGAGGCGGGCTTCGAGATCCGCTGGCTGCAGTGGGCGGAGCGCCTGCAGGCGGAAATGGGCAGGCTGTTCGGGGATCCGGAGCGTGGCGGTTATTTCAATTCCCGCGCGGACGACCCGAACGTGATCGTGCGGCTGAAGGAGGACCACGACGGCGCGGAGCCCTCGGCCAACTCCGTGGCGGCGCTCAACCTCTTGCGGCTGGACTGGATGTTGGGGGCGGCCGGAGCCCGCGAACGCGCGGTGAAGACCATCGAGGCGCTGCGGCCGCAGTGGACGGCGATGCCCCAGGGCCTGCCGCAGTTGCTGTGCGCCATCGAGCTCGTGGTGGACGCGCCGCGCACGGTCGTGCTGGCCGGCGATCCGGCCGCGGCGGATTTCCAGGCGCTCGCGGCGGTGCTGGCCGAGCCGCTCGGGCCGCGCCGCGCGCTGCTGGGCGCCGACGGCGGGGCCGGCCAGCAATGGCTGGCGGCGAAGCGTCCCTATCTGGCCGGAATGAAACCGGTCGGCGGCCGCGCCACCGCCTACGTCTGCGAGAACTTCACCTGCCAGGCGCCGGTAACGACCCCGGCGGAACTGCGCGCGCAGCTCAACGCGTGAACCATCCTGCCTGATGTCAACGATTGGTTGACATCAGTGCCCCGGCTGCGGCCCCGGGGAGGGCAAGCGCGGAATCAAAACCTCTACCCCTGAGCGCGGCGCGGGCGAGCTGTTGGACGCAGTCGCTGGTTCAGGGCCAATTGCTGCGATAAGGCAGAGGTTTCTAGCTGGATTGGGCTAGCCGGCCGGCTAGGCTGATCGCAGTTTGAAACCACCCGCCTCAAGCCGGAGCTTCCTGAAACCAATGGATTTGTGCGGTTTGGGGCTGCTGCTATTGGGTGGAGTGGTCATGGCGGGCAGGTTTGCGGGATGGCTGCTGCTGGTGACCGTGGTGCCGGGAGGGGCGCCGATGGCGTTTCCGACGGCCGCGGCCTTCATGATTGCCGGCGCGGCTTTTCTGGCCTTGGGGCGGGGCCGGCCGCAACTGGGGATGATCCTGGCCGGCCTGACGGCCGCGTTGGGTTTTGGTGTCCTGGGGATCTATTTCGTCGCCGAGCCCCTGGGTTTTGTCGCCTACAATTACGATCCCGGCCGGTTTGCCCAAGGGATCGGCTTCGACGGGCGGATGTCGCCGAACACGGCCGCTTCGTTCGCGCTGCTCGGACTGGCGCTTTGGGAAACCGCGCGGCCCCGTCCGCGCATCCGTCCGCTGCAGATCACCGCCTCGCTCATTCTGGCGGTGGCCTTTCTGGCCATCTACGGCCACATCACCGGTCTGCGGGTGACCTACTCATGGTGGCGCTACACGGGCATGGCGTTGCACACGGCGGCGGGTTTCTTTGTGGCGGCCCTGGTTCTGTTGGGTGAGATCGCGCGGCGGATCCCGCCCGCCCAGCGGGCGAAGTCGCGCTCGATCCCATTTTTCGCCATCGCGGGCGGCCTGGTGCTGGTGGTCGGCATCACAGCCTTCGTCAGCAACAACCAGCAGGAGGAATCGGCTGCCTCGATGAAGCGCAGCTATGAGGTGATCGCCTCGGTCAATTACGCCGAGCTGTGCGTCACGCGCATGGAATCGGCGACCCGGGCTTTTGTGCTCAGGCAGGATCCCGGCTTCACCGCCCACTATCGGGACATGGAAGGCCGGCTTCGGGCCGAGCTGCTGAACCTGCATTTTCTGGCCGAGGACGACGCCGTGCAGGCGGCCTACGCCCGCCGGCTGGGGGGGCTGGTGCAGGCCAAACGCAGCTTCATGCAGGAAGCCATGACCCAGGTCCGGGCCGGCCGCGTGCCGCCGGCGGACCAGTTCCCGGGCGTGACCGGCCCGGCCCTGATGCAGGGCATTCGCGAGCAGATCAACCGGATCGAAGGCCATGAGCGGGAGAAGCTGGCCCGGCATACGGCCGACACCGAGCGGCTCAGCGAGCAGACGAGAAGGATCATCCTGCTCGGCAACGCCGTCGCGCTGGCCTTTTTTGCGGCCGCGCTGGTGATCATCCGCCGCACCGAGCGGGCGAGGGAAGAAAGCGAGGAGCGGTTCCGCAGCGCCTTCGACTATGCGGGTATCGGCATGGGCCTCGTGGGGTTGGACGGCCGCTGGCTGCGCGTGAACCGCGCCATCTGCCAGATCGTCGGCTACGAGGAGACGGAGCTCATGCAGAAGACCTTCCAGGATGTCACGCACCCCGATGACCTGGAAACCGACCTCGGGCACGTGCGTAACCTCCTCGCGGGGCGGGGCCGGCACTACCAGATGGAGAAGCGTTATTTTCACCGGGAGGGTCGCACCGTCTGGGTGCGGCTCACGGTTTCGCTGGTGCGCGATGCGGCGGACCAACCGCTGTATTTTGTTTCCCAGATCGAGGATATCAGCGCGGCGAAGCAAATGATGCACGAATTGCGGGAAAGCGAGGAGCGCACCCGTCTCTTTGCCGAGCACGCGCCGGCGGCGGTGGCCATGTTCGACCGGGAGATGCGCTACATCGTGCACAGCGCCAAGTGGCTCCGGGACTATGGGCTGCAGGGGCGCGCCATTCTCGGCCGCAGCCATTACGAGGTCTTTCCTGAGATAACCGAACATTGGAAGGCCATCCATCGTCGCTGCCTGGCCGGGGCAACCGAGCTCAAAGAAGCCGATCCCTTCGACCGCGCGGACGGCAGCCGGCAATGGCTGAGCTGGCGCGTGCAGCCCTGGCGCAACGGCGCGGGCGAGATCGGCGGCATCGTCATGTTCACGGAAGACATCACGACGCGCAAGCAGCTGGAGGAAAACCTGGCCCACGCGCGCGACCAGGCGCTGGAGGCTTCGCGACTCAAGTCGGAGTTTCTTGCCAGCATGAGCCATGAGATCCGCACGCCGATGAACGGCATCATCGGCATGTCCACCCTGCTCATGGACACGACCCTGACTCCCGAGCAGCGCGAAATGGGCGAGGCGATCCGGAGCAGCGGCGAGGGCCTGCTGACCATCATTAACGATATTCTCGACTTCTCCAAGATCGAGGCGGGCAAGATGCGCATCGAACCGGTGGAGTTCGACCTGCCCGGGCTGGTCGGCGGAGTCGTGACCCTGCTGGGACTGCGGGCCCGGGAGAAGCATCTGTGCCTCACCAGCGAGATCGATCCGCGGCTCAACTTCCTGCTGGTCGGCGACGCGGGACGGATCCGCCAGGTGCTGACCAATCTGGTCGGCAATGCGCTGAAATTCACGGAAACGGGCGGGGTCGAGGTCGCCGTGCGGGTCACGGACCTGCGGGCCGGTGAAGTGGTCGTGCGCTGCGCGGTGCGGGACACCGGCATAGGCATCGCTCCGGAGGCCCAGCGACGGATGTTTGAACCGTTCACCCAGGCCGATGGTTCCACGACGCGCCGCTTTGGCGGCACGGGTCTCGGACTGGCGATTTCCCGGCAACTGGTGGCGCTTCTGGGTGGAAGCATGGGGTTTGAGAGCCAGGAGGGCCGGGGTTCCACGTTTTGGTTCGAATTGACCTTCCAGCGCGTGGAGACAGGGACGGCCGAAGCAACCCTGCCGGCGGTGGTCGGCCCGCGTCCGGTGGCTGGTCGCGGCCGCCGGGTGCTGGTCGTGGAGGATAATCTGGTCAATCAACGGGTGGCGCGAAAGTTCCTGGAGAAACTGGATTACGCGGTTGAGCTGGCTGACTCGGGGCCGGCCGCGTTGCAGCTGCTGGCGGAGATCCCTTGTGTGGCGGTGCTGATGGACTGCCAGATGCCCGGCATGGATGGTTACAGCACCACCCAGTGCATCCGGGCGGGCACCGTGCCGGGGCTGGATCGGAAAATTCCCATCATCGCGCTGACGGCTTATGCCATGCCGGCCGATCGTGAGAAATGCCTTGCGGCGGGCATGGACGACTATCTGGCGAAACCGTTGCAGCTGGACCGGCTGCAAGAAGCCTTGTGGCGCTGTGGGCTGGGGGCGTGAAGAGCGCTCAGCGCCTGAGCGCGGCGCGCGCGAGCTGCTGGTCGCCGTCGTTGGCGGCGGGCTTTATGCCAAGGGCCGCGCAGAGCAGGTTGTAGACGTGGATGTTCGCGACATCGGGAATCTCGACGCGCTGCCGGAAGGCCGGGCCGCTGGCGATGAAGAGCGCGCCCATGTTGGCCGTGGCCGGGTCCCAGCCGTGGGTGGCCTTGCTGGTGGCGGCCCAGGCCGGCGACCAGCGGGATTTTTCCTCAACCGTCCAGTGGTCGTCGGCGATCAACAGGACGGGCGGGATGAGATCACCCGTGTTGTAGTGGAGCCGCGCGGGCACGTCCGCCCGGCGGTAAACCTGGATGGACGATGGCGCCTTGGCGCGAATGCCGGCCACGAGCGCGTCGACATCGACCCCGGGATGGGGCCGCACGCCGCCGTAGGGTCCGGTGGCTTCCACGCGCACCTGGGACTTGTCCATCAGGTCCTCGAGAAAGACGACCTTCTCGGGCGGGCATTCCGACATGCCGTGGTCGGACACGATCACGAGACTCGTGCTCTCGCGCAGGCCGAGGCGCTCCAGGCCGGCCAGCAGCCGGGCAACGGCATCGTCGGCCTCCTTCACCGCGGCGGCGGTCTCGGGCGTGAGCGGGCCGTATCGGTGCCCGATGGTGTCCACGATGTCGAAATACAGCGTGGCAAACTTCGGCCGCTGGGCGGGCGGCAGAGCCAGCCAGGCGAGCAGGCCATCGACCCGGTCGGCCGCATTCAACTTTTTGTCGAAGGGCTTGAAGAACGTCGGCCGGAGTCCGCGGTTCTCGCTTTCCGAGCCGGGCCAGAAGAAACACGCGCTGCGCACGCCCTGTTTCTCCGCGGTGATCCAGACGGGTTCGCCGCCCTTCCACCAGCGGGCCTCGGTCTTGCCCATGTCGAACTTGGCGTCGTCGGCCGGGTCATAGAACCAGTTGGCCACGATGCCGTGGTTCTGGGGATAGAGCCCCGTGACGAGCGTGTAGTGGTTGGGAAAGGTCTTCGACGGGAAGCTCGGCGTCAGGCGCGTCGCATGCACGCCGCCGGCGGCCAGCGCCTTCAGGGTCGGGGCGTCGTGCTGCTGCAGGTAGTCCCAGCGGAAGCCGTCGATCGAGATGAGGATCAGCGGACCTGTGGCGGCCGGGCGGGCCGGGCTGGAACAGGAAACGAGGAACAGTCCGCAGAGCAGGAGGCCGAGGCCGGCCAGGAAGCGCTTCATCGCGGCAAGTTGGTGGATTGCCTCGGGCCGCGCAACCTGCTTCCTGTTGACCCATGAGTGAAGCCGACCGCCTGACCCGACTCGAGGAGCGTTACGCCCACCTGCAGCGGCACAACGCCGAGCAGGACAAGGCCATGCTCGAGCTGGCGGACGAGGTGGCCAAGCTCCGGAAGGAACTCGCGGCACTGCGCGCGCAGCAGGCGGGCGGGCGCGACAGCGAGGAGACGCCGGACGAGCGCCCGCCGCACTATTAAAACAGCGCGGTGACCTCGACGTGCTGGCCGGGCTCGAGGAAGACCTCGCCGGAGAGCGCGACGGTCTCGTCGTTCTTGTAGAGCTTGCAGGCCACGGGGCCGGTGGCCTCGTCGGTCGCCCAGCCCCACTTGCCGATGGAGACGAATTTCATCGGGACACCCTTGTCCCAGCTGAGGCCGGGGCCGTCGCCGCGGATGTAGAGCTTGTTGCCGATGCCGATGTAGGCGGTGACCAGCAGGCGCGTGGCGCCGTCGGCGGAGACCGAGGGCTCGACCGTCGCGGCGGTCTCGGTCTGGGAATCATCGGACGGGGCGGGGACCGACTCGGCGGGCGAATCGGCAAAGGCGGGTTCGCCCGAGCTGTCGGTGTTCCCGGCGGCGGGCGTATCGCCCGGCATCGGCTCGGACATCGCGGCCAGCGTGTCCTCGGGCTTGGGCTTGCGCGGGGCGCGGGGCTTCCTCGGCTTGGGCTCCTCGACGGCGACGGCCGGGGCGGGGGCCTCGGTCACGGAGACGGATTCGACGACGGAGAGGCCCTCCTTCGCCAAGGCTTCGGAGGGTGAGGCTGTCGCCTCAGCGGCTGGGATTTGGGCGGGCTTGCCCTCCGTAGCTTTAGCGGAGGAGGGAGTGGCGGCGACCGGGATGGTCAGGGTGGCGAGCTTGGCATCAAGCGCGGCCAGCGCGGCGGTGAGGCGGGACTCGAACTTGCCCGCGGCGGAATCCTGGGCGGCGGCGAGCGACTTGCGCGTGGCGGCCTCGAGGGCGGAGAGTTCGCCGGTGGCCTTGTGGATCTTGTCGGCGATGGTCGCGAGGCGCTCGCTCTCGCCCTGGCGGAGGGTGGCGAGCTCCTCGGTCAGGCGCTCCTTCTCCTCGTCCTCGGTGGTGGCCAGCTGCTGGTTGAACTCGGCGAGCTTCTCCTGCATGCGGTAGGGCAGGTTCTCGGCGGCGTGGGCCGTCTTGTGCACGGCCTCCTCGACCGCCTTGATCTGGGCGGCGGCGCGGGCGAGGCTCTCGCTGGCGGCGTTGAGGCGCTGGACATGGTCGGCGATCTTGGTGCGCTCGGCCTGGACGTATTCGGCGGAGTCCGCCGCGTAATCGAGCAGGAAGGGGATGAGGCCGATGATGCCCGCGAGGGCGACGCACAGCACGGTCAGGACAAACGGCACCGGGGCGAACGGGTCCTTGACCAGGTAGGCGATGATGAAGGCGGTGACCAGCAGGCCGGCATCAATCAGGAGGAAGACGGTTTTGGAAACTCGGGGGGCGGGGTCCAGATTCATAGGCGAGTCGCGCGCACGCTTCTTTTCGCGGGGCGCGGGCGCTTTCTCAAGGCTAAACACAGCGGGGCCGCCGCCGGAAAAGAACCTTGAGCGTCCGGCGGGGCGTGGCAGGCTGCCGGCACAGCCGATGAATTTTTCCCACTTCGTGCGGATCGACCGGGAGCGCAGGGGGCAGGAGCGTCACTATGTCGTCCACACGGGCCAGCCGCGGTTCACCTTGGAGCTGACCCCGGACCATGAGGCGCCGGACAAGATCGGGCGGGGCATCATCAAGCGGGTGTGCGTGCCGAATTCGTGGGCCGGTGATTACGGCCAATACGGCAAGATGCTCACGGCGGCGCAGGAGTTCTTCGCCCAGTCCCACCCGCCCGCCGCGCCGGAGCGGGGCTAGCTTCACATCGTCATCAGGCGGCGCCAGGACTGGGCGATAAAGGAGACCAGCATGCCGATGCGGATCGAGCCCTCGAAGGTCAGCACCACGAGCACCCACTTCAGGCCGCAGGTGCTGCGGATCAGGTAGCCGGCCCCGGTGACGAGGATGAGGACGATGCCCTGGGCCCGGCCGACCGGGTGCAGCAGGAGCGTGGTCATCCAGATATAATAACAAAGCAGGCCGCCGGCCCAGGAGGCGGCCATCCAGCTGGCCATGGGGAGTTCGCGCGGATCGGCGTTCACGCGGATCTGCTTGATGCCCAGGTAGCGCTCGCTGACCACGAGCTGCCAGAGCTCGAAGGCGAGGAAGAGCGGCGCGAGCAGGGCGGCGGGATTCATGGGCGGGGCCATTTCATGCGCCGGCCGGGCCGAGGCCAGCTTTTTGCGACTTCGGCCCGGCGGCCCGTGTTTTTCGGGACAACTCCCCCACACCATGCTGTCCGATCTCCGCCTTTCCCTGCGGGCTCTCGCGAAGAGCCCGACCTTTGTCGTGGTCGCCGTCTTCACGCTGGTGCTTGGCATCGGCGTCAACGCCGCGATGTTCTCGATCGTCAACGCCATCATGTTCCGCGGCCTGCCGTTCCCGCAGCCGGACCGGCTGGTCCACCTCGAGCAGAACAACCCGGTCGACAACCTCGAGGGCGTCGAGATCGCCTACCAGGACTTCCTGGATTACCGCGCCGGCCAGACCACTTTGCAGGGACTCGCGGCCTACTATGACGGCACGATCACGCTCAACGGCCCGGGCCAGGACCCCGAGCGCGTGTCGGGCACCTACATCTCGGCCGGCGGCCCCGAGATGATCGGCGTGCCGCCGTCGCTCGGCCGCTGGTTCCGCCCCGACGAGGACAACCCCGGCGCGCCGCCGGTCGTCGTGCTGGGCCACAGCTACTGGCAGAACCACTACAAGTCGGACCCGGCCGTCGTCGGCCGCCCGCTCAAGATCAACGGCGAGTGGGGCACCATCATCGGGGTCGGCCCGGTGGACTACCGCTTTCCGGAACTGGCGGATGTCTGGGTGCCCTTGCGCTACAAGAAGACCGATGAGAAGCGCGACGTGCGCTACCTCGAGGTGCTCGGCCGCCTGAAGGACGGGGTCACCGCCGAGCAGGCGCAGGCGGAGTTCGCCACGCTCAACCAGCGGCTGGTGGCGGCGCATCCCGAGACCAACAAGAACCTCACCGCGGTGGTGAAGTCGCTGCAGGCGGAGTTCGTGGGCGACGACACGCGCCGCCTGCTGTTCATCATGCTCGGCGCGGTGTTCTTCGTGCTGCTCATCGCCTGCGCGAACGTCGCCAACCTGCTGCTCGCGCGCGCCGCCACGCGGGAGAAGGAAATGGCCATCCGCACGGCGGTCGGGGCGGGCCGCGGCCGCATCATCCGCCTGCTGCTGGCGGAGAGCCTGGTGCTCTCGGCGGCCGGGGCCGGCGGCGGCCTGGCGCTCGCCTTCGGCCTGATGCGGCTGTTCCGCGACTACATCAACGCCAACAACCCCGCGCCCTACTGGATGGTGTGGACCGTGGATTCGACCGGCGTGCTCTACGTGGGCGCGCTGGCCATCGTCACCTGCGTGGCCGCCGGCCTCTTCCCCGCGCTGCGCGTATCGAAGCCGGACCTCAACACGGTGCTAAAGGACGCCGGTCGCGGCTCGACCGGCTTCAGCCTGAGCCGTTTCACGCGGACGCTGGTCGTGGCCGAGATCGCGCTGTCCTGCGTGCTGCTCGTGCTGGCCAGCCTGACCATCCACTCGATCATCAAGATGCAGGCCGCGAGCCTCGGCTTCGACCCGCAGGGCGTGATGACCGCCCGCGTCGCGCTGCCGGACACGGAATACAAGGAGGAGGGGAAGCAGCGCGCGTTCTTCCACGAACTGCTCGCCCGGCTGGCGGCCCGCCCCGAATTCACGGCGGTGGGCGCGTCCGACGCCCCGCCGACCTGGAACAACCGCAGCAACATCCTGATCGACGGCCGTGCCCCCGACCCATCGGGCAAGGGCAACACCTATGCGTCGGTCACGGTGATCACGCCGGGTTATTTCGCGGCGATGAACCTCCGCCTGCTGCAGGGCCGCGACTTCACCGACGCGGACATCGACTCCGTCCAGCCCGTGGCGATCGTGAGCGCGGGTTTCGCGGAGCAATACTGGCCGCAGCAAAACCCCGTCGGGAAACGCTTCCGCCGCGGCACGTCGCAGGACAAGGAGCCCGGTCCCTGGCTGACGGTCGTCGGCATCGTGCCCGACACGCTGAAGGGCGAGTTTGACGCCAAGACCTGGCCGCAGGCCTACACCTGCTACCTGCAGGCCAAGGGTGCGACGCAGCGCATGACGCTTTTCGCCCGCGTGCGGGCCGGCGACCCGGCGGCGGCGACGCAGGTCCTGCGGAATGCCGTGCGCGAGCAGAACGACGACCTGCCCATCTACTTTGCCGAGCCGCTCACCAAGATGGTGGACCAGGCGAAGTTCTTCAAAAAACTCTTCGGCTGGATCTTCGGCATCTTCGGCGGCGTGGCGCTCGTGCTGGCCGGCGTCGGCCTCTACGGGGTCATGGCCTACAGCGTGGCGCAGCGCACGCAGGAGATCGGCGTGCGCGTGGCGCTGGGCGCCGGGCCGGGCGACGTGCTGCGGCTGATCCTGCGCGAGGGCGGCCTGCGCCTCGGGCTGGGCCTGGCGATCGGCTGCGTGGTCGGCTACGGCGGCGGCAAGCTGCTGGTGTCGGAGCTCTACGGCGTGCAGGCCCACGACTTCGCGACCTTTGCGACCACCCTGCTTTCGCTCGGCGCCATCGGGATGATCGCCACGCTGGTGCCGGCCCTGCGCGCGCTGCGGGTGAACCCGGTCGTGGCGCTGCGGAACGAGTGAAAACCGGCATAAACCACTAATGCTCCGCCTAACGGCTTCGCTTGAAGCACCCCTCCGCCTAATCGGCTCCGGTTTTGGATCGGAGGCGCGGCTAATCGCCGCGGCGCGTTGGGTATAACAGCGCCCTCGCACCCCCCTTTAGTCGGCGATTAGCCGACCCCCGAAGCCCACGGCGGAGCCGATTAGGCGGAACTCACCAAGTAGCAGAGCCGTTAGGCGATGCATTAGTGGTTGAGAATCCTGAGAAGAAAAAGGCCGGTGCGGAGACCGGCCCTCCATTTTGGGATATCTTGCTACGCCGGCATCAGGCGCTCGTGGGGCCGGACGCTGTAGTGCCGCGTGATGACCACGCCCGGCGGGAACGGCTTGTTGAAACGGTCGATGAGCTTCTTCCGCCAGTGGGTCGGCGTGAAGTTGTGGAAGGCGCGGTATTCGCGGCAGAAGTGGCTGGAGTTGGCGTAGCCGCAGTGGCGCGCGACATCCTCGAGCGTGAGTGCCGTGCGGCTCATCAATTCCTGGGCCTTTTCGAGGCGGATGCGCTGGAAGGCGGTCTTCGGACTGGTGCGGCGGACCTGCCAGAACAGCCGGCGGAGATGGCTCGTCGAAACATGCACGGCATCGGCGACCTCCTTGACCGAGGGGCGGCGGGCGAGGTTGACCGCATACCAGGTCAGCGCGCTCTCGACCTTGAAGTTGGCGAGGTCGGGCAGGGCGGGCTGCTCCACCGAGTCGTTGCCCGCGAGCATCATCAGGGCGAGGTCGTTGAGGCGGCCCTCGAAATGCAGCGTGCTGAGCTGGTTCGGGTTCAGGTAGTGGGGCTCGACCTCGGCGGCGATGGCGGCGAGGCGGGCGATCTCGGGATCGCCCAGCTTGCGTTCCAGCCAGCCGCCGTTCTGCCGGACGATCTCGTCGAGCGGGTAGGGCACGCTGCCGAAGTGCATCGAGATGCGGTGATATTTGTGCCGGCGGTCGTCGATCCAGGCATGGCTGCACTCGGGGGCGAAGACCCAGAGGGTCTTTTCCTGCAGCGCCGGTTTCTGGCCGTCGCGGAGCGCGGGGGCGCAGCGGCCCTTGATCACGGCATAGAATTCCCAGTTCGTGCGCGTGTTGCAGCGCATGGTCTCCTTCCAGCGAATGGCTCCGTTGGCAAAATAGCGCAACATGGGGGTAGTGGGGTGAGCGGAGAGTAACCGGCGGGGTTTCGGCTCCAACCGCCCCCGGTTCTGTCAGTAAGAATGAAAACCGGCTGCAGCTTTCGGCGGGCATGAAAAAGCCGGCACCTTGCGGTGCCGGCTTTGAGCCTTGGCGCAGAACCCTCGCGCCATGGGCAGTGGGCTTAGAACTTGTAGGTGACCGAACCCTTGAAGTTGCGCGGGTCGCCGACCATCATCGAGTTGCGGTTGATGCCACCCAGGATGTAGTCCTCGTCGAGGGCGTTGTTGATCTGGAGGCGGGCGGTCCAATCCTTGGCCTCATAGGTGAAGCCAAGGTTGACGATGGTGCGGTCGGCCACCTTGAAGCTGGGCTGCTGCGGGACCAGCAGGCCGCCGGCCAGCGGGACGGTGGTCGTGTAGGCGTTGACGTTCTCGCCGACGAGATCGCTGCGGTAATCAATGCCAATGTTAACTCCGAAGCCCTTGAGGGAGCCGTCGCGGAGGCGGTAGTCGGCATAAAGGCCGTAGCTCTTGTCCGAGACGCCGCGGAGGCGCACGCCGGTGGGCTGGCGCATCTTGTAGTCGGTGTAGTTGCCGATGATGGTCAGATTCTTGGTGGCGGTGTAGCTGCCCTCGAACTCCCAGCCCTTGGAGGTCAGGTCGAGGTAGAGCGGATTCTGGAGGGCGGCCGCCTCGGCAAAGCGGCCCTGGGCCTGCAGGACGTAGAACTCGCTGTTCGGCACCGCGTAATTGGACGAGGTGATGTCGAAGTAGGCGAACGAGGCGGTGAGCTTGCCGTCGAGGAACGAGGTCTTGACGCCGTATTCGTCCTGGGCACCGACCGAGGCGCGGAAGGTGGGGGCGACGGTGCCGGCGCCGAGGGAGCCTGGCATCGTGCCGCCGGAGGTATTGTGGCTGTAGAAGAGCGCAATCTCCTTGGTGGCCTTCACGACGATGCCGTAGCTCTTGGCGGTTTCGGCCATACTGTAGCTCGGGAACGGCGTGGGCTGGACGCCCGAGGTGTCGGTGCGGGTCAGCGTGCCGAAGAAGCGCGAGACACCGCCCGAGAGCAGGACCCGGTCCTTGAGCAGGCTGAGGTTCTCGTAGACGAAGAACTGGGCGTCGGTCTGCTTGGCCTTGCGGTTCTGGCCGCTGGCGGGGGCGGAGGGTTCGGCGAAGACCCAGGCAGGATAGGTGATGCCGGCGAGGTTGTTGTTGGCGACGTTGCCGCGGTTGTAGCCGGGGAAGCTCCGCCAGTGGGTCTTCACGCCGTTGGCGGCGAGACCGGCGATGGTGGTGGACTTCCAGGCGTCGCCTTCGAACTTGATGGCGTAATCGTTGCGGAAGTGCAGCTCGTTGTAGTAGAGGTGGTCGCTGCCGGCGGTGCGGCCATAGACGTAGGTGCTGGGATCGGGCAGGGCGACGGTGGTGGAGGACGGGAGGGCAACGGACCCGGTCTGGTCGACGGTCCAGACCTTGCCCGGCTCGTATTTGCCGGTGGTCGGGTTGCGGGTGATCGAGATGCCGGCGATGGCGCCGCTGGTAGTGCCTTGGTCCTCGCGGACGACGTGGTTGGCCGTGAACTGCAGGCGGGAGCTGACATGCTGGCCTAGTTCGGAGAGCAGTTCGAAGGTGAGACGCTCGGTCTCGCGGTCGCGCCGGTCGGACTTGTCGCCGAATGACCAGTCGCGGGGCAGGCCCTTGGCGATGATGGCATAATTGTCGCTGCCGACGCTGGGATCGATCGGCAGGAACACACCGTTCGTTTCCTGGTTTTGCATGATCTCGCCCTTGACCGTCAGCTTGTGGGCGGGGGAGAGCTGCCACGACAGCGACGGGGCGAGCATGAAGCCGTCGCGGAAGTAGTTCTTCGAGTAGCCGTCGTTTTTCCAGACAGCGGCGACGAGCCGGGCGGCGATGCCCTTTTCCTGGGAGACAATGCGGTTGAGGTCGAAGCTCAGGGCGTTGCCCTTGTATTGGGCCAGCTCAAGCGTCATGGAGCCCTGGTTCTTCATGATGGGCGACTTGGTGATCGGGTTCATCTGGCCGCCGGCCGCGCCACCGGGGACGAGGATGGCGTTCGGACCCTTGATGATCTCGATGCGGTCGATGTTGTAGCCCATCAGCGAGGCACTGTAGCCGTCGGCACCGGACATTTCCATGCCGTCGATGAACTCATGCGAGACCTGGAAGCCGCGGATCGTGTAGCGGTCGCCGCCCGTGGGGAGCGTGGATTCGGTGACCGGCGTGACATACTTGGCCGCGTCGAGCATGCGGAAGCTCATCGAGTCCTGGAGGAATTCGCTGGTGACGACCGAGATCGACTGCGGGATGTCCTGGATGTCCATGGCCACGCGGGAGGACGAGAGCGCCTGCTTGGACACGTAGGGGTTGTCCGGCGTCTCGGTGATGGTGAAGGTGGGCAGGGTGACCACATCTTTATCGGCCGGGGCAGCGGGGGCCGTTTGGGCCGAAGCGGCCTGCGCGCCCAGGGCGAAGCAGGCACACGCAATCAGGGTAGGATATCGTTTCATGATACTTACAGGGTCTGGGGTTGAGGTAGGAACGGCGGACCTCCGCCGTGGGGTCCTATGAATCCGCGCCCCCCGGCCCCGTAAAGTTTCCGGACCGCTCAAAAAGTTGCACAAAACGCTCCCGGCCGGCCGGCAGCCGGGTGGGTCCGGCAGGCGATTTCGCTCAGTAGCCGACGGCCTTGCTGTCCGGTTTGCGTGGATCGGCCGCGCCGAGGAACCGGCCCGTGGCGGGGTCGACGGCGATCGTCTCGCCGTCGCCCTGGTAAGCACCCTCGTAGGACTTGCGCTCGGGGAGCGTGTGCCCCTTGGCCTGCAGCAGCGCCATGGTGTCGGGGGACAGGCCGAAACGTTCGAAGGTCACGACATCCGGCATCCACTGGTTGTGGATGCGCGGCGCCTCGACCGCCTGCGAGACGGGCAGGCGGTGGTCGAGGACGTTGCTGATGACCTGCAGCACGGTGTTGATGATGGTCGGGCCGCCGGGCGAGCCGGTGACGAGCACGACCTTGCCGTCCTTGAACACGATCGTCGGCGTCATCGAGGAGAGCGGGCGCTTGCCCGGGACGATGGCGTTGGCCTCGCCCTGGATGAGGCCGAACATGTTCGGCGTGCCGACCTGCGAGGTGAAGTCGTCCATTTCGTTGTTCATCAGGATGCCGGTGCCGGGGATGGTGACGCCGGAGCCGTAGCCCCCGTTGAGGGTGTAGGTGTTGGCGACGGCGTTGCCCGCGGCGTCGACGACGGAGAAGTGGGTGGTCTCGTTGGATTCATGGGGCGCGGCGGCGACAAACTTGCCGAGGCCCGGCTGCACGGCCGCGGCGGGCGTCGCCTTGTCCGGCGAGAAGTCCGTCATGCGGCCCTTGATGTAGGCCGGGTCCAGCAGCTGGGTGACCGGCACCTTCACGAAGTCGGGGTCGCCGAGGTATTCCGCGCGGTCGCGGAAGGCCCGCTTCATGACCTCGGCGAACAGGTGGTATTTGGCCGCGGAATTGTGGCCGAGCGCGCCGACGTCGAACGGCTCGAGCATGCCGAACATCTGCAGCAGGGCGATGCCGCCCGACGACGGCGGGGGCATGGTCACGATGGCATGGCCGCGGTAGTGGCCGCGCAGGGGGGTGCGCTCGGCGACGCGGTAGCCCTTGAGGTCTTCGAGCGTGATGTTGCCGCCGTGCGCGGCCATCGCGGCGGCGATGCGGCGGGCGGTCTCGCCCTCGTAGAATTCACGCGGGCCGAATTTCTGCAGCCGGGCGAAGGTCTCGCCGAGGTCGGCCTGCACCCAGAGTTCGCCGGGCTGGCGGAATTCGCCGCCCTTCAGGTAGATCTTTTTCGATTCCTCGAACTGGCCGAGGTGGGCGGCATTGTCGCGCAGGTTGCGGGCGGTCCCCTGCGATACGACGTGGCCCTCGGCCGCGAGCCGGCGGGCCGGTTCGCAAATCTCCGCCCAGGTCACCTTGTGGGAACCATATTTCTCAACCGCGAGGGCGAAGCCCGCGACGGAGCCGGGGACACCGCTGGCCTTCCAGCCGACAGTGGACGAGCCGGCGCCCTTGAGCACCTTGCCGTCGGGCCCGACATACATGTCGCGCGCGGCCGATGCCGGCGCTGTCTCGCGATAGTCGAGGGCGACATCGCGGCCGTCCGCCAGATGGATGAGCATGAAGCCGCCCCCGCCGATGTTGCCGGCGAAGGGATAGACCACCGTCAGCGCCAGCCCCGTGGCCGCGGCGGCGTCGACGGCATTGCCGCCCTTGCGCAGCACTTCGAGGCCGGCTTGTGAGGCGAGTTCATGGACCGAGGTCACCAGCCCCTGGGTCGCCTCGACCGGGGGGCGCTGGGCGAACGAGGCCAGGGGCGCGGCCAGAACCAAAGCGAGAATCACCGGGGGCACGACAAAGCGCGGCGCGATCTTCATGGGGCCATCATTCCCTAGTCGCCGGGACGCTCAAGTCGCAAAATTCCCCCGGGGTTAAAGGACTTGTTTCAGGCACGATTCCGGCTACCCTGAGGCAACCTAGCCAGCCTGTCGTCAGGCTGACCGTTCGTTCCCCACGCCGTATGAATACCATCAAGTCTGATTTCCAGGCCGCGCTTTGCGCCGGTCTGTCGCGGACGCGCATGTTTGCGCTTCTCGCCATGTTGACCGCCACCGCCTCCACCGGTTTCGCCCAGGCCGCCCCCGCGGCCGAGGTGGTCCAGCTGGAGAAGTTCGTCGCCACCGGGTCGCGGTTCAACGACCGCACCGTGACCCAGTCCCCCGTGCCGATCGACGTGATCAGCGGCACGGAGATGAAGCAGGGCGGCTACAACGAGACCAGCCAGATGCTGCAGGCCAACATCCCCTCGTTCAACTTCCCGCGCCCGTCCCTCACCGACGGCACGGACCACATCCGCCCGGCCACGTTGCGCGGCCTCGCCCCCGACCAGACCCTCGTGCTGATCAACGGCAAGCGCCGCCACACCAGCGCGCTCGTCAACCTCAACGGCTCCATCGGCCGCGGCTCGGTCTCGACCGACTTCAACGCCATCCCGTCGTCGATGATCGAGCGCATCGAGGTCCTGCGCGACGGCGCCTCGGCCCAATACGGCTCCGACGCCATCGCCGGCGTCATCAACGTCATCCTCCGCAAGGACACCGGCTGGGGCCTGAACCTCGGCTACGGCCAGACGGCCGAGGGCGACGGCGAGGACTACAAGCTCGACGCCTTCGCCGGCACCAAGCTCGGCGACAAGGGCTCGCTCTTCGCCAGCTTCTACCTGCGCGACCACGGCGACACCAGCCGCGTCCAGCCCGACACCCGCCAGCAGTATTTCGGCAACGGCGGCACCTCGACCATCTCGGGCAACTACGGCTCCGGCACGGGCCTCAGCCCGTCGAACGGCACGCTCGACCCGCGCGAGGCCACCGTCAACCGCATCAACCACCGCTTCGGCGACCCCGAGACGAAGGACAAGGGTCTCTGGCTCAACGGTGAATATCCGATGGAGGACGATATGACCCTCTATTTCTTCGGCGGCAACAGCATCCGCCACGCGAACGGCGCCGGCTTCTTCCGCCGCGCCGGCGACGACCGCACCGTCCGCGCCATCTGGCCCGACGGCTTCCTGCCCTTCATCGATTCCGTCGTGGAGGATCTCTCCGGCGGCGTCGGCATCAAGGGCAAGACCCAGGAGTGGAACTGGGACATCAGCACCGCCTACGGCACCAACACCCTCGACTACCGCACGTCGAACTCCGTCAACGTCACCCTCGGCAACGCCAGCCCGACCGCGTTCTACGATGGCCGGCTGAAGTTCAACCAGTGGACGACCAACATCGACCTCACCACCCACTTCAACACCGGGATGGCCACGCCGCTGAACTTCGCGACCGGCTTCGAGCTCCGCCAGGAGGAATACACCATCGGCGCCGGCGAGCCCGACTCCTACCGCAACGGCGGCTTCACCATCATCGGCGGCCCGAACAACGGCGGCCTCGCCGGCGTGGGCGCGCAGGTGTTCCCCGGCTTCAAGCCCTCCGACGCGGGCGCCCATGACCGCGACTCGAAGGCCGTCTACGTGGAACTCGAGCAGGACCTGAGCGACCGCTGGCTGGTCTCCCTCGCCGGCCGCTTCGAGGACTACAGCGACTTCGGCAACAGCAGCACGGTGAAGTTCGCCACCCGCTTCGAGATCACCGACGAGCTCGCCCTGCGCGCCTCGGTCAGCACGGGCTTCCGCGCCCCGCACCTCGCCCAGCAGTGGTTCAGCTCGACGGCCACCAACTTCATCGGCGGCGTGCCGTTCGACATCCTCACCTTCCCGGTGAACAACCCGGCCGCCATCGCGCTCGGCGCCTCCCCGCTCGATCCCGAGGAATCGACCAACTACAGCTTCGGCGCCACCTGGAACTCGAAGAACGGCTTCTCCGCCACGGTCGACTTCTATTCCATCGAGATCAAGGACCGCATCGTGCTGTCCTCGAACTTCACCGGCGCCCCCGTGGTCGCGCTGCTCGCCACCCAGGGCATCACCGGCATCGGCGGCGGCCGCTACTTCACCAACGCCGTCGACACCACCACCACCGGCATCGACGTCAGCGGCCGCTACACGCGGAAGACGTCCGACTTCGGCAAGTTCACCTTCACGGCCGGCTACAACCACAACCAGACCGAGGCCGACCGCATCAAGGGCGCGCCCGCCAACCTCGCGGCCATCACCACCACGCCGCTCTTCGATCTGACGGAGACCATCCGCCTCGAGAAGGGCCAGCCGCGCGACAACGTGAACCTCTCCGCCACCTGGGAGATGGGCAAGTTCTCCAGCCTGCTGCGCATGGTGCGCTACGGCGAGGTTTCCTCGGTGGCGTTCGCCAGCGCCACCCAGACGCAGATTGACGCCCTCACCCCGGGCTACGATGTCGAGTTCCGCCCGGCGGTCCCCGGCACGGTCGGCGGCACTACCACCAACCGGCAGGTCATCCAGACCTTCGGCGCCAAGTGGCTCACCGACCTCGACGTGACCTACAGCTACAACAAGAACATCACCGTCTCGATCGGCGCGAACAACCTGTTCGACGTCTATCCCGACGAGAACATCCGCTCGAAGGTCGTGGGCGGCGTGGCGTTCAACGGCACCGACAACGTCGGCATCTTCCCCTACAGCGGCATCTCGCCGTTCGGCTTCAACGGGACGTTCTACTACACCAAGCTGAGCCTGAAGTTCTAAGGCCCCTTTTGGTCCACCTCGCGAAGGCGCGGGCCGCCCGGCCCGCGCCTTTTTTTGTGCGCTGAGGTTGCCTTAAGGTGGAACCCGGCCTCCGGCCGGGTTGGTTGGAACAGGCGAAGGCAATCCTGGTTCCATCAGCACTTCCTGAAAACCCGTCCGGAGGCCGGGTTCCACCTCAGCCAGCTTTCGCGGACGAAAGGAATTCCGTGCCGGCCGGGAAATGCAGATCGAAATGCTCCCCGAGGATGGCGAGCAGCTGCGGGTCGGACGTGATGGCCGTGTGCGTGAGGATCTCCGCGCCGCGGCGGTGCGTGAATTCGGCGCCGCGGATCGCCTTGCGCGTGCCGTCCCGGCCGGCGCGGCCGATCGTGGCGCTGGTCCTGAAGTGCGAGTCCGGGCTGGTGCTCGTCCACCAGTTGGCCACCTCGCAGTCGATCGGGTGCATCTCGTCCGGGGTGAACTCGCAGCAGTCGGCCCACTCGGTGCCGGTCCAGAGCTGGTGGAACATCCGGCCGGCCTCGCCGCGCACCAGCCGGCGGACCTCGTGCGGGGTGGGCGACTCACGGTCGAACTCCAGCGGGATGGCGCCGGTCAGCGAGGCCCCGCCCATGCCGACGTCCGTCAGCCAGTCGCCTTCCGGCAGGTGAACCCGGAGAAAGAGGTGGGTGCGGGCCGGCGTGATCTCGCGGGGCTTCTGCCAGCGCACGCGGGCGCCGATGGGCGTCACGCGGTAGCCGAGCGCGCGCAGGACGAGCAGCAGGAGGTTGTTCTGCTCAAAGCAGTAGCCGCCGCGCCGGTCGTGCACCAGTTTCCGGAAGATGGCTTCCGGCGCGAGGCTGATGCCGCGGCCGAGCAAAACGTCGAGGTTCTCGAACGGGATCGAGGTCGCGTGGTGCAGCGTGACCGCGTGCAGCGTGGCCAGCGTCGGCTCGCGCGGGCCGGTGTAGCCGGTGCGGGCGAAGTAGGCGTCGAGGTCGGGGACGAACGCGGCGGACATGGTGCCATCCTCGTCTGCCCGGGCGGCGAATGACAAGCCGTCAGGCGGTCCGGGGCGCGAACCGCATCCACGCGACGACCGCGGTGACGCCGACCGCCAGGCCGAGGAATATCCCGCTGGAGCTGATGCCGGCCTGCACGCCGGCGAACACATAGGCGCCGGCCAGCAGCATGCCGAGGTTGTCGCCCAGGTTCTGCACCGCGATGGTCTTGCCCAGCCGGGCCGGGTCGGACTCGGCCTGCAGCGCGGCGTTGAGCGGGATGAGGAACAGCCCGGCGGCGACCCCCGTGGCGACCAGCAACAGCACGACCGGCACGACCAGGTGCAGCGGCCCGAGCTGGACGACCGGGGTGCGCCAGAAGCCGAGCGAGTTGACCGTGGCCAGCAGCGCCAGCATCCCCGCCAGGATGAAGCCATAGGTCCGGGTGCGGCGCAGGTCGCCGACCGCGTGCAGCTGCCCCGCGAGGATGCTGCCGCCCATCACCCCGACGCTGAGCCACAGGCCGAGCAGGGCGATCTGGGTGTTGTCGGGGAGGTTAAGCACCTCGAGGCCCCAGGGCTGGAAATTGATCTTCATCGCGGCGCCGCAGACCCAGAAGAGCGCCGTGCCGATGAGCACGCGGCCCAGCCGGGGATCGCGCAGCAGGTCGCGCAGGTGGCCGGTGAACTCGCCCACGCTCCGGCCGAGCCGGACGTCCGGCTTGTGCGGCGTGGGGGTCATGAAAAGATTGCAGACCAGCGCCGCGCCGAAGATGCCGCCCAGCACGCCGTAGGAGACGAGCACGCGGTCCTTGAAGACGTCGGCGAGGACCGAGCCCGCGATGGCGCCGCCGAGGATGGCGACGAGCGTGAGGAGCTCGACCAGGCCGTTGGCCTTCACGAGGCGCTCGCGCGGGAGGATCTCGGGCAGGATGCCGTATTTGGCCGGGCCGTAGAAACAGGCGCCCACGCCGACCATGAGATAACCGATGCCCTGCCACGCGGCGCCATGCGACACGCTCAGCGCGCAGAGGCCGGTGCCGAGGAGCTTGAGGGCGTTGCCGCCGGTGAGCCAGACGGTCTTGGCGTAGCGGTCATTGAGGTAGCCGGCCAGCGGGGCGAGCAGCACGTAGGGCACGAAGAGCAGGCTCGTGTAGACCGTGTTGCTCGTGCGCAGCTCGGCGGTGGTGATGGCGCCTGATTTCTGCAGGTAGACCAACTGGCCCACGATGACCGCGAGGATGGCGTTGTCCCCGAAGGCGCCGAGGAACTGGCCGGCCAGCAGGAGAGGGTAATTGCGGGTTTTGCTCATGAGCCGGGCGGTCCAGGTGATACGCTGCCGCCCGGCGGCCGGATGCGGTGTTTCCGGCGATCAGGACTTCTTCGCGGCGACCCAGGCGTCGAGCACCTGCTCGAGCACGGCGAGCGGCATGTTGCCGCTCTGCAGGACGACGTTGTGGAATTCCTTGATCGAGAATTTGTCGCCGAGCCCAGCCCGGGCCTTGGCGCGGAGGGCGAGGATCTTCAGCTGGCCGACCTTGTAGGCACAGGCCTGACCGGCGAAGACGACATAACGCTCGGCCTCGGAGGCGGGGATGCCGTAGTCGATGACCTGCTGGCGGGTCCATTTCTTGGTGTGCAGCCCGGTGTCCACGACAAGCCGGCGGGCGCGGAACAGCTCGGCCTCGAGCTGGCCCAGTTGGCCGACAGGGTCGCCTTCATACCAGTTGTTCTCGGTCGCCAGTTGCTCGGCGTAGAGCGCCCAGCCCTCGGCGTAGGCGGAGCCGCCGCCGAAGATGCCGTCCCGCCGGTAGCGCGGCAGGCTGTCGGTCTCGCGTTGCAGCGCGATCTGGAAGTGGTGGCCGGGGATCGCCTCATGGTAGACCAGCGTCCGCATGTTAAAGATCTTGAAGACCGGACCGGGCAGGGGGGCCCAGAACACGCCGGGGCGGGAACCATCGCGGGCCGGGCCGGTGTAATGGGCGGCGGCGGTCTTCTCGGTGAAGGGCGGCTCGCGCTTCACGACGCAGGGCGCCTTCGGCCGGATGTCGAACACGGCCTCGGAGCGCTTCAGGGCGTCGGCCAGGATTTCCTCGTAGCGCTTGATCAGCCCGGCGCGCGGGTCGGGCTCGGCCGCGGGCTGGAGGCTCAGGTTGAGTTTCTCCATGCGGGCGTTGATCGACCCCTCCGCGTAACCCAGCTGCTTGAGCAAACCGTCCATCTGCGCCTCGATGCGGGCAACCTCGCTGAGGCCGAGCGCATGGATCTCATCAGGCGTCATGTCGGTCGTGGTGAAACGGCGCAGGGCGTTGGCGTAGGCCTTGTCGCCGCCCGGCAGGCGCCAGAGGCCGGCATCGCTGGTGGTGCGCGGCAGCTGCTCCTGCAGCAGTGCCTGGGCGCGGCGGAAGGCGGGGATGATCTGCTCAGTGGTGACTTTCCCGGCCGCGGCGACAAACGCGGCGCGTTCGGCGGCGGTCACGTCCGGCAATTTGGCGGCGCGCTCCTCGAGCGAGGCGACAAAGACGTTCTTCGCCGGCGTGTCGCCGAGGAAGCGCTCGAACTGGCCGAGCGCGGACTTCGTGATGAAGTCCGGCATCAGGAAGCCGCGGGTGGCGGCGTCCCTGGCCTGGGCGATGCCCTCGTCCATCTGGGCGGCGACTAGATCGAGGCGGGCCAGGTAGTTCTCGATGTCGCGCTTGTTGCGGATGGGGTGCGTCTGGCTGAGGAAGTTGACCAGGCTGACCTGCAGGCCGCCGAACTGGCTGAAGGTGAAGTTGAAATCCGCGAACGGTTCGGAGTCCACGGTGCCCTTGAGCGACCACTCGATGATGGAAGCGGAGATGCGCTGCTCGGCATCCAGCCTGGCGCGGTCAAACTTCGCCAGCTCGGCGAGGGCGGCCTTCGCCTTGGCGATGCGCGCGGCGCGGTAGGCCTTGGTGATCGGCGTGAGCTGGCGGTCGAGCGCATCCTGCTCGGCGCCGCTGAAGAACTGCGCGGCGGTGGCGCCCGTCGGGGTGGCGCGCATGGTCTCGACGGTCAGGGCGTCGGCCCACTGGTCGAAGGCGGGATCCGTGGCGAACACCGGCGAGATGCCGGTGGCGAGAAGGGCGAACAGGCGGAGGAGCTTCATGGGGGGATGCACTCCACGGAATACATCCCGGCCCCGGAAGGCTAGCCGAGAAAGCGGGCGGTGGCGCCCGCCTCCCGCCTTGCCACCGTTGTCTCCTGTGCAAAACTCGCGCCCATGCCCCGCGTGGAAGGTCTGCGTTCCCCCTACGACAAGAGCCTTGGCGGCCTGCACCATCTCGGCCGGATGCTCGACAAGATGCGGCTGAAGCTGGCCGGCCGGCTGCCGGAGGACTTTCACCGCAACTACGGGCTGTCCGTCGGGCTCGACGGGCAGTTCTGCGGTTTCATGAACGTGAAGTTCGAGGATGTTGAAGCGCAGGTCGCCGCGGGCGGCACGGAGGAAGAGGTCGCCGAGTGGATTTTTGCGCACGGTTTGCGCCCGAACCGCACCCAGGCGATGGCGTGGAACGAACACTCCCGCAAACTCGGCTGGAACGACCGCATGAGCAGCTTCGTGGCCAAGGTGAAGGCGGAAAGCGGGATCGGCACCCCGGCCACGAGCACGGTCTTCGAGCTTATCGAGCTGACGGAGGACCGGGAGCCTCCGGCTCCAAGATAACAGGGTCCCGCTGCCCGCGCCTACCCGGTTTTCTTGCGCTGGAAGACGAGCGGTTCGCCGAACAGCCGCGGGTTGGCCAGGTTGGCCTTGATGAGTTTCTGCAGGGCGGCGCGGCCCTTGGTGTCCTCGGGCACGACCTTGGGGCTGACCGTGCGCAGCGTGAGCTGGTTGCCGTCGGCGGACAGCGCGGCGGTCAGGTAAAGATAGAGACGGTTGTCGGCATTGAGGTCCTGCACGCTGAGGAACGCCGTGCCGGCGAAGTCCGTATGGAAGGCGCGGTAGATGTCGTCGTCCATGGCGACGACGTAGGTGGAGTCGTCGAGCCGGCGGACGGTCATCGTGTCCTTGCCGTCCTCGCCGCCGAGCCAGACCCCGAGCAGGCGCTCATCAATCTTGCGCGTCGGCTTGGCGGTCAGGGCGACCTCGTAATTGCAGCCGGCCACCAGCAGGCCGATCACACCGAGCAGCCAGCAAAGGGCGGACTTGGTTTTCATACCCGGGCAGGATGGCAGAAAACCGCGGCCAAACAAGGCCATGGCTGGCGGCTTGTGTCGCGGGGTGGCATGCATCAGGCTACTTGGGCCGAAACCTCCCTTGCCGATGAACACACCTCTTACCCGCCGCCAGTGGTTGCTCCGCAGCGGCGCCACGCTGGCCGGGGCGGCGCTGGGGTCGCGCTTCCTGAACTTCGAGGCGCAGGCGCAGATGATGACGCCCGAGCGCCTCGCCGCCACCGCCCCCGTGAAGGCCCGGCTGTCACTCAACGAGAATCCCTTCGGTCCCTCGCCGGCGGCGCTGCGGGCCATCACGGACAGCCTCGCCGCCGGCAAGGCATGCCGCTACCCCTATGGCGAGGCCGGGGAGCTGGTCGAACTCATCGCCAGGAAAGAGGGTGTGCCGGCCGACCACATCGTGCTGGGCGTGGGGTCGGGCGACCTGCTTGAGAAGGCCGGCATTCATTTCGGCCTGATGAAGGGCGAGGCCGTCTACGCCGCGCCGGGTTACCTGCAGCTGCCGCGGGCGCTGGAAGCCGCGGGTGGCCGGGCCGTGCCCGTGCCGGTCAACGCGCGGCAGGAGCACGATCTCGCCGCGATGGCGGCCGCGGTTACCAAGCCGAACACCATCATCTATCTCGCGAATCCCAATAACCCGACCGGCACGGTTGTGCCGACGGCGGCATTGCGCGATTTCATCCGGGAGGTCTCGCCGAAGGCCTTCGTGTTCCTTGACGAGGCCTACCTCGACATCGCCGACGACTACGCCGGCCGCACGCTCGCCGGGCTGGTGCACGACACCCCGAACCTGCTCGTGGCGCGGACGTTTTCCAAGATCTACGGCCTGGCCGGCATGCGCATCGGCTACGGGGTGACTGCGCCGAAATTCGCGGCCGTGCTCCGCACCTACGGGCCGGCCTCGCTGGGTTTCCCCAGCGTGATGGCGGCGATCGCGAGCCTGAGGGACGAGGGTTATGTCGCGGCCACCCGGGCGAAGATCGTCGCCGAGCGGGAGAAGCTGCTGGCGCTGCTGCGCGAGCTCGGGCGCCCGTATGCGGAATCGCAGGCCAACTTCGTGTTCTTCCAGACGGGCCGGCCGCACGCCGAGGTGCACGCGGCGCTGATGAAGGAGAGCGTGTCCATCGCGCGGGCCTTCCCGCCGATGCTCGACTGGGCCCGCCTCACCATCGGCCTGCCGGAGGAGAATGCGCTCGCCCGCGAGGCGCTGAGAAAGGTGTTAGGATAAGAGGGCCCTAGCGAACTGCGGTGAAATGGTCATGCCCGGGTGCTCATTTCGGCTCTAGGACTAGCATCAACTCTTTAGCGATGTGACGAGGCTTTCGCTTGGCTTCGCCTTCACGAGTCTTATCACCCGTGCCGCCCATGGTGCTGAAGAGACTTTTTACGCGAGAAAATTTAATCGTGAAATGCTTCCGGGCAATTTTCCGGACTGACTTACCGGAGAGACCATTTGAGCAATCGTGGTCGGGGAAAGTAAGTATAGCGCGCGCTTTCTTCGCCGCGATGGTCTTTAAGAGACCATCCAGTGCAGCAGGTGCCTTACTGGTGATGCTGTAATCTGAGATAGGGCGCTTTTTGGCATGAGGGTAGCGACCTGTGCCCGAGACCTCGCCGCATTTGCCTCGTGCGATGGTTTCAAGCACATGGTAAAAGCGGCTGTAGTGGACTCCGGAGTAGGGTGGATCGATAAAAACTAGGTCGTTCTCCCTGAGCTGCTGTGCCGCAACATTGGCGTCTGCCACCTTTGCGCGGCCACCTTTTATTTGTGAATGCACCTCAGCCAAATCGGACAGTGCCATACGTGTGGCCCGAACGATATCGAGTCGCCAAGCGGCATGTAGAAATTTCTTTGCTGTGAGCGTCGGTTGGAATGGTTGGGCCGTATGGCCGGGAGCTGCCGCGCAAGAGCTGGCCGCCTGAATTAATGCGGCACGCGCTACAGTGCGGGCGGGATTCTTCAAGGGCAGTGCAGAAAGCAAGGCATCGATCCAGATGGCCTGTCTCGGACTGAAATAATGGCCGCCGTAAGCATGCGTTACAACCAGCGTTCTCTTCGATGCGCTCCAAGCTCGAGCTCGCTCAACTTCTGGTCGAGTAAGCTTTTTTTTAAGCCGGAAGTCGTGACGTTGAGCCTGCTTTTCGGCGCGCTTGTGCCATGCCGACCAAACCTGCTTCCATCTTAGTTTGCGTTGCCTGCCCAGCACAGCGCCGGCCAACACGGTGCTGTAGCGCTGAAGGTCAAAAGCCAGCACAGGGATTTCATTTTTCTGTGCGACATGGGTAGCCACCGCAGAACTGCCAGAGAACAAATCAACGAAGCGCTTTGCGCAGGGCACCTCCTTGGCCAGCAAAGAACCGAGACCGTTTTGCAGCATCGAGCGCTTTGACCCCATGTATTTCATGATGATGGGGAGGGGCGGTTGAGTATATTCAATGAGTTACTTTTTGCGGCGGGGATCTTCAAGTCCAGTCTCATCTAACAAGCGGGCGAAAAGCTTAGCCTGGCCGGACGTGCCAGGCGGAAAGGCCTCAGTGTTAAAGTCTTTATCCGAAAGTTTTATCCCGTGGAAGAGACCGTCGAACGCCGTCTTAGAGACCATACTGCCGAGAGGGGACGCTAGCTTAATATAAGCTGCACCAAAAAATCGCATGAGTGCCATAAACCCATTGGTCTTATTAAGCATATTGCCCTCGGAGACCTTTCCCCAAGCTGTCGGCCAACGTTCCTCTGTGGCAGCAAAATAATTCCAGATTATCTTAGTGATGTCCGAATCTTGTTCGGTCGCGAATAATCCTCGCAGGGGACACAGTAGAGTCGGTGTGCCGTCAATCTTCTTACCGCGGATCAGTAGATCACGATCCTTGCGCGGTTCTAAGCTTATATAGGGCATGAGCGATTCGACGAAGGCAGCTTGGGTTAGTGTTTCATCAATGCGTCCTTTTGTTGCCGCCCCCAGTCTCTTAATTCTCCGGTAGAACGGGCTCTCACTGGCGGCATCCAAAGCGACGGCAATAGTGTGGCATGTTTTTTGCGGGCTTCGACTTTTAGCCAGCTCGAACAGATCATAGACCAAGCTCCTATTAACTTTGGTCTGGGTGAGGTTGACCGTTGAGAAGATGAGCGCTTGCTCGGCTATATCGATATCGACAAACACCGCCACGTTTAGGTCGAAAGTGCCGGTATGCACATCTGCGAGTCCGGCAATCCGGTGTTGGCCGTCCAAGATATTGGCAATCCGATCAAACGTTATGTCTTCATCTTTTCCAGGTTCGCCAAAATATTCGGTTAAGGTCAGTTCCGCCTTTGCGGCATCCCACTCCGCGCAGCGTCGATCAACGGCTATGATTATTGATGTCGGGAAAGTTGCATCCGCAGTCATCACATATTCACGAAGACCTCGCACGCGATCTTTGCTAAGCGGGCGTTGAATTCCCAAATAGGTTTCGAATCCGCGTTCCTCATCGAGCCTTCGCACGTCGGCATGCGAAATGTCGCATAGCTGACGAAAGGGAAAAGCAGCGATGTAGAATTCGCCTATGGGTTGCTCCAGGCGAATAGCTTTCACCGTGATTGAACGAATGGGCGCGCTCATTTCAAGTGGGCTTATAGGTGCTCATCTCTGCTACGAGATCGGCTTCAGCCTTTTTGAGTTCCCCGGCATAAGGTCGTGTCCGACGCTGTTCGTATAGTAGCGCGACAAAAAACAAACAAAGCGTGACACAATACATCGCTGCGGCGCTATTATTTACCAAGTCGTAGCGCTCAATAACCCGCGAGCGCTGCAGGCCGAAGATGAGCACAGACACCAATGCCATGCCGCCGCCTAAAAGCACGACGGGCCAAAAATCCTCGAAAGGCTTCCCGGAGCGATTGTATTTATACATCACGAAAGCGACCGTTCCAAGAAATGAGATAATATAGATAAAAACCTCTCCTCCGTTGAGATTTAGTAACACCCGATCCCAAATCCCTGTCAGGTCCACGGTCTCTGATTTTAGTTCCCCGGATTTGATGCTAGCTCGCGTGAAGTAATCTACGATTATGCTGAATCCGATAGGGACAACGGAAAAGACCCAAACAATACCGAATTCGATTCCGGCCTCTTTATATTCGCCCATCTTCGCCATGAAGAGGGCCTTTAGGAGGGGAAGATTTTGCACGAAGCGTGCGACGCTAATGATGGTTTTGTCCGCGACTGAGAACAGTCTGCTGAAAAATTTCATTGGCGTGGGGTGCTGTTGGATTGCAAAAAGCCGCGAACGACAGTTGTCGTTTGCGGCCCGCAGAGACAAAAGCAGGTGCGCGGCTTGAAGCAAGCCTTCGTTGATCGTAGATAAAAAAGCCGCGGCGGGTGCCGCGGCTTTGAGGGAAGGGGGCGAAACCGGTCAGCCCTTGGCGCCGTCCACCGGGATGCGCATGCCGTAGAAGCTGCGATACACGAAGACGAGGGCGATGACGAAGATGACGGCGCCGAGCGTGTGCTTGAGGGTGTCGGGCATCTTCACCGCGATCTCGACGGCGAGGAGACCGAAGAGGGTGGTGAACTTGATGACGGGGTTCAGCGCGACGGACGAGGTGTCCTTGAACGGGTCGCCCACGGTGTCGCCGACGACGGTCGCGGCGTGCAGCGGGGTGTTCTTCATCTTGAGGTCGACCTCGACGATCTTCTTGGCGTTGTCCCACGCGCCGCCGGCGTTGGCCATGAAGATGGCTTGGAAGAGGCCGAAGAAGGCCATGCCGACGAGGTAGCCGATGAAGAAGAACGGGTCGAAGAACGCCAGCGCGAGGCTGAAGCAGAAGATGACGACGAAGATGTTGATCATGCCCTTTTGCGCATACTGCGTGCAGATCTTCACGACCTCCTTCGACGCCTCGGTCGCCGCGGTGGCGGCGTCGAGCTTCATGTTGTCCTTGATGTAGACGACCGCGCGGTAGGCGCCGGTGACGACGGCCTGCGTGGAGGCGCCGGTGAACCAGTAGATGACCGCGCCGCCCATCAGGAGGCCCATGAGGGCCTCGGGGTGCACGAGGGAGAGGCGCTCGAGCACGCTGAACTTCGGGTCGATGGCGGAGTAGTGCGCCTGCAGCATCATGATGATGCCGAAGACCATCGTGGTGGCGCCGACGACGGCGGTGCCGATGAGCACGGGCTTGGCGGTGGCCTTGAAGGTGTTGCCGGCGCCGTCGCCCTTCTCGAGCTGATGCTTGGCACCCTCGAAGTCCGGCTTGAAGCCGAAGTCCTTCTCGATCTCGGCGGCGATGCCCGCCTTGCCCTCGATCTGCGAGAGCTCGTAGACGGACTGGGCGTTGTCGGTGACCGGGCCGAACGAGTCGACCGCGATGGTGACCGGGCCCATGCCGAGGAAGCCGAAGGCCACGAGGCCGAACGCGAAGATCGGCGCCGCGAAGCGGAACTGCTCGGGCATCATGGCCTGCACGGCGGCGTGGCCGGAGAGCAGGTAGGCGCCGAACATCAGCGAGAGGATGCAGAGGCCGGTCCAGAACGCGGAGAAGTTGCCCGCGACGAGGCCGGAGAGGATGTTGAGCGAGGCGCCGCCCTGCTTGGAGGACGTGACGACCTCCTTGACGTGGCGGCTCTCGGTCGAGGTGAAGATCTTGGTGAACTCCGGGATCAGCGCGCCGGCGATGGTGCCGAGCGAGATGATGGTCGAGAGCACCCACCAGAGGCTGGGCTGGGCCTCGAGCTTCGCGAGCAGCAGGTAGCTCGCGATGTAGGTGACGCCGATCGAGACGATCGAGGTGATCCAGACGAGGTTGGTCAGCGGGTGCTCGAGGTTGAAGTTCTTCGAGCTGCCCCAGATGGCCTTCGAGACGAGGTCGTTGATCCAGTAGCTGGCGAGCGACGTCAGCACCATCAGGATGCGCATGGCGAAGAGCCAGACGATGAGCGTGGCGCAGAGCGCGGGGTTGGCGGCGAGGGCGAGGGCGAGGAAGGCGATGAGCGCCACGCCGGTCACGCCGTAGGTCTCGAAGCCGTCGGCGGTCGGCCCGACGGAGTCGCCGGCGTTGTCGCCGGTGCAGTCGGCGATGACGCCGGGGTTGCGCGGGTCATCCTCGGGGAGCTGGAAGACGATCTTCATCAGGTCGGCGCCGATGTCGGCGATCTTGGTGAAGATGCCGCCGCAGATGCGCAGCACCGAGGCGCCGAGGGACTCGCCGATGGCGAAGCCGATGAAGCACGGGCCGGCGAGATCGCCCGGCAGGAACGCCAGGATGCAGATCATGAAGAACAGCTCGATGGCGACGAGGACCAGGCCGACGCTCATGCCCGACTTGAGCGGGATGAGGAGCGTGGCGAGCGGGTTGCCCTTGAGGGCGGAGAAGGCGGCGCGGCTGTTGGCGACGGTGTTGATGCGGATGCCGAACCACGCGACGCCATAGCTGCCCAGGATGCCGAGCACCGAGGCCAGCAGGATGATGATGACGTGCCCGGTGGAATTGCCCGACAGCACGCCGAAATAATAACCCATGCACACGGCGATGAGGATCCAGAGGGCGGCGAGGAACTTGCCCTGCTGGAAGAGGTAGGTCTTGCAGGTTTCCCAGATGATCTGGGAGACGTCGGCCATGGACTTGTGCACCTGCAGGTTTTTCGTCTGCACGTATTGCATCCAGCCGTAGATCATCGCGAAGACGCAGACGGCGAGTCCGATCATCAGGACGTTGCTGCCGCTCAGCGAGCCGCCAAGGAACTTGACGGAGTTGAGGTCGGGGATGCGGATGTCGGCTTCGCTGGCGAAGGCCGGGGAAGCGAACGCGGCCATGGCAGTGGCCAGGGCGCCCGCTTGTTTCCAGGGGTAGGATTTAAGCATAGCTGGGGGGATTTAGTGGGGTGTGTAGGCCGCGGAACTTGCCAAACCCCCGGGGGTGAAGCCAGTTAAATCTGGGTGCGACGCGCCAGGGCCGGGTAAATTCTTTGACGCCCGGCCGGCGGTGGCTAGGTTCCCCGCCATGAAAAGTCCGTGGCGCTTTCTCCCCTTCCTGTTTGCCGGCGTGCTCGCGCTGCGCGCCGCCGAACCCGCGAAGGCGGACGGTTACGAGAACGTCGGCTTCGACCGGCTGGCATCCTTCAACTACACGCCGCCCGAGACCGAGACCGCGAAGCCGGCCGACCAGATTCCCGCGCCGATCAAGGCGCTCGACCAGAAGCGGGTGGCCGTCACGGGCTTCATGCTGCCCACCAAGATGGACAAGGGCCTGGTGAAGGAATTCCTGCTGGTGAAGGACGCGATGATGTGCTGCTACGGCGCCATGCCGAAGGTCAACGAGTGGATCGTCGTGAAGATGAACGGCGACGGCGTGAAGCCGCTGATGGACCTGCCCATCACCTTCGAGGGCAAACTGCGCGTCGGCGAGATGTTCGAGAACGGCTACCTGACGGGCGTCTACCTGCTCGAAGGCGACCGGATGGCGGCGACGAAGGGGTAGGCGGCGCAAAGCGCCGCAAGCGGGAAGTTCAAGTGACCAGTGCCAGGCCAAGGCACCCCGGTCGGTCTTCAACTGGAACTTGCGCCTGGAATCTCGCTGACGCGAAGCGTCAGCGAGAGATGTCCCGCTGCGTCAGCACCTTGAAGCCGCTCGTGTTGAGCGAGGTGGCGGCCATGTCATTGTCCTCGACGCTGAGCGCGAGCGCCGAGCGGCCGCGCGGTCGGACGAGGAACGAGTAGGTGTAGTGGATGTTCACCTCGACGGTGAGCAGCGCCTTGAGGACCGCGCTGAGCTGGGACTCGTTGTTGAACTCCACGGCGATCACCTCGCACTCGGTGAAGAAGAAATTGTTGGCCGCCATCAGCTCGCGGGCGCGGTCGGGGTCGTCCACGATGAAGCGGTCGAGCGCGGTGTCCGTCTGGTCGATGGTGGTCATCGCCATGATGTGGACGTTGTGCTTCGCGAGCAGGGCGACGAGGTCGTGCAGCCGCCCGACGCGGTTCTCGATGAACACGGAGAACTGCTTGACGGGATCGGCGGCGACCGGGGCGGCGGTGTCGGACATGGTGCAGCCGGCAACGTAGGCCCGCGGGGCGGGGCGGTCAATGCCGCCTTGTGCCGGCCGGGCCGGGAGCTAGCGTGCGGGCCTCATGCCGAAAAGCTCCGTCGAGACCGCCGTCATGGCGCGCGCCGAAAGCAGCGCCCGCCTGGTGCTGCGCGGCATCGGGTTGAACGCCCTGCTCGCCGCGGTGAAGCTGGCGGGGGGCATCTTTGGCAACACCTACGCGCTCGTGGCCGACGCGGCGGAGTCGATGCTCGACATCCTGACCTCGATCTTCGTGTGGGCGGGCTTCCGCGTGGCGGCGCAGCCGCCCGACGAGAACCACCCCTACGGGCACGGCAAGGCCGAGCCGCTCGCCGGCCTGCTGGTCGCGGGCTTCATCTTCGCGATGGCCGGCTGGGTGGCCTGGCACGCGGTGCATGAGATCAGGACGCCGCACCGCGGCCCCGCCTGGTGGACGCTGCTGGTGCTGGCCGGCGTGATCGTGGCCAAGACCTGGTTCTCACGCCGCATGCAGATGAAGGGCGAGGAGGTCGGCAGCACGACGCTCGGCATCGAGGCCATGCACCACTGGTCGGACGCCATCACCTCCGGCGCGGCCTTCATCGGCATCAGCATCGCCCTTTGGGGCGGCGCGGGCTGGGAGACGGCCGACGACTGGGCGGCGCTGTTCGGCTGCGTGATCATCGCCTTCAACGGCTTCAGCATGTTCATGAAGGCGCTGGGCGACGTGATGGACACGGCCGCCCCGCGGAACTTTGAGAACGAGGTGCGGGCGCTGGCCCTCGCCGTGCCCGGCGTGCGCGCGCTCGACAAGGTGCGCATGCGCAAGAGCGGCCTCAGCCACCTCGTGGACATCCAGGTGCGGGTGGACGGCCAGCTGAGCGTCCGCGAGGGCCACGACATCGCGCACGCGGTGAAGGACGCGCTCATCGCCTCGGCCCCGCACCGCATCAGCGACGTGACGGTGCACATCGAGCCCGCGCGGGACTGAGCGCCGCCGGGGCCGGCGGGGGCGGGGGGGACGGCGCGTCCGCTTAAAAAAAATTAAGAACCGGTTAAGACTGGTTTTATGGACCGGTGCGACACTGGCGCAGGCTTTACTCCCGCCTCCCCTCAACCCCGTCCCCCTACGCTCATGAAATCCGCCATCAAACTCCTTTGTGCCCTCCTCCTCAGCGCCACGGCCCTGTGGGCCGCCGACGCCAAGAAAAACTGGACCGCCCCGGCCCACAAGATCTACGCCCAGCAGCTGTCCGACGAGATCATGGCCGCCAATCCCGACCTGATCAGCATCACCTTCCACGGCGTGCCTCCGGGCATGTCCAAGGTCTACACGATGTTCGCCGGCTCCTACCCGGAGCGCATCGGCAACATCGACGACCCGGATGACGTGATGGTCATCGAGCTGGGCATCACCATCCTCGACCCCCGCTGGCACCGCGTGAAGGACCCGGCCAAGAAGTTCGTCATGATGATGCCCCTGCGCGACGCGGCCGGCGAGAACTGCGGCCTGCTGGTCGCCGCCTACAAGAATCCCGCCTTCCAGCCCAACGGCAGCAGCTCCAAGCTCGAGGCGGAGTTCTTCGCCAAGGGCACCAAGCTGCGGGACGAGCTGCAGAAGAAGATCCCGGCCTACGAGGGCCTGTTCGCCCCGGCCAAGTAAGCCTTCCGGCCCCTTCCAACATGAAACTCAAGATTGCCGCGTTCGCGGCGCTCACCGTGCTTGGCCTGTCCGCACAGGCCGAGCCTTTCTACCAGCTGGAGTCGGCCCTGACCATCAAGAGCGATTCCCTCCCCAACTGGGACTACCTCGCGGTCGACCCGATCCGCCCGGTGCTCTATATCACGCGCCGGGAAGACGGGGTCCTGATCTACAACACCGAGACCAAACAGGTCACCGGGGTGCTTGAGAACACGAAGGGCGGCAATGCCGTGACCATCGTGCCCGAGCTCGACCGGATCTACGTCACCAACCTCGACGGCTCGCTGACGATCTTCCAGCACTCGACCCTGAAGCTCCTGGCGCGCAATTCCTACGGGGAGAGCGCGGACAACGCCTTCTACGATCCGGCGACCAGGCAGCTCCTGCTCACCGAGGGCGACCAGAAGAAGGCCGTCTTTGTCGATGCCCAGACCGGCAAGCAGACCGGGGTCCTCGAATACGACAGCGAGAAGCTCGAGGGCACGGCCGCCGACGGCCAGGGCAACATGTTCATGGCGCTGCGTGACCGGGACAAGGTCCTGAAGATCGACATGCGCACCCGCCAGGTGGTGGCCGAGTGGCCGACCCCGGGCTTCAAGCTGCCGAATGGCGTCGCCTTTGACGCGGCCAACAACCGGGTGTTCGTGACCACGCGCGGGGACAACCCCTCGGTGCTCGTGTTCGACGCCGCCACGGGGAAGATCGTCGCCAGCCCGGCCATCGGCCGGAACAACGACGTCATCGTCTTCGACGCGGCGACCAGGAAGATCTACACCTCGAACGGCCTCGACGGCACGCTGGTCATCCTCGACCAGGTCGACGCCAACACCTACAAGCTCGCCGAGGCCGCGACCACGCGCCCCTGGGCCCGCACCATGGCCGTCGATTTCAAGACCAAGAAGGTCTACCTCGTCACGGCCGAGGGCACGGTCGACCCGGCCAAGCCCTGGAAGGCCAGCATCGCGCCTTTCTACCCGAACAAGTATTTCAAGGACACGTTCACCCTGCTGACTTACTCCCGCAAATAACCTCCCGTCTTACCCCCGCCATGAACCCCACCCCGTCCACCCCCCTCCGCCGTCTCACCCTGGCCGCGCTGCTTGCCCTGGCGGCCTCGACGCCGGCCTTCGCCCTCAAATACGCCCCGGTCGAGCACAACCTGAAGGCCGATCCCGCGATCCCCGCCTGGAAACCCGGTCCGGTCGAATCCGTGCCCGAGGAAGAACTCAACCTCGTCGGCGCCGACATCATGGACGAAATCACCCTCGGCTGGGTGAAGCTCTTCCGCCAGGCCTACCCCCGCCTGAGCGTCACGATGCAGGCCCGGTCCTCCGGCAGCGGCGTGCCGGCCCTCACCGAGGGCATTGCCCACCTGGCGCCGGTGGGCCGCGAGGCGCTGCCAGCGGAGCACGAGGGCTTCGTGAAGAAGTTTGGCTACGAGCCTTTCGCCATCAAGGTCGCCACCGGCAGCCTCGGCTCGCTCGGCAAGACCGCCACCAGCATCGTCCTCGTCGCGAAGAGCAACCCGATCAAGGGGCTCACCTTCAAGCAGCTCGACCAGATGTATTCCAAGTCGCACAACCGCGGCGGCGAGGCCATCACGACCTGGGGCCAGCTCGGCCTCACCGGCGAGTGGGCCGCCCGTCCGGTCCACCTCTACGGCCTGCGTCCGCCGAACGGCATCGAGCAGTTCGTGAAATGGAAGGTCCTGCAGAACGGCGAATGGCGCGACGGCATCCAGCACGTCAAGGGCCAGGGCTTCACCCACGCGTTCACGGTCGCCTCGAACGACATGCGCACGCAGCTCGGCGGCCTCACCTACGCGCTGCTCGCGAACCTCACGCCCGACGTTCGCGTCGTGCCCCTGGCGGAGAAGGCCGGCGATCCGTTCATCATGCCGACGATCGAGACGGTCTACAACCACACCTATCCGCTGAGCCGTTACGTCTACATCTACGTCAACCGCAAGCCGGGCACGCCGCTCGAGCCGAAGATCAAGGAGTTCCTCAAGGCCGTGCTCAGCAAGCAGGGGCAGGACGTCGTGGCTGCCGAGGGTGTCTTCATGCCGCTCCTGCCCGAGGTCGTCAAAGAGGAGCTCGCCAAGCTCGATTGATCTCGGCGGCGGAACGCCGGCGACATGAAATTTTTGGTCAGCATGGCAGCCCTCGCGCTCGTGGCGGGGGCTGTTGCTTTGCCCGCGGCGGAGATCGCCTGCGGCAGTGCGGAGAGCATGGACGGCCTGCTGGCGGCGTGGACACGCGATTTCACGACGTTGCACCCCGAGACCCCGGCGCGTATCACCCAGCGCGCCAAGTTTTCGGCTGATCTGGTTGAGGCGCTCGGGCGAGGCGAGGTGCAGGTGGCGGCCTTCGCCCGCGAGCTGTTTCCGGCGGAACGTGCCCGGCTTTCCACCCTATTGGGTGGGGAGCCTCAGCTGGTGCCGGTCGCCACCGGCAGCCGGGCGGCCAAGGGGGGCACGCATGCGATTGCCATTTTCGTGAACGAGAAGAACCCGCTCGCGCGGTTGTCGCTGGAGCAGCTGCGCGAGGTGTTTGGCCGCGACGGCCGGATCACGACCTGGGGCCAGCTCGGGCTGGGCGGGGAGTGGGCCGGGCGGAAAATTTCCGCGCACGGCATGCGCGTGCGCCGCGAGACCGGCAATCCGCCCGGCATCGTCAACTTCCTCGAGTCCCGCCTGCTGGCCGGCCGCGGCTGGCGGCACGAGCTGCATGAATACACGGATGTGCCCGGCGGCGCGCAATCGCTCGAGCAGATCGTGCGCGCCGTGGCGGCGGACGAGGCCGCCATCGGCTACAGCGGCTTCGCCTACGCGGTGCCGGGTGTGAAGACGCTCGCCCTTGGCGAGACGGCGGCCGGGCCGTTTTTTGCGGGGACCGGGGAAGAGGTGGCCCGGCGGCAGTATCCGCTCACCCGGACGATCTATCTCTGCACGGGCTCCAAGCCGGACGAGGCCACGCAGAAGTTCATCCGCTACGTCTTGAGCCGGGCGGGGCAGGCGGCCATTACGGCCGACGCGCAGAAGTTCTTCCCACTGCCCAAAGCCGGATGTCCTTTTACCATGAATTCCTGGCCGGTGGGACGCGCTTGCGGCCAGGCCGGGGATGATTTTTGGACCAATTCAGCTACGATTCAGGAACCGTTAATGTTGCAGCGCTAGCTTCGATCTCGTTCATGAGAGGGGTCCGCCGTGTTCGCGCGCTGATTCCCAGCCCGTCCCGGCTGAAGTTCATGAGCTACCCCACGCGATGAATCCGCTTTTGCCCCTGCCCAGCCACAACGATGGCGTCGAACGGGCACGATGGTTTGTCGCGGAGGTGCATCCGCACGAGTCGGCCCTGAAATCGTGGTTGCGGGCCCGGTTTCCCCGCCTGTCCGATGTGGAAGACATCGCGCAGGTGGCCTTCCTGCGCCTGTGGCGGCGTCAAAGCCGCCCGGACAGCGAACCGCTCAAGTCTCCGAAGGCCGTGCTCTTCGCGATCGCGCGCAATGCCGCTCTCGACCTGGTCCGCCATGAGGCGGTCGCCCGGACCGAAGCTGTCACGGAAAACGGGGTGGTGCACGTCTTAGAGGAGGGACCGGATGTCGTTGAAACCGTTTGCGCCCGCCAGGAACTCGAGTTTCTGGCCGGTGCGCTGCGGAATCTGCCCGACCGGTGCCGCCAGGTCGTCACCCTTACCAAAATCTATGGCCTCACCGAAAAGCAGGTTGCCGAACAACTCGGCCTTTCCGAAAACACGGTCCGCACCCATGTGGTCCGTGGGATGGAGCGCTGCACCGAATACCTGCGCCGACACGGTGTGATCCGGAACGAACATGGCGGCCGATAACCATACATCCGAGGGGGAGGGGCCGGAAGCCCCGGCTTGTGCCATTCAGCGGCAGGCGGCCGAATGGCTCGCCCTGCGGCACGCCCGGCGCCTCACGACCGCGGAGGCAGCCGATTTTACCCGGTGGTGCGCCGATCCGCGGCACGCCGAGATGCTGGCCGAAGTCGAGGCGGCCGATCGCGTTTTCGACCGGCTGGCATTCTATCCCCGGCCGGCGGACCAGCCGGCCGACCCCGATCTGCTGGTGCGCCAGCGGGGGTGGAAGCATACCCCGGTCCTGTTGGCCGTGGCCGCGGCAGCCTCGGTCGCCGCATTCTTCCTGCTGAAACCGACCGTCCCTTCGCCCTTGGCTCCTCTGGCGCCGGTCGTGGCCGGGGTGCATTTCCTGCGGCTGCCGGACGGATCCAGGGTCGAGCTCAATTCCGGCTGCGAGGTGGCCGAGCACTTTACTGCGAGCGAGCGCCGCATCCGGCTGGTGCGCGGCGAAGCGCATTTCGAAGTCGTGAAGGATCCCCTGCGCCCGTTCATCGTCGAGGCGGACAACGTCGCGGTCCGCGCCGTGGGCACGGCGTTCGATGTGCGCTTGGGCGCCACTTCGGTGGATGTCTTGGTCACCGAAGGCCGGGTCGGTGTCACCACCGCAGCCGGGGCGGGCTTGCCGGGAGCGCAACCTCTGCCGGGTCAAATGGCGCTTCCGGCTGCGCTGGGCCCGGGCCTGATCCTGTCGGCCGGCCAGCGCACTGCGGTCCCCACGACCCTCGCTCTGCGGGAGCCGGCGCCGCTGGTCGTGGAGGACCTGACTCCGCACCAGATCGATCGTGCGCTGGCCTGGCAAAGCAGCCGGCTGGTCTTCGACGCGATGCCGCTGGCGGAAGTCGTGGCCCGCTTTAACCGGGCGGCGGCGGAACAGGAGGGCGCAGCCGCGCTGCAGATGAGAATCGGCGGGGCGGACTTGGAAGTCATGCGCATCAGCGGGCGCGTGCGCTACGACGGCATCGAAAATTTCGTGGATGTCCTCGAGGAGAATTTCGGCGTGATCGCCGAGCGGCGCGAACGCGAGATAATCCTGCGCCGGCGGCCCTGAACCGGTGTCGCAAAAATTCCTGTCATTGGTCGCAGCCGGCTCGCACGTCTCAGTAGTGCCCCTCGCCGTCCGCATGCCGCGGCGGCTCCAACCCCACCCCTTATGTCACCCCAGTCCACGCTTGCGCGCGCTGTCGGAAGGATCTGCGCCTTCCTGTGCCTTGTCCCGCTCCTGTCCCTTCCCGCCATGGCGGCCGAGCCCGCCAAACGGACCTTCAACCTGCCGGCCGCCGATGCCGCGGTTTCCCTGAAGTCCTTCGCCGAGCAGTCGGGCCAGGAAATCGTTTATGCGGCCGATGTGGTCAAGGGCACCCAGACCAACGCCGTGAAGGGTGCGTTCACCCCGAAGGACGCGCTGGACCAGATGCTCGCGGGCACGGCGCTGGCGGCGGCCGATTCCAAGGGCGGCCTGCTGGCCGTGGTAAAGGCCGGCGACCCAAAAGACCTGCGGGCGGCGCAACCGGCGACAAAAAGCGACCGCCCGGCCAAGGAGGATAAAATCCAACTGGAGACCCTCGTGGTCACCGGCTCGAACATCCCGACGGCGGCCGACGCCGCAGCCGTGCCCGTCGTCGTGCTCGGCCAGCAGGACATCGCGCAGACCGGCTTGAATTCCAACCTGCTGGAAATCCTCCGCAAGCGCATCCCGGCCTTCGCCGGCCGCAGCAATGCCGGCAACAGCAACGCGACCAACACCAACCAGAGCACCGCGGGCGGCTCGCAGATCGCCTTGCGCAACCTCGACACGCTCGTGCTCATCAACGGCCGGCGCGTCGCCACCAGCGGCATCAACGGCAATGGCGGCAAGAGCTTTGTCGACATCAACATGATCCCCGCCGCCGCCATCGAGCGCATGGAGATCCTGACGGACGGCGCCTCGGCCATCTACGGTTCCGACGCCATCGGCGGCGTGGTCAACATCATCCTCAAGGCGAACTACGACGGGGGCGAGTTGGGCGGTCGCTACGCCTTCACCAGCAACACCGGCCGCTATAGCGAGCGCTCGGGCTATTTCGTGGCCGGCGCCAAGGTCGGGGGCACGAGCATCACCGCCACCGGCAGTTGGTCGAAGACCGATCCGCTCTACCAGTCGCAGCGGGACTTCCAGTATTCCCGCTACAGCGCGACCGGGATACTCGACCCCACGCATGCCACCGACCCGGTCAACGCCAACCTCAAGCCCGGCACCAACTTCCCCGGCTTTGTCGCGGGCAACTACCTGAAGCCCACGCTCAATTCGCCCAGCCAGTCGAACCCGACCGGCGCGGCAGCGACCGCCACCAGCATGGCCGACCTCATCGCCAACGGCACCTATGTCGCCGCGGGCAACGCCTCCATCCCGCTGTTCAACGTCGCGCCCTACACGAACATCCTGCTCGCGCAGGAACAGCGGTCCGTCGTCGTCAGCTTTTCCTCCGACTGGATCCCGAAGAAGCTCACCGCCTTCGGCGACCTGCTTTTCGCCGACACGCGGAGCTCGACGCAGAACCTCGGCGGCAATGGCAATTTTCTCGGCAATCTGCGCACGGTGACGGTGCCCGCCGGTGCGCCCTATAATCCCACGACCGGGGCCGTGGCCGGCGTTGTGGCCGGCACACTCGACACCCGGGTCAAGACCGCGAACCATGCCCGGGGTGACCGCATCACCTTCGGCCTGCGCGGCGAGATCAACGCCGATTGGAACTGGGAGGTCGGCTACACCTACAGTGAAAACAAGATCGACCAGCGGCTCGCCAATGTGGTTTTCGTGCCGAACTTCCAGGCTGCGGTCAACGGCGGCTTCGACGCGGCCGGCAATGCCGTGGCGGGCGGCCAGTTCAGCAAGGTCACCTCCTTGGCCACGGGCGCGACCGTGGTTCAGCCCGCGCTGGATCCGTTTGCCCGGGCCGGCATCAATCCTGCGGCCCTGGCCAACGTCTATGGCACGGAGCTCATCAAGGCCCGCAGCCGGTTGACCTCCGTCGATGCCAAGCTCGTCGGCGCCTTCGGGAATCTGCCGGCCGGCCGGATCGGCGTCGCCGTGGGCGGCGCCCGGCGCCGCGAGTCCCTCTTCGGCACCCCCGACGGCAATTCCTACCGCAGCGATTTGACCAAGTCGAACTGGGCCGGCGGCGTGCTCTTCGATCCGTTTGCGCAGGGCCACGACATCGACTCGCTTTTTGCCGAGGCCCGGATCCCCATCACCGGCGACAAGCTGGCGCCCGCCGGCTTGCACGCGCTCGACCTCACGCTGGCCGGGCGTCACGAGAAATACAGCGACGCCGGCAAGTCCACCGTCCCTAAGATCGGCCTGCGGTGGCAGCCGGTGGACGACCAGGTCACCTTCCGCTACACCTACTCGAAGTCGTTCACCGCGCCGACGCTCAGCTCGCTCTTCGCGACGCCCAACGGGGGCTTCGTGACCAACACTCTCATCGGCACCGCGCTCACGGATGCGACGGTCGGCGCCAAGACTTACTTCTCCGGCAACGGCAACAACCCCGGGCTCCAGCCCAGCACGGCCCGCTCGAGTTCCTTCGGCGTCGTCGTCTCGCCCAAAGCCGTCAAGGGCCTGAGCCTGACGCTGAACTACGTGGATGTTTCGCAGAAGGGTCTGCCCGCGGGCATTAGCGGCATCGTCATCATCAGCAGCGTCAACACCCTGGGTTCCGCGTCGCCCTATTTCCGCAACGCTGCGGTCGGCAACATCCCGGGCGGTGCCGGCTCCAGCCAGGCACTCCTCGCGGCCCCCGGCGGCCTCAAGAGCTACGTCACGAGTCCCGGCTACGCCAACGACCTCTATATTCTCGACAACTTTGTGAACTCCGGCGCCGTGCAGGTAAAGGCGCTGGACCTCAGCGTGCAATACGAGCTGCCCGCGACCAGCTTCGGCCGGTTCACGGTCTCGACCACCGGCACCTACCTGAAGTCCTTTCTTGTCCAGCGCCTGCCCACCGATCCCGTTTACGAATACGCCGGCTATGCCACCAACGGCCAGACCATGGCCGGAACGTTTCCGAAATACAGCTTCTACTCGACCCTCGAATGGAAGCAGGGCAACTGGACTGCACAGCTCGGCAGCAGCCATGTCAGTTCGGTGACGGACATCCTCAGCGGCCAGATTCCCGCTCTCTATCTGGCCAATCCCGCCACGCCGCCCGTGACCAAGGTGGCGGCCTACACGACCTATGACCTGCAGGGCTCCTACACTTTCGGTAAGAAAAACGCCGCCGCCGTGTGGAGCTACCTCAAGGGCCTGAAGCTCACCGTCGGCGTGAACAACCTGTCCAACCAGATGCCCCCGTTCGCGCCCAAGTCGCAGCCGGTTGGGGCGAACAACAACAACGTCGACGTCGCGCAATATTCGCCCGTCGGCCGGCTGATCTTCATCAGCGGCACGGTCAAATTCTGATCCGTCGGCATTTCCCGCGACGATGAGCCGTGGCAACATGCCCGGCTCATTTTCTCCACCCCGTCTTTCTCTCCCACTCCATGCACTCTCCCTCCCTGTTCCACGTCCGCCTCGCGCTGGTCTGCGCAGTCGTCGCCTCGTTCACCGCCGTCGCGTCGGCCCAAGGCCGGCGCCTTCTCTACGTCTACAACCAGACCAAGCTTGAGCGCGTCCGCGCCGCCGTGCCCGCCGACGAACCCGCCCACCTCGCCCTCATCGAGGCGCAGCGTCGCAATGACGAAGCCGTCATCGCCTGGCTCCAGTCGCTCGCTTTCACCGTGACGCGGGCCGATGAAAGTTCACCGCTCGCGGTTGCGCAAAACCATGATCTCGTCGTCGTCGCCGAATCCAGCGACGCCCTCGACATTGCTACCAAATATCGGACTCTCGCCGTGCCGCTGCTCACGTTCGAGAATGACCTGCTCCCCGATCTGGGGATGACCGGCCAGAAAAGCGGCCGCGACTACGGCACTGACGAGGAGCAGCGGTTCGTGTGTATCATCAACGCCCCGCACCCTCTTGCCGCCGGTCTGGCGGCGGGCAATCAGAACGTGCTGGTTGATCATCATTTCAAGATGAATTGGGGCCGGCCCGTCGCCGGAGCCATCGTCATCGGCACCCTGCGTGGCGAGCCCGACAAGGCCGCCATCTTCGCCTATGAGAAAGGCGCGACGATGGACGCCGGGTTTCTCGCGCCCGCTCGCCGCGTCAGTTTTTTCCTCTGGGCCGACACTTTCGAGCAGATCCGCCCGGAGGGGTTAGCGCTCTTCAAGGCCGCGCTACAATGGGCATCAGGCAAACCGGACTAAGCGCACGCCTTTTTAGGATGCCTTCGTGGCTGGTTGTGGTCGGTGTGCCGGAACGCCCTGCAACCCTCCCATCGCTGAAGCCAATTTCACCTTCAATTCAGTCCGGATTTAGCTTTTACCCCGATACTTCATCTACCTTAACCGCTCCGAAATCTCCATGAAAAACACTTCCCGCGCGTTCTTCCTCACCAGCCTGCTGTTCGGGCTGGGGTCGGTCGCTTCCTTCGCCGAGACCACGCCCGATCCGTCCTGGCGCAAGGCGGCCGACAACAAGATCCTGGCCCAGAAACTCGTGAACGAGCTGCTGGCCGCCCATCCCGAACTCATCGTCGTCGGGCTCCACGCGGTGGCGCCCGGCACCAAGGAGGAGAGGATGATCGCCACCAACCTCGATCGCATCGGCAAGATGGACGATGACGACGACAAGGCCGCGGCCGTCGACAAGAAGATCATCCTCGCGCCCAATCCGACCGATCCGCACAAGTTCGAGATTCAGATCTACCTCAAGGACGCCACCGGGCGGGTGCTTGATGCCGGTGCCGGCCTGGTCTTCAAATACAACGCCGGGGACGACCTGGTGCAACTCCTGGCCAAGGCCATCCGCTTCCGCGACGAGCTCGCGCGCAAGACCCCCAGCTTCGAGGCGCTTTTCCAGCCCGTCGACAAACTCTGACCATGCGCGCTTCACGTTTTCTTCTCCGCCTGATTCTGCTGCTGCCGTTCGCGCTGGTGGCACTTTCGGCCGCCGACAAGCCCGTCCTGATCGCCGGAACCAGCATCGAGCTCAAGGGCTCGGCCGGGAAATTCGATTTCCTGCAGGTCGACGGGGCCCGCCACCGGCTGCTCGCCGCCCACGAGAAGGATGGCACCTTCGACATCTTCGATCTCGCCGCCAACCGGGTGGTGACCCGGCTAAAACTCGGCGGCGTGGTGGACTCCGCCACGGATCCGAAGACCGGACGCTATTTTGTGAGCGTGCAGGACGAGTCCAAGGTGGTCGTGATCGATCCGGACACCTTCAAGGAGCTTGGCAGCGCCAAATTCGAGGGGGAGATCGATGCCATCTGTCTCGATGCAACGCACCGGCGGCTGTATGTCGGCCACGACAACGGCACCCATCTCTGGGCCATCGATCTCGACACGCTCAAGCCCGCCGGCGACATCACCATCCCGGGCGCGCCCGAGTGTATGGTGTGGGACGCCGCCACCGACCGCATTTATCTCGCGATCAAGACGACCAACCAGGTGGTGGTGGTGGACACCAACAAGAACGCCTTGGTCGCCCTTTGGGCCGTTGCCCCCGCGACCGGCCCGCACGGCGTGGGCTTTGATGCCGGCGCCGGCCGGCTGTTTGTGGCCGGCGACAACGGCCAGTTGGTTGCCCTTGACGTCAAGACAGGCCGGGTGGCCGCTTCCGTCGCGATCACCCCCGCCGTGGACCAGGCGGCCTATGATACGGCCTTGCGCCGCCTGTATTGCGCGGGCGCGGACTGGATGTCCGTCGTTGAACTCAAGGCCGACGGCGGCCTCGCTCTCCTTGGCAACGTGGCCACTGCGGCCACGGCGAAGAATGTCGCCGTCGATCTGAAGAGTCACGAGGTGTGGACCACGTTTACCAACGGGCATAGCGCGTTCGCCAAATCCTGGCGGCAGCCGTAGTCGCGCGCCGCGCCCCCGGCAGCACGCCATGAAGCCATCTTTGCGGATACTGTTGACGGCACTGTGCCTGGCCGCCAGAGCCGCCGGGGCGGCCGACGGGCCGGATTTCAAATATCAAGCGCAGACCGTGGCCGTGCCGGCGACGGCGCGCTACCTTGCCGCTGGCGGCGTGATCGCGGTCATCGGTTACAACGACATGGCGGAGATGCTGGAGGCACTGGGCGCGCGCTTCGCCGCCGGTCACCCCGGCTTCAAGTTCGCCCTCACGCTCAAGGGCACGCGCACCGCGCCGCCCGCGCTGGCGAACGGCATGTCGGCCTTCGCCCCGATGGGCGCGGAGTTTTCGCCAGCGGAACTGGCGGCCTTCGCCCGCGAGCTGTTTCCGGCGGAACGTGCCCGGCTTTCCACCCTATTGGGTGGGGAGCCTCAGCTGGTGCCGGTCGCCACCGGCAGCCGGGCGGCCAAGGGGGGCACGCATGCGATTGCCATTTTCGTGAACGAGAAGAACCCGCTCGCGCGGTTGTCGTTGGAGCAGCTGCGCGAGGTGTTTGGCCGCGACGGCCGGATCACGACCTGGGGCCAGCTCGGGCTGGGCGGGGAGTGGGCCGGGCGGAAAATTTCCGCGCACGGCATGCGCGTGCGCCGCGAGACCGGCAATCCGCCCGGCATCGTCAACTTCCTCGAGTCCCGCCTGCTGGCCGGCCGCGGCTGGCGGCACGAGCTGCATGAATACACGGATGTGCCCGGCGGCGCGCAATCGCTCGAGCAGATCGTGCGCGCCGTGGCGGCGGACGAGGCCGCCATCGGCTACAGCGGCTTCGCCTACGCGGTGCCGGGGGTGAAGACGCTCGCCCTTGGCGAGACGGCGGCCGGGCCGTTTTTTGCGGGGACCGGGGAAGAGGTGGCCCGGCGGCAGTATCCGCTCACCCGGACGATCTATCTGGCGACCGGTCCCGCCCCCGACGCGGCCACGCGGGCCTTCATGGACCATGTGCTCGGCCCGGCCGGACAGGCGGCGGTCGCCGCCGATGCCCAGGGTTTTTTCCCACTGGACCCGGCGCCCGGGAAACCGTCGCCGCCGGCGTATGAGCCCCGGCCGGTCACGGTGCCGCCGGGAGCGCGCTATGTCACGGCGGACGGGGCGGTCGCGGTGGTCGGCTACAACGACATGGAGGAGATGCTCGACACGCTGGGCTTGCGGTTCAGCGCCCTGCATCCCGGCGTGCGGTTTGCGCTGAACCTCAAGGGCACGCGCACGGCGCCCCCGGCGCTCGCGCGCGGCGAGTCGGCCTTCGCGCCGATGGGGGCGGAGTTCTCCCCCGGCCAGCTCGCCGACTATGTGGCGGCGACCGGGCACGAGCCGCTGATGTTCCGGATCGCCCACTGTTCGCTGGATCCGGCGGCGCTCAGCGGGCCGCTCGGCATCATCGTGCACCAGGACAACCCGCTCACCGCGCTGACCATGGCCGAGCTGGCGGACATCTTCTCCGGCCGGGCGACGCGCGGCCTGAACCTCTGCGGCCTGGCGCCCGACACGGCGCTCGGGATTTTCCTGCGCCAGCGGGTGCTGGCCGGCGGGGATTTTGCGCCGGGCTTCACCGGCAGCCGCCAGTCGCGCGACGTGGTGCGGGCGGTGGCCGCCGACCCGCAGGCCATCGGCTTCGCGGCGGCGATGCGGACCATGCCCGGGGTCAGGCTTCTGGCGCTCGCCCCCGGCCCCGGCCAGCCCCCGGTGGCGCTGACCGAGGAGAATCTCCGGGCGGGGGCTTATCCGTTGGACCGCTTCCTGTTGATCTATGCCCGCCAGCCGCTTGATCCCCTGGCCCGCGAATACCTGCGGTTCGTGCTTTCGCCGGAAGGGCAGGGGGTCATCGCGCGCGGGTCGCTGGGCTATCTGCCGCTCAATGACGCCGAACTGGCTGCGGAACGGGCGAAGCTTGACTGAAGGCGGGTCGGCCTGCCCTACCTTAAGCCGATTTAAGGTAGGCTTCAGCTTCGCTTTAGCAAAACCCCCTATGGTGAATGCGCAATCACCCGGATTGCCCGGCGCTTCACCGGTCACCTCTACCCTAACCCCAGACCCCACCCATGAACACCCCTGTTGCTTTCGCCGCGCGCCGCGCCGCCCTTGCCCTCGCCTGGGCGCTAACGGCCACGCTGGCGTCTGCCCAAACCACGGCCGAACCCCCGGCGCCGCTCGAGGAGGCCAAACCCGCAGGCGAGCCCATCGTGCTCGACAAGTTCACCGTCACGACCGCGATCGGCACCTACCAGCAGGCGACCTCCTCGATGGCGACCAAGCTGCCGATGGACCTGAACGACATCGCGTCCTCGCTGCAGATCCTGAACGCCACCGCCATCTCGGACCGCAACGCCGTGACGCTGGTGGACGTGGTCGGCTACGTGGTCGGCGCCAACCAGACCCAGGGCAACATCAACGGCTTCACGTTCCGCGGCTTCCCGAACACCGGCAGCTACACGCAGAACATCCAGTTTGACGGCTTGCAAGGTCCCACGCTCAAGAAAGCCGCGACCAGCGCGGTCAACGTCGACAGCATGGAGTTTCTCAAGGGTCCGAACGGCGTGCTCTACGGCCAGATGAACCCCGGCGGCCTGCTCAACATCGTCACCAAAAATCCGATGGAGAAGCAGCAGACCTTCCTGAAGTTCACCGCGGGTGTCTATGCGGGCGAATTCAACAGCTTCGGCTCCAAGATCACCAACACCTTCGCCTTCGACAACACCGGTCCCGTCCCGGGCATCAAGGGGCTCTTCTACCGCCTGATCGTCGACGCCGGCAGCACGCCGACCTCCCGGCCGGGCAACTGGGGCCGCAACTACTCCGTCTATCCCTCGCTCACTTACAAGTGGAGCCCGGACACCTCCTTCACCGTCAAGATGGAGAGCAGCCAGGATCGTCGTCGGCAGGACACCGGCCAGATGCCAATCTTCACCAGCGCGCCCATCACCGTCGTGCTGGGCGGCGTGTCCACGGTCACCGCCGCCTACGGCGAAAGTGCGACGTTCGTCACCGCGCCGCACAACACCGTCTACAACGACCACAAGGACCAGGCGACCGACGACGGCCAGGCCATCGCCACGTTCTTCCGCACCACGTTCGGCGAATGGAAGTTCCGCTTCCAGTCCCGCTCGGTCTGGCACGTGGACGACGTCATGGAGTTCACCTTTAACAACGCGAACGTCTTCTCGCCCACGGCGCGCTACGCCACGCCGACCTCGCTGATCCGCCGGCAGTTCAACCACGTCAAGAACGGCCACCGCTACAATTACATCGACACGAATGCGTTTCGCGATTTCCAGACCGGGCCGATCAAGCACACGGTGATCCTCGGGGCCGGCGGCGGCTGGGAGTTCTTCGGCAACAAGCGCCTCGCGTTCGGCCCGAACCAGGCCTTGGTGAATGCCATCACCCTCTACAACCCGATCCTCGACCAGTTGGCCTATCCGCCCGAGGGCACGGGCGCGACCGACCAGGCCACCGACCAGACCGCCTTCGGCCAGTATTTCTCCGACCAGATGGCGTTCGGCAAATTCCACGTCTCCCTCGGCATCCGGCACGACCACCAGGAGGTGGAGGTCCGCGACAAGATCCGGCTTACCGGCGGCACGACCACGCTCGACGCCTACACCAAGCAGGCAGGTGTCGTCTATGACCTGACCAACACGTTCTCGACCTACGCCAGCTACAGCCAGTCGATCAAGCCGCAGACCAACATCGCCTACGACATCAACGGCAACACGGGCTTCCCGCCCGAGTCCGGCGAGCAGTATGAGGCGGGCATCAAGTTCGAGACCCCCACCAAGGACCTGAACCTGTCCCTCGCCGCCTACGAGATCACGCGCACGAACGTCGTGGTGCCCACCGGCCAGAACTTCGCGGTCGCCACCGGCCAGGCCGTGGCCGGCGCGGCGATCTCCCGCCTGGACGGCGAGCAGACGAGCACCGGCTTCGAGGCCGAGGTGCGCTGGCAGCCCAAGCCGCACTGGCAGCTGCAGGCGGGCGGCGCCTATTCCAAGGCGCGCATCACCGCCTCCCAGCGCAACCCGGAGTCGGTCGGCAAGGACCTGATCAACGCCCCGCGCAAGACGGCCAACTTCTGGACCCGCTACAATTTCCCGTCCGGCGGCCTGAAGGGCCTCGGGCTCGGCCTCGGTGTCATCTATGTCGGCGAGGCCTGGGGCGGCGACCCCACCTCGGCGGTCTATTTCAAGATGCCGGCCTGGAGCCGCGTGGACGCTTCCATGTATTACAAGTGGAAGGGCTACGACTTCTCGCTCAACGTGCAGAACCTCCTCGACAAGCGCTATGTCGCCTCCGCCTTCAGCGCGCAGGTCCTCAACATCGGCGAGCAGCGCAAGCTGACCTTCGCGGTCAGCACGCGCTTCTGAGCCGGCCCGGCCTTTTTGGTTAACCTCGGCGCCCGTCATGCCTCTGGGTGTGGCGGGCGCTTTTTTCCTCCTCCTCCCGTCCGCTCCTCATGAACCAGTCGCCCCCCTCCCTCCGCGGCCTGGCCGCCGTCCTCACGCTCGCCTGCCTGCCGGCCCTGGCGGCCGCCGCCCCGACCACCGTCCGCCTGAGCGCCATCGACCGGCTGCTCACCGACCTCGGCACCGGCCTCGGTTACTTCGATCGCGAAGGGATCGCGGTCGAGATCGTGAAGGTCGAGACCATCTCGCACGAGGACTACCTCATGCAGGAACCGCTGGTGAACGGCCGGCTCGACGCCTCCTACCACTGGTTCCACCACGTCGTCTTCGGCAACCGCCACAATCTCCCGCTCAAGGCCGTGCTCAAGGTCTGCGATTCCCCGGGCATGAAGGTGCTCGTGGCCAACCGCGTGAAGGACCAGGTGAAAAGCGGGGCCGACTTCAAGGGCCGCAACGTCGCCGAGGGCGCGGGTTACGCAACGAAGAGCATGCTGATGAACCTGCTGGCCCGCCAGGGCGGGCTCACTGACACCAGCTACACGCCCGTCAACCAGGAGGTCGAGGGCCGCCTGGAAAACATCCTGAAGGGACTGAAGGACGGCCGCGTGGACGTCATGGCGTTCATGGAGCCGATGACGACCTCGCTCGAGGCGAGCGGCCAGGTGTCCGTGCTCTACGACCTCACCAACCGGGCGGGCACGGTCAAGGCCATCGGCCACGAGTGGCTCGCGCAGAGCGTGTTCGTATCCGACAACTTCATCGCCGCGCACCCCGACACCGTGCAGCGCCTCGTCAACGCCTACGTGCGCACGCTGCGCTATGTGAACGCGCATACCGCGGAGGAGATCGCCGCGCAGCTGCCGGCCGCGTATTTCGCCGGCAAGGACCGCGCCACCGAGGTCACGCGCATCCGCAAGTTCCTGACGAACGTGGCGCGCGACGACTATTCGTTCTCGGCGGAGGCCGCCAAGTTCGCGCTCGATACCCTGCTGGTCACCAAGTTCGACGAGAGCGACGAGGGCAAGTTCCGCCGCACCGGCGCCCCGAAGATCGCCGCCGATTCGCTCTACACCAACCGCTTCGTCGAAAAGGCGATGAAGGAAATCAAGTAACCCCTCGCCGGGAACTTCACGTGAGATTGATTTCCCAGCCCGGCTTGCGAATCGCGCTTTGCGCCGTGGCGCTGGCCGGCCTCGTCCGGCCCGCCCCGGCGCAGGACGCGGTCGGAGCCGCGCCCTATGTCGCCGCCACGCCCAACGTGCACGGCGTCGTGCGGATCCATGACAGCGAGCTCACGCAGGCGCTGGTGCACCTCTGGCAGGACCGCTTCCTGAAGCTGCACCCGCTCGTCCGCTACAAGGAATACACCGTGCCGGCCTGGTTCAACGGCTTGTGCGCGGGCACCGCCGACCTGGCCTTCGCCGGCCGCCGCGCCTACCGGTCGGAGCTGAAGGCTTTCGAGAGCATTTACGGCTACCCGGTCACCGAGATCGTCTTCGCCACCGGCGGCTTCAACCAGCGCAAGGGCAACACGCCCGGCGTGATCATCTTCGTCCACAAGGACAACCCGCTCGCCGGGCTCACGCTCGACCAGCTCGACGGCATCCTCGGCGCGGAGCGCAGCGGCGGCTGGGTCGGCACGCAGTGGACCACCGCCGTCGCGCGCGGCCCGGAGAAAAACATCCGCACCTGGGGCCAGCTCGGCCTGACCGGCGAGTGGGCGGACAAGCCCATCAGCATCTTCGGCATCGACGCCACGCTCAGCGGCTGGTCCGGCATGATCCAGCAGGTGGTGTTCAAGGGCGGCGACAAGTGGAACCCGGTCATCCACGAGATTGTGCGCGGCGGCACCGAGGTGCCGGCCGACGCGCAGATTGTCAGCGGCGTGGCGATGGACCGCTATGCGATCGGCTTCAGTTTCATGCGGGTGGTGGAGCAGAATCCCGGCGTGAAGCCGGTCGGGCTCGCGCGCGAGGCCGGCCAGGCGTTCGTCGCGCCGACAGAGGCGACCTTCCGGGACCGCAGCTACCCGCTGGCGACCTCGGTCTATATCTACCTCAACCGGCCGCCCGGCCGGCCGCTTGCGCCGCGCTTGAAGGAATTTCTCACCTTCATCCTCAGCCGGGAGGGCCAGCAGGCCGTGGCCGAGGAAGGCATGTATATCCCGCTCAACCCGCAGGCCGCGCAGGCGGAGCTCAGGAAACTGGATTAAGCCGCCATGAAAACCCCGGTTTTATTCCTGCTGCTCGCCTTGCTTTCCACCGGCGCCGTATCGGCTGCCGAGCCATCCGCCCTTCCGGAATACCGGCCCGCGCACAAGATCTCGGGCGTGATCCGCACGTGGGGCAGTCCCCACATGGGCGGCATGCTGCGCCGCTGGCAGGCGGGGTTTCGGCGCCACCATCCCGGGGTGGCCTTCGACGACAACCTGAAGAGCACGGCCATGGCGATCTCCGGCCTGAGCGAGTGGACCGCCGACCTCGCGCTGATGGGCCGGCAAATCTATACCTTCGAGTATTATGGCGTCTACCGGCGCTCGCTGATGCTGCCCGTGGAGATCGAGGTCGCCACCGGCAGCCTCGATGTGCCCTCGAAGTCCTTCGCCGTGTCGGTCTTCGTGCACCAGGACAACCCGCTGGCGAAACTGACGCTGGCGCAGCTCGACGGCATCTTCGGGGCCCAGCGCGAAGGCGGCTGGCAGGGCATGAAGTGGAACCGGGAGGTCGCCCGCGGCCCCGAGAAAAACATCCGCACCTGGGGCCAGCTCGGCCTGACCGGCGAATGGGCGGACAAACCCATCCATCTCTACGGTCCGCCCGGGCTTTATCCGGGTGGTTATTCGTTTTTTCAGCGCAAGGTGCTGGGCGGCGCCGACACCTGGGCCGAGGGGCTGATGGAATATGCCGATCGCAAGGAGATGATGGCGGCGCTCAGCAAGGATCCCTACGGCATTGCCTACACGGGGCTCTGCTACCGGACCCCGCAGACCAAGGTGCTGGCGCTGGCCGAAGACTCCACCGGGCCCTACGTCACTCCCACGCGCGAAACCGTCGCGCGGCGGACCTATCCGCTCGCGCGGCCGGTCTATCTTTATTTCGCGCCGGATACGCCGGGTGGCGAACCCGCGGATCCGGCGGTTGACCCGAAGGTGGAGGAGTTCCTCCGTTACATCCTCAGCCGCGAGGGCCAGCAGGATGTCGCGGCCGAGGGCGACTACCTCCCGCTCACGCCGCCGGTCCTCCGGCAGCAACTCGAGCAGCTCGCCGCCGCGGGCCGCGCGCCGGCCCGCTGATCACGCCACTCTCCATGAAACGTCTCTTCGCCAGTCTTTATGTCCAGGTGCTGATCGCCATCGTGCTGGGCGTGCTGCTCGGCGTGTTCGCGCCGGACTGGGCGGTCCCGCTCAAGCCGCTGGGCGACGGGTTCATCAAGCTGATCAAGATGCTGATTGCGCCGATCATCTTCACCACCGTGGTGGCGGGGATTGCCGGAATGGGCGACATGAAGAAGGTCGGCCGGGTGGGGGTGAAGGCCCTGGTTTATTTTGAGGTCGTCACCACGCTGGCCCTCATCATCGGGCTCGTCGTGGCCAATGTGTTCACACCGGGCGCGGGGGTCCACGCCTCGGTCGCCACGCTCGACGCCAAGTCCGTGGCCCACTACGTCGGCGCCGCCAGCTCGCTCGGGACGGTGGACTTCCTGCTGCACCTGATCCCCAACACGTTCGTCGGGGCGTTTGTCGAGGGCGACATCCTGCAGGTGTTGGTGGTGGCGCTGCTGGCCGGCTTCGCCCTCGCCCGGCTCGGCGAGCAGGCGCGGCCGATCACCAACCTGCTGCACGAGGGTGCGCGCATGTTTTTCAGCATCGTCTCGTTGGTCACCCGGCTGGCGCCCGTCGCCGCGTTCGGCGCCATGGCCTTCACCATCGGCAAGTATGGCCTCGGGTCGCTCGCGGCCCTGGCTCAGCTGATGGCCTGCGTCTACCTGACGTGCATCCTCTTCATCGTCGTCGTGCTGGGCGGCATCGCGCACCTGGCCGGCTTCAGCCTGTGGAAGGTCATCCGCTACGTGAAGGAGGAGCTGCTCATCGTCATCGGCACGTCGTCGTCGGAGGTCGCGCTGCCGGGGTTGATGGAGAAGCTGGAGCGCGCGGGCTGCGCCAAGTCGGTGGTGGGCCTGGTCGTGCCCGCGGGCTACTCGTTCAACCTCGACGGGACCTGCATCTACCTGACGATGGCGGCCCTCTTCATCGCGCAGGCCACCGACACGGTGCTGCCGCTCAGCGGGCAGATCGGCCTGCTGCTCGTGCTGCTGGTCACTTCCAAGGGTGCGGCCGGGGTCACCGGCAGCGGCTTCATTGTGCTGGCGGCTACGCTGGCGGCGACCGGCAAGGTGCCGGTGGCGGGCATGGCGCTGATCCTCGGCGTGGACCGCTTCATGTCCGAGGCGCGCGCCATCACCAATTTCATCGGCAACACGGTGGCGACTTTGATCATCGCCAGATGGGACGGGGAGTTCGATGCGACGAAAGCGGACGCCATCCTGAGCTCCCGGGGCGGAAAGTGACTTCCGGCCAACGGGAAGCCTCCGGGTGGACTGCGGTAGGCGCCGTCGCGCCAGTCCCCACCTGAAGAAAAATTAAGTCCCTGTTCAGTGTGGCTATAGGGTTAACCATTAAATTGGCAGCGGCTTGATTTGTTTTTTCCCGTTGGTTCCCCGCTTTAACCCCGATCCACCCCTTCCGCGCCCGTGCAACCGTCGCCTTTCATCATGAGTATCCGATCACTCGTCATCCTGGTGCTGGCTGCTCTGGCGGTTCGCGCTCCGGCTCAATTCGGTCCCCCGGCGCCCAAGACGGCGGCCGAATTCGTCCTGCAGGGCACGGCGGCCGATGAGCCCGTGAAGGCTTTCAGCGGCAGCGCGGCCGAGCGCCGCGCCCGTCTCGCTGAGCGCGCCAAAAGCACATCCGGGTTCAAGTTCGACCTCAGCGGGCTGCCCACCTACCAGCCGAGACAGAAAATCACCGGCAAGATCCGCCTGTGGGGTAACAACTATATCGGAGACTCCGGCCTCGCCCAGCGCTGGCGCGACGAGTTCCTCAAGCACCATCCCGGCGCGGAGTTCGAGCTCGTGCTGCCGACCGCGGCGGTCGCCGTGCCGGCCCTGTATTTCGGGCTGGCCGACATCGGCATGAACCACGAGCCCACCTTCTATGATTACCTGGGACACGTGCGCATCCTCGGCTACGAGCCGACCGGGTTCTCGGTCGTCACCGGTTCGCTCGACGTGAGCGGCTGGCAGAACGCCTTCGCCATCATCGTCCACAAGGACAACCCGCTGACGAAGATCACGCTCGACCAGCTCGACGGGGTGTTTGGCTCCACGCGGGCCGGTGGCTGGGAAGGCACCAAGTGGCGGCCGGACTGGGCCCGCGGCCCGGAGAAAAACATCCGCACCTGGGGCCAGCTGGGCCTGCCGGGCGAGTGGAAGGACCAGCGGATCTCGCTCTATGGTTACAGCATCCGCTACGCGACCGCGCTGGAGTTCTCCAACAAGATTCTCAAGGCGAGCGACAAGTGGAACGAGGACATCATGGCCTACGGCAACTACGTCTCGCCCGAGGGCAAGCGCACGCTCCAGGCCGAGGCCATCATCGAGCAGATGCGCAAGGACAAGCACGGCATCGCCTACATCCGCTGGCAGAAGGGCTTTGAGAAGGACGTGAAGGTTCTCGCGGTTGGCGAGACCGCCGCCGGTCCGTTCCACGAGCTCAACGCCCAGAATCTCCAGGCCCGCAAATACCCCCTTTGGGGCGACCAGTCGTTCTGGGTCAGCATCAAGCCCGGCACGAAGATCGACCCCAAGGCCGCCGAGTTCATCCGCTTCGTGCTCAGCCGCGAGGGCCAGCAGCTCGTCATGGAGGACGGCAAGTATCTCCCGCTGCCGGCCGACGCCGTCCGCGCCGAGCTGGCGAAGCTCGGCAAGGTCGAGTGAAACGAAGCCCTTTTAACCTAACCACCCCATGAGCATTAATCCCATCAGCCGCATCCTCCGCCCCCTGCTGGCCGTCACCGGCGCCGCCCTGCTGGCGGCCGCCGCGGCCGCCGCCCCGACCAACGTCATCATCCGCGTGCCGGCCGGCGCGGCTGAGCCCGCGGAGCTGCCCGCGCTCCTTGCCCGCTGGCGCCAGTCCGGCCAGGTGGCGAATGTCCTGCACCTCACCGAGGGCAAGGCCGAGAAGGCGGAGGCCCCGGCCGCGTTCGCGTCGCTGGTGGTGCTCGAGTTCCAGGGCGAGGGTTCCTATGCCGCGTGGCAGAAGGAATGCACGCCCGCGCTGCCGGCCGGCCTGGTCGTCCGCCGGGCCGATGCCGTGGCCCATGGCGAGATCACGCCGCGCGACTCCAACCGCTCGGTTTTCGTCGTCAATGTCTACACGCCCACCGTGCCGGCGGCCAAGTTCACCGACTATATCCAGGGCTACATCAAGCCGCTTTACGAGGGCATGCGCGCCACCCGCCACCTCATCCGCTACACCGCCTACCTCGAGCACGGGGAGACGGGCAAGGTCGACGCCATCAACGTCCTCGAATACCGCGACGAGGTGGCCTTCGACGCCCTGGTCAAGCTGAAGCCCGGCATCCGGGAGAAACTCACCGCGAACGCGCCGAGCTACGCGCAGTATGACAAGATCAAGGACACGCTGCGGATCGACCGCTCCGGCACCTACGCCAAATACGCCGAGCTGCCGCCCCCGGAGCTCGCCGATCTCCCGGGCTACAAGCCCGAGGTGAAGATTGCCGGCAGCATCCGCATCGTCGGCAGCGAGCTCAAGAACGCCACCGACCAGCTGGCGGCCGGTTTCCGGAAGTTCCACCCCGAGGCCCGCGTCTCGACCAACTTCATGACCAGCAGCGAGGGCGGCATCGCCGGCCTCTATTGCGGCATCTCCGACGTGGCCCCCATGGGCGACGACGCGAAGATCACCGACATGATGCCGTTCTACAACACGTTCGGCTACATGCCCACGGAGATCTCCGTGGCGACGGGCGGCTCCGAGAAGCGCGGCTCCCTCTGGGCCTGGGCCATCGTGGTCAACAAGGACAACCCGCTGGACGAGATTTCCGTCGAGGAACTCGAGCGCGTCTTCGGCTCCGAGCGCACCGGCGGCTGGGAGCTGGTGAACAACAACTATCTCTACACGGCCAGGCATGCCCGCTCCGCGGACCTGAACATCCGGACCTGGGACCAGCTCGGCCTCAAGGGCGAGTATGCCGGCAAGACCATCGGGACCTTCGGCTACACGGCGCCGGGCTTCCAAATCTATTTCGAGCGGAACTGGTTTCACTGGGTGCACAAGTGGAACGGCAACTTCCGCGAATACGTCGAGGCCAAGCAGACCACGCCCGACGCCGCCGGCGCCGCGGTGGCCAGCGAGCGGCCTCTGGAGGATCTCTCGGCCAACAAGTATGCGATCGGCATCGCGGGCCTGATGCACGTGAAGAACTACCCGAACGTGAAGGTCCTGAAAATCTCCCGCAAGAAGGGCGAGCCCGCCGTGGCGCTGACGCCCGACAACGTGGCCAGCCGCACCTATCCGCTGATCCGCGACGCCTTCTTCTACGTCAACAAGGCGCCCGGCCAGCCCCTCGATCCCAAGGTGCGCGAGTTCATGCGTTTCGTGCTCAGCCGCGAGGGCCAGGAGATCATGGCCCGCGTCGGCTACTATTATCCGCTCAACGCCGAATACCTCGCCGAACAGCTGAAGAAGCTGGACTGAGCGCGGCCCAACCACCTTTGCGCCCATGAACCACGCCGCCTTTTCCCGGCTGCTGCTGCTCGCGGGCGCACTGGCTGTCACCGTCTCCCTGTCCGGCCAGGCTGCAAGCGCCGAGGACGCCCGGAAATCCCTCCTCGCGCAGAAGGAGCGCGCCGGCGTGGTCGCCGCGCGTGGCGACCACGCGCATTATCCGCCGCAGTTCGACCTGGGCGCGCTCCCGCATTACGTGCCCGGGCCGCCGCTCACGGGCTGGCTCCGCCTCCACGGCAACAACTACCTGGCCGACGGGGCGCTCGGCGAATACTGGCAGCGGGCCTTCGCCAAATACCAGCCGGGCATCCGGATTTCCTATTACCTGCCGACCTCGGCGATCGCGTTCGCCGCACTCTATTACGAGCAGGCCGACCTGGTCATGGGGCACCGGCCGGGTTTCTACGATCTGCTGGCCTACCAGCGCGTGATGAACTGCGACCCCGTCGAGTTCACCGTGGTCACGGGTTCCTACGACGTGGCCGGCTGGGAAAACTCGACGGTCATCCTCGTGAACAACGACAGCCCGCTCAAGGGCGTCACGATGAAGCAGCTCGACGGCATCTTCGGCGCGGCCCGCGACGGCGGCTGGGCCGGGACCAATTTCCGTCCCGATTGGGCCCGCGGGCCCGAGGGTAACATCCGCACCTGGGGCCAGCTCGGCCTGAAGGGCGAGTGGGCGGATAAACGCATTGGCGTCTACGGCTTCAACCTCCGCTACAACACCGCCACGGACTTCGCCGACAAGGTTCTCAGCGCGAGCGACAAGTGGAACGAGGACATCCACGCTTACGCCCACATCGTGCAGCCCGACGGCAAGCGCTACATCCAGGCCGACCAGATCACCGATGCCCTGGCGAAGGACAAATTCGGCATCGCCTACAACCGCTTCCGCGGCGAGCGCCCCGGCGTGCGCCGTCTGCCGGTCGCGGCTAAGGAGGGCGGGCCGTTCATCGAGCACACGCTCGAGAATGTCCAGAACCGCACCTACCCGCTGTTCGCCGAGGCCTATTTCTACACCAACGTGAAGCCCGGGACCCAGATGAACCCGCTGGTGAGGGAATTCATCCGCTTCGTGCTCAGCCAGGAAGGCCAGGCCGAGGTCATGCGCGACGGAAAATATCTCCCGCTCACCGCCGAGGTGGTCCGCGAGCAACTCAAGAAACTGCCATGAAATCCCGCCTGCTCGCCCTTGTCCTCCTGCTCGGCCCCGCCATGGCGCTGGCGGCCGACACGCCGCCACCCTACCAACCCGCGCATTATGACCTCAGCGCGCTGCCGTCCTATGTGAAGTCGCAGCGCGTCACCGGCATCCTGCGCATCTACGGCACCCCGCTGGAGGAGCTGGTGGGCAAGCTGGCCGGCGCCTTCCGCGGCTACCACGGCCAGGTCCGGTTGCATTCCTACCTCATCAACACCTCGCAGGCTTTCGCCGGCCTGGTGACGGGCGAGGCCGACATCGGCCTGATGGGCCACCGCCAGTGGCGCAACGGCCGCGTCGCGTTTGAAAAGCAGTTCGGCTACGCACCGCTCGAGATCAGGTTCGCCAGCGGCTCCTACGACGATCCGCAGGGCACGACGCCCGGGCTGATGTTCATCGTGAACAAGCACAACCCGCTGGCCGGACTCACGCTCGAGCAGATCGACGGCATCTACGGCGCGGCGCGCACCGGCGGCTGGGACGGCACGACGTGGACCACGGCGGTCGCGCGCGGCCCGGAGAAGGACATCCGCACTTGGGGCCAGCTCGGCCTGACCGGCGAGTGGGCGGACCGCCCCATCAGACTTTACGGTTCCGACATCACGCTGAGCAACTGGGCCGACCTGATCGAGCGCGAGGCCTTCCATGGCGGCACGAAGTGGAATCCCGCGCTGATCGAGGCGCCGCGCGCCGACATCGGCACCAAGGCCAAGGGCAAGACCCGCGACCAGCAGGTGCTCGAGGCGGTGGAGAAGGATCCCAGCGCCATCGGTTTCATCTTCCAGCGCGTCATCAACGCCAACCAGGGCGACGTTCGCGTGCTGCCCCTGGCCCGCGCGGCCGGCCAGCCGTTCGTCACGCCGAGCGCCCAAACCTTCTTCGACGCCAGCTACCCGCTGCACAACGGCGCCTACATCTACCTGAACCGCGTGCCCGGCCAGCCGCTGGGCGCGCGCGAAAAGGAATTCGTCCGCTTCCTCCTCAGCCGCGAGGGCCAGCAGATCATCGCCGACAACCGCCTCTTCATTCCCTTGAGCGCCGAGCAGGCGAAGGCCGAGCTGGCCAAACTCGACTGACCACCGCCATGACTTCCCGCCTTTCCCTCGTTCGCGGCAGCCTGCTGGCGGCCACACTCCTTGTCCTCGCGCCCGGCCTTCGGGCCGACGGCGAAATTCCCGACTACCAGCCGCAGATGAAGGTCACCGGCGTGCTGCGCGGCTGCGGCAACCCCGAGATGGCGGGCCTGCTGAAGCGCTGGCAGGACGGCTTCCAGCGCCTGCATCCCGGGGTGCAGTTCGCCGACGACCTCAAGAGCAGCGCCTCCGGCCTGTATGGCCTCGACCTGCGCACGGCTGATTTCGCCCTCATGGGCCGGCCGATTTTCCCCTACGAGCGCTACGGTGTTTATGAGCGCTCGTGGGTTTATCCGGCGGAGATCGAGGTGGCGACCGGCAGTGACGCGACGCTGCACAAGTCGCCCGCCTACGCGGTTTTCGTCCACAAGGACAATCCTCTCGCGAAGCTCTCCGTGCGCGAGCTCGACGGCATCTTTGGCGCCGAGCGCGCCGGCGGTTGGAATGCCCTGACCTGGGACACTGGCATCGCCCGCACGGCAAAGGACAACATCCGCACCTGGGGCCAGCTCGGGCTGACCGGCGAATGGGCGGACCGGCCGATTCATCCCTATGCCCCGCCGCGGCTCGGCGCCGGCGCGATCACCTATTTCCAAATCCGGGTCTTTGGCGGCGCCGAGATCTGGAACGAAAGCCTGCGCGAATACGCCGACCGCAAGCAGATGCTCGCGGACCTCGCCCGCGACCCGCACGGCATCGCCTACGCGCCGGCCGCCTACGCCAATCCCGGCGTGAAGATCCTGGCGCTCGGCGAGACCAAGGCCGGCCCCCATGTCGCCCTCGACCGCGCGAGCGTGCAGGCCCGCACCTATCCGCTGCACCGCCCGGTGTATGTCTATTATACCGTGGACAACGCGAACAACGAGCTGATGCCCACGCTCGGCGACCCGCGTGTGAAGGAGTTCATCCGCTACATCCTGAGCAAGCAGGGCCAGCAGGACGTGGCCGGGGAGGGGAGCTATCTCGCGCTGCCTGCCGCCGTGGCCCAGGCCCAGCTGAAGAAACTCAACTCCACCGAGATTCCCGCCGAGCACCGCTTCATGGAGCACTGAGCTTCGCCGCCGGCACCCCAACCTCCGTCACTGATGAAAACACCCCTGCTTGCCAAACTGCTCGGCGCCGCGCTGCTCGCGGGCGCGGGAATTTCCGCCTTCGCCGCCGAACCCATCAAGGTCCGCATGAGCCTCGACGAGGACCTCGTCGTGACGCGCCTCGCCGAAACGCTCGGCTACTTCAAGCAGGAGGGCATCGAGATCGTGCCGGTGGACGTGACGAAGTTCGTGAAGGAGGACTACCTCATCCAGGAGCCGCTCATGAAGGGCCAGGTCGACGCGGCCGAGCACTGGTTCAACCACACCGTCTTCGGCGCGCGGCACGATCTCCCGATCAAGGCGGTCCTGATGCTGAACGATGCGCCGGCGATGAAGGTGATGGTTGCCAACCGCGTGAAGGACCGGGTGAAAAGCGCCGCGAATTTCAAGGGCCTCACGATTGCCGAGGGCGCGGGCTACGCTTCCAAGGCGGTCATCACCGGCTACCTCGCGCACAAGACCGGGCTGCCCCGCCAGAGCTACCGCCCGGTCAACCACCCGTCGGAAAACCGCCTGCAGCTGGTCCTCGCCGACCTGAAGGCCGACAAGCTCGACGTCATGACTTTCCAGGAGCCGGTCACCTCCGGGGTGCTGGCCACCGGCCAGGTGACGACGCTCTACGACCTCACCACCCGCGAGGGCACGGTGCAGGCGCTGGGCACGGTGTTCCCCGCACAGTCGATCCTCGTGTCGCCGCAGTTCATCAAGGACCACCCCGACACGGTGCAGCGGCTCGTCAACGCCTACGTCCGCGCCCTGCGCTACGTCGAGGCCCACAGCGCCGATGAAGTCATCGCGCAGCTGCCGGCGGCATTTTTCGAGGGCAAGGACCGCGCCGCCCAGATCAAATTCATCAAGGCCACGCTGCCCTCGCAGGCGCGGGGCAGCTACGCGTTCCCGCCCGATGCGATCCATCTCGTCACGGACGCCATGCTGTGGGCGCGTTTCGATTCGAGCGAGGAGGGCGTCTGGCGCGCCGGCGGCGACGCCGCCAAGGTGAAGGAGTCCGAGCTCTACACGAACGAGTTCGCGCTCCGCGCGATGCAGGCGATCCCTGCCGCGGCCCCGGCGCTCGTCTCCGCCGCGGTGACCTCGGCCGGCGAACCGGCCAACGCCGGCCTCAGTATCTGGACGCAGAATGTCACGGGCTTCCGCCAGGTCAGCGGCGCCAAGGGTGGCTATACCAAAAAATGGGACCTGGGCGACCTGCCACATTATGTGCCGAAGCAGAAACTCACGGGCACCCTCCGCATCTGGGGCAACAATTACCTGAAGGACGGCCACCCGACCGAGAACCTGGGGAATTTCTGGCGCGAGGCGTTCACGAAATTCCACCCGGACGTGAAGATCGAATACAACCTGCCGACGACGGGCATCGCCATCCCGGCGCTGTCCTGCGGCGTGGCCGACGTGGTGATGAGCCGCAAGGCGGTCATCATGGACCTGCTGACCTTCGAGCAGGTCTATCATTATCCCGTGACCGAGATCGAGGCGGTGACCGGCGCCTTTGACGTCTATGGCTGGTCGCCGGCGTTCATCATCGTGGTGCACAAGGACAACCCGCTCACCCAGATCAGCGTGAAGCAGCTCGACGGCGTGTTCGGCGCCGAGCGCAACGGCGGCTACGCCGGCAGCGTCTGGCACACGGAGTATCCCTACCGGCGCGGCCCCGAGGAGAACATCCGCACCTGGGGCCAGCTCGGGCTGACGGGCGAGTGGGCGGACCAGCGGATCCACCCCGGCGGCCAGACGCTCCGCGGCAACCAGACGACGCAGTTCTCCGACATCGTCACGCGCGGCAGCGACCAGTTTGCCGAGGGCTACCAGGCCTTCGCCAATTACATCACGCCCGACGGCAAGATCAACAGCTGGAGCCTGCAGGCGCAGCGCGCGATCGTGAAGGACAAATATGCGATGTTCTACGTCTCGCCCATGACGCTGAGCCCGGACATGAAGGAACTCGCGGTCCAGGCCTATGACGGCGGCCCCTATGTGAAACGCACGCTCGAGACGGTCCGCGACCGCAGCTACCCGCTCTACGGCCGGTATTATTTCTATTTGAACCGCAAGCCCGGCACGCCCGCGGACCCGAAGGCGGAAGAGTGGATCCGCTTCATCCTCAGCCAGGAAGGCCAGGAATGCGTGCAGCGCGAGGGCCGCTACCTGCCGCTCACCGGCGACGTGGCGCGCGCCCAGCTCAAGAAACTGGACTAGGGGCGTGTGTGCAAACCTTCCCAACCAACCAATCAACCTGTCATTCTGAGCGCAGCGAAGAATCCAGCTGAATGTTCGCTACCCCTGAAGTGCCGCCTGTATCCCGATGGATTCTTCACTGCGTTCGGAATGACAATCCGAGTTTGAGAACGCTCCTTGACCCAACCATTCCATGAAAACGAAACCGCTGCTAGGTTTGTTCCTGTCGTTCTCCGTCGTCACGGCAGTCTGTGCCGAACCGGCCCCCGCGCCCGCCGCGAAACCCGAGAACGTCGGCGTCAGCATCTGGACGCAGAATGTCACCGGCTTCCGCAAGGTCAGTGGCGCCGCCGGCGGCTACACCACGAAATGGGACCTCAGCGGCCTGCCGCGCTACACCCCGAAACAGCAGCCCACCGGGACGCTCCGCATCTGGGGCAACAATTACATCAAGGACGGCCCGCTCGGTGAATACTGGCTGCAGGAGTTCAAGAAATTCCAGCCCGGCATCACGATCGAATATCACCTGCCCACCGCGGCCATGGCGGTCCCCGCCCTCGTTTGCGGCGTCGCCGACATCGGCATGTCCAACAAGGCCACGCTCACGGACCGGCTTTCCTTCGAGCAGATGTTCCACTATCCGGTTTCCGAGGTCGACGTCGCGACCGGCTCCTTCGACGTCTACGGCTGGACGCCCCCGTTCATCATCGTCGTCAACGAGAACAACCCGCTCGACAGGATCAGCGTGAAGCAGATCGACGGCGTCTTCGGCACCGAGCGCACCGGCGGCTACGTCGGCAGCGTGTGGCACAGCGAGTATCCCCTATGCCCGCGGTCCCGAGGAAAACATCCGCACCTGGGGCCAGCTCGGGCTGACGGGCGAGTGGGCGAACAAGCCGATCCGCGTCGGCGGCCAGACCGTCCGGGCCGGCGCGAGCACGGGATTTTCCGACAAGATCCTCGGCGGCAGCGGCCACTGGGTGGAAGGCTACAAGGGTTACACCAACTACATCACCACGGGCGGCAAGATCGTGTCGTGGAGCCTGCAGATCCGCGAGGCCATCGCCCAGGACCCCTATGGCATGTTCTATATCTCGCCGATGACCGTGGGACCCGGCATGAAGGAGCTGGCGGTGCAGGCGCGCGAAGGCGGCCCCTACGTGAAGCGTTCGCTCGAGAGCGTGCACGACCGCACCTACCCGCTCTACAACCAGCAGTTCTTCTATTTCAACCGCGCGCCTGGCAAACCGGCCGACCCGATGGTCGAGGAGTTCATCCGCTTCGTGCTGAGCCAGGAAGGCCAGGACTGCATCCAGCGCGAGGGCCGCTACCTGCCGCTCACCGCCGAAATGGTCCGGGCCTCGCTCAAGAAGATCGAATAAATCCAACCCCATGAAATCGAAATTCACTTTTCTGTCCGCGCTGGCGCTCGCCGTGGCCGGCGCAGTTTCCGTTTCCGCCCAGACCGAGAAGGCGTCCACCGGCCTCGCCATGCAGGAGGCCCGCGCCGAGAACCTGAAGATCAAGGGACCGAAGACCTATTACGCCGCCGACAAGTTCGACCTCAGCGGCCTGCCGGCCTACCAGCCGAAGGAAAAGGTCACCGGCACGATCCGCCTGTGGGGCAGCAACTACATCACCGACGGCAAGGTCGGCGAATACTGGGAGAAGGAGTTCCAGAAATTCCACCCCGGGGTGAAGTTCGAATACAACATGCTCACGACGCGCTCCGCCGTGCCGTCGCTCGTCTTCGGCGTCGCCGACCTGGGCATGGGCCGCCGGGTGAACACCCAGGAATTGCAGCTCTACCAGCGCTACAAGAACCGCGACCCGCTCGAGATCGTCGTCGCGACCGGCTCCTACAACGTCACGGGTTGGAACCCCGGCTTCGGCATCGTAGTGCACAAGGACAATCCGCTGACGAAGATCACGTTCGACCAGCTCGACGGCGTCTTTGGCGCCGAGCGCACCGGCGGGTGGATCGGCACCGACTGGCACCCCGAGTTCGCGCGCGGCCCCGAGAAGAACATCCGCACTTGGGGCCAGCTCGGCCTGAAGGGTGAGTGGGCGGACAAGGAAATCACGCCCTACGGCCTCAACCTCCGTTACAGCCAGTCGACGACCATGTCCGACTGGGTCCTCGGGGGGAGCGACAAGTGGAACGAGAAAATCCGTTTTTACGCCAACTTCGTCGGCGCCGAGGGTTCGTCCGGCTCCAACATGGGCTTCGGCCGCCTGAAGCGCGGGCTCAACGACGACCTCTCGAAGGACCGTTACGGCATTGCCTATGTCGGCTCGCCCGTCGGCGCGAACCTGCCGCCGGAATGCAAGTTGCTTGAGGTGTCCCGCACGCCGGACGGCCCGTTCTACGCCTACACGATCGAGAATCTCCAGAGCCGGAAATACCCGATGCATGACGAGATCTACGGCTACGTCGACGTCGACGCCCAGGGCGCGGTCGACCCGAAGGTCCGCGAATACCTCCGCTTCATCGTCAGCCGCGAAGGCCAGCAATGCGTGCAGCGCGACGGCAAATACCTCCCGCTCACCGCCGAGGTCTGCCGCGAGATGCAGGCCAAGCTGAAGTAACCCCATGAACTTCCCCCGTCCGCTCCTGCTGGCGGCGAGCCTGCTGCTTTCCGCCCAGACGATCGCCGCGGCCGCCGATGCTCTGCCCGCCTACGAAAAACCCGCGGGGGTGAACAAGGGTGTGCTCCGCGTCTTCGGCGCGAACCTCAAGGGCCTGGTGAAGGCCTGGGAGGAGGGCTACATGCGGCACAATCCCGACGTGAAGATCGCCGACAACCCCGGCGGCAGCGATGCCTCGATCGGCGTGCTCCAGCACGGCAACGCCGAGGTTGCGGTCATGGGCCGCGAGCTCGAGCTCAACGACTACCTCGGGTTCTTCGAGAACAAGGGCTACAACCCGACCGAGATCACCATCGCCAGCGGCACTTACGACACGCCGGGGGCGAGCTGGGCGCTGCTGGTCTTCGTCAACAAGGACAACCCGCTCGCGCAGCTCACGATGAAGCAGCTCGACGGCATCTTCGGCGCCGAGCGCACCGGGGCCTACGAGGGGTTTGTGTGGAAACCGGAGAACGCCCGCGGGGCGAAGGATAATGTCCGCACCTGGGGCCAGCTGGGGTTGAAGGGTGAGTGGGCGGACAAGGAGATCCAGACCTACGGCTACGCCCACGGCGGCATGGCGCATTTCTTCGAGATCGAGGTGCTCAAGGGTTCCAACAAGTGGAACCCGAACTACCGCCAATACGTCGAGAACGGCACCAAGATCCTCACCAAGGGCCGCGAGTCCGCCGGCATCCTCTCGATGCTCGCCGAGCTCGAGCACGACAAGTTCGGCATCGGCTGGGCCGGCATGCCCCAGTGGAACCAGGTGCCGGAGATCAAGGGCATCAAGGTGCTCGCGCTTTCCAGGGACGGCGGGCCGTTCGTGGCGCCAAGCCGCGAGACGCTCGCGGACCGCAGCTATCCGCTCACCCGGAGCGTCTACTTTTACCTCGACCAGGAACCGGGCCGGCCGCTTTCGCCCAAGGTGAAGGATTTCGTCCGCTACGTCCTGAGCGCGGAGGGGCAGGAGATCGTCCGCCGCCACGGCGTCTATTTCCCGCTGCCGCCCGCCGTCGCGGCGGCCCAGCTCGCCAAACTCCAATGAAGGTCAGCACCGCCCGCCTCCTGATCGCTGCGCTTGCGCTGGGCCTCGGGCCGGTAGCGCGCGCCGCCGATGCGCCGCCACCTCCCGCGGCGGATATCATGCGCGGCCGGCCGGTTGCATCCGACAGTTATGAGGCGCAGGTCGTCGCGGCCTTTCCGGCCTACGTTCCGCAACAGCCGGTCTCCGGTGTCATCCGGATCTGGGGCCACGGCAACAGCCGGCTGCCCTGGATGCGCAACCTCGTCTCGTTGTGGGAGGAGGGATTCCGGAAGTTTCATCCGGGGATCACCGTCCGCTATGAGATGCATGGCACCTCGTCCGGCATCCCGTCCCTGTTCACCGGCATCGGCGACATCGCCATCCTCGGCGAGGAAATCCTGCCCGAGGCGGCCGCAGCCTTCGAGCGCGCGAAACATTATCCGCCGCTTGGCATCGAGATCTGCACCGGCAGTGTCGACGTCCGGAACTTCGACTACGCCCAGATGTTTTTCGTGCATAAGGACAATCCGCTGGCGCAGCTCACGCTGGCGCAGCTCGACGCCGTCTTTGGCAGCGAACACCGCCGCGGCCGCGAAAACATCCGCACCTGGGGCCAACTCGGCCTGAAGGGGGAGTGGGCGGACAAGCCCATCACGCCCTATGGCTGGGCCATCACCGACAGTTTCGGCGCCTTCCTGCAAACCGCGCTGCTGGAGGGCAGCCATCGTTGGAACAATGATCTCCGCGAATTCATCCACATCAACCGCCCGGACGGCACCATCTATGACCACGGGCAGCAGATTTTGGACAATCTCGCCAAGGACCGTTATGGAATCGCCGTCTCGAATATCCGCTATGCCGGCCCCGGACGTTAAGCCGCTGGCGCTCGGCCTGCGTCCCGAGGGACCATTCATCGCCGTGAGCAAGCAGACGCTTGTCGGACGGCAGTATCCGCTCACGCGGACCATTCCCGCGGTCGTGGACCGTCCACCGGGGCTGCCGCTTGAACCGAGGGTGCGGGAATTTCTCCGCTTCCTGCTGAGCCCGCGAGGGTCAGCAGGTCGTCAACCAGGACGGCCGTTACCTGCCCCTCGCCGCGGATTTTGCGGCCACGCAACTGGGGAAACTGGACTAAGTCGCATGAAACTCCGCCGTTCCATCTTCTGCGGTCTGCTCGGCTGCCTTCTCGTCACGGGAATCTCCGCGGCCCAGGAAAACGTTCCGCCGGCCTATGAGGCCGCGCGCAGCCTCGCCGGCACGATCCATGTCTGGGGCCCCGCGAACATGGCGGCGCTCACCCGGAATTGGGCCGAGGGTTTTCAGCGCGTCCAGCCGGGCGTGAAGGTCGAGTTCACCCTGCTCGGTTCCGACACGGCGATCCCCGGACTCTATTCGGGCCGGGTCGACATCGCCTTTCTCGGCCGGGAAAACAACATCACCGACGACAACGGTTTCTTCCGGCCGATGCAGTATAAGCCGGTGCGTTTCGAGCTCACGACCGGCAGCCTCGACGTGCCGGGGAAGACGAACGCCCTCGTGGTCTTTGTCCACCGCGACAACCCGCTCGCGCGGCTGACCCTCGCGCAACTCGACGCGCTTTTCGGCCATGAACGCCTGCGCGGCGCGCCCAAGAATATCCGCACCTGGGGTGATCTTGGCCTGACGGGTGAGTGGGCGGACCGGCCGGTCAACCTGTATGGCTACGATGCGGAAACCGGCACCGGCCAGTTTTTCCTCAAGGCCGTGCTCGGGGGCAGCCGGAAAATGAACTGGGACAATTTCCGGGAATTCAAGGATCTCAAGCGTCCCGACGGTTCCGTTTACACCAGCGCGGAGCAGAGCCTCGATGCCCTGCGGCAGGACCGCTACGGGCTGGCCGTTTCGTGCGGGCGCTACGCCACACCGGAAGTGAAGACGCTGGCGCTGGCCGCCGGGCCGGATGGGCCGTTTTACGCGGCGACACCGGAAACACTGGTGGCGCGGTTATACCCGCTGACGCGCGTGACCTATGCCTTCATCAACCGCCCGCCGGGCAACGCGCTGGAGCCTCGGGTGCGGGAATTTCTCCGCTACATTTTCAGCCGGGAGGGCCAGGCTGATATCGGGCGGGAGGGCGGCTACCTGCCGCTGAACAGCGACACGCTCGCGGCGCAGCGCCAGCTGCTGCAGTGAACACCGGATCCCTATGAACCCATCCCAACTCATCAGGCTCACGGGCGGAATTCTCCTTCTGGGCTGGGCCATCAGTGCGGCCGCGGCTCCCGCCCGCACGCCCGAGACCGCCTTTGTGGACACCCTGCCCGTCTATGTGCCGCAGGGTCAGGTCAGCGGCACGATCCGGTTGTGGGGCCACGGCAGCTACCGTCGGAATTTCATGGGCAACCTGCTCAACCGCTGGATCACGCGGTTTCACGAGCTGCAGCCGGGCGTGAGTTTCGAGAACCGCATGTATGGCACGGCCTCGGCCATCGGCGCGCTCTCGCTCGGGGCGGGAGACATCGCCCTGCTGGGCGAGGAGATCAGCCCCGCGGCGGCGCTCGAGTTCCGGCGCGCGCGCGGTTACGCGCCCACCGAGTTTCAGGTCGCGACGGGCAGCCTCGACGTGAACTTCTTCGACTACGCGCACATGATCTTTGTCCACCGGGACAATCCGCTCGCCCAGCTGTCGCTCGCGCAGCTGGAGGCGGTTTTCGGCACGGAGGGCCGGATGGGTTCCGCCCCGCTGCGCACCTGGGGCGACCTCGGCCTGACGGGCGAGTGGGCGGACAAGCCGATCCAGCCCTACGGCTGGAAAGTGGACGAGGACTTCGCGCTCTTCTTCCGCGAACGCGTGCTCGGCGACAGCCACCGCTGGAATCCCGCGATCAAGGAATATGTGCATGTCACCCGCGCGGACGGCACCCAATACGACCACGGGCAGCAGATCCTGGACGCACTCACGACGGATCGTTACGGCATCGCCATCTCCAACATCCGTTACGCCAATCCCGACGTGCGGACCGTGGCGCTTTCCTGGCAGGCGGCCGGGCCGGCAGTGCAGGCGGACAAGGCGACACTCATCGCGCAGCAATTTCCCCTGGTGCGGATCATCCCGGCTTTCATCGACCGCGCGCCCGGCAAACCGGTGGATCCCGCCGTGCGGGAATTCCTGCGCTTTATGCTCAGCCGCGAGGGACAACAGGCGCTGGTGGAGGAGACCGGCTACCTGCCCATGGATGCGGCGATCATTGCCAGACAGCTGGCGGAACTGGTTGCGGACGGGACGCCGGCTGTCGCCGCCCGTTCCGAGCCGGCCGGGCCCTCGGGTTTCACGCTGCAGGTGCTGCCGCCGGTGCGACCGCTGCCAGCCGTCAACAAGGTCATCCGCCTGCGGGGCAACGCCGGGATGCAGTCGATCATCCACTCATGGGCGGACGGGTTCATGCGCAGTCACCCCGGAGTGCGCGTCGAGGTCGATCTCGACGGGAGCGACGTCGGCATGTCGGCGCTCTACACCGGCCGGGCGGACATCGCCCTGCTGGGCCGCGAGGCCGCGGCGCAGGAGCTGAAGGCCTTCGAGTGGATTTTCCGCTACCGCCCGGCGCGCGTCGAGGTCATGACCGGCGGCGACCAACCCGGCCGTTCGCCCGCGCTGGCCTTTTATGTGCATCGCGACAATCCGCTGGCGCAGCTCACGCTTGCCCAGGCCGACGCCCTCTTCAGCCCGGAACGGCGGCGTGGCGGCACCGCGCCGTTGCGCACGTGGGGCGACCTCGGATTGAAGGGTGAATGGGCTGATCGGCCGATCCGGCTTTATGCCCTCGACACCGAGTCCGGTCCCGGCCGGTTCTTCCGTGCCGCAGTGTTGGGCGACAGCCGCAAGCTGTATTGGGACAGGATCACGGAGTTCACCGACAGTGCCTTGCTGGAGAATCCCAGCCACGATGCGTCAGCCAAAATCATCGCCGCCCTCGCCCAGGACCGCTTCGGGCTCGCCGTGGCGGGAGCCGGCCCGGTCCACGCGGCGGTGAAGACCCTTGGACTCGGGGCCGATGACGGGAGTGCGCCGGTGGAGGTCTCGGCGGAGAACGTCGCAACGCGCCGTTACCCGCTCGCGCGGCCGGTCTATGCCTATTTCAACCGGGCGCCGGGCGAGGCGATGGACCCCGTGCTTGCCGAATTCCTGGGCCACGTGCTGTCGGAGGCCGGCCGGACGGCGGTGCGGGCCCCGGGCCATTATCTCCCGCTCGACCCGGCCCAGGCCGCGGCGCAGCTGCAGCTTTTGAAATAACCCCACTGATCAACATGAAGAACAAACTGACCACCCTCCTTCTCTGGGTCTGCGCCTGCACGCTCGGGGCGGCCGGCCTGACGGCCGCCGACACGAAGTTCGGCCTCGCCGCCGACAACCGGATCCGCGCCCAACAGCTGGTGCGCGACATCATGGCCGCCAATCCCGGTCTCCTCACCGCCGGCATGCACTGCGTGCCGCCGGGCGGCGAGAAGCAGTCGATCATCGCCTCGACCCTGAATGTCATCGGCAAGCCGAGTGACCCCGAGGACATCCTGCGCGGCAGCACCACGATCGCCCCCAACCTGAAAGTGCCGAAGCTGGGCATCATGCTGCCCCTGCGCGATAAAGCCGGAAAGGAGATCGGCTCGCTCGGGCTCGCGTTCAAATACCAGGCGGGGGAGGATCAGGTGAAATACCTCGCCGAAGCCACGGCGATCCGTGACCGGGTCGCCCAGCAAATCCCGACCCTGGCCAGCCTGTTCGAAACCACCCCATGAATTCATTCTCGCGCCCGCTCCTCACCGCCGCCCTGGCCGGCGTCTCGTTCCTGTCGCTTGCGGCCGGTGAATTCGACCTGTCCGGCCTGCCGGCCTACCAGCCGCGGCAGCAGGTCTCGGGCGTCATCCGCAACTACGGCTTCGCCTTCGGCGGCCTGCTCAAGGTCTGGGAGGAGGGTTTCAAAAAACACCACCCCAACGTCACCTTCAACGACACGCTCCCCACCAGCGATGCCGCCTTTCCCGCGCTCGTCACCGGCGTGACCGACCTCGCGCCGGACGGCGGCGAGCCCGCGATCACGGAGCTGCTTTCGTTCTTCGAGGTGTATGGCTACCATGCGACCGAGATCGTCGCCGCTTCCGGCACCTATGACGTGGACGGCAAGTCGCCCGGCATCGTCGTCTATGTGCATCCCGACAATCCGCTGACGAAACTCACGCTCGCGCAGCTCGACGGTATCTTTGGTTCCGAGCGCAATGGGGCCTTGCGCGGGTTCAAGTGGGACCTCAAGGCCGCGCGCGGCCCGGAAAAGAACATCCGCACCTGGGGCCAGCTCGGGCTGACCGGCGAGTGGGCCAACCAGCCGATCCAGACCTACGGCCACGCGCCGTCGGGCACCACGCGCTTTTTCCAGCTGCGCGTCCTGCGCAACAGCGACAAGTGGAACCCCAACTACCGCGGCTACGTCGAGACGGGCAGCAAGATGATCGACGACGACGACAAGGCGACCCAGCGCGGCGGTGTGCAGCACATGCTCCGCGAGGAGCTCGCAAAGAACAAATACGGCATCGCGTGGACCATCGTGCCCCAGGCGGCCAAGGTGCCCGGCCTGAAACCCATCGCGCTGGCCGCGCAGGACGGCGGCCCTTATGTGGTGCCCAGCAAGCAATCCTTCCAGGACCGCAGCTACCCGCTCGTGCGGAACCTTTATTTCTACCTCAACCGCAAGCCTGGTTCCGCCATCGAGCCCAAGCTGGCGGAATTCCTGCGCTATATCCTCAGCCGCGAGGGCCAGGAGGCGATCGTCGCCAACGGCAACTACCTGCCGCTGCCGGCGGAGGCGGCGTTGCAACAGCGCGCCAAGCTCGACTGAGTGCGCGGCGCACCCCATGAGCCTCGCCACGCGCAAAATTCTCCTCCCGTTCCATCTCTGGAGCGGTTTGATCCTGGGGTTGATCCTCGTCGTCGTGGCGGTTTCGGGGGCCCTGCTGGTTTTCCGCACGCCGTTGGAACGGCGTCTGGATCCCGCGCGCTTCACCGTGCAGCCGGGTTCCGCCCGGCTGCAGCCCGATGACCTGGTGGCCCGGGCCCGGGTCGCCCATCCGGGTGCCGAACTGGAGAGCATCCGTTTCTTCGGCGACCCGACGGCGCCGTTCCTCGTCTATTACACGAGCAAGGACTATGTGCATCTCAATCCCTACACCGGCGAGGTGCTCGGCATCCGGTCGCGCTACGGCGAGGGTTTCGGCTGGATCGAGGGCCTGCACAAGTTCCTCCACCTCGAGCCGAAGATCGGCGAGCCGGTCATGGGTTACACGGCGCTGGTCTTCGGGCTCATCATCCTGTCCGGCATCGTGCTCTGGTGGCCGGCGACGCGCCGCGCGCTCAAGGCGGGGCTGACGATCAACCCCAAGCTCACCGGCCGCCCCTGGAACCTCAACCTCCACAAGGCCCTGGGCATTTATGCCGCGGCGGTGCTGCTGACCGCGGTGCTCACCGGCGTGCCCATCTCCCTCGATTGGGCGAAAAATTCCCTCTACGTGCTCACGGGCTCGAAAAAAATCCTCGCGCCCGAATCGGCTGCGACGCCGGCCGGGCGGTTCGTCGGGTTCGATGCGGTGGCCCGGCACCTTGGCGAAATCATGCCCGGGGCGATGGAGACCTATATCCCCCTGCCCAAGAAAGGCGTCGTGGCCTCCTATGTGATCGAGGCCGATGCGCCCCATACCCTGGCGCGGTCCTATGTCTGGTTTGATTCCGCCACCGGCGCCGCGCTCAGGACCTCCCCGTATCGGCAGGCCGGCGCGGGCTTCCGGCTTTATTACTGGGGCATGGCCCTCCACACGGGGGTCATGGGCGGCTGGGTGGTGCAGATAATCCTGCTCCTCGGTGCGCTGGCCGTGCCTGTGCTGGCCTACACTGGGACGGCCAGTTACCTCCGCCGCAAATCCGGCCGCCCCAACCCGGTCCGTTGACGGGTGATCCCTTGATGCCGGCTGGCTGAAAATAATTTCAGCTAGTATTCACGCCGGGTTCAGCTTGCCGGCGTAGGGTGCGGGGTGTCGCCACCGGCTGCCCGGTCCCCTTACCCCATGAAAGCTCCCCGTCATCTTCTCCTCGCGCTGGGCCTCGCGGCCTCGGCGCTTTCCGCGGCCACGCCGCGCACCGCGCTCTTCGTCAGCCAGGTCAAGCCCGCCCCCGAGGTGGCGGCTTCCGACGCAAAGATACAGGAGCATCTCAGGGAGCTGGGCTTCCAGGTGACCTTCGCCGACCAGCATGATTCGCCGGCGGCCGCCGAGGGGAAGGACCTCGTCTTCATTTCCTCCGGGGCCAGCGCCCACCGGCTTGAGGGCAAATACCGCGCGGTGGCCGTGCCGGTCGTGGTCTGCGAATCCTACACCCTGCCGCATCTCGGCATGACCGCGCGGAAACAGGACGAAAATTTCGGGACCAAGGATGGCAAGATTCGCTACCTTTGGCTGGTCAACGCCCCGCATCCGCTGGCCGCCGGCCTGACTGCGGGCATGCTCAATGTCGTCAAGAAGGGCTGCCCCATGAACTGGGGCCAGCCCGGCCCCGGGGCCATCGTCATCGCCACCTTTCCCGGAGAACTCGATAAGTCACCGCTCTTCGCCTACGAAAAGGGTGCGACAATGGAGGGGGAAAACCTCGCGCCCGCCCGGCGCGTCATGTTGTTCCTGGATGGTGACACCTTTCCCAACCTGAACGAAGCGGGCTTGAAGTTGTTCGACGCGGCCGTGCTCTGGGCCTCCGGCGCCCCGCACAACTGAACCGATATTATGCTTCATCCACACTTTCGGTCCGTCTGGGGCGGGCAATGGTGGTATTGAGACGACACCCGACCCATGGCCTCGGATTCCCCCAACAGGCGTGAGATAACGCTGCGCTTCCTCGCCGAGCCCGGCGATGTGAACTTCGGCGGCAAGGTCCACGGCGGCGCCGTCATGCGCTGGATCGACCAGGCCGGTTATGCCTGCGCGGTCAGCTGGAGCGGACACTATTGCGTGACCGTCTATGTAGGCGGGATCCGCTTCCTGCGCCCGATCCTGATCGGCCATCTGGTCGAGGTGACGGCCGCACTCGTCCACACCGGCCGCACCAGCATGCACATCACCGTCGACGTGCGAGCCGGCGATCCCCGGGAAGGTGTATTGAGCGACACCACCCATTGCGCGATGGTCTTTGTCGCCGTGAGTTCGACCGGCGCCACTGTCCCGGTGCATCCGTGGAAGCCCGGGACGCCAGAAGACATCGCGCGCGAAAAGCACGCGATCAAGCAGATGGAGCTGCGTCAGGCCATGGAAGCGGCGCTCGGCGTGCCGCCTGGCTGACACCGCACGGAATCAGTCTCTGGGATCTGCCGGGTGGAACGGCCAAGTTCATGAACAGAACCTCAACCAGCTCTGCTTTCGGGCCATCTCCTCGCCCGAAATTATTGATCAATCATCAGGGCAGGGATGTCGCGGGCAACGTTACAGGGAATGGAGCTGCGTGAGGTAAACCTCGAAGCCATTGATTCGTGGTGTCTGCCTGCGAGAGGCAAGGGCGGATGCTGCCAGTCGCTAGGCGATTTCGATGATTGGCTTGCCGATCGAACGGCGATTTTCGAGATCAGCGTGGGCCTGCTCGATCTCATTCAGGCTGTATCGTCCACCAATGGTGATCGACAGCGAGCCGTCGACGAGTGCTTCAAATATGGCCCCGGCGCGTCGCTGAATAGTGCTCGCGTCGGGCAGGTGGTCGGCCAATCGCGGGCGGGTAAGAAGCAATGATCCGGCTTCGCCCAGCTCAATCGGATTGAGGTCATCAATGTTGCCTCCCACGCTGCCGAAACTGACCATCAGCCCCTTGATCCGGGCCGCGCGTAGGCTGTCGCGGAATGTGGGACGACCGATTGGATCGAAGACCACATCGACCCCGCGTCCGTTTGTGAGATTACGCACCGTGTCAGCAAACCTGCCCTGGTCGTAAAGAAACGCTTTGTTCGCGCCCCGTTTCCGGGCAACTTCAGCTTTGGCTTCGGAGCTGGTCGCCGCGTAGACCGTAGCCCCCATGCGCCGGCCGAGTTGCACCAGCAACTGGCCAATGCCCCCCGACGCCGAAAGGATGAGGCAGGTCACGCCTGGGCTTAATTTGCCGACATCATTGGCGAGATAATGTGCGGTCAGTCCGTGAAACATCGCCGCCGCTGCCATATCCAACGGCAAGGCTTCAGGTATGACAACGACGCGCCAAGCCGGGACGACGGCATACTCGGCGTAGCTGCCCCATGACAGGCAGTAGGCGACTTTGTCGTCCACTTGCAGGCCGGCGACGTTCGCGCCGACGGACTCTATGTAACCCGAGCCTTCAATCCCCAGCGTAGTGGGCAACGTCACCGGATAAGTCCGTGAGGCAGCGTATTTGCCTTGGCGGGTGTGTATATCCATGAAGTTGATGCCCGAATATTTTAGACGAATGAGCACTTCATCCGGTCCAGGTGAAGGGACTGGTATTGTCCGCCTTACAAGAGCTTCAGGACCGCCATAACGGTCGACCTGGATCACTCTCATGGTTTCAGGATTAATCATGGGCTGCTCTTTCCGTAGCCGGTCTGGTGCAGGGCTGACACGGCTAAACGACTCCGACCCGGATACACGCGCACCAGATGAAGGGGCGCGGGGTCTCGCCCAAGGTGTGTTGGGCGATCCGGCGCAAGGCGTCTATGCCCAATGCGGCCTCGGTGACGCCCGCTTTCAGCGCACCCTGCACGTAACCCTGGCTGAGCAGCAGGCCGACGAACCGTTCGGCGTTCCCGCGGTCGTGATGGTCGAGCACCGCCTCCTGCACATGACGAAAACAACCGCTTGCCCGCATCCGCGCGAGATGGCCGGCTTTGTCCCATTGTTTCAGCCCGGCATCGAGCTTGAGTTCCTGCTCCAGCCGGCGGGCGGTGCGGACGCAGGTTTCGAAGGCGGCATCGGCCTCCCCAAACCCGGTGGCGGGCGGCCAGTCGTAGTCGCACGCGACGAACACGCCGCCGGGCACAAGGATGCGCGCCGCCTCGATGAAGGTCGGGCCGGGCTCCATCCAATGCAGGGCCTGCATGCAGATCACCGCCTGGGCGCAGCGCTCCGGCAGGCGGGTCTGATGAGAGAAACCCTCGCGGTAGGAGATGTTCTGGGCGGTGGTGGTGGCCTCGGCTCGCCGCCGCATGTCGGGCGTGGGCTCGATGCCGATGACGCGTTCCGCCTTGTCCGCCCAATAGCGCGTGGAAAGCCCCGTGCCGCTGCCGAGATCCACGACGAGCCCGGGCCGCGCCACGCCGGTGAATTGCGCGATGAGTCCCGCGAGGGCCTCGGGCGGTCCCGCCCGGTGCTGGTTGTAGAGATCGGCGAAGCCGGTGAAGCGGCCGATGTTGCCGGAGAATGCGTCGGAGTGGGGCATGGCGCGCGGCTCAGTCGAGCTTGGCCAGTTCCTCCGCCACCTCGTCAGCGCGGAGGGGAAAATAAGCTGACGTGGGGATGAATTCCTGTCCCTCGCGGCTGAGGATGAAGCGGAGGAACTCGCGCACCTGGGGCGGTAGCGGCTGGCCGGGCGCGCGGTTCAGGCGGATATACATGAAGCGGGTGAGCGGGTAGCGGCCGCTCGCGACATCGGCTGCGGTGCCCGCGATGAATTCTCCGCCCGGCTTGGCCGCGAGTGGGACGAACTTGAGTCCGGGTCCATCCTCGAAGCCGCCGAAGGCGATCGCGCCGGGATCGCGGGCCACGGCGGCAGCCACCTCGGCCACCGGAAGTTCGCGCACCGCCGGATTCCAGGCCCCGCCCTTGAGCACCGAGATCTGGACCGACATGGCATTGGGCGTGATCCGAAAGGGCACATAAACCGTGATCGGCCGGGCGGCCCATTCGCCGGTGAGTCCGAGCTGGCCCCACGTGGTGATCGCCGCCGGCAGGCCCTGCCGGAGATCACGGCCGAAGATCGCATCAAGCTGCGCGACGGTCAGCCCGGCGAGCGGGTTGCCGGGATGCACGAAGACCGCCTGGGCCGTGGTGCGCTGCGGCGTGTTGAACCCGCCACGGGCCACCCGGATCTCGAGGGGCGCGGCCTGGCCGCGGATCTCCTGGTAGGTTTTCTGTTCGTCCGGCCACAATTCCCGGCCCATCGGCGCGAGGTCGGTCTCGCCGGCCAGCAGCGCCTGGTAGCCGTTCAGTGTTCCCTGGTGGGACCAGCGCGCCCCGCGGTGCACGCCGGGCTGGAGTTCGCAAAAGGCGCGCATCCATTTTTCCATGAGCGACTCCATGCCGTCGCTGCCAACGTTGGCGATCGGGCCGCTCACTTGGACGGTGGCATGGTAAGCGGGAATCGCCGGGTCCACCGGGGCGAGGTAGCCGTCGAGCTTGGCGCGTTCCTGCGCCGCGTCCGCCGCGATCAGCGCAAGATACCGGGGATGCTGTGCGACGATCTGCTGGCCTTCACGGCTGAGCACAAACGCCAGGAACTCCTTGGTCTTCTGCGGCAGCGGCGCGCCGGGGCGCCGGTTGACCGCGAGGTAAAGACGGGGCGTGGACGGCCCGGTGGCGACCCGGACCAGCACCGGCTCCTTCATCATGTCACCCTTGAACTGGTGGGCGTAGGGGGCGAGTTCGGTGGGCCAGGGTTCGCGGGCCAGCGGGGCGACATCCGTGACTTCAAGCATGAGGGCGCCGACGGCGGCGGCGCTGCCGGGATGCGACCAGCGTGAACCGCGGGTGATGCCGGGCTGGTATTTTTGAAAAGCGGCGAACCACGCGTCCATGAGCGGCCCGAGCGTGTCGTCGCCGACGCTGCTGAGCCCGCCGGCGACCGGCTGTTCGGGCCGGTAATCCGGCAGCGCCGGGTCGAGCGGGCCGGCGGCGTGCAGCGCGCCGACGAGACCGAGCAGTGCACCGAGCCGCCTCATTGCAGCATGGCGCGGCTGGCGGCGGCCTGTTCGGCGCGGAGCGGGACGAAGACGGCCTGGTCGAGGATGATCTGCTGGCCTTCGCGGCTGAGGATGAACTTGAGGAACTCCTCGAGCACCGGCTCAAGCGGCTGGCCGGGGCGCTTGTTGGTGTTGAAGAACACCAGGCGGCAGAGCGGGTAGCGGGCCTGGTAAACCTCCTCCATGGCCGGGGCGATCGCCGGGCCGCCCGCAGGGGGCACAAGGGCAAGCTGCTTCACGTTGTCGTCGATGTAGGCCAGGCCGGAATAGGCGAGGGCGTAGCGGTCGGCCGCCACGGCCGGGGAGAGCGGGAAGACCGTCTCGGTGAAATTGATGTCGGGGCGCCATTCGCCGCGCTTGTCGCCGACGCTCAGCGCGCGCTGGCGGATGAATTCCTCGAAGCCGTTCCAGGGTTTCACGCCCCAGACGTGGATCGGCTTGTCGGCCCATTCGCCGGTGAGGCCGAGCTGGCCCCAGGTGGTGATGGGTTTGCCGCCGCGGTGCTGGGTGGTGGAATAGATGGCGTCGATCTGGTCAAAGGTGAGCTGCTTCAGCGGGTTGTCCGGGTGCACGATAAAAGCCATGGCATCGAGGAAGCCGAAGTGGCGGTAGGTGCCGCCCGAGATCGGGGCGCTGAAGGGGGCGTAGCCGAATTTCCCGGAAAAGGCGGTGAGGTCGGTCGGCTTGAGCTCGCGCGAGACCATCACGAACTGCAGGTCACCCTTGATGAGCTCGATGGCGCCGAGGCTGCCGGCATAAGGCGGCGGCAGGTCGAGCGTGACCTTGGGATAGTGTTTCTGGAAGGCCGCGATCCACTGCTTCGTCAGCGCGGTGAGCACGTCGGACGACGCGCCCTTGAAGCGGCCGCTCAGCTCGATGTCGCGGCGCGGCACGTAGGCCGGCAGGGCGGGATCGAGGGCGGGCTGCCGGGCCTCGGGCACGGGCAGGTCGCGGCCCTGTTGCCGCCAGAGCTCGGTCTGCTCGTGCGTGGGTTTGGTCGGCAGGGTCCGGCCGGGCAGCGGGACGAGGGTGCACAGCAGCAGTGGCAGGACGAGGGCGGAACGGCGGAACAACGACGGTAAGGACATGGGGCGGGGAGTCGGGGTTGGGGGCGAGAGTGGACGCAATGGGTCCGACAAAAACATTATCAACCAAGGGTCTTAATGGTGGGTTAACGCTGCCCTAAGAAAAATTAAGCTAGCGCGGCCCGGCCGGGGCGCTGGTGCCCCCGGGGGAGGCAGGGAGTTCAAAGATCACCCGCAGGCCCGGTCCCGCCGGCACCGCTTCGGCCCAGATGCGGCCCTGGTGGAGCGTGATGATGCTGTGGCAGATCGCCAGGCCGAGCCCGCTGCCCTTTTCATGCTGCGTCGAGTGCGCCAGCCGCACGAAGCGCTCGAAGATGCGCTCGCGCTGGTCGGCCGGCACGCCGGGTCCCTGGTCATCCACCGCGACGCGCCAGCCGGTGGCGTCGACCTGCGAGGTGATCGTGACGCACTTGCCCGCCGGGGTGTAACTGAGCGCGTTGGCCAGCAGGTTGAGCAGCACCTGCCGCACCCAGTGGGGGTCGAACTCCACCCAGCCCTCGCCGGCGTGGACGTCGGCCAGCCGCACGCCGTGGCTGTCGGCGAGCACGCGGGCGTCCGGGACAAAATTTTCCATGAAGACCTCGGGATCCTGCGGCTTGCGGCTCAGGGGGATGGCGTCCGCCTCGGCCCGGGAGAGGAAGAGCAGCTGCTCGATGATCTTGTTCAGCCGGTTGACCTCCTCAAGGACGATGTGCAGTGACTCCTCCTGGGCGGGATTCAGGCCGCCGTCCATCAGCGTCTTTTCCGTCTGGAGCCGCACGAGGGAGAGAGGCGTCTTCAACTCGTGCGAGGCCTCCGCCGTGAACCGGCGCACCTGGTTGAAGGAGGATTCCAGCCGGTCGAACATCTGGTTGAGCAGGCGGGCGAGGTCGGAGATCTCGTCCTCGACCGCGGCGACCGGGATGCGTTCGCTCAGGTTGTCCGAGCTGATGTGGTTGGCGGTCTCCTGGATGAGGCGCACGGGCCGCAGCGCGATCCGGCTGAGGCCGTAGCCGATGCCGGCGCTGGCCAGCAGCATCACCACCAGAAGGACCGTGAAGATCTCGTCATAGGCCTTGATGGTCTCGCGCACCTGCACCTTGGGGGTGGCGATGAGCACCTTCAGCGGGCCGAGCGCAAATTCCCCGACCCGCATCTCGCCGAGTTCGCCGAGCATGACATTGAAGGTGCGGAGGGCGGGCACGACCGGTTCGCCGGCCGTGCGGTGCGGCAGGATCCGGGAGAAGAAGGTGGCGGCCAGGTCGGGCTGGAAGGGCACCTGGGGAATCGCCAGCCGGCCCAGGTTGCGGGAGCCGTAGGCGGTGGCGTCGCCGGGGCGGTGGATCTCGATGTAGAAGCGCGCCGACGTGAGTTCGTTGGTCTCGCGCATGCGCTCGCGGACCTCCGCCGGGGTCAGGCCGGACGGATCCGGCCCGAATCGCTCCTTGATCTGCTCCAGCTGGGCGGCGTTCAGCAGGTCGAGGTTCTGAACCACGTGCTGCTCGAGCAGGAAGCGGCCGGCCCGGAAGAGCAGGGCCAGGGTCAGCACCGACGCCAGCGCATACCAGAAGGCCAGGCGGACGCCGACCGATTTCATAGCATCTGGTAGCCGACGCCGCGCACGGTCTTGAACAGCGGCTTGGCCGAGTCGGTCTCGAGCTTCGTGCGCAGCTTGCTCATGTAGACATCGAGCAGGTTGGTATCCACGTCGTAGTGCGACTCCCAGATTTTCTCGCAGATGAGGGTGCGCGGCAGGACGCGGCCGGTGTTTTGCAGGAAGACCTCCAGCAGGGCGAACTCGCGGCTCGTCATCTCGACGGGGGCGCCGTTCTGCGTGACGGTGCGCGCGAGCAGGTCCACGCGGATGCCGCGGTGCTCGAGCACGGTTTCCTTCGTGGTGGCCTGGCGCCGCATCAGCGAGCGGACCCGGGCGAGCAGCTCCTCCAGGCTGAACGGCTTGGGCAGGTAGTCGTCGGCGCCGAGGTCGAGGCCCTTGATGCGGTCCTGCACGGTGTCGCGGGCGCTCAGGATGAGGACGGGCTCGTTGAAGCCGGTTTTCCGCCACTCCCGGAGCAGCTCCAGCCCGTCGCCATCCGGCAGGCCGAGGTCGAGGATGATGCCGTCGTAGTGGGTTTCGCACAGCGCATCGCGGGCCTCGGCGCAGTTTTGCGCCCAGGCGACGGTGTAGTTGTGCTCGGACAGGCCTTTTTTGAGAAACTGGCCAAGGCGTTTCTGGTCTTCGACCACGAGGATTTTCATGGGGCGGGGGTGGGGCCTTCGCTGGCAGGATGGCTCGTGCCGGAATCGGGGCCAGAGCAAACTCGCTTAATTATATTTCAGGCCGGCTTCAGCACGGTTTCAGGCCGCATGGGCAGACTCGTCCGCCCCTGGAATCACCCGGCTGTATTCCGCCCTTGATCTTGGTTTACGCCCGGGCGTCCAGTATCACCTTCATGCCCATGAAAAAATCATCCTGCCTTGCCCTCCTTCTCGCGATCCTGTCGCCGGCCTGCCTCCCCGCGCAGACCAACCCCGGCATTGAGGAGCGCCTGAAGGCGCTGGAGCAACAGGTGCAGGGTCTCGCGAAGGAGAACGCCGACTTGAAGCAGCAGCTCGGCTGGAAAGGGGCCGCCGCGCCGGTGCTGCCGCAGCCGGGCGGCAAGGAGACGAAGGTGATCGTGGGTGGCTTCCTGCAGGGCCAGGCCGAGTTCGGCCATGCCTCGGATCCGCGCTGGACCGCGGTGAAGGACCGCTTCTTTTTCCGCCGGGCCCGCATCTACCTCGCCGGCAGCTTCGCGGAGGACTTCGACTTCAAGGCCGAGCTCGACCTGCAGGGCAACACGCTCGGGGCCGGCACGGGCCAGCTGGCGCGGGCCAACGAGATCTACATCAACTGGCGCAAATACCCGTTCGCCAACCTGCGCTTCGGCCAGCTCAAGCCGGCCTTCGGCGGCGAGGCCCTGGCGAGTGATACCAACATCTTCACGGTCGAGCGTTCGCTTTCCAACGACCGGCTGACGGACGGACGGCAGCTGGCCGCCAGCGTCGCGGGAGACCTGTTCGGCAAAAAACTGAGCTACCTGGCGGTCGTGGCCAATGGCAACGGCGCCAACGTGAGCGCGAACGACAACAGCAAGTTTTCCAAGTCCGCGCGGCTGGTCTACACGCCGGTCGCCACCGCCAGCGACAAGCTCATGCTGGCCGTCGACGGGCTGTGGACCGAGGATACCAATGTGGCGAAAAGCGACTTCGGCCTGCCCGGCAATCTCTTCACCGGCTCGCGCCGCATGAGCGGCGTCGACGTGACCTGGACCCACGGCCGGCTGGACCTGAACGCGGAATGGCTGCACGGCACCTTCAAGCCGGTCGCGGCGGTTCCGGCCGCCAAGTTTGAGGCCGAGGGCTGGCAGGCCACGGCGGCGTATTTCCTCATCCCGGCCAAGCTGCGGGCGGTGGTCCGCGAGGAGTCCTTCGACCCGAACACCGCGACCGGCGGCAACACCATCCGCACCACGACCATCGGCCTGAACTACTATCTCAAGGGCGAGGACATCAAGTTCATGGTCGATTACCTGAATGGCCAGGTGCCGGGCTCGAGCACGGACGGCAGCCGGATCCTGTCGCGGGTGCAGGTCGTCTTCTGAGCGATCCTGAAAGCATATTCAGCCAGGGTTCATGTTCCCTTCAGCCGGGCGGGGCATGATGCGCCTGAGATTTCCCTTACCCCGTCCCCATGAGCCCCAATCTGCTGACCTTCTACGCCTATGCCATGATCGTGGTGTTCATGGCGCTGATCATGACCAAGCGCATGTCCGTCCTGACGGCGCTCGCGCTCGTGCCCATCGCCTTCGGCATCCTCGCCGGGTTTGGGCCCAAGCTCGGGCCCATGATGCTCGATGGCATCAAGGCGCTCGCGCCCACGGGCGTGATGCTGACCTTCGCCATCCTCTATTTTGGCATCATGATCGATGCCGGCCTGTTTGATCCCGTCGTGCGGCTGGTCGTGCGGCTGGTGCATGGCGACCCGGTCAAGATCGTCGTGGGGACGGCGGCGCTGGCGCTGTTCGTCTCGCTGGACGGCGACGGTTCCACGACCTACCTCATCACCACCACGGCGATGCTGCCGCTCTTCACCCGGCTCAAGATGGACCGGCTGGTGCTCGCCAGCGTGATCATGCAGGCCGGCGGCGTCATGAACATCCTGCCGTGGGGCGGGCCCACCGCCCGGGCGGCCGCGGCACTCAAGCTCGACATGGGCCAGGTGTTCCCGCCGCTGGTGCCCGGGATGATCGTCGGCGTGGCCTGGGTGCTGTTTGTCGCCTGGCTGCTGGGCCGGCGGGAACGCAAGCGGCTGGGCATCCTGTCGGAGTCCAGCCTGGGCGACATCCATGCCTCGATGGACGAGAGCGAACACGGGGAGGACGCCTCCATCCGCCGGCCCAAGCTGGTCTGGGTTAACATGATTCTCACCGTGGCGCTGCTGGTGGCGCTGATCGTGGGCCTGCTGCCCCTCCCGGTGCTCTTCCTCGTCGCCTTCGCCTTGGCGCTGGTGATCAACTACCCCTCGCTGGAACAACAGAAGGCCCGGATCGCCGCCAATGCCGGCAACGCCCTCGCGGTGGTCGCGGTCATTTTCGCCGCCGGCATCTTCACCGGCGTGCTCTCCGGCACCAAGATGGTGGACGCCATCGCCGGCAGCGTGGTGGCGCTGGTGCCGCCCGCCCTCGGGCCCTACCTGGCGGTCATCACCGGCATCCTCAGCATGCCCTTCACCTTTTTCCTCTCCAACGACGCGTTCTATTTCGGCGTGCTGCCCATCCTCACCGAGGCGGCTTCGCATTACGGCATCACCGCCGCCGAGATGGCGCGCGCCTCGCTCGCGGGGCAGCCGGTGCATTTGCTCAGCCCGCTCGTGCCCTCCACCTACCTGCTGGTCGGCTTGGCCAAGGTCGAGTTCGGCGACCACCAGAAGTTCACCCTCAAGTGGACCGTCATCACCTCGCTCATCCTGCTGCTCGTCAACCTGCTCACCGGCGTCATCCCGCTGGCCGGCCCGGGACACTGAGCCGGAGCCCGCACCATGAGCCACGCCCTGGCCCTTGTCTCCACCGCCGGCTTGCACACTCCCATGGAGTGGGTCCTGGCGATCCTCAGCATCGTGGTGATCGACGTGGTGCTGGCGGGGGACAATGCCGTGGTCATCGCCCTGGCGGTGCGCACGCTGCCGCCCAAACAGCGGCTGATCGGCAGCGCCCTGGGCGCCGGCGCGGCCGTGGTGTTGCGCGTGGGCCTGACCTTTGTCGCCGCCCAGTTGCTCGTGATCAATTACGTCAAGCTGGTCGGCGGGCTTCTCCTCCTCTGGATCGCCGTCAAGCTGCTGGTCGACAACACCGGCGAACAGGAGCAGGGCCGGCCGGCGGCCGGGCTGGGCCAGGCGATCTGGCTGATCCTGGTGGCGGACATCACGATGTCGCTGGACAATGTGCTGGCGGTGGCCGGCGCCTCGCGGGGCAGCCTGGCGTTGTTGATCTTCGGCCTGGCCCTGAGCATCCCGCTGGTGGTGTTCACCAGCAACCTGCTTTCCCGCCTGATGGACCGCTACGTGGCCGTCGTGTATGGCGGCGCCGCGATCCTCGGCAAGGTGGCCGGCGACATGATCATGACCGACCGGCTGGTCGCGGATCATTTCCACCCCGCCGTCTGGGTGGTGCACACCGTGGAGATCCTGCTGGCGGCCGGCGTCATCCTGGTGGCGCAGGCGTGGCGGCGGGAACCGGCGGCTATTTGAAATGTTGCGCCACCTTCCAGCCCAGCCAGACACCCGCGACGCTGCCGATGCTGCTCACGATGAAGCAGCCGAAGAATCCGAGACCCAGCAGCTCGCCGACCGCCCAGAAGGCGTAACCGAGGATGGTCGTCCCGGCGAAGATGCAGAGTTTGTTCACGCGGGGCAGGATGCGCGGGAAGGTTTTTACACGCGAGACGTAAACGCCGCCTCTAATGACCGGAGGAATATTATTTTAATTGCGCGGGCCGTCCGGTCTTTCCCGTTTACTCACCTTCGCCTTCGATCCACTATTTTCCAATGAAGCACACCTCAAAACCCCTGAGCAAAAACCCGCACCTGATCCAGTGGGTGAAGAAGATGGCCGCGCTGTGCCAGCCGGAGGCGATCCACTGGGTGGACGGCTCGCAGAAGGAATACGACGCCTTGTGCGCGGCGATGGTGAAGGGCGGGACCTTCATCAAGCTCAACCAGAAGAAGTGGCTGGGCTGCTACCTCGCGCGCTCCGACGCCAGCGACGTGGCGCGCGTCGAGGACCGCACGTTCATCTGCTCGCATTCCAAGGAGGCGGCCGGCCCGACCAACAACTGGGTCAATCCCTACGAGATGAAGAAGACCCTGCGCCGCATCTTCGACGGCTGCATGAAGGGCCGCACGATGTATGTGCTGCCCTACAGCATGGGCCCGCTCGGCTCGCCGATGTCGCAGATCGGCGTGCAGCTGACCGACTCGCCCTACGCGGTGGTCAACATGCGCATCATGGCCCGCATCGGCAAACCGGTGTTCGAGCTGATCGACAAGAACTTCAAGCGCGTCGTCCCGTGCGTGCACTCCGTCGGCGCCCCGCTCAAGAAGGGCCAGAAGGACGTCGCGTGGCCCTGCAACAAGGAGAAATACATCGTCCACTTCCCGGAGACCCGCGAGATCTGGTCCTACGGCTCGGGTTACGGCGGCAACGCCCTCCTCGGCAAGAAGTGTTTCGCCCTGCGCATCGCCTCCGCCATGGCGCGCGATGAGGGCTGGATGGCCGAGCACATGCTCATCCTCGGCGTCGAGAACCCCGCCGGCAAGAAGACCTACGTCGCCGCCGCCTTCCCGAGCGCCTGCGGCAAGACCAACTTCGCCATGATGATCCCGCCGCCGTCCTTCGCCAAGAAGGGCTGGAAGGTCTGGACCGTCGGCGACGACATCGCGTGGATCAAGCCCGACGCCAACGGCCGTCTCCGCGCCATCAATCCCGAGGCGGGCTTCTTCGGCGTCGCCCCGGGCACCGGCAACAACACGAATCCCAACGCCATGAAGGCGCTGGCGAAGAACACGATCTTCACGAATGTCGCCCTGACCGACGACGGCGGCGTCTGGTGGGAAGGCATGACCGACACGCCGCCCGCGCACGCCATCGACTGGCAGGGTCACGACTGGACGCCCGCCCTCGCCAAGGAGAAGGGCGCCAAGGCCGCGCATCCCAACGCCCGTTTCACCGCGCCCGCCAAGCAGTGCCCGACGATGGACAAGGACTGGGAGAACCCCGAGGGCGTGCCGATCCACGCCATCGTTTTCGGCGGCCGTCGCGCCACCACGATGCCCCTTGTCTACCAGGCCTTCAACTGGTCGAGCGGCGTCTATGTCGGCGCCACGATGGGCTCCGAGATGACCGCCGCCGCCGCCGGCACGATCGGCAAGGTCCGCCGCGACCCGATGGCCATGCTGCCGTTCTGCGGCTACAACATGGGCGACTACTTCCGCCACTGGATCAACATGCAGCGCAACCTCAGCGAGACCCCGCGCATCTTCCATGTGAACTGGTTCCGCAAGGACAAGGACGGGAAGTTCATGTGGCCGGGCTTTTCCGAGAACATGCGCGTGTTGAAATGGATCGTCGACCGCGTCCGCGCCGGCGGCCGCGCCAAGGAGACGCCCATCGGCTGGATGCCCCGCTACAAGGACATGGAGTGGGACGGACTCGACTTCCCGAAGGAGAAGTTCGAGGAGCTGCAGACCTTCGATCGCGCCGCCTGGCGCGCCGAGGTGCTCGGTCACGAGGAGCTCTTCCTTGACGTCCACGCCCACCTGCCCAAGGAGCTCATGTTCGAGCGCGAGCTCCTCATCTGTCGCATGTAGTTGATCTGCGCGAAGTTTCGATGGGGCGATACACCTTATTTCTTCTGGGTGTTTATCCCTAACGAGCCTTGCCATTCGGCCCCTGAGAAAAGATACTCCCGGGTCGTGAGCTGCCTTGCAAATTGTCCGCTTCGTCTGCCCGCGATCTTCTGGCGCGGGCTCGGGGCGATTCTGGCCGGAGGAATCTTTGCGACAGGTTCGGTTCAGGCGCAGGTCATCACGGAAACTTTCAAGAACGCGACCGCCTCCGGCTGGGTTTTTGCGGGCACCGGTTACACGCCCACGCTTACCTCCGGCACGGCCGGCCCTGATGGCAACGCGACCGGCGACGGCTGGCTGCGGCTCACCACACCCGGCACCAACCAGGCCACCAGCGCCTACTACAACACGGCCTTCACGGCGGCCAACGCCACCGTCTACGCCAAGTTCGACTTCGAGTCCTACGGCGGCACCGGCGCCGACGGCATCACCTTCTTCCTCTACGACGGCGCCTCCGCCTTCAGCGTCGGCGCCAACGGCGGTTCGCTCGGCTACGCCCAAAAGACCGTCGCCGGCGGTGGCGGCTCCAACCAGAACGGCCTGGCCGGCGGCTACCTCGGCATCGCCCTCGACGAATTCGGCAACTTTTCCAACAGCAACGAAGGCCGCGTCGGCGGCATCGGGTTCACCCCCGACGCCATCGCCGTCCGCGGCCCCGGCAGCGGCCTCACCGGCTACGACTACCTCGGCGGCAGCGGCTCCCTCGCCCAGTCCATCGATTCCGCCACCCGGCCCGTGCAGACCAACACCGTGCAGATGCTGCTCAGCGCGACCAACCAGCTCACCGTCACCCTCCAGCAGGGCGGCACCTCGCCCCAGACCGTGCTCCAGATGGATCTCTCCGGCTATGCCCGGCCCGACACGCTCAAGTTCGGTTTCTCCTCCGGCACCGGCGCCTCCACCAACTTCCACGACGTCCGCAACCTCAACGTCTCCGCCCTCACCGCCAACCTCTGGTCCGGCGGCGGCGGCGACGGCCTCTGGGCCACCAACACCAACTGGGACCCCACCGTCGTCCCCAGTGTCGGCGCCGACATCCTCTTCGACAACACCCACGTCACCTCCGCCCAGACGATCAACACCGGCGCCAACCGCAACGTCCGCTCCCTCGCCTTCGACACCCCCTACGCCTACACCCTCAACAACAACACCATCACCTTCGACAACCAGGGCGTCGCCAGCTTCTCCGGCATCGCCGTCTCCCAGACCCGCGGCACGGCCACCAACACCATCAACTCCGCCATCGCCCTGGCCAACGCCATCAACATCCGCAACAACTCCACCGGCGCGCTGAACCTCACCGGCGCCCTCGACACCAACGGCCACACCCTCACCCTCGACGGCTCCGGCACGGCCACCACGATCAGCGGCGTCATCTCCGACACCGGCGCCCTCATCAAAAACGACACCGGCACCGTCGCGCTCAACGCCGCCAACACCTACACCGGCGGCACCACCGTCAACAACGGCACCCTCACGACCAACAACAACGCCGGCTTCGGCACCGGCACCATCACCCTCGCCGGCGGCAACCTCGCCTCCACCGCCTCTAACACCCTCGCCAACGCCGTCGCCCTCAACGCCAGCTCCACCCTCACCGGCCTCACCCTCTCCAACACCCTCACCCAGACCGGCAGCAACACGCTCACCCTCGCCGGTTCCACGCTCGGCGCCGTCGCCCTCGGCGGCGGCACCCTCACCACCCAGGTCGCCAGCGGCACCAGCACCATCGACGGCGTCATCAGCAACGGCGCCCTCACCAAGACCGGCGCCGGCACCCTCGACCTCACCGGCGCCAGCACCTACACCGGCGCCACCACGGTCACCGAGGGCACGCTCCGCCTCGGCGCCAGCGACCGCCTCGCCAACACCACCAGCGTCAACCTCAACGGCGGCACCCTCAACCTCAACACCTACTCCGAGCAGGTCGGCACCCTGAATTTTTCCAACGGCGGCGGCCTCGACTTTGGCGCCACCAGCGGCGCCAACTACTTCCTCTTCTCCAACATCACCGGCACCCCCTCCGGCGTCCTCACCGTCTCGAACTGGCAGACCGGCACCGACATCCTCGGCACCCAGACCACGCTCTCCTCGACCCTCCTCGACCAGTTCTACTTCGTCGGCTACGGCGCCGGCGCCACCCAGCTGGCCGCCCAGACCGTCGGCAGCTACGGCGCCGGCTGGCAGCCCATCGTCGCCAACACCGGCGGCTGGACCACTTGGGACAGCGGCAACGCCACCAACCGCTGGGACCGCGGCGCCAACTGGAACCCCGACCTCGCCAACGGCTGGACCGCCACCAACACCACCAAGGTAGCCTTCGGCACCGGCGCCCAGACCACCGTCGACCTCCGCGCCAACCGCACCATCAACGCCATGCGCTTCGACGCCGGCAGCGCCTCCTTCAACATCGGCGCCGGCCAGGGCGACACCCTCACCTTCGACGGCCCCAACGCCGGCAGCATCGCCTTCATCCAGCAGTCCAGCGCCAACAACCAGAGCCTCACGATGGGCACCGTGAACCTGGCCAAGAACACCGTCGTCGACATGATCGGCTCCGGCAACCTCACCATCTCCTCCGTCCTCACCGGCTCCGGCAACCTCGTGAAGGAGAATACCGGCGGCACGCTCATCCTCTCCGGCAACAGCACCGCCTACGCCGGCAACATCTTCGTCAACGCCGGCACCCTCCAGATCACGAACGCCAATGCGCTGGGCAACACCACCGGCACCACCACCATCGCCGACGGCGGCACGCTCGCCCTCTCCGGCACCATCACCTCCGCCGAAAATATCACCGTCGCCGGCTCCGGCGTGAGCGGTGCCGGCGCCATCCAGGGCGTCTCCGGCACCGGCACCCTCTCCGGCACGGTCACCCTCGCCGGCGCCACCACGGTCGGCGCCACCACCGGCAACACCCTCGCCCTCGGCGCTGTCACCGGCACCAACCAGGACCTCGCCACCACCGGCGCCGGCAACGTCAGCCTCACCGGGGCGATCACCACCGGCACCGGCACGCTCACCCTCGCCAACACCGGCACCACCACCATGACCGGCGCGGCCAACACCTACACCGGCCTCACCACCGTCGACGCCGGCACCCTCGTCCTCAACAAGGCCGCCGGCACCACCGCCCTGGCCGGCAATCTCACCGTCAACGCCGGCAGCGTCCGCCTCGACGCCTCCAACCAGATCGCCAACACCGCCACCGTCACCCTCAACAACAGCGCCACGCTGAACCTCAACGGCCAGAGCGAGACCCTCGGCCAGCTCAACACCACCAGCGCCACCGCCACCGTGGCCCTCGGCGCCGGCGCGCTCACCCTTAACGGCCCCAACAACACCAACTCCAATTACGCCGGCATCCTCACCGGCGCCGCCGGCAGCAGCCTCAACGTCGCCGGCACCGGCAAGGTCTATCTCTCCGGCACCGGCAGCGGCTTCAGCGGCGCCGTGAACGTCACCAGCGGCACCCTTAACGCCAGCGGCTCCAACACCGTCCTCGGCTCCGGCGCCGTCACCGTGTCCACCGGCGCCAACCTCCAGGTCCAGGGCGGCCTCAGCCTCGCCAACGCCATGACGCTCAACGGCAGCGGCACCACCCAGAACGGCGCCATCGAGAACTTTGCCGGCAACAACACCCTCTCCGGCGCGCTCACCCTCGCCTCGGCCAGCCGCATCAATTCCAGCACGGGCACGCTTACCCTCTCCGGCAACGTCGCCCTCGGGGCGAACACCCTCACCGTCGGTGGCGCCGGCGCCACCACGCAGTCCGCCGTCATCTCCGGCACCGGCGGCCTCACCAAGGACGGCGCCGGCACGCTCACTCTCAACGGCGCCAACACCTACACCGGCGCCACCACCGTTTCCGCCGGCACCCTCCGCCTCGGCGCCGCCGAGCGCATCGCCAACACCTCCGCCGTCACCGTCGCCAGCGGCGCCACCCTCGATGTCAACGGCCAGACCGAGACCGTAGGCTCCCTCGCCGGCGCCGGCACCCTCACCGCCGGCGGCGACAACACCAGCACCACCTTCTCCGGCAACCTCGACGGCGCCGGCACCCTCGCCAAGGCCGGCACCGGCACGCTCACCATCGGCGGCGACCTCACCTTCGGCGGCGCGCTCGCCCTCACCGCCGGCACCCTCCAGTTCAACG
>CBDFNB010000014.1:0-338931 GCA_965249855.1 Lacunisphaera sp.
GGCTCGGCGCCTACACCTGCGACCTCAAGCCCGGCACGCTCGCGCGCAAGGCTTATGGCGCGGCCAGCGTCAGCGAGCGTCATCGTCACCGTTACGAGGTGAACAACGACTACATCGCGCGCCTCGAGAAGGCGGGCATGATCATTTCCGGCTGGAACCCGAAGCGCGGGCTGGTCGAGGTGGCGGAGCTGAAGAACCACCCGTGGTTCCTCGGCGTGCAGTGCCACCCGGAGTTCCACTCGAAGCCGAACAAGGCGCATCCGCTCTTCGCCGCCTTCATCGCCGCCGCGATCAAGAACCAGAAAAAGCGGTAGGGCGAATCCTCCGGATGAGCCGCGGCTCGTCGGGGACGACTCGCCCTACCAGTCACGACCCACCCCATGATCTTTAATTCCAAAAAGCTCCTCCTCCTCGCTGGCCCCTGTTCGCTGGAAAACGAGAAAGTCTGCCGCGCTGCGGCTGAGACGCTGACCAAAATCGGCAAGAAGCACCCCGAGCTGACCATCGTTTTCAAGGGCTCGTTCGACAAGGCCAACCGCACCTCGCTCAGCGGCGACCGCGGCCCGGGCATGCAGGAGGGCCTCGCGCTGCTTGCGCTGATGAAGAAGGACTACGGTTTTCCGGTGGTCACCGATTTCCATGAGCGCCAGCAGGCCGCCACGGTCGCCGAGGTATGCGACGTGTTGCAGATCCCGGCGTTCCTCTGCCGCCAGACCGACCTGCTGCTCGCCGCCGCCGCGACGGGCCGCGTCGTCAACGTGAAGAAGGGACAGTTCCTCTCGCCGCAGGAGATGGAGTTCGTCGTCAGCAAGCTGAAGCAGGGCAAGGCGAAGGAAATCTGGCAGACCGAGCGCGGCACAACCTTCGGCTACCAGAACCTCGTCGTCGACATGCGCTCCTTCGCCCAGATGAAGGCGCTCGGCGCCCCGGCGATCTTTGATGCCACGCACAGCGTGCAGCAGCCCGGGGCCGCGGGCGGCAAGACGGGCGGCAAGCGCGAGTTCGTGCCGCCGCTGGCCCGTGCGGCCCTCGCCGCCGGCGCCGACGGCCTCTTCATCGAGACCCACCCGAATCCCGATAAGGCGATCTCCGACGGCCCGAACCAGGTCCCGACGGCGGAACTGACTGCGCTGATTGATTCGTGCGTCGCTGTGTGGAAGGCCGTGCGGGGATAACACACCCCGCCCTGCCGGGCACCCCTCTCAAGAGGGGATTCGATTCCACCCTGTCTTTGATCCCCTCTAGAGAGGGGTGGCGCAAAGCGCCGGGGTGTGTGGCTTGACCAGAGCCGGATTGCAGCCAGTTTTCCTTCAAACGCATCCCCCCATGTCCACCTTCATCATTGACGTGCCCGTGCCCTCGATGGGCGCCACGGTAAGCGAACTCACTGTCATCAACCTGGCCGTCGCCCCCGGGACGAAAGTCGCCAAGGGCCAGAAGCTCGCCGCGCTCGAGAGCGACAAGTCGGCCTTCGACTTCGAGTCGCCCGCCGAGGGCACCGTGCTCTCGATCATGGCCAAGAACGGTGCCGCCATCACGTCCGGCCAGCCGTTCCTCCGCATGGAAACCACCGACGAGAGCCTGCGGCACCTGGAAGTGAAGGTGGCCGCCGTCGCCGCCGCGGCCGCGCCGGGCAAGGCCCTGCAATGGACGCCCCGCGCCATCAAGATGGCGCAGGAAGCCGGGCTCGATCACGCCACGATCACCGACATCGAGGCCACCGGCCCCGGCGGCCGCGTGTCGGGCGATGACGTGACGAAGTATCTCGCGGGCCGGAAGTGAGATTTATCTCACGCAAAGCCGCCAAGACGCTAAGTTCAGGGATCGGGCAGGCCAAGCACTACGCGGTGGATGCCGTCCTTGATTAGTGGCGCCCCAAAATTGACCAGCAGACCAAGGCGTTTACCGGTCAATTTGAGGTAGGTCTTGAGCTGCTTCTTATGCGAAGGATGCAGCTCCTCCACGGACTTGAGTTCGATGATAACGAGGTTGTTAACGACCAGGTCGGCCCTGAAGCCTTCATCGAATTTCTGTCCACGATATTCGAATGAAATGGGCTGCTGCCTGACAACTGACAGGCCGCGCAGTTCAAGCTCCCGGGCGAGGAGTGCTTCGTAGACAGATTCGAGCAGTCCCGGTCCCAATTCAGTATGCAGCCTGAAGGCGGCATCAACGATTTCTCGGGATAGCTCGTTCTCGGTCATCCTCTTTGCGTCTTAGCGGCTTTGCGTGAACCTTTCTTCTTCAGTTCGCCGGCTTGGCCGTGCTCAGGTAGAGCCCGTTGAAGAGGAGCTTGAACGTGCCGTGCGTGCCGGCGCGGAAGGCGACCTCGGGCCCGAGCAGGTAGAGCTTGCCGGTGCCGACGGGCGCCTCGAGGGCGGCGATGCCGTCGGCAAGGTAGGACTGCCCCCAAGCCCAGCCGCTGCGCATGGGCTCCGCGCTCGCGAACCAGGCGACGGGTTTCACGCCCTTGGCGACGGCGTCGGGCAGGAGCTTGAAGACCGGACTGTTGTCGAAGTAGACGTCGGCCGTGGCCTCGAGGCCCCACGCCAGCGGGGCGGAGGGATCGATGGCCGCGGAGAGGATGCTGCCGGGGACGTAGAATTTCTCGCGCGCCAGGCGGCGCTCCTTGCCGGCCGGTCCCATCTCGACGAGCGCGTTGCGCACGGGGACGCCGAGGTGGTAGGCGAGGTTGGTGCTGGTGCCGATGGTCACGATGCTGCCGCCCTGCTCGGTGAACTGGCGCAGCGCCGGGATGGATTTCTCCTCGGTGATGCTGCCGGTCCAGCCGCGGTAGGCCGCGGGCAGGTCGTCGCCGGTCGGGGTCCGGGTCATGAACTCACCCAGGCGCGGGCTCGGCGCGCCCATCGACTTCGGCAGCGGGATGGCGCCGTTGACGAAGACGATCACGTCGTATTTCGCGCGCAGGTTGCCGGCGTCGATCTGCTGCGGATAGACGACCTCGAAGGGAAATTCGAACTGCTCGAAGAGCCAGCGGGTCCAGCCGGAGGGCATCGAGCCGCCGTATTGGTCCCAGAGCGCGATGCGCGTGGGGGCGAGCTTGAGGGCGTCGCCGACGGACTTGAGCGTGACGGCGGTGGCATCGAGGCCGAGCTCGGCCGCGGCCTTCGCGACGATGGGCTTCGCCGACTCGGAGGCCGGGATGTAGAGCGAACCCGCGCCGAAGCCGGGATGGCCCGCCGGCGGCGTCTTCAGCCAGTAGACATCCGCGCCGGCCTTGAGCAGGCGGTTGAGGAGGATGAAACTGTTGTTGGCACGGTGGCTCACGAGCCAGCCGCCGGTGCCCGTGCCGACCGTGCCGGCGGGCGGGTCCTGCAGCTGGCCCCAAGGCAGGCGCTCGAAGGGGCCGTCGAAGCCGTCGAGCACGCGGTCGAATTTCACGCCCATCTGATAGGCGATGGTCCAGCCGGCGGAGTCGTAGGGGGCGATCGGCGGGCCGCCTTCGTATGGAAAGTCGTTCGGGTGGTCCTGCGGCTCGAACATATCGAGGACGAAGGGGCGGAAGGCCTGCGCGGTCTTCACGATGTAGGAGCCGGCGGGATAATTTTTCCCGGCGACCATGAAGTCCGCGGTGGCGCGGTGGATGGCGATGCCGGATTTCACGAGCGTGTTGATGAACTTCACCGCGGTGGGGAAGTCGGCCTGGTCGCGCGGGATGATGTAGCCGCGCGGGTCGCGTTGATCGGGCTGCTTGAGCGCCTCGTCGTAGAACTTGGCGGGCACCACGGTGCCGCTCTGGGCGGCGAAGCGGTAGGCGGAATCGTCGCCCTCGGCGGCCTTGGCCGAGGGGGTGGCGGCGGTGCGCATGGCGGCGGCGCGCTTGGGCGAGAGCGTCCAGTGGTCGCGGCTGCCGCGCTCGATGGCGTTGTGGCCCATGTGCCATATGTTGTAGAGCAGCTCGTCGCGGTTGCGGGCGGCGTAGTTGAGCACCGCGTAGTTGGCCGTCAGCGAGTAGTCGACGGAGCGGCGGAAGTGCCAGGTCTGGGGCGGGACGGGATAGGGCAGGTCGCCGGACGGGATCTGGCGCTCGGGGATGAGGGCGATCTGCATGGGCGTGGGGCTGCCGGCCGTCTCGGTGAGCAGGCCGATCATGTTGTGGAAATACACCGTGGTGCGCAGGCCGCCGTTCCACCAGGTGGAGAAGACGGAGCCGCGCTTCATGGTCGTGCCGGGCATGTCCTCGGCGATCCAGCGGCCGTGCATGGCCGCGCCAACGGCGTCGAGCGACGTGATGATCAGCGGGTCGTAGAAATAATTGAAGGGATCGCGGTAGGGCGGGGCGGCGACGATGGTGCCCTGCGGGGCGGTTTGGTGGTGGTTGTAGACGATCTGCGGGAACCACTCGAGGTAGAGCTGCCGCGCGATGTTCGCCGACTCCTTCATGTTCGTCATCATGAAGTCGCGGTTGTTGTCGTGGCCGATGTATTTCTGGTAGAGCCGCGGCTCGCGGTCGACAATGCGCGTGGCCGGGTCGGGCCGGCGCATATACCAGGAGCTGATGAGCTCCTGGCCGTCGGGATTGGCGTGGGTGAAGAGGATGATGACGTTGTCGAGGATGCGCAGGGTCTCGGGGTCGCTGCGGCTGGCGAAGGTCCAGAGCGTCTCGACCAGTTGGGCGGCGCCGAGTGTCTCGGTGGCGTGGAGGCCGCCGTCGATCCAGATGACAGCCTTGCCCTCGGCGGCGAGGGCGCGGGCCTGTTCCTCGGTCAGGCCCTCGGCGCGGGCGAGCTTCGCGGCGATCTCCTTGTAACGGTCGAGCTTGGCCAGGTTGGCCGGCGAGGTGCAGATCACCATGTATTGGCGGCGGCCCTCCTCGGTGGGGCCGATGTCCACGAGCTTCAGGCGGTCGGACTCGGCCGTGAGCTTCTTGAAATAGGCCTCGGTCTGCGTGTAGGTGGCGAGCTGGTAGTCGTCGCCGATGTTGAAACCGAAGTGCTCCTTCGGCGAGGTGAGCGCCAGCGCAAGCGGCGCAATGAACAAGGCGGCGGCACAGGCCGCCCGGCGGAACAGCGGTGAGATCATAGGGGGATGGAGAAGTTGAAAGGTGAAAGTTGAAGGTTGAAAGCCCAGACATCTGCTGGTCGCGAAAAATGCCTTCTTTCAACTTTCATCATTCAACTTTCAACTGTTGGCGAGCAGCTCGTGGCTGAGAATGCTCAGGGCGTAAACCGCGGCGGTGTCGCTGCGCAGCACGAGCGGCCCGAGCGTGATGGGCGAGCAGCCGGCGGTGATGGCGGCGGTCATCTCGGCCGGGGAGAAATCGCCCTCGGGACCGACGAGCCAGAGCACCTTGCGCGGCGCGTGGCCGTGCTTGGCGGAATAAATGGCGAGCGCCTTTTTCAGCGGCGTGGTGCCGGCGTGGAGGCTGGCGATGAGCTTCAGGTCGTAGCCGGTGGCGGAGGTGAGGAAGGCGGAGAAAGCCTGCAACGGCGCGATCTCCGGCAGCCAGGGGTTGCCGCATTGCTTGGCGGCCTCGATGGCTCCGGTGCGCCATTTCTCAACCTTCTTGTCCGCGCGGTCGCCGTCGAGGTGCACCTGCGTGCGTTCGCTGAGCAGCGGGACGATGCGGGTGGCGCCGATCTCCGTGGCCTGGCGGACGATGTCGTCCATCGTCGCGCCCTTGGGCAGGGCCTGGCCGAGCGTGATTTCAAAGGAGCGCGGCTTGGCCGGACGAGTTTCCTTCACCCGCAGCACCGCGGCGCCTTTGCTGGGATCGGTGCATTCGGTAAGCCACTCGTGGCCGCGGCCGTCGAAGGCGGTCACCGGGTCGCCGCGCCCGCAGCGGTTCACGGTGACGAGGTGGTGGCTCTCCTCGGGGGCCAACCGGATTTCCGTGGCATCGGCGGAGGCGGCGGGAGCATAGGCGCGGAAGTCGGGCATCGCGCGAGCAGTCTTGCCGCCAGTGCGCGAACGTCAACCGCGCTCAGACCTCGATCATGGCTTTCAGCACGGCCGGGTTGCCGGCGATGTCCTGCGGGAAGACAACCGGCGTGTCGGCGAGCTTGAAGCGGTGCGTGATCCACGGGCGCGTGTCGACCTTCCCGGCCTCGAGCAGCGCGATGATATCGCGGAAAGTGGCGGGCAGGGCGTTGCGGCTGGCGCAGACGGTGAGTTCGCGACGGTGAAAATTTGGGTCGTTGAAGGCCAGGTCGCCCTGGAAGAGTCCGACGAAGACGATGCGGCCGCCGTGGGCGGCGAGGTCGAAGGTGCCCGCCATGGACTTCGGGTTGCCGGTGGCGTCGATGACGATGGTGGGCAGGTCGCCGTGGCCGATGGCGTTGAGTTGCGCGGTGGCGTCGGGGCCGGCGACGACGGTGTGCTTGACTCCGAGTTGGCGGCAGAAGGCGAGGCGAAGCTCGCTGACGTCCAAAACGGCGACGGTGGCGCCGGTGAGGAGAGCGAACTGGATGACGCTGAGTCCGATGGGACCGGCGCCGATGACGAGGATGAAGTCATCCGGTTTCGCCTCGGCGCGCTCGACGGCGTGGGCACCGATGCCGAGGGTCTCGACGAGGGCGAGCTGCGCGTAGTCGAGCCTGACGGAGCGGTGGAGCTTGCGCGCCGGCACGGTGAGCAGCGGGCGCATGCCGCCGTCGACGTGGACCCCCAAAACCTTGAGGTCGGCGCAGCAGTTGGGTTTGCCACGCCGGCAGGCGATGCAGCGGCCGCAGTTGAGGTAAGGCTCGACCGAACAGCGGTCGCCGGCCTTCAGGCCGTGAGGTTCGGTGCCGGGGTCGATTACCTCGACGCCGAGTTCGTGGCCCAGGATGCGCGGGTAGGAAAAGAAAGGCTGCTTGCCGGCGAACGCGTGCAGGTCGGTGCCGCAGACGCCGATGCGATGGACGCGGACCAGTGCCTCGCCGGGTGCGGGCCGCGGCTCGGGCGCCGAGGTCGTGGCGGTAAATTTGCCGGGTTCGGTGAGGGTGATCTGAAGCACGAGGAGAAGGAGGGCTAACCACTAATGCACACTAATGGGCACTAATCTTCGAATTGTCATTCTGAGCAGAGCGAAGAATCCAGTTTTCCGATTCGGCGTGCAACTGGATCCTTCACTCCGTTAAGGATGACGGAATGGGTATGATTAGTGGACTATTAGTGTGGATTAGTGGTGCCAAAGTCAGGGGACCAGAACGTCCCGGTTTTCCGGGCGGCCGCGGGTGAAGTTGTGGTTGTGGATTGGCTGCAGGATCTCGCGCACTTTGGCCAGCAACTCGAGGTCGATGGGTTCCGCGATGTAGGCGACGTTCTTGCGGATGTTCTCGGGGCTGGCGGTTCCAACGAGGGTGGTGGCGATAGCCGGATGCTGCACGGCGAACTGGAGGGCGAGCTTAGTGATGTCGGCGCCGACGGACTGGCAGTATTCCACGGCGCGACGGCAACCGGCCTTGATGGACTCGGGCGCCGGGTGCCAGTCGGGGGCACCGCGCTCGGTGAGCAGACCCATGCCGGTGGCGGAGGCGTTGATGATGCCGACACCCTTGACCTGGAAAGCGGGGATGAGCGACTCGAGCGCGGTGTCGTTGAGGCAGTAGCGGCAGAAGGAGAGCACGGCGGCAACAGTGCCGGGCGCCGCCCGGTCGATGACGGCGGGGAAGATCCTGAGCGGCAGGCCGGTGATACCGAGGTGGCCGACGCGGCCGGCATCGCGGAGCTGCACGAGCGCGGGCAGGGTTTCGTTCACGATCTGGCTGAGGTCGGCGAACTCGATGTCGTGGCAGTGGAGGACGTCGATGTAGTCGGTGCCGAGGCGGGCGCAGCTTTCCTCGAAGCTCCGCGTCACGCGCGCGGCGGAGAAGTCGAAGTTGCCTTCGCCATACTGGCCGACCTTGGTGGCGAGGTAATAGCTGTCACGCGGCACGCCCTGCAGCGCGCGGCCGAGGACGGTCTCGGACTTGGTGACGCCGTAGTGCGGCGAGGTGTCGAGGAAGTTGATGCCGAGGTCGAGGGCGGTGCGCACGGTGCGGATGCCCTCGTTGTCGTCGATCGTGCGGAAGGCATTGCCCAGCGGGGAGGCACCGTAGCCGAGGACGGAGACCTTGAGGCCGGTGGAACCGAGCAGGCGGTATTGCATGGGATCAGGCCGACTCGATGACCAGGTTGGCGTAGGGAATGGTGTCGCCCGTGCGGATGAGACCGATGGCGCCGGGCACACGCTGTTTGAAATCCACGTGCGGCTCGAAGACGAGGGGCACGCCCTTGAGGCGGGAGGCGAGGGCGTTGCGCACGGCGGCGGGGTTGGCCTTGGTGAACTCGCGGGCGGCGAAGGCGCGGCCGATGACGAAGTTCGGGCGGATGGCGTCGAGCACCTGGAGGACGGTCGGCACACCGTCGACGAGGGAGAGGTCGATCGTCTCAAGCTGCGGCCGGAAGGGGAAGCCGCGGTCGGCGATGACCAGGGTGTTCGTGTGCCGGATGCGGGCGAGCAGGTGGAGGACCGCGGGGTTTAGCAGGCCGGACTTGAGCATGCGGCAGGCTGCCGCTCCGGCGGCCGGGCGGCAAGCACCGGAACTTCTGACTGTAATCACGCGAGCCCGCCCTGACACATTGATGTCACTGGCAAAAAAACCGATCCGGCCTATGCTGGCCGCCATGATCGTCATCCGCCGCATGGTCGACCGTCACCGCGCCTACACCGCCATCTTTTTGCCGGGTGAGGAACCGCGGATCATCCCGACGACCGATTACGAGCACGGCCGGATCCTGCAGGTCTACAAGCAGGACCGGCCCCACGCGGACGTGCTCAATGATTTCACGGATTTCGGGCTGATTCCGCCGAAGGACCGAGGCTGATGGAGTGGGGAGGGGTGATTACCGCCCGGGCAGGGAAAAACGGATTTACATCACCGGTGAGGTGGGTTTCTCTCGCCGGCTCAGTCGCCCGGGTGGCGGAATTGGCAGACGCAGTGGACTCAAAATTGAGGCAAGCAGTATTTTTCCTCCTCGGTTTTCGAACTTATTCGAAGTCGGTTTTCAGAGGAGAAATCGCTGTTTTTTAGGCATAAAACCCGACCAATCAGGAAGGTCCAAAATGACTGGTTTTTGTAGCACAAACCTGTAGCACAGGGTTTCCGCATCATCACAGGGATTTGTCCAATTTGGTCATATGAAATACGTCTATCCGGACTTCATCAGAGCTGTCGCACGGCTGGAGCAAATTCTCGGGTCCTACGGCATCGAAATCTTCGATCCTGCCAAGTCTCCTTTCAAACGAGCTGAAGCGATCCTGCTAAAGATCCAGCGCATAAACCTCAAGGAGGCACAAAGCGACAATAGTAAAGATGAGCGCGAGGAATGGCGCCGCGGGTTCAGCCTTGGCGACCTCGCCCTAAAATTGGTTGCTGCGCACAACGCGAAACCTGACGAGTTTAAAAAACTGAAGAGTCACCTATTGTTGTTGTCCAAAGATGCGGAGCTTAGCCTCTTCTCGTTCAGCCAAGGGCGCATCCCCGAGGAACAGCAAACCGATTTCATCGCGGAACTGCACCTAGCCGCATGCTGCATCCAAATGATGGACCATCTTGAGTTTGATCCACCAAGCGGCAAAAAAAGCACGAAAGGGAAAAACCCTGATATTATCGGCCAATTCAATGACCGCCGATGGGCTATTGAGTCTAAAACCCTTCATCCGGACACTCCGGGGGCCAAACAGAATCCAGAGGCCTTCCTTTCTCGCGTTACTGATGCACGTGACCAGATCAAGGCGGCCATCGCGTCGGGCCGGGCAGAGACGGGCGTTGTCGTCGTCAACATGAAGAACACCGTCGACCCAGATTCATTCCTACCCTGCAAGACGAAAGACGGAGAGATTTATTACGGCGCTCATCCAAGCCTCGATCATGCTTTGGTTAACCTTAAGCAGAAACTCGACTCTTATATGGCTCCAATCACCAAGACCCTTCTGGAAAGAGAAACCAATCTAGCCGCCATTCTGACTGACCCTGATAAAGGAGGACATCCGAACATCGCACCGTGCGTCCTCACGACCTATTCGGTGATTGATGGAATAGTCCAAGACGGCAAGCCGACCTACACGATGTTACGGGCGCTTGGCTTGGAGCCAATGCCCGCTGACCGAAATTGCGAAGGGGTTGTGTTCGCCAACAAGCTCAATGCTTGCCGTCACGATCAACCAGATCATCCCGGGTTCTAGCAAAAACCTATGGCATAAGCTTGTAATGCTATGAACGATTCCAACGAAAAAGGTTCGGCCTTGGAACGGGCCACCCGCGCCATCGAGGAGATGGTTATTCGTTCACAGCCGGGGTTGGCGCAGGCGCCATTCTCCATTGAGCCCAACGCGCGGATACCCTGTTCGGGTGTGCTGCTGGAGTTCGACCTGCTGGTTCGGATTAACCAAGGGTCGCCATATGAAACACATCACGTCTTCGAGTGTAAGAATTGGCGCGACCCGGTAGACAGAAACGCAGTCACCATATTTGGCGACAAAATGGAAGCGCTGGGGGCCGCGCGCGGCACTTTGATTGGCCGGTCTTTCACCAAAGATGCCGAGATTCAGGCCAAGAAGTTTAAGAATCTCGAACTGGTGTCATTCAATGAAGATTTGTGGGGCCCGATTCGTGCCATGCAGTTTGATGTCACGAGTCATCATTTCACGAGGTTTCAAGTGCACGTGACCCGGCGAGCGGGAACACCAGAAGCGCCCGAACCAGACTGGCTCACCGTCGTTTGCCGGTTTGGGCCGCGCACACTGTCTTTCATGGACTTGGTTCACCAGTTGGCAAACGAATGGCTGGCGCAGACTGGAGTTATGAAAAAAGACACTGGGGTGCACAAGGGAAGCGGCCAACCTGCCTGGGAAATGGATCCAGGAGAGTTGGTCGCGGGCGCTTGGGACGTGGTCTTGGTCCACATCGATTTTGACTACGTCGTGAAGATTCGGCCGGCGCGGCTGGTTTCGACCTTTTCGATCGATAGGCGGGGCCGCTTTGCACGGTTCGAGTGCGACAAGGATGACGAAGACAAGGACGACATCGCGGTTGAAGTGCTAGGACGCCCGTAACGGGTCCCCGAGCGCCACAGCAGGATTGCCCTCTCACGGTCCGGCTGTTGGCTACTTGGATGCCGGATCGGCACGCACAAATCATTGACGGGCTGGAGACACTGATCTCCCTGCAACGCCATGTCGATTTCCAGCGTTTAGCCCTCCAACTTGCGAAGTCCAAGTGGCCGGAGATCGAGGCCACGGCCGAGCGTAACGATGGTGGCGAGGACGGGACTTCGTTCATCACGTGCGCCGACGGCAAGAAGCGAGCGGTCGCCTGTTCACTCACTGGCACTCTGACCAAGGTGCGGGCCGATGCGACGCGCATCCGCGAGCGCGGGGTCACCATCGATGCGTTGGTCTTTATCACGCCGGTCAACGTCGACCACCTCACCGTCAGCGATTGGTGCGAGACCATTGCCAAGGAGTTCAAGCACGAGCTGCATGTCATCCCTCAGTCCGAACTGGCAACCCTGCTCGAACAACCACCGAACGACTGGCTTTGTCGCGAGCGCCTGAATATCCCCGCGCGCGAGCCCTTGATCGACGAACTCCGGGCCCTCGCACGCCAAGGCTCCGCGCGTCTCATCGCCGGCTGGAAGCAGGAAGAACGGTTTTCGGTGCTCCCGACCATCCCCTTGTCCCTCCGACTTGCCGGCGGCGCCGTCATGAGCCTAGCGGAAATTCGCCAGCAGCTGCTTGCTCGCCGCCGCATCGTGCTCACCGGGGTGCCTGGTGCCGGCAAGACGTTCACGGTGATCCAGCTCGCGGATCAACTTGCGCAGGACACAAGTCAACCGATTCCACTCCTCCTGTCGATGCCGGGCTGGGCCGCGGCCCAAGTTGACCTTCCGACTTACATTGCAAGCCAACTCGGACCTGAAGGCATCGATATCAACGCGGTCAACCGGCTACTGGGATACGGCACCCTGTTGCTGCTCCTCAACGGTTGGAATGAGGTCGCCGAGCATGCCGTGGGAGCAGACGCCGTCCTTCGCTTGCAGGATTTTGCGCGGAACCACCCTGAAACCCCGCTGCTCGTTTCGACCCGCACCTCGCGTCTTGCGCCCCCGTTAACCTCGCCGGTCGTGGTCGAGGTATTGCCGCTGACCTTTACGCAAAAGAGCGCCCTCATCCACGCCACGGGCATTTCCAACGCGGGTGAGTTAATCACGCAGCTCAATGGCGACCCCGTTCTCTCGGAGGTGACGGACACGCCGCTCTTCTTTAGCGCCATCCTGGAACTTGTCCGGGCCGGCCAGCCATTGCCGCGCACGCGCTACGCGATCCTCGAAGCACTTATTCGTCTGCTTGAAGCGAGTCCGACGCACCAAGCGGCACTCGCGAATCCGCCCTGCGACGGCTTGGCTCGCACGTTCCTCGCGCATCTAGCAGATCACCTCACCAACGCGGGTGCGGTGGTTTGCACCGAGAGCGAGGCCCGCCAGGTCGTCGGCGTATGCGTCCAGAGGCTCGCTGCCGCAGGCCAGCTATCTCCCACGCCCGCGGCCTCCGCAGTGCTAGATGTCCTGGTCAACCACCACATACTGGTTCGTTCGGCCGTTACCGGCGGCAACGTTCGTTTTTCTCACCAACAGTTCCAAGAATGGTTCGCCGCGGAAGCCCTGAGCCAACGACTGCTAGCAATCACGGCGCAACCAACGCCTGCCTCTATCCGGCAGTTTCAAGAGCAAATCCTCAATCGACCGCGTTGGGCCGAAGCACTGCATTTCCTTATGCAGCGGTTGGGCGTGCAAAATTCCGAGTCATGGCAGCGGGCTGCCACACTTGTCGGCTGGTGCCTTCCGTTAGACCCTGTCTTCGCCTGCGCCTTAGCCGCCTCCGGTGGCCCGGAGGTATGGTCTTTGGTTCGAGGCACGCTTGTCCCAATCATCCGTGGCTGGCATGCCCAGCCTGCACTGCTTGACCAGTCATTGGCCCGGGCCGCGATCTTTGCCTCAGAATCGCCCGATTTTTCCGACCTCATTTGGCCGATATTGGAGAGCCAAGACCGTCAGGGTTTCCTCTCTTCCATCAGGACCGGCTATCCATTCGTCCTGTCCTGCCTTGGTCCGGGCTGGCGGGCGCGCATCGCCCGATTGCCAGACGACTTCCGCAGCCTCTTTGCCCGCGAATCCTCACGGCAGGATTCCGCGGCAATCCCGCTTCTCGTCGACATTGTGCAAAACGATCCTTCGGAAAAGGTCCGGCGCGATTGTCTGGTCGAATTACGTTACCGCGCCGGCAGCGCACGTGTGGGGCAGCTTCTTCGCAATTCCGACCCGCTTCCGTGGGACAGCGAACTGCACGAGTCGATTTTGCGCAACCTACCCGACCGGGAACTTTCTCTGCTCGCCCCTCGGATCAAGCGGGCCCTGGCTGAATCGACCAGCCCCCCGTTCCTGGCTTCACTGCTCGAACTCCTTGAACGTTGTGACGACCCTGACTGGCTCGCGCTGGTGCAGACAACCCTCGCGCCCGATTGGCCGCCTGATCTGGTGGTTCCCATCTGGCAAAAGCTAAAGCTCGTCGATCCGGTTTGGGCAGACGCCTGGTGGAACGACCATCGTGCGGGCCGACTTCGTCCAGATCAACCGCCACCGGCGACCTCCGACAACTTTGCGGACCTGTTCGCCAGTTTCCTTCCGACACCCCATAATAGTCCGTCCCGACGCATCCTCGACAACCTGCCTCTGCCAGTTCTCGCTCGCGAAATACTCCGCGAGGCCGAGGCTCGCTCGGATATCAATGAGCTTTTTCTCTTGGCCGCGCTACTGCCGTGCTCTCCCGGCCGCGCCCGCCAATACCGCACTGAATTGGATGCGACCGTGCGTGATCAATTGCGCGCATTGGCGTTGCGCATCGATGAACTGCTCGACCCCAAGACCGAAACGACACCCTATCGTCGCGCCGACCTTGCGGCGTTTCTAGGCTGTGTCGGTCACGATAATGACACGGTGATTCTTGAGCGATGGATTCTGCGTGATCGGGCAGATTTGGAGCAAGCTCGCGTGAAACCGCAATCGGCGGCCGCCCGCAATCGCAGTTATGTCAGTTACGCAAACATCTATGCCGGGGCTGTCGCATCGCTCGCCGGACCGGCCGCGGACGAGCTCTTGGGCAAACTTCTGGGCAATCCGGAAACGATGGGCGATGCGGCCTCCTTGCTGACTTGGCGGGCGCATGGTTACAAGGAGCCCGACAGTCAAACGCAGCGGCGGGCGCCCTTTGACGTTGTTGCCCAGCGTCGCAACTGGGCGACACAACCGCGGACACCCGAAGATGTCGCCTTGTCCAACCAAGTCTTCACGGCACTCGCGACCCAATGGCCGGATGCCAATGCTGCACCCTCACGCATCTCACCCTTTAGCTTGGAGCGAATACTCGGGACCCTCGTCACGCTGGGGGACCTTCGAGTCTTGCCGTATCTTCTCACGGTCGCGCGCGTGTCGCACAATGCCCACATGGGAGCCTCACTCTTGCGTGGACTGGCCGCGAAAGGCGCGCCCGTCTCCGGCCGCGATGCGGACGCGGCACTTGACAAACACTTCGCCACAAGAGCCGGCGAGATTGAGCACGACATCGGTAAGAGTTTTTGGGCCCTTCGCGATGCGTTGTCGGCCCTTCTGTTGAGTGACGCACCGGAGCTGGGCCTCGCCCGCATGCGGGCGCTGCCTGCGGAATGGTTTCAATCTTACCTCATCGATGACTTAATCCATCTGATTGCAGAATGTCCGGCGGCCCTCGCGATGGACTACCTCTTGCAACTGGCACGCGATCACGGTGGCAATGAACGGGCCGCCCATGCTTTGGCGACTGCCTTTCTGCGGCATCCTGATCCGCGAGCCTACACCGGCCTTCTCGTTCTCCTCGACCATGCGCTCGCCGGAGCGTCAACGGTGTCCACCTATAGCTTGCTGAAGAATTTCGGCGCGCTCATCCGCCAGCAGCCGGGACTTCTGGCGGAAATCGAAAGACGATGTATGCCCACGGCGACACCTCGCCAGCGCCGGCTGCTTGCCGATCTTCTCCGCGAGGTCGGAAGCCATGATGCCGCGATGCTCTACACTCGCATCCTCTCACCCGATCCCGCATTCACCTCGAATCTGGAGTCAGACGCTGAGGCCTTCGCCATGACCAAGGTGCCTGTCGGCCAAGGCGGAAGCGCATACACCTTGGCGGCCGTGGATACTTCTGCCTGGCGTGCGGCCTTGTGGAACATTGTGCGGACCGACCCAACACGGGCCAAAATCGCCCTGGAGTTGCTCCAGCAGGTATATTTCCAAAGAATGGAATATGGCTGGCCGTCTGACGAACCGCGCCATCCGGATATCACAACCTTTACGCCGGAATCGACCCCGTGGCCGATCCCGCCTGTTAGCTAGCTCTGGGATAAGGCGCCAGCGTGGGCTATTTCCGCGGTCGAATCATTCCCGGCTTGCATCAGGTATTTGGTTCTTATGGCATGTCCTTTCTAGCGCCCGGGTGGCGGAATTGGCAGACGCAGCAGACTCAAAATCTGCCGATCGCAAGGTCTTGTGGGTTCGATGCCCACCCCGGGCACCACTTGCTTTTTCAATGTCCGAGCCGACACTACTCACAAGAATTTGGAAGGCGATTGAGGAGAATCTTGTGGCGTCTATTGCGGTGGGCACGGCTGGTTTGCTCGGCACAGTGTGGACCCTTTTTGCCCCCGGTGTCTATCGACGACTCTATGCCGTGTTGGGAGAGGAAGGCATCGTTGCGTTGGTGTTTTCATTGCTCGCCCTGGCCATTTGGGGTTGGGTCGGCTGGCGCACAGAAAAGAAAAAGGAGAAGCCTTTCTTTGAGCGATTGGTTCCGGTGCCCAATGCAGGATACTCTATCGATCCTACGAACGGGGAGGCAGTTTGCCCGCGGTGCGCGACCGAGGAAAAGAAAAGCTATATGCTGAAGGTCGGCGGTAACTACTATTGTCAGGCATGCAAGAATGCCGTCAAAGGCGTCACAGCGTAGCTGTGGAACCTTAGATTTTCGAGTCAGGCCAGCCCATGGGCTGGAGCCCAGCTAGCCGCAACGCAGCAGATCTTCTGGTGTGGCCAAGCGCAGACAGCCGGGGTTGTGTCGCGTCCTCTCCGCTGCGCTCCGATCACGCTCCCCAAACCCGGCCGACTGCTGGGCCTATGTGGGCGGTTTAGGCCCCGGCAACCCGCGGCTCGCTTCCGCTCGCCCCCGGTTGCCGGGGCCCGCCCTGTGCTGTGCAATGGAGTTGGCTCATGCGGCAGAAACTGCTCCATGAGAACATGGCAAGAACGCGAGATGAACTCCGCAATGGGCTTCGGCACATACTGGATACGTTTGACCAAGCTGGTGCCCATTACGCATGGCGCGTCGTTCGCAAGAGATACAACGTGCCGGACAATGACGACCACCTGATCCGGGTGGTTGCCCAAGCGTCGTTGGAATCAGCCCTCATCAACCTGAGAGCATTGAGTGATTTCTTCCGTCCGGACATGGACCGGGACGACATTCGGGCCGTTGAATTCCCCGGATATCAGACGCCAGGCCCGTTTCTCCTGTCCGAGGATATCACAGCGATCAACAAGCGCATTGCGCACATCACTTGGCACCGCGAGACACCGTATGACGGGCATTATGTGCGCCGGAATCTGGGCGAGGCGGTCGACCGGATGTTGCACTTCCTCGGCTTCCTAAGGGCCCAACACCTCAATTTTGACGATCCCGAGTTGCCGGCAGTGCTCAACCTCGAGCGCCGGCTGCAGGCCGTCCGGAAGGATGCCTTGGCGTGAAGCGGGATGGCATATCGCAGCGGGTCAATTGCCGTAACCCGGAATATTAACGAACGCTGAAAGCATCCCCATCGGCATGAGTTGCAGGTGAGCGACCCGATATTTTTGGCGCAGGTGATCGAGCATAGCCTGTTCGTCGCCTCGTGGTGCGGTCGCGTCGCAGATCATGACATCCGGATCAATAGTCATCATTTCGGGCAAAAACGGGTTCACAAAAGCGCGAACGAACGCAGATTTTTGCGCGGCCGAAATACGGGATGAAAGTCCATTAAGATACAGGCCTCCCTTCGTTCCACGAGAAATCACTACGCCATCGAGAGCGTCCCGATAGCGGTGGAACGCGCAGTTGCTGTAATAATAAGCTGTAATCACATTCTTGATGCAGGTGCTGACAAGTTTTTGGGTTCCGTAGAGGGTAGCCTGCAATCGCAGCTCCGCCGCTGCCGCATCCACGCCGGAGCAATGAAACCAGATGAAATGGTGCATCTGGCGACTGGGATCATGAGTGGTCATTTGCTCCACTCCTTCGCCAAGGATGGCGTCGAGCCGGTTCCAATAGTCGATGCTCTTGCTACGGCCGACAACCTGGCCGGTTGCCAGTTCATTCTCCAACTGGCTCAATTCGGCGGGATCGTCTTGCTTGCTTTTGATTTCCAGCAGGCAGGCGTCCGGCTGGCCTGAGTTCACCAACAAGTCAGGGGTCTTTCTCTCGGTCATGGGAATTGTCACCGCGGCTAGCCCTCGCGACAACAGGAACGAGGTAACGATTTCCTTCAGCTGGGCATCCGGCTCCGACATGACCTCATCTTCACGGCCCGGACACGTTGCCGGCAAGCTTTCCGCTCGCAGGCCCTGGCTCATGGGCTATTCTACCGGTTCACTTTTAGCATGGAAGCGCCTCATTCTATCGCATCGCCCTCTGCGGAAGATGTCCTCTTTTCGCACCTGGTGCAGATCCGCACGGCGCTCTGGCGGAATTCAACGGCTGGGCGGGCGTCCGTGATGATCGGGGCCGGCTTTAGCCGGCAGGCGGAATCTCTGGCCCTCAACACAGGAAAGTTCCCGCTTTGGTCTGACTTGAGGCGCAATCTTGCCAATACGTTGCGGCTGCCGGAGAGCGATACGCGGGAGGTATTGGACGTCGCTCAACTCTATGAGGAGCGATTTGGGCGGTCGGCGCTCGATGACGCCATCATCGCCGCCATACCGGATTCAGCCTTCGGGCCGGGAGATGCCCACCGCCGGCTGTTGGCGTTACCTTGGGCCGATGTGTTTACCACCAACTACGATACGCTGTTGGAGCGGGCCGGCACCGATATTTTCGAACGCCGGTATGAGCGGATTGTTGTAGCGGCGGACCTCCCGATGCGGGCCTCCCCCCGCATCGTAAAATTGCATGGCACGCTTCCAAGCCATCGCCCGTTTATCGTCACTCGAAATGACTATCTGGAGTATCCAAGGAAACAGGCTCCGTTTGTGAATCTGGTGCGACAAGCGGCGATGGAAACGGCTCTCGTGCTACTTGGTTTCTCGGGAAAGGACCCAAACTTCATCGAATGGACCGGTTGGGTTCAAGAGCAGCTTGGGCCGCAGGCCCCGCCCATCTATTTGTGCGGCGTGCTGGATCTCACTGCCGAGCAGCTGCCGCTGCTGGCCAAACGGCGGGTCATTCCCATAGATTTGGGCTGTCTCTTTTCTGTCCGGGAGTTTCCGCAACGCGATGCCCGTCATTCCGCCGCCACGACGTGGCTGCTGAAGGTGTTGGCCCAAGGCAAACCCGCCCGTCCGGTCGAATGGGCTCCGATCAGTGAACCGGACGTAACGCCTCTGCAGCCGGCAGGGCCCTCGGTCCCGCGCTTTACCGCATTTCCCGAACTATGGCCAAAGCATGATAATCCGCTCACTCCCGAACGGCTCACGGAGCTTCTGCGAGTATGGGGTAACCAAAGAGCCGAGTATCCCGGTTGGGTTGTGGCCCCGGATACGGCGCGGCGGCGCGTATGGCACGGCACGGAGCACTGGCGTATACGGGTCTTTCAGGAATGCGGCCAGCTCTCACCGGTTGTCCAATTGCAGCTGCTCCGGGAACTGGTCTGGCGACTCGATCTTTGTCTCATTTCCATGTGGACGGCTGAGGCACATCAGATCGCGGCTTTACTTGAACGGTGCAATCCATTCCCCGGCATTCTCGACCTGCCAGCGGCCGAGTCGCTCCCCAATGACGCCAATGGCACTGAGGTGGCAGATACCTGGGTGGAACTGGCCCTGGCGGTGGTTCGGCTGGCACGAGAGGACATGGACGAGACGATCCATGCGCTCTGGTTAAAGCGGCTGAATCTGCTCGTTCCGGTATGCCCGCAACTAGGAGCACAGCTTTGGGCGGAGTTGTCCTATTGGGCCTTGGCCCGCCTGGACTTGGTTCAACTCGACAAAGTCATGCCTCTCTGGCTCGCCAACGACCACACGCTGTTGGGCCGGGCCAAATTAGCGGCTCTGAAAGCGGAGTTGGGTGACAACACTGCCGCTCGCGAACTGGCCTCCGCGGTGCTCCTGTCCCTCCGGTCAAGGTTGGGCGCGCTTCAGTCTCCCTTGGAGTTACTGTCCCTAGAGGCATGGCTGATCACTCTGTTGGAGATGGTGCGTGAGGATGTGGGTTTGCGAAAGCAGGAGGTCCGTGACCGCCTTGCCGAATTGCGGCGGTGGAACTGCAGCCCTGATGAAATACAAGAGAGCTTACAATCCGACTTGAAGGAAATGCAGCCGCCGTTGAAACCGGAACGAACGGAGGAGCCGGAGTTCGACCCCGGCCACAGCAACGTCTCAAGACGCATGAGCTGGGGCTTGGAGATGGATGACATGATACCGGCTTTCACAGCCATGCGTTTGGTGGAGGTCGCACCCTGTGCACTCCATTCCCGCAATCGGTCCTATTTGTCGCATGAGGCGGCGAAGGCGGCGGTATGGCTGCAAACAACCGCGCCATTCTGGGCCGCCGGCATGATCGTTCGCACCCACTACAAGGAAGCGCTGGCGCATTTTCTCGACCGTGCAACCGCGGCGCTATTGCCGATGGAGCGGGTGGATGGTCTTTGGGGCATGCTTCACCGCCTTGCGATACAGGTGCTCCCGCGAATTCCCGACAACTACCGTGCGGCCCACGACGATATTGCCTGCCAAATGGGCGCAATCGGATTGGAGCTGTTATCGCGTATCGCTTTCCGTCTCCGGCCTGAGCAACTGGATTCGTTGCTGGAGCTTCTCCTTTCGTGGTTGCGCTCCGAACGTGCGGCCGGGGCATGGTCGTTTGACGACCCAATGCGTTCGCTGCTGAGGCGGGTGGTGTTTGCGTTGCCGGCGGACAAATTGCCGACCGCTGCCGGGCGGTTGCTTGCGGTGCCTGTTTTGGTCGAAAGCCGGTTTGGGAATGAGGACAACTGTCGTTGGCCGGATCCGGTGGATGCGCTGTATGAACGCGATGACTGGCCCGCAGGATCTCCGGGCATTCCGACGAAACTGGTGGAAACATTGGCGCAGCACCTGCAAAGCGGCGATCGAGGAGAATCCCGGAGAGCGGCGCTCCGGCTTCTCTTTATGAAGGAGCGCGGTTGGCTAAGCCCCGAGCACTTGGCGAAAGTTTCAGCGGCGGTTTGGACACGGAAAGACGAGGCAACCGGCTTGCCGATCCACTTGATGACTTTCACTGCGCACGGGATGCTGAAATTGCCCGGTGCAAGCGAGCACAACGTTGAGGCTGCGATGCGCGCACGACTCACTTTTTCAAACTATGCGCGGCTTCGCGAGGTCGATGGGAAAAGTATGCGAACCGACGCTTTGACCGATTTGCGGAGACATTTGGAGGAGGTGCGGCACACCACCGGCGTATATTACCAGAGGCCGGCGATTATTCCGCTGACGCCCGAGGAAGGACGGAAAATCCTCAACGGGATCGTCGAATGGTGGCCGCAGAATGTGGCCACGTTAGTCGAGGTTCATAGAACCAAGAAATGGAAATTCGCCTTCGAGCCTGGGACCGCCTATGCGCTCGCCGGCAGCTTTGCCTCCGTGGTTGGGGAGTGCCTTTTGCCGTTGCTGAAAAATGACACGGAGGCGCTTCCGAAAATATCGGCCTGGCTGCAGCAAATGGAAGTCGACGGTTTTGACAGCACTCTCGCGACGGTTGGACTCCTTGCCGCAAAAGCGATGGAGCCTGGGAAAGCGTCGGAACGGATCGGGCGACTCCTGCTGTCGGAAACCCGCAAGGGCATCAACGATGGTTCCTGGTTGGTAACCTCGTGGCTGCGGGCGCACCGCTCTGGCCTCGTCAGCGAGCCCTGTCCGCAATCACTTGTGGATCTCCTAGCCCAGCGTGTCGCCTTGCGTGCCGAGCCAGCCCTGGACCTCTCCTGTGACTGGCTGGCCCAACTAATCGAGGAATTCGGAGAGGTGATGTCGGCTAACAGCCGCGGCTTGTTATTCCGGTCGCTTGAGGTGTTGGCCGACGCAACGGATTTGGACCAGTGGAACCGTGACCATGCGCGGGGTATGACTGAGCGCAACGAAGCGTATCGCTTGATGGAACTCCGGAGCAGCGCAGCCGGGCTCGCGAACGCCTTGTTCAAAAGCGCGGCGAAGAATCAGCGGATCCCTGATCCGATACTAGAACGGTGGCGATTACTCGCCGCCGAAAGCCCGCTTCCGGAAATTCGCCGGGTTTGGGCGTGAGCGCCATGTAGTGCGGCATAGAGCGCATGCGCCCCAAAACTCAAATGCCAGTTTGCGGTGCGGGATAGGGCTTATTTCCAGGCATCATGGACTGAGCTATTAGCACCGTGCGTTTCTCCCGATACTGCTGAATTAATTCGCGAACCGCATCGCTCATGACCGCATTGATGGAAAGGTGATCCAGAACGCATTGCTTCGCCAGATTAAGGTCGTAGAGAACTTCTTCTAACCCCCTAACGAGGGCGTATTCCTCTGCAGTGAGTCGCTGAGAAATGGGCTGCGGATCGCGACCGGTCATTTGTCGATAGCGGTAGATAAGTGTTGGAGCACCAGGACCAGGTTCATCCGGACCGATCATTCGCTCAACGCACTGCTCGACGCAGGCGTTGACAAATTCGTTAGGGTTCATGTCCAGCGTGCCGGACATTTCGAGCACGTGAGGCGTCAAGTGCTTGTGCAGACTCAGTCCGACGCGATCTGGATTGGCGCGCTTCTTCTTGAATAACATGGGATGGCCTTGGTTTTCATTAAACGTAAAGTGCTGGTCTCATATTGACAACAGCAATTAACATGCTATCCTATGTTATCGCATGGAATCAACCACCCCTCCCCCTTACGACTCACCGCCCATGGCCCTCGACAAGTGGATTGCCGAGGTCGGCATCAATCCCAGCACCGCCTGGCAATGGCGGAAACGGGGATGGCTGAGCACCGTGAATATCGCGGGCCGGCACTACTTGACGGCCACCCAGAGGGCGGAATTCGTCCGTCGAGCCGAGGCGGGGGAATTTGCCCAAGCCCCGGGTGGCGCTTTGGCCAAGCATGGCAACCGGGCTGTCGCCCTGCATGGGCCGAATTGAGGCATGTTCACGATGGCGAAAATACGGAACGGAAGCACCTATCTGGGGAATCACCTCACGGCGAACGACTATTATTCGGAAAAGGAAGCGGTCACGGGCGAATGGACCGGCCTGGCGGCGGAGAAACTTGGGTTAGCCGGCCGACGGATCGGAGCGAAGGACGAGGCTTTTGAGCGGTTACGGCAGAATCGGCATCCCCTGACGGGGCGCAGGCTGACGTCACGGATGGGTGCGGGACGGATCGTATTTCTGGATTTCCAGTGCTCGGCACCGAAAAGTGTCTCGATGCTCGCGGTCACTTTCGGTGACGAACGGCTGTGCGCCGCGCACCGGGAGGCGGTTACGGTGGCGTTTGCCGAGCTTGAGCGGTTTGCAGCCCGCCGGGTGCGAGCGGGAGACGCGGCCTGGTCAGAGCAGACTTTGGTGACCAGCAACCTCTGCGCGGCCCGGTTCGAGCACGATGCCTCCCGGGCACTCGACGCGCAGTTGCACACGCATCTGGTCACGGCGAACGCCACATTCGATGCCAAGGCGAACCGGTGGTTTGCTCTGACCGAGCGCCAAATGCTCGCCGCGATCCGTTATGCCGGGAAGGTCTATCAGAACGAGCTCGCCTGCCGGGTGCAGGCCGCCGGCTACGAGATCGAGTCCACGCGTAACACCCGCGGTGCCGTCGAGGGTTTCGAGATTGTCGGCATCACCGCGGAAGAGCGTGCGCGGGCATCGAAGCGACGGGCGCAAATCGAGCGAGAGATCGCCGCCTTTCAGAAGAAATTCGGCCGGGAGCCTACCACGCGCGAGATTCATGCGATGACCACTGCCACGCGCGACCCGAAGCTGGCGGAAATTACCACCGCCGAGGTGCGCCAGCGGCAGCGGGCCGAGTTTGCCCTGGAACGCGCCCGGGAACTCGACCAGCTCGTCGACCAGGCCCGCCGCCGCGACCCGGTCACGGGCGAAGCGCCCACCGAGGCCGCTTGTCTGAAGCAGGCCCGCGACCACCTGTTTGAGCGCGCCAGCGTGCAGCAGGGTCACGAGGTCCTCGCCGAGGCTTTGAACCAGGGCTTGGGAACGGTCTCGCTCGACCGGCTCAAGGAGGCGTTGGCTGAAGGCCAGGCGACCGATTGTGTGCCTTTGAAACGCCAGACCGATGGCCTTTTGGCCCCGTATGGCACGCGGGAAGGGCTGCGGCAGGAGTTGGAATCCATCCGGTTGGTGAACGCCGGCCTGGACCGGGGCATGCCGTTGTGGTCGCTGAAGTTCGAGCCGGATCCCCGGCTTTCTCCAGACCAAAGCCACGTGGTAAGGTCTCTCCTCGTCTCGACCGACACCGTATGCGCGCTGCGCGGCGTGGCCGGCACAGGCAAGACCACGACCTTGCAGGAGTTGCAGCGCGGCTTGCGGGAAATGAACCGGGACGTCATCGCATGCGCCCCGACGACCTCCGCCGCGCAGGAGTTGCGGGCGCAGGGGTTTGCGAACGCCACCACGCTGGAGGATTTTTTGCAGAAATCGAATACGGCGAAGTATAGCGACTTGGGCCGGGGCACGACCCTCATCGTGGACGAGGCGGGCATCGCCGGCACCCGGCAGGGCGCCGCCCTGCTGGAGCGCGTGAACGACCACAGCCTGCGGCTCATCCTCGTGGGCGACACGAAACAGCATTCCGGCGTCGAGGCAGGCGATTTCCTGTCCGTCCTCGAACGGCACTCCCGGCTGCGAACCTTTGAATTGACCGATATCCGCCGGCAACAGCACCCGGAATATCGCTCGGCCATCAAGCTCATGGCGCAGGGTCGGGCGCATGACGGGCTGCAGGCGATCGACCGACTCGGTTGGCTGCACGAGGCCAAGGGCGACTACATCAAGCGTGCCGCCGAGCACTACATCGGCAATGTGGCGCAGAAGCGCGAGACGGTCCTAGTTGCTCCCACTTGGGAGGAAATCCACCGGCTGACCGATGCGGTCCGCCGCGGGCTCAAGGCCGGCGGCCTCCTTGGCCAGGGCGAGGTCGTCACCGTTGCCGAGCCGCTCAGTTGGACCAAGGCGCAGGCGGCCAAGGCCGTCAATTATCAGCCAGGGCACCTGCTCACGCTCCACCGGGCCGTTCTCGAAACGGGTCTGCCCACAGGTAGCACACTGGAGGTTGTCACCGTCAAGCGTGGCCAACTGCTGGTGCGGGACACGCAGGGAAAGGAGCAGAGCGTTTCGCCGGCGCGGCACTCCGATGCCTGGACAGTCTCCCGATCCCGCGAGATCGAGCTGGCACCCGGTGACCGCGTGCTCATCCGGCAAAACCATAGGGCGACCGGGCTCGTCAACGGTGATGTGCTCACGCTCGAGTCGCGCCAGGCGTCGGGCGCGTGGCTGGCGCGTGATCCCAGGGGCCGTGCGCGACAGATCCCGGCCGACTTCCGGGCTCTCACACACGGCTACGCAGTCACTTCACACAAGGCCCAGGGCCGCACGGCGGACGAAGTGATCGTGTGTGCCGCGCAGCTCGACACCAAGAGCGCCTATGTGGCCTTCTCGCGCGCCCGGCACCGGGCCACCGGTTACACGCCCGATAAGGCCGCACTCTTCGACGCGCTGCCCAATACATCCCAGTCGCGCGCGGCTGTGGTCGATGTTTGGACGCCGGAACGCACGCGGCATCTCCATTGGGCCCGGCGCGTGATCGAGCGGATGCGGCAAATATTCGTTCCCGTGGTTCCCCCGGTGGATTTGACCGTGGAACTGACTCCGCCCGTGCGACCGAAAGCCACCGCGAAGGAGTCCGTTGCCGAAACCCGGCGTCCCCGCGTCTCCTACAGTGAATCTCCCCGCGAGTCGGCTCCGTCGGTCCGGCAGGGAATGCGAATGTAACCAGTATGGAATTGCCACCCAAATCCGGTCACGGGTCCAAACCGAAGACGCAGTTGGATCATGACCAATACCAAGCCAGTCGGAGCATGCTGATTTTTACCCAGGCTGATGCCAACACCATTGGGTTTCCTCTCTCTTGGCTCTACCGGTTCGACTATCGGAAGGACGGCCGCGAGGAGAAGTTAACCCTGCACCTGACCGAACACCTAGTCACCGTGGTCGGCCGGATGCTGGGCATGGCGGTGGGGCAGCTCCAACAAGGGGAAGGATTTCACCTCAGCGAAGTGCCGGAACGATACAAGGGGCTCCAGCGAAATGAAGATGCCCATATCGCCAGCATCACCATCGAACCAGTGATAAAGGCCAATCACGAAAACAACTGAATCAACCACACTCAAAGCAGTCGAACGAACAAGAATACCCACACTCACCCAACCAAACCAGATACAAATACTGCCTACCAAATTCACTCAACCAAACCTCAAGAATCAAACCACCAATGAACCCGTCAAAAAGCACATCAACAATCCAAATCTAATGAAGAGAGACGCAATATCCCTAACGCCGTTTTGGCGTTGGGCCGACACCGCTGCGGCGAGGCCGGATCATTCGAACCTTGTCCGAAGTTCATCCGAACTGGGGCGCACCGCCGCCTGAAATCTTCGAATCAGCTCGAATCACTTCGACCAACCATGCCCGGACGGCCCTTCCAGTCGAAACTGCTCCCGCACCTCGAATTCATCCGCGAGTGCCGCGCGCAGCGCATGAGCTACCCGCTGGTCGCTGCCGAACTGCGAGCCCGCTTCGGCCTGCACAGCGCGCCCTCGACCATCTTTTCCTTCGTCAAGGTGCGCGCGCGCCGGCGCCCGGTTTTTGCCCTGCCGGAGTCGATCCGGACCCCGACTGCTCCGGCCATGCCTCATCCCACCCAGCCTGCACCGCGCGCCGGTGCCCGCAGTAGCTGGCTTTCCTACAACCCGGCCCAACCTCTGGAGAAAGATCCACCATGACCAAATTATCCAAATGCATCGTCTTCTCGTGCGGCGGCAAGGGCGGCGTCGGCAAGACGACCGTCGCAACCGCCATCGCCGACTTCTACGCCGCACGCGGCATTGCCGCCACGCTCTTTGACTGCGACACCGAGAACAAGACGCGCGGTTCGCTCAGTCACTACTACCCGGCCGCCGGCAAGCTCGACATCCGCACCGAGCGCGGACTGGACCAGTTCATCGATGCGGCGCTCTCAGCCGACGCGCCGGTTGCGCTTGCTGACCTCGCCGCCGGATCCGGGCGCGACACCTTTCAGTGGTTCGATACCATGTTCGAGGGCTTGGCGGCGGTCGATGGCATCCGGTTCACGGCCGTTGCCACCATCACCAGCGCCGCCAGCAGCGTGGAGTCGCTGTTCTCGTGGGCCGAGGCGCTGCGCGACCGCGTGCGCTACCTGGTCGTCAAGAACCACGTTGCCGGGGACGACTTCGGGTATTTCGAGAGGACGGAGCCCGGCCGGGATTTTCTCGCTCAGGCCCAACCAACGGTCATCGAACTGAAAACCCGCGCCCGTGAGATTCAAGCGGAACTCGACAACCGCGGCCTCACCGCCGCCCAGGCGATGACCGCCGACGCCACCCGCCGCGGTCCGATTCTCCACGGCGGGACCGCGCGCATCCGTGCGGAAGCCTATGCCCGGCAGATCGACACTGCACTGGAATCAGCCCGCCAACTGCTTCTGCCATGAACGGGCCGCTCCGGTTTCAGGATTCGGTGTATGACCGTATCGGCGCCTACCTGCCGGCGGACCAGCGGGAGATGTATTATCGGTATGTGGCGCATCTGCGAACGCTGGCACCGGGTGATTCGTTGCTGGTCCTTGCCGAGGGCATGGCGGTGTTCGCCTGCATCTCCCGGCAGGTGCCGGAGGCGCTGGCCGCCGAGCGCGAGAAGCTCCTGACCGAGTTCACCCAGCTTTGCCGCAAGCACGAGACCACCACGGCCAACGCCACCACCGATACACGCGCCATGTTTGCGGCCCATCAAAAACTATTGGAACAGAACATCGGCACCTGGCAGACGCGGGAGCAACAGGCGGTGCTGGCCTTGGAGCGAGTGACCAAGGCCTTTGAGAAGGACATCGAGCAACGCGCGACCCGGTTGCAGGCGCTCATCCAGTGCCTTGAAACTGCCACCCATGCCCACAAGGCCGCCGCACTGGAGACTCAGCTTTGGGTCAAAGGCATAAATTGGGACCAGCGCATCTGGCCCTGCATCGCGAGCCTTGCGATCGGTATGATAATAGTCGCTGCAGTCGCCTACTTCAGCCGTCACTAGCCAGGCGCGAGAAATGTTCCATTGCGACGGCGTGGGGGAGGGCGTGGTTTTTAACACGAAAAACCGTGGCCTGAATTATTTTGTAAGAGCCGGCTTCCGGACGCGGATCTCCGATGGCGTCGGGGTATCTCATCGCAAGGGATCACTCTTTTCGACAACATCCTCACCATCATACCGGCCGGTAGCAATAAGCGCAGTCTTCGCATCAACCGTTTCCCATACCGCGTAGTCGAACCAACCGTCCAGCGATAGCTCCAGCGTGCCAAAGCTCACGTGAGCAATGTTTGCGCCTCCGATTAGAACGAGCTTCCTTTTCGGATAATCGGGATTCAAACACCAAGCCTGAACCGCCAGGTTGCTACTGGCCCAACGAAGTTCATTGATCTGTAGGTTTATGTCTGTGAATTTGATGTTCAGTCTGGGCTCTAATCTAAGCCAAGCACGATTGCTATTTGGGTTTCCGAGCAACACCAGATTGACCCGGCTTTCCACTTCACTGGTCAAATCAACGTCTTTTATCACAAGGCACGGCGCATAATGAAGTTTTACCCATGCGTCTTGGAACGCTTTGCTGAGTTTTCTGTTCGCTGCTTGCTCAATGGAGCTTCCGCCCGTCGCTTCCACCAAAACAAAATGATCGGCGAAAGCTCGCGACAACGGACCGAGGTAGGCCTCTCCTGTTATCTCTTGTGTCCTCGAAGCATGTTTCCGCTTTTGACGAACCATCCACCTCATCAAATTTGCAATCGCGATAAACTCATCACCCGACGGATCCTTGTCCTGCTCAAAAGATACTGGATTTCCATATGCCCGGGCGCGGGTCACAAAATCCACCGAATCAGATAGCGGCCCATGCTCAGGATCAACCCCATCATGAACGAGGCGGATCGGTAGGTCTCTAATCTGAGCCAATCCCTCTACAGGATCAGTGTCCTTTAGCCATTGCCGATAGGTTGGCCACATTGAAAAATCCATTGATTCCCCAAAGCGGTTTTTGACCCTGTGCAGAACTGGGTTCAACAAAGCAATCCCGGCATATGAGTTTGGACTTCGAACGGCTTCCATTGCGGCAATAATGCCTGCACTGCATGGGCCATACAAATAAACCCGCTGATCGTCTATGCGGTAATCTCCCATTACTTGAATCATAATTTCGTCGAAATGCGCGAAATCTACTGGGTTTCCATAAGGTTCATTGCGATAGCCAGGCCAGAGCACTGCGACACCCAATCTTTCGGCCAAATCGGCCCATCTGTCGGCCGACTCGCGATGAAAGATAACGAAATTATCAACAAACGGTCGGGGCGGGCTAAAAACCGTTGCCAAAGCGATAACTAGGGGAATCGGTGGGCCGTCAGCAGAATAGTTTGAAGGCACGAAGAGACGGTAATGTTGCGGCTGACCATCAATGACGGAACGAAACGCTCTCAAATGGAACCCTGGTCGGTGACGAAATGCCTCCTGCCCGTTCTCTAAGCGCAGAAGTGCATGCTCCAATTCGCCGACCGTGTATACCGTGATACGCTCAACCCCAGCTTGATAATGCTGTGCGACCGCCGGCAGATGATCGGCTTCTGGCACGAACGGGCGCGCTAAAAGATGCAGGCGTTGGATCTGAGCATCAAGGTTTAGGGCGACACGCTCCTCGTCACCAAATTGAGCGGCTCGATTCTGCATTTGCATTCGTATCGCCTCCAAGGTCCCCACCACAAATGATTGTTGGAAGTTAACCCCACCATAATTGAAAGCCGCTTGGTAATATCCTAACGGCAAGTTTAGCTCCGCTGCGGGAATACCTGGCTTAAGGTAAAGGTTCGCCACAACGTCGCCGTTATGTCTACGCACAGTTACATCAAAGCCAGCACCGAGAGATTTTAGCCGTGGAGTTAGCTCCAGACTGCTTGCTGCCAACAGCACCTCGCGACTAAGGATGCGGCGCACCGTTGATGTGGCCTCGACGGCCCTACTCAAGTTATGCTCAAGACGCACAGCCAGAATCCATGGCGTAGAAATATTTCCCACCTTAACCACCAAAAGATTCCGGCCAGCGCGCAGCGATAATTGTATCAAATCTTCGTATCGACGAAGCGCACGTATACTTGGCGTCGTCAGTTGAAGCTCGCCGTTCAACCAAACCTTTGCCCCGTCAGAGCTTCCAATGAGCATAAATACTTTTTGCTCCTCGTTTGCCTCCAGTTCGCAAACCGCGTAAGCTGCCGTTAGGTGTTCACCTCCTAATCCTTGGGACGGGAATACGTCTCGAAGATCAATTTCTGCCGATCGACTCGATGTGATTTTCGATTCGACAGACCCATTACCCACGCCTGCACGGCGCGCTTTGCTTAGGCCCACAAAATCCGCTTCGCGCCATTCGCATTCTGTTTTGCCAAACGCCTCTAAAAAATCGAAATTCACCGGGTCTACATTCTTTGGAGCCATGAACGGGCCGACCATAAACCAAGTCCGCAATAACTGCCCATCCGGTGAGACAATCACATGCGGAATAGTAGATGGCTCGATCTGCGACCCCGTGGCAGCCATTATTGGTTGTGCTAATGCAAGCCCGACAATCAAGGCGGCTATTACGAGATGGGTCATGGCAACGTTTCCTCATCTAGCGCCATTACCCGACCAGATTCGTCGTAGCGCATGTTCAATGTCGGTTCACCTTTACGGGTAATGCTAACCAAATTGCCATTGATATCATAGCGGTAACTTTCGAGTAATTCGCCACGCCCATTTCGCACTTCCCCAATCCCGCCAGACACTGCGTCCTTTGGATTGAATAAAATAAGCAGTGATTCGCCAGCGGCTCGTTGCTCAAGTCGGCGTCGGCGGGGATTAAAGTGAGTTCTTGAGAGCATAACGCCTGCATGCTGTCTCACTTCTATCAAGAAGCCTGCGGACGAAAAATCGTAATGGTAGTCGCGCTCTCCATCAGATGCGAGGTGACAGGGCGCTGGCCACGAACGATCCCCGCGCTGCCAACCTGGGTTTTCACGCCAAACGAGTTGCATAGCAGGCTTCTCCCCATCCACCACTCGCTCCAGCAGGCCATTGCGGTAGGAGAAATTCATTTCAGTTTCATCTTGTCGACTCCAATTTGAGAGCCCACCTCCAGTTGCCCAAGTAAAGGCGTGCCTTTCTGAACGACCAAACTGTATCTCAATCAACCGTCCCAAATCATCGTAGCTTGCAAGGATTAGCGTCTTCCTTTCCACACCATCAGAATAAAACATTCGCTGGATTAGCGCGCCTCGCGCTTCGACCACGATACGGCCCAGAAGAGGATGCTCAATCTCGGTCAATATTCCACGGCGATAAACCCACACCTGCCCCTCAGGGGAACGAATTTCATAATTGGCATCCGCCTTTTCCCGGATCAACCAACGTTTCCCCCCGGCGTAACTGAAAGCCCGCCCGATCAGGGCTGTTTTGAATTTTACGGCTGGTATGCCACCTGGCGGACTCCATCGCAGATGTTCCCGGTCTTCCGGTGCCAGACTCGTCTGCAATGCCGCAACCTGCCACTTGCTCCTCGGCTGTCCTTCTTCGGTTACGAAAAGCTTGTGAGATAAATTTAAATCCAGGCCCAGCGCGGCCATCTCGGGCGGTGCCGCAATTGGAAGTTTTTCACTCCAAGTGCCATCGAGACTAATTCCGCCTAATCGCGCCGTTACTTGTTTCAAAGCTGGAGAATGCCATGGGGCTGTTTTGTTTTCCGGTGCCGTGGCACACGCTTGCGCGATCCCTAAAAACAAGATCAATGCGCACAGCCTACGCCCTATACGGAAAGTGTTCACTGCTAGTTGAAGAAATGTAAGCGTCGCCTGGGATGCCTCGTAGCTACGAGAGCTACGACGAGGTAGAGTGTCGTAATGGTGACCAATACGACGGCTACGACAGAGTTGGTGGAGACTGGGGAGAAGCACGATACGCTGGGGCGGCGCCGCACGCCAGCCGAACGTCGAGCGGAGTTACTGGCGGCATACCGGCAGAGCGGGCTGACGCAGAGTGCGTTCGCGCGGCGGGAAGGGATCCGCTACTCGACGTTCTGCACGTGGGCGCAGGCGGAACGTGAGGCCGGCCGGCTGCCGGTGGCGCCAGCCGGGCGGAAGGGTCGGCGGCCGACATCACCTGGGAGCGTGCGCTTTGCCGAAGTCGAGTTGCCGCCGATGCCGGCCCCGGTGACCAACGGCTTGGAGGTCCGGTTGCCGGATGGCACGCTGCTGCGAGGCGGCAGCGCCGCGGAGTTGGCCAAGCTGGTGCGGGCACTGAGGGCGTAGCCGATGCTGGCCTTTCCGGCGGCGATCAAGATCTACGTGGCAGTGGAGCCGGTGGACATGCGCAAGCAGTTTAACGGGCTGTGGGCCGCGGCCCAGGAGAAACTGCACGAGGATCCGAAGAGCGGAGCGGTGTTCGCGTTCATCAACAAGGACCGCACGCGGCTGAAGCTGCTGTATTGGGACGGCACCGGAGTGTGGGTGCTGGCGAAGCGCCTGGAGCAAGGTCGGTTCTCCTGGCCCAAGCCGAGCAGCGCGCGCGTGAAGCTCGCCCTCGCCCCGGAGGCGCTGGCGCTGCTCGTCAGCGGCATCGAACTCAAACACGGTTCGCTCAAAGCGTGGTATGAACGCTGAGCAAAAATAGTTTTGGTCGAAGGGAACTCTCCTGGTCGGCCGCTGACTGATCGCGCGCGATGAGCGCGACCGCCGTTCCCCTCGATGAAATGCAACTCCTGCGGCAGGAGATCGTGGTGCTGCGCCGGCAGATCGGGTGGCTCAAGCAGCAGCTCTTCGGCGGCGGCAAAAGCGAGACACTGGACCGGGCGCAGTTGCTGCTGCAACTCGGCGCCCTGGAAAAGCTCGCGGCGGCGGAACGGCCGACGGAGACGATCAGCTACGAGCGCCCGGCCGGGCCTGCGCCGAAGCGGACGTTGCCGGCGGAGAGCTTCGCGCACCTGCCGGTGCAGGAGACGGTGGTGATCGAGCCGCCGGCGGTGCAGGCCGATCCCACGCTCTACGAAAAGATCGGCGAGGAGCGGACCTTCGAGGTGGACGTGGTGCCGCCCAAACTCTTCAAGCGCGAGATCGTGCGGCCCAAGTATCGGCACCGGCTGGACCGCAACCGGGCGCCCCTGCTGGCTCCGGCGCCGGCCCGCGTGGTGTCCGGCGGCTTTGCCTCGGCCGGGCTGATCGCGTGGGCGCTCACGGCCAAGTATGCCGATCACCTGCCGCTTTACCGGCAGGAGAAGATGCTGGCCCGCTGGGGCGCACCGATCTCGCGCCAGAACCTTTGCGATTGGGTCGGGGCGGCCACCGCGCTGCTCGAAGCGCTGGTCAAACGCATGAAGCAGGATCTGTTGCAGGGCGGCTACGTGCAGGTCGATGAAACGCCGATCCGCTGCAACGATCCGGACTTGCGCGACGGCAAGACCACGACTGGTTGGTTGTGGGCGCTCTCGCGGCCCGGAGGCGGAGTCGTCTTCGAGTGGCGGTTGTCTCGCCGGCATGAGGAGGCCGAGCGCTTGCTCGGTGATTATCGTGGCGTGCTCCAATCCGACGGCTACGAGGCATACGCCGCGTATGCGCGTGCCCACCCGCAAGTTGAGTGGGCCGGATGCTGGGCCCACGCACGCAGACGCTTCTTCGAGGCGGCGGCGGAGCGGCCGCAGACTGCGGGGCGCGTGCTGCGCCTGATCGGCCGGCTCTATCAACTCGAAGCCGAGTGGGACCAGACCCAGGTAGGCGGCCAGCGCGCTGCGCTCCGGCAGGAACACTTTGCCCGGCCACTGGCACGGTTGCACCGACTGGTGTCCGCGCTGCAAGCGCGCGTGCTCCCCAGGACCGGTCTCGGCCAGGCCTGCGCGTATCTGCTTGGCCACTGGGCGCCGCTGACCGCGCACCTCCGCCACAGCCACACCCGGCTCGATACCAATGCGGTCGAGAACGCCATCCGCCCGAGCAAGCTCGGCGCGAAGAACTGGCTCTTCGTCGGCCACCCTGACGCTGGCGACCGCGCCGCGGTGATCTACTCCCTCATCGTCTCCGCCCAGCGACACGGACTCGATCCCCACGCCTACTTGAAGGATGTCCTCACCCGCCTGCCGGCGATGAGTTCCAAAGACGACCTCACCCCGCTGCTGCCCGCCCACTGGCAGCCGACCGGCGCATCGTAGCTCTCGTAGCTAAGAAACAAACCCGTTCGTAGCTCTCGTAGTTACGATCCCGTCAAGGGGGCACTAGGGGCAACGCTTACGAAGAAATGCGCGGTCAGATAGCAGTATAGCAACATGGAAAGCGTCACGGCTATGGGGCGTGAGTTTTATCACCGGAGATGTTCCAGTTTTCCGTAACGCGAGGCCATACATGGCGAATATCTTCGCCCACTCCCGCCGTGATTATGGTTACTGCTCCGTAATCAATGGCCCATTTTTGCCACGCGGGTGCATTCCCTTGCTGGTCAATTTCCGGCAATATAATCAATAGCGACTGGACTTTCCCGCCATGAAACTGACCCCTGATCGCAGGCGGCGGACCCAAAGGGTGAATCACGAAAATCCCTTCAGTGCCAACCTGGGCGAGAGGCTCGAGACGCGCAGCTTGCTGACCAAATAGGAATTGTCGGCCGGGCTGCGAGCGGGTTTCTTTTTCATAATCTGGGGCTATCCTTAGCCTAATGGATTCAGACTGAACTGACACCCATCGCCTCAGCTCTTTGCCAGGATAGGGGCCCAATACATCACGATCTGGCCACACATTCCAAGAGGCGACTGGAGCAACGGCGCGAGCTGATTTCTTGGACAGTTCTATCCAGTTATTGAACCCGGAAGTAGCTAAGTGGATCTGTAAAGGGTTACTCGAACCCAACCAAATCCCTATGGAATATAACGCCACTACAGTTAAAGTGCTCATGAGGCCCGCCGTCGCAAGCCATCGCCAAGCCAAGAGATGACGGTGCCGAAAGATCGTATATGCTAGCAGCCCGATCGCGAGTAGTGGGATCACCCAAAGCTTGGGCTCTATCCAAAGCGTCGTAAAACTATTGGTAACCGCCCAGCCAACCAGAGACGCGCTTGCGGCAGTGATGGAGCCATGACGCAAAATTCGCTCAGCGCCGCCGTTACTGTTAATGAGTGACCACGAGACTCTACAGCTTGCAATGATTAACCAGCAAAAGGCACACAAGATCGCCCAAAGGACGACCAGGCCGCGTTCAACGCCGATATCCAAATAACTGTTCACCATCGTTGAGTAACCCTCCGTGCGGTCAACATCCTGATACCAGTTCATGTAGGATCGGCCTGATTCTCCAGCGCCCCAACCGGTCAACGGTGCAACCGCAATCATCTGCAATCCCCCCTTCCAAAGTGACAATCGATTAACAACAGACCCGTCCTGCGTCGCCAGCGGTTCACCGGCTTTCATTAATTCCCCTCTGCGATTCCATCCGAAACCCACAACCCATAGAATCAATACGAATGCACATATTCGTGCTATCCAAACCCGACGCGGCAGTCGATGTTTCCATCCGTTCGAAATGATCACGCCTACGAGCCAGGCCATTAACCAAGCAACGACCGCGCCTCGTGAATGCGTCTTCGCTAGCAAATATACCCCGCAAACCTCGACTGAGAACATAGCCCACTGCCAGCGGGAGCCTGAGAATCCGAAACACATCGCCATGACAGTCACCCAAAACGCACCAGCGTAATTTGGCGTCGGCCAGCCGAGATTCCAGCGCATTGTTTCGCCAATAAAAAAATCGCCCTCGAAAATCATTTTAAGAATCGCGATCTTTCGCTTGGCGTCTTGGAGGGCGAGCGTTCCGAGTCTGGCTCAACGCGGTTTCGCCGCAACATGCCCTAATTCACTTTTTGGTTACAGCGCGGGCAATGGCTCACACTCCACCAAGATTTCCCGATTCCCGTTTCTTGCGCCATCTGCACGACCCTACATCGGCATTGGGGACATCGTGCAAAAATGATTGTCCCAAAATATAGAACCGCCAGAACTCCGAGTCCGACGAGATACAGGTTAAGATTCGAGGAATAGACGAAGAACGCTGCATCGAAAACGAACAAACCCAGCGCATAGTAAGATACAATACGTGCGAACTGAATGGGTCTTGTCATAGTTTAACCTTATTCGAAAAAGCCGGCAAAGATTGAGGTGAATATACCGAAAATATGGTTAAAACCCGTAACAACTCGGTCAAAAAGGCTTTCCTGTTCTCCGCCCCAACTTGGGTCGGCGCCTCGCATGATCTCCGCTGCCGCAGCCACATTATTGGCACCTTGTGTTGGCGCAAAGATCATCGTGTTCGGAGATAACACAGCAGTGTATGTCCTAGAGGCCGAATATCCTGCGCCGGCTCCGACCGTTATGCCACCGCCAACAATCGCATCATTAGTGAACACCCCGACAGCGCCCGCGGCAGCGCCACTCACATCAACCCCGTTCCCCCAGCCCGACATATCTCCGCCACCGACAAACTGACCGGAAAGTCCGAAATTCCAACCCGCAGCAGGTCCGGCATTGAGATATGGTCCTGAATTGTATGGGTTATCGGTATCAATGTATAGACCAGCTCCTCCTTCAATGCCAACTCCTGGCACAACATCAAATTCCACTCCGAACATTAACACCACGAGGCCACTTGGATCAGTTCGAGATACAAATCCGTTGCCCACGTAGCGATATATATTAATATCATTGGCCATGAATCTGATGGGGTCGGTCTGCACAAACCGCCCCAGTTCCGCTGAATAGACACGGTTACGGTAGTCATATAGCCCTACCTCTTGTAACCATTCGCGGCCAGTGAACATCCAACGATTATCGACAGCAGATTGTGCCAGCATTTGACCTGAAGCATCACTTAGTGCCACCTGCCCAGTAACTGAGTAAGTATAACGTTCGACCAGCCGTCCGTCCTTATTCGTTAGCATGGTAACGTTCCCCAAGACATCGCGGTGTGGATAAAAAATACCATGGCGGTTGGTCATGACGATGATTTCATCAATCTTTTGGCTATGCACGTAACGGGCTATTTGCGCACCGCTGCCGTCACGCTCCTCAATTAAATTCCAGTTGCTGTAGGTGTTCAAAGTCAAAGTGGACTTGGATCCCGTGAGACCGACCTGCTGATAGCTACGGGCCACACACCGATTTTTAGCATCGTAAAAATAATGGGCGGTCATCTGCCCATTAGATGCGAGAACAAGCCGGTTCAGCGCATCATAGCTATAAATCCATTGGCCCATACCGCTCAAATTTCCGTTACGATCATATGTAGGAATAAACTGCCCCACTTGGGTGTATTGATTGAGTGCATTTGCTGAGTATCGCGTCACCTTGCCGTCTACGGCTACTTCGATCCGGTTTCCCACTGAGTCGTAGGTGAATTTCTCGACAGAAGCCGGCGCGCCCACGTTGTTTCCACGGACTGGCGCACTATAATCCACTTTTGTAACTTGATGGCTCCCGTCGTAGCCATACGTGTCGAGTGTCTCCTGTTTTGGTCCAACGCCAACTGAATTTACAGTCGCCATCGTCGCCGTGCGATTGCCAGTTTCGTCGTAAACGTAGTCGAGCTCGCTCAATGAGTCGCCTTGACCAGCAACGCGGTCAATGATGGTAAGCGTCTTGTTCTCCGCATCGAATTGGCGTTCAGTTTCCGTGTCGTTTGCTCGCGGCATCAGCGTGGCGTTTCCCGCGGCATCGTATTCGTAACTGGCAACAGGCGCCCCCCCATCGCCAAGAATCTGTGCGAGCGCACCTTGCGCATTATAGCTAAACCCAACAAAACTGCCGTCAGGATATTCGATCGTCGCGCTTTGCCCATCGGCATTGTAAGTATAGCTCACTGAGCGAGCAGCCGGATCCAAAACTCCATTTGTGGCAATTGACGAGAGATCCTGTGTCTCGCTCGCAAGTCGCCCAACGGCGTCGTGGGTGAAAGTAAGTTTGCTAACACCATTGTCCGCGAGTGTCAGGCGGCCGGCGGCATCATAAGCTTTAATTATTTTCTGACTGCCGTCACTCCATTCAGAACTTATCTCTCGATTGCGATTGTCATAATTAAACACCCGGACGGTGCCAGCCCGGTTAGTGTAACGCACCTTTAGTCCAGCGGCATCATAGCTGGTCGTCTCGCGGGAACCATCGGGATACACGACGGCCGTCTGCCGCCCGAGCAAGTCATACTCAAAACGATGCGTATTCAGTTTGGCATCGATCAGTGCCACCAGTCGACCCGCCGCATTATACTCGCGACGCGTGGTCTGGTTCATTGCATCAGTCTTAGTCAATTCGCGTCCCATCGCATCGTAGGTCCACCGGGTTGTATTGCCCTTCGGATCCGTCTCGCTGATCATGTTTCCTGCAGCATCATAGACCGCGGTAGCAGCGTAGTTAAGCGCGCTCATCATCTTGATCCGGCGATTGCGCTCATCATAAAAAAAGCGAACCGTTTTGCCAAGCGGGTTGGTGAGACTGCTCTGCCGGCCAGCCGAATCGTAAGCGATACGAGTGGTAGCCGACTCTTTGCTGCCAGCAGCCGCGGTCCGAGCGACCAACCTGCCCGCCGCATCATAGGTCAGGACAGTGGCTCGCCCCGAAGCGGATATGCTTTTTACCGGACGGTTCACCGGGGCGATTTCGCCGATCGGAGCATACTCTGTGCGGGTCTCATGGCCGAGGGCGTCAACCGTCGCAACCAAGCGGCCAAAGTTGTCATAGGTCATCCGTCGGACGCCTCCGGTGGCGTCCACGCTCTGTATAAGCTGCCCCATCTCATCGTAAATGGCAGAGGTGGTCGAGCCATCGGCATAAGTTGTCTTTATCACGCGGCCGGCGGTGTCGCGCTCATGTCGCGTGGTATTACCACGTGCATCGGTGGTCGCAATTAAACGATCCTTTTCATCGTAAGCAAAGGTGGTTGTGGCGCCAAACGCGTTGGTTGTTTTTGTCAGTAGGCCGCGCGCATCGTAGGTCATGGCCGCCACCGCACCTCCTCGATCTTTCCGGGTCATCACCTGGCCGAATTTATTGTAGGTCATCACTTCTTCTGACCCATCTGGGTATATCATCCGGATTACCCGTCCAGAATCATCCCGGATGTAACGGCGGGTGCGCCCTAATTCATCAGTTGTCGCCAACACTCGCCCGCGTGAATCCCGCTCAAAAGACCGCGCGGAACCATCAGGGGCAATTTGCCGCAGCAGTTGTCCCGTGGCCGAGTTTTGATAGCGTGTAATACGGCCCAACTCATCAGTCATGGCTATTTTGAAACCGCGTCCACCTGCATCATATTCAAATCTTTTGGCGCTGCCCAAAGCATCCACCCGCTCGGCAAGGTTACCGCCGGGCAGGAAAGTCTCGTAGTGAGTTGCCCCGTTCTCTTGCAGCACAGCATAGGCTCGTTGATTTTTCACGTCCTTGGCGAAGGCTTGAAAAACGGCCCCATTTGATTCCGCATTTATTTCTTCCAACTGTCCCCATGCAGCATCCGTTTCTCTCCTGTAGCGGAACGTCCGACCCCAGACGGATCGGTCGCTATGAGGGTCCCGCAGCTTCGTAAGTAAGGGTCTTTCACCAGCCCGCTGTTCCTCATAGGTATAGCTAGCAATAGTCCCATCTGAATAAATTACCCGATTGAGCACCGGATAATGACCCCCGCCCAAAAACGCATATTGATAACCAACTTTCTGTCCGTCGCTGGCAGTTACTCCCGAAACCACAGTATAGCGTGACTGTATAGCTCCTGGCTCAGCTAATTCAGAGTATGATATCTTCAACCAGCGCCCAGCCGGCTCGGTAACACTGGTAAGCCGTCCACCTTCCCAGCCAAAATTCCAGGCGTTGCCAACGGAATCGATCATGCTCGTAAGTTCAAAGGTCACGCCATTTTTATCGGCATGCCGAGTGAATCTCACCTCACCGGCGCCATCCCGCAACACACGGAAATCGTTTCCGTCGGAAAGCATCGTATTGCGCACCGAGGGGGCGGGAGTCCAATGTCCGGGCGTTGTCTCAGTGAAACTGTATCTCCAGCCGGCCGGTTCACAGATCACGATAACGTTGTGTCCATCACTATCGGTGCCAATTGCGCGCATTTCCCACTGCCAATTATGCGCCCAATTGTGCCCCGAGCCGAAGAAGGGCGTCAAACCGGAGATCCGGCTCGTCGCTTCACGTCGCCATGACAGGCCATATTGGCCGACCGCGCCGGACACCTTCAGATCGTTGATACCGAAAGCAAGATTACCGGTATAGGCATCAATTTGCCCGGTATAGGCGTCAATTAGACCGGCTGGGCGGCTTACGCCATGATCGGAGTCGTCACCGCCATAAGGAGCACTCTTGATATTGAGTTGCGCATTCGGCGATTGGCCCATCGCGGACAGGAGCAAACTAAGAAACAAAACGAGGAGCGCGTTACGTTTTTTCATTTTTTGTGGGGTGAGATTTTACGGATAAAAGCGAATTTCTGGACGTGAAATCATTTAGCTGGGCTAAGCGTTCCATTCAGATCGGTATTCGCCTCATGGAGGCGTCGGGCGCAATAATTTCGCGCTCTAAAAAAAGCACCCATAGCGCGATTCCGCTCCGAATATATTCAGAGCTAGAGCGACTAGAATTTATCGAAGGATGCCGGCGACTAATACGCCGTTCTAATATAAGGGGCATTGCAACAGTTGGCCCGTTGCAGATTCAATCGAATCACACTTCCCAATGTGAAGCGAGGAGTTTCCAGTATGGCTGGAGATCGCCTGTTAATTTGCCTCAGCCAACTCATAATGACGGCCTGGCTTAACGCCAGCGCCAACAATGCTTAATGGTTTTAATTGATATGGAACAGCGCGCGCCGCTTTACCCTACTGTTTGACTTGCTGTCATCCGTTGCCTGAGTTGCCGCCCATGTGTCGCTGTATCGCCGTTCGACGTTATTGGCAGGGCGTTTTTTTCGCGCTATCCACCGTGGTTTCTTTCGCTGCCGCAAGTCCCTTGCCCAATCGCCCGGCCGACATTTCAGTCTCCGCTTTTTTCCGACCGGCAGCATTTTCTTCTCCCAAGCTCAATCCTGCCGGCACTCGCGTCGCCATGCTCATATCTGACCCAAAAGTTGATGCAACCGGCCTGATTGTGCAGGAACTTGCCACGGGAAAACTCGGCGGTTTTCCCGCTGACCAGACCTATGATCTTTATAGCTTCCGGTGGGCAGGAGATGATCGAATCGTGTTCAGCGTCGCGCGAGACAAGATGTATGCGCACGGACTTTACTCGATCCTTTGGGACAAACCCGCGAAACTCGCCACGCACAATCGCTACGATGCCCTGCAGGTCTTGGGAACGCCCCACGCCCGCCCGAGCAACCTCCACGTTTGGATCCGTCAAGCCGCCCGCCAGGAAGGCGCGCCGGGGGACCTTTTAGAAATTAATCTCCAACGAGACCTAGGCCGCCGCCTGGCCACGCGCGAGAGCGTAAGCAACGTCGTGCAGGCCATCGCCCCGCCCCCGGGGACAAGCGCCCTGCGCTGGTTGCTGGATGGTGAGAACGAGGTTCGTTATGTGATCGCCCACTCTGCCGGCAACTTGCGCTGCTACCGTCGTGAGGCCAAAGGCCACTGGGTCCTTCTCCCACTCGACATTGAGCGCAATACTCCGCTCGGAGTCGAAGGGGACCCCAACGTCATCTTGCTCGCGCGCCTGAACGAACACGGGCTCCGGGAACTCGTGCGCTACGACACCGTGAAGGGGAACTCAGGACCCGTATTGCATACGGACGAGAAATACGATTTCCGCAGTGCCACCATCCATTATTCAACCGCCACCAAGGAGGCGATTGGCCTGAGTTACGAGCGGCAGGCACCCTCTCAAACTTGGTTCGGTCAGACCGAGGCGGATTGGCAGCGAGCACTCGATGCCGCGCTGCCCGCCAACCATTTCAACCTGATCGTCAGCAGGAGCGATGACGGACGGCGCATGATTGTCCGCAGCTCTTCCGACCGGCACCCCGGCTCACTCTACCTGTTTGAATCTGACCGCAATCAGTTGACTAAACTGGCCGAATGCGCGCCCTGGCTTCCTGAACAGTTGCTCGGCGAGGTGAGGTTCATGAGCTACCAAACGCGCGATGGGCTTAAATTGGATGCCTATGTCACTCTGCCGGCAAACCATGACTCCGGCAAACCCGCGGCCACGATAGTGCTGCCCCACGGCGGCCCATGGGTCCGAGACGTTTGGGGTTACGACCCAGAAAGCCAATTCTTTGCCAGCCGGGGCTATGTCGTCTTCCGGCCCAATTACCGTGGCTCGGCTGGTTATGACCAAGAAATCAGTTTCAGATCGGCTGCGAAATTTCGAAAGATGCACGACGACGTCACCGACGGCGTGCGGGCGCTCGTCAAGGCGGGTATCGCCGATCCCGCCCATCTCGCCATTGTCGGAGGTAGTTTTGGAGGTTATCTCGCCGTATGCGGTGCCGCGTTTGAACCCGATCTCTACCGGTGCGCTGTCTCCATCGCCGGAGTCTTTGACTGGGAACAGATCATCAAACAATTGAGACGAAACTCGAGTGACAGTTACTCATACCATAAGCTGCTGGCCGATCTTGGTGATCCGCGGAAGCAAAAGGAAACATTTGCTGGGATTTCTCCGATCAAGACCGCGACAAAGATTAAGATTCCCGTCTTTGTTGCTCACGGCCAAGAGGACCGTATCGTGGACATTGACCAGTCACGCCAGCTTATCAGAGCCCTCGAACAAGCCGGAATCCCCCATGAATCCATGCTTAAAAAAGACGCAGGCCATGGTTTTACGGCACTTACTGATCGCGTGGAGCTTTACACCCGAATCGAGTCGTTCTTGAAAAAGCATCTGTGATCGGAAGCCTGGGCCCGCTCGAAACGGAAGCCACTGTTGTCACCCGTGCAGGAATGGGTTGAGCTATGCATTCCCTGATTTTGGTAAGGTTGGACTCCAAAAACGCAGTTTGGCACGCACGAACACAGAGAACGGGATTCGAGAATAGGGTGGCGCCCAGAGGCGGTCGCGGACAGCGGCTCCCGGAGTCGCCGCCGACCGCTTCCGGCCCCGCCTTGTCGGCCTAGCGCCGGGTCCGGCCTGACTCGTCTGTCGGTTCAATCCGGATGCGGGGCGCTTAAGACGCGAGTTCGGACGTGCTGGAGGATTCAACCGGGAGTGAGATTATGGAGCCAACGCGATGCGATTCGCCAGACAGTGTCTGAACGTTCCCGGCAGCGGGCGGGGTGCAAGGTGCTGTCACCGCCGGCACAGCATCGGTGGACGCCTGCTTAACGAGACTGAAGCTCACCTTCTGCGCCATGCGGCGCTTGTGGTCGGCGGCGAGGTGTCCGTAAACCTTGTCGATCAAACCGGTGCCGGAATCGTGGCCGAGCCATTCGGCGATGGTTTTGAAATCAAGGCCCGACATGACGCAGTAGCTCGCAAAGAAATGCCGCAGGTCGTGAAACCCGACCCATTCTAGGCCGGCCTCCGCGCGAGCGGCAAAGAGGCTGCCCCGCAGGTCGCTCGCAGGAATGTCCTTTTCACCGCGTTGCGGCGACGGGAACAGATATTTGCAGTCGGGCGCCCGGCGCGCGTGCATGGTGCGTAGGTGCGCCTCAAGCGCTGGGTTGAAATCGACCACACGGGCTTTGCCATTTTTTGATAAACCGTCGCTGCCAAACGTGACTTGGCGGTGATCAAAAGAGACATCCTTCCATTTCAAGCGGAGTGCCTCCCGATAACGCCCGCCGCTATAGCCCAGGAAGCGAATGAAGTCGGCGAGGATTGGCCCCGACCGGTTGGACGAAGCATCCGCCTTCTGGCACAAAATCGTGAATTGGTCGTCCTTGAGCAGAGGACGGACCGGGGCCTTGTAGCGGAGCGGTTTCACCCTTACGGTCGGCAGATCCTTAAGGTAGCCGAGTTCCTGTGCGAACTTGCAGACTTGTCGTAGGTGGATGAGGTCGATGTTTACCGTGCGTGGGTTGCTCCCGCCCCGCAGGCGTTTTTGCATGAAAGCATAGATCATCGGGTGGGTGATGGCATTTGCCCGGATGTGGCCGAAATGCGCGCGCCATCTATTGAGGCTGTAGCGCTCCCGCTTGATCGTGGATTTGCGTTTGATCGCGTGCTTCATGTTCTCGTGCAAGTCTAGGTATCGGTCACAGCACGTGCCGAACGAGGGAATGACCAACGGTTCTGCCGCAGCATCGCCTTCGTTGCGAATCTGGCGCTTGCGGTCCATTTCCAAGATGCATGCCTCCGGGGTAGTAGATTCGAGGAGGATGCGACGCGGCAGCATGCGACCGTCGGGCTGCTTCACGCGAAGCTGCATGTAGCACAAACCGTTTCGCTCCCAAAGGCCGGGAATGCGCTGGCCAGAACTATCCGTAACTCCCTTGTATTCACTACTCATGGGAGCCTCCGATTGGTTGACGTTGAATTGGATTGTCCTGCATTGGAAGCGCCGGCTGTAGCACAAACCCCACTTTCGACGCGGATAGACCTTCTAGCAAAAAAGCTCGAAACACGCGAGCTACATGTAGATAGAATTTCACGGTGCCACTCACACTGAGTGGTCTCAAAATCCACCGACCTCTAAAGTCTTGCGGGTTCGACCCCCGCCCCGGGCACCAGCCTTCGCCGAGCGGAGCGAGCACGAAGGAGGACATTTCACCCACGCCAAATCCTGAGTGGCTGCGGCTGGCGAGCCAGCTGCTGGCCGCCTTACTTCGCCGCGACTTCGCGGTATTCGCCGAGGGCGCGGTAGCGCTCGTAGCGGGTATCAAGCAGCTTCTCGGTATCGAGCTTGGCGAGCTCGCCGAGGTGGTGGATCAGGGCTTTCTTGAGCGCCGCGGCCGCGGCGGCGGGATCGGTGTGAGCGCCGCCGAAGGGCTCGGGGATGACGTCGTCCACGACGGCGAGTTCCTTGAGGTTGGCGGCGTTGAGCTTGAGGGCCTCGGCGGCCTTGGGGGCGTTGGCGCGGTCCTTCCAGAGGATGGCGGCGCAGCCCTCGGGCGAGATGACGGAATAGTAGGCGTTCTCGAAGATGAGCACGCGGTCGGTGACGCCGATGCCGAGCGCGCCGCCGGAGCCGCCTTCGCCGACGATGACGGCGACGGAGGGAACCTTGAGCATGGCCATCTCTCGGAGATTGACCGCGATGGCTTCGGAGACGTGGCGGGCCTCGGACTCGACGCCGGGATAGGCGCCGGGAGTGTCGATGAAGGTGATGACCGGCAGGCCGAACTTCTCGGCGAGCTTCATCAGGCGGAGGGCCTTGCGGTAGCCCTCGGGCTGGGGCATGCCGAAATTGCGGACGATGTTTTCCTTGGTGTCGCGGCCCTTCTGCTGGGCGATGATCATCACGGAGCGGCCCTCGAAGAAGGCCGTGCCACCGACCAGAGCGCGGTCGTCGTTAAACTGGCGGTCGCCGTGCAGCTCCTGGAAGTCCTCGCACAGCGCGGCGACGTAATCGAGGGCGTAGGGCCGCTTCGGGTGGCGGGCGACCTGCACGCGCTGCCACGGGGTCAGGTTCTCGTAGATGTCGCGCTTGGTGGCGTCGATCTTGGCCTCGATGGTCGCCAGTTCGGCGGACATATCGATGTTGTTCTCGAGGGACTGCTGGTGGAGGGCTTCGAGCTGTTTTTCGAGTTCGCGGAGCGGTTTCTCGAATTCCAGCAGGTAGGCGGGTCTTTCCATGGGGAAAGGCTACGGGTGGGCGCGGACGGCTGTCAACGGGCCTGTCCGGCGGATGGTGGAGCGTATTGCCCTCAATACGCTTATGAAACCGGCGCTGCGGAAAGCGCGTTGGGGGCAACGCGCTCCACCTTGGGTTTATTGGGCGGGGTCAGCGACCGGGCACGCCCTACAGCCCGTCCTTGGCCGCCTCGGGGTTCTTCAACTGGTCCTTCCAGCTGAGGATCTTGGCCTGCGCGCCGTATTTCTCGGCGGTGGCCTTGTCGCCCTTTTCCATCCAGATGCGGGAGAGGGTGGTGTTGATGAAGAGGTCGTCGGGCCGGAGGGCGAGGGCGCGGTCGGCGGCGGCGAGGGCGGCGTCGAAGCGGCGCAGGGAGAAGTTGATCTCGGCAAGCGCGTGCCAGGCCTCGAAGGCGTCGGGCGCGGCGGCGGAGGCGCGGGCGAGCTTCGCCAGCGCGGCGTCGTGGTCGCCCATCGTGTAATCGAAGGTCGCATCTTCCACCAGGGACTGGACTTGCTCGGGGGTCACAACGGAGAGGGTAGCACAGCTGGCAGGCAAAAAGAAAGGACGGCCTTTGCGGGCCGTCCTCGCGAGTGGGTGGGGAAGAAGGCTCAGCCCTGCTTGGCGCCGGCCTCGATGTTGATCGTGATGGCGACATCGTCACCGAGCGCCTTCTGCAGCATCGCGGGGCCGGCCAGGCCGAACTCGGACTTCTTGATCGTGGTCGTGGCCTCCCAGCCGGAGAGCAGCGTGCCGGGACGCATGCCGGGCCCGAAGCCGAGAAGCGTGGTCTTGAGGACGACCTCCTTGGTGATGTCCTTGATCGTGAGGTCACCGGTGACGTCGAAGGTGTTCTCGCCGGTCTTCTTCCAGGACTTGCTCTTGAAGGTGGCGGTCGGGAACTTGGCGGTGTCGAAGAAGTCGGGGCTCTTGATGTGCTTGTCGCGGCCCTCGCTGTCGGTCGTCAGGTTGGCGACGTCGATGGTGGCGGTGACGCTGCTCTTCTCGAGGTTGTCGCGGTCGACGGTGATTTCGCCGCTGAGCTTGGTGAAGCTGCTGGTATACTTGGAAAGGATGTGGCGGAGGCTGTAGTTGATCGAGGAGTGCGTGGCATCGATCTTATAGACCTCGACCGCGGCCTGGGAACTGGCGGCGAGACTGAGGACGGCGAACAGGGCTAGGAGGCGTTTCATATTAGTGTGGTGATGGGTTAGGGAGCGAATTCGCGGACAGGGATAGGCCGAGTAGTTGCTAATGCAACTACATACTGGTTGGTCACGAAATTTTCACAAAATAAGCATGGCGTCGCCGTAGCTGAAGAAGCGGTATTCGCGCGCCACCGCCTCGGCGTAGATTTCCTTCAGCCAGACGATGCCGTCGGCCGAGCCGGGCGTCAGGAAAGCGGACACCAGGCAGAGCAGGGTGGAGCGGGGCTGGTGAAAATTGGTGATAAGCGCATCCACTCCGCGGAACGTGCGGGGCGGGTAGATGAAGATGTCGGCCTCGCCCAGGAAATCGCGGCCGGTTGGCGCGGAGTGGAGCGACAGGTAGTGCTCCATCGTGCGGACCGAGGTGGTGCCGACGGCGATGCGGCGCTGGGCGGGCTTGAAGAGTGCCTGTTGGGTGACGGCGGGGATTTCATACACCTCCCGATGGATCGGGTGATCCTCGACGTGATCCGTGGCGATCGGGCGGAACGTGCCCAGCCCGACATGCAGCGTGAGGTCGGCGGTCGAGATGCCCTGGGTCGCCAGCTGCGCGAGCAGTTCCGGCGTGAAATGCAGGCCGGCGGTCGGCGCGGCCGCCGCGACCTGGTGCGCGCGGTCGGCATAGACGGTCTGGTAGCGCTCGCGGTCGATGGAGCGGGCCGCGTCGTTGTCGTGCCCGGTGATGTAGGGTGGCAGCGGCATGTCGCCGATGCGATTGGCCACGGCGAGGATGTCGCCGTCGTTGGTGGCAAAGGCGACCCGCACCGGGCCGTCGTCGGTTTTTTCGCGGACGGTGGCGGTGAACACGCCGTCGAGGCCGAAGGTCGCGCCGGCGGGAAGTTTTTTGCCGGGGCGGACCAGGCACCACCATTCACTGGCGGCAGAGGCGGGACGAAGCAGCAGGCACTCGACCTGTCCGCCGGTGGGGCGCATGGCGTGCAGGCGGGCGGGGATGACCGCGGCGTTGTTGCGGAAGAGGCAGTCGCCGGGCTGCAGGTATTCCGGCAAGTCGCGGAAATGCCGGTGCTCGATCCGGTGCTCCGACCGGTGCACGACGAGCAAGCGAGAGGCGTCGCGCCGGTCGGCCGGTTGCTGCGCGATGAGCCTGTCAGGCAGCGGGTAATCGAAGAGATCGGTCTTCAAGGCGGGCAGGTTTAGGACCCCGCGGGGCGGACGGCAACAACGGTCATGTGGGTGCCGGGGAAGAGTTTCAAAAACGTGCTTGCCTCACCCGGGGCAAATCCGCCGAATGCCGCTTCGATTTTCGCCGCTTTAGCTCAGTTGGTAGAGCGACTCATTCGTAATGAGTAGGTCGTCGGTTCAAATCCGACAAGCGGCTCCATCCTTCGCTCGGTGCGGGACCAGAGCGGGTAAGTAATCGAGAGTTTGGCCGGCTACGCATATGCGACGCTTTCGTTGCGGCTACGGCTGGCAAGCCAGCCCGGAATCAGCGCTGAAGTGGCACGCTAAGAGAACCGTTTCGGAGGTCCGCTCAGTTATCCACGATGTGGTCGTCGGGCAGGTGGCCCTGGAGCTTGCGGCGCAGGCGCTGGGCCTCGATCTCGGACTTGAGCGACGCGGCGAAGAGCTGCAGGCGGCGGCGGGTCTCGAGGGTTTCGAGTAGCTGCTGCTTGATGGCGCTGTCCTCGCAGAGGTTGAAGACCGCAATGTCGGCGAAGGTGTCGATGTCGTCGATGCTCTCGAGGAACTGGGTCATGCCCTTCGGCGCCGGCGTGCCGAGGCGGCGGCGGACGCTGAGCAGGCGCATCACCTCGAGCCGCAACACCTCGAGCTCGGCGTGGTGCGTGCCGGCGGTGGTGGTGAGCGGCTTCACGGCGATGACACGGTAAGGATCCTCGCGGACGATCTTCTTCACCGTGACGCGGCAGATGCCCTGAAGGAGAAGGTTGGAGGTGTCGCCTTCCCCCTTCTGGCACGCGCGGATGATGCCGACCGAGGCGGTCAGGTGGAGCGGTTCGACCAGCTTGGGATCCTGTTGGCGCCGGGCATCGAGATGGGCGACGGCGAACATCCGGTCGCTGGCGAGCACATCGCGCAGCATCTGCTGGTAGCGCGGCTCGAAGATGTGGAGCGGCAGCAGCGCCTGCGGAAAGAAGACCGTGTTGGGCAACGTCATCACCGGCACCGTCGCGGGCACATGCAAGGTCTCCATGCGCTGGACCGTAGGTGAGGGGGCGGGTTTTTCAACCAGTGGTTTTGGACAATGGTGGGTGTCTGGCTTTGTTGTGCGCCAGCCTGCTGAACCTCCTTCCCACCCCGTGGCACAGTGTGACACAGCCCGGGAAAGTTGTGCCACGGTGGCCCTGAAATGAGTATGGGGCGATCATTTGAGGGCACACGTATTTCTTATAAATGACTGTCTATTAATGATAAAAGAAACGGTCGGGGCAGGGGCACGGGCATTGCTAGAGAACGCGCATGAGCAAGATTCTAGGCATCGATCTGGGCACGACCAACTCCTGCATGGCGATCATGGAGGGTGGCGAGCCGGTGGTCATTCCGAACGCCGAGGGCGCGCGCACGACGCCGTCCGTCGTGGCGTTCACCAAGACCGGCGAGCGCGTCATTGGCCAGGCCGCCAAGCGCCAGGCCGTGACCAACCCGAAGAACACCATTTTTTCCGCCAAGCGCCTCATCGGCCGCAAATTCACCGAGGTCAGCGAGGAGGCCAAGAACCTCCCCTACAAGGTGGTCGCCGGCAAGAATGGCGACGCCTACATCGAGGTCCAGGTCGGCGACAAGACCGAGCAGTTCGCCCCGCAGCAGATCGCCGCGTTCGTCCTCGGCAAACTGAAGGCCGACGCCGAGACCTATCTCGGCGAGAAGATCAGCCAGGCCGTCATCACGGTCCCCGCCTATTTCAACGACGCCCAGCGCCAGGCCACCAAGGACGCCGGCAAGATCGCCGGCCTCGACGTGCTCCGCATCATCAACGAGCCCACGGCCGCCTCGCTCGCCTACGGCCTCGACAAGAAGAAGGACGAGAAGATCGCCGTGTTTGACCTCGGCGGCGGCACCTTCGACGTCTCGATCCTCGAGATCGGCGACGGCGTGTTCGAGGTAAAGGCCACCAATGGCGACACCCACCTCGGCGGCGACAACTGGGACGACGCCCTCATCGGCTGGCTCGTGGAAAGCTTTAAGAAGGAAAACGGCATCGATCTCCGCAAGGACCCGATGGCCCTCCAGCGCCTGAAGGAAGAGGCCGAGAAGGCCAAGATCGCCCTCTCCTCCGCCACCACCTACGACATCAACCTGCCGTTCATCACGGCGGACGCCTCGGGCCCGAAGCACCTCAACCTGCAGCTGACCCGCGCGAAGATGGAGCAGATCTGCGACAGCCTCTTCGAGCGCTGCATCCAGCCCTTCAAGAACTGTCTCAAGGACTCCGGCATCGCCTCCGACAAGATCGACGAGCTCGTGCTCGTCGGCGGCATGACCCGCATGCCCAAGGTCGTCGACATCGCCAAGAACCTTGGCGGCAAGGTCCCGCACCAGGGCGTGAACCCGGACGAGGTCGTCGCGGTCGGCGCGGCCATCCAGGGCGGCGTGCTCCGCGGTGACGTCAAGGACGTGCTCCTGCTCGACGTGACCCCGCTCACGCTCGGCATCATGACGGCCGGCGACGTCGCCACGCCGATGATCTCGCGCAACACCACCATTCCCTCCAAGAAGACGCAGACCTTCTCGACCTACAGCGACAACCAGCCGGGCGTCGAGATCGTGGTCCTGCAGGGCGAGCGCCCGATGGCCCGCGACAACAAGAACCTCGGCACGTTCAAGCTCGACGGCATCCCGCCGGCGCCGCGCGGCACGCCGCAGATCGAGGTCACCTTCGACATCGACGCCAACGGCATCCTGCACGTCTCCGCCAAGGACCTCGGCACCGGCAAGGAGCAGAAGATCACCATCCAGGGCTCGTCCGGCCTCTCCAAGGAGGAGGTCGAGAAGATGACCAAGGAGGCCGAGCTCAACGCCGCCGAGGACGCCAAGCGCAAGGAGGCCGTCGAGACCAGGAACCAGCTCGACACGACGATCTACCAGCTCGAGAAGACCCTCAAGGACGCGGGCGACAAGCTCCCCGCCGACGTGAAGGGCAAGTTCGAGGCCGCCATCGCCGAGGGCAAGAAGGAGCTCGAGTCCAACGACCCCGCGAAGATGAAGGCCGCGCTCGAGAACCTCTCCAAGATCGGCGCCGAGCTCTACCAGCAGGCGCAGGCGGCCCAGGCCGCCGCGGGTGCCCAGCCTGGCGCCACGACCACCGAGGCCGGCCCGACCGCCGAGCCCAAGGCCGCCAAGAAGGCCGAGGGCAAGGTCGTCGATGCCGATGTCGAGATCGTCGACGACGAGAAAAAGTAACTTTAGTGCGAGCCCGCTCCCGCTTTCCGCGGGGCGGGTTCGTCCTTCTTAACCACCACACTTAAACCCCAACCACAAAAACCAATATGGCTAAAGTGAACATCAAACCCATCGGTGATCGCGTGCTCGTGCAGCACATCGAGGAAAAAGAACAAGTCCGCGGCGGAATCATCATTCCGGACAGCGCCAAAGAAAAGCCGCAGGAGGCCAAGGTCATCGCCCTCGGCACCGGCAAGAAGGACGAAAACGGCAAGGTCACGCCCTTCGAGGTGAAGGTCGGTGACAAGGTCCTCATCTCCAAATACGGCGGCACCGAGGTGAAGATCGACGACCAGAAGTTCACGCTCGTCCGCGAGGACGACATTCTCGGCGTCATCGGCTAACCGGCCGCGTCGCACCCAATATTAACTCTTAAAACTCAGAAACTACTATGGCAGCCAAACAACTCCTCTTCGACGAGGCCGCTCGTCAGAAAATCCTCCGCGGTGTCGAGATCCTCGCCCGCGCCGTCAAGGTCACCCTCGGGCCCAAGGGCCGGAATGTCGTGATCGACAAGAAATTCGGTTCCCCGACCGTCACCAAGGACGGCGTCACCGTCGCCAAGGAAGTCGAGCTTCCGGACCCCTATGAGAACATGGGCGCCCAGATGGTGAAGGAAGTCGCTTCCAAGACCTCCGACGCCGCCGGCGACGGCACCACCACCGCCACGGTGCTGGCCGAGGCCATCTATCGCGAAGGCCTGAAGAACGTCACCGCGGGTTCCAACCCGATCTACCTCAAGCGCGGCATCGACAAGGCCGTCGAGGCCGCCGTCGCCGAGCTGCACAAGATCTCCAAGAAGGTCTCCGACCGCGAGGAGATCCGCCAGGTCGCCACCGTCTCCGCCAACTGGGACGAGACGATCGGCAACATCATCGCCGACGCCATGGACAAGGTCGGCAAGGACGGCACCATCACGGTGGAAGAGGCCAAGTCCATCGAGACCACCCTCGACGTCGTCGAGGGCATGCAGTTCGACAAGGGCTACCTGTCGCCCTACTTCGCCACCAACGCGGAGGCCCAGGAAGCCGTCCTCGAGGACGCCTACGTGCTCATCCACGAGAAGAAGATCGCCAACCTGCAGGAGTTCCTCCCGCTGCTCCAGACCGTCGCCAAGAGCGGCAAGCCCCTCCTCGTCATCGCCGAGGAAGTCGAGGGCGAGGCCCTCGCCGCGCTCGTCGTGAACAAGATCCGCGGCACGATCAACGTGTGCGCCGTCAAGGCCCCCGGCTTCGGCGACCGCCGCAAGGCCATGCTCGAGGACATTGCGGTCCTCACCGGCGGCAAGTGCATCACCGAGGACCTCGGCCTCAAGCTCGAGAACCTCACCGCGGCCGACCTCGGCCGCGCCAAGCGCATCGTCGTCGACAAGGAGAACACCACCATCGTTGAAGGTGGCGGCAAGTCCTCCGACATCCAGGGCCGCGTGAAGCAGATCCGCCGCCAGATCGACGAGACCACCAGCGATTACGACCGCGAGAAGCTCCAGGAGCGCCTCGCCAAGCTCGCCGGCGGTGTCGCCGTCATCAACGTCGGTGCCTCCACCGAGGTTGAGATGAAGGAGAAGAAGGCCCGCGTCGAAGACGCCCTCCATGCGACCCGTGCGGCCGTGGAAGAGGGTATCGTCGCCGGTGGCGGTGTCGCGCTGCTCCGCACCGTCAAGGTCATCGACAGCCTCAAGCTCGAGGGTGACGAGGCCATCGGCGCCCAGATCGTGCGCCGCGCTGTCGAGCACCCGATCCGCATGCTCTGCTCGAACGCGGGCGTCGAGGGTGCGGTCGTGGTCGGCAACATCCTGGCCGGCAAGGGCAACTACGGCTACAACGTCGCCTCCGGCGAATACGAGGACCTGGTCAAGGCCGGCGTCGTCGACCCCACGAAGGTCACGCGCACCGCGCTGCAGAACTCGTCCTCGATCGCGGGCCTGCTCCTGACGACCGAGTGCATGATCACCGACCTCCCGGAGAAGTCCGCTCCTCCGGCCCCCGGCGGCGGCCACGGTGGCGGCGGCATGGGCGGCATGGACTACTAAGTCCGGGTCGATCCAATCGCATCAGTTTCAAGGCGCGCTCTCCGGAGCGCGCCTTTTCTTTTGCTTCCGTCCGCGCCGGGGCCGTGTTTCGCTGCGGGCATGGAAGTCATCTTCATGGGCACGGGCACGTCGCAGGGGGTGCCGATGATCGCGTGCGATTGCGCGGTCTGCACCTCGGCCGACCCGCGCAACCGGCGCACGCGGGCGAGCATCCATGTCGTGATGGACGGGCTGCACATCCAGGTGGACGCGTCGCCCGAGTTCCGGCTGCAGTGCCTGCGGGAGAACATCCGTCAGCTCGACGTCTTCATCCTCACGCACGGCCACAACGACCATATCACGGGCATGGATGACCTGCGGCGCTTCTGCGACCTGCGCGGCGGCACGGCCCTGCCGATCCACACCACCGACGAGGGCATGGCGCGCGTGCTGGCGATGTTTCCCTACGCGATCGCCGAGCGCCCGGTGGCGAAAGGTTATGCGGCCTTCAAGCTCGTGATCATGCCGCCGGTCCTGGAATTCCCGCAGGGCACGATCCACTCCACGCTGCTGCCGCACGGCGGCGTCAACACGCTCGGCCTGGTGTTTCAGGAAAAGTCGTCGGGCAAAAAATTCGTGTATTACTCCGACTGCAAACGCATCCCCCGCGAGGCTGTGGCCTTGGCCACGGGAGCCGACGTGGTGTGCCTGGACGGCCTGCGCGTCGAGCCCCACCCGACGCACATGAACATTGAGGAAGCCTGTGCCGCCGCGGCCGAAATCGCCTCCCCGACAACTTACCTGACGCACCTGACCCATGGGGTGGAGCACGAGACATGGAACCGGAAGCTGCCCCGGGGCGTCCAATTGGCTTACGACGGGCTGAGGCTGAAGCTTTAGCCCTTGTGTCATAGAACATTGGAAAGCAGCAAAATAGCCCTTGCTTTAATCCATACTGAATTAATGTAGATTCAAATACTGTCCTATGAAACTCTCCAAACGTGGCGAATACGCCCTCCGCTCCCTGATCAACCTTGGCATCGCCGCCAAGGTGGGGCGTTCGCTGGTGCGGGTGACGGAGCTGGCCAAGGCCGAGGACCTGCCGATCAAGTTCCTTGAACAGGTGATGCAGCAGCTGCGCGAGGCCGGCTTCGTGGAGAGCGAACGGGGCAAGCATGGCGGCTACCGGCTCGCCAAGCCTTCCAGCCAGATCCACATCGGCGAGATCGTCCGCCTGATCGACGGCCCGCTGGCGCCCATCGGCTGCGTCAGCCAGACGGCCTACGCGCCGTGCAACTGCCCGGACGAGGCCCACTGCGGCCTGCGGATGCTGATGCTCGACGTGCGCAACGCCATCGCCGCCATCCTTGACCGCTACACGCTGGCCGACGTCGTCGAGGTCACCACCCGCAAGATGATTACCAACGGCCGGCCGCTGCCGTTCAGCGCTGAGGAGCCCTCGCCGGCGCACCCCAAGGCCAAGCCCCTCAAGGGTCGCGGCGGACGCCCGAGTCCCACCGAGGGAGTAATCCATCAATTGCTGGGGGACTACGCGATATGAAGCGCGGCGGTTGCCATTGGCTGATGCTGGTCCTGGTGGGCCTGCTGGGATCAACCTGGCTCCGGGCGGAGAAAGTCACGCTGCGCGTCGGCTATTTTCCCAACATCACCCACGCCCAGGGCGTGATGGGCAGCCACTCCACCCGGGAGCAGCGCGGTTGGTTTGAGCAGCGCCTCGGCCCGGAGGTCACGATCCAGTGGTATGCGTTCAACGCCGGCCCGAGCGCCATGGAGGCGATTTTTGCCGGCTCCATCGACCTGACCTATGTCGGGCCCAATCCCGCGCTAAACGCCTTCATCCGCTCCGAGGGCGACGAGATCCGCGTCCTCGCCGGTTCGGCGCTGGGCGGCGCCGCGCTGGTGGTGCCCGGTGACGGTCGGATCACGCAGGCCAGCCAGTTCAAGGGGCTGCGGCTGGCCACGCCGCAACTGGGCAACACCCAGGATGTCGCTGCGCGGGCCTGGCTGAAGCAGCAGGGCTACAAGGTCAGCCTGACCGGGGGCGATGTGCGGGTGCTGCCCACGGCCAACCCCGAGCAGCTTTCGTTGTTCCAGCAGGGCAAACTGGATGCGGTCTGGACGGTGGAGCCGTGGGTCTCGCGCCTGGAACTCGAGGCCAAGGGCCGGGTTTTTCTGGAGCAGCCGGACTCCGTCACGACCGTGCTGGTGAGCAGCGCGAAATTCATCAGGACGCATCCGGCCTTGGTTGCGAAATTCAAGGCGGCGCATCAGGAACTGACGACCTGGCTGAACGAGCATCCGGACGAGGCCCGCGCGCAGGTGCGGGCCGGATTGAGCGCCGAGATGAAGCGCGAGATGTCCGCGACGATCGTGTCGAGCGCGTGGGGCCGGCTGAAGTTTACCGACCAGGTGACACAGAGACAGTTCGCGGTGCTGGTCGCGGAGGCGCAGGGGGTCGGTTTCCTACGCAACGCCATCCCGCTCGACCGCATGTTTGGAGCCGTGCCATGACCCTGTCCACCGAACTGCCCGCGCCGCCCTCGGCGCGCCTGGCCATCGACAAGGTTTCGAAATGGTTCGAAACCTCGCGCGGGCGCGTGCACGCGCTCGATCAGGTGAGCCTCCAGGTGGCCGAGGGCGAGTTCGTGTGCCTGGTCGGCCCCAGCGGCTGCGGCAAATCCACCCTGCTGAACATGATCGCCGGCCTGGAAATGCCGGGGCAGGGCGGTGTCGTGGCGGGCGGCCAGCCCGTCAAGGGCCCGAGCCGCGAGCGCATGATGATGTTCCAGGAATCGGCCCTTTTCCCCTGGCTCGATGCCCTGGGCAACGTGATGTTCGGCCTGAAGCGCAAGCCCGGGCTCGACGACCGCGAGCGCCGCGAGCTGGCGGAATACTACCTGAAGCTGGTCGGGCTGGAGAAATTCATGCACGCCAACATCCACGAGCTGTCGGGCGGCATGAAGCAGCGCGTGGCCCTCGCCCGGGCCCTCGCGCCCAATCCCCGCGTGCTGCTGATGGACGAGCCCTTCGCGGCGCTCGACGCGCTCACGCGCGAGCAGCTCTATGGCGATCTCCAGCGCATCTGGGCGCAGCGGCATGTCACGATTGTCTTTGTCACGCACAATGTCCGCGAGGCGGTGAGCCTGGGCGACCGGGTCATCCTGTTTTCGCCGCACCCCGGCCGCATCCGCGAGGAGTTCCCGATCACGCTTTCCCGGCCGCGCGACATCAACAGCGTCGAGGTGGCGGGTTACGCGACCCGCATCACGCGGGCGCTGAAGGATTACCTGGAACACGGAGCCGGCATCTGATGAAACGCTCCCTGACCGCCCTCGGCTTCTTCCTGTTGCTCATCGCCGCCTGGCACTGGGCCTACACGCGGCGCATCTGGTCGCCGGTCCTGGTGCCTTCGCCGGAAAGCGTGGGCCGCTACCTTGGGGAGATCGCCCTCGATGGCTCGCTGTGGTCCAGCCTGGTCGTGACGATGAAGCGGCTCCTGGCCGGCTATGTCATCGGTTTGCTGGCGGGTGTGCCGCTGGGTTTCCTGACCGCGCGGGTGCAGGCCCTGCGCGACACCCTCGGGGTGCTGGCCCTGGGCCTGCAGGGACTGCCGAGCGTGTGCTGGGTGCCGCTGGCTTTGCTCTGGTTCGGCCAAACCGAGGGGGCGATGCTCTTCGTGGTGGTCATGGGCACGCTCTGGTCGGTCATCCTGGCGACCGAGACCGGGGTGCGTAACGTGAACCCGATCTACATCCGGGCGGCCCGGACGATGGGCTCCACCGGGGTGCATACCTGGGTCTATGTGATGCTGCCGGCGTCGCTGCCGTTTATCGTCAGCGGCATGAAACAAGGCTGGGCCTTCGCCTGGCGCTCGCTCATGGCGGCGGAGATTTATGTCACGATCCTGACCGGCTTCGGCCTCGGGCACCTGCTGCACTACGGGCGCGAACTCAACGCCATGGAGCAGGTGGTTGCCATCATGCTCGTCATCGTGGCCATCGGCCTGCTGACGGACAAGACCCTCTTTGCCCCCTGTGAGAGGTTCCTGCACCGCCGCTGGGGCACGGAAAAATAAGACACCCCCGGGGTTTGCTTTTCCCGCATTTTCAACTGAACTCACAACCTCAACCCACGACGATCATGGCCAAGATATACAACGACATCACCGAGACCATCGGCAACACGCCGCTCGTTCGCCTGAACCGCACCGCCGCCGCCCACGGCGCCCAGGCGGAGATCCTGCTCAAGCTGGAATTCTTCAACCCCCTTTCGAGCGTCAAGGACCGCATCGGTTTCTCGATGATCGATGACGCCATCAAGGCCGGCAAGATCACCAAGGACAGCGTCATCATCGAGCCGACCAGCGGCAACACCGGCATCGCGCTGGCTTTCGTCGCCGCGGCCAAGGGCCTCAAGCTCATCCTCACCATGCCGGAGACGATGAGCACCGAGCGCCGCAAGCTCCTCAAGATCCTCGGCGCCCGCGTCGTCCTCACCGAGGGGCCCAAGGGCATGAAGGGTGCCATCGCCAAGGCCGAGGAACTGGCCGCCAAGATCCCGAACAGCATCATCCTCCAGCAGTTTTCCAACCCGGCCAACCCGGCCATCCACCGCAAGACGACCGCCGAGGAGATCTGGCGCGATACGGACGGCAAGGTGGACATCATCGTTTCGGGCATCGGCACCGGCGGCACCATCACCGGGGTCGGCGAGGTCCTGAAGGCTCGCAAGCCGTCGATCAAAATCGTCGCTCTTGAGCCCGATGCGTCGCCGATTCTCTCCGGTGGCACGCCCGGCCCGCACAAGATCCAGGGCATCGGCGCCGGCTTCGTGCCCGGCGTGCTGAACACCAAGATCTACGACGAGGTCATCCGCGTGAAGGAGGCCGATTCCGGCCCGGTCTCGAAGCAGGTCAACCAGCTCGACGGCATCCCGGTCGGCATTTCCTCCGGCGCCGCGGTCTGGGCCGCCATCCAGCTCGCCAAGCGTCCGGAAAACAAGGGCAAGCAGATCGTGGCGATCATCCCGTCCAGCACGGAGCGCTACCTCTCCACCTGGCTCTTCGCCGACGTCAACGTCGAGAGCGACTCGGTCGACGACCTTATCCCGGCCGGCGCCTGAGAAGTGGAATTCTTCACGTAGGGCCGTCGCCCCGCGACAGGCTCGGGGCCTTGAGCTTGTCGAAACGGCTCGCCGATGTGCCGCCAAGCCGGACCTGCAGGTCCGGCTTTTTTATTGCAGGGCGGGATCACCGCATCCCGCCGATGGTTGGGGCGCTTGCCCCCAAGCGCCTGGGCCGTTGAGGGCAACGCCCCCTACCGAGGCGCGGAGCGGAGTCCGCGCCCTACCTGGTCCGCACCGCCCAGCGGAGCTTGGCGGAGGAACTGCGGGGATTGGCGCGGAGTTCCTCCGGGCCGGCGCGGATGACTTCCTCGCTCACGGCCGAGTAAAGACCGTCGCGCAGGCCGGCCTTGAAGGCGTGTTTCACCCGGCGGTCCTCGCCGGAATGAAAGGTCAGGATCGCGACGCGCCCGCCGGGCTTCAGGGCATAGGGCAGGTTGCGCAGGAAGAGGTCGAGCACACCAAACTCGTCGTTCACGGCGATTCGCAGTGCCTGAAAGACCCGGCGCACGACTGTGTCGTCGGTTTCCTCGCCGCGAACGGGCTTGGGCAGGCGGAGAATGTCCCGGATGGCGTCGGCCAGCTGGCGGGTGCGGGTGAAGGGCGTGGCGGCCCGGCGGGCCACGAGTTCGTGCGCCAGCAACGCGGCCTTGGGCTCGTCGGCGTTCTCGGCCAGCACGGCGGCCAGATCAGCCTCAGAAACCTTGGCGAGCCAGTCGGCGGCGGAGGGCGGACGCGTCGGGTTCAGGCGGAGGTCGAGCGGGCCGTCGGTCTTGAAGGTGAAGCCGCGCGCCGGGTCGTCGATCTGCATCGAGGACACGCCGAGGTCGGCGAGGATGGCGTCGACGCCGGACAGGCCCAGTTCGGCGAGAACCTTGGGGAGGCCGGCGAAATTGCTGCGCACGGGCGTGAAGATTTCCTCGCCGAAGCCGGCGGCGCGGAGCCGGGCGATGGTCTTGGGTTGTTCGATCGGATCGACGTCGAGACCGACCAGGCGGCCGCCGGGGGCGAGTTTGGCCAGCATTTCCCGGGCATGGCCGCCGTAACCCAGGGTGCAATCCACGGCAGTATCACCCCGTTCGAGCGCCAGGGCCTCGAGAATCTCGGCCACCATGATGGGCCGGTGGGTGCCGGCGGGGGTCTTGCCCGACGCGAGGACCTTGGCGACGTCGGCGGCGTAGCGGGCCGGGTCGAGTTCCTTGTATTTCTCCTCGAAGCGCCGCGGGTTTTTCCCCGCATAGCGCGGCCGGCGCTTGTGGGGGGCCGGATCAGGAGGAGTAGAATTCGACTCAGGCATCAGGGAAGAAAACCAAGGCAGTTTTAACCACTAATGCACACTAATCATCACTAATGGAAAATCAGGGCTGCTCTGATTAGTGACCCATTAGTGTGGCTTAGTGGTGCCCAAGGCTTGGGTTTTGCCGAGCGCCGGATGCTTCTTCTCGGTGGCCTGATACCAGCGGTAGAAACTCACGCCGAAGGCGATCATGGCCACGGCCATGCCGACGAGCTTCATCATGGCGCCGGCCAGCAGCTGGTCGGCGGCGGCGGTCAGGTAGGTGATGCGCGGGGCGAACTCATAGGTCGGGTAGAGGACGTCGGGCGAGAAGGTGATGTAGGCGAAGACCGGGGTCATCGCGATGAGCACGCCCGGCAGGTAGAGCATCTGCCAGGCGAAGCTGGCCGGCGGGAATTCCTTGGACGGGCTCAGCAGCGGCCACCAGTAGAACAGCGCCGAGCCGAAGAACATGAAGTGCTCGGCGATGTGGACGGGGCGGTTCTGCAGGGCCAGGTCGTAGAAGGTCGGCATGTGCCAGACGGTCAGGGTGGCGGTGTAGATGGCGCCGCAGACCACCGGGTTGGTCAGGACGCGCAGGACCGGTTGCAGGGCCAGGCGGGCGGTGACGGGCCGCACAAGCCAGTCCGGCAGGCCCAGCAGGAAGAGGATGGCGGCCGGGTAGATGATCAGCTGGTGCTGCAGCATGTGGGCGCTGAGCAGGTAGCGTTCGCCCGCCTGGTCGAGGGGGGAGCCGACGGCGAGGTAGAAGATCACCAGGGCCGAGTAGAACATGATCGCCTTGCGGCGCGGGTAGGCCGTGTCCGCCGCCAGCCGGGAGCGCAGCGGCCCCGTCAGCAGGGCATAGAGCCACCCGAGGAAGATGAGCCCGCCGATGAGGAAGGGTTCATTATGCCAGTGGGTCCAGTCGATCATGGAGACCTACTGATACGCGGGCGGAAAAGAATGGCCACCAAAAGGCGCACCGGGCGCAAAAAAAGCCGCGCTTGCGGCGCGGCTTGAAAAGCAGGCTGGGACGTTGCTCAGGCGACGGCCAGGCGGGCCGTCTCGAGGGCGGCGGCGGTCAGGGGCTTGGCGGCGTCGGCGCCAAAGAGATGGAGCAGGGCCCACATCGTGCCGCCGGCCAGCACCAGGCCGATGAAGAACAGGATCGTGCAGAACACCTTGTCCCACCGCAGGTGCATGAAATAGAAGATAACGGCCATGAACTTGCCGGCGGAGAGCAACAGCAGGGTGGTGACGACAAACCACTTGGCGAGCGGCAGGTAGACCAGCACGACCTCGATGCCCGTCACGACGGACAGGATCATCGCGACCTGGATGTAGAAGTGGAACTTGCTCGGCTCGTGGTGGCCGGCGGCGGCGGGAGCGGTGGCGGGAGCGGACATGTTAGAGATACTCCAGGAGGTAGACGGCGGTGAAGATGATGATCCAGACGATGTCGACGAAGTGCCAGTAGAGGCCGATGGCCTCGACATCGATGGCGTTCTTCTCGCCGAACTCGACGGGGCCGCTGGTGCGGCCGAGCCAGAACAGCGAGACGAGGCCGGCGGCCCCGACGGCCAGCGGGATGGCGGCGCGCTTCAGGAGGTCGCCGATCGGCAGGCCGTAGACGACCTCGATGAGGCCGGGGACGAACCAGATGAAGGCCACGCCGAAGGTGACGCAGATCGTGAGCAGGTGGGCGAAGTTCCGGAACAGCCCGCCGCCGTTGGCCGGCTTGAAGGTGCGGACATACATCATGCCCAGCAGGAGGACGCCGATGGCGACGTGCGTGCCGTGGGTGCCGGTGAGGGTGTAAAAGGTCGAGCCGAAGATGCTGTTCGAGAGTGTCATGTGCTTGGCGTGCACGAAATGCTCGAACTCGTAGACTTGGCCGCCGAGGAAGATGCAGCCGAAGAACATCGTGCCCAGCAGCATGGTGCGGGTGCTCTTCACGTTGCCGCGCTGGATGGCGTTCACGGCGAGGGCCATGAGCAGCGAGGACATGAGCAGGATGAACGTCGAGAACGACGTGAGCTCGATGTTGAAGACCTGGGTGGGGACGGCGTTGCCCGGGGGCGGGTTCAGCCGGTAGACCATGTGGGTCGAGATCAGCGCCCCGAAGAACATGCAGTCCGAGGCGAGGAAGGCCCACCAGAGGAGCTTCTTGTTCGGAATGCCCGTCGAGGTGGTGTGGTCGTGGTGGTGGTCGATGTGACCGGTGGCCGCGTGGCTGCTCATGAAATAGTGGAGAGTTGAGAGCTGGGAGTTGAGAGCCAGATAAGCTTAGTGGTGGTCGCCGCGGGATTCGGTGACCTTGCCGTCGGCGCCGATGTGGATGTGGTAGCCGCCGGGGCCCTCGAGCGCCCAGAGGTAGAGCGCGCTGACCATGATCACGCCGCCGGTGAGGGCGAGCGGCAGGTGGGAGGCGAAGACCTGGTTGCCGAACAGCACCAGCGGGTGGTGGAGCTGGGCGAAGTTGTAGGCGCCGATGAAGAGGCCGAAGGCGGCGAACAGCGGATACCACGACTGGTCGGGCATGTGGATGCCGCCATGGGATTCCTCGGCCTTGATGTGCTCGGCCTTCTCCTTGGCGATCTCGTCCTGGTGGTGTTTCTCATACCACCAGGCGTCGCGGGCGTGGACGGTCGGGATGGCGGCGAAGTTGTGCTCCGGCGGCGGCGAGGGGATGGACCACTCCAGCGTGCGGGCGTCCCACGGGTCGTTGCCGGCGATCTTGCCCTTGAAGAGCGACCAGACGAGCACGGCGAAGTAGGTGAAGATGCCGATGCCGAGCAGGTAGGCGCCGAGGGTGGCGAACAGGTTGCCCTCGTTCCAACCCATGTTGGAGTCGTAGGTCCAGGTGCGGCGCGGCATGCCGTTCAGGCCGAGGAAGTGCATCGGGAAGAACGTGCAGTTGAAGCCGACGAAGATGAGCCAGAAGGAGACCTTGCCCCAGAACTCGGGCACCATGCGGCCGAAGAACTTCGGGAACCAGAAGTGGATCGCCGCCAGCAGCGCGAAGGTGGCGCCGCCGATGAGCACGTAGTGGAAGTGGGCGATGACGAAGTAGCTGTCCTGCTGCTGGGCGTCGGCCGGGGCGGCGGAGTGCATGATGCCGGAGAAGCCGCCGAGCATGAACATCCAGATGAAGCCGAGGGCGAACATCATTGGCACGCGGGTCATGATCTGGCCGCCCCAGAGGGTGCCGATCCAGTTGAAGATCTTGACGCCGGTCGGGACGGCGATGGCCATGGTGGCGAGGGCGAAGGCCGCGGTGGCGACGTTGCCCAGGCCGGTGGTGAACATGTGGTGGCTCCACACGCCGAAGCCGATGAAGCCGATCGCCACGCCCGAGAACACGATGATCGGGTAGCCGAAGAGGGGCTTGCGGGCGAAGGTCGGGAGGATCTCCGAGACGTAGCCCATCGGGGGCAGGATGAGGATGTAGACCTCGGGGTGGCCGAACACCCAGAAGAGATGCTGCCAGAGGATGGGCTGGCCGCCGCCGGACACTTCGAAGAAGCTGGTGCCGAAGTTGCGGTCCATCATGACCTCGACGAGGGCGATGGCGATGGCGGGCAGGGCGAGGACGAGCAGGAAGCTGGTGACGAGGGCCATCCAGGTGAACACCGGCAGGCGCATCATCGTGAGGCCCGGGGCCCGCATGTTGATGATGGTGACGATGAAGTTCAGCGAGGCGACGATGGAGGAGAGGCCGAGCACCTGCAGGCCGAGCACCCAGAGGTCGGTGGACAGGTCGGGGGTGAAGGTCTTGGAGGTCAGAGGGGCGTAGCCGAACCAGCCGACGTCCGGGGCGCCGCCGAAGCCCGTGGCGGGGAAGGCGTGGGAGATCCAGCCGACGTTGAGCAGGATGGCGCCGACGACCCAGACCCAGAGCGAGAAGGCGTTGAGGCGGGGGAAGGCGACGTCGCGCGCGCCGACCTGGATCGGGACGAGCAGGTTGAAGAACGCCGCGTTGAGGGGCATCACCGCGAGGAAGATCATCGTGGTGCCGTGCATCGTGAACAGCTCGTTGTAGAGCTGGGCGCTGATGAAGCGGTTGTTCGGCAGCATAAGCTGCGTGCGGATCAGCAGGGCCTCGAGGCCGCCGACCAGGAAGAAGAAGATGGCGAAGCCGCCGTAGAGCATGCCGATCTTCTTGTGATCGACGGTGGTGAGCCAGCTGACGAGGCCGGTCTTGGCCGTCGGGCGGGCGAACAAATCAAAGGTCGCCTTCTTGGCCGGCGCATGCGCGCCGCCGGTGTAAGCGTTTTTAACCAGTGCTTCTGCCATAAAAAAGTGAGAGTGAAAGTGAGGGTGAGAGTGGACCGGAGAGGGTAGAGTGAAAGTGAGGGTGAGGGTGGAAAAGGGCGGAGGTGCTTGGTTTGTCAGGACACTTTCACTTTCACTCTCACTTTTTTCCTCATTTCAGGCTGTGCAGATAGGCGACGAGGGCGTCGATCTCTGTGTCGTTGAGCGTGAAGTTCTGCTTCCACTTAGCGTCGCTGCCGGTGCCTTCCATAACGAGGTAGCCGCCGAAATACATCTTGTTACCGGGCTTGAAGTGCGCGGGGTCGTGCAGCCACTGGCTCAGGCGCTCCGGGGTATTCTCAAGCACGCCGGCGGCGATGGTCGAGCGAGCGCCGACGCGGGTCAGGTCGGGGCCGGTGATGCCGATGAAGGGTGCTTCCTGCCCCTTAATGATGGCAGAGTGCCCACGAATCGTATGGCAGCTCATGCAGGTCTTTTCACCGAAAAGCTGGCGGCCAGTGGCGATGAGCGCGGTGTTCTCGGCGGCGGGTTCCTGGAGCTTCTGCCACGCGGCGAAGGGGTTGGCGTCGAACTCGGGCGAGCCGGCGAGGGCGCGGCCGTCGCCGACCTTGTAGCTGGCGAACTGGACGCGGGGCAGGTCGGCCGCGGCGGCGGTCTGGGCCGAGACGGTGCGGGCGGGCTGCTTCTGGTTGGCGAGCCACTTGTCGTAGTCAGCCTGGGCGAGGGCGATGACGCGGAACTTCATGATCGCGTGCGACTCGCCGCAGTATTCGGCGCACTGGCCGTAGAAGTAGCCCGGGCGGTCGGCCTTGAACCAGAGGAAGTTGGCGCGGTTAGGCATCATGTCCACCTTGCCGGCCAGCTTGGGGATCCAGAAGCTGTGGATGACGTCGATGGTGCGCAGGTGCACGCGGATCGGGCGGCCGGCAGGGACGACGAGTTCGTTGCCCGTGACGAGGGGGGCTTCGCCGCCGGCGGGGAGCTTCACCAGCTCGGAGGGATACTCGAACTTGAACCACCACTGGTAGCCGGTGGCGTTGATGTCGATGGCGTTGGCCTTCTCGGCCTCCGGGACGTCATGGGTATACCAGATGTCGCGGACGGTGGGGACGGCGATGATGACAAGGAGGGCGACGGAGGCGGCGATGAGGCCGATCTCGATCATCGGGTTGCCATGGCCCTGCGGGGGTGGCTCGGACTTCTCGGCATTGGCGTCCTTGGCGCGGAACTTGATCTGGGCGTAGGCCAGCACGGCGCCGACCACGACGAAGATGAAGGTGGTCACATAGACCGTGACCATGAAGAGGTCCCACTGGGCCTTGGCGACCGGGCCCTCGGACATCATGGTGGACTGCGGCCCGCTCAGGGTGAAGACCTTGTTGATCCAGGCACAACCCGTCATGGAGAACAGGCTGAGGCCGGCCAGAAAAGCGGTGGCGAAGCGGAAAACTTTGGATTGATCGGTGCGTGTGCGGGTCATGTGTAACATTGGCGGCATCAGCGTGGTGCGCTGCGGCAAGTGTGCAGGGCCAGAGTTTGGAAAAAGAACCCCATTTCAACTACAAAACCGCGCCAAAATCCGGGCTTTGTCCCGGGTATTAACCCCGGCTGACCGGGGCATTAGTGACGCACAATCTTGACCTAGGTCATTGCGCCCTGCCGCCGGTTGTGCGATAGTCCCGGTCCATGAAAAAACACCTCCTCCTCCCCGTCCTGGCGGGCAGCCTGCTTCTCGCGGGCTGCGGCCAGAAAGACCAGACCGCTGCGCCGGTCGCCTCCACCCCCTCTGCCCCCGCCGCCGCGACCTTTGAGGTCACCGCTAACGACACCATGAAGTTCAATGTCACCCGCCTCGAGGTGAAGGCCGGTCAGGAGGTCAAGATCACCCTGACCAACACCGGCAACATGCCGAAGGCCGCCATGGGTCACAACCTGGTGATCCTGAAGAAGGGTGCCGACGCCAAGGCCTATGTGGACGCCGCGGTCACCGCGATGGCCACTGATTACATCCCGGCCGCGCTGTCCGACCAGGTTATCGCCCACACCAAGCTGCTCGGGCCCAAGCAGAGCGAGGAACTGGTCTTCAAGGCCCCGACCGAGCCCGGCGAATACACCTTCGTCTGCACCTTCCCGGCCCACTTCCTGTCGGGCATGAAGGGTGTGCTCGTGGTCAACTGAGCGAATACCCGAACTAATGCGAAAGCCGGACCCGCGGGTCCGGCTTTTTTATTTGGCGGCGGGACTATGAGTTCCGGCTCCGATCAATCACCCCGCCGGGGTGGCCGGCCACCACTGGTAGAGGAAGAAATACACCAGCACGCCGGTCACCGACACGTAAAACCAGATGGGGAAGGTGAACTTCGCCCACTTCTTATGGGTCTCGAAGTCGCCCTTGATCGCGAACCAGAAGGTGCGCGGCACCAGGTAGGCGATGGCGATGGCCAGCACGATGTGGGTCAGCAGCATCGTGTAATAAAAGGCCCGGAGAAACGCGCCGTCGCCGCCGAAGGGCGTGTGCACGCCGCGCATCAGGATCTTGTGGGACACGTAACCGACGAGAAAAAGGGCCGAGACCACGCCGGCGCTCAGCATCGAGACGCGGTGCAGGTCGCGTTTGCCCTGCTTGATGAAGGCGAAGCCCGCCGTGATGAGCACCGTGGCGGTGGCGTTGAGCGCGGCGTTGAGCGTGGGGATGTCGGAGACGGTCATGTTGTTTAGAGCCGGAAAACCAGCCGGTCGGCCACGAGGAGCGTCAGCAGCAGCGGCAGGTAGGCGATCGAGATGAGGAACAGGCGGCGCGCCTCGGTCTCGCGCTTGTCCGGGTTCAGGAAGAGAATGGCGGACCGCAGGATCCACAGGCCCAGCGCAACGGCGAAGGCGAAGTAATACCACGAGCAGTAGCCGAGCAGGGTGGGCAGGCCGCTTGAGGCGACCAGCAGGACCGTCCAGATGAAGGCCCGGCGCGACACGCGGCGGCCGCTGGGGTCGGTCACGGAGATCATCTTCATGCCGGCGGCGGCGTAGTCCTTGCGGTAGGTCCAGCACAGCGCGAAGAAGTGCGGCATCTGCCAGGTGTAGAGGATGGCGAAGAGCGTCCAGCCGAGCGGGTCGTTGGAGCGGCCGGCCGCGGCCCAGCCGATCATCGGCGGCAGCGCGCCGCTGATGGCGCCGATCTCGGTGTTCCAGCGCGACCAGCGCTTGGCCGGCGTGTAGATGGCGAGGTAGGCGACGATGGTGGCCAGCGCGAGGAAGGCCGACATGCCGTTGACCTGCCGGAACAGCACGGCGAGGCCGGCGATGCACATCAGCCAGCCGACGATGAAGGCCGAGCCCGGCTGCACGTGGCCCGTCGGGATGGGGCGGTCCGCCGTGCGCTTCATCTTGGCGTCGAGGTCGCTTTCCATCCACTGGTTCAGCGCGGCCACGCCGCCGGCGCACAACGCCGTGCCGAGCATGACGTAAAAAGTCCGCAGCCAGTCCCAGAAGGGCAGGGCCGCCAGGTAGCCGACCATCGCCGTGATGACCGACATGAAGCTCAGCCGCGGCTTGGTCAGCTCGAGGTAATGCCGCCAGGTCGTGGGTGTGGCGGGGGCGGTGGGGCCGGGCTGGAGCTGTTCCTCGGTCTGGGTCATGGACGGGCCCGTTCAATCGAGCCGCGCTGCGTGAAAAAAGCCACCCCGAAGGTGATCGCGAGGGTCAGGGCGCCGAGGATGACATGGCCCGTGGTCATGTAGACGCTCCGGCCGGTCCAGATGATCTGGGCGCCGAGGTAGATCTGGCCGGCGACCAGGCCGACCAGCAGGACGCTGGCGGCGCGCAGGGGCGGGATCAGGGACTTTTCGCGCGAGAGGAAATGCCCGTAGATGAGGATCATCACGCCAATCACGGCCGCCATGACGCGGTGGGTGAAGTGCAGCACCACCTTGTAGTCCCAATGCGCCGGCAGCAGCCCGCCCTCGGCGGTGGAGTAGGGGAAGGTGGGGATCGCCAGGCCGGCGTAGTTGTGCCGCATCGTCACCGCCACGCCGAGCTGCACGAAGACCAGCGCCACGCACCACCAGCCCAGCCGGCGGACGCGCGGACCGGCCTCGCCGAGCGTGTTCTCCACCCAGGCGCGCGACAGGCCGGCGACGATGGCGAAAAGCATGCACACATAGACCTGGGCCAGCATGCCGTGCGGCAGCCGCAGCATCTGGCCGAGGGTCATGTCGAAGCCGGGCACGCTGAGGGAGTCGAGCAGCACGCGTTTGCCGCCGATGAGGCCCTGCACGATGACGATGCCGAGGGCCCACCAGCCGAGCCGGCGCAGCCAGCGGCGTTCCTCGCGCAGGTGCAGCCAGACCGCGAGGATGATGGTGATGAAGCCCATCACGGCGCCCGACAGGCGGTGGGAGTGCTCGGCGAACTTGTCGATCTCGGTCAGCCAGCCGTGCGGGTTGACCGAGCCGTTGGACAGGGGCCAGTCCGGGAAGGCCATGCCCGCGCCGATGCTGGTCGTGAAGGCGCCGAGCGCCACGAGCACGAAGACCCAGCCGCTGCCGATGGTGGCGAACGCGGCGAGCGCGGGCTTGAAGGTGGAGGTGCGGGTCATCAGGCGGCGTTTTGGACGGGGAATCGGCAGGTGATACCTCGGGTGAGGGCAGCGCAAACCTTTTGACAATTCCTCCGGGTGGCAAATGTGTGTGTCCGATGAAGCCGAGTTATTCGCCCCCCGTGCGGCTGGCCGCATGTTTGCTAATGGCGGCCGCGGCCTGCGCCCCCGGCTGCAGCAGGCAGGAGGCGGCGAAGGAGCCCGTGGCGGCCGCGCCGGCGGCCCCCGCCGAGAAACGCTTCCCGATCACGGGTGAGATCGTGAAGGTCGACGCCGCACGCGATGCGCTCCTCGTCCATCACAACGAGATCAAGGGCTACATGCCGGCGATGACGATGGAGTTCAAGGTGACCAAGGGCGACCTGGCCATTGCCAAGGAGGGGCAGCACATCCGCGCCGAGCTCGTGGACCGGCCCGATGGATTCTACCTCGAGAAAATCTGGCCGGACGACGCCGCCACGCAGCGCGCGCTCGACGCCGCGGCCAAGGCGCTGGCGCAGGACACCACGATGCGCGGCAAGGAGGCCTACCGCGAGATCGGCGAGAACCTGCCCGAGTTCACCCTGCTCGACCAGGAGGGCCGCGCGGTCGCGGGCAGCCGGTTCCGTGGGAGGCAGATCGTGCTCAACTTCATCTTCACCCGCTGCCCGATCGCCACGATGTGCCCCGCCGCCACCGCGCGCATGGCGCAGCTGCAGGCGGCCGCGAAGGCGGCGGGCGCGAAGGACTTCGAGCTCGTCTCCATCTCGCTCGACCCGGAATACGACACCCCGGGCGTCCTGAAGGAATACGCGCAGCTCCGCGGCCTCGACACCTCGAACTGGTCGTTCCTCACCGGGCCCGATGCCGCGGTGCGCCATATGCTCGCGCAGCTCGGCGTCATCCGCGAGTTCGAGGGCGCCACGATCAAGCACACCCTCGCGACCGTCCTCATCAACGAGGAGGGCCGGATCAGCTACCGCGTCGACGGCAGCGCGTGGCTGGTGGACGATTTCGTGAAGCGGCTGAAGAAGGGCTGACATGGCGACCGACGCTCGCACGAACCGGCAGGTGGCGGTCATCACCGTCGTGGCGCTGGCGCTCTATGCCGGCGTGCGGCTGCTGCCGACGGGCAGCAACCTCAACCACATGGATTTCCGGATGGAGGGTAAGGGCGCGCTGGAATTCTGCGATCCCGCCAACCCGCAGTTCATCCCGGTCGTGGCCGTGCGTTCGCCGGTGGTGGTCACGCTGCAGGCCGACCGCGAGCCGGCGCGCGACCAGGAGACCAGGTTCACGCTCCGGCTGGCCACGGCCAGCGGCAAGCCGGTGGCGCCCGAGGATCTGATCGTCGCGCACACGCGCAAGCTCCACCTGCTCATCGTCGATCCCACGCTCAACGACTACCAGCACGTGCACCCCGAGCCCGGCCGGCGGGCCGGCGAGTGGGTTTTCACCCTTACGCCGCAGCGCGCCGGCACCTACCGCGTGTTTGCCGATTTCACCCCCGCGGCGACGCAGCGCGGGCTTTACGCCTCGGCTGATTTCACCGTGCCCGGCACGGTGGCCACGGTGGTGCGCGAGCCCAACACGACCGCGCAGGTGGCGCGCTTCAATTTCGAGCTCGTCACGCCGCCGTCGTTCCAGGCGGGCAAGGTGGCCGACCTGAAGTTCCGGATCGAGAGCCAGGGCCGGGACAAGGTGCCCGTGCCGCTGCAGCCGGTGATGGGCGCGTTCGCGCACCTGGTGGCGTTCGACGAGGCCCGCAGCGGCTTCGCCCACCTGCACCCGAACGAGACCGACCTGAGCCAGCCGCCTGACGCGCTGCGGCCCGTGCTGAACTTCAAGGTCACGATCCCCGCGCCCGGCCGCTACGTCATCTGGGCGCAGGTGAACCTGGGCGGCAACGAGGTCTTCGTGCCGTTCTGGGTGGATGTGACGCCGTGAGGCGGCTGGCGTCCGGTCACACCGGCTCGCCGGAGAGCTCGAAGGCCTCGCCCCCCTCGGTGGTGAGGTAGCGTCCGAGCTCGGCGCCGGGAAAGCTGCCGAAGGTGCCGGGATGGCAGCGGAGCAGCCCCTCGCGCGCCAGCCGCACGATGCTGCGCTGGTTGCGGACCGGGTCGTTGCAGAAGTAGTGCTCGCGCGCCTTGTTGGGCCACACGAGGCTGCCGCGCAGCACGTCGCCGATGAGCGCCTCGCCGCTGGCGAGCACGACGGAGACCGAGCCGGCGGTGTGGCCCGGCGTGGGCAGCACGCGGCCGCGCAGGCCGTAGGGCTCGAGCGCGATGCCTTCCTGGAAGACCAGGTCCGGCTCAAAGGCCTCGAATTGCTCGTCCACGAACGGCCGCAGGATGCGGCCGAGGGCGTCCTGCACGGCGATGACGCCGTTGCGGCCGGTGCGGGCGAGGGTGGCGTCGCCGGCGTGGATCGCAACCTGCGCCCCGCTGAGGCGCTTCAGCTCCGCGGCGCAGCCGGCGTGGTCGCTGTGGCCGTGCGTGAGGAGGATCAGGGCGAGGTCTCGGGGCGCGAGCTGGTGCCGCTTGAGTGCCGCGAGGATGGTGCGGAGGTCGCCGGGTGCGCCGGTGTCCACCAGCACGGGCCTCTCGCCAAGCAGCAGGTAGCAGTTGGAGATCGCGCCTTTGATTCTGATCAGCATGGCGGTGTTTCAGGTAGGGCGGACCGGCCCGGTCCGCCTTCTTTGGGCTCCCACACAAACTTCCAGTGCTCCGGATGTGCAACCAAGCCGGCGCGCACGGGATTCAACCGAATGTAGTCGGCCTTCTGTTCCCAGCTTTCTCCGGACCGGATGCGATGATCAAAGAAGTCACGCTGCCAGGCCACCCCCGTCTTGCGGGCCAGCAAGGATTTCCAATCGGTGACAACCTTGACCATGTCCTGCTCGTGAGGGAATGCGACAAGCATGTGCAAGTGATCAGGCATGAGCAGAAGCAAGGTGACATGCCAGTCGGACCGGTGCTGACGAAACTCAACAGACTCGAATATCATCGCGGCAGTGGTCTGCACGCAGAGCTGGTTCCGGCCCCGTGGGGTGCAGCAGATCGTAACAAAAAAGAGCGAGCCAGGTTTCACCCACGGCGGAGGCAGGTGCGGCAGTTTCGTGCGATGGGGGAAATCTGCCGGTGCCGGATTCATGTGCAAGACGGCGGACCGGGCCGGTCCGCCCTACCTTCGGGGCATTATCAGAACTTCAGGTGCTTGACCGTGACACCCTTGTTGATGAGCTGCTTCAGGGAATCGATGCCGATGCGCAGGTGCATCGCGACGTGCTTGTCGTCCACGTTCTTGTCGCTCTCGGCGGTCTTCACGCCCTCGGGGGTCATGGGCTCGTCGGAGACGAGGAGGAGCGTGCCGGTCGGGATCTCGTTGGCGAAGCCGGTGGTGAAGATGGTGGCAGTCTCCATGTCGACGGCCATGGCGCGGACCTTCTTCAGGTATTTCTTGAAGTCGGTGTCGTGCTCCCAGACGCGGCGGTTGGTCGTGTAGACGGTGCCGGTCCAGTAGTCCTTCTTGTGGTCGCGGATGGTCGTGGAGATGGCCTTCTGCAGGGCGAACGAGGGCAGGGCGGGCACCTCGGGCGGGAAGTAATCGTTGCTCGTGCCCTCGCCGCGGATGGCGGCGATGGGGAGGATGAGGCTGCCGATCTTGGCGCGGTGCTTGAGGCCGCCGCACTTTCCGAGGAAAAGGACGGCCTCGGGTTTGATGGCGCTGAGCAGGTCCATGGCCGTGGCGGCGGTGGCGCTGCCCATGCCGAAGTTGATGATGGTGATGCCGTGCGCTGTGGCGCTGGTCATCGGCTTGTTGCGGCCGTGAACCGGCACGCGGTTCCAGTGGGCGAACAGCTCGACGTAGCGGTCGAAGTTGGTGAGCAGGATGTAGCGGCCGAAGCTTTTCAGGGGCACGCCCGTGTAGCGCGGCAGCCAGTTCTCGACGATTTTCTTCTTGGTTTCCATGTCAGGTGCTTTGCCGACAATAGATTAGCCCCGGCGCGACTTTCTGCGAGGGAAATCTCGCGGCGGTGCTCAGAGGGTGTCGAGAAAGGTAGGGCGCACCGGCCCGGTGCGCCGCTCCACGAATGCATGCAACAGGCAAAGCGTGGCGGACCGGGCCGGTCCGCCCTACCTTCGAGGGTATTTGACGCCTTTCAGGGCGCGCGGCGGCGGGGCGGGACGTAGCCCAGGTCGGTGGCCTTGATGGTGTGCGTGAAACGGGTGGCGCCCTGCTTGTCGGTGCAGGTGAGCGTCAGCGCACGGTCGGCACCCTGGCCGGTGACGGCGACGGTCACGAAATTCTGGTCGCCAACCAGCGTGCCGGGGATGACATAGGGATCGTTCGCCTTGTCGCTCTTCTCGACCTCCCAGGAGCTGCTGGAAAGCGGCGAGGAGGTGATCTCGTAGATCCACGGGCCGTTGGTGGTGAGTTGGCGGCGGTAGAGGGCGGAGTGGTGGACGTCGCCGGTGAGGAAGACGACGCCGGTGATCTGGTTCTCGCGGATGAAATCCATCAGCTCCTCGCGCTCGCGGCGGTAGAGCTCGTGCGGCTCGCCGCGGGGCTCGGTCTGCAGCATCTGGTTGCCGGTGGCGATGAACTTGAACGTGAAGTGCCGCAGCGCCTTGGCCTGCAGGAGCGACTGCTTCAGCCACTCGAGCTGGCGGCGGCCCCACTGGGATTTTTCCGGATGCTTGTCCTGGTCGAGGTCGGCGGCGTCGCGGTGATAATGGTTGTCCATCAGGAAGAACGCGGCGTCGCCCCAGTAGAACTTGGAGTAGACGCCGGGATTCTCCGGTTCGCCGTAGCTGTGGTTGCCCCAGTAGGCCTGGAAGATCTTCAGCGCCTCGGCCTTGTATTCGTAGGACCAGTTGGAGTCGTTCGGGCCGAAGTCGTGATCGTCCCACACGGCGTAGTGGTGCATCGCGCCGAGGAGCTTCTGCATCTCGGGGCTGGCGCGGTCGTGCGACGGGCGATACCAGAGGCCGCTGACGGAATCGAAGTCGGCCTCGCGCCAATACCAGTTGTCACCGAGCCAGACCATGAAGTCGGCGCCGCTGTCGCCCATGAGCCTGAACGTCTCGACCGTGCGGCCGTAGGGCTCGCCGGGCCGGTCGTAAGGCACGTCGTTGATGTAGGCACAGGAACCGGTGATGAACTTGAAGTCCGGCGGTGGCGTGCGCCATTCCCACAGCGCCTGGGTGCGGAACTTCGCCGGGGCGGCGGTCTTCTGCGCCACGCCGTCGATGCTCAGCGTGTAGTCATAGGTGGCGCCCATCTCCAGCAGGCCGGGCCGGAACGACGAGATCTGGCCGCCGGCGGGTGTGGCCGTGAGGTTGGCGTGCTCGAGAGTCTTTTTCGTCTCCGGCCGGCCAGCGAGCCAGTAGTCGAGGGTGACCTTCCGGGCGTCCTTCGTCTCGACCCAGAGGAACACCTCGCGGTGGGCCTGGTAGCCGAGCATCGGGCCGGAGACGAGCGTGCCGGCGTGGCCCGAGGACAGAAGACAGAGGACCGAGAACAGAAGGGGACGGAGCTTCATCCTTCCAACCAAACAAACTTTTATGGCGGCGCAACGCCGCAGACGTCACAAACCCGTCACGCCGACGCGAGCGTCGGGTTCGTGTTCAGGTGCTCGTCGCCGGTGTATTTTGCGGACTGTTCGTCGGCGTGATAACTGGAGCGCACCAGCGGGCCCGACTCCACGACGCCGAAGCCGATGCCGAGGCAGAAATCCTTCCAGTGCCTGAACTCCTCGGGCGTCACCCAGCGGTCGATCTTCCAGTGCTGGGGGGTGGGCTGCAGGTATTGGCCGATGGTGAGGATGTCCACCTTCTCGGCGGCGATGTCGCGCAGGCACTGCTCCACCTCGGCGGGCGTCTCGCCGAGGCCGAGCATGATGCCGGTCTTGGTCGTGAAGCCGCGTTGTTTCGCGTGGCGGAGCACGGAGAGGCTGCGGTCGTAGCGGGCCTGCACGCGCACGGGCTTCTGCAGGCGCTCGATGGTCTCGACGTTGTGGTTGAAGATGTCCGGCTTGGCGTCGAGCACGGTGTCGAGGTCGTGCATGCGGCCCTTCCAGTCGGGCGTGAGCACCTCGATCGCGCACTGCGGGCTGCGGTATTTGGTGGCGCGGATGGTCGCGGCCCAGACGCTGGCACCGCCGTCCTTGAGGTCGTCGCGGGCGACGGAGGTGATGACGCAGTGCTTGAGGCCCATCTTGGCGACGGCGTCGGCCACGCGGGCGGGTTCGCCGAGGTCGAACTCGGTGGGGCGGCCGGTCTGGATCGCGCAGAAATTGCAGGAGCGCGTGCAGATGTTGCCGAGGATCATGACCGTCGCTGTGCCGCGCGACCAGCACTCGCCGATGTTCGGGCATTGGGCGCTCTGGCAAACCGTGTGGAGCTTGTTGTCCTCCACGAGGCGGCGCGTGGCCTGGTAGGCGGGGCCGGAGGGCAGCTTGGCGCGAAGCCAGTCGGGTTTGCGGTTGGTGGGTGTCATTGACCGGCGAAGAATCTCGGCAGCAAGGTCTGGAATTCAAGCGCCAATACGCGTTTCACCTCTTCGGCCGAGGGCGCGCGGCCAAGCTCGGCGGCCATGGAAGTGACTGTGCCGTCGGTGATACCGCAGGGCACGATGCCGGAGAAGGGGGCGAGGTCGGCGTCCACGTTGAGCGCGAAGCCGTGGTAGGTCGTCCATTTCTTCACCGCGACGCCGATGGCGGCGATCTTGCGCGGGCCGAGCCAGATGCCGGTCTTGCCCTCGCGCCGGGCGGCGGCGAGGCCGAAGGTGCCGACGGTGTTGATCATGACCTGCTCGAGCAGGCGGAGATAGGCGTGCAGGTCCTTGCGGGCGGCGAGGTTGATGATTGGATAACCCACAATCTGGCCGGGGCCGTGGTAAGTGATGTCGCCTCCGCGGTTGGACTTGAAGACTGCGATCCCGCGCTTCGCCAGCTCGGCCTCGTCCCAGATCATGTTTTGCTCGGCGCCCTTGCGGACCCCCAAGGTGTAAACCGGGTCGTGCTCGGTAAAAACCAGCGTGTCGCCGACCTCGCCGGCATTGCGGCGGGCGACGAGTTCCTCCTGCCGCTGCCAGGCGTCCGCATAACCCGTCCGGCCCCAATCAAGGGTCGTGAGGGCTTGGGCGGTGGGAGCGGAGGTGGTCATGGGAGGGGCACCATCGGGCAAGGGGGTGCTTGGCGCAACTTTTTCGTCACCGGGGCCCCCGGGTGTTACTGGGCCTAAAGTCGTAGATGCACACCATTGATATCGCTTAAATCCCGCCGGCAGGCTTCGGGCATGACACCCCAGCCCATCGCGGCGCGCGCCCAGGCGGCTTACCATGCCGCGGCCGACCGCTACGACGAGCCGGCGCTGGGGTTTTGGGACAAATTCGGGCGGAGCACCGTCGCGCGGCTCGATCTGTCGCCGGGTGCGCGGGTGCTGGACGTCTGCTGCGGGTCGGGCGCCTCGGCGCTGCCGGCGGCCGAGCGGGCCGGCCCGGAAGGTTGGGTGCTCGGGGTCGATCTCGCGCCCGGGTTGGTCGACCTCGCGCGCGCCAAGGCCGAGCAACGCGGCCTCGCGCAAGCAGAGTTCCGGGTCGGCGATTTCGGGGAACTGACCGAGGACGGCGCGAGCTTCGACGCCGTCGTGTGCGTGTTCGGCATCTTCTTCATGCCGGACATGCCCGGGGCTGTGCGGCGGCTCTGGCGCTGGGTGCGCCCGGGCGGCCGGCTGGCCATCACGACCTGGGGCCCGCGCGTGTTTGAGCCGGCCAACTCGATTTTTTGGGACGCCATCCGGGCCGTGCGTCCGGAACTCTACAAGGGCTTCAACCCCTGGGATCGCATCAGCGAGCCGGCGTCTGTGATCGGCATGATGGAGGAGGGTGGCGTTACCGGCGTGAAAGCCGAGGCGGAGGCCGGCTGGCATCCGCTGCAAACCCCGGAGGACTGGTGGACGATCATCATGGGCTCGGGCTACCGGGGCGTGGTGGACCAGCTGACGCCGGACGAGCAGGCACGCGTGCGGCACATGGTGTTGCAGGTCGTTGAGAAGTGGAATGTGCGCCTGATCGAGACCAACGTGGTCTACGCCAGCGCCCGGAAGGCCTGAGCGGGGCCGGCCGCCGCTGGCAAATTTTCAGCGCGTTTCATTTTGCACGGGGCCGCCTTGTGCGCCGGACTGCCGGTCATGCCTGTTCCGCTGCCCCTCGGTGATGTGATTCCCGCCGGCGACCTGCACCGTCGCTGTGCGCTGAATTTCTCGCGGCTGCACGACGAACCCTTCCGCTTTGATGCCATGGTGAAGGCCAACACGGCCGCCGAGGCGCCGGGCGACTGGATCGGCCGCGCCATGCTCGGGCTGTCGGTCCTCGGGCAAACCCTGCGGTTCGAGCCGCTTTACCTGGAGGAGATCATGGCGAAGCTGCCGTCGGCGCTGAATGCGCGCGGCTACATCGGGCTGCTCCATGCGGTCGGCACGGCGGACGAGAACCAGGTCGGCGGCCACAACGGCCTGCTGCGCGGCCTGTGCGAGTATTACCTGTGGAAACGCGACCCGCGTGCGCTGGCGGTCATCCGGTCGGTCGTGGCCAACCTGATGCTGCCCACGCGCGACCTCTACGCCGCCTATCCCGACGAGAAGCTGGCGAAACTCGCCGATGGCCGCCCGATCGGCCTGACGGTGAAGAACGAGGGCGTGTGGGTCGGGTTGTCGACGGACATCGGCACCGTGTTCTTCACGCTGGATGCGCTGACGCAGGTCTACACGATCGAGCCGTCGCCGGAGCTGCGCGGGTTGATCGAGACCATGATCGCGCGTTACAGCCGGCTCGATGTGCGGAAGATCGGCGCGCAGACGCACTCGACGCTCAGCACGCTGCGCGGGATTTTCCGCTGGTGGGAGGAGGTCGATCCGCGGCCGGAGCTCCTCGCGCTGGTGCGGGAGCGCTACCGGCTCTACCGCGAGCACGCCGAGACGGAACACTACGCCAATTACAACTGGTTCGGCCGGCCCGAGTGGACGGAGGCCTGCGGGGTGGTGGACTCGTTCCTGCTCGCGGTGCAGCTTTGGCGGGCGACCGGCTACGCGGACTATCTGCAGGTGGCGCACCGGATTTATTTCAACGCGTTTTGCTACGCCCAGCGACCCAACGGCGGGTTCGGCTGCGACCTGTGCGTCGGCGCCGACGGCCGCGTGCAACTGGCGCCGCACCCGAAGATCTTCGAGGCGCCGTGGTGCTGCTCGATGCGCGGGTCGGAAGGCCTCGCGCGCGCCGCGCAGTTCAACCTTATGACCGACGCCAAGGCCGGCGCGGTGTGGGTGCCGTTTTATTTCGAGGGCGATTACACGCTGCGTTTTCCCGACGGCGAGATCGCGGTGCGCTGCGCCAGCGAATACCCGCACGCCGGGCGGGTGCGGTGGACGGTCCTGCGCTGCACGGCGGGTGCGGCGAAGAAATGGCATTTCCTCGTGCCGCCGGGCGTCGCACCGCGCGCCATCACGCTGACCCAGGCCGGCCGGCCGGTGGAAGTGCAAGAGGTCGCGGAGTTCATGACCGCCTCACTGACGCTGGCGGCGGGCGACGTGCTGGCGCTGGATATTCCGCTGACCCTCACGGTCGAACAGCCCGCGACGGCGGCGCTGCCGGCGGGTTATCATCGTTTCTGCCACGGGCCGCTCGTGCTGGGTGCGGAGAGACCGGACGTGGTCAGCCTGCAGACGGAGGATGATTTTCTCGCCCTGGGTCGCGGTCGTTACCAATGCCGGCGCACGGGCACGTTGCTGGCGCCGATTGATGACCTGACCTACCGTAGCGAGGCGAGTGCGCGGACGCACCGCGCTCAACTGGTTTTCAAGGACGGGCCGGGCTGATCGACGACGGCGCCAATCTTGCCGACGAGGAGCGTCACCCCGAGGAAGGCGGTGAGATGCATGAAGGCGGCGACCGCGAAGACCGGCGTGAAGGAGAGGTTCTGCACCGTCCAGCCGACGGCAGTCTGCGAGAGGATGCCCATCACGCCGCCCATGGCACCGGCGAGGCCGGTCACGGAGCCGATCGCGCGGGAGGGGAGGAGTTCCGCCGGCAAGGTCATGTTAGCCCACGCCGCGTGGAAGAACATGGCCACGCTGATGCAACCAAGCGCGACGGCCGGCACTGTAGCCTGCGCGATGGTGAAGCACAGCACGGGCATCGCGAGCGAGGCCGTGAGCATCGTGGACTTGCGCGCGCGGTTGACCGTCCAGCCGCGCCGGACGAGGCGGTTCGGCACGAGGCCGCCGGCGACATTGCCCAGCGCGAGCGCGACGAAGGGGATCCAGCTGAACTTGCCGATGTCAGCCAGGTCGAAGCCCTGTTCCTGCTGCAGGTATTTCGGCGTCCAGAAGATGAAGAAATAGGTGACCGGGTCGGTGAGCATGCGGGCGAACACGCAAGCCCAGGTCGCGCGCAGCCGCAACAGTTGTGCCCAGGGCATCATCGGCTCCGGCGTCTGGTCGGGCGACTGGCCGTCGAGGATGTGCGTCCGTTCCTCGGCGGATAGGCGCGGGTGATCCTTGGGCAAATGATAAAACCGGCGCCAGATCACCACCCAGATGAGGCCGAGCCCGCCGGTGATGATGAAGGCCCAGCGCCAGCCCAGCGTGAGGGCGATCAGCGAGACCAGCGGGGCCGCCAGGCCGGCGCCGACCGCCGTGCCGGCATTGAAGAGCCCGACCGCCAGCGCGCGCTCGCGCATCGGGAACCACTCGGAGACGGCCTTGACGCCCGCCGGGAAATTCGCCGGCTCGGTGGCGCCGAGCAGGAAACGGCATCCGGCGAACTGGAACGGTGTGCGCGCGAAGAAATGCAGCATCGTCGACAGCGACCAGCCGGTGACGAAGATCGAGAACGACCGCTTCGACCCGAGCCAGTCCACCAGCCGCCCGCTCACCAGATACATCACGGTGTAGCTCGCGAGGAACGCCGACGTGATGTAGGAATACTCGATCGTCGTGAAGCCCAGCTCGTCCTGGATCGTCTGCGCGAGCACCGACAGCGCCTGGCGGTCGAGGTAGTTGAGCTCCGAGGCCATCGCGAGCAGCGCGACGATATACCAGCGCAGGCCGCGGATTTTTCCAGGAGGTGGCTTGATCATTGAGTAAGCGCGCGGTGCGGGCGCGCCGACGGGGCCCGAAGGCCGGTGAGTTGGCAACGTCAAAGCTCGCGCGGCCGGTTTAATTTGACGCGTCCCGGCATTCCTGTGGTTGTGGCCGCCACCGGCGATTTTGCCCGGTGAATATTCACCACATGCCGCTCCTCGTCGACCGACTGTCCGTCCATCTCCACGCCGACCGCACGCTCATGGGCCGCGTCGCCGCCGTCGCCGCCCACGCGCACGTGAAGGCCGCCGTCGCGGCCCGCGGCCGGGCGCGCGTGATCCTGTCGAGCGCGCCGTCGCAGAATGATTTTTATGCCGCGCTTGCCGACCTCGCCGTGGCCGAGCCCGCGGTGTGGCGGGCGGTCGTCGCCTACCACATGGACGACTACGTGGGGCTCGCGCCGGATCATCCGCAGAGCTTCAGCCACTACCTGCAGAAACATTTCTTCCACCGGATCACGGTGGCGGAGTTTCACCCGATCCGCGGCGACGCGCCCGATGCGGCGGCCGAGGCGGCGCGTTACGCGGGGCTGCTCACGGCCGAACCCATCGACCTCATCGGCCTCGGCATCGGCGAGAACGGCCACATCGCCTTCAATGACCCGCCGGTCGCTGACTTTAACGACCCGGTCGCCGTGAAGGTCGTCGAGATGGACCGCGTGTGCCGGCAGCAGCAGGTCAACGACGGCTGTTTCCCCAACATCGACGCGGTGCCGCGGCACGCGATCTCGATCACGCTGCCGGTGTTCGCGCGGGCCGGCATGCTGTCGTGCCATGTGCCGACCGTGCGCAAGGCCGCGGCTGTCCTCGCGACGCTCACGGGTCCGGTCGGACGGATGTGTCCCGCGACCCTGTTGCGCCAACATCCCAACGCCACGTTGCACCTTGATCCCGCGGCGGCGTCGCTGCTTCCGGCCGGGTTGGCCGAAGCGGCCCGAAAGGAATAACCATGGCTCCGTTCTTCGATCTTCAGGTCAACGGGTTTGCCGGCGTTGATTTCCAGGATCCGGCCCTGAGCCAGGCGGACCTGCGGCGGGCGGTCGACGCATTCGCGCGTCACCAGACCGGCGGGATACTGCTGACACTGATTACCGATCGCATCGAGGCCATGGCCGCCAAGCTCGCGCAGATCGAGCGCTACCGGGCGGCGGACCCGGTGATTGCCGCGATGGTCGCCGGTTATCATTTGGAGGGACCGCACCTGAGTGCGTTGCCGGGTTATCACGGCGCTCATCCGCGCGAACTCATGACGGCGCCGGACCGGGCCGCCTTCGACCGCCTCCAAGCGGCGGCGGGCGGACACATTCGCCTCATCACGCTGGCTCCCGAGCTTCCGGGCTCACCGGAATTTATCCGGCACATCACGGCGGCGGGTGTGCGCACGGCGATTGGTCACTCGGCCGCGACCGACGCCGAGCTCGACGCGGCCATTGCCGCCGGGCTCACGTTGTGCACGCACCTCGGCAACGGCGTGCCGCTCGAACTGCCGCGGCACGACAACATTATCCAGCGCCTGCTCGCACGGGACGAATTGACGGCGGTGTTCATCGCTGACGGCCTGCATGTGCCGCCGGCGGTGTTGCGCAACTTTGTCCGGGCGAAGCCGCCGGGGAAGGTCCTTTTCACCACCGACTGCATGGCCGCGGCCGGCGCCGGCCCGGGACGTTATCGCATCGGCCGGCTTGAGATCGAGGTAGGTGCGGATGGCGTCGTGCGTGAGCCGGGGCAGCGCAATTTCGCCGGTTCATCCCTGACGATGGACCGGGCGGCGGCCAACGCCGCCGCCTGGCTCGGCTGGCCGGCGGAAGCCGTGGCCGCCGCCTGTGGCGCGGGCGTCCGCGCCGCGCTGGGATTGCCGCCGGCCTGAGTGAGCGGAAAGCCTGTTGCCAACCGGCACCGGCTCCCCCAATCACTGGCCGGTCACCTCATCATGCACCGTTGTTTCCTGGCCCTGCCACGTTCGCTCAAACTGCTCGCCGGCGTGATTCTCCTGGTTCTGCCCCTCGCGGCGACGGCCCAGGTCACCCAGTCCTGGCTCATGCTGCACAAGGCCGCGCAGGACACGATGATCGTGATCGACCCGGCGGAGCGGGCCAAGCTGGAGGAGACCGGCTGGACGTTGAATGGCACGCTCGTCTTTGTGCCCGAAAATGAGCCGGGTGCGGTGGCGCTCCACCGCATGGCGCAATACAACAAGGTCAATGGCGGCCGGATCTTCACCGCCCGTCCCGGCGAGATCAAGGCGGCCAACAACCTGGGCTATACCGACGAGGGCAAGCTTGGCCTGGTCGGACTCAAGCAACTCACGCCTGCGATGCTCCCGGTCCAGCGTTACCGCAAGGGCGAGCGCTACATCTGGCTGGTGGACAAATCCGCCCAGCCTTGGGCCGAGGAAAATGGCTGGAGGCCCGATGTGATCAGTTTCTGGGTCCTGCCGGTCGCCGCGCCCTGAGCGGGGGCGCCCGGCGCCGCCGGAACCGGCCGCGCTTACTTTCCATTTGCCCCCGGGGAATCGGTAACCAAGCCTGCGCCATTCCATGAGCGACATCCCTCCGGACATTTCCCACGACCAGTATGCCGTGCGGCTCAAGAAGCTGCAGGACATGCGCGCGGCCGGCACCGATCCCTTCCGGGCCAACGCGGCGCAGACGCACTTTTCGGGGGAGGCGCTGAAAGCCTACGTGGACGGCGCGGACTACACCGTGCCGGTCAAGGTCGCCGGCCGCCTCGTCGTCATCCGCGACATGGGCAAGAGCCAGTTCGTCAAGATCCTCGACCAGCAGGGGCAGATGCAGCTCTACGTGAAGAAGGACCTCGTGGGCGACGACGCCTACGTGGCGTTCAAGAAGCTCGATCTCGGCGACATCATCGGAGCCGAGGGCGTCCTGTTCAAATCCAAGAGCGGCGAGATCACCGTCCGCGTGGACAAATACACGCTCGTCTCCAAAGCGCTGCGGCCGCTGCCGGAAAAGTGGCACGGCTTGTCCGACATGGAGCAGGTCTACCGCCAGCGTTACCTCGACCTCATCGTCAACGAGGAGTCCCGCAAGCGCCTCATGCAGCGCAGCCGTATCGTCGCCAGCATCCGCGCGACGCTCGCCACTCGGAAGTTTCTGGAAGTGGAAACGCCCGTGCTCGAGGGTGTGGCCGGCGGCGCCGCGGCGCGGCCGTTCGTCACGCACCACAACGCGCTGGGCGTCGACTTCTACCTGCGCATCGCGCTCGAGCTGCGCCTCAAGCGCCTGCTCGTCGGCGGCTATGACCGCGTGTTCGAGATCGGCCGCATCTTCCGCAACGAGGGCGTGTCCCGGAAGCACAACCCCGAGTTCACCATGCTGGAGGTCTACCAGGCCTACTCGGATTTCCGCGGCATGATGGAGCTGCTCAAGGCCATCTTCACCGACCTGTGCCGCGACGTCATCGGCGCCACCGAGATCAAGCACGCCGCCAGCGGCCAGCTGATCAACTTCGCCGGCGACTGGCGCGAGGCGCGTTACTTCGACCTGATCGACGAGGCCGTGGGCTTCAAGCTGAGCGCCGAGCGGTCCGCCCCCGACTACAAGGCCAAGGCCACCGCCGCCGCGCAGAAGCTCGGCCTCGAGATCCACCCGGGCTGGGAGACACACGAGGTCGTCAACGAGATCTTCGGCAAGAAGATCGAGCCGACGCTCATCCAGCCGACCTTCGTCACGCACCTGCCCAAGGAGCTCTGTCCCCTGGCCAAGCTCAACGCCGAGGACCCGGGCCTCATCGACGTCTTCGAGTGCATCATCGGCGGCATGGAGGTGGCCCCGGCCTACTCCGAGCAGAACGACCCGTTCGTGCAGCGGGAGATGTTCGAGAAGCAGGTGGGCGAGGACCAGCAGAAGATGGACACCGACTTCCTGCTCGCCCTCGAGCACGGCATGCCGCCCGCCGGCGGCATGGGCGTCGGCATCGACCGTCTCTGCATCCTCCTCACCGGCGCCGAAAGCATCCGCGACGTGATCCTGTTCCCGTCGCTCCGCCCGGGCGGAAGCGGCGATAAGCAATAAGCTTCAGGCGATAAGCCAGAAACTGATTGGCACCGTGAGCTTACAGCCTATCGCTTAGAGCTTACCGCTTACACCATGCCCTGGCCCGTTTATCTCGCGCTGAAGCAGCTCTTCCCGTCGGGGCGCAGGGTGCCGTTTTTCACGCTGATCTCCGTGCTCGGCGTCGGCCTGGGCGTGGCGCTGATGCTCGTCACGATGAGCATCATGGGCGGCTTCGGCCACCAGATCAAAAAGATGATCATCGACACCCAGGGCGAGGTGCAGGTGAAGGCCCGCGTGCTGCTCGACCAACCCGCGGCCGCCCAGGTCGAGAAGGTGCTGGCGGCGGCGCCCTCCGTCGCGGCCTATGCGCCTTATGCGTCGGGCATGATCATGATCGAGTATCAGGGCCGGCCGGGTTTTCCCGCCATCCAGGGTTTCAATTACGAACAGATGAAAAAGGTCGTGCCGCTCGAGCGCTATCTCATCTCCGGCTCGCTCGACAACCTGGACGACGACTCCGTCATCCTCAGCTCGCTGCTGGCCAGCTCGCTCGGCGTGCGGGTGGGGGATGTCGTCAGCATCTACTCGCCGCTGGCGCTGGAGCGCGCCCGGCAGAACGAGCTGCTGCTGCCGCGCGATGTCCTTGTCGCCGGCATCTTCCACGTCGGCCACCAGCAGATCGACAGCTCCACGGTGCTTTGTTCGCTGCGCCTGATGCAGGACCTCTACGGCCTCGAGCAGCGCGTGCACGGCTACAACGTGCGCCTCAGGCCCGGCACCGATGAATACGAGGCCGCGGCCCTGCTCAACGGCCGGCTGCCGCCGGACACGCGGGCGTTGACCTGGTTCGAGGCCAACGCCGACTTCCAGGCGGTGCTGGCCTTCGAGCGCAACATGATCTTCTTCCTCCTCACGTTCATTGTCGTCGTGGCGGCGTTCTCCATCACCAGCTCGCTGCTCGTGACGGTGGTGCGCAAGACCCGCGAGATCGGCCTGCTCGGCGCCATGGGCGGCCGGGCGCGGCACATCGCGGCGAGCTTCTGCGTGCAGGGTCTGTTCATCGGCCTGGCCGGCACGACGCTGGGCCTGGCCGGCGGGTTCACGCTGCTGTATTTCCGCGACAACATCGTCGGCTTTATCGCGCGGATGACCATGGGGCCGGATGCCTTCGCGAAGTTCTACCAGTTCAGTTCGCTGCCGGCAAACACGACGCCCAAGGACGTGGCGATCATCATCATCTTCTCGATCCTCGCCTCGACCATCGCCGGGCTCATCCCCGCGTGGCGCGCCGCGAAGCTCAAACCCGTGGAGGCCCTTCGCAGCGAGTAACTCGCTGCGCAACGCCCAACGTTTAACTTTTAACGCGCAACGCTCAAACCGGTCCATGTCCGTGCCTGCATCCGATTCCTTAAATGTTGGAAGTTCAGCGTTAAACGTTGAGCGTTCCGCTGCAGTCCTGCGCTCGGCCGGCGTGCGCAAAACCTACCCGAGCGGCGACCGCACGCTCGCGGTGCTGCAGGGCGTGGATTTTTCCGTCAGAGCCGGCGAGACCGTCTCCATCCGGGGCGAGTCGGGCTCGGGCAAGAGCACGCTGCTCAACATCCTTGCCGGGCTGGACCGGCCCGACAGCGGCGAACTCTTCTGGGGCGCCGAGGCCGCGCATAATCTTTCGCTCGGTGAACTCACCGCCCGTCGCGGCCGGTTCCTCGGCATGGTGTTCCAGTCCTATTACCTGATCCCCGAGCTCGACGCCTTCGCGAATGTCCTGATGGGCGCGCGCATGATTGGCGGGGTGGGGGCCTCCGAGCGCGCCCGCGCCACGGCCCTGCTCAAGCGCGTCGGCCTCGCCGGGCGCTCGACGCACCTGCCGGCCCAACTCTCCGGCGGCGAGCGCCAGCGCGTCGCCGTGGCCCGGGCGCTCATGAACCAGCCCCACGTCATCCTCGCCGACGAGCCCACCGGCAACCTCGACGAACGCACCGGCGAGGAAGTCATCTCGCTGCTGCTCGAGGTCTGCGCCGAGGAGAAGGCCGCGCTCGTGCTCGTGACCCACAACCCGGGGCACGCGGCCCGCTGTGCCCGGCATCTGGTGCTGCATGCGGGTAGTTTTGCCTGAGGGTGGAGCCCGCGCTCCGCGCGGGCTGGATTTAACTGGAGGGCCCAGTTCCAGCTGGGCCGCAGGTGCGCACGCGACATCACGTTCGCGGCCCAGCTGGAGCTAGGCCCTCCACAAGACGGTTGCCGCCTGTGCGGGAAACCCCTCTGCTGGGTCCATGCTGAAGTTGCTCCCCCGTCTCGTTGCCTTCGCTTTCCTCGTTGCCGCCACCTTCGCGCTCCGCGCCGATACTTCCACCGAGATGAACCCGATCGCCGAGTCCTATGTGAAATTGGCGCTCGCCGCCGGGGTGCATGATGGCGATTTCGTGGACGCCTACTTCGGTCCGCCCGAGTGGCAGGCCGCCGCGACAGCCGAGAAGCTGCCGCTGGCTGACATCCTGGAGCGCGTCCGCGCCCTGCGTCCGCGACTTGCGGCGATTGATCTGGCGGGGCTCGATGCCATGGGCCGCCTGCGCCACGAATACCTGACCAAGCAGGTGCGCGCGATGGAGGCGCGCCTTGAGATGCTCGGCGGCCGCAAGTTCAGGTTCGACGAGGAATCGAGCCTGCTTTTCGACGCCGTGGCGCCGACGCATTCCGAGGAGTATTTCCGCGCGATGGTGACCGAGCTCGACGCGGCGCTGGCTGGACCGGGGACGCTGCCGGAGCGGCTCGCGGCGTTCCGCAAGAAATTCATCATCCTGCCAGACCGGCTCGATGCGGTATTCCAGGCCGCGATCAAGGCCGCGCGTGAGCAGACGCTCCAACACATCCCGCTGCCGGCCGGCGAAAGTTTCACGGTGGAGTATGTGACCAACAAGCCGTGGGCCGGCTACAACTGGTATAAGGGCAATTTTCACAGCGTCATCCAGGTCAACACCGACCTGCCCGTCTTCATTGACCGGGCGGTGGACCTCGCGGCCCACGAGGGTTATCCCGGGCACCACGTCTACAACGCCCTGCTCGAGAAAAACCTCCTGCGCGACCGCGGCTGGGTGGAGTTTTCCCTCTACGCGCTTTTCAGCCCGCAGTCGCTCATCGCCGAGGGCACGGCGAACCTCGGCAAGAAGATCGCCTTCACCGAGTCCGGGCGCCTGGCCTTCGAGCGCGACGTGCTCTGGCCGCTGGCTGGGCTGGATGTGGCGCAGCTGGAGAATTATTACCGCGTGCAGCGCCTGACGAAGGGGCTGGCCTTTGCCGGCAACGAGGCCGCGCGGCGCTACCTGAACGGCGAGATCACCGCGGCGGCGGCAGCCGAGTGGCTCAACCGCTATGCCCTGATGGAGCCGGCGCGGGCGCAACAGGTCGTGCGGTTCATGGACAAATACCGCAGCTACGTGATCAACTACAAACTCGGTGAGGAACTCGTGCGGGAATACATCGAGGCCAAGGCCGGCGCCGATCCGGCCGCGCGCTGGCGGGTCTTCGGGGAGCTCATCTCCTCGCCGCGCCTGCCGTCGGGGCTGAAGTAGACGGCGTTTCCCGCGTTGCAACCTGAGCTGGAATTGCCTGCCATGCGGGCATGTTCAAGCGCTCCCCCGGCAAGATTCGTTGCGGCGTCGCCGGCGTCGGCTCCCTCGGCCAGCACCACGCCCGCATCTACTCGACCCTGCCGCACGTCGAGTTCGTCGGCATCTTCGAGACCAGCGATGCCCGCGCCGCGGAGATCTGTGCGAAGTTCAACTGCCAGCGCTTCGCCACCATCGCCGAGCTCGGCGAGGCCTGCGACGCTATCAGCGTCGTCGTCCCGACCGACAAACACGCCCTCGTCGCACTGCCGCTGCTGGCGCAGGGCTGCCACCTGCTGATCGAGAAGCCGCTGTGCGCCAGCCTCGATGAGGCCGAGCAGGTGCTCGCTGCCGCCCGGAAGCACAACTGCGTGGTGCAGGTCGGCCACATCGAGCACTTCAACCCGGTGATGAGCTACCTCGAGAAGCACACCGGCCGGCCGCAATACATCACCACCGAGCGCCTCGCGCCCTACACCCCGCGCGGCACCGAGGTCGGCGTCGTGCTCGACCTGATGATCCACGACATCGGCATCGTGCTCGCCCTCGTGGGATCGCCGATCAAGAAGATCGATTCCGTCGGCATCAGCGTGCTCTCCAAGACCGAGGACATCGCCAACGCGCGCATCGAGTTCGAGAGCGGCTGCGTGGCCAACCTCACCGCCTCGCGCATGAGCATGAAGAAGAACCGCGAGATCCGCGTCTTCCAGGACAACGCCTACCTCTCGCTCGATTTCATGAACCAGAAGGGCCACCTCGTGAAGAAGAGCGACATCATCGCCTACGGGGTGAAGCTGAAGGTCGGCCTCGCCAAGGCCGGCGACGCCTCGTCGATCCCCGTGCACGAGATCCCGATCGAGAAGGGCGAGCCGCTCGCGATCGAGCTGGCGCACTTCGTCGACAGCGTGCGTGAGGCGAAGCAGCCCAAGGTCGGCGGCGCCCTCGGCAAGTCGGCGCTGGAGGTGGCGATCACGATCACCGAGCAGATCCGCAAGGCCCAGAAATGATGGCCACAAAAAGCCACAAAAAACCGCAAAAAGAATCACGCAAGGCGTGTCATTCTGAGCGCAGCGAAGAATCCATCAGGACCCAGGCCTGCGCTCCGATGCGAGAGTTCAGCTGGATTCTTCGCTGCGCTCAGAATGACAAGGGAGGGTGGTTGTGAGTAATTCCGCGCATTCTTCTGGACTGCCGGCTCCCACGGGCGGGCAAGTCGACTTGCTCATTATCGCCGGCGAACATTCCGGTGACGAACACGCGGCCCGCGTGCTGCGCGAGCTGCGGGCCCGCCAGCCGGGCCTGCGGGTCTGCGCGCTCGGCGGTCCGCGCCTGGCCGCGGCCGGGGCCCAGCTGCTGCAGGACCTGACGGCCGGTTCGGCCATGGGCTTTGCAGTCATCGCCAAGATCGCCCACTACAAGAAATTGATCGCGGACATTGTGGAGTGGACCGGCCGGCACCGGCCGCGCGCGGTGTGCTTCGTCGATTCCTCGGGGCTGAACCTCCGCATCGCGCAGGGGCTGATGGACCGCGGGTTCGCCGCCAAGGCGGGCGGGCCGACGCGGCTGCTTTATTACATCAGCCCGCAGATCTGGGCGTCGCGCCCCGGCCGGCGTTTCCAGATGTCGCGGCATCTCGACGGTCTGGCGGCAATTTTTCCGTTTGAGCCGGCGTGTTACGCCGACACGCGGCTGCCGGTGGAATTTGTCGGCCACCCGTTTGTCGCGCCCGACTACGCCGCGCCGGTGGCGTTCGACCCGGCGGGTCCGGTCTTGCTGCTGCCCGGCAGCCGGCGGCAGGTGGTGGCGCGGATCTTCCCGCTCCTGCTCGAGGCCTACCGCCAGTCCGGCACCACGCGGCCCGCGGTGGTGCTTTACCCCGGCGATGAAATCCTCGGCGTGCTGCGGGCGGAGTCACCGCCGGCGAACGTCACCCTGCAGCGCACCGGCGGCGGGGCCGGCGCGGTGCGCGCGGCGGCCGTGCTGACGGCCAGCGGCACCATGTCGATGCACTGCGCACTGGCCGGCATCCCCGGGGCGCTGACCTACCGGACCGACGCGCTGACCTATGCGCTCGGCCGGCTGCTGGTGAACGTGGAGTTCATCGGCATCGCGAACCTGCTGCTGGGCGAGCCGATGTATCCCGAATTCATCCAAGGGGCGGCGACGCCGGCAGCGCTGGGCGCGGAATTGCGAGCGGCGCTGGAGCAGCCTGGCCGGCTGGCGCAGACGCGGGACCAGGCGGCGCGGCTGAGGGGCCTGCTGGCGCAACCGGCCCGCGGCACGGCGGCGGACTGGCTGGCGCGGCAGCTGGGCCCTTGATTTAAGGCACTTAAAATCATCGCTTCCGGCGCGCGCTTTATTTGCATTAATTGCATGCCTGAACCGGAGAGCCCCGCCCTCAGCCGCCAGCGCAGCCGGTTCCTGCCGCTGCTGGCGTTTGCGATCGGGTGCGTGATGTCGGTCACCGCCTGGTGGCTGGTGGAGCGGGCGACCCATCGGGTGAACCAGGGCCGGTTCGAGCTGCAGTCGGCGCGGCTGGCCGGGCTGGTCCGGGCGCGGTTCGACACCACGGCCCACATCCTCTACGGCGCTCGGGCACATTCCGACGCCAGCGAGCACGTCACCACGCCGGAGTGGTCGGACTATTTCAAATCGGTCACCGCGCGCTTTGACTACGGGGTGGTGGGGCTGGGTTATGTGGCGCGGGTGCGCCGGACCGACCTTGACGGGTTCGAGGCCCGGATCCGCGCGGAGGGCCAGCCGGATTTCACGGTGGAGCGCACCGGCCGGAACGAATGGCTTTATGTGGTCACGAGCATCGAGCCCCGTGAGCACAACAGCGGCGTCCTGGGACTGGACCTCGGCTCGGGCACGACCCGCCGGACGGCGGCCGAAACCGCGGCGCGGGAAAACAGCCTGATCCTGTCCCGGCGCATCCGGCTGAACTACGACGGCCGGGAGGTGCCCGGTTTCCTGCTCTTCCTGCCGGTCTACGCCCGGGGCGCGCACCTCGACAGCGAGGAACAACGGCTGGCCGCCCTGGAAGGGTGGGTGTATGCGCCGATCCGCATCGACGAGTTGCTGGCGGCGGCGAGCGAGGAGGCCGCGGTGCACCTCGATTTTGAGATCTTTGAGGGCGACATCGCCGGCATGGACCAGCTCCTCTACGACGAGGACGGCCATCTGTTCGCGCAAAAGACGGCGCCGGCCGCGCCGCGCAAGTTCGGCATGATGCAGCCGCTGGAAGTCTACGGCCAGCGGTGGACACTGCAGACGAGCGAAAGGGCCGGGTTCCTCCAGGCCAGCAACACCCTGGTTTCCTGGGGCGTCCTCTGCGCCGGCCTGCTCACCAGCCTGGTCGCCACGCTGGTCACCTCCCTGCTCGTGAATGCGCGGGTGCGGGCGCTCAGCCTGGCCGACCTGATGACCGCGAACCTACGGCAGGCCGAGGCCGAGTCGCGCCGCCTCGCCCTTGTGGCCAGCAAGACGGTGAACGCCGTGGGCCTGTCTGACGCCGACGGCAAGGTCATGTGGATCAACGAGGGTTTCACCCGGCTGTTTGGCTACACGCAGGAGGAGTGTCGCGGCAAGTTCGGCCCCAGCGTCATCCGCGGCCCCAAGACCAGCGCCAAGGTGTTCAAGGATGTGGCCCTGGCGGCCCGCGCCGGCCGGCCGTTTCACGGCGAAATGCTTTGCTACACGAAGGACGGGCTGGAGGTCTGGACCGACTTCGAGATGCAGCCGCTGCGCGACGAGGCCGGAGTGGTGACCGGCTTCATGTCCATCCAACTCGACATCACGGAGCGCAAGCACGCGGGCGAGGAACTGGCGCGGCGCGAGGCGCAGTTCCGCTTCATCCTCAATGCGCTGCCGGTGGGCGTCAGCTGGCGGTCCTACGGCGAAACCCAGGAAACCTGGGTCAACGACGCCGTGTTGCAGCTGACCGGGCTGGACCGGGAGGAAGCCCTGGACAACGATTCCTACCGCGCCATCACCGACCCGGCCGACTGGGCCAAACAGGAGGCCGAGTATGAGCGGCTCCGCCGGGGCGAGACCGACCGGTTTCGCCTCGAGAAGCGCTACCTGCGCCTTGACGGCACCGAGGTCAACGGCCTGCTCAACGTGCAGGTCTTCCGCGCGCCGGATGGCCGCATCCTGCAGGAGGTCTCCACCATCGCCGACCTCACCGAGCTGAAGAACATCTCCCGTCAGCTGGCGGGGCAGGAGGCGCGCCTGCGCTTCATCTTCGATTCCGTGCCCGTCGGGCTTTCCTGGGCGATCGCCGGCCGCGACCAGGAGACGCGCATGGTCAACGCCGAGCATGTGCGCCTGAGCGGCATCACGCCGGAGCAGGCCCGGGCCCTGCCTGAGATCTACCAGCAGCACACCCATCCCGAGGACGCGGCCCGCCAAGATGCGCTGGTCGAGCGGATGCGCCGGGGCGAGATCGACCACTTCGTCCTCGACAAGCGTTACCTGCACCCGGACGGCCGGGTCATCTGGGTGCGCCTCTTCCGCCGGCTCTACCGCGATGGCACCGACAACCCGGCGCAGGAACTCAACGCCCTGGTCGACATCACCGAGCTCAAGCGCGTGCAGGAGGAGCTGAACGCCGCCAAGGACGCGGCGGAGAAAGCCAACCTCGCGAAGAGCCAGTTCCTCGCGATGATGAGCCATGAGATCCGCACGCCGATGAACGGCGTCATCGGCATGACCAGCCTGCTGCTTGACTCGCCCCTCGCCGCCGAGCAGCGCGAATACGCCGAGACCATCCGCGTCAGCGGCGAGGCCCTGCTGACCATCATCAACGACATCCTCGACTTCTCCAAGATCGAGTCCGGCAAGTTCGAGATGGAGCGCATGGAATTCTCCCTCCGCGAATGCGTTGAGGGCGCGCTCGACCTGATGGCGCCCCGCGCCGCCGAGAAGCACATTGACCTGCTCTACGAGATCACCGACGGCACGCCCACGAACCTGACCGGCGATCCCTCGCGCCTGCGCCAGGTGCTGGTCAACCTGCTGGGCAACGCGCTGAAGTTCACGGCGCACGGCGAGGTCCTGCTGGCCGTCCGCGCCCTGGCCACCGAGGCCGAGACGGTCGAGCTGGTCTTCAGCGTCAAGGACACCGGCATCGGCATCCCGGCCGAGGCGATCGGCCGGCTCTTCCAATCCTTCAGCCAGGTGGACGCCTCCACCACGCGCCGCTTCGGCGGCACGGGCCTGGGCCTCGCGATCAGCAAGCGCCTGGCCGAGCTCATGGGCGGCCGCATGTGGGTCGAGAGCGAGGTGGGGCAGGGCTCCACCTTCAGCTTCACCATCCGGGCCGGCGTGGTGCCGAGCAAGCCGCGGGTCTACACCGGCGGCACCAAGGCCACCCTCCAGGGCCGCCGCCTGCTCATCGTCGACGACAACGCCACCAATCGGCGCATCCTCAGCGACCTCGCCCGCAAGTGGGACATGGTGCCCGTCGCCATCGAGCATCCGGCCGAGGTCCTCGACCGGCTCCGCCGCCGCGAGGTCTACGATGTGGCCATCCTCGACATGCAGATGCCGGAGATGGACGGCGGCATGCTGGCCACCGAGATCCGCAGGTTGCGCTCCGCCGCGGAACTGCCCCTGATCCTGCTCTCCTCGCTCGGCCGGCGCGAGGACACCGCGCACCTGTTCACCGCCAATCTCACCAAGCCGGTGAAGCCGTCCCAGCTCTATGACGTCCTCGCCAAGCTTTTCTGGCGCAGCGGCGACCAGGCGGTCGAGAAGGCGGAGGCACCGGCCGCCGCCGGCCCGGATGCCTGCTTCATGGACCGCATCCTCCTCGCCGAGGACAATGCCGTGAACCAGAAGGTCGCGCTCAGCATGCTGCAGAAGCTCGGGTTCCGCGCCGACGTCGCCGCCAACGGCCTCGAGGTGATCGCCGCCGTCGAGCGGCAGCCCTACGACGTCATCCTGATGGACGTGCAGATGCCGGAGATGGACGGCCTGGAGGCGTCGCGCCGGCTCGGGCAGCTGCGGCCGAACCCGGCCCAACGCCCCTGGATCATCGCCCTCACGGCCAACGCCATGCAGGGCGACCGCGAGATGTGCCTCGCCGCCGGCATGGACGACTACATCAGCAAACCGATCAAGCGGGCCGAACTCCTCGCGGCCATCGAGCGGGCCCGCGCCCGCACGCGGAGCGGGCCACCCTAGTTATAGGTGGTTTTCCTTGGAAAAATAATTCGCCTTGGCCCCGGCCGCCGGCCGAAATCCCTGCCCGATGCCCTCGACCCACCTGCAGATCGCCGCCCGCCGCCGCATCGGCTGGATGCCGTGGGCGGTCTTTGCCGTGCTGGCCGGCCTGACGGTGGGAGGCTGGTGGCTGCTGGCCGCCGAGACCGAGCGGACCGCGCGGGCGCGGTTCGACCGCCTGACCGAGCGCATCAACAACACCCTCCGCCTCCGCTTTAACACCGCGGCCCACCTCCTGCATGGCGCCGCCGCCCTGCCCGAGGCCAGCGAGGATGTCACCGCGGCCGAATGGTCGGTCTACCTGCGCCGGGCCGCAGCCCAGCTGGACAGCGGCGTCGTCGGCCTCGGTTATGTCGAGCCGGTGGACCGCGCCGACCTCGAGGCTGTGGAGCAGCGGGTGCGCGCGCAGGGCCGGCCGGGCTTCACCATCGAGCGCGCCGGCAACAACCCCGCGCTCTACGTCGTGCTGGCCATCGAGCCGCAGGAGCGGAACACCGGCGTGCTCGGCCTGGACGTCGGCTCGGGCACGACGCGCAAGACCGCCGCCGAGTCGGCCGCGCGGAACAACGAGATGGTGCTGTCGCGCCGCATCGGCCTCGATTACGAGCACCGCAAGGTGCCGGGCTTCCTCCTGTTCCTGCCCGTCTACCAGAAGGGGGTCCCCCTCACCACCCCGGCGGAACGGCTCGCCGCCGTGCAGGGCTGGGTCTACGCCCCCATCCGCATCGACCACCTGATGACCGGCATCGCGGACGTGGCGGGCGGCCAGCTCGACTTCGAGGTCTTCGAGGGCGACGGCACCCGCTCGGAAGCCCTGCTTTACGACGAGGACGGCCACCTGGCCGCCGGGCCGGGCCGCGAGATCACCGCCCGCGACTTCGCCACCCGCGCCTTCCACGACCGGCAGACGATGATGATCTTCGGCCGGCAATGGACGCTGCGTTTCAGCACCCGGCCGGAGTTCGAGCGGGCCAATTTCAGCTCGCTCCCGGCCGTGGTCCTCGCCGGCGGGCTCATGCTCAGCGCCCTGGGCGGCGTGTTGACCTGGGCCCTGGTGCACTCGCGCCGCCGCGCGCTCCGCCTCGCCGAGGAGCAGATCAGCGGCCTGCGCCTGGCCGAGGAGGAATCGCGCCGGCTCGCCCTGGTGGCCAGCCGCACCAGCAGCGGCGTCGTGCTCACCGACACCGAGTGGCGCGTGCAGTGGATCAACGACGGCTTCACCCGCCTGTTCGGCTTCGCCCTCGACGAGATCCGCGGCCGCCAGCCGGTCACCTTCATGATCGGGCCCGAGACCGACTCCCGCACGCTCGAGGCGATGGGCCAGGCCGGGGCCGCGGGCCGCCCCTACGTCGGTGAGATTCTCAATTACGCGAAGGACGGCCGCAAGGTCTTGGTCGAGCTGGAGATCCAGCCCGTGCGCAACGAGCAGGGCGTGCTCACCGGCTTCATGGGCCTGCAGCTCGACATCACCCAGCGCAAGCAGCAGGCCGCCCAGCTCCGCGAGGCCAAGGAGGCCGCCGAGCGCGCCAACGTCGCCAAGAGCCAGTTCCTTGCGATGATGAGCCACGAGATCCGCACGCCGATGAACGGCGTCATCGGCATGGCCAGCCTCCTGCTCGACTCCCCGCTGACCCCGGACCAGCGCGAGTCCGCCGAGACCATCCGCCAGAGCGGCCAGGCGCTGCTTACGATCATCAATGACATCCTCGACTTCTCGAAGATCGAGTCCGGCCGCCTCGAGCTGGACCACACCGAGTTCAGCCTGCGCGACTGTGTCGAGGGCGCCGTCGACGTGCTCGGGCCGGCCGCGGCGGCCAAACAGCTCGACCTGATGTGCGAGATCCCCGGGGATGTCCCGGCCATGGTGCGCGGCGATCCCGTGCGCCTGCGCCAGGTGCTGGTCAATCTCGTCGGCAACGCCGTGAAGTTCACCGAGCGCGGCGAAGTGCTCGTGAAGGTTCGCGTCCTGGCCCGGTCCGCCCCGCAGGTCGACGTGGTCTTCACCGTCTGGGACACCGGCATCGGCATCCCGGCCGGGCACATGGAGAAACTGTTCCAGCCCTTCAGCCAGGTGGACGCCTCGATGACGCGCCGCTTCGGCGGCACCGGCCTCGGGCTGGCCATCTGCCGCCGCCTCGTTGAACTGATGGGTGGCGGCATCAGCGTGGAGAGCGAGGTTGATCGCGGCTCCAGCTTCAGCTTTGTGCTGCGCCTGCATGAGATCGCCACCGACGCGCCGGATCAGGCCGTCCGCCCGGGCGAAATGCGCGGCCGGCGCGTCCTCATCGTCGAGGACAACGCCACCAGCCGGCGCATCCTGTCCGCCATGGTGCGGCACTGGGGGCTGGAGGCGGTGGCGGTGGATTCCGCCGCCAGTGCGCTCGGGCAGCTGGGCGGGGCGGAGCGCTTCGATGCCGCCATCATCGACCTGCAGATGCCGGAGCTCGACGGCCGGGCGCTGGCCCGGCACATCCGCGAACTGCCCGGCCGGACGAACCTGCCGCTGGTGCTGCTCGCCAACCCGGGCCGGAAGGAGAATCCCGGCGGCCATTTCCGCGCGATCCTGACCAAGCCGGTCAAGCCTGCGCCGCTGTTCGACGCGCTGCTGGCGATCTTCGCGCGGAAGGACGGCAACACCGCGCCGGTGACCCCGGCCTAGTCCGGCCGGTTCAGCGAATGCGCGACCTGCGGCCAGAGCGCCGCAGTGCGCTCGGCGACGATGGCCCGGCCCTTGGCCGCCTCCGCCTCGCGCTGCGCGAGGTTCTCCTCGGCGATGGCGGCGAGGTCGTCGAGGTTGTAGAGGAACACGTTGGCCAGCGCCGCGGCGGCGGGGTCGATGTCGCGGGGCAGGGCGAGGTCGATGAGGAAGAGCGGGCGCGCCGCGCGGCGCTTCATGGCGGCGGCGACCAGTTCGGCGGTCAGGACAAAGCCGGGCGCGGAGGTCGAGATGGCGACGATGTCGGCCGCCGGCAGCAGCTCGGGCAGCTCGGCGAGGCTGGCGGCCCAGCCGCCCGTTTGCGCGGCGGTGGCCTCGGCGTTGGACAGCGTGCGGCTGGCGACCGTGATGGACGCGGCGCCGCGACTCTGGAACGCCTGCGCGGTCTTCAGGCCGATGTCGCCGGCGCCGACCACCAGCACCTTGCTGGTGTCGAGCTCGCCGAAGATGCGCCCGGCAAGATCCACCGCGACGGTCGCGATGCTGACCTGCCCGGCGCCGATGCCGGTGTGGGTGCGGATATGCTTGGCCGCCTGGAAGGTCTTTTGGAAGACGCGGTTGAGCACCGGGCCGGTCCACTGGCGGGCCAGGGCCGCGTCATAGGCGGCCTTCACCTGGCCGAGGATCTCCGTCTCGCCGACGACCTGCGAGTCGAGCCCGGCCGCGACCGAGAAAAGATGGGCGATGGCCTCGTGATTGTGCCGCAGCCGGAACACGCCCTCCAGTTCGGCCGGGGCGCAGCCGGTCGTCTGGGCGACCGCGGCGCGCAGGGCGGGAAGCGTGTCGGGCTGGCGGGCCACCCCGTAGATCTCGACCCGGTTGCACGTGTTGAGCAGGGTGAACTCCATCACGCCGGGCAGCGTCCGCAGCTGCTCGGCCAGGCCGGCGGCCCGGGTTTCGTCGAGCGCGAGCCGCTCACGGACCGCGAGCGGCGCGGTGTGGTGGCTGGCACCGAGGAGGAAAAGGACGGGGGCGGTCGGCTCCATCGGTCAGCGGCTCTCCGGGGTGAGGATGACCTCGTGGTGGCGGCTGGAGTTCACCGGCCCGAGCGACAGCAGGGCGATGATGAACATGACGAGGCAGACCCAGGCGAAGCGCACCGAGACGAGCTTCGCCCGCCAGCGCAGCAGCCAGACCACCAGGTAGACGAACCACACGCCCAGCGTGACGAAGAGCTTCGGGTAGTCGACGGACGCCGTGTCGCGCACCCACCACACGGCGCCGACGCCGAGCGAGAAGGTCAGCAGCAGCACGCCCAGGGCGAGCAGGCGGAAGTTGATCTGGTCGAGCTGGACGACCGAGGGCAGGAACCAGAAGAGGCCGTTGAGGCGCTTGTGCTTCAGGCTCCAGTTCTGCAGCAGGTGCATGAGCGCGGTGAGGGCCAGCAGCCCGAACACGCCGTAGCTGAAGACCGCGAGCGCCGCATGCAGCTCGATCCAGGGGTTGTTGCCAAAGATCTTCTGGCCGTGGGTCAGGTCCCAGGCCGGCACGAGCAGCGACACCAGCGCCAGCGAGGCGGCGTAACCGGCGGTGAACAGCCCGAGCAGGCTGCCGCGGAAGATCGGGCCGACGAAAAAATACAGCACCATGGCCGACCAGGCGACGAACTGGACGATCTCGAAGGTGTTGCCCAGCGGGCAGCCGCCGACGGCGAGGCCGCGCACGTAGAGGCCGGCCATCTGGAACCCCCAGCCGCCGACAAGGAGGGTGTTGAGGATCGTCCGCAGGCCGGCGGGGGCCGCCCGCCGGGTGAGCGCCACCAGGCCGGTCAGGAAGCCGGCGAGGTAGAGCAGGGCACCGAGCCACAGGAGGGCCCGGTCGGTGAGCAGCGAGGACATGGTGCCCCGAGGATGCCCGGCCCGCCGGCCGGCGCAAGACCGACAAACCGGTATTAGCGGGACGGGGCACTGTGCCGGTCGGAGCTGATTCCGGGCTTGGGCCGCGCCGCGCGGGTGCCATGCTGCGGCTGTGTCCACGCCGTTTGAACCCAGGCCGGTTTTGCTCGAGGGCCGCCATGTGCGGCTCGAGCCGCTGGAACGGCGGCATCTGCCGGGCTTGCTGGCCGTGGCGGGTGATCCGGCGACGTTTCAGTATTTTGTCACGCCACCCCTGGGTGAGGAGGCCGAGATGACGAAATGGCTGGAGCAGATCCTGCGGGGCCAGGCCGCGGGCACCGATGTCGGCTGGGCCACGGTGCGCGCCAGCGACGGCAAGGTGGTCGGCGCCACGACCTACCTCGACATTCGCCGCGTGAACCGCGGCGTCGAGATCGGCAACACCTGGCTGGCACCCGAGGTGTGGCGGACGGCGATCAACACGGAGGCTAAATACTTGCAGCTGCGCCATGCCTTCGAGGTGCTCGGCGCGTGGCGCGTGCAACTGAAGACCGATGAGCGCAACGCCCGGTCCCGGGCGGCCATTGCCCGGCTGGGGGCCAGCTTCGAGGGCATCCTGCGGAAATACCAGGTGCGCCATGACGGCTTCATCCGCAACACCGCCATGTTCAGCATCGTCGAGGCCGAATGGCCGGCGGTGAAGGCGGGGCTCGAGGCCAAGCTGGCGCGCTAGTTTGGGATGGCGGTTCGCGCGGTCCCGCGCCTTGCTGGCAGGGCAGGCATGAGTTCACCCCGACCATCGCTTCCGGCCCGCGACATTTTTTTCGGCTGGATACTCGTCTGCCTTGCCTGCCTGTCCGCCAGGGCGCTGGCCGGAGTGCCGATCGAGGCTGCGGCCGGCGAACAGGCCATCCATGCGGCACTCGCGGCGCTGCCGCCCGGAGGCGGCGTGGTCGAGCTGGGGCCCGGAACCTTCCGGCTCACCCGCCCGATCATCCTGGACCGCGATGGTGTCGAGCTCCGCGGGCAGGGTCCGGGGACGCTGCTGCAGCTCGCAGCGCACGCGAATTGCCCGGTGGTGCTCATCGGCAGCATGCACACGCCCGTCGAGCGGGTGGTGCGGCGCATCACGGTGAAGCAGCTGGTCATCGACGGCAACCGGGCGGAACAGGACTTCGAGTGTTACGGCGGGCCGTGCGACGAGCGGAACCTGACCGCCCTGCGCAACAACGGCATCACGATCCGCGGCGCGGAGGAGATCCTTGTCGAGGATGTCCTGACCCGCCGGGCCCGCTCCGGGGGCGTGGTGTTGGAGAAGGATTGCAGCCGGGTGCGGCTCAACCGGCTGGAGTCCGCCGACAACGAGTTCGACGGGGTCGCGGCCTACGAGAGCGAGGATTGCGAATTCACCCACCTCAACCTGCATCACAACCGCAGCGCGGGCTTCTCCTTCGACTGGCGCTTCGTCCGCAACCGCATCGCCGACTGCAGTGCGAGCGACAATGGCAGCCAGGGCATCTTCATGCGCGATTCGCGCTGGAACACCTTCGAGCGCGTGACGCTGCAGCGCAACGGCGAGCAGGGCATCTTCATGGCGGAGACGACCGAGATCCCCGGCACGGCGTGCCGCCGCAACCGCTTCCTCCAGGCGGTCATCACCGACAATCGCGCGCAGGGCCTGCGCATCAACGACCGGTCGTGCGAGTCGAACCAGCTCGAGGATTCACGGGTGCAGGGCAACCGGCTGGAAGACATCAGCCTCGCGATCCCCGGCCTGCTTGAGATCCAGCGGCCGCGGTCTGCGCAGTAGCCTGTCGGCAGGACCGTCAGCCCCGGCGCGCCACCCAGAAGCGGCAGTTGTCGGAAAAATTGCGGACCTTGGGCGTCTCGCTGGCGAGTTCGTTGCGGGTCGCGTCCTCGACGTGGGTCCAGCCGGTCGCGGCCATGTCCTCGAGCACCTCCGGGCGGTCGGGCAGGTGCATGAAGGTGTTGCCGTTGTGGTCGGTGAAGTAGCGGTCGCCGAACTCCACGAGCCGCGGGTTCTGTTCGCCGCGCGCCCAGAGTTCCGCCTCCCGGGCCCACTCCTTGAGGTCCTTGGGATCACCGCGGTCGTGGGTGGTGTAGATGATGTGCCCGCCCGGCCGGCAGAGCCGGTGCAGGCCGCGCAGCGCGGCGCGGCGGTTCTCGCGCCCCGGGATCTGCATCAGGCCGTTGAACATGAAGAGCACGCCGTCGAATGACATGTCACTTAATGGGTGACATTCGGCCAGACGCGTCGCGTCGGCCTGCAGGAAGGCCAGGCCGGTGATGCCCTGTTCCTGGGCGAGGTTCTGCGCCTGCTCGAGCAGCTCGGAGGCAAAGTCGAAACCGGTGAGATCGCGGTAACCCTGATGCCAGAGCCCGACGGTCACCCGGCCGGCGCCGCAGCCGGCCTCCAGCAGGCGGGCGTTCTTGTCGGGGAAATATTTCGCGATCAGCGCGAGCTCGGATTTCCACAGGCCGACGAAGTGCGCCGCCCGGGTGTAGTGCAGGACCGCGTTGATCGCGTTGTAGTCGTCGCGCACCGTGGTGCCGTCGATCTTGGTCACTTCCGCCGCCATGTAGCGATGAACATGCCGTTCGCGTTCAGGTCCTGCGGCCAGAGGGTCTGCGCGGCAACCGGCTCGAACTCCGGGTGCGCGGCCGTGAAGGCTTCGGCCACGGCGGTCGTCTCGGCGCGGGTGAGGGTGCACACGGCATAGACCAGCCGGCCGCCGGGCTTGAGCGTGCCGGCGACATGGTTGAGCAGGCGCGCCTGCACGGCGGCGAGTTCGTGGACGTCCTTCGGCAGAGTGGTCCAGCGGGAGTGCGGGTTGCGCTGCCACGTGCCGACGCCGCTGCACGGGGCGTCAACGAGGACGCCGTCAAACTTCGCCTTGGTGGGCAGCTTGTTGTCGCCTTCCCAGGCAGCGGCGCGAAAGTTGAAGACCTTGGCGCGGGCGGCGCGGTCCTTGAGCTTGGCCAGCCGGCGCACGGAGCGGTCGCTGGCCCAGAGCACGCCCTTGTTCTGCATCAGGTCGGAAAGGTGCATCGTCTTGCCGCCCTCGCCGGCGCAGGCGTCCCACCAGGTCTCGCCCGGCTTGGGCGCGGCGGCGAGGCCGACCATCTGCGAGGCGAGGTCCTGGATCTCGAACTCGCCGGCCTGGAATTCCCTGGTGCGGTAAAGGTCGGTGAGGCCGGTGTAGCGCAGGGCATCGGCCGACTGCGGGGCCGGGATTAGGTGGCTGAGCTTGCCGGCGAGGGCGGCCCCGGTGCCGGCCTTGGCGCGGATCCACAGGGCCGGTTCGCGCTGCAGCTGGACGAGCCACGCCTTGGGAATATCCATCTCGTCCTTCAGCCAGTCCGGCACGGCGCGGGCGGCGAGAGCCTCGGGCTTGAAGCTGGCGGGATTTTTGTCGAAGCGAGCCTGCAGCTCGAGGGCGGCGATCAGTTGCTTCTGGGGCGAGTCCTTGGGGGAGAGCCAGCGCAGCCAGCGGAAGTAGGCGAACACGGCGCGGCTGATGCCGCGGCGCTCGGCCGGGGCGGTGAAGTGGCGGTCCTGCGTCAGCGACTCGCGCAGCGCCTGGTCGGCGGGCGTGCCGGCGGACACGAGCTTCAGGACGCGCGCGGCGTTGTTGATGATCTTGGATTCAGCCATGGTCAGCCGCGCTTGTTACCCCAACGTTTGACTTCCTTCAATTCAGGCCGGCGGGCCTCGGCGAGAAAGCCGGCGACGGCGGGATGGGCGCGCAGTTCCTGATACGCGGCGGGCGCCACGCGCCAGTTGAGGCTGGCCGGGGCCTCGGCGACCGGGGCGACGCGGTTCTCGAAAAGGAAGGCCAGCTCGACGCGGGTCTCGCCGCCGGAGCCGTTGATGGTCGTGCGGAGTTTTTTTAGGAAGTCGGGCAGCTCGGGGTGCGCGGGCGAAAGCAGCCAGGTGACCTTGCGGAGGTTGTTCGAGAGGTAGCTGTCGAGCGGGTAGAGTTCCTTCACGTTGAGGCGGGCGCCGTCGTTGCCTTTCATGACCGTGCCGAGCACGACGACGGGCTGGTTCTCGGCGAGGGTCTTGCCGTAGGCCTCGTAGGCGTCGGCATACATGTTCACCGAGATCGTGGCCTTCTTGCTCGCGAGGTTGAAGAAGGCCCAGGGGCGGTTGTCCTTCTTCGAAAGCTTCTTGGTGATGCCGCTCATGATGCCCGCGAGGCGGAACTCGATGCGGTCGCCCTCGAGCAGCACCGATTCCTCGGTGTGGGTGCAAAGCGCCTCGGCGAGGCCGGCGTAGGCGTTGAGCGGGTGGCCGGAGACGTAGAAGCCGAGCAGCTCCTTCTCGAATTGCAGGCGCTCGGCGGAGGTGAAGTCGTTTGCGTTGGTCGTGTGCTGGGTGTGGCCGTTGGCGCCGTTGCGGGTGGCGGGCTTCGGCGCCTCCTCCGCAAGCGCGTCGAGAAAGGAGTGCTGGCCGGCGGCCTTGTCGCGGGCGTGGGCCGCGGCGCCGGCGATGGCACCGTCGATGCTGTCGAAGAGCTGCTTGCGCGCGGCGCCGCTGAAATCGAAGGCGCCCGTCTTCACGAGGTGCTCAAGCACGCGCTTGTTGAGGGCGCGGGCGTCGACGCGGGCGGTGAAGTCGGCGAAGTCCTTGAACGGGCCTTTGGCCTCGCGTTCATCGAGGATCTTCTGCGCGGCCTGCTCGCCGACGCCCTTGATGCCGGCGAGGCCGAAGCGGATCTTGTCGCCGACGGGGGTGAAATTGACGCGCGACTCGTTCACGTCGGGGCCGAGGACCTTGAGGCCCATCGCCTCGCACTCGGCGACGAAGTGGGCGACCTTTTCCGAGTTGCCGAGCTCGGAGGTGAGCATGGCCGCCATGAACTGCACCGGGTAGTTGGCCTTCAGGTAACCGGTCTGGTAGCTGAGGACCGCGTAGGCGGCGGAATGGGACTTGTTGAAGCCGTAGCCGGCAAACTTGTTGAGGATGTCGAAGATCGAGTTGGCCGTCTTGGCGTCGATCTTGTTCACCTTGGCGGCGCCCTCGACGAACTTGGCGCGTTCCTTCGCCATCGCCTCGGCGTCCTTCTTGCCCATGGCGCGGCGCAGCATGTCGGCGCCGCCGAGCGTGTAGCCGGCGATGATCTTGGCGGCCTCCATGACCTGTTCCTGGTAGACCATGACGCCGTAGGTCTCGCGGCAGACCTCCTCGAGTAGCTTGTGGGGAAACTGGACGGTGGACGGGTCCTTCTTGCCGCGGACGTAGTCGGGAATCCACTCCATCGGGCCCGGGCGGTAGAGCGCGATAAGCGCGACGATCTCGTCGATCGAGGACAGGCCGATCTGGCGGCAGAGCGACTGCATGCCGCCGGATTCCAGCTGGAACACGCCAGTGGTGCGGCCGGAGTTGAGCAGGGCGTAGGTCTTGGCGTCCTCGAAGCCGACGGCCTCGATGTCGAACTTCGGGTCGGCCGTGCGGTGGACGTTGTCGATGGCGTCGGCGATGACGGTGAGCGTCTTGAGGCCGAGGAAGTCCATCTTCAGCAGGCCGAGCTTGCCCACCGCGTTCATGTCATACTGCACCGTGATGTCGCCTTCCTGCAGCGTGAGCGGGACGAACTCCTCGAGCGGCCGGTCGGTGATGATGATGCCGGCGGCGTGCTTGCCGGTGTTGCGCACCATGCCCTCGAGGACGAGGCCCTGGTCCATGATCTTCCGGGCGACGGGGTTCTTCTCGTATTCGTTGCGCAGCTCGGCGGACTTGTCGATGGCGGTCTGGAGCTCGATGTTGAGCTCGTCGGGGATCATCTTGGCCAGGCGGTCGGCCTCGACGTAGGGCAGGTCGTGGACGCGGGAGACGTCGCGGATGACCGCCTTGGCGCCGAGGGTGCCGTAGGTGATGATGTTCGCCACGCACTCGTTGCCGTATTTCTGGCGGACGTAGGCGATGACCTCGCCGCGGCGGCGCATGCAGAAGTCGATGTCGAAATCCGGCGGCGACACGCGCTCGGGGTTCAGGAAGCGCTCGAAGAGCAGCTTGAAGCGGAGCGGATCGAGGTTGGTGATGCCCAGCACGTAGGCGACGATGCAGCCGGCGCCCGAGCCGCGGCCCGGGCCGACGGGGATCTGCTGTTTTTTCGCCCAGTCGATGAAATCCCAGACCACGAGAAAGTAATCCACGAAGCCGGTCTTCGCGATGATCGAGATCTCGTAGTCGAGGCGCTCGACGAGGGTTTTCGCGAGTTCCTTGTCCTTGGCCTTCTCCGGCTTCGCGTAGTCGACGCCGTAGCGCGACTTCAGACCGGTGATGCAGAGCTCCTTGAGGTAGCCGGTGCGGTCAGTCTTCACCTCGGGCGGCAGCGGGTATTTCGGGTAGCGCTCGGAGCCCTTGGGGAAGGGGATGGAGAGGTCGCACATCTCGGCGACGAGCTGCGTGTTGGTGACAGACTCGGGCACCTCGCTGAAGGTGCGGGCCATCTCCTCGCGCGACTTGAGGAAGAACTGCGTGCCGGAGAACTTCATTCGGTTCTCCTCGGCGATTTTCGAGCCAGTCTGGATGCAGAGCAGGGTGTCGTGCGGGCCGGCGTCGGCGGCGTTGACGTAATGGACGTCGTTCGAGCAGATGACCTTCAGGCCGAACTCCTCGCCGAGCTTGAGCAGGCCGGGGATGACCTTGCGCTGCTCCGGGATGCCGTGGTCCTGGATCTCGACGAAATAGTTCTCCTTGCCGAAGATCTCGACGAAGCGGCCGCAGGCCTTGCGGGCCTCGGGGTAGTTGTCGTTGAGGAGGTGCTGGGGGACGAGGGAGGCGAGGCAGCCGGTGAAGCCGATCAGGCCCTTCGAGTGCCGGGCGAGGGTCTCGAGGTCGGTGCGCGGCTTGTAGTAGAAGCCCTTGAGATGGGCGTCGGAGACGAGCTTAAGGAGGTTCTGGTAGCCGGTGAGGTCGCGGGCGAGCAGGCCGAGGTGGAAGATACTCTTGCCTTCGTCGGACCGGCCGGCGCGTTCCAGGCGGGAGCCGGCGGCGAGGTAGAGCTCGCAGCCGACCAGCGGCTTGATGCCCTTCGCCTTGGCCTGGTTGTAGAACTCGATCGCCCCGTAGAGATTGCCGTGGTCCGTGAGGGCCAGGGACTTCATACCGAGGGCGGTGGCGCGGTCCATCAGGCGGTCGATGCGGCAGGCCCCGTCGAGCAGGCTGTAGTCGCTATGGACGTGGAGATGGACGAAATTTGAGTCGGGCGCCGCCAAGGTTCGTGTATGGGAATCAGGGGGTTAGGCACTCGCAAGACCTAATCCGGGTTTTTGTATAACCCGTCTTCGCCCAACGGCTACGGCGGGGTGGGGACCGCCGGAAACGCGGTCCTCAAAATTGCTGTTGACGGTGACCGGAGCGGATGGCTTCTTGCTCGTTTTCCACAACGCCAACCACTCCCTTTCCCATGCCTATTGAGATCAAGATGCGCAAGAACGAGCCGATCGATCGTGCTCTCCGTCGTCTGAAAAAGAAGCTCGAGCGCGAGAACATCATCAAGGATGTCCGCATGAAGCGCTACAACGAGAAGCCCTGCGAGCGCCGCCGCCGCAAGGAGAAGGTCATGGCCTTCACCGCCATGCTCCGCCGTCGTTACGCCGAGTAAGCCTTTCTTCAGCCTTTTTCTTATGACCGGCCGGACATCGCAGGATGTCCGGCCGGTTCATTTTTGCCCGGGTTTCGCGGAGCGAGAACCCGGGGCAAACACCGGGCCGGCAGCAGCCGGCAACGGTGTCACCAAGCCCCACGGCTTGATTTAGCCCCCGCCACCTGTCCTAGTGGAAGCCTCCCGCATGAAGCCGATCGTCGCCCTTTCCACCTGCTGGTGCTCGCACCGTCATCAGGACGGTTATGCGATGCTCAAGGAGATGGCGGCCCTGGGCTTCGAGTATGTCGAGCTGAGCCACGGCATCCGGATCACGCTGGTGCCGGGCATCCTCAAGGCGGTCGAGGAGGGGGTCGTCAAGGTCGCCTCCTGCCACAACTTCTGCCCGCTGCCCACCGGCGTCACGCACGCCGCGCCCAACCTCTACACCTGCTCGTCGGCCGATGCCCGCGAGCGCGACCAGTGGATGCGCCACAGCAAGCGCACCATCGACTTCGCCCACCAGGTGAAGGCGCGCAAGGTCGTCCTGCATCTCGGCGCCGTCGAGTTCTTCTGGTTCAACCCGGCGGGGAAGGTGGACGCCTATGTCGACGCCCGCCCCGACGCCGATCTTTCGGCCGATGCGACCTACCAGAAGCTCCTCGCCAAGTCCCTCGCCAAGCTGAAGGGCCGCATGGCGCCCTACTGGGCGAACACGAAGCAGGGCCTCACCGAGCTGCTGCCCTACGCCGAGCAGAAGGGCATTCTGCTGGGCTTCGAGAACCGCGAAGCCTTCGACGAGCTGCCGCTCGACGCCGAGCACCCCGACCTGATCGCGGCGATGGCCAAGCCCGGCGCCTGCGGCTACTGGCACGACACCGGCCACGCCCAGATCAAGCAGAACATGTGCCTGCTCAACCACCGCGAGCACCTCACGAAGAACGCGCCCAACGCCATCGGTTTCCACCTGCACGACGTCAGCGCCGAGGGGCGCGACCACCAGCCCATCGGCTCGGGCAAGATCGATTTCGAGATGGTCAGCAGCTTCTGGCGCCCCGAGCACACGCTCGTCATCGAGCTGAGCCCGCGCCTGACGCCCGAGGAAGTGCTGGCGTCGAAAAAGCGCGTGCAGGAACTCGTCGCGGCGCGGTTCGGCCAGTAACGATTCCCGGCCGTGCAGTGGATCAAGACCAGCATCGGGCGGCTGCGCGTCATCGGCTTCTGGGAAGGCGTGTCCTTCCTCGTGCTGCTGGGCATCGCGATGCCGCTGAAATATCTCTACCATGAGCCCGGAGCCGTCCGCGTGGTCGGCATGGCGCACGGCGTCCTGTTCATGCTCTATGTGTGGGCGGCGATCCAGGCGGCCTTGGAGCACAACTGGACCTGGAAACGCACGGCGCTCGTGCTCATCGCGAGCCTGCTGCCCGCCGGGCCGTTCGTGGTGGACGCGAAGCTGCTGCGCGAGCCGAAGCCGTAGGGTTTTACCGGCCGGCTACTTCCGCTTCTTCTTCGCCTTGGCCGCCGTCTTCGCGAGGTTTTCCCGCACGCGGAGCTTCACGATGCGGGCGATCACGCCGTAGGGAATCGGCTGGTCAAAATAGAAGCGCACCGTGCCGGCCGCGGTTTCGTAGGCGGCCAGTTCAGGGCCGAACTGGCGGAGCGCGTAGGAACCGGGATAAAATCCGATGTGCTGCTTGAAGGCGGCGAAATAGACGAGCGCGCCGTGGAATTTGAAGGCCGGCATGCTGTAGCTGATGGCCTCGGTGGCTTCCGGGGCGGCCTTCTGGATCGTGGCTCTGAGTTTCTGCATCCTTGCTTGAATGTCCTTGGGACAATCGGCGATGTAGCTGTCGATATCCTGGGGGACTGGCGCGCCGGAGTTCATGGAGCTATGGGCGGCAACCATTGGCGACCGGACTGTTGCTGGAAATGCGCGCGATGATGTCCCCGTTCGGCGATGAGCTTTCGCATGTTCGCTAGGTGGGCGATGTGGTCGTCCACCAGTTTAAGGTAGCCGGTCTCTTTCAGCACGCGTTTGGCGCCATCGGCAATCAGATCGGTCGAGGCGTCGTAAACGATATCGCCCACCAGCATTTTTTGCACGTAATCGGGGTTGAGTTGCGGGATGATCGTGCCGGCAAAAAAGACGTGGTTTCTATCCAAGGCCAGCCGAGCGGAGCAGGGCATGAAGGTGGCCGGATCAGCCTGGGCTATGCGTTTTTCCTCCTGATAAACCGCCTTGGTGTCGATCCCGTAGCCAGAGCGCAGCGACTGAAATGTCACGGGATCGGCGCCGCGGACGGAGCGATGGTGCCACCAGACACCGGTGGTGTCGCGCGCATAACCGCCAGCGTGAAGATCCGTGTCCCAATCGAGATGCTGGGAGTAATAGCCGGGATCGAGCACCCGGAATTCGGCCCGATCTTTCGAAAGAAGCGCCTTCATGTAGTGGTGAATGCCCCGGGCGTCGCGCACGTAAAGGGCGTTCAAGAGTTCCACGCTGCCGGCATCGATCCCGCGGCAGATCGAACCTTGGTGAAACACATGCTGGTCGGATTTTGCCCAGCCGTAGCCAAGGTTCACGAACGAGGCAGCTTTTGCGCCGGGGCATTGCCGGCCCTCAAACCACACGGCTCCATCCCTGACATGATAGAGGCTCGAGAAAAAGCGCATGACGGATGCTATCCAGCCGGCTGTTTCGCTAGCAATTCTTGAATCCACCGTCGGTGTGGGCCGGAGAGGGTGACACGGTCGAGCTGCTTCAGCGTCACCCATTCGAGTGCCTTGTCCTTCGCGATGCGTTTGAGCAGGGCGGCCGTAGGTTTCACGGCATAAATCGACTCTGTGATGACGAAACGCGTGATGGCGCGGCGCTTCACGGCGAGGAGTGATTTAGCAAGGGGCTTCACGCCGAGGTCGGGCGTTTCGGGCAGCTCATGGAGGCCGGCGAGGCGCCGGGCCTTCGCGTGGCCGCGGCGGAGCAGAAGCCGGCCACGGTGCTCGCACCAGACGCGGGTGACGGTCTTTTGTTCGACGACCTTGGGCTTCAGGCGGGGAAATTTCTCCGGCGTTCCGGTTGCCCGTGCGATGCAGAATTCGGCGACGGGACAGATCAGACATTGTGGATTCGGGCGCAGGCAGACTGTCGCCCCGAGTTCCATCATGGCCTGGTTGTGCTCGCCGGGGTTGCTGCCGATGACGAGCGCGTCGGCCAGCGGGGTGAAGAACTTCACCGCCTCGGTGCCATCGCGGAAGAGCCGGCCTTCACCGGCGAGGCGGGCGAGGATGCGGACGACGTTGCCGTCCACGACGGCGGCGGCCTCGTCGAAGGAGATGCTTGTGATGGCGGCGGCGGTGTAGGGGCCGATGCCGGGCAGCTCTTGCCACTCGGTCGGCGTGCGGGGCTTCGTCGGGGTGGCCACGTAAGCTTGGGCAAGTTTGTGCAGGTTGCGGGCACGAGAGTAGTAACCGAGGCCTTCCCAGAGTTTCATCACTTTCGCCTCGGGCGCGGCGGCGAGGGCGGCAAAGTCCGGGAGTTCGCGCAGCCAGCGGTCGAAGTAGGGCAGGACGGTCGCCACCTGGGTCTGCTGCAGCATCAGCTCCGACACGACCGTCTTGTAGAGCGACGGGGCGTCGCGCCACGGCAGCTTCCGGTGGTGCACGCGATACCAGGCGTGAAGTGCCTGCTGGAAGGGAAGTCGCCGAGAGGTGAGCTTTTCGGAGTTGGCCACGAAAAACACGAGAAGACACAAAAACCGGGGGAGGGGAACCACTAATGGGATTCATCAAAGGATGAATCTTTCAAGGACAGGCTCCGACTGATCGTCTCCGCCGTTGGGCTTCGTGGGCCGGCTAATCGCCGGCTTTTTAATGGTCTGCGATTACCAGATCCCGGGGGATGACTCCGGAGGCGATCAGCCGGAGGGGGGGCCGAAAGTTTCACCCTTGGTGAAACTGATCATGGGGTGTTTTCAAACCTCCGGAATGATTGACCACTGATGCTCCGCCTACCGGCTGCGCTTGATAGAGCCCTCCGCCTAATCGGCTCCGGGTTTGGGACGGAGGCGCGGCTAATCGCCGCTGGGAGGTTTGATTTATCCGTCGGCGATCAGCCGCCCCCCCGAAACCCACGGCGGAACCGATCAGGTGAAGCTCACCAATTAGCAGAGCCGGTAGGCGATGCATCAGTGGTTAAATACGGATCGGATCTTGCGCTGTTCAGCCGCTCAACAATTTGAGCCTAAGGTTTGAAGACATTCCCTGGTGGTTTCAAAATCCGTGTTCGGACGCGATCTGCACTTTTTTGTGTGTTTTTGCGCCTTTTTGTGGCCATCTAAACCCATGCCCAAACGGTTCGACGACGCCGAGGAGAAGCCCAAGGCGATCACCTCCTACACCATCAAGCTCGATGACGCACAGATGGAGAAGCTGCGCGCGGCTGTCGCCCTGAAGAACTGGGAGGAGGTTGAGGTGCCGTATGCGCGGTTCGCCTTCAAGGGCTCGAAGGTCAACGTGACTGCCTACACCAGCGGCAAGGTGGTCGTCGCCGGCAAGGAGACCGAGGATTTCGTGCAGAACGTCATCGAGGCCGAGGTCACCGGCGCGCCGAAGCTCGGTTACGACGAGGTGCTGCACCCCGACTGGTATGAGCCCCACGCCGGCCTCGACGAGAGCGGCAAGGGCGATCTCTTCGGCCCGGTCGTGGCCGCGACAGTCATCGCCGGCAAGGAGGCCGTGCTCGCCTGGCAGGCGGCCGGCGTGCGCGACAGCAAGACCGTCGTCGACAGCCAGATTCTCAAGCTCGACGAGCTCATCCGCGCGACGCCGGGAGTCGTGGCCGAGGTGCGCTACATGGAGATGGGCGAATACAACCGCGTCATGGCCCGGCCCTACGCCAGCCTCAACCGCCTGCTCGCCCAGCACCACGCCGACGCCCTCGACGCCGCCCTGAAGCGCAAGTGGGTGCCGCGCGGCCTGCTCGACCAGTTCACCAAGGACCCGCTTGTGCAGCGCGAATTGAAGAAGCTCGGGGTCGAGCGTTTCGACCTGGCGATGCGCACGAAGGCCGAGGAGGACCCGGTGGTCGCCGCGGCCTCGATCGTGGCGCGCGCGGAGTTCGTCCGGATCATGCGCGACCTGTCGCGCGAGTTCGGCGACAAGCTCCAGAAGGGCGCCGGCGCGCCGGCCAAGGCCCAGGCGCGCGTGCTGATCGACAAGTTCGGCGCCAAGGCGCTCGGCCGCTTTGCCAAGCTGCATTTCCGCACCTGCTACGAGGTCGTGTCGGAGGCGGGCAAGCTCGACGAGCTGCCACTGCCCGTGCCGAAGGAAAAGACCGAGTGGAAGCGCTGAGCCCGGGCTGACCCAGACCCATGGCCAAACGCCGCCAGCTCCGTGGGTTCGACCTGAAGCAGATCTACGGCTTCGGGGGGCTGATCGGCGTGGACGAGGCCGGGCGCGGGGCGCTCGCGGGGCCGGTGGTCGCTGCTGCCGTGCTGGTGTCGCCCGAGTTCCTCGAGGGCCGCTGGGCCGTGGCCAAGTCCGGCCGGGTCAACGACTCCAAGCAGCTGAGCGCCGCCGACCGCAGCGAGCTTTACGCCGAGTTCGAGGAGCTGGTGGCGCAGGGCCAGATCCACGCCAACTACGGTGCCGCCACCGTGGCCGAGATCGAGACGGTCAACATCCTCGGCGCCACCAAGCTCGCCATGCGCCGGGCGCTCGAGGGCATCTATCCGCCCGACGCCTTCGAGCGGAAGGCCGAGCCGGACCTCTTCGCCAGCGACACCGAGAAGGCCGCGTTCCGGCCGGCCGTGTCGGCGCAGATCCTGATCGACGGGCTGCCGCTGCGCAGCTTCCCGTATCCGCACCAGGGCATCGTCAGTGGCGACGGCCGCTCGCTGTGCATCGCGATGGCGTCGATCATCGCCAAGGTCACGCGCGACCGCCTGATGGACGAGCTCGACAAGCTGCACCCCGGCTATGGTTTCGCGCAGCACAAGGGCTACGGCACGGAGGAGCACCGCGAGTCCATCCTGAAGCTCGGCCGCAGCGCCGTGCACCGCGACAGCTTCCTCCGCAAGCTCTTCGCCCAGCCGCGCGACCTCGAGGGGCAGATGATACTGTTTGATTGAGTCCAATTTTTTTGAACCACAGATTAACACAAATGCACACGGATCAAATCGCCGAGCCAAGAACAAGGATTCGAGCAGTGTTCTTGGGTCAAATTATCCGTGTTCATCTGGGTCCATCTGTGGTTAAGTCCGCCTGATTCATGTCCGGCAAGAAACCCAGTTCGCTCGACAAGGTGCTCGACCGCCTCGACCGGCTCGATGACGCCGGCCTGCGGACGCTCGTGCAGCGGCTGGCCCGCGAGCGCGCGCTGCTCGACACGGTTTTCAACACCCTGCAGGAGGGCGTGCTGGTCATCACGGCCGACGGCGAGATCGACTACGCCAACCACGCCGCGGCGCAGCTCATCGGTTTCAAGGACGAGGCCGGCGCGGAAAAGACGCTCTGGCGCCTCGTGCCCGGGCTGCGCGCCTCGCTCGAGGGTGACACGGCCGGCGGCCGGAAGACCGGCCAGCCGGTCGTCACGCGCGAGTTCGAGCTGACCTACCCGGCGCCGCGCGTCGTGCGGCTCTACATGGTGCCGTTCAGCGAGGGCGAGGGCGGGGCGCCGCGCTTCGCCATCATCCTCTCCGACATCACCAGCGAGAAGAAATCCACCGAGGAGCTGATCGAGAACGAGAAGATCTCGTCCATCCTCCTGCTCGCCGCCGGCGTCGCCCACGAACTGGGCAACCCGCTCAACTCGCTCACCATCCACCTCCAGCTCATCGAGCGTAAGCTGCGGAAACTGAAGGGCTCGAAGGAGGCCGACTCGCTCGGCGACTCGATCAAGATCTGCCAGGACGAGGTCACGCGGCTCGACGGCATCATCCGGAATTTTCTCGAGGCCATCCGTCCGCGTCCGCCCGACCTGGCGGAGGTCAATGTCGTCGAGGTCATCGAGGACGTGCTGCGGTTCCAAGGCCGGGAACTGGCTGACCGCGACCTGACGGTCGAGGCCGAGCTGTCCGCCGGCGCGCCCGTCATCATGGCCGACCGCAACCAGCTCAAGCAGGTCTTCTTCAACCTGGTGAAGAACGCGATGGAGGCGATGCCGGCCGGCGGCAAGCTGGCCATCCGCGTGGGCGCGGACGACGACTCGGTGTTCGTCCGCCTCGCCGACTCGGGGGCCGGCATCAAGACCGAGGACCTCGCGAAGCTTTTCTCGCCCTATCACACGACCAAGGTGGGCGGCCACGGCCTTGGGCTCATGATCGTGCAGCGCATCATGCGCGACCACGGCGGCCACATTGGCATCGAGAGCAAGGAGGGCATCGGCACCATTGTGACCCTCCAGTTCCCCCAGAAGCACCGTCGCGTGAGGATGCTGCCCGGGACCTGACCCTGGTTAAGTGCAAGGGGTGCGGGGCCTTGGGCAAAAAGCGCCGAGTCGGCGTCGCCCCGGTTTTGTAGGCTAAAGGCGTGGCGTTCCGCCCGCCTGTCTGGGCGTCGCGCCCGGTGATCACCGCATGCCCACCCTCACCCCGCATCATCACTCCAAATACGCCTGGTCCCTGATCCACCGGGCGACGCCGCCCAAGCGGACGGCCGGCGAGCGCGTGGAGGACTTTCGCGAGATCTACAGCGAGTTCGACGAGGCCACGGCGCGCGCGCAGGCCGCCCGCTGCATCCAGTGTCCAAACGCGCTGTGCATGACGGGCTGCCCGCTGGCCAACCGCATCCCGGAGTGGATGGCGCTGACCGCGCAGGGCCTGTTCCTCGAGGCCGCGGCCGTCTCCCGCGCGACGAGCAACATGCCCGAGATCTGCTCGCGGGTTTGTCCGCAGGAAAAACTTTGCGAGGGCGCCTGCATCCTCAACGCCCGCACCGACCCGGTCGCGATCGGCGCGGTCGAGCGCTTCATCAACGAGTATGCCTTCCGCCACGGTGTCGTGGAGGCCGTGCCGGCCCCGGCCAACGGCCGGCGCGTCGCCGTCATCGGCTCCGGCCCGGGCGGTCTCGCCTGCGCCGACGAATTGGTGCGACTGGGCTACGGCGTGACCGTTTTTGAGGCGCAGGCGGTGCCCGGCGGGCTGCTGGTCAACGGCATCCCGGCGTTCAAGCTGGAGAAGCACATCGTCGAGCGCCGCATCGAGCTGCTGGCGCACATGGGCGTGGAGTTCCGCCTCGGTGTGCGCGTGGGCTGGGACGTCTCCCTCGAGGGCCTGCGCGACCGCTATGACGCGGTGTTCCTCGGCGTCGGCGCCCAGAAGCCGAAGCCACTCGGCATTCCCGGTTCCGGGCTGGCCGGCGTTGTGGACGCGCTGCCCTTCCTGATCCAGAAGAACGTCGATTCGCCGCTGATGGCGGGCGACCCGATCGAGGTGGCCGGCCGGCGCGTGGTCGTGGTCGGCGGCGGCGACACGGCGATGGACTGCCTGCGCACCGCGCTGCGCAGCGGCGCCAGCGAGGCGGTGTGCCTTTACCGGCGCGACCTCGCCAACATGCCCGGCAGCCGCAAGGAATACGCCAACGCCCTCGAGGAGGGCGCGCGGTTCGAGTTTCTGACCAATCCCACCGCCGTGCTCGGCGACGACGCCGGCCGCGTCACGGGCGTGCGCTGCGTGCGCATGGAGCTCGGGGCGCCCGACGCCTCCGGCCGGCGCTCCTCGCAGGTGGTGCCGGGCTCGGAGCACGACGTGCCGGCCGACCTCGTGCTCGTGGCCTACGGGTTCGACCCCGTGCCGTTCCCGGCGGAGAGTGATTTCGCCCGGGTGGCGACCGACAAGTGGGGCGGGTTCAAGACCGACGCCAACCAGATGACGAGCCTGCCCGGCGTGTTTGCCGGCGGTGACTCCGTGCGTGGGCCGAGCCTCGTGGTGCACGCGGTGCGCGACGCCCGCAAGGCGGCGTTGGGCATTCACCGTCACCTCGGCGAGCGCAAATCACGGGCGCCCTTCCCGCACTCCGCCGCGGGTCAGGGCCCGGGTGAAGCCACCAGTTCCCGGTAGAGTTGCTCGACCTTGGCGCGGGCCCAGGGCGTGCGGCGGAGGAACTTCAGCGAGGACGTGATGCTCGGGTCGAACATGAAGCAGCGGATCTCGATCCGCGCCGCGAGGCCGCGCCAGCCGTGGTGCGCGACCAGCGCCTCCAGGATTTTCTCCAGGGTGATGCCGTGCAGGGGATCCTTTGAGGCGTTCAAGGGCGTTCAGCAGTTCTGGTATTTCCAGTTGCGCGACTTGCCCTCGGCGACCCACTCGAGGGTCGTGAGCAGGCGCGACTCGCGGGTCTCGGGGCGCTTGGCCTCCGTGATCCACTCGATGTATTCGCGACGGCAGCTCGGGCTGAAGTCCGCCCAGGTGGCGGCGGCCTTCTTGCTGCGCTTCAGGGCGTCCGCGAGATCGGCGGGGACGGGGAGGGCGGGCTTTGGTTTCGGCTTCGGACGACTGGGCAGGCCGGCGTCGTGGAATTTCCGAGCGGTCCGGATGTAGCCGATCAGCACCTTGTCCGCCGGCAGGTCCTCCAGCTTGGTGATGCGACCCAGGAGACCGCGGCCGTCTTTCACGCGGGCGTCCGACTCGACGACCTTTTTCATGGCCGGACCCCAGAAGCCGAAGGCCAGGTGGGCCTTGAATGCGGCGGTGAAGCACAGGATTTTCCCGTTATAGAGGAAAAACGGGCTGCCCCATTTCATCGCCTCCTCGGCCTCGGGACAGGCGCGGTGCACGAGCCGGCGCAGGTGCAGGAGGATCGGCCGGGCGAACGGGGCGGCCTTTGCGATGTAGGCGTCGATGCGGGGATCCTTTTTCGCGGGCATGCGGGCAGGTTGAAGCGACGGCAGCAGCGGGGCGACTGAAATTTCAAGGGCTTCACCCTTGCTTTCATATTTTGCGGGAGGCACTGAATGCGCACCCCATGCGCGTCCTGCGTTACCCTGAATTTGACCGGCTGGAGATTGGCGACGCCGACCCGCTGCCGCTGCGACCCGACGAGGTGCGCCTGCGCGTCGCGGCCTGCGGCATCTGCGGCAGCGAACTAGAGTCCTTCAAGACGCACAGCCCGCGCCGGCCGCCGCCGCTGGTGATGGGGCATGAATTCTGCGGCACGATCACCGAGACCGGGAGGGAGGTGCGCGAGTGGCGGACTGGCGCGCGGGTCGTCAGCAATTCCCTCGTGCCGTGCGGCCGTTGCGCGCGCTGCGCCCGCGGCGACACACACCTGTGCGCCGACCGGCAGATCTTCGGCATGCACCGGCCGGGGGCGTTTGCTGAATTCGTCAATGTCCCGGCGCGCTGCCTTCTGCCGTGGCCGGAGGATCTCCCGGCCGCCGCCGCCGCGCTGGCCGAGCCGCTGGCCAACGGCCTCCATGTGGCCAATCTCACGCGTCACCTCCCTGCGGCAACCGCTCTCGTGATCGGCGCGGGTCCGATCGGCCTCTTTTGCCAGCAGGCGCTGCAGGTGCAGCGGGGTGCGCGGGTGTTTGTGGCCGACCTGAGCGCTGAGCGTCTTGCGGTGGCGCGGAAACTGGGCGCGGTCCGCATCATCAATCCGCGCGAGGAAGATGTTGCGAAAGTGGTCGCCGCGGAAACTGGCGGCGAAGGCGCGGACCTCACGGTCGATGCTGTCGGCTCCACGCTCACCAAGAAAACCTCGCTCGACGCCCTTCGTCCGGGCGGCGCCACCGTGTGGATCGGCCTGCACGAGAACACCGTCACGCTCGACACCTACGGCATCACGCTGCCGGAGAAGCAGGTGCTCGGCACCTACGCTGCCAAGCTCGAGGAACTGCGGCTCGCGCTCGACCTCATGGCGTCCGGCCGGGTCGACGCCCTGTCCTGGGTGCAGTCCTTCCCGCTGACCGCGGGCGTGGAGGCGTTCCATCGCATGCTCGCCGCCAAGGGTGCCGACATCAAGGGCGTGCTCTGTCCGTGAATTTCCAACCCATATCGTCATGACGACTCCCACCCGCACTCCTCTCACCGCCCGTTTCAAGGGCAAGGTCGCGCTCGTCACCGGTGGCACGCACGGCATCGGCCACGCCATCGCCCTCGAGTTGTTGCGCGAGGGCGCCGCGGTCGTCGTCAGCGGCCTGCCGGCGGACGCGGACGAGGGGAAGCGGGCCTTCGCCGCCGCGGGGTTTGCTCCGCTCATCGTGGCCGGGGATCTCGCCGACGAGAAATTCTGCGCGAACGTCGTGGCGGCCGCGCGCGAGAAGCACGGCCGGCTGGATTACCTGGTGAACAACGCGTTCTCCTTTGTCGCCAAGGGCCTCGATGCCACGCGGGAGGATTTCCTGCGCAGCTTCAATGTCGGGCCCTTTGCCTTCGCGCGGCTGACCCAGCTCGCCGCCGAGGCAATGAAGGCGCAGGGCGGCGGCGCCGTGGTCAACGTCTCGAGCATCTCCTCGTGGGTCGCCCAGCCGAACCGCTGGACCTACAACATGGCCAAGGGCGCCGTGACGCAGTTCACGCGCTGCGCGGCGCTCGACCTCGCGCCGCACCGGATCCGCGTCAATAGCGTAAGCCCTGGCTGGATCTGGACGCGCGAGGTGGACAAGGCTGCCGGCGGCGACCGCGCTGCCTACGATCCGGTCTGGGGGCGGTTTCACATGCTCGCCCGCATGGGCCACCCGGTGGAGATCGCCGGGCCCGTGCTCTTCCTCCTGAGCGACGATGCGTCGTTCATCACGGGCACCGACCTCCCGGTGGATGGCGGCTACAACGGGCTCGGGCCCGAGGGACTCGGCCAGAGCACCAAGATCGCCGGCTCACGCTGATTTTTCATGACCAAGCTCCGCTGCCTCATCACCGACCACGGTTTCCCCAACTTCCGTCACGAAGAGGCGGTGCTGAGCGCCGCCGGCGTCGATCTCGCCGTCGCCCAGTGCAAGACGGCCGACGAGGTCATCGCCGCTGCGCGCGACGCTGACGCCTTGCTGGTGCAATGGGCGCCGGTCAACGCCGCCGTCATTGCCGCGCTCACGCGCTGCAAGGTGATCGTCCGCTACGGCATCGGCGTGGACAACGTCGACCTCGCCGCCGCGAAGGCCAGGGGCATCCCCGTCTGCAACGTGCCGGACTACGGCGTGGACGAGGTCGCCGGACACGCCGTGGCGCTCGGGCTGGCCTTGGCGCGACAGCTGCCGTCGATTGACGCCCGCCTGCGCAGTGGCACCTGGAAGATCACGCCCGACCGGCCGATGCCGGCGCTCGGTGAGATGACCTTCGTCACGGCCGGTTTCGGGCGCATTGCCCGGTCGGCGCACCGGATGATGGCCGGGTTCGGCGGGCCGTGCATCGCCTATGATCCGTTTGTGTCCGCCGCGGTGATGGCGGCCGCCGGGGTGGAAAAAGTGGAGCTGGACGCGCTGTTCGCACGCAGCGACATCCTCTCGCTGCATTTGCCGCTCACCGCGGAGACAAAACATTTTGTCAGCGCCGCCCGGCTCGCGACGATGAAGCCCACGGCGATCATCGTGAACACCGCGCGCGGGCCGCTGATCGACACCGTGGCGCTCGCCGCAGCGCTGTCGGCCGGCACGATCGCGGGCGCCGGCGTGGATGTCTTCGAGGCCGAGCCGCTGCCGGCGGACCATCCGCTGCGCGCCGCGCCGCGGGCCCTGCTGACTTCCCATGTGGCGTGGTATAGCGAGAGCAGCATCCCGCGCCTTCAGCAGCTGGCCGCCGAGGAAGTCGTCCGCGGATTGCGCGGCGAACCGTTCAAGAACCAGGTGAACAAATAATCCCGCCATGCCCTCGTTCCCCATCGTCGACACTCATTTCCACATCTGGGACCTCTCGCGGCTGAGCTACCCGTGGCTGGCGGGCGTGCCGATGCTTAACAGGAACCACCTCATCGGCGATTATCGCCGGGCCTGCGGGGCCGTGCAGGTGGCCAAGATGGTTTTTCTCCAATGCGAGTGCGCGCCGGCACAGTTCCAGGCCGAAGCCGACTGGGTGACGGAAGTCGCGCAGGCCGACCGGCGCATCCGCGGCATCGTGCCCTGGGCGCCGCTGGAGAAAGGGGAGGGCGCCCGCGCCGACCTTGCCCGTCTGGCCGCGAATCCGCTCATCAAGGGCATCCGCCGCATCATCCAGTTCGAGGCGGACCCGGCGTTTTGCCTGCGTCCGGACTTTGTGCGCGGCGTGCAGCTGCTGCAGGAATACGGGCTTAGCTTTGATCTCTGCATCAACCACACGCAGCTGGCCAACACCATCAGGCTGGTGCGGCAGTGCCCTGAGGTGAAGTTCGTCCTCGATCACATTGCCAAGCCCGACATCAAGGCCGGCCGCCTTGATCCCTGGCGGGCGGAGCTGCGCGAACTGGCCGCGCTGCCCAACGTGTGGTGCAAGCTCTCCGGCCTCGTGACCGAGGCGGACCACGCCGCCTGGACGCCCGCCGGCCTGCAGCCGTATATCGACCACGTCATCGCGTGTTTCGGCTGGGACCGCGTGATGTTCGGCGGCGACTGGCCAGTCTCGACGCAGGCGAGCGACTATCCCCGCTGGGTCGACACGCTGGATGCCGCGCTCAAGGGCGCCACGCCGGAACAGCTCCGCAAGGTATATGTCACCAACGCCGGGGCGTTCTATCGGATCTGAACCGTTTGGTGGAGGGTCTTCCGGTTACGGCGCGTTCGGAAATATTTCCCGTCTTTTTTGGGATCGGGGTGAACGATGTCTGACCCGGTGGGTCTGAGGCGGCATGAAGCTTACCACCCGCACCCTCACCTGGATGAAAGACCGGCCGTTGCAGCATGCCATCGAACTGGTGCAGCTGGCCGGCCGCTTTCACTCGACCATTGTCCTGAGGTGCAACGGCGAGATCGCCGACCTGCGCCGTCGCAGCATCGTCACGATCGTTGCCCTGTGTGTCATGTCCACGGTGATCGAGGTCGAAGTGACGGGCGACGACGAGCAGGACGCGGCGCAGTCAGTGCAGAAGCTTTTTCAGGTCAAGTGAGGTAAAATCCGGTTGCCCCGCCGCCCGGTCCGGTTCCCTTGGTGGCCATGCACGAGATCAAGACGACCGCCGGCCTGCCCAAGCCCGAAGCCTACCGCGCCCTGCACACCCAGCTGGCCGCGGTGCTGGCCGGCGAGCGCGACGGTCTGGCGAACACCGCCAACATGGCCGCGTTGCTTTACCAGGCGCTGCCGGGGTTGAACTGGGCCGGGTTTTATTTCCTGCGGGATGGCGGCCTCGTGCTCGGGCCTTTCCAAGGGAAGGTGGCCTGCATCTGCATCGCCCTCGGCCGGGGCGTCTGCGGCACGGCCGCGCAGAAGCGCGAGACCATCGTGGTGCCCGACGTGGAGAAATTTCCCGGCCACATCGCCTGCGACCACGCTTCACGCTCGGAGATCGTCGTGCCTTTGCTCAAGGACGGCCGCCTCTTCGGCGTGCTGGACCTCGACAGCCCGAACCTCGCGCGCTTCGATGCCGACGACGCTGCCGGCCTGCAGGCCGCGGTGAAGCTGTTGCTGGACGGTTCCGACCTCAGCCGGCTGGCGGATTGAGGGACAGTTGCTGGCTTTCATCAAAAGTAAGCAGCCGGTAAAGCTGTGACACCTCGTCTCATTTCCCGTTGACCGGGGCGGGGGGGAGGGACTTCATACCGGCATGGTGCCGAGCGTATTGATCGTCGACGACGAGAAGCACACCCGCGAGGGGCTCCAGCAGGCCTTGCAGGAGCATTACGACGTTTCGGTCGCCGCCAGCGCCGACGAGGCGTTCAATCTGATGGATGTCCAGGAGTTCGAGGTGATCATCACCGATCTCCGCATGCCGGGCAAAAGCGGCCTCAAGGTGATCGACAAGGCCCTGGCCCTCGCGAACAAGCCGGCCGTCATCATGATGACCGCCTACGGCAGCATCGATTCCGCCGTCGAGGCCATGAAACGCGGCGCCGTGGATTTCCTGACTAAGCCCGTGCAGATCGAGCGGCTCGAGATCCTCATCCAGCGCGCGCTCAAGACCAAGACCCTCGAGGTCGAGGTGAAGCAGCTGCACGAGCGGCTCGACGAGAAGTTCAACGTCGAGGGCATCGTCGGCCACTCGCCGAAGCTGGCCGAGGTCATCGAGCGCGTGAAGCTCGTGGCGCCGTCGAAGGCCACCATCCTCATCGAGGGCGAGACCGGCACGGGCAAGGAACTCATCGCCCAGGCCATCCACCAGGCCAGCCCGCGGGCGCGGGCGCCGTTCGTGCCGGTGCATTGCGCGGCGCTGCCGGCGCAGCTGCTGGAAAGCGAACTCTTCGGCCACGAGCGCGGGTCGTTCACCGGCGCGACGGAGCGCCGCGAGGGCCGCTTCGAGATGGCGGACACGGGCACGGTTTTCCTGGATGAGATCGGCGAGATCGGCCCGGAGATCCAGGTGAAGCTCCTGCGCTTCCTCGAGACGAAGAGCTTCGAGCGTATCGGCAGCTCGAAGACGATGACGGTGAACGTGCGCCTCGTGGCCGCGACCAACCGCAACCTCGAGCAGATGGTGAAGGAGGGGAAGTTCCGCGAGGACCTGTTCTTCCGGCTCAACGTCGTGCGCATCACCACGCCACCGCTGCGCGAGCGGACGGACGACATCCCGGTGCTGCTGGAGCATTTCATCAAGGTCTACTCGAAGGAGAACGCCTACGAGCCGGTGACCGTCGAGCCCGGCGCGATGCGCTACCTGCAGGCCTACCCGTGGCCCGGCAACATCCGCGAGCTGCGCAATTTCGCGGAGAACGCCGTCGTGCTCCGCCGCGGGGGCAAGATCAGCGAGTTCGACCTCGAGCCGCGGTTCCGTGGCGAGACGGCGCCGCCCCCGTCGATGGTCACGGCCACGCCGGCCAACCCGTATTCCGTCGAGGATAACGAAAAGCGCCTGCTCAAGGAGGCGCTGATGAAGGCCCGCGGCAACCGCACCAAGGCGGCGCAGCTGCTCGGCATCAGCCGCCGCACCCTGCACCGCAAGATCGCCGAGTGGCCCGAGCTCGACGTGGTGGACCGGGGCTGAGCCCTTCAAACCACCGCCTGAAGGCAGGTCGTTGCCGGCGTAGCGAAGTATCCGGCGGGTGATTGGATCGGGTGATGCGGTTGGATTGTTCAGTCTCGTTCCTCACCGTGGTCCTGCTCGCCACCGTCACCCCGGCCGCGGAAATCCGCGTGGTGGGCTCCGACCTGCTGGGCGATGATTTCGCCCGCACCGTGGCGGAATTTGCCCGGCAGAACGACGCCGGCGTGAAGCTCGACCTGCGCGGCACGCGACCCGGCGCGGCCGCCCTCGAGGCCGGCCGGGCGGACGTGGGAATTTTCCTGCTGCCGGCGGCCGAGATACCGCCGGCCGGCGCCGCGGTGAGCCGGACCATGGGTTACCAGGTGGCGGTGGTGGCCGTGCCGGCGGCCTCGCCGCTGACCCAGGTTACGGTCCCGGAGTTGCGCGTGACCTTTGGCGAGGCGGGCCAGAAGGACCGGACGCCATTTGCCGTTTCGCCCCAAACCGGCCTGGCCTGGCCGCTGTTTCAGCATGTCATTCTGCAGGACGCAGCGCCGAGGGCGGTCTTGGAATTTTGCCCGTCCGGCGCCGCACTCGCGCAGAGGCTGCGGGCGACTGAAAACAGCATCGGCGTGGCGGGTATCACGGCGATCGGTGGGGGGCTGCGCGTGCTGGCGGTGGCGGCGGGTCCGGCCGAGCCGGCCTACCTGCCGACCCTGGAGAATGTCCATTCGGGTGCCTATCCGTTGCGACTGGTGCTTTATGCAAGCTTTCCTCGGGCGAAGGCCCCGGAGTTGCAGCGTTTCCTGAAGTTCCTGCTGTCCGATGAGACCGCCGCGGCGCTGGCGCCGGCCGACTTTGTCCCGCTGCCCGTGGGCGTGCGCAATCAGCTGGTGTTCGAGATCGAGGACATGCGGTAGGGGTAGGGGCGCTTGCCCCCAAGCGCCCGGGCCGTTGGAGGGCAACGGCCCCTGCCAAAGACGACCTAGGAACCAGCTTGTCAGCGCGGGGCGGGGGCCTTTCACTGCCCGGCTACCTAACTGCCATGGCCGCGATCACCAAGAGCTACGAATCACACGACGTTGAGAAGAAGTGGTATGCCGCATGGCTGGAGGCTGGCGCGTTTGCCGGCAAGGTCCACCCGGGCAAATCACCCTACACCATCATGATCCCGCCGCCCAACGTCACGGGCGTGCTGACGATGGGCCATGTGCTGAACAACACGCTGCAGGACATTTTGATCCGCCGCGCCCGGCTCGAGGGCCGCGAGGCGCTGTGGCTGCCCGGCACCGATCACGCCGGCATCGCGACGCAGACCGTGGTGGAGCGCGAGCTGCGCAAGGAGAAGAAAACCCGCCACCACCTCGGCCGGGAGGAGTTCCTGAAGAAGGTCTGGTCCTGGCGCGACGAGAAGGGCGGCATCATCCTCAAGCAGCTGCAGGCGCTCGGCGCCTCGGCCGACTGGAGCCGCACGCAGTTCACGATGGACCCGGCCTACTCGCAGGCGGTGCTCAAGGTGTTCGTCGATCTTTACGGCAAGGGCCACATCTACCGCGGCAAGCGCATGGTCAACTGGTGTCCGGTCAGCCTCACGGCGCTCTCGGACGAGGAAGTGATCATGAAGCCCGTGAAGGGCACGATCTACCAGGTGCGCTACGAGCGCACCGACGCGCCCGGCCAGTTCATCGAGGTCAAGACCACGCGGCCCGAGACAATCCCCGGTGACGTCGCCATCGCCGTGCACCCGGCAGACCCGCGCTACACTTCCTGGATCGGCAAAAAGGTGAAGCGCCCGATCGGCCCCGCCGCCGAGATCCCGATCATCGCCGACGAGGCCGTGGACAAGGAGTTCGGCTCCGGTGCGCTCAAGATCACGCCGGCGCACGACAAGGTGGATTTCGAGGTCGGCCAGCGCCACAAGCTCGCGCCGATCGACGTGCTCACGCCCGACGCCAAGCTCAACGAACTCGCCGGCCCGGAACTGGCGGGCATGGACCGTTTCGCCGGCCGCAAGAAGGCCGCTGAACTGCTCAAGGAATCCGGCAACCTCGTGAAGGAGGAGGCTTATGAGAATAACGTCGGTTACTCCGAGCGCGCCGACGTGCCGATCGAACCGCGTCTGACGTGGCAGTGGTGGCTGAAGTATCCGCGCATCGAGGAAGCCAAGGCGGCCGTGCGCGACGGCCACATCAAGTTCTACCCCGAGCGCTGGTCGAAGGTTTACCTGCACTGGCTCGAGAACATCCAGGACTGGTGCATCAGCCGCCAGCTGTGGTGGGGCCACCGCATCCCCGTGTGGTATGCCAAGGGTCTCGACAAGGAGACGCTCACCGAGGCCGACATCGCCGACCCGAAAAAGGTGCACGTGTCGCTCGAAGGCCCGTCCGACAAGGCCAACTGGGTGCAGGAAGACGACGTGCTCGATACGTGGGCGTCGTCGTGGCTCTGGCCGTTCGCGACGCTCGGCTGGCCGGACAAGGACGCGATGGCGAAGGCCGGCTACGATTATTTCTACCCGACCACGACGCTCGTGACGGGCCCGGACATCATCTTCTTCTGGGTGGCGCGCATGATCATGGCCGGCCTGGAATTCACGAATCCGGGGCAACCGCTGGAGAAACGCATCCCGTTCAAGAACGTCTATTTCACCGGCATCATCCGCGACCAGCAGGGCCGCAAGATGTCGAAGTCGCTCGGCAATTCGCCCGACCCGCTCGACCTGATCGCCAAATACGGCGCGGACGGCCTGCGCTTCGGCATCGTGTCGATCGCGCCGCAGGGGCAGGACATCCGCTTCCAGGAAGACCGCATCGAGGGCGGCAAGAACTTCTGCAACAAGCTCTGGAACGCCTGCCGCTTCCGCCAGATGAGCGGCGACATGGCCGACAATTCCACGGTCGGCGTCATCCTCGCCCGCATCGAGCCGCCGAAGTTCGACGCCGACGACCACGCCATCCTCGACCGCCTGCTCGCCACGACGCGCGAGGTGGACCGCTGTTTCGCGGAGTTCGAGTTCAGCGCGGCGGTGCAGGCGCTCTACGGGTTTTTCTGGAATGATTTCTGCGACTGGTATGTCGAGGTCTCGAAGGCCAAGCTGCAGGATCCCGCCACCAAGGCGAACTGCCTCGCCATCCAGGACCTCGTGCTGCGCCAGACGCTGCTGCTGCTGCACCCGTTCACGCCCTTCATCACCGAGGAGCTGTGGCACCTGCTCGGCTACGGCGCCGAGGGGACTTTTCTCATGCGCGACACGCAGCTCGACAATCCGTCGCAGCTCGCCGGCCGCGGCCTGAAGCTCGACACGGCCGCCGCCGCGCAGGTGCAGCAGCTCAAGACCGTGGTTTCGCAGGTGCGCGCCTTCAAGGCCGAGCACGGCGAGGCTGCCAGCAAGGTTTCCGAGTTCGTGGTGGAGACGACCGACGCCCACTGGGCGCTGCTCGACGCCAACCTCGCCAAGCTGAAGCGCATGATGGGCGCCGGCTCGGTCGTGCGCGGGGCGATGTCGCCCAACGCCCCGGCCATCGTGACGGCCTTCGGTTCCTGGAACATCATCAAGCAGCTGAAGGGCGACCCGGCCGAGGAAAAGGCGCGGCTCGGGAAGGAGATCGAGGCGATCACCAAGCACATCGCCGGCACACAGGCGCGGTTGTCGAACGAGGCGTTCGTCAGCAAGGCGCCACCCGCGGTGCTCGAGGGCGCGCGCAAGCAGCTCGCCGACCAGCAGGCGAAAAAGGTCGAGCTGGAGCGGTTGTTGGCGGCGTTGGGTTGATCGGATCTTAAAGGTGGAACCCGGCCTCCGGACGGGTTTTCAGGATTTGCGTCAAACCAGGCAGGACCGGCATCGAATCAACCCGTCCGGAGGCCGGGTTCCACCACCTGATGCCTCGGCACTTGCCTGAGGCGGTTTATTCGCTCTAGCTAACCGGCTTCCATATGAAAAAAGCCCTGATTACCGGCATTACCGGCCAGGACGGTTCCTACCTTGCCGAGCTGTTGCTGGCGAAGGGTTACGAGGTGCACGGCATCATCCGCCGCGCCTCGACCTTTAACACGAGCCGCATCGACCACCTTTACCGCGACCCGCACGTCAACGGCGTGAAGCTGCACCTGCACTACGGCGATCTCGCCGACTCCGTGCAGATGGTGAAGCTCCTCTACGAGCTCCAGCCGGACGAGATCTACAACCTCGGCGCCCAGTCGCACGTGCGCGTATCCTTCGACATCCCGGAATACACGGGCGACGTCGTCGGCCTCGGCTCCATCCGCATCCTCGAGGCCATCCGCGAGGCCGGCCTCGTCAAGAAGTGCCGGTTCTACCAGGCGTCCTCGTCCGAGATGTTCGGCAAGGTCCAGCAGGTGCCGCAGACCGAGACCACGCCCTTCTGGCCGCGCTCGCCCTATGGCTGCGCCAAGATGTATGCGCACTGGCTGACGGTGAACTACCGCGAGAGCTACAACCTGCACGCCTCGAGCGGCATCCTTTTCAACCACGAGAGCCCGCGCCGCGGCGAGACCTTCGTCACCCGCAAGATCACCCGCGCCGCCACCCGCATCAAGCTGGGCCTGCAGGACAAGCTCTACATGGGCAACCTCGACGCCCAGCGCGACTGGGGTTACGCCAAGGAATACGTCGAGATGATGTGGGTCATGCTCCAGCAGGACAAACCCGACGATTACGTCGTCGCGACCAACGAGACGCACACCGTCAAGGAATTCATCCAGGAAACCTTCGGGCTGCTGAACCTCGACTGGGAGAAATACGTCAAATACGACGCCCGCTACGAGCGCCCCGCCGAGGTGGAGCTGCTCATCGGCAACCCCGCCAAGGCCAAGAAGCAGCTCGGCTGGGAGCCCAAGGTGAAGTTCAAGGAACTCGTGAAGATCATGACCGAGGCCGACCTCGACCTCGCCAAGCGCGAGGCCCAGATCGCCAGCTTGCCGAAACCGTGAAGCCGGCTTCGTTGCTGCCATGAAACTCTACGTCGCGGGCCACAACGGCATGGTCGGGGGCGCCCTGGTGCGCCGCTTTCAGGCGGAGCCGGGCGTGACGCTTCTGCTGTGCACGCGCAAGGAGCTCGACCTGACCAGCCAGGCGGCGGTGGCGGCCTTCCTCGCGGCCGAGAAGCCGGACGCGGTCATCATGGCCGCGGCCAAGGTCGGCGGCATCCACGCCAACAACACCTACCCGGCCGACTTCCTCTACGACAATCTGGCCATCGCGAACAACACGATCCACGGCGCCTACGCGGCCGGCGTGAAGCGCTTCCTCTTCCTCGGCAGCTCGTGCATCTACCCGAAGCTCGCACCGCAGCCGATGCCCGAGAGCTGCCTGCTCACCGGCCCGCTCGAGCCGACCAACGAGGCCTACGCCATCGCCAAGATCGCCGGCCTGAAGCTCTGCGAATATTACCGCAAGCAGCACGGCGTGCTCTACCACTCGGCGATGCCGACCAACCTCTACGGCCCCGGCGACAACTACCACCTGCAGAATTCGCACGTGATGCCGGCGCTCATCCGCAAGTTCCACGAGGCGAAGCAGGCGGGCAAGGCCGAGGTCGCCGCCTGGGGCACCGGCTCGCCGAAGCGCGAGTTCCTCCACGTGGACGAGCTGGCCGATGCCTGTGCCTTCCTGCTGAAGATGGCCAGCCCGCCCGACCTGATCAACGTTGGCACCGGCACGGACGTCACGATCAGGGAGCTCACGGAGATCGTCGCGGAGGTGGTGGGCTTCAAGGGCCGGATCGCGTGGGATGCCACCAAGCCCGACGGCACGCCGCGCAAGCTGATGGATGTCTCGAAACTCACCGCGCTCGGCTGGCGCGCCAAGGTCGGCGTGCGCGAGGGCGTGGCCCGGACCTATGCCAGCTTCCTGGCGGAGCAGGCCGCCGGCACGCTGCGGGGTTAAACGGCGGACGGACGGCGGTGCCGCTGCGCGCCAAGCACCAACACCAGAGCGAGGAGTCCGGTCAGCGAGCCGGCGACAGCCGGCTCGGGCACCGCGGCATACACCGCGTTGGGCCCGAGGTAGGCGGTCGAGTTCGGCGAGCCCGGCGTGGTCGAGCCGTTCAATCCCTCAACAAAGTTGAAGCCACCGGCGACGCTGAAGCCCGAGGTGGAGTAGAAGAAGTCACCGGAGACGGGTCCGCTGGTCGAGAGCACGTAGGTGTTGCCCGGGGTGAGCGTCACCGGCGTGATGTTGTTGTAGGCGAAATTATGGTTCAGCGAGGGAGTGACAATTGAACTGCCACCGCCGACGCTGGTGCTGGCAAGAGTCTGGTCCAGGATAAATCCGTCCCAGTGGTAGAGAGTGACGGTGTAGGAAGCGCTGAGCGGGTTTGTCGGAATGAAGTAGTAGGCCAGGGCGGTGATATCGACGGAGGAGGAGACGGTGAAAACCAGTCCTGGGGTGGTGATGGAGGTTCCCCAGCCGCCAAGTGGATCGGCCTGGCCCGGCACGCCGCTGTCATTTGGTGTCAGCAGCAAAGACTGGGCCGGCACTCTGCCAGCAAGCGCGAGGAGCACAAGCACGGCCAGACAACAACGGCGAGAAGGATGAATCATCATTTCTACCTCCGGTCCGGACCTTGCGCTGGTTGGGTGGAAGAATCAACCATGCAGGCGCCGCGATTTGTAATCTGCCTGCATCAGGCATGGGGTCGTCCACGCACCCAGTTGGCGCGCCAAGGCCGGCACGCTGCGGGGTTTAATGGGCCGAATGGCCAAGGCACGGGCCCGTGCGGGGCGTTGACGTTGCGGGGCCGGGTCTCCAGTCTGATGGCATCGGTCAGTTCCTCTGCACACTCAACCCATCCCAATCATGTCCAATCCGTCCGACACTCCGCCTCCTGCCGCTTCCGCGCCCGAAGATCGCACCGTCGCCATCCTCAGTTATCTGACCATCATCGGGTTCATCGTCGCCCTGATCATGCATGGCAGCAAGAAGACCGCCCTGGGCTCCTTTCACCTGCGCCAGTGCCTGGGCATGATCGTGAGCGCCATCGCCCTGAGCATCGGCGGCATGGTCCTGGCGTTCATCCCGATCATCGGCTGGCTTGCCGTCATGGTCGCCTGGATTGGCTTCCTTGTGCTCTGGGTCATGGGTCTGATCGCCGCGGCGAGTGGCGAACTGAAGCCGGTGCCGGTGCTGGGCGCGCACTACCAGAAGTGGTTCGCCGGCGCCTTCACCTGAGCCGAGGGGCAGTTCCTGCCTTCCCGCCGTCCGGACTGCTCCGGGCGGCTTTTTCTTGGCCGGGCGGGCCGGGGCGACTTTCCGCTTGCGGAGGGCGTCCCGCTGCCAAGGGTAGGGGCGTCCATGATCGCACCCGAGACCTTTTCCCACATCGAAAACATAAAGAAGCGCGCCGGCTACTTATGGAGGTTTCTTTGACGTCGAACAAAAGCAGCGCGAAATAGAGGCGATGGAGGCGCAGATGGGCGCCCCGGATTTCTGGAATGCCGCCGAAAAGGCCCAGAAGCATATCGCCAAGCTGAACGGCTTGAAAAAGACCATCGGCGGCCTCGTGGCCTTCAACAAGCGGGTCGATGACGCCGCGGTGATGATCGAGTTGATCGAGGCGTCGACCCCGGCCGAACAGGAGGAATACGCCAAGGAGCTCAACGCCTCGGTGGCCACCATGGTCGAAGAGCTCGACAAGCTCGAGATCGCCTCGTTCCTTACCGGGCAGTTCGACCGCAACAACGCCATCTTCAGCATCCAGGCCGGCGCCGGCGGCACCGAGTCCAACGACTGGGCCGACATCCTCTTCCGCATGTATTCCCGCTGGTGCGAGCGCCGCGGCTTCTCGGTCGAGCTGATGGACGTGCAGCCGGGCGACACCGCCGGCATTTCCAAGGCCACCATCCTGATCAAGGGTGAGAACGCCTACGGCTATGCCAAGGCCGAGCGCGGCGTGCACCGCCTCGTGCGCATCAGTCCCTTCGATTCGAACAAGCGCCGCCACACCTCCTTCTGCGCCGTCGACGTGGTGGCCGAGATCACCGAGGACATCGACGTGGAGCTGAAGGAGGAGGACATCCGCGTGGACGTCTACCGTTCCTCCGGCAAGGGCGGCCAGGGCGTCAACACGACCGACTCGGCCGTGCGCCTCACCCACGCGCCCACCGGCATCGTGGTCGTGTGCCAAAACGAGCGCTCCCAGATCAAGAACAAGGCCTCCGCCATGCAGGTGCTCAAGGCCCGCATCTACGAAAAGCGCCAGGACGAGCAGCGCGCCGAGATGGACAAGTTCTACGGCGAAAAGGGCGAGATCGGCTTCGGCGCGCAGATCCGCAGCTACGTGCTCCAGCCCTACCAGATGGTGAAGGACCTGCGCACCGGCGTGAGCACCAGCGACACGCAGGGCGTGCTCGACGGCGACCTCGACCGCTTCATCTACGGCTGGCTCCGCGCTGGCTGCCCGCGGCACCGCAACAAGGACATCCAGATTGATGACTGACCGGTGCCTGGCACCGGCAACGCCCAACGTCCAACGCTGAACTTTCAACTCTCAACGCCGCAGTCTTGGTCGCACCAAGTTCCGTCACTTGAATGTTCGGCGTTAAGCGTTAAACGTTGAGCGTTTTCTCTGTCATGCCCGACCTCGCCCACGAAACCCTCCGCGCCGCCTTCGCCGCGCAGTCGCTGTTCGAGGACAAGACCTGGCAGCTTTCGCCCGCGGCCTGGCCGCTGACCCCGGCGCAGGTGACCGAGCTGGAGGCGATCGGCACGGCGTGCCTCGAGTTCCACGCGGCGCTGGAGACGCTCTACCTCCGCTCGGCCGCGGGCAAGAACCTGCTCCGCAACAAGCCGCTGCTCGCGCCCTGGGTGGCCGACTACCTTGACCGCGGCAAGCCCGCCGGACTCGTCGCTCACGCGCGCGACCCGAAGAACCGCGGCATGTTTCCCACCGTGCTCCGGCCGGACCTGCTGCTCACGGATGACGGCTTCGCCCTGACGGAGCTCGACTCGGTGCCCGGCGGCATCGGCCTGACGGCCTTCCTGAACAGGCTCTATGGCGGCGACACCGATCCGGCCGTGGTGGGGCATGGTGGTGCCATGATCGAGAATTTCCATGCGTCGCTCGCCGCGTTGCGGCCGGCGGTGCGCAATCCGCTCATCGCCATTCTCGTGAGCGACGAGGCGGCGACCTACCGGCCGGAGATGCAGTGGCTCGCCGAGCAGCTGCAGCGGACGGGGAAGCGCGTGTTCTGCCTACACCCCGGGGATGTTTTCCCGCTCGGCAACGAGCTGTTCTTCGACGTCGAGGGCAACCCGGAGAAGATCGATGTCCTCTACCGGTTCTTCGAGCTTTTCGACTGGGAGAACGTCAAGGTCGGGCGCGAGATCCTGGAGGCCTGGGCCAGCGGCACGGTCGCCATCGCGCCGCCGATGCGTGCTTTTCAGGAGGAGAAGCTGGCGCTGGCGCTGTTCCACCACCACCTGCTCGCCGAGTTCTGGGCCGAGACGCTGAGCGGCCGCAGCCTGAAGCTGCTGCGCGCGCTCATCCCCCAGTCGTGGATCATGGACCCGGCCCCGCTGCCGCCCGGCGCGGTGCTCGACGGACCGCGGATCGGCGGCCGGATGCTGAACGACTGGCGCGACCTTGCGGCCGCCTCGCAGAAGGAACGGGACCTGATCATCAAGATTTCCGGTTTCCACGAGACCGCGTGGGGCGCGCGCAGCGTCGTGCTCGGCAGCGACTGCTCGCGCGAGGAGTGGCAGCAGGGCGTCGGCCAGGCGTTGCAACTGGCGCCGACCAACCTGCATGTGCTGCAGGAATACCGGAAGCCGAAGAAGGTGTCGCACCCGCTGTATGGGAAGGCCGAGGGGGGCCTGCCCTCCGTGGCCTCGGCGAAGGACGGCCGGCTCCGCCTTTGTCCGTATTACTTCGTGGTCGGCGGCCAGGCCAGGCTCTCGGGTGCGTTGGCGACGTTCTGTCCGCCGGACAAAAAAATCATCCACGGCATGGTCGATGCAGCCTTGCTCCCGTGTAGGGTTTTCTCCTTAACGTAGCGCGTGCCTTATCCCGTCCCTCCAACCCGACTCCAAGTCACCGCGAAGAAGGGAAGAGTGCTCGCCGGTGCGGCGCTTTTCGCCGGTCTGGGCTGGCTGTCGGGCTGGGCGCAACCGGCCCTCGACCTGGAGAAAGTGCGGGCCCGGGCCGAGCAGGCCGACGTCGAGGCCCAGAACGCCCTGGGCACGGCCTACAACGAGGGCCAGGCCGGCCTGAAACAGGACCATGCCGAGGCGTTGAAGTGGTTCCGCCGGGCCGCCGACAAGGGGTTTGCCCCGGCGCAATACAACCTCGGGCTTGCCTTCGAGCTGGGCCACGGCGTGGCGGCCGACGAGCGCGAGGCCTTCAAGCATTACCTGATGGCGGCCGAGCAGGGCTTCGGCGCCGCGCAGTTCAACGTCGGCAACATGTATGCCGCCGGCCGCGGGGTCGGGCAGGATCTGTTCGAGGCCAACCTCTGGTTCAAGCAGGCGGCCGAGAAGGGCATCGCCGAGGCGCAGTTCAACCTCGGGCTCGCCTACGAGGCCGGCCGGGGCGTGAAGAAGGACGAGGCCCAGGCCGCGCGCTGGTATAAGCAGGCGGCCGACCGCGGCTTTCCCCGGGCGCAATACAACCTCGGCCTGCTCCTCGAAGACGGTCGCGGCGTGGCGAAGAACGAGGCCGCCGCCGCCGGTTATTACCGGGCCGCCGCCGAACAGGGTTTTGCGGCCGCCCAGAACAATTACGGCCTCATGCTTTCGGAAGGCCGCGGCGGTCTCGCCAAGGATCCGGTGCAAGCCTGGGTGTGGCTCAGCCTCGCGGTGGAAAATGGCGCGAGTCCCGCCGCGCGCGATTTTGTGGCCCGGGGCCTGGGCGCCGACCAGCGCGCCACCGCCGCCCGGCTGTTGGCGGACCGTCGCTCCGGCAATGTGCCGGCGTCGCCGGTCGCGGCAACCCCGGCCGGCCCGGCTGCCGCGCCGGCCAGCTCCGCGCCGCCCGCCCGGGTGGCGGAGCTCATGTCGGCGCTGGAGCAGGCCCGCGAGGCCAACACCCAGTTTGCCGAGGCCAACCAGCGTCTTGAACTGGAAAAAGCCCGTTTGGAGCAGCAGATCGCCTCGGGTGGCGACACGGGCAACCTGGTCGAGCAGCTGCGCGCGCAAAGCGCGCGCCTGGCCGCACAGGTGCAGTCCCTCACCACTGACAAGGATGCCGCGGAACGCCAGGTGGCGGTGCTCAGCGTCCAGGTCAGGGACGCGCAGCAGGACCTGGCCCGCAACCGGTCCGCGGCGCCCGCGACGAGCGCGCCCGCGGTTGATGTTGCCCGTTACGAAGGCCAGATCGCCGGCCTGACGGCCAAACTGGAACAGGCTACCGCCTCGCTGGCCCAGCTGCAGGCTGCCAACCAGCAGCTGACGGAAGGCAACGCGCGGCTGCAGCAGGAGAAGGAGGCCCTGGCCGCCAAGTCCGGGGCCCCGGCGGCCACCGCTGGCGGCGAACAATCCGCCATCCTGGCCAACCTGCAGCGCGACAACGCGCGCCTCAACGACGAGGTGAAGCGTTCGACGCGCGAGCTGCTTTCCCTGAACAGCCAGCTGCGTGCCCTGCGCAACCAGGCGGTCAAGCCGGCGGCGGACGACACTGCCACCCGGGAACAGATCGCACAGCTCACCACCAAGGCGGAGCAGGCCGCGCAGGATGCGATTCGCTGGCAGACGGAAAGCAGCCGGCTCGCGGCCCGCGTGACCGAGCTGGAAAACCAGCCGAAACCGGCGGTGGCCGACGGCAACGCGGCCGGAATGGCCGAGGCGCAGCAGCTCGCTGCCCGGCTGCAGGAGCAGGTCACGACCTTGCAGGCCGAGAAGGCCGAGCTCGAAAAATGGAGCCGTTCGCTGGAACAGACGGTCAACGAGAAGTCGGTGCTCGCCGACGGGGCCAGCTCCGGGCTTGCGGAATTGCGGCAGAAATTCACCGCGGCCCAGCAGCAGCTCGAGGCTGCGACGGCGGAAAACCGCGCGCTGTCCGCCCGGGTGGCGCAGGCCGAGCAGGCCCTCGCGGCGGTGCCGGCCCCCGCCAAACCCGACACCTCCGCGCTCGACGCCCTCCGCCGGCAGCTGGCCGGGGTGCAGCAGCAGGTGGATAAACTTTCCCAGGAGAAGGAGGCGCTGGCGGACCAGGCGGCCGAAGAGCGCGGCCGCCTCGGCCAGGCGCAGGCCCGCGTGGCGGCGCTGGAGCGCGACTTGCGCGAAGCGAGCAAGCCCGCCGGCAACAGCGCCGAGCTCGAGGACCTGAAGAACCAGCTGATTGCCTCCAACCAGCTGCTCGAGAAATCCGGCGCGACCGTGGCCGAGCTGACCGGGACCAACGACCGGCTGGAGCGGGAGCTGGCCGCAGCGCGCCGGGGTTCGGCCGAAACGGCGGCCCAGCGCGAAGAGCTGGCGAAATTGCGCGGTGAAGCCGCGGCCCTCGCCGGGTTGCGCGAGGAGAACGGCCGGCTGGCCCAGGCGGCCGAGGCCGCCGCGGAACTGCGGCGCCAGAACGAACAATTGACCCGCGACAGCGAGCAGCTGACGGCGTTCATGAACGGCAACCGGCGTGATCTCACCGCCGCCCAGGCCCGCGTGGCCGAGCTCGAGAAGCAGCTGGCGGCCGCCGCGCCGGCCGGCACCCGCGGCGGGGACGACAACCGCAAGCTGGCGGCCGATCTCGCCGAGGCCAACGCAACGGTCGACCGGCTCACCGCCACCGTGGCGGAGCTGACCGGGGCCAACGACCGGCTGGAGCAGGATCTGGCGAATGCCAAGAAGAGCACCGACGCGGCGCTGGCCGCGCAGTCCCAGGCCGTCAACGCCACGGAGCCCGATGCCTACCGGATGGAGATCAGCACGCTGCAGGCCCGCGTGAAGGAGTTGGAAAAACAGATGGAGGAGGACCGCAGCAATTCCGCCCGCGAGGTCTCCACCTTGGCCGCGCAGCTGACCCGCACCCGCGAGACGAACAAGTCCCTCACCGAGGCCAACCGCGCCCTCCTGAGCGCGAAGCAGTCCGAGTCGCCCACCGTGGACAAGGAGGAGTTTGACGCGGTGCAGGCGCGGGTCCGCGAACTCACCGCCGCCGGCGAGGAGCTGAAGCGCCAGAACCAAAAACTCACCGCGGACAACGAGGGCCTCACGGCCGAGCGCGCGGCCTTCCGGCAGCAGCTGGAGGAGGCCCGCAGGGTCGCGACCACGCTGCCCGGCCTCACCGGCGAGAATGCCGCGCTGCAGGAACGCCTCGAGACCGTCGGGGCCCAGCTGGTCAAGGCGCAGCAGGAGATCGACACTTTGCAAAAGGACAACGCTGACGCGGTGGCCGTGGCGGCGTCCCACAAGGCAGCAGCCGACCAGGCCCGTGCCGACCTCGCGGCCCTGCAGGGGCGGACCGCGGAAGCGGAGAAGGCATCGGAGTCGCACAACACTTCCGTGGCCGAGCTGACGCAGGCCAACACCCGGTTGGAAAGGGAGCGCGAGGACATGCGCCGCCTGGTGGAATCCTACCGGGCCGACATCACCCGCCTGACGCAGAATGTGCGCAGTGCCGAGCAGATGCGCACCGAGGCCGAGCGCGGCGCCCAGCAGAACATCGACGCCGTCACCGCCCAGCTCGGCCAGCTGCGCCGGGACCTGGAGACCGCCCGCACGGCGCAAGCCCGCCTGGCCGAGGCCAGCGCCCTGCAGGATCGCGACCGCGTGGCGATCATCACGCAGTTGCGCACCGAAAACGGCGCGCTGGCCGCCCGGCTCAACCAGGCGCAGAGCACGCTCGACCAGATCGCGTCCGCCGCGCGGCTCGGCACGCCCGCCGCGACCATCGCCGCCGGTGGCACGCCGCCCGTGCGGCCGGTGGTCACCGCCCCGGTCGTCGCGGCCGATATCCGGGTGCATACGGTTGCCGAGGGCGATTCACTTTCCCGCATCAGCATGCGCTATTACGGCACGGCGAACCGCTGGCAGGAGATCTTCCAGGCCAACCGCGACGTGCTGCAGGGCTCAAGCACGCTCCGCGTCGGGATGCAGCTGCGGATCCCGTGAGGATTCGGTGGAACCCGGCCTCTGGACGGGTTGCCTGAGCGTGCGTCGTAAAAACCCGTCCAGAGGCCGGGTTCCACCAAAGAAAAAGGCCCGCGGTGAAGCAGGCCTCGTGGTTGGCTATGGCTGGATGCTCAGGCCACGGCGACCTGGCCGGTCAGAACCGGGGCCGGGGCGCTGGACTGCTTCGCCAGGTGGCTGAAGAAGTTGTCGCGGCGTTCCCGGGCGAGCTTGACGTCCTTCGTGCCGAGGGAGCGGCGGATGCGCTCCTTGGTGAAGGGGGTCGGGTAGACCGTATAGTGCAAAAACCACGTTCCGTTGTTGTTCCAGAGGTGGTGGTTCGGGTTCGCTTCGCTGATGCGGAGCGAGGCGAGGGTGATGAGGTTGGTGGACATGATGCGTGAGCGGTTGATGGTTAGTTAATCGTTCGCGCATCAGGGTTTTTCCTGGAAAACGAAAAGCCGCCTGAGGGCATCAGGCGGCTTTTTCGCTTTTTTAGGAGGAGTTTTTTGTTAGAGCGTTTTACCGCTCTCACATCCGGGTGACTTGCGTCACTCGAAACCACCGTGATCACTCCTAGACCCGGTTGGCAGAACCGACTGTTGCCAGCCGATCCTTTCCTGATGCAGTGCGCAGCGTGCAAACTCCGGCGTCGTATGCCAGAAAAATCTTCGGGAGCGGACTGAAGTTGTCAGGAAGGCCCGGGCAAGCCGCTGCAACCGGCCCTTTTAGACAAGTGGTTAAGGCGAAAAAATCTTTGGCCTGGAATTTTAGCGCTGTCAAAATGTATCACTATTGATACGTTTCGGGCCATGAAAGAGGACAAACTGAAGCGTTTTGAGACGACCTCGACCGAGTATCTCCGCGAGGAAGGCGTCTATGGCGACGTCGAGGCCAGTGCCATGAAGCATGTGATTGCGGCGGCGCTTGCGCAGCGCATGGAGCGGCTCGGCATGACGGTGGCGGAGCTGGCGAGCTCGCTGGGCACCAGCCGGGCGGCGGTGAACCGTGTGCTCGATCCGCTCAACACCTCGCTCACGCTCACGACGCTGGCCCGGACCGCGGCGAAGCTCGGCTGCCGGGTCAAACTCGAGATCGTGGCCCCGCGGTAGTTTGGAGTCCCGCCTTCAGCCGATCACTTGAACTGCCAGCGCACCGCGAAGTGCAGGGTGTTGTAGGTGTAGCCGCTGATCCGCGGGATGCCGATCAGGTCCAGGGCCCAGCGGTCGGCGAGGGGCACGGTGACCAGCACGCCGCCCAGCGGCACAAGGCCGCCGTCGTTGAAGTTGTAGTGATGGGTCACACCGGCGATGCCGCCGACCAGGACCTTCCCGACGGGCCACTCCTTGCCGAGATAGGCGTAGCCCGCGGTGCGGGCGAGGCTGTTGCGGAAGATGCCGGCGCCGGCGATCCAGTTGTTTTCCGTCACGCGCATCAGACCGAGGCCGGGCGTGTTGTTGGTCAGCTCGTTCTGCGTGGTGTGCTCATGCAGGCTGTAAAGCTGGAGCGACAGGTGCCACGTCGGCTCGGCGGCCGTCGCGGCGGCCACCAGACATAGGATCAGGAGGAGAAAGCGCATCGGCAAAGACTATCGGGCAGGCTTATGGTCGCGGCGGTAATGTTCCCCCAGCAGGTCGCGGCCGAAGTCGCCGGCAAAGTTTCGCCAGGTCGTATGGATGTGGTTCGCCTGATCCTGGGTATTGTCGTATTCGATGAGGAAGGAGGGACCTTGGATGCGGTAATAATGTCCGTCGCCCTTCTCCAGACTGCCGGCCCAGGCAAAGTGGACCAGTTCCCAGCCACGACTGGCGATGGACTGCATTTCGGCCGCGGCCATATCCGGGCGCAGCCGGCCGACATAGTGCCCCAGCAAGGCGCGCAGCTGCGTCTGCTGGTCCGGGGTCATCTGCGCATAAGCGAGGCCGGCGGGCTCCAGCGGCTGCACCTGCCGGCGGTTGCCCGTGAGGGTGTCATCCGGAGCCCGTCCGGCGATCAGGGCGGCGCGAAGCTGGGTGGCGTCGAAAGACTTCACCAAGGTGCGGCCGAGATCCTCCTCGACGGCCAGGACGCGTTTGCCCTTCTGGGCGTGCTCGATCCGGACCTCTCCGGGGTTGGCGCCGAAGAAGAACGGGGTCGCGGAAATCCGGCCGTCAGCCAGCGTGAAATTGACCGACAGGTGATGGCCCTCCACCCGCCAGCCCCAAGGTGCCGGGGAGCCCGGGGTGCCAAAAATCGTGAAATAATAGAGTTTGGCGTCGCGCCGCGCCGATCCGGAGATGGCAAAGAGCACGTTCTCCAAGGCAATGATCGCTTCCACCTGCAACTGCGCGCGCTGGCTGAGGCCGGCGGCGATCAACTGACGGGCGAGGACGCGTTGGTCGTCGGTCATGGCCCCGAGCGTGACTCCCTTGCGGGCGAGCGGCACAAAGTTCCAGTTCTCTCGCTCGCTGTCGTCGACGGTATACACAGCCTGGGAACGCTGGGCGGGATCGAGGGATTGCAACCAGGCGGCGGCCGCTGCGGTCATCTCGGCGGTCGGATCGGCGGCGCGCAACTGGGTAAAAAACAGGCCAAAGGCAACAACACGAAACAAATTCCGGCGGGGCATGAGGACAGAGATATTGGGGTATGCGTGGCCGGGCAAGCTGCCAGAAGCGAAATCCGGTTTGCCAACCCAAGAGGGGGTCGCATTGTTCAGGCCATGAGCACGGTGCAGGAAATCAAGGCGGCCATCGGGCAGCTTCCGCTGGAGGAGCGGGCCGCACTGATTGCCGATCTGTGCGGTTGGACGGACGATGACTGGGATCGGCGCATGAAAGCCGATGTCAAGGCCGGCAAGTTTGCCGCGCTAAACGAGGATGCGGCTACAGGTCATCGGGCGTGATGTTCGGCCGATCTTCTGATCGGGCTGGCTATTCTAGCGCTTGGGCAGCCGCAGCCTAAGGAGGCTGCGGATCACACGGGGATCGTTGCGCATGTCCAACACGGCCACAACCGTGGTGACCTCCGGCTCGATGGCGAAATAGATGCCGAAGTAAGTCCGTCGGATGATAGCCCGGCGCAAGAAGCGGTGCTTCTTGGGGAATTGCTCGGGGTTCCATTCGATCCATGACACCGCCTCGCGAAAGCGGGTGAGGAATTTATCCGCTCCACCGGTCAGCCAGGAGTCGTAGAAGTCCCGCGCGTAGTTGAGGTCATGCTCAACCGACTCAAGGAACTCGACCGGCTGGCTTTTCACGACCGGGCGAGGCGTCGTTCCAACTCCGGCAGGGTGATCCGCTTCACTTTGCCGGATTTGTAGGCGGCCCAGCGCTCATCGAGGATTTTTTTATGGGCCGGGTTGACCGGCAAGCTGTCGTCCACACCCGAGAACCAGAGTTCCTCCGCCAGCTTCATCCGCTGGCGCTTCGGCAGCTTGGTCAGCTCGGGAAAATTGGCGAGGGTCATGGCAGAAACCTATGCAGCGAGTGCGAGCGGTCAATCTCTGGTTCGGCGGCTAATTTCGCAATCTACAATCTTTTCAGGTTTCTTGGCTTCGTATGGTATCAGCGTAACTCAATCTGTTCTTTTCGTGTGACATGGATAAAGCGTCTTTCTCTCTGGTCTCGTGCGATTTCGCCAGAGACGCTGACTCTTTTCCCAACATATCGATCACCAAGTAATAGAACGTTATTAGTATCCTTTTGGACAGCTAGGAGTCCTTGGATGTCTAACAGCACTTTGGCGTCGACGAACACGTAGTCGGACTTCTCAGAAGTGCCTAAAAATAGCACATATCCTCCCTGCGTAAGCTGAGAGCTTTGGACTACACCGCTTAATTGGCGCTGCCCACAACCGATCAGGAGCAGTGTCGCCAAAAGAAACCCTGCTATTCTCATTTTCGAACAAAGCTCGTTCATTGGTGGGAGATTACTTAATGGGAGCGCGACGATCAGGCATGTCAGGTCGCAGAAGCCTGCGTCTCGTTTTTCAAGATCGATACTTGATGCTTCTCGTAGAGATATTGAACGAACCTGATCGTCTTTGTAAGTGAACCGAGCGGGCCAGATGTGGCTGAGGTATCGCGGCCATGGACGACTTGGCAGAGGTCCTTGTAATGGTCATACACTTGTGCCGAATTCGTGTCGGCGACGAGCTCGATGCGCTTCTTTGCTGGGTATTCGCCTGACATATTTTTGGTCCAAACGGCTGCAGGAAGATCACCAATTCGGACAGCAATATCGGTCACTGCGGTTTCAAGGATTGTGCGGCAAAGCGATTGAACAGCCGAATACTGACCGCAGGCGTAGCATTGGCGCGCTTCTTCAAGAAATACCCTCAGGTTAAGAGGAACTTGGAATGGAGGGATCAAGAGATTCACTTGAGCGAGTCTAGCGACATACTCTGCTGGACTGATCCATGAGAAAAGCAGTTCTGATCCGACCTTGTCCTCATTCTCAATGTCGGTGAGGTCGAGACTACTCAAAATCTGTCTTACGGCTGGATCGTCGGTGACGACCAACGGAATATTGAGGAGTTGAATCCGCAGCTTTTCCGCTACCACGAACTCAGGGTATAGCGAATCTAGCCAACGGTCGACGTCACCGGCGTCCAGCAGTCGCTTTGATGCCTGCTGGAGTTCAATCAATTTTTGAGCTAACGCTGCGATGCTCATGATTGAGTTCCTGCATCGCAGTAAGCTGGCAGAACTTTACGACAGTTTCGCGCCGCGGGCCTGGGCGATGCGGATGAGGGCGTCGGCCATGTCGGACGGGGTGACGGCGCACTCGATGCCGCATTCCTTGAAGACGGCGATCTTGGCGGCGGCGGTGTCCTCGGCCCCGCCGACGACGGCGCCGGCGTGGCCCATGCGGCGGCCCGCGGGGGCGGTGGCGCCGGCGATGAAGCCCGCGACGGGCTTCTTGCAGTTGGCCTTGATCCAGCGCGCGGCCTCGACCTCGGCGTTGCCGCCGATCTCGCCGATCATGATGATGCCCCAGGTGTCCGGGTCATCGTTGAACATCTTGACGACGTCGAGGTGCGAGGTGCCGTTGACCGGGTCGCCGCCGATGCCGACGGAGGTGGTCTGGCCGAGGCCCTTGGAGGTGAGCTGGAAGACGGCCTCGTAGGTGAGGGTGCCGGAGCGGGAGACGACGCCGACGTGGCCCTTCTTGTGGATGTAGCCGGGGGCGATGCCGATGCGGCAGCCGCCGGTGGAGTCCTTGCCGGTGCCGGGGGTGACGAGGCCGGGGCAGTTGGGGCCGATGAGGCGGGTGCGCTTGCCCGCCATGGCGCGCTTGGCGGCGATCATGTCCTTGATCGGAATGCCCTCGGTGATGGCGACGCAGAGGTCGAGGTCGGCGTCGGCGCACTCGAGGATGGCGTCGGCGGCGAACGGCGGCGGCACGAAGACGGCCGAGACGGTGGCGCCGGTGGCGGCCACGGCGTCGCGGACGGTGTTGAAGATCGGCACCTTGTGGCCGGCGTGCTCGAAGAACTGGCCGCCCTTGCCGGGCGTGACGCCGGCGGCGATCTTGGTGCCGTAATCAAGCGAGAGCTTCGTGTGGCGGGCGCCGAACTCGCCGGTGATGCCCTGGACGAGAACCTTGGTGTCGGGAGTGATGAGAATGGACATGGGAGGAAGATGATTTGTTTTACAGGAGGAAACGGAGGAAAGGCAGGAGGTAGGAATACTTGATAGCGATTTTTCTGACTCTGTTCTCTCTGTTACCTCCTGTGAGATTCTTCACGCGACGAGCTTGACGATCTTCTGCGCGGCGTCGGCCATGGTGTCGGCGGACTCGATCTTGAGGCCGGACTCGGCGAGGGTCTTCTTGCCGGCGGCGACGTTGTTGCCCTCGAGGCGGACGACGAGGGGGATGGTGAGGGCGAGTTCGCGGCTGGCGGCGACGACGCCGGTGGCGATCGTGTTGCAGTCCATGATGCCGCCGAAGATGTTAACCAGGATGCCCTTCACATTGGGATCGGTGAGGATGATCTTGAAGGCGGCCGTGACCTGGTCCTTGGAGGCGCCGCCGCCGACGTCGAGGAAGTTGGCCGGGCTGCCGCCGAAGTGCTTGATGATGTCCATCGTGCTCATGGCGAGGCCGGCGCCGTTGACGAGGCAGGCGATGTTGCCGTCGAGGGCGATGTAGGAGAGCGAATACTTGGAGGCCTCGATTTCCTTGGGGTCCTCCTCGTTGAGGTCGCGCAGGGCGACGATCTCGGGGTGGCGGAAGAGGGCGTTGTCGTCGAAGGAGACCTTGGCGTCGAGCGCCAGCACCTGGCCGGTGGGCGTGGTGATGAGGGGGTTGACCTCGACCATGGCGGCGTCGGTTTCCCAGAACATACGGTAGAGCGCGGCGATGAGCTTCACGGCGTTCTTGAAGTAGTCGCCGGTGAGGCCGAGGCGGAAGGCGAGCTCGCGCGCCTGGTAGCCCTGGAGGCCGACGGCCGGGTCGACGATGATCTTGAAGATCTTCTCCGGGGTCTCGTGGGCGACCTTCTCGATCTCGACGCCGCCCTCGGTGGACGCGACGATGACGGGGCGCGAAGTGTTCCGGTCGAGGAGGATGGCGAGATAGTATTCCTTGGAGATGTCGCTGGCGACGGTGAAGTAGACGGTCTGCACCTTGCGGCCGGCGGGGCCGGTCTGGGCGGTGACGAGCGTGTTGTTGAACATCTTGTTGGCGTAGTCGAGCGCCTCGGCCTTGGTCTTGGCGAACTTGACGCCACCCTTGAAGCCGTCGGTGAACGTGCCCTTGCCGCGGCCGCCGGCGTGGATCTGGGACTTGACGATGAGCGGGCCGTCATGGCCGAGCGTGGAGAGGGCGGAGTCGAACTCGGCCGGGGTGCGGGCAGCGACACCGCGGGGCACCGCGACGCCGAATTTCTCAAAGAGGGCCTTGGCCTGGTATTCGTGAATGTTCATGCGGGAAAGAAGGGACTGAGATTTGCCAGAAAGCCCGGCCGAAAGACATGAAAAAAGCGGCCGGCATGACACATATTCACCGCTTTGCCCGTCGCTTATGTCGTCTCGGGGGTTGCCTTATGGCGGCCCGTTTGCAGGATGCCGGTCATGCAATCGCACGAATTGCTCAAGGAGGTGCTGAAGAAGACCAGCGCCAAACAGATCTCGGCGGACATGGGCTTGTCCCTCTCGCTCATCTACAAGTGGGCCGAGCCGCCCCAGGACGAGACCGGCAGCGGCGCCAACAACCCGCTCGACCGCATCGAGCAGCTGCTGCGCATCACCAACGACGAGCGCATTGCGCAGTGGGTCTGCGAGCGCGCCGGCGGCTTCTTCATCCACAACCCCAAGGCCAAGCCGCACCCCTTCCAGCTCATCCCGTCAACCAACAGCATCGTGCAGGAGTTCGCCGACATGCTTGGCGTCATCGCGGTCGCCGCGGCGGACAACCAGATCACCAAGGACGAGGCCAAGGCCATCCGCCGCCGGTGGGAGGACCTGAAGTCGGTGACGGAGGGCTTCGTGCGGACTTCCGAGGAGGGCAACTTCACGAAGCTCAAGGACGAGGCGGAGAAAACCGCCAAGCCGGGAGCGTGATTGATGGGCGTAGGTATGGATCAGCCGTCGCCGGCCTATGGCTGACAGGAACCAACGCCCACCCGGGAATTACTTCTTCAGCTGGGCCGGGATGAATTGTTCGCGGACGGACTTGGCCAGCAGCTCGGGCGGGAGCATGCCCTCGCTGATGATGAAGTCGTTGAACGCCTGCCGGTCGAACTTGGCGCCGAGCGTCACCTCCGTCGCCGTGCGCAGTTCCATCAGCTTGGTGTAGCCGTAGAAGTAGGCGGTGGCCTGGCCGGGCGCGCGGAAGGTATAGCGGTCGACCTCCTGGTTGGCCATGCCGTCGGAGAGGCAGACGTCCTGCAGCAGGACCTCGAGGGCGCGCTCGCGCGTGATGAGGCCGAGGTTGAGCATCGGGTCGAGGAAAGCGCGGGCGGCGCGCAGCAGGCGGTGCTGCAGCGCGATGAGCTGGCCGTCGAGCGGCTCGTAGGGCTTGGTCTCGGCCTCGGCGTAGAGGGCCCAGCCCTCGACGTTGACGCTGTTGAAGGCGAACAGGCTGCGGGCGAGCGAGACGCCGCGCTCGACCATGGCGGCGAACTGCAGGTCGTGGCCCGGCCGGCCCTCGTGGGCGGTGAGCGTCCAGGCGCCGGCCTTGTAGGTGAAGTCGTCGAAGCCGGCCTGCTTGCCGGTGGCGTCGGTGTTGCCCGTGGTGAGGACGAAGACGCCCTGCTCGCCCTTGCTGCCGATCAGCGGCGGCGGCTGGTAGTGCGGGGCGGGCTGGGCGGCGTTCTCGGCCTCGGAGGCGATGCGCATCAGCATCGGACGGTCGGGCAGGGTGAGGATCTTTTCCCGGCGGATGATGTTTTCGATCTCCGTGATGACCGTGCGGTAATAGGGCTCCACCTCGGCCCGGGTGATCTGTTCCTTCTTCAGGGCGCGGATAACGGCGCGGTAGTCGGAGTCGGGGAAGCCGTATTGCTTGGCGACGAGCGGCGCGATCGCCTTCATCTCGTTGCGGATCTCGGCGAACGCGAGCTGGGCCTTCTTCATCACCTCCTCGGGCGGGATATCGAGGCCGATGTTCCGGAGGTTGTCGGCGTAAAGGTCGGGCGGCAGGCGGTAGTCGCTGCGGGCGGTCGGCAGGATCGTCGTGCGGATCCAGTCGGCATAGGCCTTGAACTGGGCGTCGAGCGCATCGAGCGCGGCCGGGGCGCCGTCGAGCTTGTCGATGCCATACTTGCCGTAGAGCTGGCGGATGCCCGCGGCGTAGCGCGGCATGGCGGTCAGGTGTTTCTCGATCTCGCCCTTGTAGGGCGGCAGCAGGCCGGTGGTGGCCTTCTTCTCGAGATAGCGTTCCTTGGCGAGCTCGGTGACGGCCTTGCTGCCGGGCGCGAGGCCGGTGTAGAGCTTCAGCCGGGCCAGCGCGGCGGGGCGGCGAGCGGCGTCGATCTGGTCGTCGAGCAGGCTGAACTCGCCGAAGAAGATGAGCTGCGCGATGTCCGCGTAGGGCAGCATCAGGCGTGCGTTGAGGGCGTTGGTGTTGAGCTGGTTGCTGGCGGACTCGACGAGGATCTCGAGGTCCTGGCGGACGAGCGGGTCGGTCTCGACCATGACGCGTTTGGCCAGCTCGTCGCGCGATGCGGTGAGGGCGGCACGGGTGCGCTCCTCCACGCCGGGCGTGAGGTCGGCGATCTTGTCGTCGAAGCCGGCCACGCCCACGCGGCTGGCGAACTCGGGGCTGAACTTGGCGAGGTCCTTGACCAGCACCTGGGCGTTTTCATTGCTCCGGGCGATCCAGGCGGGGGTGTCGGCGGTCCCGGCGGAGGCCGGGCCGAGGAGAAACGCACCACCGAGCAGGAGCGCGGCGGAACGGAGGGCGGTCGGGATGGAACGATGCATAGGGAAGGGATGGTAAACTTGTCCTGTCATTCTGAACGAAGTGAAGAATCCAGCGGCACGAACGCCGGAGTAGATCATGCTGGATTCTTCGCTGCGCTCAGAATGACACGCGTTAGTCTAATTGAAACGGTTCGGCTACAGCAGGTGCTTCGCGAGGAAGGCCGCCTGCGCGGCCGCCAGGTCCTTCAGGCCCTTTTGTGAAAGGCTGAGGAGTTGCTGCAGCTGCTCGTGGGAAAAGGTGGACTCCTCGCCACTGCTCTGCACCTCGACGAACTGGCCGCGGCCGGTCATGACGACGTTGGCGTCGACCTCGGCGTCCTTGTCCTCGACGTAGTTCAAGTCGAGCAGGGCCTCGCCCTTGAACAACCCGACACTGACGGCGGCGACGGAATCGGTGAGCGGGTTCTCGGTGATTCTTTTCGCGTCGAGCAGCTTCTGGATGGCGAGGCGGGCGGCGATATAGGCGCCGGTGATCGAGGCGGTGCGCGTGCCGCCGTCGGCTTGCAGCACGTCGCAGTCGATCCAGAGGGTGTGCTCGCCGAGCTTCTCGAGGTCGAGGACGGCGCGGAGGGAGCGGCCGATGAGGCGCTGGATCTCGACGGTGCGGCCGTCGATCTTGCCCTTGGTGATGTCGCGCGGCTTCCGGTCGAGCGTGCTGTAGGGCAGCATGGAATACTCGGCGGTGAGCCAGCCGCCCTTGACGCCCTGCTGCTTCATCCACGAGGGCACCTTGGCCTCGATGGTGGCGGCGCAGATGACGCGGGTGGAGCCGAAGCCCAGCAGCACGGAGCCGGAGGCGTAGGGCGCGACGTTGACCTCGATGGTGAGGGGACGGAGTTGGTTGGCCGAGCGGCCGTCGATACGAGCGGGCATGAAATCAGGCGTTGTCCGCGTCGAACTCTTTGTCCTTGTCCGCGACCTCGAAGGGCGACTTGGAGGTGACCTTGTGGCTGGTGGCCTTGGGCGCCTTCTGCTCGGCCATGTGGGCGATGAGGCGGTCGTTGAAGGTCTTGGCCGGGTCGTGGCCCATGTTCTTGAGGGCCTGCACGAGGGCGGCCACCTCGACGAGGCGGGCGATGTCTCGGCCGGGCCGGACGTAGAACTCGATGTGGGGCACCTTGACGCCGAGGATGTTGTAGTAGTTCTCCTCGAGGCCGGTGCGCTCCTCGACGACCTCGGGGGTCCAGTTGCGGAGCGAGACGACGAGGTCGATGCGTTTCTCGAGGCGGATGCTCTTCACGCCGAACATGTCGGCGATGTTGATGATGCCGATGCCGCGGCACTCCATGTAGCCGCGGTTGAGGGGGCGGGAGCTGGCGGAGAGCTCGCGCTCGTCGAGGAGCTTGATGACGGTGAGATCGTCGGCCACGAGCGAGTGGCCGCGCTCGATGAGGGCGAGGGCGCACTCGGACTTGCCGATGCCGCTGTCGCCGCGGATCATCACGCCGATGCCCTTGATGTCGAGGGTGGTGGCGTGTTCGGTGCCGGAGGGGGCGAACTCGTTGTCAATGCACAGCGTGGCGGCGTTCACGAAGTTCATCGTGATCATCGGCGTGCGGAAGATGGGCAGGCTCATCTCCTGGGAGACGGCCAGCATCGGGTGCGTGGCAATGTAGTTGCGCGTGAGGACGATGGCGGGGATGCCGCGCCGGACCATCTCGCCGAAGATCTCGATCTGCTGGCGCTGCGTGAGGGTCTTGAGGTAGGTCATCTCGGCGGCGCCGAAGACCTGGATGCGCTTGTTCGCGAAATACTTGAAGAACCCGGTGAGCGCGAGCGACGGGCGGTTGATCGAGCCCTCCTTGATCAGGCGGTGCAGGCCGGGTTCGCCGGTCACGAGCTCCAGCTCGAGCTTGTCCCGGTAGGTCTCGTAGAAATGCGCGACGGTGATGCCGTGGATGGCTTTGGTGGGCATGGCGAAGAAGCGGTCAGCAGTCAGCGATCAGCTTTCAGCTATTGGGGCCGGAGGCAAGACGCTGATTGCCCGGGCCGGGTGCGGTGAGCCGGGCGGCTCACATGTTGAAGTCCTGGCCGAGGTAGAGCTCGCGGGCCTGCGGGTCGTTGATGAGGAAGTCGCCGGAACCCTCGGTCATGACCTTGCCCTTGTGGATGATGTAGCCGCGGTCGACGATGCGGAGGGTCTCGCGGACGTTGTGGTCGGTGATGAGCACGCCGATGCCGCGCTGCTTCAGCTGGAGGATGATCTTCTGCACCTCGGCGACGGAGATGGGGTCGACGCCGGCGAAGGGCTCGTCCATCAGCAGGAACTTCGGGCGCGTGACGAGGGCGCGCGCGATCTCGAGGCGGCGGCGCTCGCCGCCGGAGAGGGTGTAGGCCTTCTGCTTGGCGAGGTGGCCGAGGCTGAGCTCGTCGAGGTGGTGTTTGACGAGGGCGGGGCGGTCGGCCGACTTCACCGGCAGGGTCTCGACGATGGCGAGCACGTTTTCCTCGACGGTGAGCTTGCGGAAAATGGAGGCCTCCTGCGGCAGGTAGCCGATGCCGAGCCGCGCGCGGCGGTGCATGCGGAGGTGCGTGGCGTCCTGGCCGTTGATGAAGACGCTGCCCGAGGTGGCGGGCACGAGGCCGACGACCATGTAGAACGTCGTGGTCTTGCCCGCGCCGTTGGGCCCGAGCAGGCCGACGATCTCGCCGGCTTGGACGTTGACATTCACCCCGTTGACGACGGAACGCTGGCCGTAGACCTTGACGAGCCCCTCGGTGCGGATGGCGGACGTGGCAGGCTCCATGCTCAAGGCTGTTTCGGCGCAGCAGCCGGGGCGGAGGGTTTGTCGACGCCGAGATCCTTGATGGGCGGGGCGGTGAGGATGGGTTTTTCAACCTCCACCTTGCGCTGGCCGCGGAGCATGGTGATCTTCTCGCCGGCGATGCGGGTGTTCTGGTCGTGGTCGACGACCACCGGGTTGCCGGAGAGGACGACCTTCTCCTCCTCGGGCTTGACCTCGGCGCGGCCGCAGGCGGCCTCGCGGTCGCCCTGGATCATCCGCACGTTGCCGGTGGCGAGCATCGAGCGGAACTTGTCGAGCTTGCCGAGCGTGGCGGTCTTGTCGCCGGTGCGCACTACGACCACCTCGAGGTAGTCGCAGGACAGCTTCATGTTGGTGCCGGTGACCCGCACGTTGTCGCGGAAGGTGATGGTGGTCTCGGTGTCGGTGCTGACCATCTCGCCGGGGCCGTCGCTCTCGATGACGGTGGTCTGGAGCGTGGCGCTCTGCGCCACCGCAAGGACGGGCAGCAGGCCGGCGACGGCGAGGGCGGAAAGGAGGCGGAGTCGGTTCATTTCAGGAAGTCCTTGAATTCGGCGCGGAAGGCTACGCGGACGTTTTTGGCGATGGAAACTTTTTTATCCTTGTGGGCGTAGCGCCAGTTGATGCCGCTGGCCTCGAACTGGTCGCTGAGGACGCGGATGCCCTCGGGGCCGGTGATGACCGCGTCGGCCGGGTGCACCACGGCGAGCGGGCTGAGGATCAGCGTGTCCACCTTCTCCTCGGCGGCCTTGGCCGCGAAGATCGAAAGCGTGAGTTCCTTGATGCCAATGTCATTGGGACCGGCGTAACGCGCCTCCGAGCCGCGCACGAGCCAGGCGCGGGTGCCTTCCGGGGTGAAGGCGGGCAGGCGGAAGTTGACGATCGGCTTGTCGGTCGAGATCTGCGTGCCCTGGGCCAGGGCGGCGGCGGGCAGCAGGCAGAGGAGAAGGATGCGGAGGAGGGACGGCACGGCGGGTTACTGACCCCGGTTGGCCAGGATATGTTCACACACTTCGCGCACGGCGCCACGGCCGGCGGGGCGGGCAGGGACATAATCGGCGGCCTTGAGGGCGGGCGGCATGGAACCGAGCGGGGCGACACCGAGGCCGGCCCAGGCAATGGCGGGGGCGTCGATGTCGTCGTCACCCATGTAGCATACCTGGGCGGCGGCCAGCCCGAGCTGGCTGGCGAGCTCCTGCAGCGCCATGAGCTTGTCGGTGCGGCCCTGGATGACGTGGGGCACGCGGAGCTCGGTCGCGCGGACGGTGGTGGCGCCCGAGGCGCGGCCGGAGATCCAAGCGACGGCGACGCCGGCCTTGTGCAGGCGGACGATGCCCATGCCGTCGAGGATCGAGAAATGCTTGGTCTCCGTGCCGTCGCTGGAGATGGCCACGGTGCCGTCGGTCAGCACGCCGTCCACATCCATGGCGAACAGCCGGATGGCGGCCCAGCGTTTGGGCGGGATTTTGGTCGGGCGGCGGGGCATGGCTCAGGCCGAGATTCCCCGCCGGGCGCCGAATGACAAGAGCGAAGCTAGTCCAGCCAGGCCGCGATGGCGTCGACGATCTTGTCCTTGCTCGGGCGGTAGACGGCCTCGAGTTCGGGGGCGAAGGGGACGGGCATGTCGAGCGCGGCGATGCGCAGCGGCGCAGCCTTGAGGGCGGCGAAATGTTCCTCAGTCAGGCGGGCGACCAGCTCGGCGCCGAAGCCGTGGGTGCGGCGGCCCTCGTGGATGACCACGAGCCGGCCGGTGCGGGCGAGGGAGGCCTTGATGGCGTCGAGCTTGAGCGGCGCGAGGGCGCGCAGGTCGAAGAGGTCGAAGGTCTTCTCGTATTCGCCGGCGAGATAGTCGCAGGCTTCGCCGGCCAGGAGGGTCATCTCCCCGTAGGTGACGATGGTGGCATGGTCGCCGGAGCGCAGCTTGGCCGGTTCCCAGACCGAGCGGTAGTTTGCGTCCCACTGCACCGGCTGTTTGCCGCGGCGGTAGAGCGCCTTGTGCTCGAAAAGGATGACCGGGTTGTCGTCCTCGTAGGCGGCGAGCAGGGCGTTGAAGGCGTCCTGCGGATTGGAAGGGTAGAGGGCCTTGAGGCCGGGGAAGGACAGGAAGGCAGACTCGAGTTCCTGTGAGTGGAACGAGCCGAAGGTCAGGCCGCCGCCGCACGGGAAGCGGAAGACCACGGGACATTTCTGGCCGGCGCGGAAGTGGTAGGTCGCCGCGTTGAGCACGATCTGCGTCGTGGCGTCGGTGGAGAAGTCGGCAAACTGGAACTCCTCGACCGGGCGGTGGGCGTTGGTCGCGAGGCCCAGCGCGTAGCCGGTGCTGGCGGATTCGCACAGCGGGGTGCTGAGCACGCGCGGGCGGCCGAATTCCTCGACGAGGCCCTCGGTGACCTTGAACGCGCCGCCATAGGCGCCGATGTCCTGGCCGAGCACGAGCGACTCGGGGCGCTCGCTGAGGATCTTGCGCAGGCCGAGCGTGAGGGCTTGGGCGAGGTTGAGATTCTGCGGGGCGGCCGGCACGGGCAGCCACGCGATTGGCACGGCGGGCGGGGCGAAGACTTCCGCGAGCATGCCCTCGGGGCTGGCGGGCGGCAGCGCGAGCGAGGCCTTGATGGTGGCCTCGGTGAAGCTGGCAACCTCGGCGTCGATCGCGTCGAGCCGGGCACCGTGGCCGGCCGCGGCCAGCTTCGCGCGGAACTTCGGCAGCGGGTCCTGCGCGAGGATGGCCTCGGCCTCGCCGGGCTTCATGTAGTCGCAGGTGTCGTAGGCGGCGTGGCCGCGTAGCCGGAAGGTGTGGGCCTCGATCAGCAGCGGCCGGCCGGTCGAGCGGGCGCGCTCGATGGCGGCGCCGAGCGTCTGCAGCACGTGCACCGGGTCGCTGCAATCCATCGCGAAGCCCTCGATGCCGTAGCCCTTGGCGCGCTCGAAGAGGTTGGCCGAGACGAACTGTTCGCTGATGGGCGTCGAGTAGGCGTATTGGTTGTTCTCGATGACGAAGACCACGGGCACGGAGAGGACGGCCGCGAGGTTGAGCGACTCGTGGATGTCACCGGTGCTGGACGAACCGTCGCCGAAGAACGCGAAGCCGACGGCGGGCCGGCCGAGGCGCCGCTGGGAATCGGTGCCACCGATGACATTCGAGAGCATGATGCCGAGGTGCGAGATCATCGGCAGGCTCCGGTTGGCCGGGTCGCCGTGATGGATGTTGCCCTCGCGCGCCTTGGTCGGGCTGCCGCTGTTGGCGAAATACTGGCAGAGGTGCTCGCCGAGGTGGCCGCTCCAGACCAGGTGGCCGCCGAGGCCGCGGTGGGAGAAGGAGACGACGTCGAGCGCCTTGTCCGCCAGGAGCGCGAGCGGGACGATGAGCGCCTCGTTGCCCTGGCCGCCGGTGACGGTGCCCTTGATCAGCCCCTGGCGGAAGAGGTCGAGGATCCGGTTGTCGGCGGTCCGGGCGAGCTGCATCCAGGAGTAGGTGCGGAGCAGGCTCTCGGGCTGGCCCAGTTCGGACGGCCGGAGGTCACGGCTGGCGAACAAACCCGGGGTAGGAGGAAACGTCATTCAGCCGCAAGTTGCCGGCCGGCGGGGGCGGCATCGAGGAAAAAGTTTCGCCGCGAGTGGACCGTCGCGGCGATTAATGCCTTTGGACTATCCGGCTAACCGGGCGGGCGCCGGGCGAGGAAATCGCGGGCGCCCGCGAAATCCGCCGGCACCAGCCCGTGGCTGGCGGGATGCGCCTGCAGGGTGACGTCGGCGCCGGCGCGGCGGAGCAGGTCCGCCATCCGGGCCGGGTGGTCGTTGGGCACGATGGGATCAACCGTGCCGGAGGACAGGAACACGCGCCGGCCCTTCAGGTCGGGCAGCTGCTTGGGCTCGAGCACGACCATCGGGCGCAGGAGCACGGCCGCACCGAGCGTCTCCGGACGCAGCAGGAGCAGCGTGGCGGCGATGTTCGCGCCGTTGGAGAAGCCGACGGCGGTGAGTTTCGCCGGGTCGAAGCGGTAGTGCTTTCCCGCGGCGAGGATGAAGTCGGCGAGCGCGTGGGTGCGCCGCGTGACTTCGGCCGGGTCGAAGACGCCTTCGCCGAGCCGGGCGAAAAAGCGCCGTGCGCCGTGCTCGCTGACGTCGCCGCGCGGGCTCAGCAGGGCCGAGCCCGGGGAGAGTTTCTGGCCGAGCGCAATGAGGTCGTTCTCGTCGCCGCCCGTGCCGTGGAGCAGGAGCAGCGGCGGCGCGGACGGATCCGTGCCGGCCTCAAAGCGGTGGAGATAGGAGAGGGTGGACATGGTTTTAGCTGAGCTTGGGCAGCGCGGCCTCGATCTCGGCGCGATGCGGTTCCAGGTGCGGGGGCAGGCCAAGGATTGTGCCGAGCTGGTCGAGCGGCTCGTCGATGGCGAAGCCCGGGCCGTCGGTCGCGATCTCGAAGAGCACGCCGGACGGCTCGCGGTAGTAGATGGACTTGAAGTAGGCGCGGTCGATGACCGGGCTGACCTGCAGTCCGTCCTTGAGCAGGATGTCGCGAGCGGCGACCTCGGTGGCGTCGTCGGTGACGCGGAAGGCGACGTGGTGGATCGTGCCGGCGCCGTTGAGGCCGCGCGGGAGCGCGGGATCGGTCAGCAGGTCGACGTAGGTGCCCGGGCCGCCGTTGCCGGCGGTGTAGCGGGCGCGATGGCCCGACTGACCGGCCGGCTTGTAGCCCATGCTCGCAGTGAGCACCTTGGCCGTGGCGGTGGCATCGGTCAGGGCCAGCGTGGAGCTGTGGAAGCCGCGGATGGCGAATTCGGCGGGCACGTCCTTGGCGGGAGCCGCAGGACGCGTGTCAGTCTCGCTGGTGGCAACCAGTTCAAGGCGCAGGCCGTCGGGATCGGCGAAGGGGAGGACCTCGTCATTGAAACGCTTTTCGATCTTCTCCTGCTTCACGCCGAGCTTGGTGAAGCGCTCCTGCCAGAAGGGCAGGGAGCCGGCCGGCACGGAGAAACCCGTGGCGTAGGCCTGGCCCGTGCCAGGGCGGCCGCGGCGCAGCCCGGCCCAGGGGAAGAAAGTCAGTATGGTGCCCGGCGAGGCGGCGTAGTCGCCGTAGTAGAGGTGGTAGGTGCCCGGGTCGTCCTGGTTGACGGACTTCTTCACGAAGCGCAGCCCGAGGGCGCGGGTGTAGAAATCGAGGTTCTGACGCGGGTCAGAGGCGATGGCGGTGATGTGGTGGAGGCCGGTTACTTGTGCGTTCATAAGCTTTGATGTTAAAGTATAGACTAATAAAAAGCAAATCAGGCGCGGAGGCCGACCTTTTTGCAGAGGCGTCCGAAATCGGAGAGTTCAGTGCCGGAAAGCGCGCTCATTTCCTTGGTGATGTTGGCAACGACCTTGGGGAAAAGCGCACTGATGAAGGTTTCGCCCTTGGCGGTGAGCTTCACGACGACGAAGCGGCGGTCGGCGGGATCGCGCTCACGGCCGACATAGCCGGCCTTCTCCAGGTTATCGACCACCAGAGTGAGATTGCCGCCGCTCTTGAGGAGTTTCTCGGCCAGCTCGCTCTGGCAGAGCGGGCCGATGTGATGGAGCGCCTCAAGCACGCCAAACTGGGTGACGGTCAGACCATCGGGCAATACGGCATGGACACGGACCGAAACAGACTCAGCCGCGCGCTGAAGCTTGATGAATGCGTTGAGGGCATTGATCTCTTCGATCGAGCCGCGATGTCTTGTTCCCATGGCTAATTACTTTGATGCGATATACTAACATGTCAAATTGTTAATCAGCTCAAGATTGATATAGCGTAAACCATTAAGCCAAATCGATTTTCTGAATTCTGGCCAGATGCCGACCACCCTCAAAGGCGGTTGAAAGCCAGACTTTGACGATCTTGATAGCCTCATCCTCGGAGATGGTGCGTTGGCCGAGTGAGAGGCAATTGCCGTCATTGTGCGACCGGTTCCAGATGGCGACCTGCTCGTTCCAGCACAGACCGCAGCGAACGCCCTTCACGCGGTTGGCGACAATGGCCTCACCGTTGCCCGAACCGCCGAGCACGATGCCTCGCTCGACCTCACCCTTCGCGACCGCCACGGCCACCGGCCGGATGAAGTCGGGATAATCGCACGGCGCGTCCGAATTGGTGCCGCAGTCCTTCACGGTGTGCCCCTCGGCGAGCAGCATGGCCTTGATCTTCTCCTTGTAGGCGTAGCCGGCGTGGTCGGAACCGATGGCGATGGTGAATTTTTTCATAACGTCTTTAAGGCGGATGAACCCGGACGGGTTGTGCCTGTCGTTATTCCGGTCACACTAACCAATCGCAAACCAAAATCCGCCATGCGCCCCATTGCCTCCGCCTTATGTCTCGCTTCGGTCGCCCTGCTGGCAGCCTGTTCCTCCACGCCCGATTCCCGCATCGCCAAGAACCAGCCGGCCTTTGCCGGTTATCCCGCCGCGGTGCAGCAGAAGATCCGCGCGGGCGAGGTGGACGTGGGATTCACGCCGGACATGGTGCGCCTCGCCCTGGGGGAGCCGACGAGGCAGTTCAAGCGCCAGACCGAGGGCGGCAAATCCGAGGTCTGGGTCTATCATGACAGCGGCCCGCGTTTCAGCTTTGGCGTCGGGATCGGCGGCGCGGTCGGCCGGCATTCGAGCGCCGGGGTCGGAATGAGCACCTCGTCGGGTGGTTACGATCCCGAGGAGAAGATGCGCGTCGAGTTCCGCGACGGCAAGGTGACGGCGATCGAGTATGTGAAGCGCTGAGCGCTTACGGCGCCTCGATCACCCGCAGGAAAGCGGCGGTGTCGGCGAAATTCGCGAACACCGCCGTTGGCGCGTGGGCCGACAGTTCACCCACGCTGAAGCGGCCGGTGGCGACGGCGATGGTCCGGGCACCGATGACCTTGCCGCATTCAATGTCGTGCGGCGTGTCGCCGATGATGAAGGTGTTGGCGGGGTCGAAGTCCACGGCGTGGCGTTCCTTAGCGCGGCGCAGGGCGTGCGGCCCGAGGTCGTTGCGGCGCGGGCTGTCGTCGGCAAAAGCACCGAACTCGAAGTAATGCCAGACCTTGTAGTGGGTGAGCTTGAACTCCGCGCCGCGGCGCAGGTTGCCGGTCAGCAGGCCTTGGGCGAGGTCCTTCCGGTGATGGAGGGTCTCCAGCAACTCCAGCACGCCGGGCAGCACCTGGCCCTGGCGGCCGTCCTGCAGCTCCTGCGGCAGCAGCTCCAGGTAGGTCTCGAGGTAATCATGGGAATTCTGCGGCGTGTCGGGCAGGCCGACATGGCGGAATACCTCGCCGGTGATCCAGCTGTCGGTGCGGCCGGCCCAGTCGATCCGGCCGAGGTCGCACGTCACGCCGAAGCGCTTGGTCAGCGCTTTCTCCATGGCCCGCACGCCCGCGCCGTGCGAGACGATGATGGTGCCGTCGATGTCCCAGAGGATGAGTTTTTTCACGGAACGGAGGAGACCACGAAACACACGAAAGACACGAAAAAAGGACCCGGGATATTTTCAAACCCGGTTTGTCATTCTGAACGAAGTGAAGAATCCATCAGAATCTACGCGACAGCACGGGAAGTGATGATTCAACTGGATTCTTCGCTGCGCTCAGAATGACGGGTCTCGGAGGTTTGTTGGTTTGAAGGCACTCCCTATTTACTCCGCCTCGGCGTTGGCCGTCGTGGCGTTCCGCACGACGGTGTAGGTGGTGCCGCCAAGGATGAGCGCCGCGCCGATCATCTCGTGCAGGGCGAAATGCTCATGGAAGAACAGCATGCCGCCCAAGGCCGTGCCGAGCGGGACGAGCATCTGGATGAGCGAGCCCTCGGCGACGGGCAGGTCGCGGAAGGCGCGGGTCATGGCGAGCTGGCCGACCCCGGCGGTGATGCCGACGAGCAGCAACACGCCCCACGCGAGAAGCGGCAGTGGGTCGAAGGTCAGCACCGCCGGCACGCCGCAGATCACGAGGACATAGGCGCATTGGGCGGCGAAGATGGTCGAGGTGTGCTCGGTGGCGTGGAGCTGCCGGATGGTGACGACCACCCAGGCGGAGAGCAGCGCGCCGATGACGGCGAGCAGGTCGTAGATGCCGGGATGGGCGTCGGTCGCAAACACGTTGGTCAGCAGCCCGATGCCGATCAACGCCGCTACGCCGCCAACGAGGACTGCCGGGCGGAGCTTTTCCTTCAGCATCCACGCCGCCAAGAGGGCGCCCCAGACGACGTAGGTGTTGCTGATGAAGACCGCGCGTCCGGCACCGAGTTTCACGACGGTCAGGTAAGTGACGTAGACGCCGATCCCGCCCACGATGCCGCGCTCCGCCACCTTCCAGCGCTGCCAAAGATGGGTGGGCTGGAAATCCCGCCAATAGACCGCGCAGATCATCGCCAGCCCGACCAGTCCGCGGCTGCAGGCGATCAGCCAGACGTTCACCTCGCCAAACTCACCAAGGGCGCGGACGAGCAGCACATTGGCCGTGAAGCTGGCGGCGGACAGCAGCATGAGGCCGACGGCGCGGCGATGGGTGAGATGGGCGGACATGAGGGTGAAAAAAGACCGCGCCATTGGCGGCGCGGTCAAGGTTGGTCAGGCTGTGTGCCCGTAAATCACATGCCGTGTATGGCAGACTTGCTGACGGCGAGGCCGGCTTCCTTGATGGCCTCGCTCATGGTCGGGTGGGCGTGGATCGTGCGCCCGAGGTCCTCGGCGCTGCCGCCGTATCCCATGTGCGTGACGATCTCACTGATGAGTTCGCCGGCGTTGGCGCCGAGGATCTGCGCACCGAGGATCTTGTCCGTCTTGGCGTCGGCGATGATCTTGACGTAACCGTCGGTCGCATCGGCAGCGATGGCGCGGCCGTTGGCGGCGAAGTTGAACTTGCCGATGTTGACGGCGATCCCCTTGGCCTTGGCGGCGTCCTCACCGAGGCCGACGCTGGCGACCTCGGGGTGCGTGTAGACGATGCCGGGGACGAGATCCCAGTTAATATGTCCCGCCTTGCCGGCGATCCACTCGGCGACGGCGGCGCCGTCTTCCTCGGCCTTGTGCGCGAGCATCGGGCCGGCAACGACGTCGCCGATGGCCCAAATGTTCTTGGCGGTCGTGCGGAGGTGGCCGTCCACCTTGACGCGCTTCTTTTCGTCGAGCTCGACGCCGGCCTTGTCGAGGCCGAGCGAGTCGGTGTAGGGACGTCGGCCGACGGCCACGAGGACCTTGTCAGCGGGGAATTCGAGGACCTTGCCGTCGCGCTCGGCGGTGAGCACGCCCTTGGCGAAGCCGGTGACCTTGGCACCGACCTCGATCTTGAGGCCCTGTTTCTGCATGAGGCGCGTGAAATTGCGGATGATGTCGTCGTCGTAGGTCGCGATGATCTTCGGCAGGAACTCGACGACGGTCACGTCGGTGCCGAGGCGTGACCAGACCGAGCCGAGCTCGACGCCGATGACGCCGCCGCCGACCACAATGAGCTTCTTCGGCACCTCGGGGAAGGCGATGGCGTGGTCGCTCGAGACGACGGTCTTGCCGTCGAACTTCATGAACGGCAGCTCGACCGGGGCCGAGCCCGTGGCGATGACGATGTTCTTGGCGGTGACCTCGGTGACACCCTTCTCGCCCTTGACGGCGACGGTGGTTGCGGAGGTGAAGGAGGCCTCGCCGGTGAGAACAGTAACCTTGCGCGCCTTGGCGAGGAGGGTCAGGCCGCCGGTGTTCTTGGCGACGACCTCGTCCTTGCGCTTGAGCATGGTCGGCAGGTCGATCTCGACGGAGCCGAACTTGATGCCGTGGACAGCGGCGTGGCCCTTGGCGAAGGCGACGTGCTCGGAGGAGTGGAGCAGGGCCTTGCTGGGGATGCAGCCGACGTTGAGACAGGTGCCGCCGAGGGTGGCGCGTTTCTCGATGAGCGCGACCTTGAGGCCGAGTTGCGAGGCGCGGAACGCGCACACATAGCCGCCGGGGCCGGCGCCGATGACGACGAGATCGTAGGAATCCATGGGGATTTAGACGCCGACGACGAGACGCGTGGGATCCTCGATGGCCTGCTTGACCTTCACGAGGAAGGTGACGGCTTCCTTGCCGTCGACGAGGCGGTGGTCGTAGCTCAGCGCGAGATACATCATCGGGCGGATGACGACCTGGCCGTTGAGGGCGACGGGGCGCTCGTTGATCGCGTGGAGGCCGAGGATGGCGCTCTGCGGGGCGTTGAGGATCGGGGTCGAGAGCATCGAGCCGAAGATGCCGCCGTTGGTGATCGTGAAGACGCCGCCCTCGAGGTCGGCCAAGGTGATCTTGCCATCGCGGGCCTTCTTGGCGGCCTCGCCGATGGCCTTCTCGATGTCGGCCATGCCGAGCGTGTCGCAGTTGCGGATGACCGGGACCATGAGGCCCTTCTCGGTCGAGACCGCCATGCTGACGTCGTAGTAGTGGTTCTGCACGATGGTGTCGCCGTCGATGCGGGCGTTGACGGCGGGAACCTCGCGGAGGGCGTGGACGACGGCCTTGGTGAAGAAGCTCATGAAGCCGAGCTTCACGCCGTTCTTCTTCACGAAGTCGTCCTGGTATTTTTTGCGCAGGTCCATGACGGCGGACATGTCGACCTCATTAAAGGTCGTGAGCATGGCGGCCTCGTGCTGGGCGGCGACCAGGCGGCTGGCGATGGTCTGGCGCAGCTTCGTCATCTTGGTGCGCGTCTGACGCTCACCGGTGGCAACCGGGGTGGCCGCAGGCTTGGGAGTCGGGGCAGCTGCGGGAATCGGGGCAGGGGCGGCAGGCTTGTCACCCGCGGCGAGCATGTCGCCCTTGGTGACGCGGCCACCCTTGCCGGAACCGGCGACGGACGCGGGGTCGATGCCGGTCTCGGCCGCGAGGCGGCGGACGGCGGGGGATTGCTCAGCAGAAGCGGCTGGTGCAGCGGCGGGCGCCGGAGCGGCAGTCGCAGGAGCAGCAGCAGTGCCGGCCGCTGACTCGTCGATCGAGGCCACGACCTGGCCGATCTTCACGTCGGTGCCGGCGGCGACCTTGAAGGTGATCTTGCCGGCGACCTCGGCGGTGCCCTCGGACGTGATCTTGTCCGTCTCGAGCTCGAAGAGAGGCTGGTCTTTCTTGACGATGGCACCGTCGGCAACGTGCCACTTGGAAAGCACGCCGGAGGTGATGGATTCGCCCATCGGGGGGATTTTGACTTCAGTGGCCATGGCGGAAGAGTTGTAAGCTTTAAGAGGTAAGGTTTAAGCGATCAGAGGGTGAATGCCTTGCGCAGGAAGGTCGCGAGCTGCATGCGGTGGAGCGCGAGCAGGCCGACGGCCGGGGAGGACGCGGCGTCACGGCCGGCATAGATGGCCTTGCGGCCGAAGATTTCCTCGAGGTGCGGTGCGATGTAGCTCCAGGCACCCATGTTTTGCGGCTCCTCCTGGCACCAGATCAGGCGCGCGTTGCGGCCGTAGTCGTCGGCCAGCTCGTTCAGGCGGTCGCGGTGGAGCGGGTAGAGCTGCTCGACGCGGATGATCGCGGTGTTCGCGACCTTGTGCTTTTCGCGGTAGTCGACGAGGTCGTAATAGACCTTGCCGGAGCAGAGGATGACGCGCTCGGCCTTCTTGGCCGGAATCGGGTCGTCGATGATCTCCTGGAACGAACCCTTGGTGAAATCCTCGAGCTGCGACACGGCACCGGGGTGGCGGAGCAGCGACTTGGGCGACATGATGACGAGCGGCTTCTTGAACTCGCGCTTCATCTGGCGGCGCAGGGCGTGGAAGAGCTGGGCCGGCGTGGTGAGGTTGGCGACCTGGATGTTGTTCTCGGCGCAGGCCTGCAGGAAGCGCTCGAGGCGGGCGGAGGAGTGCTCGGGGCCCTGGCCCTCGTAGCCGTGCGGCAGCAGCAGGGTGATGCCGCTGGTGCGCTGCCACTTCGACTCGCCGGCGCCGATGAACTGGTCGATCACGACCTGGGCGCCGTTGACGAAGTCGCCGAACTGGGCCTCCCAGATGCAGAGCATGTCGGGGTAGTCGAGCGAGTAGCCGTAGTCGAAGCCGAGCACGGCGGCCTCGGAGAGCAGGGAGTTGTAGACGCAGAACTTCGCCTGCTTGTCGGAGATGGTGTTGAGGGCGGTGAACTTCGCGCCGGTCTCCACGTCGTTGAACACCGCGTGGCGGTGCGTGAACGTGCCGCGCTCGCAGTCCTGGCCGCTGAGGCGGACCGGCGAGCCGTCGAGGAGGAGCGTGCCGAAGGCCAGCGCCTCGCCCATGCCCCAGTCGTAGGGGCCGCCGTTCTTGTGGGCCTCGGCGCGGCCCTCGATGAAGCGCCTGATCTTGGCGTGCGGCTTGAAGTCGGCCGGCACGGTGGTGAGCGCCTTGACGACCTGGTCGATCACCTTCGCGCTGACGGCGGTCGGGACCGGCGTGTGCGTGAAGGCCGGCTGGAAGACGGCGGTGGAGCCCTTGAAGGCGTCGGTCGTGACGGTGTCGGCGGCGGCCGCGGCCTTGCGCTTCTCGGCCTTGGCGGACTCGCGGGCCTTGGCCTTGCCGAGGTTCTCGTCGAGCGCGGCGGAATACTCGGCCTTGATGGCGTCGCCCTCGGCGGCGGTGATGGAGCCCTCGGCGATCAGCTGCTTGGTGTAGATGGCCGACACCTGCTCGTGGGCGGCGATCTTCTTGTAGAGGGCGGGCTGGGTGAAGGACGGCTCGTCGGTCTCGTTGTGGCCGTGCTTCCGGTAGCAATACATGTCGATGAACACGTCGCGCTTGAACTTCACGCGGAAGTCCACCGCGAGCTGCGCAACCATGCAGACGGCCTCCGGGTCGTCGCCGTTCACGTGGAAGATCGGGGTCTCGATCATCTTGGCGATGTCGGTGCAGTAGCGGGTCGAGCGGGCGTCGACCGGGTCGGTGGTGAAGCCGACCTGGTTGTTGATGACGAAGTGAACGGTGCCGCCCGTGCGGTAGCCGGGAAGCTGGGAGAACTGGAGGGTCTCGGCCACGATGCCCTGGCCGGCGACGGCGGCGTCGCCGTGGACGAGCAGCGGCATGACCTTGAGGCGTTCCTTGCTGTCGCCGCGGATGCGCTGGCGGGCGCGGGCCTTGCCCTCGACGACGGGGTTTACGATCTCGAGGTGCGACGGGTTGGCGGCGAGGCGGACCTCGACCTTGGCGCCGGTGGTGGTCGTGAGGACGGACTCGTAGCCGAGGTGATACTTCACGTCGCCGTCGCCGGCGACGGTGTCGGGGATGTAGTTCTCGGAGAACTGCTCGAAGAGGAGGTCGAAGGACTTGCGCAGGATGCTGGTCAGGACGTTGAGGCGGCCGCGGTGGGCCATGCCCATGACGATTTCCTCGATGCCGGAGGCGGGGCAGTGGTCGATGACGGCGTCGATCGCGGCGATGACGGTCTCACCGCCCTCGAGCGAGAAGCGCTTTTGGCCGACGTATTTCGTGTGGAGAAATTTCTCGAAAAGCTCGGCCTTGTGGACGCGGCGGAGCATGCGGACCTTGGCCGGCTTGGAGAATTTCGGGCGCAGGCGGGTGGACTCGATGCGTTCCTGCAGCCAGCGGCGGGCGTCCTGGTCCTGGATGTGGGCGTATTCGACGCCGACATGGCCGCAGTAGATCTGGTTGAGCGCGGCGACGATGTCGCGGAGCTTCATCTGGCCGCCGCCGGCGAAGTTGCTGACGTCGAACACCGTGTCGAGGTCGGCCTCGCTGAGGCGGAACTGCTTGAGCTCGAGCTTGGGCGAGGCCGGGGGCGGGCCGCTGAGCGGGTCGAGGTGCGACTGGATGTGCCCGATGGCCCGGTAGGCGTTGATCAGATAATAGACGCCCGACTGCTTGACGCTGTCCACGACAGCACCGGCCGGAACTGCGGCCGTGGTCTGGCCGCTGCTGCCGAGGGTGAAGCCTTGGAAGAAGGCGCGCCAGGTCGGGTCGACGGAGTCGGGATTATCAAGCCAGCGCTGGTGGTATTCCTCGATCACGCTCGCATTGGCGCGTTCGGAAACGGAGACGGGATTCATGGAGAAGGTGGGTTGGAAGTAGCGAAATGGATCACGACTTGCCTATCACGTGGGGTAATAGTAACCGTGGAATCCGCAGGGGAGCATCGGAGCCCAATCTAGACAAGTTGATTCAAGTTCCGAGGCGGCGGATGAACCGGGAATAATGCCCGGCGGGTTCGCTGATTAAGATAGATTAATTCCAGACCACCAAAATGACCGAGACCAACATCAAAGCCGCGCTTATCCGGTTGCACGCTGGCATTAAGGATTCTGATGGCCCGGCCATCTCCGCAGCCCTGACCGAGATAGAGGCCCTGCAGGCGGCGCACGGCCCGGAATTGGACCCGCGGCTCCAGCATTTCCTCGCCGGCCGCAGCTATGCCAAGGCCCTGGCGTGGCTGGGGGGCGGAGACGAACTGACCGCCAAGCCGGCCTCGCCTCCGGGAGGCTGCGGGGGAGGGCACGCATGAGTGCGGCGGACAAAATCTCAACCGACGGCGGGCAAGGCCTCGGCCAGAACCCCTTTGGCGCCCTTAGCGGCGCCGGTTTGCCCGTCGCACCTCAGTCGGTGATTCAATCGGCGGCGAAGAAGGAGGCTCCCGTGAAGAACCGCGGTCGCGTCGACATCAAACGCACCACGGCCGGGCGCGGCGGCAAGACCGTGACGCTCGTCACCGGCTTCGTCGGCATCGGCCTGCCGGAAAAGGAATCGCTGGCGAAGAAGATGCGCAATGCCTGCGGCTGCGGCGGCACGGTGAAGGACGGCGACATCGAGATCCAGGGCGACCAGCGCGACAAGATCGCGCAGATCCTGACCGACGCCGGCTTCCGGCCGGTGTTCGCGGGCGGCTAGCGGCCGAACTGCAAGAGTTCTTCCTGCGTCCACGGATCGCGGTCGCCGGTTTTCTCGCGGATGCGGGTGACGGTCTCTGCGGCAATCGGGGCGCCGGTGTTGCCCCACTCCTGCCGGATATAGGTCAGCACCTGCGCGATTTTTTCATCGCTCCAGTTGAACGCCGATTTCGGCCCCAGTCCGAACCCGGGCATGGCGGCGGCATTGTATTGTTTTTCCGATGCCGTGATGGGCCCCTGCAGACCATGCAGCAGGATTCGGATCAGCCGTTCCTCCGGACCGTTGACCCATTCGGAGCCGGCCAGCGGTGGATAAACCCCGACCTGACCTTCACCGTTGATCCCGTGGCAGACGGCGCAGGCCCCGCCGGATACAAACAGTTCCTTGCCGGGCGGGACGGTGCCTGACGCCTTGGGTTTACCGGGTGAGCTGGCGGGAACGAATGTCTTCTGTCCCGGCTGGCGCAGGCCGAAGGCCTGGATGCGATCGGTGCCGACGAATACCGTGCCGCCCACGATCAGCGGTTCGTTGTATTTGCCGCTGGTGTGCAGCGCGCCCTCGGGGCTTTTCCAAAGCGGTTTCAACGTGAGGGCGTCAAAGGCGTAGAGCACCGGGCGCGGCGGATTGTCGCCGACCAGCAGCGCGGTTCGCGGGGCGTTTTCGTCGAGCACCCAGACAATCGCGTCGCGGCCGCCGCGGCTGCTGACCAAGGGCGAGCCGGGATTCCCGAAGATCTGCGACTGCTCGTATTGGTCCACCTCAAGATAGGCCGGGCGGCCGGGCGCAGTGACGATGCGCAAACGCGCCAGGCACGGGGCGGTGGGAGCGTCCGCGTCCTCGGCCACCTTGGTCTGGCCCGTGACAAAGAGGAAATGGCGATTTTCGTCGGCCCGCCAATACGCCGGCACGCTGCGGCTTCTCGCCTTGTCCATGGCGCCCTTGGTTTCCGAATAGGGACCGAAAACATTGAGCGGGCCGCGCCGGCCGAATTGCGGCTGGATCGCGGGCGAGAGGAGGGACGTGTCGCTGGCGGAATCCTGGCTGACCGGCTGGCGATCCACCAGACCGCCGGGCAGACGGGCACGGTCCAGCAGGTAGACGTTCCCCTGTTTCCCGCCGAGGGCCAACAACCGTGGGGTGGCGGTCTCGCTTTCGCCCAGGGCGGGAATCAGGCAGGCGCCACCGCTGCCCAGATCGATGTCCGCGTTCGCCGAGTCACCATAATTGAAGGGCGTGTAGGTGCCGCGCAGCACCAGCCCGGTTTCCGGCCCGTCGCTGAACTGCAGCACGGATTGCGTCCAGTCGTGCGATTGCTGCTTCAGGCTGCCGAAGTTGGCGCCCGTCACGACGAAGATGTTCCCGTGTTCGTCGATCGCGGGGCCGCCGGCGCCCCAGATGCCGCCCGCCGTGCGATGCGGCTGGCGCACGGAGGCAAACGCGGAGGCGATCCGCGGCGTTGCGCCGGTTTCGACGGACACCAGCCAGCCGGTGAGGGTTTCGCCGAAAGGCACATAGAGACGGGAGCCATCCGGGCTGAGGTTCAAGGCGCCGCGCTGGATCCCGAACAGGGCCCGGCGCGTGGCGGGCGGCGGTTCGGCTGGCGCATTGCGATTGATGCCCGGGACCGCGAGGGCCGCGGCATCGATCGTGACCGGCCAACCCGGGAGAATCCTTCCGCTGCCGATATCGAGGGCGAATACCTGCCAGCTTTCCGCGCTGGCGCAGCTGGTGACATAGATAATCCGTTTCACGGGATCGATCACCGGGGTGCTGATCACGCCGATGTTGATGCCATCAAAGGTCGGTTTCGTGAGCCGCGCCAGTCCGGTGCGCCAGAGGATCGCACCCGCCGGCGCCTGGGCGGTGGCAGAAGCGTTGATCGCATAGACGAAGCCGTTGCTGGTCGCGGCGAAAATGACGCTGCATCGCGCCGCCGGAAAGGAGCCGGCCTCCACCTGAACTTCTTTCAGGTAAAGCGGGGTCGCATACAGGCGCGGCGGTTGGCCCTCGACCCAGTCGAGCTCGGGCGATTGCCAGAGCTCGCCAAAGGATCCGCCCGCGACGTCCCGCGGCGCCGGCGCCTGTGCGTCGTCGATCCACCCCGTGCGCATGGCACCGCCATGGAACGTGGCCACCTCGGCGGCGGGCGCGCCGAGCCCGGACGCCACGAAACAGGCCGCAACCAGGAAACGACTACTTGCCATCATAACCGACGGCCTGCCGGTAGGCGGTGGAGAACGAGATCGCGAGCACCGCATCCTCGGTGCCGACATTGGTGGCGTTATGCAGCACGCCCTGGGGAATGGACACCGTGTCCCCCGCGGCCATCTCCACCGTGACCTCGTTCATCGTGTGGCGGATCCGGCCGCTGACCACATGCAGGACCTCGTCGCAGTTGGGATGAAAATGCCGGGGATTGGACTGTCCGGGCTTCAGGCGCGCCACGCCGGTGGTCATCGTGCGCGAATTGCCCATCTCCGCCGACGTATACCAGCGCAGCTCGCCCCACGGATTGGTAATGACCCTATCAGCCTCGCCACGGGTGACCGAGGCGGCCGGAACAACCGGCTCCACCACGGTGATGCCGCCGGCCGGCACCTCGATATGCGCGGTCCATGCGATTGCGTTCACCAGCAGCTGGCGGATCTGGGGCAGGGCCAGCGCCTCGAGGTAATGCAGGCCGGTGAAGCCGAAGGCCCGTCCGCCGGCCGGGCGCTCGAAGGCCCAGGCCACGACGTAATCGGCGCGGGGCGGCGGGGTGGCATTGGCCGCCATGGAATCGCCCGAGGTAGGGGCGATGTTAGCGGTGAGGATGGGTGTGACACGCCCCGGGCCGCGCGAGAAAACCAGGGTGGGATAGAATTCGTCGGGATAGGTGAGATCAGTGACTCCTGCGGCGACAGGATGAGCCGGTGTGGCCGGGCGCACCGTGGCCGTCTCCGTCACCCGGTCGAACATGCCGTCGCGTTTTGCACCCAGCCACTCGAGGAGCGGCACGGTCTGGTCATTCGCCGGTAGGGTCGACGCTTGGTGCAGCGCAATCAGGCCGGCGCCGGAATCCATTAGTTTTTGCAGCGCGGCAATCCGCGCCGGGGCGAGCAGCGGCTCGGGTTTTTCCTGGACGCCGTCGAAATACAGCACCACGGCCGAGGCCCCTTGCAGCACGCTCAGGTCGTCGGGAAAACCGGCCGTGTAGGTCAGCACATCGGCGCCGGCGAATGCCGGGGCCGCCCGCAGCAGGGCGGCGAGGTAGGGTATGCCGTTCGGAAAGTCGTGCATGCCCGGCCCGTGGCTTTTCTTTCCGCCGATCAGGACAATCTTCTTTGCGGCCGCGGGTGTTCGCAGGGTGCCAACGCCCAGGGCTGCGGCCGGCGTTGTGCCGCCCGGCTGCGCCGCCGCGGAATAGACGAGCCCGGCGAAGGCAAGCAACCGCAGGGACGGGAAAAGGGAAAACCTTCGGATTCGTGGAGGGACGCGACACATGGGGAGTGCCGGGAGGGGCACGCGCAGGCAAACGTTTGCACATACAGAACTCAAGGGAATTTCCGGTTTGATTCCGCTCTCGCCTGACGTGAGCGCACACAAAGTCCCCTGTCCGCCGGAGCGGACGGTTACGCCGCCAGTCCCGCCGCCAAGGCCAGCGCGGCCTTGGCCCGGTTCATGATGTAGAGGTGGTAACCTGGCGCGCCGTGCGCGAGGAGGTCGCGGATCTGCGTGACGGCCCACTCGTTGCCAACGGATTCGACGATCTCGGGATGATCACCGGCGGCCTCGAGGCGCTTGATCAGCTTTTCCGGCAGGCTGGCGCCGCACATCTCGGTGAAGCGCTTGATCTGCTTCAGCGACAGCACGGGCATGATGCCCGGCACGACCGGGATGGTGATGCCGCGGGCGCGGCATTTTTCCACGAAGCGGTAATAGACGGCGTTGTCGAAGAAGAGCTGCGTGGTGACAAACGCCGCGCCGGCGTCGACCTTGCGCTTCAGGTTGTCCAGATCGACCTCGATCGACGGAGCCTCGGGATGCTTTTCCGGGTAACCACCGACGCCGAGGCAGAAGTCGGCGTGGCGCGCCTTGAGCAACGCGACAAGGTCGCTGCCGTAGCGGAGGCCGTCCTTGTAGGGCACGAACTCGGTCTCACCCTTCGGCGGGTCGCCGCGGAGCGTCATGATGTTCCGGTAGCCGCCGGCGTGGAGCTGGTCGGCGACGCCGTTCAGCTCGTCGCGCGTGTGGCCGACGCAGGTGAGGTGGGGCATGACCGTGAAGCCGATCTCGGTGCGCAACAGGCGGCTGACCTGCGCGGTGCGTTCGCGGGTGCTGCCGCCGGCGCCGTAGGTGACGGACACAAAATCCGGGGCGATGCGCTTGAGCACGGTGGCCGTCTGGCGCAGGGCCTCGACCCCGGCCTCATCCTTGGGCGGGAAAAACTCCAGCGAGCGCAGCGGGCGGTGCTGGGCGAAGAGTTCGGAGATGGGCCGATCGGCGGTCATTCAGTAATCAATGCATCCGAATCCGATGATACGTGTAAAGCCCCGATTGCGTCCTACTTCGCCGGCGCAGTCGGGACCGTGGCCTCGAGAATGACATGGGTCTCCGTCTCCGTCACGGGCTGGAGGGTGAAATACGGGGCCCGCCACCGCGCATACTTTTGCATGAAACCGGCGGTCGCCCCGGTCTTTCCCATCACCAGGTAGCGGAGGCCGGATTGCCGCCAGCGTTGCGCGACCACCTCGGGTTCGAGGGTTCCGTCAAACAACCACGCGACCTCGGGGCTCCACAGCGGGGCAACCTCGGATCCGATGGGCGCGAAGATGCGCGGCAGGCCGGCATGGTCGGAAAGGATGCGGCGCCGGTCGGGCAGCGGCTGGACGCGGGCGAGCAGCGCCTCATTGACCACGCGAACCTCGTCGGGGAAGCGGGCGGCGGCGTTCGGCCACTCACGCGGGCCGAGGCGATAAGGATTCTCCGGCAGCACGAGGGTCTTGGGCAGGGACTCCAGCACGATGAGGATCACCACGACGGTCGCATACTTGGTCGCGGCAGGGTGCAGCACCCAGAAACCGAAACCGTAAGCCGCCACGACCGCGAGCAGCGCGAAGGCCGGGCTCAGCACCCGGAGCGAATAAAACAACCCGCCGGCGGTGTAGGCCACCGAGACAAACCAAAGCAAGAATACCAGCCCCACGAACACAGCCACGATCCGCGCCTCGCGCAGCCGCTGCACCAGCAGGAAGACCAGCGCGGCCAACCCGATCACCGCCGGCAGCGCCCACAGGATCAGGTAACGACTGAGCGACACCCAGCTTTCGGCGGAGCCCAGCGCTTCGCTGGCCGGACCGCGCAGCGTGTCGTTCCAGGCCGTGAAGATGGGGTTCGTCGCAAAGAGCCCGAAGACATTCAGGCTGTACAAAGGATTGCCGGTCAGCTGCCACACGCGCAACGGCCAGGCGAACGCCACCGGCAGCGTGACCGCAGCCAGCAGCCAGCTTTGGGATCGCGGCGCCTGCAGCCACACGGTGGCGGCGATCGCGGCGACGGGGAAGATCGCGCCGTATTCGCGCGTGCTGGCGGCCACGATGCTGAAGCCGCCCGCGAGCACGGCCCAGCGGTGGCCGTTTTCATCGCGCAGATGCGAGAGGCTCCAGACGAGCCCGGTTACCGCGAGGGCGGTCAGGCCGGTTTCCTGTCCCAGCAGGACGGCCCAGGTCAGCAGCGGGCAGGCGGCGGCCAGCAGCACCGCCCGGCGGGCGACGACCTCGCCGCCCCAGCGGCTGGCCAGCCGCCAGACGAGCTCGTGCACGGCCAGCAATTGCAACGCGACGACCGGCGAGGTCCACAGCGCGTCCGAGTTGCCGCCGCAGGCGTAGGCCCACGCATAGAGGCCGGCGACGCCGGGCGGGATGCTCTCGGCCCAGAAGTAGCGGACAAAGTCCTCCCCGCTGCGCGGCGGGTAGAAATCCAGCGAACCGACCTGCAACATCTGCTCGGCAAGCCAGCTCCAGCGAAAGGCCACGTCCGGTCCGTTGAGCGGATGAACGCCCAGCCGCCACGCGACGATCAGCCAGAACGCGCCATAAAGCGGCAGCCACCAACCCATCTGCGTGAAGCAGGCGAACGATGAACTAATCTGCGTGGTGCTCGGACGCGCCGGCACGAGCCGGGCGAGGAGCGTCACGATACCGAGTGCCGCCACCAGAGTGGCCAGCGAGATGACGGCCCCGGTCCACGCGTAGGCAAGCACCACCATATACAACGTGGCCGCCGAGGTGGCAAACGCCGCGGCCAGCGACCACGGCAGCCGCAGTGCGCGGAGCAGCATCGAGCCCGGCAGCAGCAGTCCTCCCAGCAAGAGCGCCAGGCGCAGCGGGAACTCGAGGTAGCCGGGCAGTTCCATGCGGCGGACCGGCTAGTTCGCGGCGGCGGCCTCGCGGGCCTTTTCCGTCTTCAGGCGCAACTGGCCGCAGGCGGCGTCGATGGCATGGCCTTTCTCGCGGCGGAGGGTCACCGACACGCCGCCCCGGTCGAGCACCTGCGCGAACTTTTCCTGCCGCGTAAGGCTCGGGCGCTTCCACGGCAGGCCCTCGACGGTATTGTAGGGAATGAGGTTCACGTGGGCGTGCAGGTCGAAGGCGATGTCGCGGAGTTTCGCGGCCTGGTCGAGCGAGTCGTTGATGTCCTCGATGAGGATGAACTCGAGCGTGACCATGCGGCCGTGTTTCTCGGAGAACTCCCGCACGGCGGGCAGCAGATCCTTGAGCGGGTATTTCTTGTTCACCGGCATGATCTGCTCGCGGACCTCGTCGGTGGCGCCGTGCAGCGAGATGGCGAGGCGGATGCCGAGCGGCTCGTCGGCGAGTTGCTTGATCCGGGGGACGAGGCCGGAGGTGGAGAGGGTGATGCGGCGCGCGCCGAAGCCGAGGCCCCACTCGGCGTTGAGGATGGTGAGCGCGCGGATGATGGCGACGTAGTTGTGCAGCGGCTCGCCCATGCCCATGACGACGAGGTTGTCGAACGACACGAGCTCGGCCCGGGCGCGCGGGGTGCGGTCATCCTCCTGGTGGCAGACCTGGAGGAGCTGGTGGACGATCTCGCCGGCCGAGAGGTTGCGCTTGAGGCCCTCGAGGCCGGAGGCGCAGAACTTGCAACCCATGGCGCAGCCGACCTGGGTGGAGATGCAGATGGTCTTGCGGGAGTTTTCCTGGCCGACGCCGAGCTGCGGCGCGCGGATGATGACGGTTTCGATGAGCGACTTGTCGCCGAGCTCGAGCAGGAGCTTGTCGGTGACGTCCTCGGACTGCTTGGTCAGGACGAACTTGGTCGGCTCGAGCTCAAAGGTGGCGGCCAGCCAGGCGCGGAGCGGGCGGGAGAGGTCGGTCATCTCCTCCCAGGTGCGGACGCGCTTCTTGTAGAGCCAGGTCAGGATCTGGCGCGCCCGGAACGCGGGGTGGCCGTGCTCCGTGAGGAGCGCGGTCAGCGACTCGAGGGTCTCGCCGTAGATCGTCGGCAGGGCGGGCGTGAACTTCATGAAACCGGTGGAGGGATGGGAGCGGGATTTAAGAGAAATTGCCGGGGAGCAAAGTCGGACGTTGCTGTCAGACTCTCAACCCTCAACTCTCAACAATCAACCTCCGCATGAACCTCATCCACCGGCATATCTTCGCCAACGTCGTCCTGACGTGCGGGGCCGCCGTGGGGTTGTTCGCCTTCGTGCTGATGCTGGCCAACGCCATGAAGGACCTGCTCGGCTACATGCTGCAGGGGCAGATCGAGGTGGACACCTTTGTCCGGCTGATCGGTCTGCTGGTGCCGTTTGTCGTCTCGTATGCGCTGCCGATGGGCATGCTGACGGGCATCCTGCTGGTGCTCGGCCGGATGTCGTCCGACCGGGAGATCACGGCCCTGCGCTCGTCGGGCATGAGCGTCGCGTGGCTGTCGGCCCCGATCCTGTGCTTTGCGCTGATGGGCGTGACGCTGGCGGGCTTCGTGAACTTCCAGTTCATGCCGACGGCGAGGCTGGCCTACCAGCGCGAGCTGGCCGGCGCCGTGCAGCACAATCCGCTGAGCTTCATCGTGCCGAAGACCTTCATCCGTGATTTTCCCGGCATGATCATCTACGTCGGCGAGAAGCAGGCCGACTTGCTGAAGGACATCTGGATCTGGGAACTCGACAAACAGAAGCGCGTGGTCAACTCCGGCCGCGCGGCCACGGGCTGGGTCCGGTATGACGAGTCGAAGAGCAAGCTCGTGCTGAGCCTCGACTACCTGCAAGCGGAGGTCCACGACCGCAAGGACCCGGAGGACCCGGCCAAGATCCGCAGCGGCGGCTCCACCGACCATGCGACCTTCGACCTGCTGCTCGACAAGCTGACGGGCAAGCAGACCGTGCAGGTGAAGACCAAGTGGCTGACGTTTCCGCAGCTGGTCGACGAATGGCGCCGGCTGAACCGCCCCGATCCCGCGGTGCCGGAGGCCGAGCGCGCCCAGCGGCTCATGCGCGTGCAGATCACCATCCACGAGAAGTTCGCCATGGCCTTCTCGGTGCTCTCCTTCGCCCTCGTGGCGATCCCGCTCGGCATCAAGGTCTCGCGCAAGGAGACCTCGGCCAACCTCGGCATCGGGCTCCTGCTGGCGCTCGGCTACTATTTTGTGACCATCGCGGTGGGCTGGTTCGACAACTACCCGGCCCTGCGGCCGGACTTGCTCATGTGGTTGCCCAACGTGGTCTTCCAAAGCCTTGGTTTGTGGATGTTTTACCGGGTCGACCGCGCTCCCTGAACCCGCCGGGCCTCCCGTTTCCGTGATTTCTCCCAATCTCCACCAGTCAGGATTTGCCGGTAACTCCCGCCCCGGCGCACCGTCACTTGGGATGTGCCAGACTTTTGCACAACTCCATGGCTGATGAATCGTTCGACCTTGTCGGTTGTCTTGAACGGGTGCGCCAGCGCGACCAGGTGGCGGCCCGTCAGCTGGTCGAGCATCTCTATCCGCTGGTCAGCCGCATCGTGCGCTCCCATCTCCCCCGGCGCGTCGCCGAGGAAGACCTCGCGCAGGACATCTTCCTGAAAATGTTCACGCGCCTCGAACAATACCAGGGCAACGTGCCGTTCCCGCACTGGGTCTCCCGCATCGCGGTCACCACGTGCATCGACCAGCTGCGCGCGCAGAAGCGCCGGCCCGAGTTCCGCTGGGCCGACCTGTCCGAGAACGAGGCCGAGGTGCTCGACAACGTGCTCACCGACGAACGCGATGTGCTGCCCGGCGACGCCCTGGCCGCCCGCGAGCTCGTCCACAAGCTGCTCGGCCAGCTCAAGCCCGACGACCGCCTCGTCATCCAGCTGCTCGACCTCGACCAGAAGACCATCGCCGAGATCAGCGCCCTCACCGGCTGGAACCAGACCCTCGTCAAGGTGCGCGCATTTCGCGCCAGACGGAAATTGCAAAAACTTTTTCAGGAACTACAAAGCAAGGAGAAGTCATGAACCGATTCGACCACCAATGGCAGAAATTGACCGCCCTCGCGCGGCAGGTGCCCGCCGCCCCCGGCGAGCTGCCCTACGGCTTCGCCACCCGCGTGGCCGCCCAGGCTGCCGCGCTGCCCGCCACGCCGTGGATGCCGCTCGAGCGCTTCGCCCTCCGCGGGCTGCTCGCCGCCGCCGTGTGCAGCGTCGCGTCCGTCGCGTTCAACTTCTCGGATTTCTCCACGGAGCAGGCTGACGTCTACGCCACCGGCACGACCGACACCGTCGTCGAGCTGCTCGACATCTCGTGATGAACAAACCCTGGAAAGTAATCATCGTCCTGATCGGCATCTTTGCGGCCGGCGGGGTGACGGGCGGGTTTGTCACGCTGCGTTACTGCAAGAACAAGGTCCTGAACCGCCCGGTGCCCGAGGAATGGGCGCCGAAGGCCCTGAAGCGGCTCTCCGACCGCCTTGACCTGACCCCGGCGCAGCAGGAACAGATCACGCCGATCGTGAACCGCCACATGGAGCAGCTCAATCGCGTGCGGAACCTGTCCATGGCCGAGACGCAGACCATCGTCGTGGGCATGCAGCGTGAGATTTCCGAGCAGCTGACGCCGGAGCAGCGCACCAAGTATGAGCAGATGAACCGCGAGTTGCGCGAAGCCCGCGAGGCCCGCGACAAGGCGGAGCGCGAGAAACGGATGAAAGGCGAGCGCCCGCCGGGCGACCGTCCCCCCGCCGAGAAACCACCGGCCAAGCCGCCCGGCAACTGAGCCGGATTTTACCCCTCAGGGCGCCATGGCGGCGCCCTTTTTATTTTGGTTGCAGGGGGAGGGTGCCTACCTACGTTCCGCCTTGGCCAGGCGCCATGCATGCGCAGGCGCGTGAACTCCGCCAGGGCCGGAAGGCAGCAACGGCAACGACGTCCTGCCAGTGCCGTGGAGTGCCTGGCCACTCTTTTTCCCGCACCCTGCGCGGGACCGGTTCAGACCACCGCGACGGTGTTTCGCAGCGTGCCGATGCCGGAGATCGAGATCTCCACGACATCCCCCGCCTGCAGGGTGAACGAGTCGGGCGGCACCACGCCGGTGCCGGTCAGCAGCACGGCGCCGTGCGGGAAGGTCTGGCTGCGGCACAGGTAGTCCGCCAGCTCGGCGAAGGTCCGCTTGATCTGCCCGACCGAAGTCTCGCCGGCGAACACCGGCCGCCTGTCGCGGAGGATCGCGATGCCGATGGTCCAGCCGCGGGCGTCGGCTTCGCTCGCCCCGAGCGTGATCCACGGGCCGAGTGCGCAGGAGCCGTCGTAGACCTTGGCCTGCGGCAGGTAGAGCAGGTTCTCGCCCTCGATGTCGCGCGAGCTCATGTCGTTGCCGATGGTGCAGCCGACGACCTGTCCGCGGGAGTTCAGCACCAGCGCCAGCTCCGGCTCAGGCACACTCCAGCGGGCATCGCGGCGGATGCCTACCGTGCCGCCGGTGGCAACGACCTTGTCGGCGAGGGCCTTGAAGAAAATCTCGGGCCGGGCCGCGGCATAGACGCGGTCGTAGGCCGTCGCGCTGAAGTCCGACTCCTCCATGCGCGCCGTCTTGCTGCGGAGGTAGGTCACGCCGGCCGCCCACACTTCCTGCCGCTCGACCGGGGCGCAGAGGTGGATTTCCGCCAGCGCCAGGCGCGGAAGCGTGCTGTTTGCTGCGGCGTGCAACATGGCGACGGGGTCGGCTGCGTCGAGCAGGGGCTGCAGCGTGGTGATGCCGGCCGGTGTCAGGTCGAGGATCGTCGCGTCATCCGCCACCAGTCCGATGCGGACCGTGCTGTCCCGGTGTTTGAAGCGGCAGACTTTCATGGGGTGAACGCGGGTCAGTCCGCAGGTTCGTTGAATTTTTCCGTCCGAAGGCCGAAGGCGACCCTTTTTCGCAATAATCTGGAGCAACATTAGAGCAGGCCCTGCGGGGTTGACCCGGTTCGATCCCCGCCGCCAAGCTCGGGCGATGTCATACCCCGACAGCGAGTCCGCCGCGCCCCCGGCGGCATCAGCCGTGCCGACGCGGGCCCGCTACTGGGTGGTGGTTTTCGCGGTGACGCTGGCCGTCATCCAATACGTCGACCGGGTGGCGATCTCGCAGGCCATGCCCGAAATCGCGGCCGAGATGCAGTTCACCGACGCCCAGAAGGGCATGATCTTCTCCGCCTTCACGCTGGCCTACGCGCTGTTCGAGATCCCGACCGGCTGGCTGGGCGACAGGATCGGCGCGCGCCGCGTGCTGCTGCGCGTGGTGCTGTGGTGGTCGTTTTTCACGGCGGCGACCGGCTGGGCCTGGAACTACGTCTCCATGCTCGTGGCGCGTTTCCTGTTTGGCGCCGGCGAGGCGGGCTGTTTCCCCAACCTGACCAAGGCCCTCAGCACCTGGTTGCCGAAGTCGGACCGCACACGCGCGCAGGCGTTCATGTGGATGGGGGCGCGCTGGGGAGGGGCCGCCGCGCCGGTGCTGGTGGTGCTGGTTATGACCCTCGTCAGCTGGCGCGCGGCGTTCATGGTCTTCGCCGGCCTCGGGCTGCTCTGGGCCGTGATCTTCAGCCGGTGGTTTCGCGATAATCCCCGCGACCACCCGTCCGTGAACGCGGCCGAGCTCGAGCTCCTAAAGGGCAACGCACGCAACGTCAGCGGCCATGGCGAAGTGCCGTGGCGCGAGCTGGTGACGCGCCCGACCATGTGGCTGCTGTGGGGCCAGTATTTCTTCCTGAGCTATGGTTGGTATTTCTTCGTCACCTGGCTGCCGACCTACCTGCGCGACGAGCGCGGCCTGGAGATCAAGTCCAACGTCGCCATGCAGTGGCTCGCCGGGGTGCTCGAGGGCTGGTTCAGCCCGGAGCTCACGCTCAAGCTCATTTCGGCCGCGCTGGCCGGCACCCCGCTGCTGTTCGGCGGGTTCGGCTCACTGCTGGCCGGACAGCTTTCGGCCCGATTGATCAGACAGGGCCGCAGCGTGACGATGGTGCGGCGTTCATTCGGTTTCGTCGGCCTCGCGGCTGCGGCCGCGCTGCTCATGACTTCGTTCAACATCCGCGATCCACTGCTGGCGATGCTCGCCATGGGTCTGGCCGGCTTTTGCAACGACCTCACGCTGCCCGGCAGCTGGGCCACGTGCATGGACATCGGCGGCAAGTATGCCGGCACCGTCTCCGGCAGCATGAACATGATGGGGAACTTCGGCGGCATGGCGGGTCCGCTGGTCGTCGGCTGGGTGCTCACGGCCACCGGCCGCGACTGGCACCAGGTGTTTCTCGTCACGAGCATTATCTACTCGCTGGGCGCCTTCTGCTGGCTGTTCATTGATCCGGTCACCCCGCTGGAAAAGGAGACGGACTGACCATGGCCGGACCAACCAAACCCAAGCCCCAGTGCGCCGTCGTCGCGGATGGCGATGTGCTCGGCGCGGACGCGCCGGATATCTTCGCCATCAAGACACACGCCGCCGGCGCGTCCGGCAGCCTGCCGATCACGGATGACCAGCTCCGCAACAGTCCGAGCGGCGACCTCTTCGGCTTGAGCCAGAATGCGGGCATGGGCTGGAACCCCGCTGAGGTGGGTCGCCGGCAGTTTTTGATTTTGAGCACACAGGGCGGATTGCGCGCGCCCGACGGCCGGCCGGTGGCGCTGGGCTATCATACGGGCCACTGGGAAATCGGCCTGCTCGTGCAGGCGGCAGCAGAGGAGTTCCGCCGGTTGCAATCGATCCCGTTCGCCGGGTTCTGCTCCGATCCCTGCGATGGCCGCACGCAGGGCACGACGGGGATGTTCGACAGCCTGCCGTATCGGAATGACGCGGCGCTGGTTTTCCGCCGGCTGGCGCGCTCGCTGCCCCTGCGCGCCGGCGTGCTCGGCATCGCCACCTGCGACAAGGGCCTGCCAGCGATGTTGATGGCCGTCGCCGGTCTGCGCGATTTGCCGGGTGTCGTCGTGCCCGGCGGTGTCACACTGCCGCCGACGACCGGCGAGGACGCCGGCGCAGTGCAGACACTCGGGGCAAGGTATGCGCAGGGTTTGGTGACACTTTCCGAAGCGGCCGATCTCGGCTGTCGTGCGTGCGCGACACCGGGTGGCGGCTGCCAGTTCCTCGGCACGGCGGCGACTTCGCAGGTCGTGGGCGAGGCGCTCGGGTTGTCGCTGCCTCACTCGGCGCTGGCGCCGTCGGGCCAGCCGGTGTGGCTGGCCTTGGCGAAACGCTCGGCGCGGGCGCTGCAACTGCTGGCCGACCGCAAGGTGACCGGGCGCGACCTCCTGACTTCGGCGAGCATCAAGAACGCGATGGTCGTGCACGCGGCCTTCGGTGGCTCGACCAACCTCTTGCTGCACATCCCGGCGATCGCGCATGCGGCCGGTCTGCCGCGGCCAACAGTGGAGGACTGGATCACGATTAACCGCCAGGTCCCGCGACTGGTCAGCGTGCTGCCCAACGGCCCGGTGCATCATCCGACCGTGCGTGTGTTCCTCGCCGGCGGCGTGCCGGAGGTGATGCTGCACCTGCGGCGGCTCGGGCTGCTCGACACGGGCGTGCTGACGGTGACGGGCAAGACACTCGACGAGAATCTCGACTGGTGGGAGAAGTCCGACCGGCGCACGCGTTTCCGGCAGTTGCTCAAGGAACTCGACGGCGTGGACGCGGGTGACGTGATCCTTGCGCCCGAGCAGGCGAAGGTCCGCGGCCTGACCAACACCCTGATTTTCCCGCGCGGCAACCTGGCCCCGGAAGGCTGCGTGGTGAAGGCCACCGCGATCGATCCGACCGTGGTCGACGCCGATGGGGTTTATCGCAAGGAGGGGCCGGCGCGCGTTTTTGTCAGTGAGAAGGCGGCGATCGAGGCCATCAAGCAGGGCCGGATCAAGGCGGGCGACGTGCTCGTGCTCACCGGCATCGGGCCGATGGGGACCGGCATGGAAGAGACCTATCAGGTGACCGGCGCGCTCAAGCATACGCCGTATGGCAAGCATGTCGCGCTGCTGACGGATGCGCGCTTCTCGGGTGTGTCGACCGGCGCATGCATCGGCCACATCGGGCCCGAGGGGCTGGCGGGCGGGCCGATTGGCAAGGTTTTGGACGGTGATGTCATCCGCATCCAGCTCGATTGCCGCCGGCTCGAGGGCGCGGTGGACCTGGTCGGGGAGGGCGGACGGATATTCACGCCGGCGGAAGGCGCGGCCGTGCTGGCGCGCCGGACCTCGCGGCCGGATATGGCGCCGCACGCGGCCTTGCCCGACGATACGCGGCTCTGGGCCGCGCTGCAGCAGGCGAGCGGCGGCACATGGGGCGGCTGTGTTTATGATGCGGACGCCGTGATCGCCGCCCTAGGGCGGAAGAGCTGAAGCGGGTGGAACCTGCGCTCCGCGCAGGTTTGCCTAAGCCCGCGCGGAGCGCGGGCTCCACCTTGATGGCAATCGCAACAACAGGCTCGCTTTTCTGTCTTTCTGACTTCTGATTTCTGACCTCTTTCATGTCCGGTTCCTACCAAGTCATCGCCCGCAAGTGGCGGCCCCAGACGTTTGACGACGTCGTCGGGCAGGACCACGTGGTCCGGACGCTGAAGAACGCCATCGCCCGCAACCGCATCGCGCACGCCTACCTGTTCGTCGGCCCGCGCGGCACGGGCAAGACCAGCACGGCGCGCATCTTTGCCAAGGCCCTCAACGTTACCGACGGTCCGAAGGCCGATTTCGACCCGAAGGACCCGATCGCCCAGTCCATCGCCGACGGCTCGTGCCTCGACGTCATCGAGATCGACGGTGCCTCGAACAACGGTGTCGAGCAGGTGCGCGAGCTGCGCGACACCGTCCGCTACGCCCCGGCGCAGGGTAAGTTCAAGGTCTACATCATCGACGAGGTGCACATGCTCTCGACGGCGGCCTTCAACGCCCTGCTCAAGACCCTCGAGGAGCCGCCGGCGCACGCGAAGTTCATTTTCGCCACCACCGAGGTGCAGAAGGTGCTGCCGACCATCATTTCCCGCTGCCAGCGCTTCGACCTGAAGCCCATCCCGACCGAGCTGATCGTGCAGCGCCTGAAGAAGATCGCCGTGGCCGAGAAGATCAAGGTGAGCGACGCCGCGCTCGGCAGCATCGCCCGCATGGCCGACGGCGGCATGCGCGACGCCCAGTCCATCTTCGACCAGATGATCTCGTTCTGCGGCAACGAGGTTTCCGAGGCCGATGTGCTCGATGTCTACGGCCTGGTGGCCGGCGAGAAGATCGCCGCGCTCGCCGCCGCGCTCGCGGCCGGCGACCATAAGAAGATCGTGGAGATCGTCGACGAGTGCGACGAGAACGGCCGTGACCTTTACCGCCTGCTCGTTGACGTGCAGGCCAACGTTCGTGGCGCCCTGCTCGGGGCCATCGCCAAGGGCGGCAGCAGCGACGCGCTCGGCTCGCCCATGACAACCGAGCAGCTCACGCGTCTCCTCGACGGCCTGCGCGAGGGCGAGAACGGCGTGAAGCACGGCCTGTCGGAGAAGATCAATTTCGAGGTGGCGCTGCTCAAGGCCGTCGAGGCCAGCCGCGCCCGTGCCATCGATTCGCTCATCAAGGAGATCGCGACGCTGGCGGACAGCCTCCCCGAGGACGGCTCAAAAAAAAACGACTGATCCGGCCGGCTGACGCCGGCAGCAAGGAGCAGGGAGCGGGGAGCAAGGAGTCGGAGGAAGAAGCGCCGACGAGCGCCATTACAACAGATATGCCTCCGGCGGATGCACCAGTCGGGCCCTCTTCGGAAGAGGAAGCGGCGTTCCTTGCCCAGGAGCGGGAGATGGGCATCGTGACGCCGACACTGATGCACGTGGAGGCGCCGCCGGAGGAGAAGGGCGAGCTGCCACCGATGGAGGATCTGGTAAAGCGGATCCCGGCCCCGGCGCGCGAGGTGCTGGAGGAATTGTTCCGGGCTCGGTTCGTGACCGTGAAGCGCATCCCCAAGTCGGCGCTCAAGTCTTGAACTCGGATCCCAAGGCTGGACGGCCGGTGATGCTGCCGAGATAGAGATAGGTCTCGACCGGCTGGTCGTCGGCCGGTGCGGCGAGCCTGATGGGCACGCGTTCGTAGAGGCCTTCGTTCACGCCCTCAAGCAGGTCGAGCTGGTGCAGGCAGGCGGCGTCCACGGCCCAGATTTCGCCGGTCACGCCCGCGGTGTCCGCCGGCACGCGCACCATGCCGGGATAATCACCGAGCGAATAGATAGTGTAGCCGGCCACGGTGCGCGCGGCGCCGAGAAATTGCTGATAGGCGATGTAGTGGTGGTTGTCGCCACCCCGCTTCAGCGTGCCGTAGACGAAGACCCGGGTCATGGGGCTGCCGCCGTTCCGGCCGGCTGGCCGGCCGGTGTTGGTCCGGGCCGGTCGCCCGGCAGCGCTTCGACCACCATCGCGGTGATATTGTCGCGCCCGGCGCGTTCGAGGGCGGACTTGACGAGCAGCTGCGCCGCGGGGGCGGAACCGGCGCCGCGGACGATTTCCTCGAGGTGACGGTCCCACAGGCCCTCGGTGAGGCCGTCGGAGCAGAGCAGGTAGCGGTCGCCGGGGGAGCAGGGCAGGGCGCCGAACTGCGGGTCGATGAACTGGTGCTCGGCGCCGAGGGCCTGGTTGAGGGCATTGCGCAGCGGGTGTTCGCGAGCCTCGCGCTCGTTGATCCGGCCGCTGCGCCGCAGCCAGCCGACATGGCCGTGGTCGTGGGTGAGCTGGGTGATCCCGCCGCCGGGGGGCAGGTGATAGATGCGGCTGTCGCCGATGTGACCGAAATACAGCCAGCCCGGGGTGAGCCAGGCGAGGCTGAGGGTGGTGCCCATGCCGCGGCATTCCTCGTAGGACTGGCCGAGTTTCAGCAGGTCGTAATGGATGGCACCGAACAGCTCGCTCAGGGTGCGGTCGTAGCCGCTCTGCGGACCGGGGACGGCCATGCGAAAGCCCTTGGGCAAAAGATGGGTGATCTTGTCCTTGGTGATGCGGCTGGCGAACTCGCCCGAGTTGGCGCCCCCCATGCCGTCGCTCACGGCGAAGACGAAATCCTTGCGGGCCGACGAAGCCTCGCCGTTCTTGCCGAGGTAGTGGACCTCGCGGGCGTCGAACTCGAGGGCGAGGAAGGTGTCCTCGTTGTTCGTGCGGACGTGGCCGATATGGGTCAGGCCAGACCAGCGCAGGGTGGGGGCGGGCGGGCGGGCGCCGCCGGGCGTCTTGTCCAGGATCTCGGCGAACTCGAAGTCGATAACGCAGAAACGGCCGTCGGTCTTGCGGTAGGTGATGTTGCGGATCTCGGGGTCGTCATGGCGGACACCAAAGGTCTCAAGCTCGTCGAACAGCTGTTTCAGGCGTTCGGGGTTGACCTGCTCGACGCGCGAGCCGCAGTTGGTCGTGACAATCTTAAGGTCGGCCTCGTGGGCCTCGACCAGCTTCGGCACAAAGCTGCAGCCCCGTTCCTCCAAGTGACGGAGGACCCGCACCTCGTTCTCGAACCGGGCGAAGGCCTGCGGGCCGCGGAAGGTCTTGTGGACCAACCCGTCATAGCCGATGCGGACCAGGGCGCGCTGCGTGTTTTTGACCTCTTGCATGTGGGGCAAGCCGACGATTCAGGCCCGGATGCCGGTGGCAAGCGTGCGCTGGGCCGGCTGGTCAGCTCCGTGACGACCAGACACTTGTAAAAGCCGAGTCATGTAAGGAAAATCTCGTTGCTTCTGGCATATGAGGTGCTGATTTGGGAATCCAGTTTTGTGCAGGATGGATTGTCGGCATTCGCCTCCGGTCGGCCCTGCGAAACCCCTAAAACCACCCGAAAAAATCATGGCTAAATACAAACTGGAATACATCTGGCTCGATGGCTACACGCCGCTCGCCAGCCTGCGCAGCAAGACGCAAATCAAGGAATTTGCCAGCTTCCCGAAGCTGGATGAGCTGCCCGCCTGGGGCTTCGACGGCAGCTCGACGCAGCAGGCCGAGGGCAAGAGCTCGGACATCGTGCTCAAGCCGGTCGCCGTGTTTCCCGACAGCACCCGCAAGAACGGCGTGCTCGTGATGTGCGAGTGCTACCAGCACACCGGCGTGCCGAGCCCGTCGAATTCCCGCGCCACGATCCCGGATGATCCGGACACCTGGTTCGGCTTCGAGCAGGAATACTTCTTCTACAAGGACGGCGCGCCCCTCGGTTTCCCCGTTGGCGGTTTCCCGGCCCCGCAGGGCCCGTATTACACCGGCGTCGGCTACAAGAACGTCGGCTCGGTCGCCCGCGAGATCGTCGAGAAGCACATCGATATCTGCCTGGACGCCGGCATCAACCTCGAGGGCATCAACGCCGAGGTCGCCAAGGGCCAGTGGGAGTTCCAGATCTTCGGCAAGGGCTCCAAGTCCGCCGCCGACCAGATGTGGGTCGCCCGCTACATCCTCACCCGCCTGGCCGAGACCTACGGGATCGACATCGAGTGGCGCTGCAAGCCGATCCTGGCTCCCTTCCAGCAGCCGCTGGACTGGAACGGCTCGGGCATGCACTCCAACTTCTCGACCAAGTATATGCGCGAGGTCGGCGGCAAGGAATACTTCGAGAAGCTGATGGCGGCCTTCAACCAGTATCGCGACGAGCACATCGCCGTGTATGGTCCGGAGAACCACCTCCGCCTCACCGGCCTGCACGAGACGCAGTCGATCGACAAGTTCAGCTACGGCCTGGCCGATCGCGGCGCCTCGATCCGCATGCCGCACAGCTTCGTCAACGCCGGCTACAAGGGCTACCTCGAGGACCGTCGTCCGAACTCCGCCGCCGACCCGTATCTGGTCGCCGGCCGGATCCTCAAGACGATCCAGACCGTCCCGACCAAGTAAGCCTGCGCTTACGCCTGCCGCTTCAAAGCCGCCCGGTCACCGGGCGGCTTTTTCTTTAGGTGGAACCCGGCCTCCGGACGGGTTTGTCAGGCGCACGAAAGCACCCACGGCCATGCATCCTCACGCATGCACAGATTTCTCCTCACAGGATTCAATCGGATATATGCCGCCTTCTCGTCCAGTTCGCCGCGACCACGTATTCGGTGATCGAAATAATTCCCCTGCCACCGAATGCCGAGATGTTTGGCTTGGTATCCTTTCCAAGCGGCAACAACGGTGCCCATGGCCTTGTCGTAAGGGAAGGTTAGCAGCGCATGCAGGTGATCGGGCATGAGCAGCAGCAAGCGACAGTTCCACCGGCCACACTTGTGGTAGTATCGGACGGAATGGAGCAGGGCGTCGCCGATTTTTGGGTCGGTGAGGCATAGCGGATAATTGCGCTCAACGCTTATCCGGATGTGATACGTCGCACCGCTCTCCACCCAGCCGGGAGTCTGATGGGCGAGACGGTCTGGGTAACGGAACATCACGTCTCTTTAACCCGTCCGGAGGCCGGGTTCCACCTGTTGAAGCGCCTTGTTCAAGGCGCAAAAAAGCCGCGCCTCGCGGCGCGGCTTGGTGAATCGGATGGACGGCCGCTTACTTCAGCGCGGCGACGTAGTTCGCCTCGGCGGCGTCCCAGTCGACCACGTTCCAGAACGCGGCGATGTAGTCCGGGCGGCGGTTCTGGTAGTTGAGATAGTAGGCGTGCTCCCAGACATCGAGGCCGATGACGGGCTTGCCCTCGATGCCGGCGACGGCCTTGCCCATGAGCGGGCTGTCCTGGTTAGCGGTCGAGCCGACGGAAAGCTTGCCGCCGTTGACCACGAGCCAGGCCCAGCCGGAGCCGAAGCGCGTGGCGCCGGCCTTGGCAAAGTCTTCCTTGAACTTGGCAAAGCCGCCGAGCTCGGCGTCGATCGCCGCGGCGAGCTTGCCCTTGGGGGCGCCGCCCTTGCCCGGGCCGATGACGGTCCAGAAGAAGGCGTGGTTGCTGTGGCCGCCGGCATTGTTGCGGACGCCGCCGCGGATGGCCTCGGGCACCTTCGACAGGTCGGCGATCAGCGTGTTGACGTCGAGCGCGAGCAGGGCGGGGTGGTCCTTGAGGAGATTGGTGGCGTTGGTGATGTAAGCCTGGTGGTGCTTGCCGTGATGGATCTCCATCGTCTTCACATCGATGTGCGGGACGAGGGCGTCGTAAGCGTAGGCGAGTTTCGGGAGTTCGTATGCCATGGTCGTGGTGGGTTGAATAAGAGAGGACCAATCTGCACGCGTTCGGTTACGCGTCAACTGCCGGCCTTGTCATTCCTCCCGGCGCTTGAGCTGGAAATAGGCGCGGATCAGCTCGAGGCAGGGCTTCTCGAGGACGCCGCGCGTCAGCTCGAGGTGATGATTGGACCCGGGCAGGGCGTTGAGGTCGGTGGCACCGCCTAGGCAGCCCATCTTGGGGTCGCCCACGGCGTAGACGACGCGCTTGAGGCGCGACATCAGCGTGGCGCCCGAGCACATCGGGCAGGGTTCCTTGGTCACGTAGAGCGTCGCGTCGGTCAGGCGCCAGTTGTCCACGGCCTTGGCGGCCTGGGTCATGGCGAGGATCTCGGCATGAGCCGTCGGGTCCTTGCTGCTGTCGCGCTGGTTGTGGGCCGCGGCGATGACCTCGCCGCCCAGGACGATGACCGCCCCGATCGGCACCTCGTCCTGCTTCCAGGCATCGATGGCCTGATTGTAGGCCAGCCACATGTAAAAGTCGTCGTCCCGCTGCAATTGCGACGGGAAGACCTTTTCAAACGGGCAGGGAAGGGAGGGCCGCAGGGAGTCCATGGGGAACGAGGAAAGCCTTGACTACGGGCGAGTTTCCCCAGTTACAAGGGGCTTTTATTAGCACTTCCCGCATGTCCAAAACCAACCAGCCCTCCTACTCCAACCATGTCTGACGGCAAAGCGATCGAAGTTGAAGGCAGGATCACCACGGTGCTCCCCGGCACGATGTTCCGGGTGCAGCTGACCAACGGGCACACGGTTTTGGCCCACATCTCGGGCAAGCTCCGCAAGCATTTCATCAAGATCGCCGCCGGCGACATGGTGAAGATGGAGATGAGCCCCTACGACCTCGACAAGGCGCGCATCACCTACCGCATCCGCGAGCAGAACGCCCCGCCGCCCGGCCCGCGCCGGCCGCGCCGCTACTGACGCGCTCCCCGCGGGAGCCTGCCGTGAACAAACGCAGCGAGCCCCGGCCCACGGCCAAGGAGCCGCCCATGCCGCCCGTCCCGGCGGCCTTTGCCGACGAGATCGACGGCTACCTCAGCTATCTGGAGCTGGAACGCGGACTCTCGCGCAACACCGCCAAGTCCTACGAGAGCGACCTGAAGCAGGCCGCCCATTTCCTCAAGAAGCATGGCGTCGCCAACTGGAAGAAGGTCACGGCGAAACATCTTACTGCGTGGCTGCACTGGCTGAGCGACCAAGATTTCAGCGCCTCCTCGCAGGCGCGCAAGCTCAGCGCCGTCCGCATGCTTTGCCGCCACCTCGTGCGCGAGCGCATCCGCGACGACGACCCGACCGAGCTCCTCTCCGGCCCGAAGATCCGCCGCAAGCTGCCGCAAACCCTCTCGAGTGGCGAAATGCAGAAGCTGCTCGCGGGCCCGACCGGCGCCGATGCCTACGCCATCCGCGACCGGGCCATGCTGGAGCTGGTTTACTCGAGCGGCCTGCGCGCCAGCGAGATCTGCGGGCTCACGCTGCAGCAGGTGGACCTTGATCATGGTTTTGTCCGGGTCTTCGGCAAGGGTTCCAAGGAGCGCGTTGTGCCGCTGGGCGACAAGGCGCGCGACGCCGTCCAGGCCTATCTGACCTCCGGCCGCCCGCGGCTGGTGAAGCCGAAGACCGGCAGCGAGCTGTTCATCACCGAGCGCGGCAAGGCCATGTCCCGGAAAACCCTCTGGGTGATGGTCAAGTCGGCCGCCGCACGGGCCGGCATAGAAAAGCCCGTCAAACCGCACCTGCTGCGCCACTCCTTTGCCACGCACCTGCTCGGGGGCGGCGCCGACCTGCGCGCGATCCAGGAGATGCTCGGCCACGCCAGCATCGGCACGACGCAGATCTACACCGCCGTGGAGTCGTCCCGCCTCCTCGACCAGCACGCCAAGCACCACCCGCGCAACAAGTCGGGGAAGTGAGTCATGTGCGCGAACCGGTCTTGGCATCGCCGGTCCGGGCTTTCCTAATCCTTATCCCATGCTGCCCCGCCTCCTCTGTCTCGTCCTTGTTCTGGCCGGCGTTACACTGTCCGTGCCCGCCGCCGAAACCGTCACTGCCCGCAAACGGGTGCTGGTCTTCACCAAATCGTCCGGTTTCGAGCATGACGCCATCAAGCTGGTGCAGCCGGACGGCCGTCCGGGTTATGCCTTTCCGGTGCTCGATGAGCTCGGCCGGAAGCACAACATCGACTTCGTCTTCTCCAAGGACGGCTGGCGCTTCACGCCGGAATACCTCGCGCAGTTCGACACCTTCTTTTTCTACACGACCGGCGACCTCACGGTAGCCAAAAGCGATCCGCGCGGCGACGGCCTGCCGCCCATGTCCCCGCAAGGCAAGGCGGCCCTCCTCGCCGCCGTGGCGGGCGGCAAGGGGTTTCTCGGGGTGCATAGCGCCACGGACACCTTCCACAGCGGCGGTCACAACGACCATGTGTCCGAGCGCTGGGTGGACGACGGCGCTGCGGCGGACGATTTTGTGAAAATGCTCGGCGGCGAGTTCATCCGCCACGGCAAGCAGCAGGCGACGAAACTCACCGTCGCCGACGCCAAATTTCCCGGGTTGGCGGCTGTGCCGGCCGACTTTGCGCCGATGGAGGAGTGGTATTCGTTGAAAAACCTGGCGCCGGACATGCACGTCCTGCTCGTGCAGGAAACCACCGGCATGGAAGGGGACGAATACCAGCGCCCCGCCTACCCGTCGACTTGGGTCCGAATGCACGGCAAAGGCCGGGTATTCTATTCCAGCCTCGGCCACCGCGAGGATGTCTGGACCAACCCGGTGTTCCAGTCCGTGCTCGCGGGCGGGCTTAACTGGGCGCTGGGCCGGGTCGACGCCGACGTGACGCCGAACCTCGCGACTGCCGCGCCCGGGGCAAACAAGCTGCCACGCTACTTGCCGCCTCCGCCCAAGGCCAACTAAGCCGGGCCTTTCCCGTCCTTCAGTTGGTGGGTGATGCGTTTCTGGCGCACCGCCTCGCGGCGCTCCGCCGTCCACTGGTAAAAGCCTTGGCCGCTGGCGGCGCCTTTTTCGCCCCGGTCGATGCGGGCTTGGAGCACCTCCAACTCGCGCCCGTCGCTGGCCATCTCAGGCAGGAGGTGCTGCGCCACGCGCAGGAACGTCTCCAGCCCGCCCAGGTCGGCGGCTTCGAAGGGGCCGACAATCCCGTAGCGCCGCCCGAGCGACGCCTTCATGACCGTGTCGACGGTCTCGGGGTCGGCCACGCCGGTGCGGACCAGGTGCAGGGCTTCGCGCATGATGGCGAACTGGAGCCGGTTGCCGATGAAGCCGGGGACGGCCTTGCGCAAGACCACCGGCTCGGCGCCGATGCCGCTCAGCACGGCGACAGCTTGGTCAACCGTTGCCGGCGCCGTGCGCGTGCCGGGCACGACCTCCACCAGCGGGATGGCATGCGGGGGATTCCAGAAATGGGTGATGAGGAAACGCTCCGGGCGCGCCAGTCCCGCGCTCAGCGCGTCAGGCATGAAACCGCTGGTGTTGCTGGCCAGCAGCGTGCCGGGCGCCAGCACGGCCTCCAGTTCCCGGTAGAGCCCCTGCTTCATGGCGAGCACCTCGGGGATGGCCTCGATGACCAGCGAGGCGGCGGCCAGCGCCGGCAACCCGTCAACCAGCCTGATGCGCGCGGAGGCGGCGGTCGCCGCTGCCGCGTCAATCACGCCGGCCGCCCGGAGCTCCTGCAGGATCCCCTCGACGACCGCGGGGATTGTGGCGCGGCGCTCGGGTGTGATTTCGAGGATGAGGGCCTCGTAGCCGGCCAGGGCAAATTTCGTCGCGATCCCGGCGCCCATCAGGCCGCCGCCTACCATTCCCATCTGCTGCGTGCTCATGGAGCCAGACTTTGCGCTCCGGCGTCCGACACAAACGTTTTTCACTGGTAACAATTGCATGCTTTAGCCGCGGGAAGTTTTCGTCTAGGGCTTGGCGCCATGAACGAAGTCCAGCTGCATGCCGAGAACGTCCGCCAGGCCGCCGCCAAGATCACCGCGGCGCTCGGGGGACTGAAACCGAAGATCGCCATCATCCTTGGCTCGGGCCTGGGCGGGCTGGCCGCGAAGGTCGAGGCTCCCGTGATCCTGGCCTACAAGGATCTGCCCGGCTTCCCGGTGCTCACGGTCGCGGGTCACGCGGGCCATCTGATCATCGGCAAGCTCAACGGCATGCCCGTGATCGTGTTGAACGGCCGCAAGCATTTCTACGAGACGAGCGACGCCTATCCGCTCAAGGTGATGATCCGGTCCATGAAGGTCGTGGGGGTCGAGACCCTGTTCCTCTCCAACGCCGCGGGCAGCCTCCGGCCGCACATCAAGGTCAGCGAGCTCATGCTGATCACGGACCACATCAATTTCCTCGGCCTCAACCCGCTGGTCGGGCCGAACGACGAGACCTTCGGTCCGCGGTTTTTCCCCATGGCCGACGCCTGGGATCCGGCGCTCGGGGCGAAGCTCAAGGCCGTTGCCCAGCAGCAGGGGGTCACCCTGCACCAAGGCGTCTATGTGGCGTTCCGCGGGCCGTCCTTCGAGACGCCGGCCGAGATCCGCATGGCGCAGGGGTGGGGCGGCGATGCCGTCGGCATGTCGAGCGTGCCCGACTGCCTGATCGCCCGCCATTGCGGCATGAAGGTGGCCGGCGTGTCCTGCATCACCAACATGGGCGCGGGCCTTTCCGACGAAAAACTTTCCCACGCGCACACGCTGGAGAACGCCTCGAGGGGCGCCGGTGCTTTCGAGAAACTTGTGCTCGCCGCGGTCAAGGTGCTGTAGGTGGCGCGCTTGCGCGCCACGTTGCCCGCGAGCGGGCAACCTACATTGTTGCCGGGGCAATGGACGCTTGACGCCGGCGGCTGGGTGCAGCCCCTTGGGCGCATGGCGACGTCCACCGACGAGAATTTCAACGATTACAAGAAGGCCGAGCGCAAGGCGCTGGAAATCCTGCGCGAGATGAAGGTCGTGAGCGCGAAGAAGACGGACATCGAGCTCGCGCTGCTCGTGGCCGTTTTTGAGCTGCACAAGGCTACGCTGCCCGCGGCGACCATCGCCGCCATCGTGCAGGGGCACGTCAAGCAGTTGCTGCCGCACTACGCGGCGAAACCGCCGGTATCCGGCAACTGATGCGGGTGCGCGCGCCTCAGGACTCGCGGTAATCCTCGCCGGTGAACTGCCGGCTCTGCGTGGTGTATTCCTGCAACTCGATCAGGTTGCCGTCGGGGTCCTTGACCCAGGCCTGCCGCGAGCGGTCGTTGCCGGTCTTGCGGCCGGTGACGGTCACGCCTCGCGACTCAAGCAGCGCAACGTAGGCGTCGAGTCCCTCGACCTGCAGGCAGAAATGATTGTAGCGCATCAGCCACGGGTCGCGCGGCTCCTCCAGTGGCTCGAGGGGTTTGGGCGACTTGCTCCGGCGGTGGGCGTCGGCGTGGTCGAAGACCTCGATGAAGGTGTTTTCCCCGAGGGCGAAATAACAACCGATGGGCTCGCCCGCCTTGTTGAGGTAGCGAAAGCGGACCGTGGCGCCGAGCGCGTCGCGGTAGAAGACCGTCATCCGGTCGAGCTGGCTGGTCTTGAGGCAGAGGTGGGCGAGTTGCTTGATCATGGCGGCCCTTTCCGCGGTCACTCCGCCGGCGTGAGCCGGGCGATGCGCTTCGGCAGGAGCACGTAGAGCGCGCCGTCGGGCCCGGTGATCACGTGCCGGATGCGGCCGAGGCCCTTGAAGATGATTTCCTCGGCGACGACCTTGTCGCCGTCCAGCTCGAGGCGGTGCAGTTCCTCCACGGCGAGCGAGGCGACGAAGAGGTGGTTCTTCCACTTCGGGAACAGGCCGCCGGTGTAGAAGTTGATGCCGCAGGGGGCGATCGAGGGCACCCAGTAGTGGACGGGCTGCTCGAGGCCGGGCTTCGCGGTGGCCTCGGCGATCGGCGAGCCGTCGTAGTTCATGCCGTAGGAGATGACGGGCCAGCCGTAGTTGCGGCCGGGGCGGACGAGGTTGATCTCGTCGCCGCCACGCGGGCCGTGCTCGGCGTCGTAGAGCGCGCCGGTGCCCGGGTGGAAGGCGAGGCCCTGCGGGTTGCGGTGGCCGTGGCTCCAGATGGTGGGGTCGGCCTTCGGACCCTTGGCGTAGGGATTGTCCGGCGGCACACGGCCGTCGTCGAAGACGCGGTGGACCTTGCCCATCGGGACGCCGAGGTTCTGGGCGTTTTCCATCCGGCCGCGCTCGCCGATGGTGAAATAGAGATAGCCGGCGCGATCAAAGGCGATGCGGCCGCCAAAATGCACGCCGCCTGACGACGGGTAGTCGGCGAGCGGGGCCTCGAAGACGGTCTGCTGCTCGGCCAGCGTGTTGTCGCGGAGCTTGCCGCGGATGATGCGGGTCAGGCTCACGGACTTGCCGTCGGCGCTGGTGCGCGGGTCGCTGTAGGCGAGGTAGATCCAGCCGTTGCGGGCGTAATCGGGATGCGGGACGACGTCGAACAGGCCCGCCTGGCTGCGGCTGTCTACCTCGGGGACGCCGCCCACGGGCTGGGCGGCGAGCTTGCCGTTCTCGATCACGGTGAGGCGGCCGCGTTTCTCGGTCACGAGGGCCCGGCCGTCCGGCAGGAAGGCGAGCGACCAGGGATCGTCGAGGCCGGCAACCCAGGTGTTGAGCTGGTAGTCGTGCAGCCGGCTCTTGACGGTGATGGATTCGGCGGGCTTGGCGACCTCGGCCTGGTTGGCCTTGGCGCGCTGCTCGCGGATGAAGATGACCATCGCGCGGATTTCCTTCGGGGACATCACGGCCGACCAGACCGGCATGCCTTTCTCCACGTTGCCCGTGCTGATGCTGCGGGCGAGGCTCTCGTCATCGCCGCCGTTGACCCAGACGTCGTCGAGCATGGAGGGGGCGGAGCCGCCTTCCATCCGGGCGCCATGGCAGCTGGCGCAGTTCGTGGCATAGAACTCATTGACCTTCCCGGGGCGTTGGATCTGGGCGGGCAGGGCGAGGGCGCTGGTCAGGAGGGCAACAAGGAGCAGGGCGGAACCGGGCGTGGATCGGAGACGCATGAAGGAGGTGAAAGTGGTGGCGGGTTGCGGCATGGCAACCGTTTTGCGGGGACCTGCGGGTATCCAATCGGGTGAGGGAGAGCCCCGGGTCACTCCCGTCATCGGTGGTTTTCTCAGCCGAGCTTTTTGCGGAAGAACCCGATGGTGCGGGTCCACGACAGCTCGGCGGCGGCCTGGTCGTAGCGGGGCGTCGTGTCGTTGTGGAAGCCGTGGTTCACGCCGGGGTAGATATGGGCCTCGTATTCGATGCCCGCGGCCTTGAGGGCGGCCTCGTAGGCGGGCCAGCCGGCGTTCACGCGGGTGTCGAGCTCGGCGTATTGCAGCAGCAGGGCGCCCTTGATCTTGGCGGCGTTCTCGGCGGCGGGCTGGCCGCCGTAGTAGGGGACCGCGGCCTTGATGAGGTCGGGCAGGCGCCAGGCGAGGGTGTTGGCCATGCCGCCGCCGAAGCAGAAGCCGGTCACGCCGAGCGAGCCGTTGCAGGATGGGTGGGCGTGCAGGAACCGGGCGGCGGCGACGAAGTCCTCGATGATCTTCTTGCCGTCGAGCTTCTGCTGCATGGCGCGGCCCTCGTTGTCGTTGCCGGGGTAGCCGCCGAGCGGATAGAGCGCATCCGGGGCGAAGGCCACGAAGCCGGCGGGCCACGTCCTCGATGTAGGGGTTCAGGCCGCGGTTCTCATGCACGACGATGACGCCGGGCAGCCTGCCGGTGGTGCCGGCGGGGCGGGCGAAAAGGCCGCGCATCTCGCCGCTGCCGTCGGGCGAGGGATATTTGAGGTATTCGGAGAACACGCGGTCGTCCTCCTTGGGCACCTGGGCGGCGAAGGCGTATTGCGGGCTCAGCATCTCGAGCAGGGCGGCGGCGGTCAGGCCGCCGACGGCGAACTTGGCGGCCCGGTCGATGAAGCCGCGGCGGTCGATCTGGCCGTGGACGTAGTAGTCGTAGAGGTCGAGCAGTTCCTGGTCGAAATCCTTCGCGGTGCGGCGGGTCATGGGGTCTCCGTGGGTTGAGGGTGAAGCTGGAGCAACGACGAGGGGCAGCGAACCAAGGTTACGCCGGGAGGCAAATCCCTATCCGCCCGGGCGGAGGGTTAGACCCCATACCGGCGCGCATCGGCCCCGGCTATCCTCGGGACATGCCTCTCCTTAACGTAGTCCTCACTCTCGTGGTCGTCGGCGTGATCCTCTGGCTGATCAACACCTACATCCCCATGCAGGGAACGATCAAAAAGATCCTCAACATCGTCGTCGTGATCGTGGTGATCCTGTGGCTGCTCTACGGCTTCGGGATCCTCAACGGCTCCGGTAGCGTCAAGATGCCGACGGTCAATTAAGGCGGCCTGAGGCTCAAGGGGCGTAGGTGACCGTGCGGGTGCCGGCGACGCCGGTCACCGTCATGGTCAGGCCACGCGTGTAGCGGAGAGGGTAGGACTCGCCCGCGACAGGGCTGATGGCCTTCACATAATTCGTGGCGCCGACCAGCTGCCGCAGTTCCACGGTGGAGACGCCGTTTTCGAGGTAATACTGGTCGGCCGCGGCGGAGAGTTGGCGGACGACGCAGAGCACACCCTTGTCCTCGCTCGACTGGCGCACCTTCCGATAACCGATGAGGGCGCCGGCTGTCAGGATGCCGGCGACCAGCGCCAGCACGACAAGGATTTCGCGGGCCGCAAAGCCGCTGGCAGGGGGCCGGGACATGGTGCAGCGTGGCGACTGTCCCGGTCTGAAGCGAGGCCAAGGTCCAACGGGTGGCGTGAAAAAAAGCCGGCGGGATTGGCCCGATTCAGGCTGCAAAAGGAGGCATGTCTTCCACCCCGTCGACCCCGCCCGCGAGCCAGTCGTCCAAGCCGATTTGTGTCGGGTTGACCTGCTGGCGCTGGGAGCGGGCGCGGCCGCGGGAACTCCTGCGTCTGGCCCAGCAGCTGGGCGTCAAGGTTGAGCTGACGGAAAAGATCCACGGCCTGCACCGGGAAATCGAGGCCCGCGTGTCAGGCCGCAACGTCGACCGGTTTATCGGCGAGTTTGTGCGGCACTGCTGAACGGGCGGCCGCCCTCAAATCTGCGAATACGGCTTGGGCGTGAGGAAGCGGGCCGTGTTTTTCGAGGTGTTGTCGGCGTAGCGCGGGTCGGTGCGCATCTTCTGCCAGCGCGGGTCCGGGCCGAATTTCTTCCAGCCGGCGAGGTGGGTCGCGAGATCGGGGCCGCTGGTGAAATAGCGCAGGTGCGGCAGGTCGGGGCCGGCCAGGGCCTGGCCGAAGAAGACGGGATTCATGCCAAGGTCGCGCATGAGCTGGATCTCGCCGTCGTCGAACATGGCCATCTTGTTGAGGGCCTTTAGCTCGCTGTGGCTCTCGTAGTCGCGCATCTCGAACACGCGGGTCGGCACCCGGTCACGCGAGAAGGCGGGCAGCTCGAGCTTCGGCATGCCGGCGAAGGCGAGCAGCAGCCAGGAGTCGGCGCGCTCGAAGGCCGGGGCGGCCTTGGGGGCATTGAAATAATCGGCCGTGCCGGGCGGGTAGGGCGGGTTGAACCGGAGCGAGGCGGTCACCGTCATGAACGACGTGAGCGACGGATGCGGAATCAGCACCCAGACGGGCGAGCCGGGCTTGGGCGTGGAGGTGGCCGCCTCCTTGTTGACGTCGAGCTCGGTGAAGACGCCGATGTTCCGGAGATTGATGTGGCCGAGCGCCGGCAGCAGGGCGTGCTCGAGGTAGGCGTCGAGCAGGGCGGGGTTGGCGTCGGCCTTCAGTCGCGTGTCGGCTTTCAGGCGGTAGCAGCGCAGCTCGTAGTATTCAGCCCCGGAGGAATCGCTGCCGCCGGCCAGCAGCGGCGCGCCCAGCGCGGCGGTGGCGGAAGCGGCAAACGTGGTCTTCAGGAAGTCGCGGCGGGGTAGATTCATGGGGCTATTGGAGTTTGGCCTTGATCCAATGCGGATCGCGGCGGCAGTCGAGGCCGGCTTTTACGCGAACCCGATTGCCCTCGACCGAATAGTATATGGCGAAAGGGAAGGTCTTAGCCAAAAGACGATGAGCGCCGAAGACTTGACGGTGGATGCCCGCGTGGTGGGCGAGCGAATCGATGTCGGCGAAGAGCGAATCGAGGAAGTAATGGCCGAGGCCGGGTTGCTGTTTCTCGTAGAAGGCAAACCCCAAGGCCAGATCCGCGATGGCGGACGGAAGGATTTCGACTTTCACCGCTGCGGTTTGCGCAGTTCTTTTTTGGCCGCTTCCCAGTCCACGTAGGTTTCCTTGCCCTCCTCGACGCGTTGTTCGCGCTGGCGGAGGACATCCCCGTGCCAGATCGGTGATTCAAACTTGTCGGCATTCCGGCTCAGGTCCTGCCACAGCGCATCCATGGCGCTGAGCTTCTCGGCAGTCGTCATGCGATCAAGAGGAAGGGAAGTGTTCATGAGAATTGGCCCGCTGAAAGACACGTTAGCCAAACCTTCCCGGTGGGCAAGCCCGGGTTAGCTCCTTTGCTCAGGGAGTCAGCGTGGGGACTCCGTTCCGTGATTCTTTGTCGGGCCAGAAAGACAATCAAATGAAGCGTCGCGACCTTTTTAGGGAGACTTGGTCAGGCTGGCCGACATCTGAAAAGCGGGCATATAAAACGTCGATGAAGAACCTCTCAAAAGACGCAATGAGCGAGGCTATCGGCAAAGCAGTCGCAGCATCGGACGATTTCGGACATGAGATGCGAGTCCTTGCCATGCTTAAGAAACACGGTGCCCACGTGCAGCACGGATGGACGTATGCTGACCCGGTTGAGGGTAAGCCGCGGCAGTTCGATTTCCGAGCGATGTTGCTGAAGACTGACTGTGCGCAAGCTGTGCGACTCGCTGTGGAGGCGAAGAACCTAGCTTTGGAGGCACCGCTAATCGTGTCAGGCACGGCGCGTGTCCTGGAAGAGGCCTTCCATGATCGCGTGAAGTGTCAGAACCGGAACGGTCATGATTTCGTTAGCGTGCTGCGCTCGAAGGCGGACCAGCCCTTCTACCCCGTGGGAAAGTTCGTGGGGAAAAGCATCCTTCGGCTGAAATGGGACGAGAAAAAAGGGTTCATCTCGTCAGCACCGCTGGAATCAGAGATCTACAACCGGTGGACGCAGGCACTCGCGTCGGCGGACGAATTATGTAAATCGGCGGCAATCAGCTCCACCCGGCACCCCGAGTTGGAAACCGTGATCCTACCGCTTGTCGTTGTCCCAGATGGGACACTCTGGACCATCGAATATGACACTGAAGGGAAGCCGATCGGACCGCCGACACTGTCGGAAGCAACGAATCTGTTTCTGAATCATGAGGTCGTCGTGCGGCCGCATAACAATTGGATGAATCTGGGCCACGTGAATTTATACACGCTTACTGGACTGAAGGTATTCTTGGGCGGATTGGCCAAAAACCACGTGTGGGCTGATTGGTTTATCTCGACCGCAGTAGCCCACACTCCCCCAGTGCATTAATCTTTGGGTAATCGATTTATAAAACCGAACTGAAATCGACCCGCGTAGACTTGCACGCGATTATCCGACCCAAGCTCGGGCGTTGTAGAACATCTGCATCCAGGGCGAATCCTCGGGCCAGTCCTTCGGCGACCAACTCATGCAAGCGGAGCGATGAACGCGTTCGGGGTGCGGCATCATGATCGTGACGCGGCCGGTGGTGGTCGTCAGCGCGGTCATGCCCAGCGGGGAGCCGTTGGGGTTGAGCGGATAGTGCTCGGTGATGTTGTGGCGGTTGTCCACGAAGCGGCCGGCGACGAGGCCGGAGTCGCTGAAGACCTGCGCGGTGTGGGCGTCGGGGAACTCGGCGTAACCCTCGCCGTGGGCGACGGCGATGGGGATGACCGAGCCTTCCATGCCCTTGAAGAACAGACTCGGGCTCTTCTCGAGCTTCACGCAGACGGAGCGGCCCTCGTAGCGCTCGGACTGGTTCTGCACGAAGCGGGGCCAGAGGTCGGCGCCGGGGATGATGGACTTGAGGTTGCTCATCATCTGGCAGCCGTTGCACACGCCGAGGCCGAAGGTGTCCTCGCGGGCGAAGAAGGCCTTGAACTCGGCCCGGGCGCGCTCGTTGAAGAGGGCGCTCTTGGCCCAGCCCTCGCCGGCGCCGAGCACGTCGCCGTAGCTGAAGCCGCCGCAGGCGGCCAAGCCGCGGAAATCCTTCAGGCTGACGCGGCCGCTGAGGATGTCGGTCATGTGGACGTCCACGGCCTTGAAGCCGGCGCGGGTGAACGCGGCGGCCATCTCGACCTCGCCGTTGACGCCTTGCTCGCGGAGGATGGCGACGGCAGGCCGAGAAACCTGAGACCTGAAACCTGAAACCTGAGGGGGTTTGGTCGTGAACGTGATCTTCGGCGTCATGCCCGGGTCGGTCTTGTCGAGGCGCAGGGCGTGCTCTTGGTCGGCGGCCTTGGGGTTGTCGCGCATCGCGGCAATGCGGTGGGTGACGTCGGACCACCAGCCGCGCATCGTGACAAGGCTCTCATTGAACAATTCCCTGCCGGACTGCTTCAGGCGGAGAGCGAAGTGCGGGTTCAGCGTGCCGAGGCGGGAGACGCAGGCCTTGAGGCCGTTCTCGCGCAGGGCGAGGTAGACGTCGTCGAAGTCGGATTCACGGATCTGGATGACGGCACCGAGCTCCTCGTTGAAGAGGGCCGCGAAGGGGTCGTGCAGGTGCGGGATCTCGATATCCACGCCGGTGTGGCCGGCAAAGGCCATCTCGGTGACGGTGGCCAGGAGGCCACCGTCGGAACGGTCGTGGTAGGCGAGGATCTTTTGCTGACGGCCGAGCTGCTGGACGACTTTCCAGAAATTCTTGAGGTCGGTGGCGTTGTCGACGTCCGGCGTGGCCTCGCCCATCTGGGAGACGACCTGGGCGAGGATGGAGCCGCCGAGGCGGTTCCTGGCGCGACCGAGATCGATGAGGAGAAGGACGGTGTCCTCGGCCTGCTGGAGCTGCGGGGTCAGCGAGAGGCGGATGTCGGCAACGGAGGCGAAGGCCGAGACGATGAGCGAGATGGGGGCGGTGATGCGCTTTTGGTCCGGGCCGTCGTGCCAGACCGTGGACATGCTCATCGAGTCCTTGCCGACGGGAATCGTGATGCCGAGGGCGGGGCAGAGTTCCATGCCGACGGCCTGCACGGCGGCGTAGAGGTCGGCGGCGTCGCCGGGCACGGCCGGCGCGGCCATCCAGTTGGCGGAGAGGTTCACCTTGCCGAGGTCGCCGATCTGGGCGGAGGCGAGGTTTGTGAGGGCCTCGCCGACGGCAAGGCGGGCGGAAGCGGCGGCGTTGTTGACGGCGACCGGGGTGCGCTCGCCCATGGCCATGGCCTCGCCGGTGTAGACGTCGTAGCTGGCGGCGGTCACGGCGCAGTCGGCGACGGGAACCTGCCAGGGGCCGACCATCTGGTCGCGGGCGATCAGGCCGCCGAGCGAACGGTCGCCAATGGCGATGAGGAAGGTCTTGTCGGCGACGGCGGGATGCGAGAGCACGCGTTTGGCGGCCTCCTTCAGCATTGCCATGTCATCGCGAGGCGCGCCCACGGCGCGCCGTGGCGATCCATCTAGCTGGATTGCTTCGTCGCCTGTGGCTCCTCGCAATGACAGATCGCGCAGGTCGAGCGGATATTGCGGACGCTGGAGCGAGGTCTCCTTGCGGTGCATGCGCGGCGGCTTGCCGAGCAGGACGTCGAGGGGCATGTCGATCGGCGTGGTGGCGAACTGGGTGTCCTTGACGACCAGCTTCTTCTCCTCGGTGGCCTCGCCGACGATGGCGAAAGGGGCGCGCTCGCGCTCGCAGAGCTGCCTGAACATGGCCATACGCCCGGCGGGGACGGCGAGGACGTAGCGTTCCTGCGACTCGTTGCACCAGATCTCGAGCGGGGACATGCTCGGCTCGTCGTTGGGGAGCGAGCGCAGGTCGAACTTGCCGCCGCGGCCGCCGTCGTTGACGAGCTCGGGCAGGGCGTTGGAGACGCCGCCGGCGCCGACGTCGTGGATGAAGGAGATGGGGTTGTCCGCGCCGAGGGCCCAGCAGCGGTCGATGACCTCCTGGCAGCGGCGTTCCATCTCGGCGTTGTCGCGCTGGACGCTGGCGAAATCGAGGTCCTCGTTGCCGGAGCCGCTGGCCATGGAGCTGGCGGCGCCGCCGCCGAGGCCGATAAGCATGGCCGGGCCGCCGAGGACGATCAGGCGGTCGCCGGGATTGATCTGCCCCTTCTGGACGTGCTCGGCTTTGATGTTACCCAGCCCGCCCGCCAGCATGATCGGTTTATGATAACCGCGGAGTTCGGCGCCGTGGGCACCGGGCACCTGCTGCTCGAAGGTGCGGAAGTAGCCGTTGATGGCCGGGCGGCCGAACTCGTTGTTGAAGGCGGCGCCGCCGAGCGGGCCCTCCAGCATGATGTCGAGGGCGGAGACGATGCGGTTGGGCTTGCCGAAGTCCTTCTCCCACGGCTGCACGGCGCCGGGCAGCCGGAGGTTGGAGACGGTGAAGCCGACCAGGCCGACCTTGGGCTTGCTGCCGCGGCCGGTGGCGCCCTCGTCGCGGATCTCGCCGCCGGAGCCAGTGGCCGCGCCGGGGTAAGGCGAGATGGCGGTCGGGTGGTTGTGCGTCTCGACCTTGCAGAGCAGGTGGATGTCCTCGTCGTGCGCGGCGTATTCGTTCGTGTGCGGATCGGAGTAGAAGCGCCCGCCGCGGGTGCCCGCCAGCACGGCGGCGTTGTCCTTGTAGGCGGAGAGGATGCCGTCGCTGTGCAGCTCGTAGGTGTTCTTGATCATCTGGAACAGCGACTTGGCCTTGGCGGAGCCGTCGATTTCCCAGGTGGCGTTGAAGATCTTGTGGCGGCAGTGCTCGGAGTTGGCCTGCGCGAACATCATCAGCTCGACGTCGCTCGGGTCGCGCCCGAGCTTGGTGAAGGCGGCGAGCAGGTAGTCGATCTCGTCCTCGGCGAGGGCGAGGCCGAGGTCGCGGTTGGCGGCAACGAGGGCGGCGCGGCCGTGCTGGTGCACCGGGACGGTCTCCAGCTGGCGAGGGGGCTCGTGCTGGAAGAGGAGTTCGCAGGTGGCGAGGTCGCCGAACACGGCCTGCGTCATCCGGTCGTGGAGCTTCGCCTGCAGCAGGGTCAGCTGCGAGGCGTCGAGGGGGGAGAGCGGGAAGGGCGGGGCCGTGACGCCGACGTCCACGGTGTAGGCGATGACGCGCTCGATGCGCCTGATGGCGTCGAGGCCGCAGGTGTGCGCGATGTCGGTGGCCTTGGAGGACCAGGGGGAGATGGTGCCCGGGCGGGGGACGACGACCTGGACGACGCCGTTGATCTTGGCGGCCGCGCGGCTCGGGCCGTAGGTGAGAAGCTTGTCGAGGAGGCTGCGCTCGGTGGTGGTCAGTTCCCGGGCCGTGTCGACCACGTGGACAAACTCGGCGGCGAGGGCCACCGCCGGGACACCGCCCGCGGTGAGGTCCTGCAAGAGTTTCGCGAGGCGGAAGGGGGAGAGGGCAGGTGAGCCGCGGAGGATCAGCATGGCTGGAAGCGCGATACTCGCGAACATGCCCCGGGCGTCAAGTGGGGGAACGGGCATAGCGCGGAATTTGAAACCGCGGAATGCACCGCGCCCCCAGAAGAAGTTCTTACCCGCCGGGTTTTCCGCTTATTCCGCGGTTAATTCCCGGGGCTTTTCGGCCTATGCTGGAGAAAGCCGTTGACGAAAGCGCGAAGCTGGCCCCAATGAACGTCTTTAATGCCGTGACGAGCAGGATTCCTCCATCGCCCCGACCCAATTTACCGGACGGGCGTAGTGTGAACGGCAATCGGAGGACGGCGTCATGAGCGAATTCATCAGCCACGAGTGCGGCATCGCGCTGGTCCGGCTCAAGAAGCCGCTGGCCTACTACCAGGAGAAATACGGCACGCCGCTGTGGGGGTTCTACCAGCTGTTCCTGCTGATGGAGAAGCAGCACAACCGCGGCCAGGACGGCGCCGGTGTGGCCTGCGTGAAGTTCGACGTCCCGGCCGGCGAGCCCTACATGTTCCGCGAGCGCAACGTCGACACCAACCCGCTCGACAAGATCTTCCAGGCCCTGCTGGCCCGCTACAACGGCCTCGTCGGCGACGGCGCCATCCACCCGGAGTTCCCGGAAACGGCGAAGAACAAGTTCGATTTCTGCGGCGAGCTCTACCTTGGCCACCTGCGCTATGGCACGTCCGGCGGCTACAACCTGAGCGCCTGCCATCCGTTCTTCCGCCGCAGCTCCTGGCCGACCCGCAACCTGATGCTCGCGGGCAACTTCAACCTGACCAACACGGCGGAGCTGAACGACAGCCTCATTGCCATCGGGCAGCACCCCATCTTCGCCACCGACACGCAGGCCATCCTCGAGCGCATCGGCTTCTGCCTCGATGACGAGCACGAGCGCCTCTACCGCGCCCTGCGCGGCGAGAGCCTGCCCGGCGGCGAGATCACGCGGCGCATCAACGACGAGATCGACCCGGCCCGCGTGCTCCGCACCGCCTCGGCCAACTGGGACGGCGGCTACTCGCTCGTCGGCGTGCTCGGCAACGGCGACGCCTTCGTGACGCGCGACCCGTCCGGCATCCGGCCCTGCCACTGGTTCGAGAACGACGAGGTCGTGGCCTTCGCCTCCGAGCGCGCGCCGCTCTGCACGGTGTTCGACCTCGAGGCCGCCGACGTCGGCGAACTCGAGCCCGGCTGCGCCGTGATCATGAAGAAGTCGGGCAAGGTCTCGACCGAGCGCATCAAGCCCGCCCTGCCCAAGACGCAGTGCACCTTCGAGCGCATCTATTTCTCGCGCGGCAACGACGCCGACATCTACCGCGAGCGCAAGGCCCTCGGCGCCGGCCTCGCCGACCAGATCTGGAAGTCCATCAACGGCAACCTGGCCAAGACCGTCTTCAGCTTCATCCCCAACACCGCCGAGGTCGCCTTCTTCGGCCTGATGAGCGAAATGCGCTTCCGCCGCCGCGCCGAGGTGAAGCAGACCCTGCTCGACGCCGCCAAGGCCGGCAAGGTCACCGAGGCGCTGGTCGACGACCTGATTCTCAACAACTGGCCCCGCGGCGAGAAGATCGTCACGAAGGACGTCAAGCTGCGCACTTTCATCAGCCAGGAGAAGTCCCGCAACAACCTCGCCTCGCACGTCTATGACGTCACCTACGGCGTCGTGGAGCCCGGCGACAGCCTGGTCTGCGTGGACGACTCGATCGTCCGCGGCACCACACTGCGCCGTTCCATCCTCCGCATCCTGAAGCGGCTGCACCCGGTCAAGATCGTCATCGCCTCGACCGCCCCGCAGATCCGCTACCCGGACTGCTACGGCATCGACATGTCCGAGATCGGCAAGTTCATCGCCTTCGAGGCGGCGATCACGCTGCTCAAGGAGCGCGGGCAGACGAACCTCATCGCCGACGTCTACAACCTCTGCCGCGAGGAGCTGCGCAACCCGTCGCCCGAGCCGGTCAACCACGTGCGGAAGATCTACGAGCCGTTCACGGCCGACGAGATTTCCAAAAAGATCACCCAGCTGGTGTCCCCGAAGCCCAACGGCTGGCAGGGCGAGATCGAGATCATCTTCCAGTCGATCGAGAACCTGCACCACGCGCTGCCCAACCACACGGGTGATTGGTATTTCACCGGCAAATACCCGACCCCTGGCGGCTACCGGGTCGTGAACCAGGCTTACGTGAACTATTTCGAGAAAGCGGAAGGAAGAAGTTACTGAGTTTTTTAACCACAGATGGACACAAATGAACACAGATTTGGGAATCCAGGGCACAGCCATCTGTGTGTATCTGTGTCCATCTGTGGTTAGCTTTTTGCATGTCTCTCTCCTACGAAAGTTCCGGTGTCCGTTACGACCAGCTTGATGCGTTCAAGCGGGCCTGCCAGCAGGCCGCGCGGGGCACGGCCAACGAACTCGCGGCCCACGGCTACGCCGAGCCGGCGACGACCCGCGGCGAGAGCGCCTACCTGATCGAGGGGAAGGACCACTTCCTGGCGCACGTTGAGGAAGGCCTTGGCACCAAGAACCTCGTGGCCGATGCCGTCTACGCCGCCAGCGGCAGGAATTTCTACCGCGAGATCGCGATCGATACCGTGGCGACCATCGTCAACGACCTCATCACCTGCGGCGCCCGGCCGATCTCGGTCGCGATGCATGCCGCGGTGGGCGACTCCGGCTGGTTCGCCGACGCGCCGCGCATGCAGGCGCTGGTCGACGGCTGGGCCGAGGGCTGCCACCGCGCCGGCGCCGTGTGGGGCGGCGGCGAGACCCCGACGCTCAAGGGCATCGTCAACCCGGACACCATCGTCCTGGCCGGCTCGGCCATCGGCAAGATCGAGCCGAAGTCGCAGCGCATCACGGGCGAGGTGAAGGCCGGAGACGCCATCATCTTCCTCGCCTCGACGGGCGTGCAGACCAACGGCCTCAGCCTCTGCCGGCTCATCGCGGACAAGCTGCCGCAAAAATATGCGACGCCCATCGGGCACGGCGACAACCGCACCTACGGCGAGGCGTTGCTCGCGGCGTCGGCCATCTACGTCGATTTCGTGGTGAAATGCCAGCAGGCCGGCGTGAAGCTGAACTACGTGGCGCATGTGACCGGTCACGGCTGGCGCAAACTGATGCGGCTGGAGGAGCCGTTTGTCTATGAGATCACCGAGCCGCGGGCGATCTCGGCGCTATTCAAATTTTTGATGGAGGCCGGCCCGATCGACCTGCGCGAGGCTTACGCGACCTTCAACATGGGCGTCGGTTTCGCGGCCTATGTGCCGCCGTCGGCCGTCGAGGCCACGCTTGCCGCCGCCAAGGCCGCGGGTCACGAGGCCTGGGTCGCCGGCACGGTCAAGAAAGACGGCGGCCGCAAGGCCGTCACGATCCCGTCGCTCGGCCTCGCCTACGAGGCGGATACGCTGCAGGTGCGGTGAGCTTGGAGGCGGGGTGAGGGCACCCCGCCTCCAGATTCGATTTTCAACCGCCAAAGCACTCCAGATACTTCACCCCGCCGCCGGTGTTGAAGAGGACGACGGATTCGTCGGGTCGGACGGTCTCCGCAGCGAGCAGCTGCTTGAGCGCGGCGTAGGTCGCCGCGCCCTCGGGGGCGACGAACAGGCCTTCGGCGGCGCCGACCTCGCGCACGCTGGCGATCATATCCTCGTCGAAGACGGCCACGGCACCGCCGCCGGATTTGCGCAGGATGTCGAGCATGATGAAGTCACCGATGGCCTTCGGGACGCGCAGGCCGGAGGCCTTGGTCGCGGCGCCGAGGTGCTCGGCGGCGAACTTCTCGCTGGCCTGGAAGGCGCGGATGATCGGCTGGCAGCCGCTGGCCTGCACGGTGAACATGCGCGGGCGCATGGAGCCGATCCAGCCCAGGCGTTCCATCTCGTCGAAGGCCTTCCACATGCCGACGAGGCCGGTGCCGCCGCCGGTCGGGTAGATCACGATGTCGGGCAGTGTCCAGTTGAGCTGCTCGGCGAGCTCGTAGCCGAGGGTTTTCTTGCCCTCGACGCGGTAGGGTTCCTTGAGGGTGGAGACATCAAACCAGCCCTCGGCGGCCTTGTGCTTCGCCACCTCGGCGCCGCAGTCGGTGATGAGGCCGTTGATGAGGGTGACGTGGGCACCCAGCTCGCGGCATTCGATGACGTTGGCCTTGGGGGTGTCCACCGGCATGAAGATATGGGCCTCGATCCCGGCGCGGGCGGCATAGGCGGCGAGGCGCCGCCGGCGTTGCCGGCGGACGGGGCGGCGAGTTTCTTCAGGCCGAACTGCTTTGCCATCGAGACAGCGGCCGCCATACTGCGGGCCTTGAAGCTCTGTGTCGGGTTGACGGACTCGTCCTTGATGAGGAGCTGCTCCAGGCCGTAGCGGGCCGCGAGGCGCGGGGCGGGCAGGAGCGGGGTGAGGCCCTCGCCGAGCGTGACAATGTCGGCGTCGGAGCGCACCGGCAGCACCTCGCGGTAGCGCCAGAGGGACTTCACGCGGGAGACGAGGGCGGCCTTGGTCAGGGTGCGGCCGGCGGCGGCGAGGTCGCATTGCGGGTAGAGCGGCTTGCCGCAGGCCGTGCAGGCGAGGTGGGTGAGACGCACGGGGTGGAGCAGAGCACGGTTTATCCTCCGGTGGCAGGCACAAAAAAGCCGGCCCCTGCGGGCCGGCTTGAAAGGGATGAGTGAACTTATTCCTCGCCCGAACGGCTGACTGTCGAGGGATCGATCGGTTGCGGAGCGGTGGTTGATGGGGTGGTCGTCTTCTCACCCGTCGTCGGGTTGGTGGTCGTCGTCGGTGTGCTCTCGCGGGTGGCTTGCTCGACCGCGCTCGACTGAGCCGGGGCGTTGACCCTCGTGCTCTCGGTGATCGCCGCGGACTGGGTCGGCGCGGAGGCGGCGACGAGAGCGGCAATCGCGGGGGCGGCAGTGGGGTCAGCTTTAATGACCGCATCGGCCACAGCTCTCAATTCTGCGGCGGTAGTCCCACCAATCCCTTTCTCCGCCGCGACCGCGACTGTAGCGACAGCAATAGAAAGGATTTCCTTTAGGGTTTCGACGTATTCCGGTGTGCCTTGGGCGGCAAGCTCAGTCAGTGATAGGTAGCGTGACTCCGAACCAACTTCCTCCCCGGGAAGACCCAAGTATGCTGCACCTTTAGGGATCTCAATGCCGCCCTCGTAGCCATAGGCAGATCCCGGTGGGGAAATCGAAACGACTCCGTTTACCACAGCGATGGAGTATTTTTCGCCCTTGTAGGTAACCGTAAAGACGGTGCCTCTCGCGGCGGCCACGCCCTTGGGTGTGCGGACGCTGTATTGATTCACGCTCTTCTTGGCAGGATTGAGCTTGGCGACAAGGTTGCCGCTCTTGAGATCGAGGGTGGTTTTTAGCGCAGTCACCTTGCCCCCGGCGGAGGTGGTCGACAGCTCTGCGATTTCCACGACGCTGTTCGCCGTGATCACGGAGGTGGTGTCGCCGTGGTTGACAAGATAAGCCTCGGACTTGTCGCCCGTGGTGATGGTGGCGCCCTGCGGGAGCTTGGTGCCTTCTGTCACGGCAACGGTGCTGCCGTCGGGCAGGGTGGCGGTGACGGTGCCAGTGACGCGGGCCACGGTGGCTTCATTGGGCGTGCTCTGGGCGAAGGCCGAGACGGCCAGGCCGACGAGTGAGGTGAAGAGGAGGGTCAGTTTGCGTGTGTTCATGGCCATGCGAAGTATGCGTGTATCAGGTTAAGAATCGTGTAGGAGTCCAGCAGGTTGCAGGCCATCTGCAAGAGCGTAATTGGCAGTTCAGTAAAGAATTCCGTTACGATTTAGAGGCACGGGTTTGCGATACGGACAAGTCGCTGGGCGAACTCACTTTTCCTTCATGACATAGACGCCATCCCAATCTTCGGGAGGAGGATGCGCGGCGTAATGTGCGGTGATGTCGAGAAATACTAGGGAAGGGTTGGAAGATACGCCCGAGGATTTGCCGGGCTGGTTGGGCTCCAAGACCAGGCTGCGACGGAAAAAAGCCTCCGCGCCGGCCCAATCCCGCTCATAATAATGGGCCAGGCCTTGGGCAAACAGGCTGATGCACTCGCGGGTGGTGTCGGTTACGTGCTCTTTCAGGCCGACCACCTCATGGATGGGCACGGCCTGGGACCGGCCCTTGACGACGATCCGGCCCAGCGGGCGGAAAACCACCCGGTCGCCGCCGTGCTTTTCGCAGGCCGCCTTGGTGGACTCGGAGCACATGGTGTAGGCGCCCCAGCTCTTGGCGCCGGACTCCATGCGGGCGGCGAGGTTCACGTCGTCGCTGGTCATCGTGTAGCTGAAACGGGTGCGGCTGCCCATGTTGCCGACCACGGCCACGCCGGTGTTCAGGCCGATGCGCGAGCGCATCTGGCGGACGGTCAGCGGCCACGCCTCGCCCTGCGCCACCCAGCGCTGGCGGAGTTCATCGAGGGCATGTTGGACCCGCAGCGCGGTCACGCAGGCCCGGTAGGCGTGGTCAGGCAGGGCGATGGGGGCGCCGAACATGGCGACGACGGCGTCGCCGATGTATTTGTCGAGCGTGCCGCCCTCCTCCTGGATGATGTCGGTGCAGACGGTGAGGTATTCGTTGAGCAGCTCGACGAGGCGCGCCGGCGTGACCTTCTCCGAGAAGGTGGAGTAGCCCTGAATGTCGCTGAAATACGCCGTGATCTCCTCCTGGTGGCCGCCCAGCTGCGGCATCTCGCCGGATTTGACCATGCGCTCGACCAGCTGCGGGGCCAGGTAGGCGCCGAACATGCCCTTGATCTCCTGCTTGGCCCGCTGCTCCTCGCGGATCCGCCGGGCGATGACGACAAACTGCAATGCGCCGAAGCCGGCAAGGGGCGCCATCATCGGCACCCACCAGCTGCCCCAGACCCAGGCCCACAGCGCCAGCGAGGTGTAGCCGACCAGGCCCAGGATCGCGCCACCGAAGAGCACCGTCACCGAGCGATCGGCGATCAGCAGCACTCCGAGGTAACCGGTGAGGAGGGCCAGGCCCCAGATCAGGTTGTCCGGGACCTTGCGGGCGAAATCCTCCGTCAGCACGTTGTTGATGATGTTGGCGTGCACCAGCGGCAGGGGGGACATCGGGGAAAGCTGGGTCGGGCCGGCGTCGGCGTTGCCGGTGACAAAGAGACCGACGAGGACGATCTTGCCCTTCATGTCGGGCGGGGGCGCGACGTCCGGGATCTTTTCCACATACTTGGAGCTGAGGCCGAGCAAGAGGGCGCGATAGCCCACGCTCGGGATGCCGGGGGCGGCTCCGTCCAGCTCATGGCGGTAGTTCAGCAGGTAGCGGCCGCGGGCATCGACCGGGATGCGATGGATCCTTTCGGGCGTGGGCAGGTAGATGGCGTCGCCGAGCCGGACCTTCACCGCCGCGGCGGGAACCTTGAAATAGACCATCAGGGTTTGCAGCGAGAGTGACGGGTAGACCTCCTTGCCGATGCGCACCACCAGCGGCGGCTGCCGCACCACGCCGTCGGCGCTTTCCTTGGGCACATCGACAAAGCCGTAGGCGCTGACAGCCCGGAGCTCCGGAAAGGGCATGGCCGCGTATTGGTCGCCCGCGAGACCGGTGATGTCGCCGATGATGTCGTGCAGCGGCTCGGTAGGGCCCTTGATCTTCTGTTCGTCGCCCAGCACTTCAAACTCGCTCGAGACCGCGCCCGTGACCACGCGCAAGCCGCGCGCCTCGGCGGCCTTGACGCCTTCCGCCATGAGGGGATCGCCGCCATCGTCGCGCGAGGCGGTCATGAAGACGTCCATGCAGGCGATCCGGGCGCCATCCGCCGCCAGCAGCTCGATCAGGTTGGCATGCCACTGGCGGGTGGGGGGCCAAGGGGTCAGGTTTTCATAGGTGTCGTCATCGAACAGCACCAGTTGCAGGCGCGGATCCGGCGGCGGCTGGAACTGCACGCGGAACTGGGTGCGCAAATCCAGCGTGCGCCACTCCAACTGGTCGAACACCTCGGTCCTCGCGAGCAGCCAGGCCACGCCATAGCACAGCAGCGGCGCCCACCAGATCTGGCGGAAGGTCTTGCGGGCGTGGCTCGGCATGGCGGCGCATCATGGCCGCCGCCGCATACCCGAGCCAAGCGATTTCTGCCGTGACAGTTAACGCTGCCGCCAGCTGCCGCGGGACAGGCCCCCGAACTTGCGCGGGGCCGGCTGGCCGCCGTGGCCCTGGCCCTGCGGCTGGCCGCCGCCCTGGCCACCCTGAGCCGGACGCGGGGCATGACTCTGGCCTTGCGGGTGGGGTGCCTGCGGGGCGTGGCCCTGCTGCTGGCGGGGCTGACCGCCGCCATGACCGTGGCCGCCACCGCCGCCGCCATAACCGCCGCGCTGCTGTTGCTGCGCGCGGCGCGGGTCGACGTAGCGCTGACCGGCGGACGACGGTCCGATGGTCGGGGGCGAGTGATAATCAAAACCGTCGAGCTTCAGCTGCGGCACCTTCTGGCCGATGAAACGCTCGATGTCGCGGATCTCGCCGGCCTGGTCGGGCGTGGTGAGCGTGAAGGCGTCACCGACGGCGGCGGCGCGGCCGGTGCGGCCGATGCGGTGGACGTAATCCTCGGGGTTGGCCGGAATGTCGTAGTTGATGACGTGCGAGACGCCGGCGACGTCGATGCCGCGGGCGGCGATGTCGGTGGCGACCATCACCTCGTATTTGCCGGACTTGAAGCCCTCGAGGGCCTCGACGCGCTGCGACTGCGAGCGGTTGGCGTGGAGGACGGCGACGGAGTGGTTGGCGGACTTGAGCTTCCGGGCGATCTTGTCGGCGCCGTGCTTGGTGCGGGAGAAGATCAGGCAGCTGTGGAAGTCGGTCTTCTCGAGCAGCGCGGTGAGCAGGTCGAACTTCTTGAGCTGCGACACCGGGTAGAAGGCGTGGGTGACGGACTTGTTGACCGTGCGGGCGACGCCGATCTCGACGCGCGCCGGGTTGCGCAGGGCGAAACGGGCGACCTCCTCGATCTCGGGCGGCACGGTGGCGGAGAAGAACAGTGTCTGGCGCTCGCGGGGGCACAGGCCGATGATCTTCTTCACGTCCTTGACGAAGCCCATGTCGAGCATGCGGTCGACCTCGTCGAGGATGAGGATCTTGAGGTTGTCGAGGCGGAGGGTCTTCTCGTTGAGGAAGTCCATCAGGCGGCCGGGCGTCGCGATGACGACGTCGGTGCCGGCCTGGATCTCGCTGCGCTGGCGGCCGTAGCCGACGCCGCCGTGGACGACGGTGGCGCGGATGTCGGTGAAGCGGCCGAAGTCGCGGAAGGCTGTCTCAACCTGGGCGGCGAGCTCGCGGGTGGGCTCGAGGATGAGGACGCGCGGGCCGCGGGGCTCGTGCTTGGCCAGGCGGGCGAGGGTGGGCAAGGCGAAGGCGGCGGTCTTGCCGGTGCCGGTCTGCGCCGAGGCGATCAGGTCGCCGCCGCCGAGGACGACGGGGATGGCGCGCAGCTGGATGGGCGTCGGGTCGGTGTAGCCCATGGCTTTGACACCGTTGATCAGGGAGGGCGGCAGCCCGAGCTTGGAAAATGGCATAGCGGGTCATTACCCCGGCAAACGGGGGGTAAAGCGAGGCAATTTTGCCCTATTCGCAGCGGCCGATCATTTGTCCCGCCTCCCGCTCAAACTTTGGTCTATCCTTTCGAGCAACCCTGCGCATTGTGTGCCTTATGGAAAAACGCCCGTTCAACGAACTCGGTCTGTCCCCCGAGATTCTGAAAGCCGTGGACAAGATGGGTTTCGAGGAAGCCTCGCCCATCCAGACCGCGGTCATTCCGCATGGATTGGCGGGCAAGGACGTCGTCGGCCAGTCCGCGACCGGCTCCGGCAAGACCGCGGCCTTCGCCATCCCGGCCATCGAGAAGGTCGACGTGAAGATGCGCCAGGTGCAGGTGCTCGTGCTCTGCCCGACCCGCGAACTGGCGGTGCAGGTGGCCGAGGAGTTCGGCAAGCTGGCTTTCTTCAAGAAGGGCCTGATGGAGGTGCCGATCTACGGCGGCCAGAGCTACGAGCGGCAGTTCCGCGCGCTCCACGCCGGCGCGCAGGTCGTCATCGGCACGCCGGGCCGCGTCATGGACCACATGGCCCGCGGCACGATGAAGCTCGATGCGCTGAAGGTCATCGTGCTCGACGAGGCCGACCGGATGCTCGACATGGGTTTCCGCGACGACATCGAGCACATCCTCAAGTCGGTGCCCGAGCAGCGGCAGTGCCTCTTTTTCTCGGCGACGATGCCGCGCATGATCCAGGACCTGATCAAGCGCTACACCCGCGACCCGGTCTGGGTGCGCATCGAGGCCCACGCGCTCAACGCCCCGCAGGTGGAGCAGATCTACTTCGAGGTCGACCGCCGCTCCAAGATCGAGCTGCTCACGCGCCTCATCGACCTGCACGACTTCCGCTTCGGCATCATCTTTTGCAGCACGAAGATCATGGTCGACGAGCTCGACGAGCACCTGCACGCCCGCGGCTACTCGACGGATCGCCTGCACGGCGACATCACGCAGGCGCAGCGCACGCGGGTGATGGACAAGTTCCGCCGCCGCGGCTTCGAGTTCCTCGTCGCGACGGATGTCGCGGCGCGCGGGCTCGACGTGGACGACCTCGAGGTCGTCTTCAACTTCGACCTGCCGAACGACGCCGAGGACTACACGCACCGCATCGGCCGCACGGGCCGCGCCGGCAAGAAGGGCATGGCCTTCACCTTCGTGGCGGGCCGCGAGCTCTACAAGATGCAGAACATGATCCATTATGGCCGGCTCAAGATTCGCCGCGAGCGGGTGCCGTCGATGGACGAGGTCGAGGAGGCCAAGGGCAACGTGTTCTTCGAGCGGCTGCGCGCCACGCTCGAGGAGAAGAAATTCCAGTCGCACGACCAGATGGTCCAGCGGCTCATCGAGCAGGGCTACACCAGCACCGACATTGCCTCGGCGCTCATCCATATGCTGCAAGGCGCGGCCGGCGAGCCGCCGGCCAAGGGCGCCGGCACCAAGGCCGAGCGCATCGCGGCCAACGAGGCCCCGAAGGCGGCCCGCCCGGCGGCGCCGCGCGATCCCGAGATCACCCAGGCTCCGTTCCTGGCCAGGGCGCCGGCGCCCAAGGCTGAGCGCGCCGCCCCCGGGGCGTTTCCCGCGAAGTCGAACTACGAGCAGCCGGTCTATGAGAAGCCGACCGGCGACCGCTTTGCCGCGCAGAAGCGCACCTTCGACCGCAAGCCCCGCACGGGCCGCGAGCCGGGGTTCAGCACGGTCACCTTCAATGTCGGTCGCGCCCAGCTGATCACGCCGGGTGACCTCGTCGGCAAGATCGCGGGCGTCACGCGCCTGCCGGCCAATGTGGTCGGTGCGATCGACATCCACGAGGAGCACACGAACGTCGATGTCGCCACCGAGCACGTCGAGACGGTCATCGCCAAGCTCACGGGCATCCGCATCAAGAACCAGTCGCTGAAGCCGGCGATCATGCCGCCCGAAAATTCGTAGGTGCGCGCCCGTGGGCGTGGACGAGCCACGCCCCTACACAATTTAGCCTATGCAATCGCTCTCCCCCGATCACCTGACGGCTTGGGACGTCGTGCGCCTGCTCAGGCTCGAGCCGCTCGACCAGGAGGGCGGCTATTTCCGGCGCACGGGCGAGTCGGCCACGATCCTGGCCGACGGCCAGCGGGCGTGGTCGATGATTTATTTCCTGGTCACGCCGGAGGGATTCTCGGCGATGCACCGCGTGGCCAAGGATGAGATCTGGTGTTTTCATGCCGGCGATCCGCTGGAGTCGCTGCGCCTGAAGCCCGATGGCAGCGGCGAGTGGGTGAAGCTCGGGCTGAACCTCGCCCACGGCGAGCGGCCGCAGGACGTCGTGCCGGCGCAGACCTGGCAGGGCACGCGGCTGGCGGCGGGCGGACGGTGGGCGCTCGTGACGTGTGTCGTCGCGCCGGAATTCCGGCTGGGCGACTTCGAACTCGGGGGCTGCGAGGTGCTGGGCGCGGCCTATCCGGCCTTCGCCGACGGCATCCGCGCGCTGACGCGGGCGGTGCCTACGAAGGGTTTGGTGTGGCGGGATCACCGCATCCCGCCTCGGCTGTGATATCATCGGCGAACGAAGGCGGGATACGGAGATCCCGCCCAACACGCTCGCGGCGCGTGACTTGACAGGGGAAGGGCCGATGCCTATCTCCAAGGCCCGTTGCCCATGGAAGCCGCACTCGATCAGCCGGTGCTCGTGCTTAACCGCCTCTGGCAGGCGGTGAACGTGATTGGCGCCCGTCGCGCCTTCGCCCTGCTGGCCCGCGAGCACGCGCAGGTCGTGCACCAGACCGAGGACGCGTTCCGCACCTACTCGCTGATGGATTGGATCGACTTCTCGACCTACAATCCGCCGGTCGACGCCCTGGAGACGGTGCACACGATCAACCGCAACATCCGCCTGCCGCGCGTGATCCTGCTGACCTTCTTCGACAAGCTGCCCTGCAAGGAGCTGAAGCTCACGCGCAACAACGTCTTCGAGCGCGACGGCGAGAAGTGCCAGTATTGCGGCCACACCTTTGAGCGCGAGCAGCTGAACCTCGACCACGTCATCCCGCGCCACTACGGCGGCAAGACGACGTGGGAGAACATCGTGTGCTCGTGCATCAAGTGCAATTCGCGCAAGGCCAACCGCCTCCCGCACGAGGCGCACATGCGGCTCATCCGCAAGCCCGTGCGGCCGAAATGGCGCCCCGTCATCTCGCTCGTCCTCGGCAACCACAATCACGAGAAGTGGAAGGACTTCCTCGACGTCGCCTACTGGAACGTCGAGCTGGAGGAGTGAGTCGGCCTCAGGTCCGGTAGTCCTCGCGCACCGGCGAAAACAGGTCGATCACGCGGCAGGCCGTCAGCGTTGTGCCGCCGTGCATCACCCCGCCGGGAATCAGCGCGACCATGCCGGGCCCGAGCACGGTGGTTTCGGCGCCGACGGTGAACTGGAAGCGGCCCTCGATCACGTAGGTGACCTGCTCATGCGGGTGCTGGTGCAGCGGGATGGTGGTGTTGGCCTGCAGCGAGACTTCGCCGACCGTCATGCGCTCGCCGTGCGCATAGTGGCCGCGGACGGCGCCGCCGAAGATTTCCTTGGCCGGCAGGGAGGCGAGGGAGGTGAAGGGCATGGGGGTGATGGCGTTTGGATGTGGGTAGGGGCGCTTGCCCTCAAGCGCCCGGGCCGTTGAGGGCAACGGCCCCTACCGAGTCAGGTGGACGATAAGGGCAGCGTGACGCGCATCGTGGTGCCGCGGGGGCTGGAGTTGAGCAGCGTCAGTTCGCCGTGGTGGTCCTTCATGATGCGGCGGGCGATGGCCAGGCCGAGGCCGGTGCCGTCGGCACGGCCGGAGAGGAATGACTCGAAGATGCGCGGCCGGATCGACTCCGGGATGCCGCCGCCGGTGTCGGTCAGGTCGAGCTGCACGACGCGCCCGAGGGCCGAGGCCTCCTCGGTGCAGGCCACGGTGAGGGCGCCGCCGTGCGGCATGGCGTGGAGGGAATTGAGCGCGAGGTTGAGGATGACCTGCTGCAGCTGGCCCTTGTTGCCCTCCACCAGCACCGAGCGCGCGGGGGCGTCGTAGTGCAGCTCGACGCCGGCCTGGGCGAGCTTGGCGCGCAGCAGGACGAGCGTGTCGTCGAGGATCTCGGCCAGCGCCCAGCGCGAGTGCAGCGCGGCCGGCGTGCGGCCGAAGGAAAGCACGCGGGAGACGATGCCCTCGAGCTGCTCGATTTTTTCCGTGATGACCTGCAGGTCGCGCTTCCGCGGATCGTCCCCGGCGAAGTCCATGCCGAGGGTGCCGTGCAGGAGCTTGATGACGAGGAGGGGATTGCGGATTTCGTGGGCGATCTCGGCGGCGAGCAGGCCGAGGGTGGTGAGGGTCTCGTTCTTGCGCAGCACCTCCTCGGACTGGAACACGCGGGCGTAGAGCCGGGCGTTCTGCAGGGCGACGGCGGCGAAGCTGCCGAGGGCGGAGAACAGGCGTTTCTCGTCGTCGCTGAAGCGGTGGAGCTCGCCGTGGAAGACGGACAGCACGCCGGCGGGCTTGCCCTCGAGGATCAGCGGCACCGCCAGCGCGGAGCAGAGCGAGCGGTCGCGCGGCAGGTCGGCGGCCTCGCTGTAGCCGGGACCGTCGATGTTTTGGAACTCCGTGGCACGGCCGGAGCGGATGGCGGCGGCGAGCAGGGACATGTCGGCGGAAACGGTCTGCTGCTGCAGGCTCAGTCCCGCGGCCGACAGGTCGCCGTCGGCCGACCAGGCATGCAGGCGCAGCTCGCGGCGTTCCTCGTCATAGTCTTGGAGGAGACAGAGCCGGGCGTTGAAGAGCGCGCGGCCGCTCTGGGTCAGCGTGGACAGCAGCTCCTCCGGCGCGAGCTGGGCGACGAGCGCGTGGCCCAGCTCGACGAGCGTGGTCAACTGCTTGGAGTTGGCGCGCAGGCGCTCGTATTGCCAGAGGCGGTGCAGGACGGTGCCGGCCTCGGCGGCGTAGCGGGCGAGCCGCGCCAGGTCGGCGGCGGTGAAGGCGCCGAGCCGGTCGGCGTCGAGGTTCACGATGCCGATGGTGCGGCCGTCAAAAATGAGCGGCGCGGCCATCTCGCTGCGGACGCCGGCGCGGGCGGAAATGTAGCGCGGCTCGGCGGCGACGTCGGCGACGAGCAGCGGCTTGCCGTGCAGCGCGACCCAGCCCGTGATGCCCTGGCCGGGCTTGAGGGCGAACTCGCCGACATCGGGCGGCAGGCCCTGCTGGACGCCGATCTCGAGGCCGCCGGTCTCGGGGCTCAGGAGCGCCAGCGAGCCGCTGTCCGCGGGGAACGCGCCCATGATGGTCGAGAGGATCTGACCCTGCGCGGACGCCGCATCGGCGGCGCTGGAGGCCAGCGAGGCGATGGCGTAGAGGATCCCGATTTCGGATTGGGGATTGGGGATTGCGGATTGTTCTGCGGAATCGGCCATGAGGCTGGCTAGCGGCGGGATTTGGCGGTGCGGATGGAGGCGACGACCATGGACAGTATTTCGACGCCTTCCTGCTTCAACAAGGCTACTTTGTCCGCTTTGACGCGGTCGCTGTCGACCAATAGTTCCAGCCAGTGGATGGTCTCGTCGCATTCCTCCTCCACGATCGCCATCTTCGCGATGAAATCGGCGCGGGACTTGGCGCGACCGGCGGCCCGGTAATTTGCGCTGACCGAGCAGCCGGCCCGCAGGAGCTGGTGGCCAAGCGTGCGGGCCACATCATCCTTGGGCAGCGAGTCGATCAGCCGGATGATCCGCAATGAATAGGCCTTGGTGCGGGCGATGAATGCCGTCGAATCCACTCCCAGACGCTAGTGCGGATAATCCGCAATCCGCAATCCACGATCCGCAATCAGACGGCGGCCGTCGCGGCCGGCGTGATGATCGCGCGCAGGGCGTCGCGCAGCGTGTGCAGCTTGGCGGGGTCGACCGGGCCGGCGTCGGGCTGGTTGGGCTCGATGTAGAAGGTGTCGATCGCGACGCTGCGCTCGGTGTTGATGCGGGCGAACGTGGTGTCGAAGCCGTGGTCGGAGATCGTCTTCACCAGGCGGTAGAGCAGGCCGATCTGGTCGTGCGCCTGCACCTCGACGATGATGCGGTTGAGCGAGAGCTCGTGGTAGACCTCGACGGTCGGCGGGAAGGAGGCGGGCAGTTCGGAGGCCGCGGGGGCGGTGTAGCGCGAGGCCTCGGCGAATTTCTTGGCCTGGGCGGTGATGTCGGGCAGCAGGTCGCGGTTGTTGACCAGCGCCTCCTCGACCGTGCGGGCGAGGGTGTCCATGGCCTTCTGGTTCTGGACGACGCCGCGGCCGGGCTCGACGACGTGGAAGGTGTCGATGGCGATGTGGTCGGAGCGCGTGGTGATCTTGGCGGAAAGGATGCTCAGGCCGGCGACGCTGAAGGCGCCGGCGAGCTTGTAGAAGAGGCCGGCGCGGTCCCACGTGACAACGTGCACCGTGGTGTAGCTGCGGTTGATGTCGTCCTTCCACTCGATGACGGGCCGCAGGGAGCCAAGCGAGTCAGCGGCCGAGATGGAATGCAGCAGCCGGTTGACCATCCGGATGTGCAGCGTGATCTCGGGCGCGTCGGTCTGGATGAAATAGCGCTCGGGCAGGAGGTTGAAATGCGCGGTGATCTCATCCGGGCTGATGCCGGGGATGGTCTGGGCGATGAGGGTCTGGCGGGTCATTTCAATGCGCTCGCGGAGGCGGGTTTCAACTTTGTCGCCGAGGGTCAGGCGCTCGAGCGTGGTGTCGAACAGGCGCCGGTGCAGCGAGTTCTTGTAGCCGTTCCACAGGCCGGCCGCCGTGCCGCGCGCGTCGCAGTAGGTGTGCACGTAAAGGTAGCGGAGCCAGTCCGGCTCCACGACCAGCTCGGCAAAGGAGGCTGAAGTCTGGGGGTCATCCAGGTCGTGTTTCTGCCAGAACCGTGCCATCACCAAGTGATTTTTGATGATAAAGTTGATGGTTTCCCGGCTGGCCGGATCGACCTGGAGGCGGTCGAGCACCGGGGCGGCCATCGTCACGCCGGCCTCGGCGTGGCCCTGGATGCCCTCGCCCTTGCCGATGTCGTGCAGGAGGAGGATGAGGTAGAGGAGCGACGGGCTGGTGGTCTTGTGCAGCTCGGTGCGGTAGCTCTCGGCGATGGTCTCGGTGGCCGTGAAGATGGCGTCTAGTTCCCGGATGGCACTCAGCGTGTGGATGTCCGCGGTGTAGCGGTGGTAATACTCGTGCTGCACCAGGCAGGTCAGCGGGGCGAACTCCGGCATGAACTTCCCCAGCACGCCCAGTTCATGCATGAGGGCCAGCGCCGGGTAAACCTGGCCGGACTCCTCCAGCATGGTGCGGAAGCTCAGGTTCGCATCGAGGGAGGAGATGACCTTCTTCGTGATCAGCTTCAGCGAGCCGCGGATGAGCGCGGCGAGGTCGACATCGGGCGTGCAGCCGAGCTGCTGGCAATGGCGGAAAACGCGGATGAGGCGGACGGGGTCCTCCTTGAAGACGTTCGGGTTCTCCGCGGCGAGTTCGCGGCCGCGCAGGAGGAAGCCGTCGAGGCGCTTGGTGCGGTCGGCGCGGCGGGCGAGGAGGAGGTTCTTGAGCGAACCGACGATGCCCGGGCCGGCGGCGATGGTAAGCGCGAGGCGCTGCTCGATGATCTTCGAGATGCGGTAGATGGCCTGCGCGTGGCCGTAGTAGTCCTGCATGAACGCCTCGACGCGCTCGAGCAGGACCTTCTGCGGGTAGCCGAGGTTGGCCGCGAGGCGGGGCTGCGTCTCGAGGTTGAGCACATCCGTGGGATGCTTGCTCATGTAATGGAGCTCGTTGCGCACGCGGAGCAGGAAGTGGTAGCCGCGCTGGAAGGCGCGCAGCTCGGCGGGCTGCAGGTAGTGCTGCTTCTCCAGCTCGTCCATGCGCGAGATGCCGAGGCGGACGCGGGCCATCCAGAGGGCGTTCTGGTAGTCGCGGAGGCCGCCGACGCCGTTCTTGATGTCGGGCTCCTGCATGAAGACGGTGTCGCCGTTCTGCGCGCGGCGGCTGGCCTGGTCGGCGAGGCGGGCGGCGATGTAGCCCTTGGGGTCGTCGTTGAGGTAGTGCTTGCGGTAGGTCTCGGCGAAATTTTCGTAGAGCGCCTCGGCGCCCGCGATGAGGCGCGACTCAAGCAGGGAGGTCTTGGTGCGGATGTCGCGCGCGGCCTCGGAGAAGATCTCGTTGAGCGTGCGGGTGGAATGGCCGACCTTGAGCTTCAGGTCCCAGAGCGGGTAGAGCACGCCGTTGGAGAGGTGCTCCTGGAACTTTGCCAGGTTCTTCACGTTCGACGGGTAGAGGAACATCACGTCCACGTCGCTCAGCGGGCTGAGCTCGGCGCGGCCGTAGCCGCCGAGGGCGATGAGGCAGACGGGGGAGGGGGGCTCGCCGTTGGCCTTTCGCCAGCTGTCCAGGGCGGCGGCAAAGAGCGGCTGGAGCAGGCGGTCCATGCGGTTGGCGAGCGCGTGGGCGATCTTGTGGCCCGGGTCGCCCGCGCGGTGGCGCTGGGAGATGCGCTCGCTCTCGGCCGCCAGGTAGGCCTTGCAGGCGGCCAGACGCTCCGCGGCCGGGCTTTCGCTCGTGAAAGCGGGCTGGAGGCGGGCGGTGGGCGTGGCTCGGCCGGTCATGGGAGGGGCTAACATGAGCAGCGCAACCCGCTGGGGAAAAGCTGGAAATGCCCCGCCCGCCGGCCAAAGCGTGCAATAAAAATATCTGGTTGACGGACGAATCCGGGGGCGAATACTCCGCCTCTCCCACGCGGGAGTAGCTCAGTTGGTAGAGCACCACCTTGCCAAGGTGGACGTCGAGAGTTCGAGTCTCTTCTCCCGCTCCATTTCAGAAACCCCCGGTAGCTCAACGAGTTGCCGGGGGTTTTGATTTTCCGGGGCGAGCCAGTGCCAGCAATAAAGGCCGCTGGTGCCGACGGATCGTCGAACCGCAGCGAGGTTTACGCCATCAATCGTAGATCCACGGGACCCCGGCAAAGGTCGTCCGGGCGGCTTTCGCGCGCGGTTTCCCGGTTTGCTGCGTGATGGGCACAAGCACGACCGGGCAGGGGGATTTGCGCAGGATTTCCCTCGTCGTGCTGCCCGCGATGAGATCGTGCATCGCGCCATGGCCGTGCGAGCCGATGACGATGTAGTCGGGGTTGATCCGGCGCGCGCTCCGCAGGATCACGTCGGCGGCCGGTCCCTCGTGCAGCACCATCTTCGTTCCCGGGAGGCGCTTGTTGAACCAGTGCTGCAGCGCCTGCAGCTTGTGGGCCGAGGCTTTCCGGGACTTGCGGTTGAACGCGACCACCTGGGTCGCGGTGAAGGCGTCGAAGCCGTAGATCGCGGGCGGAAAAGGCGGCACCGCGTGCAGGATGACCAGCTGGCTGCCGAGCGCCTTGGCCAGGTCGGCCGCCGCGTTGCAGACGCGAACCGTCGCGCCCGAGAGATCAACAGGAACCAGGATTCTTTTCATAGTAAGGCACGTTAGTCCCGGAAGCGGCCGGCGGCTGCGCGTCAATTGGCGCATGCCAGCCGGAAATTGGTGTGCGATTTTCCGGGCCCGGGGGCGGGTTCATCTGACTGATCGGAGATTTTTGGCTTCCGGCCGGGAGCGGCAGCGGCTTGGCTGGGGCGTCTCATGCAGAAAGTGAAGAAAGCCATGCGGTTCACCGGTCTTGGTCTCCTGCTGATACTCGGCGCGCTGCAGTTCCACCGCTCGCCCCGCAACACCGGGGCCGCCGAGGGGTCCGAGTCGATCGTCGCGCGGGAGAAAGTCCCGCCCGGCGTGCACCAGATCCTCGCGCGGGCCTGCTATGACTGCCACTCGAACAACACGAAATATCCGTGGTATGCCGCGGTGCAGCCCGTCGCCTGGTGGCTCAACGATCATGTGACCGAGGGGAAGTCCGAGCTGAATTTCTCCGGATTCGCCGCCTACGACGCCAAGCGCGCCGTCCGCAAGCTGCGGTCCGTGGCCGACGAGGTGCACGAGCGTCACATGCCGCTCAAATCCTACCTGCTCGCCCACCCGGAGGCGAGGCTGACCGATGCCGATGTCGCGCTCGTCACCACCTGGGCCGAGGACCTGGCCGACGAAATCGAGTCGCGCTGAGGCCGCCCGTCCGGTAACCACCCCCGTCTTCCACCCGTCTTCCCTGCTTCAACCCACCATGAAATCACAGACCCGCCTGCTTGCCACCCTGACTGTCCTCCTCGCCGGTTCGATCGCCTTTGCGGCCGACGCTGCTCCCGCTCCCGCGGCCCCGGCGGCCGCGCCGAAGGAAAAGAAACCCGAGACCGAGCTCAGCCAGAAGATGGACAAGATGAACTCGGCCTTCCGCAAGCTCCGCCGCCAGGCCGGTGATGCGACGAAGAACGCCGACTCGCTCGAGCAGGTCGCCATCCTGCGCGAATACGCCCAAGCCTCGGTCAAGCTCGAGCCCTACAAGGCCGGCGAAGTGCCGGCCGGCGACCGGGCCAAGCTGGTCGAGGGCTACCAGGCCAAGATCAAGGAATTCCAGGCGGTCGTTGCGAAACTAGAGGCCGCCTTCAAGGCCGGCCAGAACGAGGAGGCCGTCAAGATCGTCCAGGACCTCGGCGCGCTGCAGAAAGAGGGACACAAGGAATACAAATCGAAGTCGCTCGATCACTGAGACTGGGCTTGGCCCAGCGGGCCTCTCGTCCGGCAAGAAACCGCTGTCCCTCGGCGGTTTTTTTGTTATCCCGGTTGGCGTGAAAGCCTCCGAATTTTTCGCCCTGCCCCCGTCGCTGGCCCGGTTCGCCAAGTTCTTTCCCGCCTCCGCCACGCCGTGGGACTGGCTGAAGCAGGTCGGTGCCGCGCTGGAGGGCATCGAGGCCAATCCCGCCGGCCCGAAGATCCCGCCGGGGGTGCACATTGAGGGCAAGGTCTGGCTCCACGCCTCGGTCAAGCTCCCGCCCTTTGCCGTCATCCAGGGCCCCGCTTACATCGGCGCCAGCACCCAGATCCGCCCCGGCGCGTTCATCCGCGGCAACGTCATCGCCGGCGAGAACTGCGTCCTCGGCAACTCGAGCGAGTTCAAGAACTGCCTGCTGCTCGACGGCGTGCAGGCCGCGCATTTCAACTACGTCGGTGACTCGCTCCTCGGCAACGGCGCGCACCTCGGCGCCGGCGTCATCTGCTCCAACCTGCGCCTCGACCAGGGCGAGGTGATCGTGCGGCTGCCCAACGAGACGATCAACACCGGCCTGAGGAAATTCGGCGCCGTGATCGGCGACAAGGCCGAGATCGGCTGCAACGCCGTGCTCAATCCCGGCTCGCTGATCGGTCCGCGCGCACTGATCATGCCCTGCACGGCCTTCAGCGGCTACGTGGCCGCCAGCACCGTCGCCCGCACGCGCCACGCCATCACGACGATGCTGCGGCGGGACTGACGGGCCGCCTTGAAAGTTAAACGCTGAAGGTTGAAAGCAGGTCCCTCCGGGTGGTTTTGCCGGCTTTCAACTTTCACCTTTCAACTTTGAACTGAATCGCCTCCACTCCACCGACCAGCGATTCCTTATGCCCCGCATCCTCACCGGCATCACGCCCTCCGGCACCCTGCACATCGGCAACTATTTCGGCGCCATGCGCCCGGCCATCGAGCTCCAGGCCGGCGGCGACGCCTACTATTTCATCGCGGACTACCACTCGATGACCGTGCTGACCGACGCCAGGGAGCGCCTCGCCTACACCCAGGGCATCGCCCTCGACTGGCTCGCCTGCGGGCTCGACCCGGCCAAGTCCGTCTTCTGGCGCCAGAGCGACATCCCCGAGGTCTGCGAGCTTACCTGGATGCTCGGCACGCTCACGCCGATGGGCCTGCTCGAGCGCGCCCACAGCTACAAAGACAAGACCGCCAAAGGCATCTCGCCCAACTTCGGCCTCTTTGCCTACCCGGTGCTCATGGCCGCGGACATCCTGCTCTTCGACACCAACATCGTGCCCGTCGGCAAGGACCAGAAGCAACACCTCGAGATGACGCGCGACATGGCGATCAAGTTCAACCTCACCTACGGCGAAACCCTCGTCGTGCCCGAGGAGCGCATCTCCGAGGCGGTCGCGACCATCCCCGGCCTCGACGGCCAGAAGATGTCCAAGAGCTACGGCAACACGATCGAGATCTTCGGCGACGAGAAGGCCCTCCGCAAAAAGATCATGGGCATCGTCATGGATTCGCGCACGCCCGCCGAGCCCAAGCCCGATGCCGACAAGAACCTCGCGATCCAGCTCCTGCGCCACGTGGCGCCGAAGGACGTCGCGGTTGACTTCGAGAACCGCCTGCGCGCCGGCGGCCTCGGCTACGGCGACCTGAAGAAGGCGCTGTTCGAGCACTACTGGAATTTCTTCGCCCCGTATCGCGCCAGGCGCGCCGAGCTCGCGGCGAATCCCGATTATGTGGAAAAGGTCCTCCGCGACGGCGCCGTGCGCGCCCGCGCCGTGGCCGAGAAGACAATGGCCCGCGCCCGCAAGGCCTGCGGTCTGCGGTAGCCGCCGCGTTTTCCTGCCGTGAGCGACCACACCGACATTGGACGCCAGCGGCAGCGTGCGATCTACATCGCCGGCGTCGGCGGTCACCGTCCGGCGGTGCCGGTGGCGCAGGCTGAATTGGAAAAAGCCGCGCAGGCGGCGATGTCGCCCGAGGCCTGGGCCTATGTGGCGGGCGGCGCGGGGCGCGAGTCCACCATGGACGCCAACCGGGCGGCATTCGAGAAGTGGCGGATCGTCCCGCGCGTGCTGCGCGACGTCGAGAAACGCGACCTGTCGATCGAGCTGTTCGGCCAAAGATTGCCGTCGCCGTTGCTGCTTTGTCCGATCGGCGTGCTGGGTCTGGTGCATCGCGACGCGGATCTCGCCGTGGCGAAGGCCGCCTCAGCGCTGCGCGTGCCGTATATCTTTTCCAACCAGGCTTCGGTGCCGATGGAGGAGTGCGCCGCCACCATGGGCGACGCCCCGCGCTGGTTCCAACTCTACTGGAGCCGGTCGAACGAACTCGTCGCTTCGTTCGTGAAGCGCGCCGAGGCCTGCGGTTGCTCGGCCATCGTGCTGACCCTCGACACGACGATGCTCGGCTGGCGGCCGCGCGACCTCGATCTGGGCTCGCTGCCGTTCATGCAAGGGCAGGGTATCGCCCAATACACGAGTGACCCGGTCTTCCGTTCCCTGCTCGCGCAGCCGCTCGACCTCGGGCCGGCGCCCCAGCCGCCGTTGAACCTGCAGACCATCGCTACGGCGCTGGAGCAGAAGGCGAATTACCCCGGAGGACTCATGAAGAACCTCACTTCCGGCGACCCGCGCGCGGCCGTGCAGCGGTTCATTACGACCTACTCAAGGCCATCGCTGCAGTGGGACGACCTCAAGTTTCTGCGCCAGCACACCAAGCTGCCCATCCTGCTCAAGGGGGTGCTGCATCCCGACGATGCGATGAAGGCGGTCGAAACCGGCATCGACGGCCTCGTCGTCTCGACGCACGGCGGCCGGCAGATCGACGGTGAGATTGCCGCGCTCGACGCGCTGCCGGCGGTCGCCGAGGCCGTGAACGGCAGGATTCCCGTGCTCTTCGACAGCGGCGTGCGCGGCGGGGCGGATGTGTTCAAGGCCCTCGCGCTCGGCGCGAACGCGGTCTGCCTCGGGCGGCCCTACGTTTACGGCCTGGTGGTTGCCGGCCAGAAAGGCGTCGAGGAAGTTACCGGCAACGTGCTCGCCGAGTTCGACCTGACGCTTGGGCTGGCGGGATGCGCCAGCGTGCGGGAAATCACCCGCGCCTCGCTTCAGATCACGGCGTAGCGCGGCTCGGGGAGCGCGGCGATGCGGTCCATGATGCGCTGGGCCGCGGTCTCGTAGCGGGCCTTGCCGGCCGACGGGTCGTCGTATTCGGCGGCGGCGATCGGCGGGCCGAAGACGATGGTCACCGGGGTGCCGAAATTCGGGATCTTCGCGCCCTTCCCGAACGCGGCGAAGGAACCGTAGACCCGGCAGGGCACGACCGGCACGCCGGTCTTGCACGCCATCAGGCCGACGCCGGCCTTGGCCTTTTGCAGATGGCCGTCCGGCGAGCGTGTGCCCTCGGGGAACAGCACGACGGCGCGATCCTCCTTGAGGGCCAGCAGCACCTTCTTGATGGCGCCGATGTCGCCGCTGTCGCGCTCGACGGGGATGGTCTCCACCTGGTCGAGCCACCACGACATGAGGCGGTTGTTCCAGAGGCTCTTGCGGGCGAAGAAGCGCATCTGCTTCGCGATCTGGCTGCCCACGAACGGCGGGTCGAGGTGGCTGGCGTGGTTGGAGGCGATGAGGAACGGGCCTTCCGTGGGAAAATTGTCCGTGCCGACCACCTCGCCGCGGAACCACATGGCGTGAATGGTGCCGGCCAGATAGTGGAAGAAGCCGTAGAACGGCCGCATCGTCGCGTGGTCGGGGGTCCGGGGCATGGGGATCAGAGGACGGATGTCAGATGACAGAAGTCGGCCAGACATTTTTTGTCATTCCGAGCGAAGCGAAGAATCCAGTTGCACGAACCTTCGGCGAGGAGCGAACGACTGGATCCTTCGCTTCGCTCAGGATGACAGGCTGGGAGTGTTTCCAGTTGAATCATGGCAGCTTCGGCGCGATGAGCGCGCTCATTTTTTCCACGACCTGCTCGAGCGAGATGAACGTCGAGTCGATGTCGATGGCGCCGGCGGGGCAGGTGAGGGGCGAGGCCTTGCGCGAGGAGTCGAGCCGGTCGCGCTCGGCGATGGAGTCCTGGCCACCCTCCTTGGCGCGGCGCTTGGCGCGCTCGGCGGGGTCGGCATGCAGAAAGAAGCGGAAATCCGCCGCGGGGAAGATGACCGAGCCGATGTCGCGGCCCTCCATGACGAGCCCGCGGAAACCGTGCTGCCTGGCCACGTCCACCTGGCCGCGCTGGTAACCCAGCAGCGTGTGCCGGACCTCGGGGATGGCGGCGTAGTGCGAGACGTGGTCGTTGACGTTCTGGCCGCGGATCTCGCTGCTCGCGGGCTCGCCACCGATGAGCATCTGGGCCGAGCGGCCGTTCAGCCGGGTGGAAAAATCCAGGCTGGCAAGCGCCCCCTTGAGCTTGGCCAGGTCGGTGTGGGGCACACCCAGACGCAGCAGTTCATAGGTGATGTGCCGGTAGAACGAACCGGTGTCGACGTGGAGCAGGTTGAAGTGCTCGGCGAGGATCTTGGACGACGACGACTTGCCGGAGGCGGCGCCGCCGTCGATCGCGATGATGATGAAGGGGGATGCGGACACTGAAATTAGTTCGAGAGCAGATTAGAGACACCGCTCGCCTGTCATCCTGAACGAAGTGAAGGAACCATCAGGATGCGCGCTGGCGAACATGGTGATGGATTCTTCGCTGTGCTCAGAATGACAGGGAATCGGGTGTGTTCAGGCACAGGATTCCCGGCGCAGGGTTTCGAGCAAGTCAAAGAATGCCGGGAAGGTCTTTGCGCAGCAGGCGGGATCCTTGATCGTGAGCCAGGGCCGGCCGTTTTTCAGCAGGTCGTGACAGCCGAGGATGCCAAAGCTCATGGCGAAGCGGTGGTCGTGATAGGTCTCGATCTCGACGCCGGGCGTCAGCGGGCGCGGGTGGATTTCCAGGGAATCCTCGGTCTCGATCACGTGCTGGCCGAGTTTCTTCAGCTCATTGGCCATGCCGGCGACGCGGTCGGTCTCCTGCCTGCGGGTGTGGGCGATGCCGGAGATTTTCGTCGGGCCGTCGAGCAATGGGGCGATCGCGGCGAGGGTGAGGAAGGTGTCGGAGAATTCGCGGAAGTTCCGGTCAAGGCCGCGCCGGTCGCGGGCGACCGCGCCGATGACCTCGCTGAATTTCATGTCCCCCTGGAGCGGGCCGCCGTAGTTGGGCAGCGCGAGTGCGCCGCCGGTGACGACGGGCAGGGCGAGAAAGTAACTGGCGGCCGACGCGTCCCCCTCGATCCGGTAGTCGGCCGGTGCGGCGGTGAACTGGCGCACCATCGCTTCGGTCATCGTCACGAACGGCTTCGAGCCGGTCTCGCCCTTGAGGTTCACCGTGAGCGGCGACTTCGCGTGCGGGGCGACCATCAGCAGCGCCGAGAGCATCTGGCTGCTCTCGGAGGCGTCGAGGTCGACGTTGCCGCCGCGCAGGCCGGCGGTCTTGAGCGTGAAGGGGAAGCTGCGCGCGCTGGCTTTCGCGCCCTGGGACTCCAGGGCCTCGAGCAAAGCCCCGATGGGCCGGCGGCGCATGGCCTCATCGCCGTCGAAATGGTAGTTGCCATCGGGCCGGAGGCAGACGAAGGCGGTGAGGAAACGCGCCGCGGTGCCGGCGTTACCCACGTCGATCTTCGCCTCGCGCACGGGGATCTCGCCGCCGCGGCCGGCGATGGTGATGGTCAGGGCGTTCTCATCGGTGACGACGATGAGGCCGAGGGCGCGCAGCGCGGCGACCATAATGCGGGTGTCGCGGCTGAACAGGGCGCCGTGCAGGGTGGTCGTGCCCCGGGCCAGCGCGGCGAGGATAAGCGCGCGGTTGGTGATGCTCTTGGAACCGGGCAGGATGACGCTGCCGCGCACCGGCCGGGTGAAGGGCACGATGGGAAGTTTGTCAGGATAGGCGCTCACGGGATCGGCCGGAACTGGTCGCGGTAGGCCCGGCCGCGCTCGAGGATGGCCTGCACCTCGAACCAGTCGCGGTTGGCGAGGGCGCGCTCGAGGTTGTGCAGCTCCTCCTGGTAACCGCGCACGGCGCGGAGCACCTCGTCGCGGTTCTGGTCGAGGATGGTCTTCCAGAGCTTGGGATCGCTGCCGGCGATGCGGGTGGTGTCGCGCAGGCCGCCGCCGGCGAAGTTGCGCCAGCGGACGTCGCGCTTGGCGAGACTGGCGCAAAGCGTCGAGGCCAGCACCTGGGGCAGGTGGCTGATATGGGCGACGATCTCGTCGTGCGCGTCCGGCTCGATCGTGGCGACATCGGCCTCAAGCGAGGTCCAGAAGGCCGCGACGCGCCCGGCGGCCTTGGGGTCGGTCTCGGGCAGGGGAGTGACGAAAACCGTGCGGCGCACGAACAGGTCGGCCCTGCCGTGTTCCCAGCCGGTTTTCTCGGAGCCGGCCATCGGGTGCGAGCCGACGAAATGGGTGCCGCCGGCCAGCGCCTTCTGGCTCAGCCGGCAGATCTCGCCCTTCACGCTGCCGACATCGGTGACGATGGCGCCGGCCGGAAGCGAGGCGGCGATCTGGGCCACCAGCGGCCCGATCAGGTCCACCGGGGTGCAGATGACAACCAGCTGCGCCTCGCGCACGGCTTCGGCCGGGGTGTCGGCCACGGCGTCGCACCACGGCTGGCCCTTGAGCTGCAGGCGGGTCTCGGGCCGTCGGGCCCAGAGAGTAAGGTGCTTGGTCGCACCATAATGCCGCGCGGCCCGGGCCACGGAGGCGCCGAGGAGGCCGGGAGCAAGGATGGCGATGCGGTCAAACATGACCCCAAGGCAAAACGGCCGGCCCCGGATTGTCGAGCGCGGGCTCCGCCATTGCCTTTTGGCGGCGGGCGGAGTTACGTGAACCTCGCGATGAATTATGACAAGGAGCCGGAGCTGCCCGACGTGCCGGTGAACCCGGCGCACCGCCGTGCCGGCGTGTGGCTGGCCGGCGCGGGCCTGCTGCTCATGGCCGGCCTGGCGGCTTGGTGGCAGCTCGGCCGGGCGCCCGCGGAGGAGACCACCGGCCAGAGGCAACTGGCGGCCCAGGTCGCCGGGCTGGAGTCACGGCTGGAAAGCCTGCGCGCCCGGCTGGCCGCGATGCCGGCGGACGCGGCCCCGGCCACCCGCCGGGCCCTGCTCGAGGAGGCGGTCGCCGGGCAGAACGAATTGCTGAAACTGCGCGAGCCGGCGCCGGCGGATCTGGAGCGCCTTGGCGACTGGCAGGTGCAGCTCGACGACGCGCGCGCGCGCGAGCTGGACCGGCAAAGCCGCGAACTGGAGGCGGCGGCCGAGGAGTTGCACCGGGTTAAGCAGCCGGCCGCCGCCGCGGAGAAACTGCGGGAGGCCCTGCGCTTGCAGCGCGAGGTGAACGCCAGCATGGCTTCGCGCCAGCTGAAGAGCTACGCGCGCGAGGCGCTGCTGCAGCAACGGGCCGGCGAATTTGAATCAGACGTCGCCCGGCCGCCCGCGACCGTGTCCGCGGGACCATCCGAGGAGGAGCGCCAGACCGGTCTTTTTCGTCCCGAGCAGGACGCGGTGCGGGCGTTGGACGCCGCCGCGACCACCCACCTGCGGCTGCGGGAGCTGTTTCAGGCCCAGCAGCAGTTTGTTCCCGCGGGGGACCGGCTGGAGGAGGCGGTGCGGCAGTTTCCCCGGGCGCGGGAGATGGACGAGAACCTGAGGGAGCGGCTGACCTATCTGCGCCGGCGGGTAAACGACCTCGGGGCCATCCAGGACCAGGCCTACGAGTGCTTGTTGCCGCTGCCGGGCCGCGGTCAGGCGGCCCTCATGGATTTGCCGGTGCCACAGGTGTTGTTCTCCCTGGTGATGAACGCCAATCCCAGCCGGAACGCCGGTCGCACACGGGCGGTTGACTCGGTGAGTTACGCCGAGGCCCTGGAATTTTGCCGGCGGCTCGGCTGGGTGATGGGGACCGCGGTGCGGCTGCCGACGGCGGAGGAACTGCGCGCCGCCCGCGCGGATCCAGCGTTCAAGACAGGGGAGGGCGGGTTGGACGAGTGGATCGCCGGCGAGGGTGGGGATGCGGCCATGGCGCAGGTGCTGGGCCGGGACGGCGAGGTGAGGACCGTGCCGCGGACGGAACGTGCGCGGGCGACGGGATTCCGTGTCGTCGTGGAGGTGGATTTGCTGGCGGCGCGGTGAGTCCCCGCAGGTGGCTTGCCCGCATGCCACGTTGCGCGCGAGCGCACGACCGACCCGCGATCAGCGGCCCCCGAGCTTAAGGACCCGTGTGAACTCGGCGGGCCGGACGGGCGAGACCGACAGCCGGCTCTGGCGGACCAGTTCCATGGCCTTGAGCGTGGCGTCGGCCTTGATCTGGGCGAGGGTGAGCGGCGTGGACAAAGGTTTCGCCGGGGCGAGCTCGACGGCGACCCAGCCGGGTTCGTCGGCAGTGGTGTCGGGAAAGGCGGGCTTGGTCACCTTGGCCACGCCGACGATGCTCTTCGATTCACCGCTGTGGTAGAAGAGCACCTCGTCGCCGGGACGCATGGTGTTGAGGTTGATCCGCGCGGCGTAGTTGCGGACGCCGGTCCAGTCGGTGCGCTTGTCGCGGACGAGATCGTCCCACGAGTAGGTCTCGGGTTCGGATTTCACGAGCCAGTATTGCGTTGTCATCAGGGGGGCTGCTTGGTCGGATGCGGGAGGAATGAATGAGACGGATCCGGAACTAGCCAAAAAAGCCCACCGGGCACAAATGATTCTTTACGGGGTCATGATTTTCCTCGGCATCCTGCCCTTTGTCTTGCTGTGGCTGAAAAACCGCGGAGTATTCAACTGATTCGCCGCCCCGTGGTATGAACAAAACGCTGCTCGTCATCCGGATCCTGTTTATTGCGCTGTGCGCCGTCGCGAGCTGGCTGGTCTGCTACACCGTCGAGGAATGGGACCACAAGCGCGGCCTGGCCGTCGCCATCGGCCTGATGATCGGCTCCCTCGTCGTGCTGGTCGACCTGATGTTGAAGGGCTTCTCGCTGCGCGGCCTGACCGCGCTGACCTTCGGCCTCGGCGTCGGCGCGCTGGTCGCCTGGCTGATCGCCAACTCGCCGCTCCTCAACAAGGGCGACCCGTCCATCATCTACCTGGTGCAGCTCGCGCTGTTCCTGATTTGCACCTACCTCGGGACCGTCATCGCGCTGCGCGGCAAGGACGACTTCAACCTTGTCATCCCCTACGTGCGTTTCGTGCCGCACGACGTGGACGTGCCGCTGGTCGTCGTCGACACCAGCGCGCTGATCGACGGCCGCATCGCGAAGATCTGCCAGACGCAGTTCCTCGGGGCGGCGCTTATCATCCCCACCTTCGTGCTCAGCGAGCTCCAGGCCATCGCCGACTCGCCCGATCCGGTGAAACAGGCGCGCGGCCGCCGCGGCCTGCAGGTGCTGAACGAGCTCCGCGCCATCAAGCACATCGACATCCGCATCCACCAGAGCGAGGTCGCCCGCCGGCAGGACATCGAGGCCAAGCTCGTCTTTCTCGCGCAGTCCATGCGCGCGAAGCTGCTCACGACCGACACCAACCTCGCCACGATGGCCAGGTTCCAGGGGGTGCCGTGGCTCAACCTGCATGCGCTCGAGAACGCCCTCCGCCCCGAGCTGGTCATCGGCGAGAGCATCGCCCTTGAGCTGGTCAAGCCCGGCAAGGAAGAGGGCCAGGCCCTCGGCTACCTCGGCGACGGCACCATGGTCGTCGTGAACAATGGCCGGGCCTTTGTCGGCAAGCGGGTGACGGCCGAGATCATCGGCGTCCTGCCCAGCGCCGGTGGCAAGATGATCTTCGCCAACCTGCTCGGCGAGATCGAGACGGCCTGAGCCGGCGCTTTGCGCCGGCAGATGAAGGCGGGACCATCAGTCCCGCGAGGCATGCTCTGCGCTGCCGACAACCCGCGGGACTGATAGTCCCACCCCCAGCTTTTCCTGGTCCCCAACTTTTCTACAAATTTCCCTTGCTGTCCTAACTGTCCTAGTGCAACTAGGACGGCGTGCTACCGTTCTCCATCGAACTGAAACCCGGTCTGCCGATCACGGAGCAGGTGATTTTCGCCGTGAAGAAGGCTGTGGTCGCCGGGCAGCTGAAGCCCGGGCAGGCGTTCCCCTCGGTGCGGGTCGTCAGCCAGGAGCTGCAGATCAACCCCAACACGGCGCACAAGATCGTGGCCGCGCTGGTCGCGCAGGGCGTGCTGGTCACGACCCCGGCCGTCGGCAGCGTGGTGGCCGAGCAGGCCGCGGGGGACCGGGCCGAGCGGGCCGAACTGCTCGGCGCCGACCTGGAGCGCGTCGTGGTCGAGGCGAAGAAACTCGGCCTGACCCTTGATGAGGTGCAAAGCGGCCTCGCGGCCCACTGGAAGAAACTCAACCGGAAATAAACCATGAGCCCCGCCCTGAACCCTAAGGGAAAGGTCCTCCTCGCCGCCTTGCTCGGCGCGGTCGCTCTTGCCGTGGTTTTCCAGGCACCGCTGCGCTGGACCGCGAAGAAGATTCATCGGGAGATTTATCCGGAGCAGATCCCGGAGCGGCCGGTTTATGACGACACGGCGAAGGCCCCTGTGGATCTTGCGATCTTTGTCCGGGATGCCCGGCTGGCCTGGCCCAAGGCGGACGTTGCATTGGTCCATGCCGTCACCCTCGAGGTCGCGACCGGTCTCCTCATGCGGCCCGACATCGAAATCGGCAGCATGGTTGACGGTAGGTTTGTGCCTTGGTGCCTGTCACCTTGGACGGCGTCGGCGAAAATCCACGAGGAGATCGGCGGCATGTCCGGCTTCCTGTCCGACCGGAGCCGGTATGTTTTCCGGCGGAAAACAGCCTGACCACACACTTATCCCATGAACATCATCGAAACCAACGGGCTCTCGCGGCGCTACTGGCGCACCGAGGCCCTGCGCGAGCTGACGCTCGCCGTCCCCACCGGCAGCGTCTTCGCCCTGCTGGGGTCCAACGGGGCGGGCAAGACCACCGCCATCAAGGTGCTCATGAACCTCCTCCCGCCCACCTCCGGCTCGGCGACCGTGCTCGGCGTGGACTCGCGCCGGCTCGGTGAGAGGGAGCGGGCGCAGATCGGTTACGTCTCGGAAAACCAGAAGCTGCCGCTGTGGATGACGGTCCGGCAGTTGCTCGACTATTGCCGGCCATTTTACCCGACGTGGGACGCGGCCTTGGAAACCAGGCTGCTCGCGCAGTTCGACCTGCCGCCGGACCGCAAGCTGAAGCACCTTTCCCGCGGCATGCTGATGAAGGCCGCGCTGCTCTCCACGCTCGCCTACCGGCCGAAGCTGCTGGTGCTCGACGAGCCCTTCAGCGGGCTCGACCCGCTGGCGCGCGACGACTTTGTGCGCGGCATCCTCGAGGCCTCGGAACTCGGTGACTGGACCGTGCTGGTGTCGTCGCACGACATCGAGGAGGTCGAGCGCCTGGCGGACAATGTCGCCCTGCTCGAAAACGGCCGCCTGCGGTTCAGCGAGACCACCGAGTCACTCCTCGGCCGCTTCCGTCGCATGGAGGTAACGGTGCCCGGCCCGGTGTCGCTCGGCGCGCCGCCGGCCGGCTGGCTGGAGCTGGAGCAGAAGGGGGGGCTGGTGAAGTTCATCGTCACGGATTTTACGAACGGGACGGTCGAGCGCGCCTGTCGTGACCGGTTTCCCGAGGGCACCGCGGTGGCGCACCCGATGACCCTGCGCGAGATCTTCGTCACCCTGGCCCGCGAGACCCGCGCACAACCCAAAGGAGCCGCCGCATGAACCTCACCTGGCACATCGTCAAAAAGGACCTGCGCGCCCTCAAGTGGCCGCTGGGCCTGTGGATCCTGCTGATCATCGCCAAGCTCGGCGTCGGCGTGGTCCTGCTGAACGCGGACGGCACCGAGGGCCTGGATTGGTTCAACAAGATGGACGCGCTCGCCAAGGTGCTGGCGGCCTTTGAATTCGTGAGCTTCGTGCTCACGGCCGCCATCATCCAGCAGGACCTGATGGTCGGCACGACGGCCTTCTGGATGACACGGCCGATCTCGGGCGCGCGTCTCCTGCGCGCCAAACTTATTTGCCTCGGGCTGGTGTTCATCGTGGCCCCAGTGCTGGTGACCTTGCCGTGGTGGCTGGGGTGCAACTACGGCATAGACGAAATTGGCTGGGCGGTGACGGAAACCGTCGCCGCCCAGGCAATCGCCGTCCTGCTCGGCCTGCTCTGGTCCGTGGTGACCGACGGGTTCGCCCGCTTCCTGATGTGGACGCTGGTGACACTGTTCGCGACACCGATGCTGACGGGGATCATTGCCTATTACGCTTCTCGCCACCAAGGATCGTTCCAGCCGGAACTGGTGGGCACCCGTTTTCTGCTGATCCTCCTCCTCTCCATTGGGGGTATCTTGGTGGTGGTCGTGCACCAGTTCCTGACGCGGAACATCGGGCGGTCCATCGCCATCATCGCCGGCACCGTGGGTTTGATTGTGCTCACGGGGGCGTTCTGGCCCTGGTCGTGGAATGTCGAATCCCGGTTTTATTCCTACCTCATCAGGCAGGCCCAAGGCGACTGGCCGGCCGCGGCCGAGCCGCCGGGACTGGCGTTCAAATTGCAGTCGGTGGAGTTCTCCGGCCGCAAGGACCGGCCCGACCGGCCGGCCTCGCTGATTGCCAACTATCAGGTGGAAGGCCTGGCCGGGATGCAGGGACTCATGTCCGTCCAGTCGGAATACACCTTGCGCTGGCCGGACGGCACGAGTGCCACCGGCCGCAGCTGGGGCCGGTCGGGACTGGCGGAGATGATGTCCGCCCAGGCACTTTCCGGCGGGAAGGATGCCGGAGAGGCGACAGCCCAAACCGACAGTATGACTTTCACCAGCGCGATGCCGGCGTCCGCGATGGCCAAGGTGCGGGGCCAATCTTCCAGTTATGCCTTGTCCGCACGCTTCCGGTTGATGCGGTTTGAGTCTGCAACTCGCGTGCCGCTCGAACCCGGAAGATGGAGCAAGCAGAACAGCCATGGCGAACGGTTGGCCCACGCGGAAAAAGAAGGGCCCCAACTGCTCGTGACATTCATTCGCTACATGCCCTCCTTGTGGATGGATAATGTCGGCGGCGGACAACTGGCGGCCCCCGGAGATTATTCCCAGTATTTCCTGGTCAACCGGGCCCGGGGAGCGGTGGATCGCGGCACATCAACCGACTACAGGCTCACGCGCATCGCCTCTGTGGGGATCAGCTGGCGAACGATGTCATTTCTGGCGATCCCGCGCCCACCCAAGGGATCAGTATTGGACGCGATCAACGCGCTCAATGAAGCCGAACTGGTCAAGGTGACCTTCGCCGAGCAGGCGCGCTTCAGTCACGAGCTGAAACTGGATGTAGCGGAGATAACGAAGGCCAATCCCTAACGGCCGCGGGCCAGCCACTCGCGCAGGTCGCCGTCGGAGGCGACCTCCGCGAACATCTGGTAGTCGGCGGCGAGCAGCGCGGCGTAGGAGGGCTCGGCGAAGCGCTGGCAGTGCAGCAGCACCTTGGCGTGCTGGCCGGGGGCGCGCACGAGGCGGCCGAGGGCCTGGTTCACCTTCTGCAGGCCGGGGATCTGGTAGACGCGCCGGAACGCCGCGTCGCGGCCGAGGCCGGCGAGGGCGTCCATGCGCGCCTTCTGCACGGCGTTGACCTCGGGCAGGGCGGGGCCGACGACCATCGCGTGGCTCACGCGGCCGCCGAGCAGGTCGATGCCCTCGGCAAAGCTGCTGCCGAGGACGAGGAAGAGCGCGTCGCTCAGCGCGAGGTTCTCCTCGATCCAGGCCGTCTGCGCCGTGAGGTCGGGCAGCTTCGGCTGCAGGGCCACGCGGAGCACGGAGCCGTTGTTCTCCAACGCGCGAAGCACCGCCTCGGCGTAGGCGTAGGAGGGAAAAAACACTGCGACGCAGCGCGTCGCAGTGGGTTGAGGGTTGAGGGTTGAGAGTTGAGAGCTGGCAGCCGCGTGCAGCGCCTCGATGGTCTCGGCAGTCGTGCCGTAGTGGTTGGCGCGCTCACGGAAGGTGGTGCTGACCCGCAGGTCCACGGCGACGTCGTAGGCGCCGGCGCGCCACGGCGTGGGGGCGTGGAGGGTGGCGGATGACTCCAACCCGCAGGAAGCGGCGAATTCCACATACGGCTGCAAGGTGGCCGACATCAGGATTGCGCCACCAAAGGTCTTCAGTGTCTCGCCGATGGCCGGGGCGGCGTCCACGCAGGTGAACTCCAGTTTACCCTCACGGGCCACCCAGAGGAGCTTCGTGAGCCGGGAGTCGTCCATGAACTCGGCGAGCTGCGCGAACGACCAGAGCGTCTCGGCGTGGTGCGGCCCGAGCGCGGCGTAGTCCATGGACTGGGTGCTGACGAGGTTCGCCAGCTTGGCGACATGGTCGTGCACCTCGGCCTCGGTGGCGGGGTCGAGCGATTCGGCGGGCCGGAGCGAGGCAAGCAGGCGCGTCCACTCTTCCAGGGCGATGACAAGCGTCGCCGGTGCCTGCAGGTGGTCGAGCTCGGCGAGCAGCAGGCGGGCGTCGGTATCGGTGGCGCGGTGCGAATGGGCGCCGGCGACGCGCGAGGGCAGGTTGTGCGCCTCGTCGATGACAAGCAGCGTCTCCGCCGGGTCGAAGCCGGGCTGGTTGTAGAAGAGGTTCCGGTTGTCGGGGGCGAAGACGTAGTTGAAGTCGCCGATCCACACGTCGTTGAACGCCAGCGAGGCGCGGGTGATCTCGTAAGGACAGACGCGGGCCTCACGGCCGGCGGTGCGCAGGGTGTCGAGATCGCGCGGCTGGCGTTCGTCGAGGTAGAACTTCGCCAGCCCGCTGCCCGGCCAGCGGTCGGCGCAGTCCTTCAGGTAGTCGCAGCCGTCGCGCACGCAGTGGAAGGTGTGGTTGACGCAATGCTCCGACTTGTTGCGCACCTGCCAGAACGCCAGGGACGATCCGGCGGTCATCTGCGCCAGGGTGTGCACGACCTGCAACTGGCCGGTGGATTTGCCGGTCAGCCAGATGAGCCGGGCAAAGCGCCCGGCCTTCATCTGCCCGAGGGCGAATTCCAGCACGCAGCCGGTCTTGCCGTAGCCGGTGGGGGCCTCGAACAGCAAGGTTGAGGGCTGAGAGTTGAGAGTTGAGAGACCGAAAGCAGACTGCAGATCCTGCTGGATTGTTTCCTGCCCGGCGCGAAGGGAGGGGAAGGCCGGGTGGAAACTGAGCGACCGGCGGCGCTCGGTGGCGCGGAGGCGCAGGTTGAGGAACTCGACCAGCGCATCGAGCTGGTGGTGGACGAGCGCCTCGTCGAACGCGGTGAGGGCGATGGTCTGGGCGAGGCCGGAGCCGGCTTCGACGAAGATGAGTTCGGCGCGAAGCGCCGAACGGTTGAGGGTTGAGAGCTGAGAGTTGAGCGACGAGGCCCGGACCAGCACGGCGTAGGCGGCGAGTTGGAGGAAATAGGCCGGGTAATCGGTGCGCAGGTCGGTCTCTTCCGCGGGCAGCGGGCGCATGACACTTTTGATCTCGCGCAGCGTGTCGCCGACCAGCTGGTCGATGCGGCCGTTGAGCACGAAGGTCCAGCCGCGGTGTGTGATCCGGCCGTCGATCGCGACCTCGAACTGCGCGGCGGGGGCCTCGGCGAGCGTGCGCTTCTGCAGTTCGTTGTGCCAGTGCTGGCCGAGCTGGGTGCGCCAGATGCCCTGCGGTCCGCCCCCGGAGTCCGACGGCCCGAGGCTGAAACCGGCGAATTCGCCGACGCTCAGGCTGACGGTGCGGGTTTCGAGGGTGAAATGCATGAAATTGCGGAGTGCGAATTGCGGATTGCGGAATGGCAAGGCACAAGACGAGGGCGAACCCAGAACAGATGCGGTTCGGTTAATCCGCAATCCGCATTCCCCAATCCGGAATTGTCAGAGTTTGATCTCCGTCTCGGCGTGGACCCAGTCCTCGAGACGGCGGTTGATCCTCGCTACGGCCGCGGCGTCGGCGGTCTGCGCCGCGAGTGGCTGGTTGAGCAGGTGCGCGGCCGTGTCGCGGTCGGCGTCGGTCAGTTGCGGCCACCACTGTTGTTTCACGGGGTAGCCCTCGTCGCGGAGCAGGCAGTAAAGCGCCTTGAGCCAGACGATGTCCGGGCGGCCACCGGCGGCGAGGGCGGTGAAGGTGGCGCGAAGCAGGTCGACCACCGCCTCGCGGGACTCGTCCGGCACCGGGTTGCGGCCAAGGAGCTGGCCGAGGGCGGCGGCGGCGCTGAGCGCCTCGTAGGAGCGGCCGATGCCGTCGTGGCGCTGGATCAGGCGGTGTTCCTTGATGAACCACGTGCGGCCCTGGTTGGAGGACTCGAGCCAGAGCTCGGTCTCGTCGAACAGGTCAAGGGGCGTGGCGGTGGCCTTGCCCTGCGGGATGCGGCGCAGGCAATGCAGGACGCCGTGCTCGGCGGCGAAGGCGGTCAGTTGTTCAAACGCGTCGGACCCCGACGGCAGCTTGGCGAGGATGAACGCCGTGGTCTGGAGCTGCTGGCCGGGCATGGCGGGGACGGAAAACTCCGGACGGCGCGGCGGGCAAATCAGTTGCTCCGGAAGCCGGAGCTTTTCAAGGCGGCGCGCGCCGCGGCGGGGTCGCTCCAGTTCGGCAGCACGGCGCCGCAGGAGATGACGGTCTTCATGCCTTCACCGACCGACATCTCGAGCTCGATGAGTTCCGCGACGGGCGCATACATGAAGAAGCCGTTGACCGGGCTCGGGCAGGTCGGGACGAACACGGCCCAGTGGTCCGCGGCCAGGTGCGAGTGCGGCTCGCCGCGGCCCTGGTTGGTGACGAAACCGATGGTATAGACGCCGGCGCGGGGAAACTGGACGAGCACGACCTTGCTGAACTGGGTGCGGTCCTTGGCGCCGAAGGTCTCGATGAACTGCTTCACACTGTTGTAGAAGCCGCCGATGCCGGGGATGTTCTGGATGAAGCGCTCGGTCACGGCGCCGACAAACCGCCCGAGGAACAGTCGCGACAGGTAGCCCAGCAGGGTGATCAGACCGAGGGCGATGACGGTGGTCAGCACGTCCCAGACGAGGCTGGGCAGGTGGCTCAGCGCCTCCGGCAGGTAGGGGATGAAAAGCGGGGTGATCGATCCGCCGACAAAGCCGATGATCAGGCGCAGCGCCCAGATCGTCACCACCAACGGGGCGACCAGCACCAGGCCGGTGAGGAAGGCGTTGCGCAGGGAGGCGATGCGTGAGACGGGAGCCATGAAGCGGGCAGTGAACCACAGAGGAACGCGAAGGCCACTGATTTTTTGGGGCTGAATTGCAGGTGGAACGCGGCCTCCGGACGCGTTTTCGGAGTGTCCGCGAGAGGCGAGCGATACGCATGCCTTCCAAGCTCGTCCTGAAAGCGCGTCCGGAGGCCGCGCTCCACCCTAAGTCAGTTTAAAGGCCGGCACGGCCTTCGCCGCCCGCAACAGCCTCATGGCCCGGGCCTCGGCGGCGCGCATCCGGCGTTTCTTGGCCGGTTGCAGGTCGTCGTAGCCGGCCAGGTGCAGCCAGCCGTGGACGAGGTAGAGGGTGAGCTCGGCGGAGAAGGCAGATTGGAGGGCTCGCGTCCCTGCGAGCCGTTTCTTCTGGAGGGCCGAGCTCCTGCTCGGCCGCGGCCCAGCTGGAGCTGGGCCCTCCACATATCGCCAAGCCGTGTCGGCCGACACGCAGACCTCGCCGGCGAGGCCGGCGGCCGGGTCGCCCTCGAAGGTGATGACATCGGTCGCGGTCGGATCGTCCATGAAGTCGGCGTGGATCTTGGCGAGCGCGGGGTCGGTGAGGAAGACGAGGGAGAGTTCGCCCTGAGGAATTGCGGATTGCGGAATGCGGATTGCGGAAAGATTGGCCTCAAGCGTGTGGATGACGCGGGCGACCTCGGCGCGCTTGAAACGCAGGCGCGGGTGGCGGTTTGTGATGGCGACTTCGCGGTTCATTGGCTTGGTAGAGGGCTCGCGTCCCTGCGAGCCGGCCCGCAGGGACGCGGGCCCTCCAAAAATCAACCCGGCCCGATGGGTTCGGCCGCCTTGGCCTGTTCGTAGGCGTCGATGATCTTCTGGACGAGCGGGTGGCGCACGACGTCGGCCGCGGCGAAGTGGTGGAACTCGATGCCGGGGATGTTGCGGAGCACGCGCGGGGCCTGGACGAGGCCGGAGGTCTTGTTGCGCGGCAGGTCGATCTGCGTGATGTCGCCGGTGATGATCATGCGCGAGTCGTCGCCGAGGCGCGTGAGGAACATCATCATCTGCTCGTGCGAGGTGTTCTGCGCCTCGTCGAGGATGATGTAGGCGTTGGCCAGGGTGCGGCCGCGCATGTAGGCGAGCGGCGCGATCTCGATCACGCCCTTCTCCGACAACGTGGCGACGTCCTCGGGGTCGAGCATGTCGTGGAGCGCATCGTAGAGCGGGCGCAGGTAGGGCAGGATTTTCTCGCGCAGGTCGCCGGGCAGGAAGCCGAGCGCCTCGCCGGCCTCGACGGCCGGGCGGGTGAGGACGATGCGCTGCACCTGGTTTTTCAGCAGGGCGGAGATGGCCGCGGCCATGGCGAGGTAGGTCTTGCCCGTGCCAGCGGGGCCGATGCCGAAGACGATCGGGTTCTTCTGGATGGCCTGCAGGTAGAGTTTCTGGCCGAGGGTCTTCGGGACAATGGTCTTGCGCTGCGTGGTGATGACGAGCGGCTCGTTGACCAGGGCGCGCAGGCTGGCGCCGCCGTCCTTGGTGTAGAGGTCGAGCAGCCGGATGAAGTCGGGCGTGCGCACGGCGAGGCCCTGGGTCTTGCCGGAGTTGAGGAGGGTGAAGAATTCCTCGGTGCTGGTGACGGCCTCGGCGGGGCCGTCGAGTTTCAGCCAGTCGTCGCGGGTGGTGAGGCGGCAGCCGAGCGCCTTTTCGACGCGGGTGAGGTTGTCCTCGCTGCCGCCGTAGAGCTGGTTGAGGTGGCGGGCGTTCGGGTAGTGGAGCGTCTTGGAGTCGGGCACGGAGGCGGAAAAGTGAGAGTGAAAGTGAGAGTGGGCGGGAAATCACCCTAGGGTCATCCTGAGCGCAGCGAAGGATCCAGTCGCGGTGCGCGTAACTGGATTCTTCGCTTCGCTCAGAATGACTAGCAGGGGGCAATCCGTGTGTCCATTAATCGGTCAGGCCTTGGCGGAAAGTTTGTCGGCTGTCTCCTTCAGCCGCGCATACATGGCGGCGAGGGATTGCGGGAGCACGCGCGTCTGGCCGATGACGGGCATGAAGTTGGTGTCGCCGTTCCAGCGCGGGACGATGTGGGCGTGGAGGTGCGGGATGCTGCCGCCGGCGGCGCTGCCGAGGTTGAAGCCGACGTTGAAGGCGTCGGGTTTGATCGCGGCGGTGAGGATCTGCTTGCCGAGGATGATCTCGTCCATCAGGTCGGCGCGCTCGGCGGCGGTGAGTTCGACGAGGTCGGTGACGGCGCGGAAGGGCACGGCGAGGAGGTGGCCGGCGTTGTAGGGATAGCGGTTGAGGATGAGGTAGGACAGCTTGCCGCGGTGGATGATGAGCGCCGCGGTGTCGTCGCCGAGCTTAGGCAGTTCGGCGAAGATATTGCCGCCCTCGGGGAGGCGCGGCGTCTCGATGTATTCCATCCGCCAGTAGGCGTGCAGGTGGTCCATGTTTGCGGGCAGGCTTGGCCGGCAGGGCGGGGATGTCAAAACAGGGATTGGCGGGCGAGACCGAAGCAACCGCGGCTTGCGCCGGGCCGGCCGGCGGGCAGGCTGGCGCTGCATGCTCAGCGAATTTCGCCAAGTGAAGCAGGAGGGCGGGCCGGGTCATCGCCGTTGGTTTCAGGCCGACGGCCTCGAGCTGATTGTGTGGTATGATCACGAGCGGCGGCCGGAAGGCTTCCAGTTGTGCTATGAGGCGTCCGATCAAAAGGAGCGCGCCCTGACATGGCGGCCAGGTGCGGGCTTCAACCATGCGTGGGTCGAAAGCGGCGATTCGCGGCCGGACAAGAACATGACGCCGATCCTCGTGCCGGACGGCGCCGTGCCGTGGGCGCTGGTGGAATCGCGGTTCGAGCAACACAGCGCGGGGCTGGAGCCGGCGCTGCGGGACTATGTGCGGGCGGCGTTAAACGGGAGGACGGGTTGATGGACCGCCGCTTACTCTGGTTTACCCTGCTGCTCGCCCCCGTGCTCGGCTGGTCGGCGATCAAGCCGCATGACCTCTTCACGTGGCTGCTGGAAGTATTCCCCATTTTCATCGGGTTGCCCGTGGCCTTTGCGGTGCAGCGGCGGTTTCCGCTGTCGGGCCTGCTCCTCGTGCTGCTCTGGCTGCACAGCGTCATCCTGATCGTGGGCGGGCACTACACCTATGCCCGGGTGCCGCTCGGCGACTGGGCGATGGAGTGGTTCGGCTGGTCCCGCAACAACTACGACAAACTCGGGCACTTTGCGCAGGGCTTCGTGCCGGCGATCCTGACGCGGGAGATCCTGCTCCGGACATCACCGCTAAGTCTGGGGTGGAGCCCGCGCTCCGCGCGGGCTGAACCTGCGCTTAGCGCAGGTTCCACCTTGGGACCGAGCCGTTGGCTGGGCTTTCTCGTCGTCAGTGTGTGCCTGGCCTTCAGTGCATTTTATGAGCTGCTCGAGTGGGCGGTGGCGGAGTTGAGCGGCGCGGCGGCGGACGACTTTCTCGGCACGCAGGGATATGCGTGGGACACGCAGACCGACATGGCGCTGGCGCTCCTCGGCGCGGTGGTCGCGTTGTTGCTGCTCGCGCGGGCGCATGACCGGTCGATGGGGAAGGTGATTGGCAAACCGCTAATCTCCGCTAATCAGCGCTAATGATTCCGAACAGGGTGTTCCGCATTAGCGTCAATCAGCGAAAATTAGCGGCTTAATGAATCAGGAATCAAAAACCTCCAAGCCCCCGGCGCCGTTCCTGGCGGCATTGGGCCTGTCCGCGGGCTTCATGGCGTTCGTGGCGTGGGACCAGTCGCATTGGTGGAGTCGCAAGGAGGACTATTCGTTCGGCTGGCTGGTGCCGCTGTTCACCGCCTACGTCGTCTATGACCGCTGGCCGCAGATCCTCGCGCGACTGCGGGAGGTGGAGACGGGTCCGGCCAGCGCGCGCTGGGTGCGCTGGACGCTGAACACGGCGGCGAGCCTCGGCCTGCTCGGCGGGGCGCTGTTCTTTTTGCTGGGGGCCTTTTATCGCGCCGGGGCAGGGACGTCCCAGCCCGGCACGTTTGCGCTGACGCTCGGCATGGTGGCGATCGTGCTGCCGTTGATATATTTTAATGTGCCGGTAGGGGCCGTTGCCCCCAACGGCCCGGACAGGGCGCTTGAGGGCAAGCGCCCCAACCAATTTTCAGCCCTTATCGCTGATGCGCGCTTCCGCGTCGCGGCGCTGTTCATCTTTCCCGTGCTGGTCTGGCTGATCTCAGCGCCGCTGGTGTCGGCGATCGAGTCGCAGATCAGCCTCTTCCTGCTGCGGAAGGTGGTGACGGTGGTGGCGTTTGTCTTCGACATGCTTGGATTCCCGCTCGAGCAGCAGGGCAATGTGCTGATGCTGCCGAAGGGTCCGGTCGGCGTGGCCGATGCGTGCTCGGGCATCCGCTCCCTGACGGCGTGCCTGTTTGCCGGGTCGTTCCTCGGGGCGACCTTTTTCACCGAGACCTGGAAGAAGGTGACGCTGGTTGTCGCCGCGATGTTCTTCGCCTTCCTGATGAACCTCGGGCGCAGCCTATTCCTGACCGGCTGGGCCTATGCCTATGGTCCCGACGCCATCAATGGCACAGTGCACGATGTGGCGGGCTACGCGGTGCTCGGGCTCACCTGCGTGGGCCTGCTGCTGCTCGTGCCGCTGCTCAACCTGAAACTGGCGCCTACGGAAACTGCGCCGGCGGCTTAGAGCGCATTGCAAAACCTTGCTTTCTCGTAGGGGCGCGCCTCGTGCGCGCCCGAGGGCGTGGACAAGCCATGACCCTACACAAGGATTTTGCCATGAACTCTTCGAGGGCGTCTAAAAGCCATCGGCGGGTAGGGCGGGACCGCTGGGCCCGCCGTGAATTGCCCGTCATTCGCGCATCCTGACGGCGCGCCCAGCGGTCGCGCCCTACCTTTTTAGACGCCCACTTAGGCGGCCGTTCAGCGGCGGGGGCTGGTGCTCGCCGTTGAACTGCTGATCGCGCGGTCGATGCGGTCATCAAAGTCCAGGGACAGCCAGTAATCACGGCCGCTGAGCGGCTGGTCACCCAGGGCAACGGCACGTGGCGCGGGGTCGGGCTTCTTCAGTGTGGCGGTTTGGGTGGCGCAACCGGTCAGGCTCAGGCCGGCGAGAACAAGCAGCACGAAACGGGCGGATGTCTTCATGGGCGGGGTGGGTTGGGCGCAGTATAGCACATTTCCCGCGGGCCCGGGAAAATTACGTCCAGCCGGCTGGAATTTGCGACGAGCTCCTGTCCGTGGCTTAGCGCAGCTCCTTCCGGATCACCAGTTTCAGGCCGGACCAGGTGTCGTCCACGGCGCAGACCTTGATGTCCACAAAACCCAGCGGCAGGGCTGCATCGCGGATGCGGCCCTCGGTGATGTCGGTCGGCACGCCCGAGCTTTTCTTGGGCCAGGAAACCCAGACGGCGCCGTCCGGCGCGATCTTATGACGATATTGTCCGAGCCGGGTGGTGAGGTCGGCGAAATCGGTGACGAAGAGATGGACGAAGGGGAGGCCCGGCTTGAACTTCGGAGCCCATGACACACTGACGTCAGACGGCAGTTGCAGGAGCGCGGAATAATTCCGGGGCGCCTGATAAACAAAGGCGGACTGCCCGGTCTTGTAACCGAGCTTCTTCCACAAGGGCGTGCCGGAGTAGCCGGCCGGGGTGTTTGGTTTGGAGGGCATGGATCGTGGGGTGGTCAGGTTTCGGCCAGCCGCTTGATCATCAGGTTTCGCTCGAGGAGGAGGCGGGCCATGTAACGTTGCAGAAACAGGATATCAGCCAGCTGGCCGAGCCAGCCCAGCGGCGACGTGTAATCAAACACGTCGCGCATCAGCGTGCGATTGCCGGGAAGGGATGTGAAGTAATGGTCGTGTTCGAAACGTTTAAATGCCCCGCGCACCAGCACATCGCGGAAATGCGCCGGCCGGCGCATCACGGTGATCCGGCTGGTGAGTTTCTGCCGCACGCCGAAATGCACGGCTTCCCACGTCACTTCCTCGCCCTCCTCGATTAACCCGGAGGTGCGCCCGGCGATGGCTTTTTCCTGGTGCCGGGTCTGACTCTGTTGGTGGACGTCGATGTCCCGCGACAGGTCGAAAACCCTCTCTATGGGAGCGGCGACCTCAGTGGTGATTTGGATGCGCGGCATGTGGGAGGCACAATGTGGGCTGTAACGATTAGATGGGTTCTTTCGTCGAAATCATTCTAAGACGAGCTGCACGATAAAATACGCTGAGTAATTCGCGACAGCCCATACCAAGACCCTTAGCATGATCGGGCGATAGAACCGCTCAAAATCACCGGCTCGGCTTAGCATACTCCATCTTGGAACATCACGCTTCTCGTATTCGCCCTCTAGCTCCTGCCATTGCTTGATTCCTACGGCTCCCGCCAAGAGCGTGCCAAAGAAGAAAACCGCTTGAAGACTGACGATAGCAGGCCCTGTCTCCCCTATATACAAAGCGGCCATAATGCCGAAAATTGCGCCTCCCATCACACTCGTAAGCCATGTCGCTCTCATCATATGCCCAGATCGATTGTGATCAGACGCGACGGGGTGCAGCCCGGTCGTTGTCTGTTGCACCCTGGATCGGCTCTGTGGGGTGCAGTCGGAAGAAAATACTATTCGCGATCAGCACGGCACCGACGGTGCAGTAATCCGGCAGATTCCCGAAATCGTAAACATACCACTTGATGCCAAGCCAAAGAATGACTCCGCTGCTGGCTGCGGCAAAGGCACGAAAAATCTTCTTTTGCGTCGAATCACCCCGAATGAACGCAACGGCGAAAAGAAATGGGCAATAGCTGACGACAGTCGCGGCGAACGGTAGAAAAATGATCGAAGCGATCTTCGAATAAACAGGCAGATCGCCTGTCCACGGCTTGGCGAACCAGAGCACCGGAATGGCGAGAATCGCGCAAACTATCCAGAAATCGATTCCCGGCTTAAATGGTTTATCGAGGTCGAGCGTTTTCATCTTCTTCTGCCGATCAGGGTCATTCAGACTCAGGCAATTGCCTGAGTTGGATGGTGACCCGCGAGGGCAGAAAACGGGATAGGCCGTTCAGGATCAAACTCACGGCTAGACGGACTTTTGTGTCGTGAAAGGGAAGAGGATCACAGATCCGCGGGCGTCATGCCAGCACGGCATCCCGCATCGGGCGGGTGCTGGGCGCGGGCAGGCTTTGGCGCTTACGGTTCAGCTGGGCGACTTCCTTGCGAACCAGCACGAGAAGCTTCCGATAGGCGGTCTCTTCCGAAGCACCATGGCAAACCCCGCCCCAAGGAAACAGGTCGGGGCAGTAGCCGATATAGGCGCGGTCTTCGTCGCTCCAACGGACAAACTTCAGGTAGCGGTCTTCGGCTTTCATTGGGTGGCGGTGTGAATAGCGAGGCGGACTTGCTTCTCTTGATAAGGGTGGGCGTCGTCGCCGGCTTTGCCACTCAAAATTACCGACCCGGCTAGACGCGGATGGCGGAATTTGCGGTGCGAGCCCTTGCCGCCTTGGACGGGCCGGAAACCGGCTTGGGCCAAATCGGCGATCAGTTGGCGAATTTTTCGCGGCATACGGATGGCCCGAAAGATAGGAAAGGGCAGTCAGCTCGCGTGGCAATGGCGGATTTAGAGTTCATTTCAAAACCTTGCTTCCTTGTAGGGGCGCGCCTTGTGCGCGCCCGAGGGCGTGGACAAGCCACGCCCCTTGTTGCACCGGGGTTTTGAAATGAACCCTTAGCCGGAAGTGTGCAGTTTGACTCAAATTTCGCTCATAAACTGGTCCCACTGAAAGGTGGAGCGCGTTGTCCCCAACGCGCCGAACGATTTTCCCTGAGACCCCAGCGCCTTGAGGGCAAGGCGCTCCACCTCCGACTGCATCATTCCGGCTTAGAACGATAATCGGGAGATGGCGGGATCAGCGATCCCGCCCTTGTTACAAATCCGACCTGCGCGGCCTCTCCGCCGTAGGCCCGGCGAAGGCGGAAGCGCCGGCTAAACCTCACGGCCCGACGGGCTTTGGTTTCACGGGGATGACGATGAATTCGGAGGCCTTGGCCGGGTCGAGGTATTCCTTCGCCAGGGCCGTGAGCTCGGCGGTGGTCACGCTTTCGTTGTCGCTGTAGCGGGTGCGGCTCCACTCGAGGCGCTGCGGGATCTCCTGGGCGGAGGCGAGGACCGTGTTCAGCCAGTAGGGATTGGTGCGCGAGCTCTCGCGGAGCGCGGTGAGCACGGGTTGCTTGGCGCGGACGAGTTCCTCCTCGGTCACGCCGTTGGTCTGCAGGCCGGTGGCGACGGCCTTGATGGCATTGGCGATGCGGCGGGTGTCGTCTGGCGCAACGGTGGCCTCGGCGACGATGTAGCCGTAACCGGGATAGGTCTCGCTGAGGTCTCCGCCGGCGTTGGGGCTGTAGGTGCCGCCGAGTTCCTCGCGGATCTTCACGCGAAGGCGGTCGGCGAAAACGTCGGTGAGCAGGCGCATGCGGCGGGAGAACTTCACGTCGCGGGCGTCGCTGGCGGGCCAGTAGAGGCGGACAAGGGCCTTGGGGATCTCGGACTCAATGGTGTATTCCTTGGCAACAGGCTGGGCGACCTTGGCGACCTTGCGCTCGGATTCGTAGGCGGGCTTTTTCTGGCGCTTGGGCAGGGCGCCGAAGGTCTGGGCGACGGCGGCGATCGTGGCCTCGGGGTCGAAGTCACCGACGATGGCGACCTCGATGGGGCCCTTGGCGAACTGTGGCGTGAGCCAGGTCTTCAGCTCGTCGAGCGAGCGGGAGAGCAGGACGTCCTTCGGCGGCAGGCCGAAGCGCGGGTCGCCGCTGGCAAGGAGCGGGGCGACCTCGAGCTGGAACGGCCCCTCGGGGACGTGGGCGAGGCGAAGGTAGGTCTGGTCCGCCATCTTGTGGACTTGGCGGAGTGACTCGGGACGGTAGCCGGGGTCGGTCAGGTAGGCGCAGATGAGCTGGAGTTGCAGGAGGAGGTCGTCGCGGTTGGTGGTGCCGCCGAAGGTGAAGGCGTCGTTCTGGGCGCCGAAGGCGAGGCCGACGGTCTTGCCGGCGAGGAGGCGCTGGAGGTCGTCCACGCTGTGCTGCCTGAGGCCGCCGGTGGTGAAGGCGACGTTGGCCAGCAGGCCGAGCCCGCGCTGGTCGCGCGGCTGGGTGAGGGTGCCGCCACCGATGCGGACGGACACGCGGATGCGGCCGGCCTCGAAGTCGGTGGGCTTGAGGTTGAGGCGGACGCCGTTCTTGAACTCGATCAGCGTGGCGCCGAGGTCCTCGACGAGCTTTGTCTCGTCCACCTTGCCGGGCTTGCCGAAGTCGGTGTAGGCGAAGGCGGCCTGCTCTTTCCTCGGCGGCGGGGTGACGATGGTGCGGCGGCTGTTGTTGTAGGCGGCCGTGATGTTCTGCGCCGCCTTGGGCAGGTCGAGGTTGCCGGCGACGAAGATCTTCCGGCCGGCGGTCTCGCTCCAGGTGGCGCGGAGGGCGGCGGTGCACTGCTCGGGCGTGACGGCGACGAGGGCGGGCGAATAGAGCGCAAGCTCGGCCGAGGGATGCGTCGTGACGGAGCGATCAAGGAGGTCGCCGGCGAGGTCGTCGGCGAGGGCGTTCGAGCGGCGGGTGGCCGCGGTGCGGACGGCCTGCTCCAGGTTGTTCTTCATGCCGGCGACGGCCTCGGCGAGCTCCTCGGGCTGGAAGCCGTGGTCGAGGGCGCGGCGGAGCTCCTGCTCGGCGACGGCGAGCGCGGCGGCCCACTGGTCGGGCCGGCAGTTGAGCTCGATCGAGGCGTTGCGGAAGAAGTCGAACTGCTCCGTGACGCCGACGAGGCCGCTGAGGAACGGGGCGCCCTCCTGCTTGGCGAGAATGGAGAGCCGGCGGTTGAGCATCTGCAGGGCGAGCGTGCGCGGCAGGTATTTCAGGCGGTTGGCGGCGTTGTCGGTCTCGAAGGTGTAGGGCGCGACGGTCTCAAGCGCGACGTTGGTGTTGCCCGCCTCCTTCTCGGTGTGGAGGAGCGCGGTGACCTCGTCGGACGGGGCGACGGTGCCGAGGCGCGGCTCGGGCAGGGCGGGGCCGCGGGCGGCGAGGGGGGCGAAGATTTCCTTCACCACCTGCTCGGCGGCGGCGGGGTCGAAATCGCCGGCCAGCACGAGCACCATGCGCTCGGGACGATACCAGGCGTCGTAGAACGCCGTGAACCGCTCGCGGTCGGCGGTCGAGATGACCTTCTCGGTGCCGATGGGCAGGCGCTGAGGGAAGCGGGTGTCGGGCACGAGGAACTCCAGCTCGGCCATGAAGGTGCGCAGGCCGACCGAATCGCGGGCGCGCTTCTCGCTCAGGATGATGCCGCGCTCCTTGTCGATCTCCTTGGACTCGAGCAGCAGGCCGCCGGCGACGTCGGCGAAGAACGTGAGCGACTCGTGCAGCGTCTCCGGCTTCGTGTCGGGCAGCTCCAGCTGGTAGATGGTGCGATCAAAGCCGGTGGAGGCGTTGGTGTCGCCGCCGAAGTCCATGCCCAGCTTCTGGAAGAACTCGACGACGTTCGCGGCCGGGAAGTGCCGGCTGCCGTTGAAGGCCATGTGCTCCAGGAAGTGGGCGAGGCCACGCTCGTTGTCATTCTCGTAAAGGGAGCCGACGCGGATCGCGAGGCGGGCGCTGATCCGGCCGCGGGGCTCGGGGTTGTGCAGGAGGGCGTAGCGCAGTCCGTTGTCGAGCTTGCCCCAGCGCACGCGCGGGTCGACGGGCAGGTCGCTGACCTGGTGCGGGAAGTCGGCCGCGAAGGCCAGCAGGGGCGCGAGCAGCAGCGCGATCAGGAATAAGGGGCGGCGGGCAAGGCGGGGGAGGCGCATGGCGGAGGGATTCTCCCGACCCCGGGGCCGACTGCAAGTTTCCAAGACGACCCGAACCGCCTGAATTTAGTGTGGCCAAACGTCCGGGCCGGTTCCTATCTGGTGGTGAAATGATCAAAGCAAAACGCGTCAAGCAACTGCCCGAACACATCAATGCCGCCCTGGCGAAAAAGAAGGGGCCGGTCTCCAAGTTCATCGCGCAGAACTACCGCCACTTCAACGCCGCGGCCCTGCTCGACACGGCCAAGGGTTACGAGACCCACCTGCAGGCGGGCGGCAAGATGCTCGTGACGCTCGCCGGCGCGATGTCCACCGCCGAGCTCGGCATCACGCTCGCCGAGATGATCCGCCAGGACAAGGTCCACGCCATCGTCTGCACCGGCGCCAACCTCGAGGAGGACATCTTCAACCTCGTCGCCCACGACTACTACGAGCGCGTGCCGCACTACCGCCACCTCACCGCCGACGACGAGCAGGACCTGGTGGACCGCCACATGAACCGCGTGACCGACACCTGCATTCCCGAGGGCGAGGCCATGCGCCGCATCGAGGCCGCCGTCGCCGAGGAGTGGCTGGCCGCCGACCAGGCCGGCGAACACTACTTCCCGCACGAGTTCATGTATAAGATCCTGCGGTCCGGTAAGCTCAAAAAATATTACCAGATCGACCCGAAGAACTCGTGGATGCTCGCCGCCTGCGAGAAGAACCTGCCCATCATCGTCCCCGGCTGGGAGGACGCCACGCTCGGCAACATGTATGCCGGCCGCGTCGTCACCGGCGAGATCAAGAACGTCCACACCGTCCGCACCGGCATCGAATACATGACCTGGCTGGCCGCGTGGTATACGAAGACCGCCAAGAAGCTCCGCAACGGCGAGGGCTCGATCGGCTTCTTCCAGATCGGCGGCGGCATCGCGGGCGACTTCCCGATCTGCGTCGTGCCCATGCTGCACCAGGACCTTGGCCGCACCGGCGTGCCGCTGTGGGGCTATTTCGCCCAGATCAGCGACTCGACCACGAGCTACGGCAGCTACTCCGGCGCCGTGCCGAACGAGAAGATCACCTGGGGCAAGCTCGGCGCCAAGACCCCGAAGTTCATCGTTGAGAGCGACGCGACCATCGTGGCGCCGCTGATCTTCGCCTGGGTCTTGGGCCAGTAAGCTGGTGCGGAACGCGGAGAGGTTTAAACCACTAATCCACACTAATACCCACTAATCATTAGTGCCCATTAGTGTTCATTAGTGGTTACCCCGCCTTGATCTGGATCTACCGAGTTCTGTTTTTGCCGCTGCTGCTCCTGGCGTCGCCGTATTACCTGTGGCGGATGCGGCGGCGCGGCGGCTATGCGCAGGGTTTCTGGCACCGGTTTGGCGAGGTGCCCCCGCTGCCGGCCAAGACGCCGGGCGCCAAGCGCGTCTGGCTGCAGGCGGTCAGCGTCGGCGAGATCCTCGCCATCGCGCCGCTGCTCGAGGCTTTCAAGCGCGAGGGGCACACCGAGGTCTACCTGACCACCACGACCAGCACCGGCTACCAGCTGGCGAAGGAGAAGTATGCCGCGCTGACCGTCGGCATCGGCTATTTCCCGCTCGACTGGTGGGCGTTCAGCGCGGGGGCCTGGCGCAAGGTGGCGCCGGATCTCGCGATCCTGATGGAAGGCGAGCGCTGGCCGGAGCACGTGTCCCAGGCGAGGGCCCGCGGCGTGCCGGTGATCAGCGTCAACGCCCGCATGTCCGACCGCAGCTTCAAGCGCTCGATGCGCTTCAAGTGGGCGCTGCGCCCGCTGGCCGCCGGCATCACCCGGGTGTTGTGCGCCGCGAAGCGCGACGAGCAGCGCTTCAAGGCGCTCGGTTTCCCGGCGGACCGGCTGCAGACCACGGGCAACCTCAAGCTGGACGTGAACATTCCGCTTCTGGCCGAGGCCGACAAGACGGCGCTGCGCCGCGAGCTCGGCCTGCCGCCAGACGGGCTCGTCCTGCTCGGATCATCCACCTGGCCGGGCGAGGAGACCGCGTTGCTCACGGCCCTGAAGGCGGCGCGCGAGCGAGGGCTGAAGGTTTCGCTGCTGCTGGTGCCCCGGCACGCCGAACGGCGCGAGGAATTGCGCGCCCTGCTGGAGAAGTCCGGGCTCAGCTTTCATTTCCGGTCGGCGGGCACGGCACCCGGCCAGGTGGACGTCGCCGTCGGTGACACGACGGGCGAGCTGCGGAAATTCACGCAGCTGGCCGATCTCGTTTTTACCGGCAAGAGCCTCGCGCCGCACGACGGCGGGCAGACGCCGGTCGAGGCGGCGGTGCTGGGCAAGCCGGTGCTGCACGGGCCGCGCATGACGAATTTCCGCGACATCATCCGCTCGCTCACCGAGGCCGGCGCCGTCCGGAAGGTGGAGACGCACAGCGAATTGATCACGGCCGCGGTTGAACTCCTGCAGGAGACGGCCCAGCGCGAGAAGCTGGCGGCGGCGGCCCGCGAGTGGAGCGAAGCCAACCGCGGCGCGACCGAACGCACGCTGGCGGTCATCCGCGCGCAGCTCACGACAGGATAATTTGTAACGTATTACGTTACAAATTATCGAACGGCGGCTGAGAGGGGTGGAACCGGCGCTCCGCGCCGGTTCAAGCCCGCGCGGAGCGCGGGCTCCACCGGCGGAGTCGGCGACGCCGCCCTGCAATTTTCCAGCACCTGGGCCGTGATGGTGCGGGCGGCGGCGGGTTGGGCGAGGCGGCGCAGGTTCGCCCGCCAGTGGCGCCAGAGGGTGGCGTCGTTCGCGAAAAGACGTTCCAACGCGGCGATGATTTCGGCCGGGGTCTCGGTTAGGGCGCCGGCATCGTTGCGGCGGATGAGCTCGTAGTTGCCCTCCTCCTGGCCGGGCACGATCTGGCTCACGAGGAGCGGGCACAGGGCGTTGATGGATTCCTGCGTGGTGGCGCCGCCCGCCTTGCTGATGGCGACGTGGTGCGTCATGAGCAGCTCGGGGATGCGGTCGGTCCAGCCAAGGATGTCGGCCTTGGCGGGGGCGCCGTGGGCGAGGTTGATCAGTTCGCGGCGCAGGTTTTCGTCGCGGCCGGCGGTGATGGTGAGATGCCAGCCGGGCAGCTGCAGCAGGGCGCGGGTGATGGCCAGGGCGGCGTCGCGGCCGGTGTTGATCATGAACAGCACGCGCCGGGGCCGGGCGGGGCTGGCCGGCTCGGGCGGCACAAGGCGGGCCGCGCGGTCGGCGAAGGCGAGGGCGACGGGGAAGCCGCTGACGTGGACCTTCTCCGCCGGCACGCCGCGAACGCGCAGGTAGGCCGCCGAATCGTGGTCGGTCACGAACCAACCGGCGGAGGACGTGCGATACCAGAGGGAGTTGATGGTGAGCGCATCGGTGACGACCGTGTAATGCGGGCAGAAGAAATGACCCTCGCGCCGGAGCTGGTTGAGCAGCCAGGCGTAGACCGGGTAGGTGGAGACGAGCGCGACCGGCTGCTTCTCCGCGATGATGCGGCCGAGCAGGCGGCGATGGCTGGCGAGGGTGCGGAAGAGCCACGGTGCGCGCGGCGACTCGTCGAGCCAGCGGTAGAGGCGGCTCCAGATTTTTGGCGCGGTGTTGATCAGCTTCAGGTAGCCGCGGCGGGAGACGTTGTTCAGGCGCGGGGCGCGCAGCGCAAACAGATCCACCAGCTCGGCGTCGATGCCGGGGCGCTCATTGAAGGCGGCCTGCAGGGCGCGAGCGGCGCTGTTATGGCCTTCGCCGTAGCCGGCGGTGAGGATCAGGATCTTTGCCATGACTCAGGCGAGGACCGGCATCTGCATCGGCTCGTCGATCTCGTCGGCCGCGGCCGGCTCCGGCGCGAAGCGGGCGGCGAATTCCTTGTAGGTGATGAGCTCGAAGCGGCCGTCGTGGTGCTCGATGATGGCGGTGAGCGACTCGACCCAGTCGCCGGAGTTGAGGTAGTGGATGTCGCCGATCATCTTGTCGGCCGGGGTGTGGATGTGACCGCAGATGACGCCGGTGCAGCCGCGGTCGCGGGCGAGGGCGGCGACCTGGTCCTCGAACTTGCCGATGAAGCTGACGGCCTGCTTGACGCGGGCCTTGATGGCCTGGCTGAGGGAGAAATATTCCTTGCCGCGGAGGCGGCGGAGCCAGTTGTAGGCGCGGTTGAGCCGGAGCAGCAGCGCGTAGCCCATGTCGCCGAGGTGGGCGAGGAAGACCATGTTCTTCACGACGCCGTCGAACACATCGCCGTGCAGCACAAGGTAGCGGCCGTTGGCCGTCTCGAGGATGTGGTCCTCGACGAGGCGCAGGGTCTCGAACTGCATGGGCAGCAGCCGGCCGATGAAATCGTCGTGGTTGCCGCGCAGGTAGACGACCTCGGTGTCGCGCTTCTGGATCATGGTCAGCACGCGGCGGACAAACTTGGTGTGGGACTTCGTCCACGGATCGCCGCGGCGCAGGCGCCAGCCGTCGATGATGTCGCCGTTGAGGATGAGCCGGTCGCAGCGGGTGTGCTTGAGGAAGTGCGTGACCTCCTCGGCCTTGCTGTGCGGTGTGCCGAGGTGGATGTCGGACAGGATGACGGTGCGGACGTGGAGTTTCACGGGCGGGTTGAGAGTTGGGGGTTGAGACTTGAGAGTTCGGCTCCACCGGTGGGGTGGGTGGCAGCCTCGGCGAGGTCGGCGGCGAACTGGGCGACGACGTTGTCCCAGGAGCGCGCCGCCACCGCGGCAGCGGCGCGGGCGCGGAGGCGGCTGACCAGCGCCGGGTCGGTGGCGAGACGGACGGCGGCGGCGATGAGGGCGGACTCGTCGCCCAGCGGGACCAGCAGGCCGGTTTCCTCCGGGCGGACCAGTTCATGGGCGGCGGCGTAATCGTAGCCGGCGAAGGCGAGGCCGCTGGCGAGGGCCTCGGCGGCGACGTTGCCGTAGGTCTCGGTCACGCTGGCGTGCAGGTAGATGTCGGCCGAGGCGTAGTGGGCGGCGAGAGTGGTGCGGTCGACGAAGCCCGTGAAGCGGGCGTAGGGGAGTCTCGCCTCAAGCTCGCCGCGCAGCGGGCCGTCGCCCACGACGACGAAGCGGCAATGGGGATTGGCCGCGCGCATGGCGTCGAAAGCCCGGATGATCAGCGCGTAGTTCTTCTCGCGGGCGAGGCGGCCGGTGTGGATGACGAGATGGTCCTGCGCCGTGGCACCCCAGGCGAGGCGCGTCTCCGGATTGCGCCGGGCGGCGGTGAAGAGGGTCGTGTCCACGCCGCGGGAGAGCACGCGGAGATTCTGATAACCGTCAGCGGCGAGCTCATCGCAGAGTTCGCGGGTCGGGGCGAAGGTGCGGAGCGTCCGGTTGTGGAAATAGCGCAGCCACTTCGCGGTCAGGGTGAACAGCCAGCTGAAGCGGTAATCGTGCGTGTAATGGTGGAAGTTCGTGTGAAAGCTCGACGTGACCGGCAGGCCGAGGGTGCGAGCGGCGTTCAGGGCGGAGAAGCCGAGCGGCCCCTCGGTGGCGATGTGCACGAGGTCGGGACGGGCCTGGCGCCAGAGGCGGCGCAGGCGGCCGCCGGCGGGCAGGCCGAAGCGGAGCAGGGGATAGCCCGGGATGGGCAGGCCGGGCAGGAGGTGTTGCGTGACCGGACCGTTGACCTGAAGGGCGGGGGCGCCGCGTTCGGCGCGCTGGCGCGGGCGGATGATCGTGACCTGATGGCCGAGGCGCGTGAGGCCGTGCACGAGATGGCCCAGCGTCATGGCGACGCCGTTGATTTCGGGAGAGTAGGTTTCGGTTACGAGGACAAGTTTCAATCGGGTTGGCCCGGGCGGCGGCGACCTGCCAGCCGTCGAGCGCGGCCAGAGTATGCGGGAGCCGTGTGAAGAACCCGTGCCGGCCCAGTGACGATCGTGTAAAACGCTCCAGCGCAGCGTCTGGTAAAAAGGTGAAATAGGGATTGCGCGGCCCAATCCGAAGTTTCTAACGTCTGGCTTTTAGCTTGATGCAAACCCACGGGCCAAAGCGCATCTACACTCCGCAATCCCTTGAATTCTGGTTCGGCCGCCTGGAGGTCGAATGGGAGGAACAGTTTGACGCGGCCCACGTGGAACGGGGCCATGACATGTATCGCGACGGTGAAATCCGCGAGGTCGAGCTCGGGGCCAAGGACGCCATCATCCACCGCAAGGTCGAGAAGAAGGAGGAATACGCGGTGATCGAGTGGGAGGGGGACCGCATCAAGGTGCGTTCCTCCTCGACCGATGCCCTGCTCGCCAACGCCATCGCCGTGGCCGGCCTGCACGAGATCGAGGAGCTGCTCGTGGACGAGATGGCGGCGCTGCTGCCGGGCTCGTCGAGCAAGGCCAGTCCCGCCGCCAGCAACGGCCAGCAGGCAAACGGCAATGGCAACGGGACCAACGGCGCCCCCAAGTCCGACGCCCCGCCGCGCGACCTGCTCCTGAGCTTCACGACCAACGCCGACGGCTTGGTTTTCGTCGCCTATTGGAAGCAGGGCCGGAACCGCATCCCCGCCCTCGGCAACAGCGCCAACCCGCCGACCGCCACCGAGCGCGCCAAGCTCATCGCGCTGGCCACCTACGCCCGCAAGGCCCACTTCCGCTACAACCAGGCCACCCACGCCTACGCGCTCGACGCGCTCGGCGACATCCCGGGCTTCCTGCGCGACCTGCTGCCGCACTGGAAAAAACAGTTCGCCGTCGAGCTCGACGTGAAGGTGGACAACATCAAGCAGGGCGCCCGGGCCATCGAGATCGAGGCCGTGGCCGACCGCCGCGGCGACGGCGGCCTGAACCTGCGCTGGATCTTCCGCGCCGGCGAAAAACTCCTGACCGACGAGCAGGCCGCCGCGCTCCTCAAGCACGGCCGCACGCCGATGCTGCTGCCCGACCTCGGCATCGTCACGCTCACGCCCGAGAAGCTCGAGGGCTACAACCAGTGGAAGCGCAACCTGGAGGACACCTCCGCCGCCGGCGAGGTGCCGCCCTACCTGATCTTCTCCCTCTTCAACGACCACCGCATCAAGGTCACGCTCGGCTCCGAGATCGAGGCGTGGCGCCAGAAGGTCCTGACGCCGCCGGCCACGCCGCCGGAGCTGCCGGAGTATCTGCGCAACTACCAGCGCCGCGGCGTCGAGTGGATGCACCACCTCTGCGAGACCGAATGCCACGGCCTGCTGGCCGACGAGATGGGCCTCGGCAAGACCGCACAGGTCATCGCCCTGCTGCGCACCCGCCCCATGGCGAAGATGCGCCACGTCGTCGTGTGCCCCGCCAGCGTCGTGCCGGTCTGGCGCGAGGAGATCGCCCGCTTTTACCCCGAGGCGAAGGTCGACATCCTGAAGTCGGGCAATGATTTCAAGGCCAACAAGGCGCCGTGCATCTGGCTCGCGAGCTACACCCAGCTCCGCAAGCACCGCGCGCTGCTCGACACGGTCGAGTTCGGCTACGCCATCCTCGACGAGGGGCAGTTCATCAAGAACCCCGACGCCAAGGTCACGCAGGCCTGCTTCGCCATCAAGACGCGGCACCGGCTGGTGATGACCGGCACCCCGCTGGAGAACCGGCAGCTCGATCTCTGGTCCATCTTCCGCTACCTGCTGCCCGGGCTGCTCGGCTCGCGCGCCTCGTTCGAGTCGGCGCTGGTGCAGGACCGCGAGCGCACGATGACCCGCCTGCGCCAGCAGGTCGCCCCCTTCATCCTCCGCCGCACCAAGAACGAGGTGGCCACCGAGCTGCCGCCGAAGGTCGAGATGGACCTGCTCTGCCCGCTCACCGAGGTGCAGCGCGCCGAGTATGCCCGCATCTGCACCGAGGGCCTGGCGCGCCTCGGCGAGGACATCGGCCTGGCGCTGCGCGAGAAGTCCTTCGGCTTCCTCGCGCTGCTCACCCGCCTGCGGCAGGTGTGCTGCGACCCGGACCTGCTGCCGTGGATGAATTCCCCGCTGACGGACAGCGGCAAGCTGCAGCTGCTCGTCGAGAAGCTCGGCGAGGTCGTCACCAGCGGCCACAAGGTCGTCATCTTCTCGCAGTTCGTCACGCTGCTCGACCGCGTGCGCACGGCGCTGGACCAGCATTACCCGGAGCTGCCGCGCTACGAGATCACCGGCATGACGGTGGACCGGCAGAAACCGGTGAAGGACTTCCAGTCGGCCAGCGGCGCGGCGGCGATGCTCGTCAGCCTCAAGGCCGCCGGCACGGGCATCACGCTGCACGCGGCGGACTACGTCTTCCTGCTCGACCCGTGGTGGAACCCGGCGGTGGAGGACCAGGCCATCGACCGCGTGCACCGCATCGGCCAGACGAACACGGTCTTCGTGTATCGCATGGTGACGGCCGGCACGATCGAGGAGCGCATCCAGGCCCTGAAGGGCGAGAAGAAGCAGCTCTTCAACCAGGTCGTGGGCAACCATACCGGCGATTTCGAGTGGACCAAGCATTTCAGCTCGCTCAACAGCCTCATCCAGCTCAGCGCGCTGGAGACCGGCGAGGCGGAACAGCTCAACGCCGCCGTCGAGCCGACACCCATCGGGCCGGCGCTGCCGGCCGAGGCGGCGGCTCCGGCCGCGCCGGTGACTCCCGCCGCTTCCTGATCGCGGGCTTCGCCGCGGAACAATCCTTGTCAGGCGGGTCGGGAACAGGTCATCGTCGCGGCATGGAACTGCGACGTCCCCCAGGAGCCAAGACGCCGTGAAGGAGGTCGTGCCGCACCTCTACGACCGGTTGTTGCGCCTGCTCCGCTGGCGGCTGTGGATCATCGAGAAGCTGAGTCCCTCGCCGTGGCAGGAGACGCTGTTCTGGGCGGCGGGTGCGGGCATCCTCGGGGCGCTGGCGGCGCTCCTGTTCCGCGGGGGCATCGACCTCATCCATTATTTCCTGACCGGCACGGCCGACGGCATGGTGGACTCGTTCCGGGAACTGACCTGGTGGCAGCGGCTGTCCATCCCGGCGGTGGGCGGACTGATGGCCGGTCTCGTGCTGCTGTTCGGCAAGCGCCTGCACCGGGGGCAGAGTTCCACGGACTACATGGAGGCGATCCTGATCGGCAGCGGGCAGTTGCCGGTGCGGGCGACGATCGTGAAGAGCACGGCGGCGCTGTTCTCCATCGCCTCGGGCGGCTCGATCGGCCGCGAGGGCCCGATGGTGCAGCTCTCGTCCGTGGTGGCCTCGTGGCTGGGCCGGCGCGGCCGGCTGTCGGCGCCGCAACTGCGCCTGTTGGTGGCCTGCGGCGCGGCCGCGGGTATCGCCTCGGCCTACAACGCACCGATCGCGGGATCGTTTTTTGTGGCCGAGATCATCCTCGGCACCATCGCCATGGAAAGCCTCGGGCCGCTGGCCGTGTCCGCCGTGGCGGCCACGCTGACGATGCGGGCCTTGTCGAACGCGCATACGCTCTACGCCGTGCCGTCGTTCACCTTGCATTCGCTGTGGGAGATCGGGCCGTTCATCATGCTGGGCCTGATTGCCGGCACGGTGGCGCCGTGGTTCCTGCGCTCGCTCCGGACCGTGGAAGGCTGGTTCGCCGGCACGAAGCTGCCGTTGCCGATCCGCCTGATGCTGGGCGGCCTGGTCGTCGGCGCGCTCGCCGTCTGGGTGCCCGAGGTCTGCGGCAACGGCTACAGCGTGGTGGTGGCGATCCTCAACGGGCACCTGTTGTGGACGACGCTGGTGCTGGTGCTGGTCTGCAAGTGGGCGGCCACGGCGGCCTCGTTCGGCTCCGGCGCCCCGGGCGGCGTGTTCACGCCGACCCTGTTCATGGGCGCGAGCCTCGGGTATCTCTTTGGCTACGGCGTCAACGCGGTCTGGCCGGCGGGGGCCGAGGACCCGCGGGCCTTCGCCCTGGTCGGCATGGGCGCGCTGCTGGCGGCGGCGAGCCATGCGCCGGTGATGGCCATCATCATGCTCTTCGAGATGACGCTGAGCTACGACATCATCATGCCGCTGATGCTGTGCAGCGTGATCGCCTACTACACGGCGCGCGGCATCGAGAACCAATCGCTCTACAGCGAGGCGCTGAAGAAGAAGGCGGCCGAGGCGCCGGAGGCGGTGGCGCTGCCAGGCGTGGTGGCCGACCTGGCCAAGCCGCAGGCCGCGCCGGTGCTGCTAACCGCGCGGTTCGAGGAGATTGCGCGGCTGTTCCTGCACTCGCGGCACGAGGAGATCTATGTGACGACGCCCGAGGGTAACTTTGTCGGCGCGATCTCGCTGCACGACATCAAGCCCTACCTGAGTGATCCCGCGGTGGCGGCGCATGTCATCGCCGGGGACCTGCTGCGGGACGACGTTCCCCCGGTGTCGATGCTGGCGCCGCTAGCCGAGGCGCTGAGGATCTTTGCCCAGCACGCCGGCCAGACGCTGCCGGTGGTGGAACCCGGCACGGGCCGGCTGACGGGCATGTTGGTGAAGAATGATTTGCTGCTGGCGTTGCTCGAGGGCCGCGGGGCCGAGAAGCGCGGCGACACGCAGGCGCCCTGGCGCGCGAACTGAGGGTGGAGGCGGGGTGCCCTCACCCCGCGAGGCAAAGCGTGGATCGAATCCCGCGGGGTGGGGCACCCCGCCTCCGCGGGCCATTTGCCGTGTTTGTCACACGGGCGTCACGAAACCGTAACACGGGACCCTTACTCTGCGCCCACGTTTCGGCCCAATCACCGGGACGTTTCCACACTAGGCACAACCCAAGTCCGTCTCATTATGCTAAACCTTAAATCCAAACTGCTCGCGCTGGCCGCCGCCCTGATGTGCGCCGGCACCGCCCTCGCCCAAGACAGCGGCCCGCTGATCGACATTCTTGTCAAGAAAGGGCTCATCAACGACCAAGAGGCCGAAGACCTTCGCGCCGAGCTGGTGAAGGACTTCGCGGCCAACACCTCGGCCGGCAAACTGAACCTTTCCTCCTCCCTCACCGAATTCCGCATCGCTGGCGACATGCGTGTTCGCTACGAGGGCCGCGGCGGCGAATTGGTGAACGGGGAAGACCAGAAGCGCGACCGCTTCCGCTACCGCTTCCGCGCCGCGCTGACCGGCAAGCTGCTCAACAACTGGGGCTTTGGGGCCCGCTTGGAAACGGGCGGCGGTAGCCGCTCCACCAACGTAACTCTTGCGGACGACGGCGGTCCCTACGCCAAGACCAACGACGGCCTCTTCATCGGCCAGCTCTACGCCACTTGGGCTCCGAACGCCGAATGGCTTTTCACCGCCGGACGTATGGCCAATCCGATCGTGACCACGTCAATGGTCTGGGACGGCGACATCAATCCTGAGGGCCTGGCGGAGCAATACCGCACTCGCAGCGGCAATAACGAGTTCTTCGTCACGCTCGCGCAGTTCATGTATGGCACCTCGGGCAATCAAGATCCGTTCGCCGCCATTACTTCCGCCAACATCGCGGGCACGGAGGATCTTTACCTGACCGCTTGGCAGGCTGGCTACAAGCGTTACATCAACGGCGCCACGACCTTCTTCCAGATTTCCCCTGTCGTGTATGCCTATCTTGGCGCCGACCAGCGCGCCAACATTGCCGCATTTAACGGCGTGATGACCGCGACCGCGCCTGCGCCCATCAACAACCTCTTCATTCTTGAAGTCCCTTTTGAGTATAACTGGGTCGCCGCCAACGGCGTTCCACTTCGTGCCTTCGCTGATATCGCGATTAACATGGACGCCGAGCAGCGTGCCCGGAAGTTCGGTCGCGCCGACCTCGATGGTGAAAACATGGCCTACCATGTTGGCTTCCAATACGGTAAGGCCACCCTGCCCGGCGAGTGGGATGCCCGCGCGATCTATCAGTCGGTCGGTGCTTTCGCCCTCGACACCAACTTGGTTGATTCCGACCTCTTCGACAGCCGCACGAACATGCAGGGCTTCATCGTCGGCGGCAACTACGCCCTCGGCGCCGCTACCCAGCTCAGCCTCACCTATGCCGCAGCCGAGCGTAAAGATGACTCGGTCATCGCGCCCGGCGCCGGTGACATTGGCAGTAATAACCTCCTCGACAAATACTGGCTCCTCCAGGTCGACGTGAACGTCAAATTCTGATCCTCCCTCAACTCACCATTCCATGAAAAAGACCATTCTCCTCCTCACCGTCCTCGCCGCCACTGGCGTCGCCTCGGCCCAGAAGCTCGTCATCAAGGGTTCCGACACGCTTGGCGCCAAACTCGTCCCTATGCTCGCCGAGGACTACAAGGCCCGCAATTCCAGCGTGACCTTTGAGATCGCCGCCGAGGGCTCGACCACCGGCATTTCCGCCATCATCGACGCCACCGCCCAGATCGGCATGTCGAGTCGCCGGGCCAAGCCGACCGAGATGTCCGCCGCCACCGCCAAGGGCGTCACGATGAAACCCATCATTGTGGCCTTCGACGGCATCGGCGTGATCGTGAACCAGGGCAACCCGCTCGCCACGCTGACCAAGCGCCAGGTGGAGCAGATTTTTGCCGGTGACATCACCGACTGGTCGCAGGTGGGCGGCAGCCCGGGCAAGATCTCGATCTACACCCGCAACACCTCCTCCGGCACCTACGCCGACTTCAAGGAGCTCGCCATGAAGAAGCGCGACTACGCCTCGTCCTCCCAGAAGATGGCCGGCAACGAGCAGATCGCCGCCGAGGTGGCCAAGAACGCCAACGGCATCGGCTACGTCGGCCTGGCCTACCTCCACGACCCGGGCATCAAGACGGTTTCGATCGATGGCGCCCTTCCGAGCGAGGAGTCCGTCATCGCCAAGAAGTATCCCTACGCCCGCCCGACGTTCTACTACACGAACGGCGAGCCGACTGGCGAGGCGGCCAAGTTTGTCGAGTTCACCCTCAGCGACGAGGGGCAGAAAGTCGTCCGCAAGGTCGGCTTCGTCCCGGTCCGCCCGCTGAACTGAGCTGACACGTAAAAGTGTGTCCACTGCCGCCCGCAGCCCATGCCCGGACTGCGGGCGGCCTCTTTTGTAACGTAACCGTAACCTGCCCCGGTTGACCGGCCCCCGGGGCCGCCCCGATGCTGAGCGCGTCCTTCCCGCATGTCCGCCACCACTGAAAATCCGCCGCTCCCCCGACTGGCCACCCGCGAGGTGCTGCTGCGCAAGCGGCGCGGCTGGTTCTTCGGGATGACCGGCGACCAGTTCGTCAAATACGTCTTCCAGGGCAACGCCGCGGTCTCGATCATCGTGCTGGGTTTGATCACCTTCACGATCTTCAAGGACGCCGTCGGGTTCATTCCGATGAACCACGCCAACCTCGCCGTCTACCGGCTGGCCGGCCTGGAGTATGTCGATCTCTACCGTGAGCAGGTGACCGCCCACAGCACGATGTCGCGCTACCTGGCCGGCATCCGCGCCCGGCAGCTGGACCTCCTGCTCAAGCAGGAAGGGTTGGCGCCGGCCGCGGCCATGGCGCGGCTCGCGGAGTTCGACGCCTTTGCCAACCGCTTTGCCGATACCATCAGCGAGCAGGAAACCCTGCTCGGCACCATGACCGACCTGGTCACGGCGGTCAAAGAGCGCCAGACCGTGGCGCAGGACATGATTGTGGCGAAGCAAAACCTGCTCGGGGCGATGGCCGGCGCCACGCCGGAGCGGGCGGCGGCCCTGCAAAAAGATGCGGACGCCGTTCAGGTCGAGGTGATTGACTACAAGGCCGAGATCCAGCCCGTTCTCGCGCTCCGTCCGGAGATCACCACCGCCAACGCCACCCAGGTCGCGGCGATGAAGGAGATCGCGGCGCAGGCGCCGAAGTTCGCCGACCCGGAGCTCAGCCGGCGCATGGAGAAGTTCCAGGAATTTGTGCAGGGTTATTTCAAGGAGGTGGAAGTCATCGCCCAGCGCATGGCGGCATGGGACCAGGCCAAGCCGATCGGGTGGCTGGAATCTTTCAATGCCTTTGCCTTCGGGCGCAAGTGGGTGACGGCCAGCTTCTGGCAGGACTGGTATGGCATCATTCCGCTGCTGACCGGCTCGCTGCTCATTGCTTTCCTCGCCCTGCTGATCGCGCTGCCCCTCGGGGTCGCGGCGGCCGTCTATGTCAACCAGGTGGCCCGGCCGGTGGAGCAGAGAATCATCAAGCCCTACATCGAGTTCATCTCGGCCATCCCCAGCGTGGTGCTCGGCTTCTTTGGCATCGCGATGCTGGGCGAGACCCTGCGCCGCGTCTCCCATATCCCCGCCCTCGACTGGGTGCCGGGTTTCCCGATGGCCGAGCGGCTTAACGCCACCACGGCGGCCTGCCTGCTCGCGCTCATGGCCATCCCGACGATCTTCTCGCTGGCCGAGGACGCCATCAACAACGTGCCCCGCTCGTTCAAGGAGGCGTCGTTCGCCCTCGGGGCGACGCGGCTCCAGACCATCATCCACATCACGGTGCCCGCGGCGCTCTCGGGCATCATGGCGGCCATCCTGCTCGGTTTCGGCCGCGTGGTCGGCGAGACCATGGTCGTGCTGCTCTGCGCGGGCAACCGCATCCAGACTCCCGACCTTTCGTCCGGCTTGGGCGTCATCTTCCAGCCGGTGCACACCATGACCGGCATCATCGCCCAGGAGATGGGCGAGGTGGTGCGCAACAGCATCCACTACCGCGCGCTCTTCATGGTCGGCGTCGTGCTCTTCCTGATCTCCCTGCTCATCAACTGGCTGGCGCAGAAAATCGTCCGCCGCTACCGGATCTCCATCGGATGAAGCCCGCGACCACCACCGCCGCGGCCATCTTCGGTCGGCCCACGACCGCCAAGCGGGTTGAGACCGGGATCTTCTGGGTGCTGCGCCTCAGCACCTACTTCGTGCTGCTCTGCGCCGCGTTCATCTTCTGGGACATCGGCACGAAGGGTGGGGCGGTGATCTTCAAGACCTCCGCGCCCTTCATCAACGTGCCGTTCCTCACCGAGTCGCCGGAGACGCTCAACGTCTTCGAATACCAGGGCGAGAAGCGGACGATGGGTGACCGGGCCTTCCGCCAGTTCAAGGCGGAGCATGAGACGGAGTTCAAGGGCGTGACGGTCGAGACCTACGTTTATTCGGCCGGCGGCATCTTCCCCAACATCGTCGGCACGGTCCTGCTGGTGCTGGGTGCGATCCTTATCGCGCTGGTGCTGGGCGTGCTGAGCGCCATCTACCTGAGCGAATACGCGACCGACGGCCCGTTCATCCGCTTCCTCCGGCTGTCGATCATCAACCTCGCCGGCGTCCCCTCGATCGTGTTCGGCCTGTTCGGCTTCGGCCTGTTTGTCATCGCCTTCGACTTCGGCGTCTCGCTGCTCGCCGGCTGGCTGACGCTGGCATTCATGGTCCTGCCGGTGATCATCACCGCCTCCGAGGAGGCGCTGAAGGCCGTGCCCAAGGGCTACCGCGAGGGCTCGCTGGCGCTGGGGGCGACGAAGTTCCAGACCATCATGACCAATGTGCTGCCCTACGCGCTGCCGGGCGTCCTGACGTCCTCCGTGCTCGCGATTGCCCGCGTGGCCGGCGAGACGGCGCCCATCATGTTCACCGCCGCCTTCGTCATGCGCGACGAGTTGCCGTGGCAGGTGCAGAAGTGGACCGAGTTCATCTTCCAGGGGGTCATGGCGCTCCCGTATCACATCTACGTCGTCGCTTCCAAGATCCCGCAGAACGAATACACCCGCGACGTCCAATATGGCACGGCCTTCGTGTTCCTGTTCACGGTCGCGGCCATCGCCATGACCGCCGTCATCCTCCGCCAGCGGCTCCGCAAAAAATACAAATGGTAACCACCTTTGCTCCCATGACCGAACCCGTTGCTCCCTCCGTCGCGCCCCGCCCGGTGGCCGTGGCTCCCGCCGCGCCGGTCAGTCCCGCCAACCGCGCCATCATCGAGATCGACGACGTCGATTTCAACTACGGCGCCTCGCGCGCGCTGCACGACATCACCCTCAACATCCAGGAGCGGCAGGTCACCGCCTTCATCGGGCCCTCCGGTTGCGGCAAGAGCACCTTGCTGCGCTGCCTCAACCGCATGAACGACCTGATCGACGGCGCGCATGTTTCCGCCGGCCAGATCCGCATCGACGGGGTGAACATCAACGACCCGCGCGTGGATGTCATCGAACTCCGCAAGCGCGTCGGCATGGTCTTCCAGAAGTCCAACCCGTTCCCCAAGTCCATCTACGAGAACATCACCTACGGCCTCCGCATCCAGGGCCAGAAGAACAAGTCCCGGCTCGACGAGGTCGTCGAGCGCAGCCTCCGCGGCGCGGCGCTGTGGGACGAGGTGAAGGACCGCCTCCACGAGAGCGCCCTCGGCATGTCGGGCGGCCAGCAGCAGCGCCTCTGCATCGCCCGCGCCATCGCCGTCGAGCCCGAGATCATCCTGATGGACGAGCCCTGCTCGGCGCTCGACCCCATCGCCACCGCCAAGGTCGAGGAGCTCATCCATGGGTTGAAGAAGCAATACACCATCGTCATCGTGACCCATAACATGCAGCAGGCCGCCCGTTGCTCCGACCGCACCGCCTTCTTTTACCTCGGCAAGCTCATCGAATATGCCGATACCCGGACCATCTTCATGAATCCAGCCAACCCGCAGACCGAGGCCTATGTCTCGGGTCGCTTCGGTTAACCCCACTCACGCTCCCACCATGAAACGATTCTTTGACGCCGAACTTGAGGCTTTCCGCTCCCACATCCTGCAGATGGGTGAGCGCGCCATGGACCAGACCCGCCTCGCCATGAAGGCCCTGCTGGAAGCCGACATCGCCCTGGCGGACAAGGTCATCGCTGCCGATGACGAGATCGACAAGCTGGAGGTGCAGATCGACGACGAAGCCATCCGTTACATGACCCTGCGCGGTCCCGTGGCCTCGGAACTGCGGCTGATCGTCGTCGGCATGAAGGCCAGCCACGACTTGGAGCGGGTGGGCGACGAGGCCACCGGCATTGCCCGCCGTTCGCGCAAGCTCGCCATCGAGCCGCCGCTCGAGCTCTACGGCGACCTGCCGCGCATGTCGAAGATCGCCCTGGAGATGCTGCGCGACGCCCTCGACTGCTTCGTGCAGGAGGACGAGCAGAAGGCGCTCAGCGTCATCCGCCGCGACCCGGAGGTGGATAACCTGAACCGCGCGCTCTACCGCCGTCTGACCAGCTACATGATCGAGAAACCCGACACCATCGCCCGGGCGCTCGAGCTGATGTTCATCTCGAAGTCCCTCGAGCGCATCGCCGACCACGCGACCAACATCGCCGAGGAGATGGTGTTCCTGTCCAAGGGCCTCGATATCCGGCACAGCGACATCGGCAAGCAGGACATCCTGCCCACGTCGGGCTCCAACCCGCCGGTTTGAAGATGTGGGTTTGACCCGGGGGCGCAAAACGCGCACCTCTTGGGTCACCCATGAGCTCAAAACGGCAGGGCGTTTACCTCGGCACGGACAGCGGCGCGACCACGTCGAAGACGGGCGGCGTCTGGGCGGACGGGAGCATCATCTCGACGCACCTGCGGCAAAGCTCCACCAATTCCCAAGCCGGCACGGCCGCGGTCGTGCAAGGCTGGGTGGAAGGGGTGAAGGGTTTCCTCGCCGACAACCAGCTCGGCTGGGACCAGGTGCTCGGGGCCGGCCTCGCGATCCCCGGACCCTATGCGGGCCCCGGCGTGCTCGGCCGGGCGGCGAACCTGCCGGCGAGCTTCGAGGGCTGGAACTTCCAGGCGGAATACGCCGCCGCGCTTTCCGCCGCCGCGGGCCGGCCGGTGCCGCTCGTGGCGGGCAATGACGGCAATTACGGCGGGGTGGGCGAGGCGCAGCGCGTGCGCGGCGATTCCCGCGCCACAGTGCTGATGCTCGCCCCCGGTTCGGGGCTCGGCGTGGCCTACGTCGACGCCAACGGCCTGCCGTTGGAAGGCGATACGCTCAACGGCATGGAGGGCGGCCACATGCCCGCGATCCTGCAGTTGCTCGGCGGCATGAAGCCGCTCCGCTGCGGCTGCGGGCGCGACTGGGGCTGCATCGAGCCCTACACCACGATCTCCGGCCTGCCGCAGCTGCTGGAGGAATTCCTGCCGAAACATCCCACGCATCCGTTCCACGCCTCGTCGGCCCCGATCAAGGAGAAGGCGTTTTCGCTCCGCACGCTGGCGCAAAAGGGCGATCCGCTTGCCGTGGACATCTTCAATTTCCAGGCCAGGGCGCTCGGCCTGCACCTCGCTTCGCTGCTGGTGGCCGTGGACGCCGAGTATGTGGTCATCGGCGGCGGGTTGATCGACCCCGAGGCCACCACGCCGGAATTTCGTGAGCGTTACCTGCGCATCATCCGGGAATCGGCGCTGCCGTATCTCTGGCCGCAGCAGCGGGCGAAGCTCAAGGTCCTGCCCGCCTCGCTCGGGGAACTTTCGCAGGCCATCGGCGCGGCGCTCGTCGCGCTTTACACCGCCAGGGCCCGGGGCTGAGGCGGCGCCTTACTTGTAGCCGAGGGCCACGCACAGCCGCTCGGTGAAATAACCGATCAGGCCGCAGACGGGCAGGGTGAAGACCCAGGCCCAGAGGATGCGCTCGACCACGGTCCACTTGACGGCGCCGAAGCGTTTTACGGCACCCACGCCCATGATGGAGGTCGAGATGGCGTGGGTGGTGGACAGGGGAATGCCGAGCACGGAGGCATAATGGATGATGAGGGCGGCGGTCGTCTCGGCGGCGAAGCCGTGCACCGGCTGCAGCTTGACCATCTTGTGGCCCATGGTGCGGATGATGCGCCAGCCGCCCGCGGCGGTGCCGGCGGCCATGACGAGCGCGCAGGTGATGACGACCCACTGGTTCACGACGAACTCGGGGGTGCGGAGAAAGGAAGCCCAGGCGGGCAATTCATCAAAGGCCCCGCTCTTGGTGCCGGTGAACAGGGCGAGCGCGATGATGCCCATGGTCTTCTGGGCGTCGTTCGAGCCGTGGCTGTGCGCCATGAGGCCGGCGCTGACGAGCTGGAGCTTGCCGAAGACATTGTTCACCAGCCGCGGCCGGAGCCGGTGGATGCAGATGGTGAGCAGGAACATCAGGAACGCGCCGCCGAAGAAGCCGACGAGCGGCGAGGTGATCATCGGCAGCACGACCTTCGGCCAGAGGCCGGCGGCCGCGCCCTTGGCGTCGGTGGTGGCCCAGTGCAGCACGTTCCAGTTGTTGCCGGCCGAGGCCAGCGCGGCGCCGCACAGGCCGCCGATCAGCGCGTGGCTGGAGCTCGACGGCAGGCCGAACCACCAGGTGATGAGGTTCCAGATGATCGCGCCCATCAGGCCGGAGAAGATCGTGGCCATCGTGACGACGTTGGTGTCGACGAGGCCCTTGCCGATGGTGCTGGCGACGGCGGTGCCCATGAGCGCGCCGACGAGGTTGAAGACGGCGGCGAGCGCGATGGCCTGGCGGGGCGTCAGCACCTTGGTCGAGACGACCGTGGCGATGGCGTTGGCGGCGTCGTGAAAGCCGTTGATATACTCGAAGACCAGCGCCGTCAGGAGGACGATCAGGAATATGGTCATGGGGCTCGGCGGCGGGGCGGCAGTCGGGCTTACGAGTATTTCAGCATGATCATGAAGACCACCTGGCCGGCGTCACGCGCGCGGTCCACGGCGGTTTCCACCAAATCGTAGAGTTCCATCAGGATGAAGACCTCCTTGGCGTCAAAGGGGCCGTTATAGAGGTCCTTGACCAGCGCGAGCATGACCTTGTCGGCCTCGCCCTCGGCGAACTGGAGCTTGGCGTGGTGGTCGGTGATGCGCTCAACCTGCGTGCCCTGGCGCAGGGCCTTCACCATCGCGACGACCGACTCGACGGCCTGCTCGAGCAGGACCACCTGTTTCTGCAGGCTCTCGCGCGGCACGCGGGCCGGGCAGATGGTCAGGCGCTCGACGATCTTCTCGACGGTCTTGGGGATGCGGTAAAGGGCGAGGGAGAGCGCCTCGATGTCCTCGCGCTCGAGCGGGGTGACGAAGGTCTTGCAGAGTTCCTCGGTGATTTCCTGGGTGATGCGCTTGTCCTTGCGGCGCGTCTGGATGATGTCGTGGATGTTCGTGGCGGCCATGGTGCCGTCGTTGCTGAGGATCTTGACCAGGAGGTCGGTGCTGACGCGGGCCTCCTCGGCGCTGGCTTCCAGCAGATCGTAGAACTTCTCCTCCTTACCCATGAGCTTCTTGAAGGAAATCATGCCACACAGCGGATACCGGAAGAGCGGCTGGTGGCGAGGCGATTTTTACAAAAGTTACGGCGCATTTTTTGGTATCAGGGAATTCCCGACGGGAGATACGCATTTTGCCTCTGACTCCGCCCGGCGGGCGGCCCAAAGAAGGATTTGACAGACGCCAAGGGGTCATGGACTTTCTCGGCCCTTTACGGCGGTCATAGCTCAGCTGGTTAGAGCACAAGATTGTGATTCTTGGGGTCGCGGGTTCGAATCCCGTTGACCGCCCCATTTTTCAATGTCCCTCCGGGTTGTATCGTTAATTTCGTTCCAGCGGCCGATGGCTGACGGGATGAGAACCCGCGAAGTGGGTTTGTGGAGCGGAGCGGAAGGGCAAAATCCGGAGGATTTTGGGGCGAAGCCCCGAACGGAGTGAGTCAATCCCGTTGACCGCCCCATTTTTACCATGGTTTCCGGGCCGAAACGTCGGTTTTCCTGATGGCGCGACTTCGCCTGCTGACCTTCAACGTGGCGCACGCCCGCGGCACCCTCCCGGTGCACCAGAGTCTGCGCTCGGCGGTCAAGATCCGCGGCAACCTCCTCAAGATTGCCGCGCTGATCAAGAAGCTGAAGGCGGACGTCGTCGCCGTGCAGGAGATCGACGAGAACTCGCGCTGGAACGGCAGCTACAACCACCTGACGTTCCTCAGCGAGCATTGCGGCCTGCCGTTCACCGCGATCGGCCTGACCAACGAGCGCGGTGGACGCTACCCGCTCAACTACGGCAACGGCGTGCTGTCGCGCTGGCCCATCAGGCACGCCGAGACCGCGACCTTCGGCCGGCGCCAGCTGGGCGACAAGGGCTTCCTGTTCGTCGAGATGGAGCTCGCCGCCGGCCGGCACCTGCCGCTGATCAACCTGCACCTGCACCACGCCTCGCGGAAGCAGCGCCTGCTGCAGGCGGGCATCCTCATGAAGTTCATCACGGAGCGGACCGCCGCACGCGGGGCGCACTGGGTGGCACCGCCGATGATGTGCGGCGATTTCAACAACCCCGCGCACCAGCCCGACGCCACGGCGATGCTGCTGGGTTTCTGCGAGGAGACCAACAACTACACCCTGCTGCCCAAGACCGGTCGCACCTTTCCTGCCGCGCTGCCGGCGCTGTCGCTGGATTTCGTCCTGCTCCCCGAGGAATGCCGCCCGGTCCACTCCGAGGTGGTGCGCTGCTACCTGTCCGACCACCGGCCCGTGCTGGTGGAATTCGACCTGGACCAGCCGGTGACGTAATTTTCGCTCGACCCCCGGCGTCTGAGTCCGGACTCTCCGAATTCATGGACCGCATCGCCCAAGCCTTTGCCCGCACCCGCCGCGAGAAACGCGCCGCGTTCGTGGCCTACCTGTGCGCCGGCGACCCGGATTTCGACACCTCGCTGGCGGCCTGCCGGGCGGTGCTCGACGCCGGCGCCGACGTGCTGGAGCTCGGCGTGCCGTTCTCCGACCCGCTGGCCGACGGCCTGACCAACCAGCTCGCCGCGCAGCGCGCCCTCGACGGCGGCATGACGGCCGCACGCGTCTTCGAACTCGTCAAGCGCCTCCGCGAGAAGAGCCAGGTGCCGATCATCTTCTACACCTACTACAACCTGGTCTTCTCGAACGGCGTGGAGAACTACGTGCGCGCCGCCAAGGAGGCCGGCGTGGACGGCATGCTCACCCTCGACCTGCCCCCGGAGGAGGCCGACGAGATGCTGGCCGCCTGCGCCAAGCATGACATGAAGACCGTCTTCATCGTGGCCCCGACCACGCCCCCCGGCCGCCTCGCGCGCATCGGCGCGGCCGCGACGGGTTTCATCTATTACGTGTCCCGCGAGGGCGTGACCGGCGTGCGCGACCAGGTGGCGGCCAACATCCCCGAGGCCGTCGCCCGCATCCGCCAGCACACGGCGCTGCCCGTGGCCGTCGGCTTCGGCATCTCCACCCGCGAGCAGGTCCGGCAAGTCGCCCGCGCGGCGGACGGCGTGGTCGTCGGCAGTGCGTTGGTGAACGTCATCAAGGACAATCTCGACAACCGCGCCGGTTTGCCGGCACGTTTGCGCATCACCGCGGCCGACCTGGTCGCGGGCGCCGCCTGACCATGACCCCCCTGCCGCCACCCAAAGTCCGCCGGATCCTGCTGATCGACGACGACCGCCTGCAACAGCGCCTGATGCAGGGGCTGGTGCAGAATTTCCGCGGCGGGGCCTTTGAGCTGGAAGGAGCCGAGAGTTATGCCGAGGGTCTGAAGAAGCTGCTCAGCGGCAAATACGCCGTGTGCCTGCTCGACTACAGGCTCGACGCCCAGGACGGCCTGGCGCTGCTGCGCGAGGCCCGCATCGGCGGCAGCGAGACACCCGTGATCATCCTGACCGCGGACGACAGCGAGGAGGTGGACATCGCCGCCATGGAGGCGGGCGCGGTCGACTACCTCGTCAAGGCCACGCTCAACCCCCGCCTGCTCGAGCGCTCCATCCGCTATGCGCTTAAGCTCGGCGAGACGCTCAGCCAGCTGCGCCAGCTGGCGCAGCGCGACGAGCTCACCAAACTGCTCAACCGCCGCGAGTTCTCCCGCATCCTCAACGAGGAGTGGGACCGCACCGTGCGGTTCAAGCGGCCGTTCGCGCTCGTGATGGTGGACATCGACCATTTCAAGAAGATCAACGACACGCACGGCCACCAGGTGGGCGACGAGGTGCTGCGCCACGTGGCCAGCCTGCTTGCCGGCCAGGTGCGCAACGTGGACCGCGTGGCCCGCTACGGCGGCGAGGAATTCGCCCTCATCATGATCGAGACGGACGGCAAGAACGCCGCCGAGCACATCAAGCGGCTCGGCGTGCTGCTGGCCGAGACCCCTTGTTTCGTGGAGAGCAAAAACCTCACCGTCGAGGTCACCCTGAGCGCGGGCGTGGCCACGAGCATCGGCGACGCCACCAGCGCCCTCGACCTGGTGGAGGTGGCGGACAAGGCGCTCTACGCCGCCAAGAAGGGCGGGCGCAACCGGATCGTGATGGCCGACGGCACCGTGGTGCCGTTCAAGTAGAGCGGAAGTCGCTGCCCGCCTCGTGAAGCTACCCTGGCAGAAGCTCAGGCTGACGAACGAGGCCAATATCTCCTGGGTCGAGTGGCGCTATATCCGCGATGGAATTCGCTGCGCCCGCCTCGGCCGGGTCTACTGGAGTGTGACCCAGGGCACCGGTTGGGAGCGGCAAGAGCCCAACGGGAAAATCGTGAAGCTGATCTTCGAGAAGGAGCGGATTGTGGATATCAAGCTGCCGTCGCACCGGCTCGCGGATATCGAACGCTACCTTTATTTCGCCATGCAGTGTGTGCGGGATTCGGATGAGCCGATCGATGTGACCACGCCGGTGGCGAAACTCTGTGACCGGCGGCTGGAACATATGATTTGCAATGTCCGTTATTACGAAGAAATCCATCCCGACTTCGGCAGGCATTTTCGCGGCCGGAGCCCGGATGTTTCGGTTGCACTGCTCGCGGCCATGGTGGTGGACGCGCTCCAATCGAAAAGCGTCCGCCTGACCGAGGCAGCCTGGAAGAAGGTGCTTCGTGGCGGCTAGGCCGCTTAGGTGTGGGTGGGCACCATGATCCTCAGGCTCTTGGGCTTGAGGGTGATCTCCAGCCTCGCCGTCGTGGCGCGCGGTTCACCGTCCGTGTGGATCCAGCCGGGCTTGGTGCGCTCGATGACGAACTCCGCGCCGCCGAACCGGGTGACAGCCTTGACCTGGTCGAAGGTGTCGGTGCCCAGCCGGTAGAGCATGCCGCAGGCGTCGAAAAAACCGACCTGGGGCACGCTGATCAGTTCAAACTGGCCGTCGTCGAGCTTGGCCCCGGGCGCCACGCGGGCGTCGTTGCCGTATTGGTCGGAGTTCATGACCGCGAGGGTGAAGGCCTCGAGGTGGGCCATGCGGCCGGCGTGGCGCACCTTCACCGTCTCCGGCTTGTGCGCGAAGAAGGACGGCAGGCCGACCCGGATGTAGCCCGCGAGGCCGCGGCGGGTCTGGCGGCTGAAGCGCACGGCAATGTCGGCCTCGAAGCCGAGGCCCATGGCGTTGAAAAAGGCGAAGCCGTTGACCAGGCCAGTGTCGATCGGCATCGGCCGGCCCTCAAGCAGCGTGCGGAAGGCGCCGTGGCCGGGCTTGCGGATGCCGACGTGGCGGCCGAGGCCGTTGCCCGACCCGCAGGGGATGAGGCCAAAGACCGCGGGCGTGTCCACGAGGGCCGTGGCCACCTCGTTCATCGTGCCGTCGCCGCCGATGGCAACGACCAGTTCGCAGCCCTCGGCCACCGCCTGCGCGGCCAGTTCGGTGGCGTGGCGCGGCCGCAGGGTGTCGACCACGGTGGCGTCGAGGCCGCGTTCCCTGATGAAAGCGGCCGCCCGGTCGCGCAGGTAGGGGTTGCGGCGGTTGCTGCCGGAGTAGGGGTTGAAGATGAACCGGGCTTTCAAAGGGGACAGGGGACCCGAAGTGAGTCGATTTTGTGACGATTTGGCAAAAGTAGTTTTGCAACGATTCGGCGTCCGGCCTGCATGGGGGCATGTTACGCACCCTTCATGTTCTCACCGGTTGCACCGCCGTCGGCAAAACCGAGCTGGCGCTCCGCTGGGCCGAGGCCAACGGCGCCGACATCGTGTCGTGCGACTCGCTGCTCTTCTACCGCGGCGCCGACATCGGCACGGCGAAGCCGACCAAGGCCGAGCTCGCCCGGGTGCCGCACCACCTGATCGACATCTGCGACCTGCGGGAGCGGATGGATGTGACGCATTACGTGACGAAGGCCCGCGTCGCGATCGAAGGCATCCTGGCCCGGGGCCGGCGGGTGCTCGTGACCGGCGGCAGCGGGTTCTACCTGAAGTCATTCTTCGCCCCGGTGGCGGACGAAGTCGCGGTGCCGGTTGAATTGCGGGCGGAATTGCGGGCCCGGCTGGAAGCGGCGGGTGGACTGGCTGCGCTCGTGGCCGAATTGATGCAGCTTAATCCGTCGGGGCTCGGTGGGCTCGACGTGCAGAACCCGCGGCGCGTGCTGCGGGCGCTGGAGCGCTGCCGGGCCTCCGGCCGGACGCTGGCGGCGCTGCAGGCGGACTTTGACGCGCAGCCGGCGCCGTTCGCCGATTGCACCGTGGAGCTTTGCGAACTGGTGCGCGAACCGGCCGAACTGGACCTGCGCATCGAGCAGAGGGTCGGCGCAATGCTTGCCGCCGGGCTGGTGGCCGAGGTGCGCGGGTTGCTGGCGCGGGGGCTCAAGGAAAATCCCAGTGCGGCCGGCGCAATTGGTTATCGCGAGACGGTTGATTTCATCGAGGGCCGGCTGATGGAACCGGAGCTGGCCGCGGCCATCACGCGGAACACCCGCGCGCTGGTGAAGAAGCAGCGGACCTGGTTCAAGACCCAGCTGCCGGCGCACCGGCAGGTGCCGGCCGCGACCGCGCAGACTGGTGACCTGTTCGCCTAGTCAGGGCGGTGCGGCAGCGAACGCACCAACAAGGTGAGGACGAGGGAGAAGATTCCGCCCATGAGCGTAAGCCCCACGATGATCGAGGTGATCATGCCCGCGGGTGTGTAGGCGTTGCGGGTCAAGGTGATGCTTTGCTGGATGGCGGCCTCTGAAACGCCGGCGGCGCGCTGCTGCGCGACCTTCACCTCCAGCGCGTGCTCGATCCAGATCGGATTCACGAAGTGCGTGTAGCTGACGAGAAAGCTGTAAACCACGAGCGAGGCCACGAACGACGCCAGGATCCCGGACCAGATGCCCGCGCCGAGGGAAAGATGGCCGTCGTAGATGGCGGCGCGCTTCTTGCGCAGCAGCAGGAACAGCACGGTCAGCGGCACCAGGTTGGACAACAGGCCGGTGTAGCTGCCGATTTCCGGCCGCGTGGTGTGGAAACCGAGCAGGTATTCGAGCGCGATCCACACGCAGACGCCCGCGCCGTTGATCAGGCCGTATTTGAACTCAGGTTTCACCCGGCCAGCAAAAGTGGCCGGCGCAATTAGTCCACCAAAAGCCGGCCGCCGGCCGGGGCGAACTGCGCGGTGAAATGCCGGAGCATCTCCGGGGCCGCCGTGATCGTGACGCCACGGAGCCGGTCGCGCAGGCCGTGCACATGCAGGATGACCTCGGCGAGGTAGTCGACGTGGCTCTGGGTGTAGACGCGGCGGGGGAAGGCGAGTCGCACGAGTTCCATGGGGGCGGCCTTCTCCGTGCCGTCGGGCTGGCGGCCGAACATCACGGAGCCGATCTCGACCGACCGCACGCCACCCTCGAGATAGAGCGCCAGCGACAGGGCCCAAGCAGGGTATTCGCCCGGCGGGATGTGCGGCAGCATGGCCTTGGCGTCGATGTAGATCGCGTGGCCGCCGGGCGGCTGGACGATCGGGACGCCGGCGGCGGTGAGCTTGTCACCGAGGTAGGCCACGGAGGCGATGCGGTAGCGCAGGTAATCCTCGTCGAGGACCTCCTTGATGCCGACGGCGAGCGCCTCGAGGTCGTAGCCGGCGAGGCCGCCGTAGGTGGGAAAACCCTCGGTGAGGATGAGATTGTTGCGGCACTTGGCGGCGAGGGCGTCGTTGTTCAGCGCAAGGAAGCCGCCGATGTTCACAAGGCCGTCCTTCTTGGCCGACATGGTGCAACCGTCGGCGAGGTCGAACACCTCGCGGGCGATGGCGGCGGGCGTGCGGCCGGCCTGGCCGGGCTCGCGCTGCTTGATGAACCAGGCGTTCTCGGCGAAGCGGCAGGCGTCGAGGATGAGCGGCACGCCGTGGGCCTTGCACAGTGCGGAGGCGGCGTGGATGTTGGCGAGGCTGACCGGCTGGCCGCCGCCGGAGTTGTTCGTGATGGTGATCATCGCGAACGGCACGCGGCCCTTGTTTTCGGTCAGGCAGCGCTCCAGCGCGACGAGGTCGATGTTGCCCTTGAACGGGGCCACGAGCGACGGTTGCGTCGCCTCTGGGCAGCGCAGGTCGAGCGCGGTGACGCCGACCGCTTCGAGGTTGGCGCGGGTGGTGTCGAAATGCGTGTTGTTCGGCACGATGTCGCCCGCCTTGCAGGCGCTCGTGAACAGGATGCGCTCGGCCGCGCGGCCCTGGTGCGTCGGGATGATGTGGCGGTAGCCGGTGACGTCGCGCACGGCGGACTCAAAGCGGAAGAACGAGCGGGCGCCGGCGTAGGACTCGTCGCCGGACATCATGCCGGACCACTGCGCGGCGGACATGGCGCCGGTGCCGGAGTCGGTCAGCAGGTCGATGATGACATCCTCGGCCTTGAGGAGAAACAGGTTGTGATGGGCGGTGACCAGCGCGGCGGCGCGCTGTGTGCGCGTGGTGAACCGGATGGGTTCGACCGTCTTGATGCGGAACGGCTCGATGATGGTCTTGAACTGCATGACCGCGGGGTGCCCAAAGGAAAACCCCTGCCGCCGAGGGGCGACAAGGGTTTAATCGTAGGCCGAAAGGATGAAACGGGTCGCCCCGGTTTACGGCAGGTTCACCGAGTAGCGCTGGAGCGAGCTGCCCTCGACGCGGTGGAGCGTGGAGATGGCGCCCCGCAGGCTGACCTTGGCCTGGAGTTCGTTGACGCGGGCGTCTTCCAGGTCGTTCTGCGCCTCGAGCACGCGGCGGCTGGTGGACTGGCCGGCGTCGAACTTGGCCTTCTCGAGCTCGTATTGCTGCTCGCTGAGCTTGGCGGCGAGGGTGGCAATCTTGACGCTCTCGAGGTTGGTCTCGACCGAGCGGACGGCACTGCGGACCTGCAGCTCGATGTTCTGCTCGACCTGCTTCAGGCGGACCTGTTCGCGGCTGAGGCCGGCGAGGCTCTGGCGGTAGCGGGCCTTGCCGGAGGTCTGGCCCCAGGGATAATTGAAGGCGAAGTCCACCTGCCATGAGTGGTTCTGCCGGTCGAGCGCGTCGCCGAAGGCGTCCTTGCCGCTGCCGTTGGTGCCGCTGAGGCCGAGGGCCGCGCCGACGGTGAGGTCGGGCTTGCTGTCGTCCTTGGCGACCTTGAGGTCGAGCTTGAGCTGCTCGATGGCGGCCAGGGAGGAAAGGTAGTCGGGCTGGTTCTGCTTCGCCATCTGGTAGGACGAGGCGAAGACGGGGGTGGCCGGGCTGACCTCGGCGAAACGCACGGCGCCGATGGCGTTATCGAGCTCGAACTGGCCGATGAGGGCGAGCAGGGCGTCCTGGCGGTCCTTCACGGACTGCTCGGCGAGGATGACGTTGCGGCGGGCGTTGGCGACGCCGACCTCGGCCTGGAGGACGTCGAGGTTCGTGGCGACGCCGGTGTCACGGCGGATCTTGGCCTCGTCAAAGAGGCGCTGGGCGAGGGCGTAGGAGAAGTTGCGGACGGCGAGCTGCTCGCGGGCGAAGGCGAGGTTGTAGTAGGCGTTCTCGGTATCCTGGATGACGCCGAGGGCGGTGGCCTTGTAGTCGAGGTTGGCGCGGTCGAGGCCGATCTTGGCGCGATTGAGGCCGGCGCGGTTGACCTCGGAGCCGAGGCTGCGGAGCAGGGATTGGCGGGCGGAGAGGGTCAGGTCGGCGTCGTAGGCGGGATTGAGTGAGCCGACGGTGAAGGGGTCAGAGGAGCTGCGGTCGAGCCGGCTGCTGGCGCTGAGGGTGGTGCCGGTGTAGAGCTTCTGGGTGACGCCGACGCGCAGGTTGGACGAGCGGCTGTCGAAACCGGGGCTGCTGTTCCCGCCGGTCGCGCCGGTGACGGAGAGCTGGGGCTGGTAGCCGCCCTTGGCGATCTCGATGCCGTCCTTGGCGATCTCGGGGGCGTAGCGGCCGATCTCGAGGGTGAAGTTCCGCGCCAGGGCGCGGTTGATGCACTGCTCAAGGGTGAGCTCGGGAGCGGCGGTGGCGGGAGCGGCGCTGTCTTGGGCGAGAGCGGCCGAGCAGGCGAAGGAAGCGGCCAGCAAGGCGGCGGTGAGACGGCGGGGGATCATGATCATGAGAAGAGGGAGGCTGGGACAGCGGTAGAACACGCGAAATTGGTCAAAAGTTTAAGCTTTTTGTGACGGTGCCCACAGCCGGGTGGTTTCAGGAAAGAAAATGCCACCGCAGGGGCGGTGGCACGATAGGAGTGGGCGGGCGGCTTTATGACAGGATGAGCGGCACCCCAGGGTCCGAAGGCGGGGCTCAGGGCGCCGCAGGCTCGGATTTCTTCAATTCGCGCTCCACGAGGCCGGCGAGGTAGGCACTGCTGTTGTTGGCCGAGGTGCGGAGCATCATCTGCTGCTGGAGCTCGGCGTAGCGCGGGTTGGCGGGCGTGAGGTCGGGCAGCTTCTTTTCCTGGGCATAGACCAGGTAGCCCTTCGCGGCCTCCGCGATCATCTCGGCGACCTTGCCGGCCTCGAGGGTCTGCAGGGCGCTGAATGCTGCGTAGGGGATGTCCTGCGGCGGCTGGCGGAGGGTGAAGTTGGCGAAGCTCTTGACATCGAGTTTCTCGGCGGCGGCCGCGGTGCCGAAGCCGGTGCCGGCGGCCTGGAGCTGGGTGCGGAGGGCCTGGCCGCGTGCGATGAAGAGCTTGCGCTTCTCGCTTTCCTTGTAGTCGGCCAGCACGCGCTCGCGGACCTCGGCGAAGAGCGGCTTGTAGCCGGCCAGGTTCTCGTTCCAGAGGAGGATCACGAAGCTGTCGGTGGTGGGCAGCGGGTCGGAGAAGTGGCGCTGCTCGCTCAGGCGGGAGATCTGGTCGGAGTAGTTGGCGAGCCAGGGCATGTCGGCCGGCGGATTGTCGGGTGTGAACGGGGCGACGGCCTTGGCCGGGCGGCGCTGCTCGGCGAGGAAGGCGGCCAGCTCGGCGGAATTCGGGGCGAGCTTGCGCTCGAAGAGAGCGGTGGCGAGGTCGTTGGCGGCCTTGGAGGCGCCGCGGGCGCCGACGGCATTCTTGAGCGCGGCCTCGACCTGGGTGCGGACCTTCGGGAAATTGTCGACGGGGGCGGCCGGCGTGAGCGCGGGCTTGTCGTCCTTCTTCTCGGCGTCGGCCGGCGCGGGAAAGCGGCTCTGGTTGGCGTCATAGTAGGCGCGGAGATCGGCCTCGGTCGGGGCGACCGGCGGGATGAACTCAGCGCCCTTGAACTCGACGATGCTCAGGCGCGGACGGGCCGGCACCTCGTAGCGGAACGCGTTATCCTCATGGAATTTCTTCAGCGTGTCCTCGGTCGGGTTGATCGCGGGGTTGAAGGCGTTGTAGTCGAGCGTGGCGACCTGCACGGTCCAGACGGAGTCGGCGAGGCTGAGCTGCTGCTTGATGTCGTGGGGCAGGACGTAGCCCGGCCCGCCGATGAGCTTGCCGAGCGCCTCGAGGCGGAGGTCGTCGCGGAGGATGCGGTTGACGTCGGCGCCGGTGAGGTCGGTGCGGGTCTTGAGGGAGTCGCCAAATTGGGTGTAGCGGGCCTGGTCGAACTGGCCCTGTTGGTTCTGGAAGGCGCGCAGGGTGGTGATGACCTTGGCGACCTGGTCGGCGGTCGGGACGGGCAGGTGGAGCTCGTCGGCGAGGGCGAGGCCGGCGATGCGCTGGAGGGCATATTGCTGGACCTGGTCGCCCTGGAGGGCGTCGTAGCCGGCCTTGAGGCGGATGCTCCAGGTGGCGTCGGAGAAGATGCGGCGGGTCTGCTCGGCGTTGCCGAGGTTGTAGCCGAAGAAGGAGCGCTCGATCAGCTTCCCGCTGCGGTCGCCGCCGGTGCCGCCGGAGGCGCTATAGATGAAAACCATGGGCACGGCCACGGCGATCAGGATGATGGCGAAAACGAGGCGGAAGTGCTTCTGAAAGTAGCGTTGGATCCAGGAAATCATGGGGGAAAGGGGCTGAACCTAGAAACGGAGGTGCCGCTGTCAACAGGCGAAGCAGCTCCCTTTTGGACCGGTGGAGGGGCCGCTTTTACGAGCGAAACAGGCGGTCCGGCGCCGTCCGCGCTCAGGCCTGGCCCTTCACCGGGAAGGGCGCGTAGGTCTGGCTGGGCTGCAGGTCGTCGATGAGCTCGTCGAGCGTCTGGCCGCCAAGGACGGGCGGGAGGGCCTCGGCCAGGCGCTTGTGATAGAGGGCGAGGACGGGATCGACGTTGTCGAGCAGGCCGGCGGTGGGGGCCTCGCCGTAGTTCTCAAACTCGCGCCGGAACTCCTCGAGCGTGACTTGGGTGAGGGGGCGGGCTGGCTGGTAGCGGAAATCATTGGGGTCGGCGCCTTCGGCGGGGGGCAGCTCGGCGATGAGCTTGATATCGCTGAGGCGGTTGAGGCTCTCGTTGAGGATCTGCGACGGCACGCGGATCAGCGCGGCCAGCTCGCTGACGGAGTAGGCCGGCGCGGCGACCTTGAAACGCCGGGCGATGAGCAGGAGCACGACGAGCGACATGCTCTCGCGGGTGACATGGTTGAGGCTGTGCCAGGCGGTCTGGCTGCTGCGGTAGCGGACGTTCTGCACCGCGTAGGTGATCTGGCCGCCGACGAGCACGAAGAACCAGAAGATATAGAGGCCGATCATCAGGATCGGCATGATGCTGACCGAGCCGTAGAGGCTCTTGGAAAGGACGACGCGCTTGAAATAAAGGAACGCGAGGTAGTTGTTGAGGAAGAGCAGGGCGGTGACGATGACCGCGCCGAGCAGCGCGGCGCCCCAGCGCACGCGGGTGTGCGGCACGAGCCGGTAGAACAGGGTCAGGATGAACACGAGCAGGAGGACGGAGCCGGACGGCAGCATCCAGACAAACAGGCTCTTCAGCTGGGCCCCGAGGGGAATCTTCTCGAAGAAGATGTTCATGAACGCGCCCGCGGAGAGCAGCGTGAGCGAGGTGAAGAAGAGCAGGGCGCCGAGGGTGATGACGCTCCAGTAATAGACGATGCGGGCGAGCAGGCTCCGCCCGCGGCGGACACCCCAGATGTCGTTGAAGGTGTTCTCGATCGTCGTGAACAGGCCGATGACGATGAAGAAAAGGGTGAGGATGCCGATGAGGCCGGCGGTGCCGGAGCGCGAGCTGGAGATGAACTGGTTGATGAGCCGCACCATTTCCGGCGTGGCGGCCGGCTGGCCGGCGACCGGGGCGCCGTGGGCGATCTCGTCCTCCGTGGCCTGGGCCTGGTCGTATTGCGCGACCTGCGGGGCGATGAAGCTGATGACGCGGTTGAGGCCCTGGGCGGCGAAGGCGGGATCCTGGTTGTCGAGGGCAAAGCCCGAGATGAGGACGGCGATGGCCACGAGCGGGCCGAGCGCGAGCAGCGAGTTGAAGCTCAGGGCGGCGGCGCGGATGGCCACGTGCATCTCATGGAGCCCGGAGATGGTGATGGAGGCGACCCGCAGCAGCGCGAAGAACCGGCTCTTCGGCGAGCGGTCGCGGATCAGGCCGGCCGCCCAGATGTCGTGCGTCCAGAGCCGCCGGAGCCGGGAAATAAGCGCGGGCAGCGGCATGGGCGTGACCGGGCGCGCCGGGGCGCGCTCAGGAGTAAGCCAGGGTGGCGAGCATCGCCATGCCGCCGAGGCCGACGAGCGCCGCGACCGCGAGCGGGATGTAGCTCAGGAAGATCGTGCAGAAATACAGCCCGGTCGAGCCGGCGGCCACCGCGATCATCGGCGTGAGCTGGCCCTGGGTCATGAACAGGAAACCGAGAAACCCGAGGCCGAACACGGCGCGGAAGCGCACAAACGGATAGATCTGGATGACGCCGAGGAGGAGCAGCAGGCCGATGACAGCATCGACAATGCCGAGGTAGACGAAGGGCTTGTCGGCCAGCTTGGCCATGTCCATGGCGATGAGCGCGTCGATGTTGGGCAGGATGAGGGCGATGGCGCTCAGGAGGCAGATGATGGCGGCGGAGCGGGTGCCCCATTGCGCGGCCTTCATCATCTGGTCGGACTTGTCCTGCTTGCCCTTGGTCTCGTCGGTCTTGCCCTCGGCGGCGGCGAGGAAGTCCTGCACCGTGATGGCCGGGGCGCTGTCGGACTTCTCCTCGTTGACGGCCTTGAACTCCTTCTGCTTGAAGCCCATCTTCTTCTTCTCAGGCCAGAGGACGTTCTTCAGCTGGTCATGGGTGCCGATCTGGAGCCATTGCTCCGAGGTGGCGTCGTAGAAATAGGTTTCCGGGGTGACGTTCTTCGCCGGGTCGCTGCTCTCGGTGAGCGAGCGCAGCTGTTCCATCGAGAACGGGCCGCGCGCTTCGGTGTCGTTGAGGCCGCGGATGTAATATTCCGGGCCGGTGGGATCTGGAGAGCCGCCGGACATAGTGGCGCCATGTTGCGGCCCGGGGCGGCAGCGGCAAGAGCGAAGTAAGCGTCCGGGCTTAATCCCGGTGCCAGCCGCCTTACATCCGCTCCAGGTCCGTGCGCAGGCCGAGCAGGTGCAGGCCGGCCTCGAGCTCGATGAGCGTGCGGTGGCAGAGCAGCAGGCGCCGGGCGCGCACCGCCGGGTCGTCGACGATGACCTTGTCGGCGGCGTAGAAGGTGCTGAATTCGCCGGCGAGTTCGTAGAGGTAGAGGCAGAGGAAGTGCGGCCGGAGCGTGTTGGTGGCGAGCTGCACGGCGTCGGACAGCTTCACGAGCTTGCGGGCGAGGCCGATCTCCTGCGGCGATTCCGGCGCGGTGGCGCCGGCGACCGGCGGGTGCGCGGCGTCGAGCCCGGCCTTGCGGAAGATGGAGCGGATGCGCGAGACGGCGTAGAGCAGGTAGGCGGCGGTGTTGCCCTCGAGGGAGATCATCTTGTCCCAGGCGAACACGTAGTCGCTGGAGCGGTTCTGCGAGAGGTCGGCGTATTGCACGGAGGCGACGCCGACGACGTCCGCGATGGCGCGGCGCTCGGCCTCGGGGAAATCCGGGTTCTTGCCGCTGACGAGCTGGAAGGCGCGCTCGCGGGCCTCGGTGAGGAGATCCTTCAGGCGGATGTTTTCCCCATCGCGCGTCTTGAGCGGCTTGTTGTTCTCGCCGAGCACGGTGCCGAAGTCCACGTGCTCGAGCTGCGGGAGCTTGCGGCCGGTCTTCTCGAACCACTTACTCGTCGTCAGGAAGAGCTGGTCCAAGTGGTCGCTCTGGCGGAAATCGATGACGTAGGCCGCGCCGTCGACCTTGAAATGCTCCGCGCGGTAGAGCGCGGTGGCGAGGTCGCTCGAGGCGTAGTTGGCGGCGCCGTCCTTCTTGCGGATGATGAAGGGCTGGGTCTTGAAGCGCGGGTGCTCGGGGTGGAAGACGACGAGCGCGCCCTGGCTTTCCGCGGCGAGGCCGCAGTCGGTCAGCTCGCGGTAGACGCGCTCGACCTTGTCGTTGTAGAAGGACTCGCCGAGGGTGACGTCGAACCTGATGCCGAGCTGGTCGTAGATGACCTGGAAGGCGGCGAGGGAGACGTCGTTGATCTTGTGCCAGATCGCGAGGTTCTCGGCGTCGCCGGCCTGCAGCTTGACGAGTTCCTGCTGCGCCTCGGTGAGGACGGCGGGGTCGGCCTCGGCGGCGTTGTTGCCGAGCTTGTAGAGGCGCTCGAACTCCTCGAGCGGCTCGCTGGCGAGCGCGGCGGCGTTGAGGTGGCGCTTGTAGGCCCAGATGAGTTTGCCGAACTGCGTGCCCCAGTCGCCGATATGGTTGTCGCGAATCACCTTCGCGCCGCTGAACGCGAGCAGGCGGCAGATGGCCTCGCCGATCACGGCGGAACGCAGGTGGCCGACATGCATCTGCTTGGCGGTGTTGGGCGATGAGTAGTCGACGATCCAGGTCTGGCCGCGGCGGGCGCTGGCGGCGCCGGTCTGCAGGTGTTCCTCGGAGTCGTAGGTCTGGAGCCAGCTGAGCAGGGCGGCGGGTTTCAGGCGGAAATTGATGAAGCCCGGGCCGGCGAGGGAGATGTCATAATGCTCCTTCAAAGCGTCCAGTTTATCGACGATCTGCTGGCCGAGGGCGCGGGGGTTTTGCTTTTCACGCTTGGCGAAGGCGAGGGCGCCGTTGGCCTGAAAATCACCGTTGGCCGGGTCGGCCACCCGCACCTCGGGCTGGAAGCCCCGGTCGGTCAAACCGAGCTCGGCGGCGGCGGCCCGGAGGGCGGTGTCGAGGTGACTCGCGACGTTGAAAGGCAGGGACATCGGGTGATTGAGGAATTGCGCTTGGCATTGAGCAAGAATGATTTTGGCGGGTTGCGGGAATTGTAAATCCATGTATCCTGTCGCATGGAATCCACTGTAAATTTGGCCCCGGAACCGGCCATTTTAGTCTCGACAAAATTGGCAAAACCCATTGCCTCTGCGAGCTTTGCGCCGCACGGCGCGATCCCCTCGCCACACACAGTGCCTTCCATGAGAAAACGTCCCATTCCCACCCGCCGGTTCATCAAGCCTTCGTTTACTTCCCTGATTGAGAAGAAACGCGACGGCCAGGAATTCACGCAGGAGGAAATCCGCTACATCATTGATTCGACCCTTGATGGAGAGATGCCGCAGCACCAGCAGGCGGCCCTCCTGATGGCGATTTACTTCGCCAACATGTCGGCCCAGGAGACGGCGATTCTCACGGAGGAGATGATGCTTTCCGGCGAAGTCATCGATCTGTCACATATCTCGAAGCCGAAGATCGACAAGTATTCCACCGGCGGCGTCGGTGACAAAACGGCGCTCGTTCTCGCCCCGCTCGCCATGGCCAGTGGCGTTGTCGTCCCGATGATGTGCGGCGTCGAGCAGGAGTTCGTCATCACGACCCTCGAGAAGCTCTCGGCCGTCCCGGGCTTCAAGAGCCACATGTCCATCCAGCACTTCGTCGACCAGCTCGCGCGCGTCGGCGGTGCCATCGCCGAGCAGAGCCCCGAGCTCGCCCCGGCGGACAAGATCTTCTACGACCTCCGCCTCGAGACCGGCACGATCCCGAGCCTCCCGCTCATCACCGGCAGCGTGCTCTCCAAGAAGCTCGCCGAGGGTGCCGAGGGCCTCGTGATCGACGTGAAGTGGGGCAATGGTTCCTTCATCAAGGACCTTGAGCAGGCCAAGCAACTCGCCCGCTCCATGACCCGCGTCGGCCGCTCGATGAAGCGCCGCTGCGTCGCGCTCGTCACCGACATGAACCAGCCGCTCGGCGACACCGTCGGCACCGCGCTCGAGATCAAGGAGGCCATCGCGCTCCTCAAGGGCGAGGGTCCCGAGGACATGAAGGAACTCGTGCTCAAGCTCGGCATGGAGATCGTCCGCCTCGCCGGCGTCGCCGGCTCCACGCTCTCGGCCAAGCAGACCGTGCAGCGCCACCTGACCGACGGCTCGGCCCTCGAGAAGTTCAAGGACATGATCAAGGCCCAGGGCGGCGACGTCTCCTACATCGACCACCCGGAAAAATTCCCGACCGCGAAACACATCCGCAAGCTGCCCGCCCCGAAGCGCGGCTACGTGCACACCATCAACGCCGCCATGATCGCCAAGGGCGTCTCGCTCCTCGGCGCCGGCAAGGATGCCGCCCACCACAACAAGATCGACTACGCCGTCGGCGTCTCGGAGATCAAGAAGGTCGGCACGCAGGTCAAGCAGGGCGAGCCGCTGATGATGATCCACTACAACGACGAGGCGAAGCTCGAGCAGGCGCTCAACTTCTTCAAGGACGCCTACCGTCTCGCGCCCAAGCGGCCGATCCCGCCCCCGCTCGTCGTCGAGCGCGTGGCTTAATCAGCCCCACGTCTCCTTCAGGCCGGTCCTCGCGGACCGGCCTTTTCTTTGCGCGGTGCGGTTTTGCGAGTGAACCCGGCCGGCCGCCCGGGGGCCTGGTTGGGGTAGGTATTGGCCCCATCGCATCAGCAACCGCCTGTCGGTATATTCCACTCCCATGAACCTGAACTACCTGGTCGCCGTCCTCTGTTTCATCTTCTGGATCGTCGCGCTGGTCGACTGCATCAAGAGCAGCAACCCGAACAAGGTGCTCTGGATCATCCTGATCATCCTGCTGCCGTTCCTCGGCACCATCCTCTACTTCCTGATTGGCAAGACGCGGGCTTGAGGACTGCTAGCGTCGTCCGGCGGCGCCCCCTTACAAAAGATTCGCCCTTCGCGCTTTTGCCGCATTGCGTGGGCGGGAATGGAAGAGCTCGACGAGAAGTCCCCGATCAACCCCGGCCGCCCCGACCAGGGCGACCCGCTGCCGCCCGAGCAGTGGTCCAAGCCGTGGGCCCAGCTGAAGTTCGTCTCGTTCCAGCCGGCCATTTTCCCGCGCATGCTCGGCGACGTCTCGCGCGATGCCCGGCCGGGTGACCTGGTCTCCGTCTACGACAAGTTCGGCCACCGCGTCGGCACCGGGCTCTTCAACCCGCGCGCCAAGATGCCGCTGCGCGTCGTCGTCCACTCCAGCGAGCCCATCGGCGAGGAGTATTTCGAGATGGCGATCCGCCGGGCTGTCACGCTGCGCCAGGACATGTTCCAGCTGGACGCGGTGAGCGACGCCTGGCGCGTCATCAACTCCGACGGCGACGGCATCAGCGGCCTGACCATCGACCGCTACGGCGACACGCTTTATTGCGACGTCTATTCGCTCGGCATCTTCCAGCGCCTGCCCAGGTGGCTGCCGCTGCTGCACAGCCTGCTCGGCACGAAGCATGTCCGCGTCCACGTGGACCACGACCTCGGCAGCCTCGAGGGCATCAAGCCCTCGCAGATGAAGGAGATCACCGCCTCCGCGCCCGACAAGGTGAAGATTCGGGAGCACGGGGTGAAGTATGAGGTGGATTTCGCCGAGGGGCACAAGACGGGCTTCTTTTGCGACCAGCGCGACAACCGGAAGCGCTTCGGCTCGCTCGTGAAGGGCATGCGGGTGCTCGACCTCTGCAGCTACACCGGCGGTTTCTCGATCAATGCCATGCTCGGCGGCGCGACCGAGGTGACGGCCGTCGATCTCGATGAGGACGTGATCACCCAAGGCCGGCGCAACGCCAACCTGAACCAGATTTCGCCGAACAAGCTGAAGTGGGTGCACGCCGACGCCTTCGCCTATGCGCGGCAGATGCAGAAGAACGGCGAGCAGTTCGACGCCGTCATGTGCGACCCGCCGAAGTTCGTCATGACCCGCGAACCCGCCGGCGCCTCCGAGGGCATGCGGAAATATTCCGACCTGAACCAGATCGCCGCCAGCCTCGTGAAACCGGGCGGCTTGTTCGTCACGTGCTCCTGCTCCGGCCTCGTGTCCCTCGAGACGTTTGAGGAATGCGTCATCAAGGGTGCCCACCGCCTGAACCGCCGCCTGCAGATCTTCGACCGCACGGGCCCCGGCATCGACCACCCCATCTATTCCAACTGCCCCGAAAGCCGCTACCTCAAGGTGCTGTGGTCGCGGGTGGTGTGAGCAGACTGATCCTAGCTGTCCGGCCAGTTTGCCTTTGACCCGGGATGGGCCCGGCCGTGAAGTCGGTTTCATGCCTGACGCTTACTCGGCCGTCGAAATGCGCCTGCTCCTGGAGGAAGTTTGCGCGGACCTGTGTCGTTTCGAGCACACGATTGCCAAGGGCATCCGGCCTGATGCCATCAACATCGACCGGGAGGCGCATCTCGGCCCGCCGGGGACGTTTGCCGACATCCGTATCCAGCCGCACGGGCAGCCGGCCCGGTTTGTGGAGGTGAACTTCGGCTACAGCAACGAGGCGCTGGTGAGGTCCCTGAAGCGGAAATACCACGTGCCGACCGCGGTGACCAAGGCCGCCAACGGCGTGGTCCTGGTGGTCGACGAGTCCGGCCGGCCCGACTATGCCAGCCTGATCGCGCAGGCCCGTGCGGTGTTGCATCCGGGCTTGGAACTGGAGGTCTGGAACGAGACCCGGCTGCAGCAGATGATCAAGCGCCACTTCCGCGTCGACGTTGACCGCATCGAACCCGACCGGCTGCTCGATGTGCGGGCCGCCATCGAGCACGCCATGGGCCGCTATGCCTTCCTGGCTGCGCCGGGCCAGCCGTATGAGCACGATGCCCTGCGCGCGCAGTTGCTGTGGCACCTGGGATTCTGGCGGGTCCGGGAGCTCTATGAAAAAGCCGGGCACCCCCGGCAGGTGTTGCAACCCGCCACGTATCCCGAGGTGGCCATCGTGATCGCTGACCTGTGTTCCTTTTCCGGTTTTGTGCGGGATACGTCAGACGCCCGGGTCGTGCGGGAATCGCTCACGTCATTCTATGCCAAGGTTCGCTCGCAGATCATCGATCGCGGCGGCCTGCTTTATCAATTCGTGGGGGACGAGGTCGTCGGCATTTTCGGCCTGCCCGACCGGCGGGAGGGTTATTTGGACGCGGCCCACGAAACGGCCCGGGCAATCTGCAGCATCGGCAAGTCCGTCACTAGTCAGTGGCAGCGCCGGATCGACCGGTTGCAGCCCGCGCATGGCGTCCATGTCGGCATGGCCTTGGGTGAACTTGAACTGCTCTCCCTCCGTCCTTACAGCCGGACGCATATCGGTTTTGTCGGTGATGGGCTGAATGTCGCGGCCCGGCTGATGGGTCAGGCCGGCTGCGATGAAATCGTGGTCAGCAACAGCCTTTATGCCCGCATCAACCCGCGCTGGCAGCCGGAATTCTCCGAGACCGATCCCATTGACGCAAAGAACGTCGGCCGGATCGCGGGTTGGCGCAGCAAGGTCGTCGTGTGATTTGCTAGAGCCTGCGCAAAAGCGCGAGGCGCACCGACAGGGTCGCGGCCAAGCCGGCGGGCAGGAGATTTTGCCATGGGGTGCCTTCACGGATCAGGCGATGGATCGAAGGGGACATTTCCACCAAGTCGACGAGCACGGCATGGCTGAGTTCGATCCTTGCGCAGACATGCGATGAGGCTGCGGTGACAAAACCCTCCGGATCGGCGGGCAGTTTTTCCTCGCCGATTTTGGCCAGCGGGAGAAAGGCGCGGAGTTCCTGCCAGTGGTCGGCTTGGGGATAGACGAAGAGGGCGTGGCCGCCCGGGCGCAGGACGCGTTTGATCTCGGCCAGCGGGCGCGGGGCGAAGATCGACTGGACCAGATCGAGGCTGCCGTTGGCAAAGGGCAGGGGATTGAGCAGGTCGGCGCGCAGGATAAGCGATTGTTTCAGCGTCTTGGCGGCCAGCTTCACGGCGTCGACGGACAGGTCCAGGCCGTAGCTGGTGGCGATGCCATGGGAATGCGCGACATGGCCGAGAAAGAAGCCCTCGCCACAGCCCAGCTCGACGACGTTTTTCGGCGGTGGCGCGAGCGGCAACGCCGCCAGCGCCTTCACCAGCGAATCAAAGACTCCCGTCCGGTGCACGCGGTCGCGGGCGAGGATCATGGCCTTGCTGTCGCCGCGGCCCTCGCCCTTTTGCCGGCCGTGCAGGAGCGAGAGGTAACCTTCCTTGGCCACGTCGAAGGCATGACCTTTCTCACAACGGTAGGACTTGCCGGACGGAGCCAGCGCACCGCGACAAAGCGGGCAGATCAGCGACATGAACCGGCTACTCCTTCGCGTCGTTGATCTCGATCCAGTTGCTGTCCGGGTCCTGGAAATAGATCTGGTTCACGCCGTCGGGACGGCGCGTGACGGCGGATTTTTCGCCGGCGAGGTTCTCGTAGCTGACCTTGTGCTGCGCGAGCCGGGTGGCGAAGGCGTCCACCGACGGCACGGACAGGCACAGGTGCGTGCGCTTTTCCTTGGGCAGGACCTTCTCGGCGCCCGAGATGATATGGAGGGCTTGCATGGGGCCGATTTCGAACCAGGCGTGTTTGCCGTCGTGAAACGGCTCGGGGATCACCGGCAGGCCGACGACGTCGCGGTAGAAGTCGGCGCTAACCCTCAGGTCCACCACGTAGAAGGCGGCGTGGTTGAAACGCGGTGCGTTGGCGGCGGCACCGGACAGCACACCGGCGGCGGCCAGGGTCAGGAGGCAAGACAGACGCAGGAGTGGATTCATCATCTTGTTTCCAAACGTGACTTTGCGCCGCCCTGAGGCAAGCTCGCGTCCGGTCCGACTGGCCGGAGTCGGGCTGCAAATGCTTTCGTCCACCCAGCAATTTTTCCGCGGATTGGCCTGTCTCGCCCTGGCCGCCGGGTCCGTCCGCGCGGCGGAAGTGGAGATCGGCGTGCGCTCCAGCGTCGATCAGCGCTGGCAGGGCGTGCACAAGCGCGGGCCGATCGAGCATGGCAAGGTTTACCTGATCGCTTCGCTCAAACAGGCGCCCTCGGCCGAGAAGCTGGTGCAGCCGGTCGACGAGGCCGGGTTGCTGGCCCAGTTGCGGCAGACCCTGAACACCCACGGATTTCGGGAGAGCGTGGCTGACGAGACGCCTGATGTCGTCCTGACCCTGCTTTACGGACGCGGCCACGTGCGGAATCCCTACCTGGCCAACATCGACGGCGACATTTCCTCCGACAGCATCGTGCCGACGCCGGCCGAGAGCCTGCTGGCGGCGGCCGTGGATCCGCGGCTTTACAACAAGCGGCAGTGGGGACTTTACGAACACAAGCTGCTGGCTGCGCAAAAGGAGAAGCTTTTCATCCGGGTCACGGCCTGGAAATTCCCCGGCGACCGGAAGGAGAAGCCCGCCGAGCTCTGGAAAACGACCATGGTCGTGGACGAGCCTGACCGGCATGATTTGAACGAGCTTTATCCGAAGATGCTGGCCGCCGGCGTGCCCTTCTTCGACCGCCACCTGAAACAGGAGGAGGAGACGATTGCCACGCCGCTCAAGGAAGGCAGCGTCAAGCTCGGCCCGCTGAAAATCCTGGAGGAAAGCTTGCCGGCCAAGGCCCCCTGACGGAAGCGGGCGGCCGGGCGTTCCCGCCGGTTGCAAGGGGAACCGCGCCAGACCGGTGTGATTCCGGGGTGGACAACCGGCGGCGTGTCCCGAATCTCGCCCTCATGCACAGCCTGCAGAAGCTCTTCGAGCAGAACCAAGCTTGGGCGGAGGCGATCAAGCGCCGGGACCCGGAATTTTTTCAGAAACTATCGCGCCAGCAGAACCCCGAATACCTCTGGATCGGCTGCTCGGACTCGCGCGTGCCGGCCAACGAGATCATCGGCCTGCTGCCCGGCGAGGTGTTCGTGCACCGCAACGTGGCCAACGTCGTCGTGCACACGGACCTGAACTGCCTTTCCGTCATCCAGTTCGCCGTCGATGTGCTGAAAGTGAAGCACATCATGGTGGTCGGCCACTACGGCTGCGGCGGCATCGGCAAGGTGATCCGCTGCGAGCGCGTCGGCCTGGCCGACAACTGGCTGCGCCACGTGCAGGACGTCCGCGAGAAACACGAGGGCTGCCTGCACCGGCTGCCTGATGACACCGCGCGCAGTTCGCGGTTGTGCGAATTGAACGTGGTCGAGCAGGTCTTCAACGTGGCCTCGACGACCATCGTGCAGGACGCGTGGACGCGCGGCCAGGAGCTGACCGTGCACGGCTGGATCTACGGCCTGCGCGACGGCTTGCTCCGCGACCTGAAGATGTCGGCCAGCGATCTCCCGGAGACCATGGTGGCCTACAAGGCGGCGGTCGCGGCGATCAACGCCGGGGACGCGACCGTGGTGCCTTGGTAAGGGGCGCAAAAAAGCCCGCGGCGTGAACCGCGGGCTCGATAGAGGAGCGAAGCGCGACGACTCAGGCGCGACCGAGGTAGGAACCGTCGGCGGTGCTGACCTTGATGAGCTCGCCGGCCTTGATGAAGAGCGGCACCTGGACGACCAGGCCGGTCTCCATCGTGGCGGGCTTCTGGACGTTGCTGGCGGTGTCGCCCTTGATGCCCTCGGAGCTCTCGGCGACCTTGAGGGTGACGGAGGAGGGGATGTCGATGGTGACGGGGACCTCGTTGATGAAAAGGACGTCGGCCTTGCCGTTGGCGACGAGGTAGTTCTTCGCCTCGCCGATCATGGCGGCGTTGATCTCGAAGGTCTCAAAAGTCTCGGGATCCATGAAGGAGAAGACCTCGCGGTCCGCGTAGCTGAACTCGAGGGTGCGGCGATCAGTCTGAAGGACGTCGACGTGGTCCGGGGAGTTGAAGCGCTGCTCGAGCGACTTGCCGTAGCGCAGGTTGCGCATTTTCACCTGGACGAAGGCCCGCAGGTTGCCGGGCGTGCGGTGCTGCGTCTCCATGATGAGGTGCGGCTCGCCGTTGAAGGTGATGACTTGGCCTTTTTTGAGATCGTTGGCTGCGGGCATGACAGGGTCGGGTCGGAGTTTTTGGTTACGTAAGGGGATAGGAATACCCAGCGGCTTTCGGCGGTGTCAACACCGCCCTCGGATTTCTTCCGGAACAGCCCCCGCCGGGGCCCGCCGCATCTCCAAGCTTGTCATTTTCAAGAGGTTTCCGACACTGCCGCGACATACCCATGAAGCAGCGCACCCTTTTGCGCGAGGTCTCCATCAAGGGCAACGCCCTGCACACCGGAGACGCCGTGCACATGACTTTCAAGCCCGCCCCCGTGAACCACGGCATCGTGTTCCGGCGCGTCGACCTGCACGGCCACCCCGAGCTCAAGCCGCGCGTGGACCAGGTCACCGACCTCGTGCGCGCCACCACCATCCAGGTCGGCCACGCCAAGCTCCACACCGTCGAGCATGTGCTCAGCGCCCTCCACGGGTCCGGCATCGACAACCTCATCATCGATATCGACGCCAGCGAGCCGCCGATCATGGACGGCTCGTCCCGGCCCTTCGTCCAGCTCATCCAGCAGGGCGAGCCGGTCGAGCAGGATGCCGAGCGCGAGTATTTCTCGCTGGCCGAGACGATCTCCGTCGCGCGGGGCAACTCCTCCATCATCGCGCTGCCTTACGATGGCCTGAAGATCACCTGCACCTCGGCCGACGACCGCGGCATCCACACGCAGCACCTCTCGCTGGTCATCGACCCGGAGGTCTACGCGTCCCAGGTGGCCGCCGCGCGAACCTTCACGATCTACGAGGACATCGAGGAACTCATCAAGCTGGGCAAGATCAAGGGCGGCTCGCTCGACTGCGCCGTCGTCATCAAGGGTGACAAGATCATCTCGAAGGAGCCGCTGCGCTTCGCCGACGAGTTCGTGCGCCACAAGATCCTCGATATCATCGGCGACATCCTGCTCCTCGGCGTGCCGCTGAAGGCGCACATCGTCGCGACCCGCCCCGGCCACGCTGTCAACGCCGAGCTGACCAAGATCCTTTTCGAGAAATACACCGCCTGGCAGAAGGGCGGCAAGAAGGCGGCCAAGCCCGCGCCGACCAAGGCCGAGATCGCCGCCGAGACCACCCTCGATATCCGCCGCGTGCTCGACACGCTGCCGCACCGCTATCCGTTCGTCATGCTCGACCGCGTGGTGGAGCTGACCGAGGACACCCTCACCGCGATCAAGAACATCACGTTCAACGAGCCGTTCTTCCAGGGCCACTATCCCGGCAACCCCGTGATGCCCGGCGTGCTGCAGGTCGAGGCCATGGCGCAGGCCGCCGGCATCCTCATGATCCGGCGCAGCACCATGGAGGGGAAGACCGCCCTGTTCATGAGCTGTGACAAGGTGAAGTGGCGCAAGCCCGTCCGGCCCGGCGACCAGCTCCTCATCAAGGTCAAGCTCACCAAGGTCCGCGGCACCATCGCCTGCGCCGAGGGCGAGTGCAGTGTCAACGGGCAGGCCGTCTGCTCGGCTGACCTGATGTTCGCCACCGTCGACAGCAGCGCGCTGGACTGACCCCATGGCGAAGCAGATTCACCCCACCGCCATCATCGAGCCCGGCGCGGAATTGGGCGAGGATGTGGTAGTCGGCGCCTATGCCTTCGTCGGCGCCTCGGTTGTCATCGGTGCCGGCACCGTGCTGCACCACCACGCCAGCATCGAGGGGTTCACCACGGTGGGCGCCCAGTGCGAGATTTTCCCCTTCACCTGCATCGGCACCAAGACGCAGGACCTGAAATACAAGGGCGGCCGCCCCGGCGTGAAGATCGGCGACCGCAATGTCTTCCGCGAGTATGTCAGCGTGCACGGCGCCACCAAGGACGGCGAGTTCACGGTCATCGGCAGCGACAACAACATCCTCGCCTACAGCCACGTCGCGCACGACTGCCAGCTGGGCAACCACATCATCGCGAGCAATTCGGTCGGCCTCGCCGGCCACGTCGTCGTGGATGATTACGTCGGGCTCGGCGCCAAGTGCGGCGTCCACCAGTTCTGCCGGGTCGGCGCCTACGCCATGGTCGGCGCCATGTCCAAGATCGTGCAGGACGTGCCGCCCTACATCATCGCCGACGGCAACCCCGCGATCGCGCGCTCGATCAACAAGGTCGGCCTCGAGCGCAACGGCTTCGCGCCCGAGCGCCTGGAAGCGGTGAAGCAGGCCTTCCGCGTCTTCTACCGGGCGGGCCACAACCGCACGCAGGCCTTCGAGCAGATGCATGCGCACCCCCTGGGTGCCACTCCGGATTTCCAGCGTTTCCTCACCTTCGTCGAGCGCAGCGAGCGCGGCGTGGTGGCGGGCAGGTAGGCTCAGCCCTTCCCTGCGTCCCCGAGCTGCCGCAGCAGCTCGTAGCTGTAGAGCCCCGTCCGGTGGCCGTCGCTGAACTCGAAGCGGATGGCATAGTTGCCGATGCGCTCCCAGCCGGTGACCTCGATGCCGACGAAATTCTTCGGCACCTCGCCGCCGTATTGGTGGCCGAAGATGTCACGCTCGCCCTTGACCTCCGCGCTGGGCGAGGCCGCGCGCAGCGTGGCGAACGAGATGAAACTCTCGTGGCCGTCCGCCCAGCGGAGAGCCACTTCCGTGCCGATGAGTTGGATGTCGGTGGGCGTCTGCATGGCCCGAGCATCCGCGCCCCGACGGGCAAAGTGAAGCCCGGAAACACCTACCAGACCTCGGGCTCCGGCGGTGCGGGTTTCTTTTTCTTGAGCCGGCCCCCGTAGCTGCGGTCGATCTCCTCGATCTCGGGGTCGGGGATGCGGGTGAAGGCGATGCGCATGGGCGCGTCCTTCGTGGCGCCGTGGGCGCCGCCGAGGTAGACCGTGTTCTTGCCGAGCACCTTGTTCAGGTGGTCCACCGCCTCGAAGAGCTTGCCGCGGGCCTGCACGGTCTTCTCCTCGAAGAGGTCGGGCGTGTGCATCTTCAGGTCGATCAGGCCGGTGAGGTGGACGCCGATGCGCAGCGGGGTGCGGCGGGAGAATTTCGCCGGGCGCTTTGCCCACAGGTCGTTCAGTGCATGCGTGAGCCGCAGCGTGTCCTGGGTTTCCGTCAGCTGGAACTCGTCGGACCAGTGCGTCTCGTCGGTGTAGTCCACCGAGACGCTCAGGGCGGACGCGTAGAGCCTGGAGTGGCGCAGGCGCATCGCGGCCTTCTGCAGCAGGCGGTGCAGCACGGCGAGGCCGTCGGTGTGGTTGCGCTTGGCCGGCGGCAGCACGTGGCCGTGGCCGATGCTCTGGCCGGTCTTCTGCTCGAAATAGGGGAGGTCCTCGCCGTGCAGCAGGCGCCAGATCTGCTCGCCGCGCACGCCGCCCCAGATGCCGCGGAACTCGGCCATCGTGGCGGCGAAGAGCTGCGCCATCGTGGTGATGCCGTGCTCGCCGAGGCGCCGCTGGATGTTGGGCCCGATGCCGGCGATGTCCCCGGGCGCAAGATGCAGCAATTTCGCGGGAATGTCCTCGTTGTCGAGGATCACAAGCCCGTCGGGCTTCTGCATGTCAGAGGCGACTTTCGCCAGCAGCCAGGTCGGGGCGATGCCGATGGAACTGCGGAGCAGCGGGCCGACTTCGCGCGTGATCTTCGCCTTGATCTTCCTCGCCAGTTTTTCGGCTCCGGCGCGGTCCAGCATCTCGTGCAGGTGGGCGGTCACCTCGTCAATAGACTGCACCTCGATGTCTGGCACGAGTGAGGCGATGACATCCTTCAGCCGGCGGTGGTAGTTGATGTAGGTCTCGGGCCGGGCCTCGACGATGACGATGCCGGGGCACATCCGGCGGGCGTCGGACACGCGGGCGTTGCGGGTCAGGCCCAAGGCCTTGGCCTCGATGCTGATCGCAACACACCCGGTCGTCTCCGCCAGCACCGGCACGATGCCGACCGGCTTGCCCCGGAGTTCGGGGCGCTCCTGCTGCTCCACCGAGGCGAAGAAGGAGTTGAAGTCGATGGTGAGGTAACGCAGCGCCACGCCATAAAAATTGCCCGGAAAAGCCGGGAAGCAAGGCGGTTGTCGGTGGCTGACGGCCATGGGGCGGATATTTGAGTTGCGGGCCGGGCCAACGTGGCCGATCAATTTCGGGTCTGGCGCGAACTCGATCGCGACCGGACGTTCAACTCATAACCCCCGTCTTCGGACACCAGGCCTGATCGCCATGCGACAAGCACTCCAGTTCCACCACTGCCGCCCGCAGGTTTTCCGTTTCCGGACAACGGTCAGACCGGCGTGAAAAGCATCCTCGATTTAGCCCGCGCCAAGCGGGAAGAGCGCCCGGTCGTCATCCTGACGGCCTATGATGCCCTGATGGCCCGCCTGCTCGCGGCCTCGGAGATTGATGCCATCCTCGTCGGGGACAGCGCCGCGATGGTCGTGCACGGGTTTCCGTCCACGATCCATGCCACGGTGGAGATGATGGCCGTCCACACCGCCGCCGTGCGCCGCGGCGCCCCCGCGGCCATCGTGATCGCCGACATGCCGTTCCTGAGTGTGCGGCGCGGACGGGAGGAGGCGGTCCGGGCCGCAGGCGTGCTGATGCAGGCCGGCGCCACGGCCGTCAAAATCGAGGGCGTGACCGGCCACGAGGATATCATTTCCCATCTCGTTCAAAGCGGCATTCCGGTGATGGGTCATCTCGGGCTGACGCCCCAGGCCGTGCATCAGCTGGGCGGCTTCCGGTTGCAGGGCCGCACGGCTGAGGACGCGAGCCGGCTGGCGGCCGAGGCGCAGGCCTTGGAAAAACTCGGCACGTTCGCCCTCGTGCTGGAATGTGTGCCTGCGGCGCTGGCGGCCGACATCAGCCGTTCGCTGGCCATACCGGTCATCGGCATCGGCGCGGGCGGGGCTACTGACGGCCAGGTGCTGGTGCTCGCCGACCTGCTGGGACTCGATGCCGGGTTTCGCCCGCGGTTCGCCCGCCGCTACCGGGAGGGCCACGCCGACACACTGTCGGCGGTCAATGCATTCGTGCGCGATGTGCGTGCGGCGCGCTTTCCCGCGCCGGAGGAGGTGCTGGCATGAGGATATTCCATTCCATTTCCGAATGGCGGCAGGCCCGTGCCGGCGGCGATTACACCGGTCGCGCCGTGGGTTTCGTGCCGACCATGGGTGCCCTGCACGCGGGCCACCGGGCCCTGCTTGAGCGCGCCCGCGCCGAGAACGACCGCGTGGTCCTGAGCATTTTCGTGAACCCGACGCAGTTCAACGACCCGGCCGACCTCGCACGTTACCCGCGCACGTTCGCGGCCGACCTGGCCTTGGCCGAGGGCCTGGCGGACGACGTGCTGGCGCCGCTGCCGGTCGAACTCTATCCGGATGACTACCGCTACCGGGTGACCGAGACCGAGCTCAGCCGCCGCTGGGAGGGGGCGCACCGGCCGGGGCATTTCGACGGCGTCCTGACCGTCGTGCTGAAGCTGCTCAACCTCGTGCGGCCCGACCGGTCCTACTTCGGGGAGAAGGACTGGCAGCAGCTCCATCTGGTCCGCCGGATGGTCGAGGCACTTTTCATGCCCGGTGAGATTGTCGCCTGTGCCACGGTTCGCGATTTCGACGGCCTCGCGCTCAGCTCCCGCAACCGGCTGCTTTCCGGTTCGGCCCGCCGGCATGCCTCGATTTTCCCCCTCGTGCTGCGTGCGGCCCCGAATGCCGCAAGTGCGACCGGCGAACTGCACGCGGCCGGTTTCAAGGTTGATTACGTGGCGGACCACCAAGGGGTGAGGCTCGGGGCCGTGCAGCTCGAAAATGTGAGGCTCATCGACAATGTCCGCCTCTAACATCCTTTTCATTCTCACCGGCTCCATCGCCGGCTACAAGGCCTGCGAGGCGGTCTCGCAGCTGGTGCAGCGCGGGCACAAGGTGCGCACGGTGGCGACGGCGGCGGCCTTGCGCTTCAACGGCGCGGCCACGCTCGAGGGCCTGACTGGCGTGCCGGTGCTGACCGACCTGTTTGCCCCGGGCGCGGCCCTGGAGCACATCAACCTCACGCGTTGGGCGGATGCTGTGCTGGTTTGCCCGGCCTCGGCCAACACGCTGAACCGTCTCGCCGCCGGCCTGGCCGACGACCTGCCCGGCGCGCTGTTTCTCGCCCACGACCGGAAGAAGCCCTGGTTGGTCGCTCCCGCGATGAATCCCGCGATGTGGGCCCATCCGGCGACGCAGGCCGCGGTGGAAAAACTGCGTGGTTGGGGCGTGTGTTTCCTGCCGGTGGGGGCAGGGCGCACCGCCTGCGGCGAAACCGGCGAGGGCCGCCTCGCCGAACCGGCGGACATTGTTGCGGCGGTGGAAGCCGCGCTGGTGCGACCCGCGCGGCGACTGCGCGTCCTCGTGACGAGCGGTGGCACGGCCGAGTCGATCGACGGCGTCCGGGTGCTGACCAACACCAGCACGGGGCGCACGGGTGCGGGCATCGCGGCCCATCTGGCCGCTTGTGGCCACGAGGTGGTGCGGCTGCGGGCGCGGACGGCGGTGCCAGCCGCCGGCTGCCGCGAGGAAATCTTCTTCACCTTTGCCGAACTCGATGCCGCACTGAGCCGGTTGCTGGGGCACGAACATTTCGACGCCATCATCCATGCGGCGGCGGTCGGCGACTTCGGCATCGAGGCCGTGGTCGTCGGCGACCGGGCCGGCCCGCCCGGCGCGGCCAAGCTGGAGTCCGGGGCGGCGCCGGTCACGTTGCGCCTCCGGCCCCATCCCAAGCTGGTGGACTCGCTGCGGGCGCGCAGCCGCAACCCGGCCCTGCAGGTCGTTGCCTTCAAGCTGACCAACGGCGCGACGGCGGCCGCCGCGGATCTGGCGGTGAGGACGCTGTTCGGTCATTCCGGCGCGGACTGGGTCGTGCACAACGACCTGGCCGGACGGGCGGAAGGCGATCGATTCCCGGCGTATCTGCATGGTTCCGGCGGCGGTCCGGCGATTTACTGTGCAACCCGCAGCGAGTTGGCGCGGTCACTGGCCCAGCGGCTCACGGCGACCATTCTGATCCCCTTCACTTCAACCCAACCCCACCATGCTGCTCTGTCTTGATGTCGGCAACACTCAGATCCACGGCGGCGTATTCGATGGCGACACGCTGGTCGGCCAGTTTCGCAAGTCCACCGCGCCGCTCGGCACCACCGACGAGTTCGGCATCTTCTTCACCGCCGTGCTGCGGGAAAACGGTATCGACCCCCGGAAGGTGACCAGCGTGGCCATCTGCTCCGTGGTGCCCGCGGCGCTTTACAGCCTGCGGGGCGCCGCCGAGAAATATTTCCGCTGCGAGCCCTTCATCCTGCAGGCGGGGGTGAAGACCGGCCTCAAGATCAAATACCGCAACCCGCTCGAGGTTGGGGCGGACCGGATCGCCAATGCCATCGCCGCCGTGCAGCGTCATCCCGCGCGGGACCTGCTTGTGGTGGACCTGGGCACGGCGACGACCATCGAGGTCATCACCGCCACGGGCGACTACCTCGGCGGGGCCATCCTGCCCGGCGTGGGCGTGTCGGCCGAGTCCCTTGCCAGCCACACGGCCAAGCTGCCGCGGGTCGAGATCGCCCGGCCCGAAGCCGCCCTCGGCCGTTCGTCGGTGGAAAGCATCCAGTCAGGCCTCTTCCATGGCCATGTCGGTGCGGTGCGGCACATGATCTCCCTTGTTTCCATCGAGGCCTTCAGCGGCCGCCGGCCGCATGTGATCGGGACCGGCGGTTTCGCCCGGATGTTCCTGTCGGAAAATCTGTTCGACGAGATCCTGCCCGAACTGGTGCTCAACGGTCTCCGGCTGGCCGAGGCCATGAACCAGGAGCGCGGGTCGGACAGGACCTGACCGCCACGACTTCCCATGCGCCAGAATTTCCTCAAATCCAAATTGCACCGCGCCACGGTCACGTCCGCGGCGCTCGATTACGAGGGCTCCATCTCCCTCGACCGGGCGTTGTGCCGCGAGGCCCGGTTGCTGCAATTCGAGCAGGTGGATGTCTACAACATCACCAACGGCGCACGCTTCACAACCTACGTGATCTACGGCGAGTCGGGGCAGGTGCAGGTCAACGGCGCCGCCGCGCGGTTGGTGCAGCCGGGTGACCGCGTGATCGTGGCCGCTTACGCCGGGCTCGACCCCGCTGAAATCGCCGGTCATGCCCCTCGTGTGGTCTTGCTTGGCGAGCGGAATGCGATCCAGTCCGTTCACGCCGAACCTATCACGCCGCCATGACGACCAGCACCGACGAATTGACCGCCGAAACCGAACGCCTTTTCCGGGCGCTGATGCATGTCGACTGCGAGCCCGGCCGGCAGTGGAACTACGAGGCCTGCCGCCGCATCGCGCCGCTCACGCTCGAGATCAACCGGCTCAAGCGCGAGCAGGACGCCGTCATCCTCACGCACTCCTACGTCGAGCCGGAGATCATCTACGGGGTGGGCGACTTCAAGGGCGACTCCTACTTCCTCAGCCAGATGGCGCGCGACTCCAAGGCGAAGAAGATCGTCTTCGCCGGCGTCGTGTTCATGGCCGAGACGGCGAAGATCCTCTCACCCCACGCCATCGTCGTCGTGCCCGACCGCGGCTCGGGCTGCTCGCTGGCCGACTCGATCACCGGCGAGGGCGTGCGCAAATTGAAGGCGCTCTATCCGGACGCGGCCGTCGTCTGCTACATCAACAGCACCGCCGAGGTGAAGGCCGAGTCGGACGTGTGCGTCACCTCGGGCAACGTCTACGACATCGTCGCCGGCCTTCCGGAGAAGCGCATCCTCTTCGTGCCCGACCGGCTGATGGCCGACAACGTCCGGGCCGAGCTTCAACGCCGGGGCGTCGACAAGGAGATCGTCTCGTCGGACGGCACCTGCATCGTGCACGACCAGTTCACGGCCGCGGATATCACCGCCGCCCGCGCCCGCTTCCCCGGCCTCAAGGTCGTGGCGCACCCGGAGTGCACCGCCGAGGTGGCTGCGGCCGCCGATTTCGTCGGCAGCACCGGGGCGATGATGAAATACGTCAAGAACACGCCGGCTCCGTATTTCCTCATGCTGACCGAGTGCGGCCTCGTCGGCCGCCTGCAGGTCGAGACGCCGGAGAAACGCTTCATCGGCGGCTGCCGGCTTTGCCCCTACATGAAGCTAAACTCCCTCGAGAAGGTGCTCCAGGCCATGACCGCCCCGCGGCCCGACCAGATCATCACGCTCGACGAGAGCCTGCGGCTGCGCGCCGCCCGCAGCATCGAGCGGATGTTCGAGCTCACGCCGAAGAAATGATTAATCCTCATCATGTAGGGTCGCCGCTTGCGGCGACCTCGCCCACAAGGTCGGCGCAAGCGCCGACCCTACATTCAAACCATGATTAATCCACGAACACTGCATCTGATCGATCTCGCGCTTGAGGAGGACGCCGGCCTCGGCGACGTCACCAGCCGCGCCATCTTCCCGGCGAGGCACCGCAGCCGTGCCGTCATCGACGCCAGGCAGGATCTCGTCATCTGCGGGCTTGAGGTGGCCGCCGCGGTGTTCGCGCGCGTCGATCCGGCGCTGAAGGTCCGGCTGCTCGCGAAGGACGGCGCTCGTGTGAGGGGAGGAGCCGCGGTGTTGCGCGTCGAGGGACCGACGGTCGCCCTGCTCACCGCCGAGCGCACCGCGCTTAATTTTCTGCAACGCCTCAGCGGCATCGCGACGCAGGCCCGGCGCTTCGCCGACGCCGTGCGCGGCACCGGGGTGCGCATCGTCGACACCCGCAAAACGACGCCGGCTTACCGGGCGCTCGAGAAATACGCCGTGCGCTGCGGCGGCTGCTTCAACCACCGTTCGTCACTCGGCGAGCACGTGCTCATCAAGGACAACCACATCGCCGCCGCGGGCTCGCTCACCAAGGCCGTGCGCCTCTGCCAGGCCGCCGCGCCGCACGGCGCGAAGATCGAGGTCGAGGCCGGCACGCTCGCCGAGGTCCGCGAGGCGGTCCGCGCCGGCGCCGGGGTTATCCTCCTTGATAACATGACACCCGACCAGGTCCGCGCGGCGGTGAAAGTCATCGCCTGTCGTGCGACGGTCGAGGTCTCAGGCGGCGTGAAGTTCGCCACACTCCGCGATTACGCGCTGCCGGGCGTCGACGTTATCAGCATCGGCGCCCTCACGCACTCGGCCGTCGCCGTCGACCTGAGCCTCGATCTGCAGAAGGGAAAGAAGTGAACCACAAAGGCACAGAGACACAAAGTCGGTCAGGCGCCTCTGCTCTGTGCCTTCGTGCCTCTGTGGTTAATCCATCATGAGAACCATCCACACCGACTGTCTCGTCCTCGGCGCCGGCCTTGCCGGTTCCGCCTACGCGTGGCACGCGGCGCGGGCCGGTTTCAAGGTGGAGCTGCTCTCGCTCGGCGAGCCGCTGCGCGCCAACAGCGACTGGGCCCAGGGCGGCATCATCTACGATACGAGTCCCGATCCCGCCAAGCTGGCGCAGGACATTCTCGAGGCCAGCGACAACACCGCCAACGCCGCGGCCATCGACCAGCTGGTGCGCGAGGGGCCGGCGGCGGTGAAGGAACTGCTGCTCGACGAACTGCACGTGGATTTCGACCGCGACGCCGCCGGCCGGCTAGACCTGGCCCGCGAGGGCGGGCACACCGAGCGCCGCATCATCCACGCCAAGGACGCCACCGGCCACGCCATCCTCGCGGCGCTGGCGCGCAAGGTGGACACGACGCCCGGCATCACGCGGCGCAGCGGTTTCTCCGCGATCGACCTGGCCACGCTCTCGCACAGCTCGAGTGACGCACGCGACCGCTATGAGCCGCTGACCTGCTTTGGCTGCTATGCGCTCGACACGACGACGGGCGAGGTCGTTGCGTTTGTGGCCAAGAAGACCGTGCTCGCGACCGGCGGGCTCGGCGGGATTTTCCTGCACACGACGAACCAGCCCGGCAGTGTGGGGCACGGCGTGGCGATGGCCTACCGTGTCGGGGCGCGGCTGATGGATCTCGAATACGTCCAGTTTCACCCGACGGTCCTGAGCCTGCCCGGCGCGGCGCCGTTTCTGATCACGGAGGCGTTGCGCGGAGAGGGGGCCGTGCTCGTTGATGCCGCCGGCCGGCGTTTCATGGACGGCGTGCACCCGCTCGGCTCGCTCGCGCCGCGCGACGTGGTTTCCCGCGCCATCAAGCAGCACCTCGCCACGACGGGCGAAGCGTGCGTCTTCCTCGACCTTTCCACCCTGAAGCCGGAGTTCATCCGCGAGCGTTTCCCGGGGATTTATCAGCGTTGCCTCGAGGACGGGGTGGACATCACGCGCGAGCGCATCCCGGTCGTGCCGGCGGCGCATTTCTCCTGCGGCGGCGTGCACGCCAACCTGGCGGGACGCACGAATGTCCGCCACCTGAACGCCATCGGCGAGACCGCCTGCACCGGCCTCCATGGCGCCAATCGCCTCGCGAGCACCTCGCTGCTCGAGTGTCTGGTCGGCGCCAAGGCCGCAGCCGGCGCGGACGTGGCTGAATTGCGCGCGGGACAGTTTCATCTGCCGACGCCCAAGCCGTGGACCAGCCCGGACAAGCTTGCCGACCCGATGCTGGTGCGGCAGGACCTGCACCAGATCCGGACCACGATGTGGAATTACGCCGGCATCATCCGCTCGCCCCGCCGGCTGGCCCGGGCGCGGCGCATTTTGCTTGAGCTGCGGGAGGACATCCAGGCGTTCTACCGCGACTGCCGGCCCACGGCCGAGCTGATCGAGCTGCGCAACGCCGTGCAGACGGCCCTGTTGGTGGTCCACGCCGCCGCCCTGAACCCGGTCAGCAAGGGCAGTCATTTTCTGGCCGGCGACGAGCAGGCCTGAGCAGGTTGGGGAAGGGTTCCGGAAAGGTCGGATGCGGAACCTCCGCTTTGGGGGTAATTTGTGAATAATTTTTGACGATTCGACGTGGGTTTTTACTTGCTTGTGGGGAGGTAAATGGGGAGAAATGGGGCGTCTTGGGGGAAGGGGCCTCCAGATATCTTCCATGGCGCAATCACGCACAACCGTTTATTCCGGCCGTTTTGAGCACACGCTCGACGACAAGAATCGTCTCACGATTCCGTCGTTGTGGCGCTGGGTGCACACGGACGAAGAAACGTTTCTGGCGATTCCGCATCCTGATGGTTACATCGCCGTGCTGCCGCCCGCGCGCGTCGACAAGCTCCTCGCGCAAATTTCGGAAATGAAATTGTCGGACCGCGACGCGCAGGCCGTGAAGGCGAAGATTTTCTCGGAGGCGCTCTCGTTCACCTTCGACAAGCAGGGCCGCTTCGGCGTCAGCGCCGACCTCCTGCGCCACGCCGGCATCGCGAAGGACGCGGTCCTCAGCGGCATGGGCGACACCTTCAACATCCTCAGCCCGTCGCGCTGGACCGAGATGACGCGCAGCACCGCAGGCGAGAACTTCGGCGACATGATGCGCCGCATCGGACTCTGACCATGAAAACACTGATCACGCTCATCCGGCCCCAGCCGTTGCCCAAGCTGTCCCCTGTTTTCTGCGCGAACCGCCGCTCCCTGCTGCGCGAGCCGATCTCGATCGCCCTCCCGTGGAAGAAACTCCATGTCCGCGCCCGCGCTTGAACTTCCCTCCCGCGCCATGAACCCGGGGCACCAACCCGTGATGTTGCACGAGGTTCTTGAATACCTCGCGCCGGTCCCGGGCACGTGCCACCTCGACTGCACCTTCGGCGGCGGGGGCCATACCCGCGCCATCCTCGCGACCGGCGCCAGCGTCGTCGCCCTCGACCGTGATCCCGCCGCCCAGCCCCGCGCCGAGGCCCTGCGCGGCGAATTCCCCGCCACCTTCCGCTTGGTCGACCTGAACTTCGGCGACCTGGCCACGCTGCCCGACACCGGCTTCAACGGCATCATCTTCGACCTTGGTGTCTCCTCCTTCCAACTCGACGAGGCCGACCGCGGCTTCGCCTTCCGCAATGATGCTCCGGCCGACATGCGCATGGACCCGCGCTCCGGCCAGCCGGCCGCCCGCTGGCTTGAGGTTGCGAGCCACGATTCCCTCGTCCGTGCCATCCGCGACCTCGGCGAGGAGCAGAACTGGCGCCGGGTCGTCACGGCCATCGAGTCCGCCCGCGGCACCGGCGCGCTGGCCCGCACGGGTTCGCTTGCCCAGCTCATCTCGGATTCCCTCCCGGCCGCGGTGAAGCGCGAGAGCCGCATCCATCCCGCCACGCGTGCCTTCCAGGGCATCCGCATCGCCGTCAACGACGAGATCGGCGCCATCGAGCGCGCCCTGCCGGCGGCCTTCGCCAAGCTCGCCCCCGGCGGCGTGCTGGCCGTCATTAGCTTCCATTCCCTCGAGGACCGCCCTGTGAAGCAGTTCTTCCGCGCCATGTGCGGCCAGCCGGTCGACGCCAACGACGCCACGCCGCAGCAGCTCCGCACCAAGCTCGCCGACCCGCTGACGCGCAAGCCGCTTATCCCGGCCGAGGCCGAGATTTCCGCCAACCCCCGCAGCCGCTCCGCCAAGCTGCGCGTCCTCCGCAAACTCTGATCCCGCGCCCGCCATGAAACCGCCTCCGGCCAACGCCAACATCAACCGGCTCATCGCCCTGAGCCTGCTACTCCTCGTTTTCTCCGGCACCCTCGGCCTCGGCGCCGTCTGGGTCCGCCAGGAAATCTCGCAGACCGCCAACCGCAGCCGCGCCCTCGTCGCGAAGATCGCCGACGTCGAGCGCCGGCTCGACGAGGTCAACGCCCAGGTCGCCGCCGCGGTGAACCCCGACGCCCTCCTCAAGCAGAACGACGCCATGCGCCTCGGCCTCGGCACCCCGAAGGAAGTCCAGGTCGTGCGCGTCGAGGGCACGCCCGAGCTCCGCCTCGCCGCCAAGCGCAACCGCGAGATCTTCAGCCTCGCCTCGGCCCCGGCCGGCGACAGCGCCCCGACCTTCCGCCTCGTCACCGCCTCCCTCCGCTAAGCCACCGCGATGTCCAAGGGTTTTGCCAACAACCGCCTGACGCTCCTCTCCCTCGTGGTCGTCGCCTGCTTCATGGCGGTGGGCGTGCGCCTGGTCTTCCTGCACGTGATCGACCGCGACGAGCTGCTGCGCTTCGTCGACAAGGCCCGCCGCCAGATCGTCATCGAGCACGCGCGCCGCGGCACGATCCTCGACTCCCGCGGCAACCTGCTCGCGACCAGCCGCTCGGAGATGACCATCGCCGTCGACGCCTGGGCGCTCGACGAGTTTCTCCAGATCGACAAGAACCCGGCCAAGCGCGCCCGCCGCGCCGCCGAGGAGCAGGCCAAACGCGTTCAGCTCGCGGCGCTGCTCGGCCTGCCGGTGGCCGACGTCGAGCAGGCCTTTGTTCCCGCGATGCGCGCCATCAAGCCCGAGGCCGACAAGCGCGACGGCGCCGTGGACGGGTTGACCAAGGACCGCTGGGTCAAGCTGCGCGAGGGTGTGGACGAGCCGACCTATGCCAGGATCGAGGCGCTCAACATCCGCGGCCTCACCGCCGAGCGCGTCTACCGCCGCGTCTACCCGGGCAACGAGCTGGCCGCCCACCTCATCGGCTTCGTCAACAAGGAGGGCTCCGCCGCCGCGGGCGTCGAGAGCAAGTTCGACCTGTTCCTGAAGGGCGAGGACGGCTGGATCGAGTCCGAGAAGGACGGCGCCCGCCGCGAGATGGCCCAGTTCCGCACCCGCGAGATCCCGGTGAAGGACGGCCACGATGTCGTGCTGACCATCGACTCCGTCGTGCAGCACATGATCGAGAACGAACTGCGCAGCATCGGCTCGAAATACCAGCCGAAGTTCGCCACCATCATCGTCAGCGACCCGATGACCGGCCGCATCCTGGGGATGGCCAACTACCCGTCGTTCAACCTCAACGAATACAACAAGGCCCCGCTCGACGTGCAGCGGAACCGGGCCATCACCGACCAGATCGAGCCCGGGTCGGTCTTCAAGATCGTCGCCGCCGGCGCCGCGCTCGACCAGGGGCTGGTCACGCCGCTCACGGCTTTCGACTGCGGCAACCCGATCGTCAATTACCGCGGCCGCGACCTCAAGCTGCCCAAGGAGGACCACGAGTTCGGCCGCCTGTCCGTGGCGGAGATCGTCAGCCACTCGAGCAACCGCGGCGCCGCGCACCTCGCGATGCTGATGGGCGAGCAGAATTTCTACGACTACGCCCGCAAGTTCGGCTTCGGCCAGCGCACCGGCTTCCAGCTCGGCGGCGAGGAGCGCGGCATGTTGGAGCCGCCGAAGAACTGGGACGGCCTGACGATCACGCGCATGCCGATGGGCCACGCCGTCGCCGCCACACCGCTGCAGATGCACATGGCGATGAGCACGGTCGCCAACGGCGGCGTGCTGCTCCGGCCGCAGATCATCCAGGAGATCCGGGATGCCAGCGGCAATGTCACGCATTCCTACGCCCCCGAGCGGGTGGGGCAGGTCCTCAAGCCCAGCACCAGCGCGCTGCTGGCGCAGCTGCTGCACGGTGTCGTCGGCAAGGACGGCACGGGCGCCGGCTTCGATCTCCCGGGCTTCGAGATCGCGGCCAAGACCGGCACGACCCAGAAGATCATCGACGGCCGCTACGTCACGACCCACCACGTCGGCTCCTTCGTGGGTTTCTTCCCGGCGAGCCGCCCCGAGGTGGTCCTCACGGTCATCGTGGACGACGCCCAGGTGCCCGGCGGCCTGAATTACGGCCGCGCCGTCGCCGCGCCGACCTTCCAGCGCATCGCCGAGCAGCTCGTGCAATATCTCGAGATCAAGCCGGTGTCCCCGGCCACCCGCAGCCTGCTCGCCCTGTCAGGAGGTGCCCGGTGATCGGTTATCTCACACCCAATTATCCGCTCGTCGCCGCCTTCCGCTCGCTGCCCAAGACTCGCACCCGCCCGGCCGACCCCGTTTCCCAGCGCATCTTCAAAATGGCCCCGAAACTCTCCGACTACTTCCGGGACGGTGAATTTCTCTCCAGCAAGGGTGACCTCGAGCGCCCCATCTCGGGCCTGGCCATGGACAGCCGCCGCGTGATGCCGGGCAACCTGTTCTTCGCGCTGCCGGGCCGGCGCGCCGACGGCAGCTCCTTCATCGACGAGGCCATCCAGCGGGGCGCCGTCGCCATCGTGGGCGAGAAGATCCCCTCGGGCACCGCGGCGCGGGTCACCTACATCCAGGTCGCCGACGCCCGCCGGTCGCTCGCGCTGGTGTCGCAGCGTTATTTCAACTTCCCCGACAAGGCCCTCGACCTGGTCGGCGTGACCGGCACCAACGGCAAGACCACCGTCGCCAACCTGATCAAGCACCTGCTCTCCACGCCGATCCAGCGCGTCGGCCTCATCGGCACGGTGAACTACGACCTCGGCAACCGCATCGTGCCGTCCTACCGCACGACGCCCGAGTCGCTCGAGCTCTACGGCATGCTCGCCCAGATGCGCGACGCCGGCTGCCGCCAGGCCGCCATGGAGGTCAGCTCCCACGGCATCGACCAGCACCGCGTGCTCGGCATGCAGTTCGGCGTGGCCGTCTTCACCAACCTCACGCGCGACCATCTCGATTATCACCGGACGATGGAGGAATACTTCACGGTGAAGTCCCGGCTCTTCACCGGCGCCGCCGGGTCGGCGCCGCGCGCCGCGGTCATCAACCTGGACGACCCGCATGGCCGGCAACTCGCCGCCGTGGTTCCGCCGCAGGTCAAGGTTGTCACCTTCGGCGAGACGCCCGAGGCCGTCGTCCGGGCGGAAAACGTCCGCCTGAATTTCAAGGGCACCGCCCTCCGCCTCGTCTGGCCCGAGGGCAGCATCGACATCGAGAGCCCGTTCATCGGCCGCTACAACGTGAGCAACCTGCTCGCCGCCTTCGCCGCCTGCTACGCGCTCGGCCGCGATCCGTCCGTCATCGCCGCACGCCTGAAGAGCTTCGGCGGCGTCCCGGGCCGCATGGAACGCATCGAGGAGGGCCAGGCCTACAACGTCCTCGTGGACTACGCCCACACTGACGACGCCCTGCACAACGCCCTCGGCATGCTCCGCGCCATCACGCCGGGCCGGCTGTTCGTGGTGTTCGGCTGCGGCGGCAACCGCGACCGCAGCAAGCGCGCGCTCATGACCGCCACCGTGCAGGAGTTCGCCGACCATGCCTGGGCCACGGCCGACAACCCGCGCGCCGAGAAGCTCGGCCAGATTTTCTCCGACATGCAGCCCGGCGTGCAGGACGCGGCGAAGCTCACCTTCGTCGAGGACCGCCGCCGCGCCATCAGCCTCGCGCTCGACGCCGCCCGCGAGGGCGACTGCCTGCTCATCGCGGGCAAGGGCCACGAGACCTACCAGGAATTTGCGGACACGATCATTCCGTTCGACGACCGCCAGGTCGTCCGCGAGCTGATCGGCATCAAGTCAATCAAGCCCGCCTGAGCTTCCGACCATGCCCTCCTTCGCCCCTGAAAAACTCGCCACCTGGACCGGCGGGTCTTGGACCCGTATTCCGGGCGGGACGGTCACGGGCTTCAACCAGGACACGCGGACGCTGAGCGGCGGGCAGGTGTTTGTCGCGCTGAAGACCGACAAGCGGGACGGCCACGATTTCCTCAACGAGGCGCAGCAGGGCGGGGCGGTCGCCGCGCTCGTTGGCCGCGAGGTTTCCGGCACGACGCTGCCGCAGCTCGTGACCTCGGACCCGCTCGGCGCCTTCCAGCGCGTCGCCCGCGAGCACCGCCGCGAGTTCCACGGCACCATCGTCGGCGTGACGGGCAGCGTGGGCAAGACCTCGACCAAGGACCTGCTCGCCCTTCTGTTGGGTGGGGCGCCCGATGTCCTCGCGACCGAGGGCAACCTGAACAATTTCATCGGCGTCCCGCTGACGCTCACCCGGCTCGAGGCTTCGCATCGTGCCGCCGTCATCGAGGCCGGCATCAGCGTGCCCGGGGAGATGGCCGGACTCGCCGAGATGATCGAGCCCGACCACAGCGTGGTCACGCTCGTGGCCCCGGCGCACTTGGAAAAACTTGGCTCGGTCGAGGGTGTCGCCGCCGAGAAATCCCGCCTGCCGGCGGCCAACCGTGCCGGCGGCGTGGCGGTGTTTCCCGTGTCCTGCTGGGCCTACGAACCGTTCCGCGCGCTGGCCAACCCGCTGGTGCTGGTGCCCGAGAGCGAGGGCATGACCAAGGTCGGCGGCCGCACGGTGAAATTCAATGTCTTCCACCGGCCCGAGCGCACGGAGGTGACGTTCGAGGGCCGGCGCCGCTTTGTGCTGCGCCGCGTCTCGGCCGGCATGGCGCAGAACGCCGCGCTTGCGCTGGCCCTCGCCTCCGAACTGGGCGTGAAGGACGCCGCCCTGCAGGCGCGCCTGGAAAACTGGCAGCCCTCGAAGTGGCGCGGCGAGCTCCGCCAGATCGGCGAGGCGACCGTCTATTGCGATTTCTACAACGCCAACCCGGCGTCAATGACCGACGCGATCGATGCCTTCAACGGTGCCGTCGGCGCCGACCTGCCGCGGCTCTACGTGCTCGGCTCGATGGAGGAGCTCGGCGCCGAGTCCGCGACCTATCATCGCCAGCTCGGCCGGCTGCTGCACCTGCGCCGCGGCGACTTCCTCTTTGCCCTCGGCAGCCAGGCCGCGGCGCTCCGCGAGGGGCTGCTGGAGAATGGCAACGATCCCGCGCAGGTCGCGGTCGTCGCCGATGTCGCCCCGGTGCGCGAGCGCCTCGCGGGCTTCAAGGGCGCCGTGTTTCTGAAAGGCAGCCGTCGTTACCAACTCGAAACCGTGCTCGACCCGCACGCCCACGCCCATGCCCACTGAACCCGTTTCCTTCGACCAGACCGCGCGGCTCACCGCCGCGCGGGACGAGGCGCTGCGCCGTTACACGCAGCACCTTTCCGCCGTGCAGCTCAAGAACAGCCGCTGGAGCGCGATGTTGTCCCGCGGCCGGTCGGCGCTGCGCAGCCACCTGCTGCCCATGCCCGGCGCCACCCTGAAAAACGCCCCCCATGCGCACTAATTTCAGTCCCATGGCGGAAGCCGCCCGCCGGCTCAGCGCCGGCCCGTCGCCCTCGAGGCCCAACACCGGCAGCACGCCTCCGATGGAGCCGCGCTGGTGCGAATGGCCGCGGCGCACGCCGGCGAAGCCGCCGCGCGGCGGCATCTGGCAGGCCCTCCAGCAAATTCAGGCGCGCCATGCTTAAGTATCTCGCCGAATACGAGCACGTCTGGGGCCCCTTGCGGCTCTTCAGCTCGCACACGTTCCGGGCCGTCATGGCCACGGTGACGGCGTTGTTGATCGGCTTCATCATCGGACCCTGGCTGATCGGCCGCTTCCGCGCGCTGAAGTTCGGCCACGGCTACATCGACGAGCGCACCGGCGCGCTGGGCGCCACCTACTTTGACAAGAAGCACACCCCGACGATGGGCGGGCTGATCATCTTCATTGCCGTCTTCCTCAGCAGCGCCCTCTGGGCGGCCCCCAACGTCTGGACCGTCGTCGCGCTCCTGGTCTACACAGCCCTGACGGTCCCCGGCTTTCGCGATGATTACCTGAAGGTGGTCCACAAGAACAAGGACGGCATCAAGTCCTGGGAGAAGATCGCCTGGCAGTCGCTCGCGACCATCGTGGCCCTCGGCATTTTGCTCTGGCACCCGCAAAGCTCGGCGAAGATCCGCGAGCTCTGGGTCCCGTTTTTCAAGACCGCCATCATCTCCTACATGCCGTGGTGGCTGCTGCTTGTGCTGATCTACCTGTGGATCGTCGGCTTCAGCAACGCCATCAACCTGACCGACGGCCTCGATGGTCTCGCCACCGGCTGCACCATCTCCGTGGCGCTCGTGTTCGGCATCATGGCCTACATCGCGGGCAACAGCATCTACTCGCAATACCTGCTGATGAGCTACGTGCCCGGGGCGGGGGAGCTCACCGTGGTGTGCGGCGCGCTCATCGGCGCGTGCATGGCCTTCCTGTGGTTCAATTCGCACCCGGCCGAGGTGTTCATGGGCGACACCGGCTCGCTGGCCCTCGGTGGCCTTATCGGCGTCATGGCCTTCATGATCCACCAGCCGTTCACGCTCGTGATCGTCGGCGGCGTCTTCGTGATGGAGGCGCTCTCGGTCATCCTGCAGGTCGGCTGGTTCAAGTGGACGAAGCGGCGCACCGGCACCGGCGCGCGCCTCTTCCTGATGGCGCCGATCCACCACCATTTCCAGAAGCGCGGCTGGTCGGAGACCAAGGTCGTCCTGCGTTTCTGGATCCTCTCGCTCGGCTTCGCCCTGGCCGGCCTGGCGACCCTCAAGCTCCGCTGATTCTCCCTCCCTCCAACCCCGCCAACCCCGCCAACCACCTCCCATCATGCTAGACGATCCCGCCGAACAACCCCTGCCCGTTGTCACCGCCTCCCGCCTGGCTTTCTCGCCCGGCACCCTCATCGCCGTCGGCGTCTGGGCCTGCCTTTTCGCCACCTTCATCGTGCTCGGGCTGAACTCCTGAGTCCTTTCCCATGCCCATCGACTACAATTTCGAGTCCACGCCCAGTTTCCGCGACGTCACCCGCACCAGCCTCATCCTGCTGCGGCAGCCGATCGTCCGCTCCCTCTCCAAGCTGCGCCGCCTCCGCAAGGGCCAGGCCGTCCCCGAGGGCCCGCTGGTGCGCACCGCCAAGACTTTCGCAGGAGTTCGCTGACAGGTTCTTTATACCATCCAATCGGAACCTTACCTATCTTTGCTGTCAGCGAACACCTGCTCTTCCTTTGCCATAAAATGACCCTCCCGGTTCACATTTTCGGTGTCTTGAGGTGGAGCCCGCGCTCCGCGCGGGCTGAACCGGCGCGGAGCGCCGGTTCCACCTTCCTGTCCGGCTGACCCACTGTGGAAAAGCTGTGAATAAGTCCCATTTTTAGATAGCAAATCTCCACCCGCCGTCCTCATATATCGCCATGAAAATTCTCCAGATCTTCGGAGCCGTCGTCGCCGTGCACGTGCTCGCGTTTATCTTCATTTTTGCCAGCCCCGGCTGCCAGTCCGGTCCGCGCAACATCCCGACGCCCGACGCCACCATGCCGTCCGGCGGCACCGCCGCCGCCCCGGTCACCTTCAGCCCGGCCTCGCCGCAGCCGGTTGATCTCGGCACCTCGGTCGCCTACTCGCCCTCCGGCCACGCCGCGCCGACGCGCCCCGGCTCCGCCGCCGCCGTCGCCATCACCCCGGCCAAGCCGGTCGCCGAGGTCACCCATGTCACCACTTACACCGTGGCCCGCGGGGACAGCCTCTGGACCATCGCGAAGAAGAACAACCTCTCCGTCGCCGAGCTCGCCAAGGCCAACAACATCGGCACCGGCACCGCGCTGCAGCCGGGCAAGAAACTCATCATCCCCGGCAAGCCCGGCGCTGCCCCGGCCCCCGCGGCCGACAAGCCGCGCGATCTCGGCACCCTCACGCAGGCCGCGCCCGCGGTCGCTGTAGCCAAGCCGGCGAACGGCGAGTCCGTGAAGCACACCGTCGCTGTCGGCGAGAGCCTCGGCGTCATCGCCCGCAAATACCAGGTCAGCGTCGGCGAGCTCGCCGCCGCTAACAATATCACCGATCCCTCCAAGGTCCGCGCCGGCCAGCAGCTGGTCATCCCCGGCTTCAAGGCCGTCACCGCGAAGGGCGCCGCAGCCCCGGCTTCCGCCCCGGCCAAGCCGGCCGCCACAGAAACGCACGCGGCGGCCACCCCGGCGCCCGCGACCCCGCGCTTTGAGCTCACGCCGCCGCCGGCGGGCCAGGATCTCGACGCGGGCCTGAAGGACGCCAGCACCGAGGTTCCGACCATCAAGGTCGAGGAAGCCAAGCCCGCGCCGAAGAACTAACCGGTCACCGCCATGGTGAGTTCGCCGAGTGCCGCGGTTTTTCGCCGACCTCTCACGATCACCCCCGCGAGCGTCATTGTCGTCTGTGTGGCGGCCTTGGTCTCGCTTGGTCTCGTGGTGCTGTTCAGCGCCAGTTCGCCCATCAAGGGCGGCCCCTACGCGTATCTCTACAAGCAGTTCATCTTCCTCGCGGTCGCCATCGGCGCCGGCTGGCTGGTGGCCATCGCCGACCTCGAGCAGATGCGCAAGTTCGCCTGGGTGGCCGCGGCCATCTCGCTCCTCGGCCTGGTGCTCGTGCTCCTTCCGTCGGTCGGGGTCGAGGTGAAGGGCAGCAAGCGCTGGCTCAACCTCGGCTTCACGCGCCTGCAGGTTTCGGAATTCGCCAAGCTCGCCCTGATCTTCTCCCTCGCGCACTACCTTGCGCTCAACCAGAGCCGGCTGCATGACTTCTGGCGCGGCTTCGTGCTGCCGCTGGCGTGGATCGGGCTGTTCGCGCTGCTGGTGATCGTCGAGCCCGACTTCGGCGCGGCGATGCTGCTGGGCGTGATCGGCGTCATCCTGCTTTTCCTCGCGGGGGCCCGGCTGAAGTTCCTCCTGCCGACCGTCGGCGCGGCGCTGCTGGGCTTTGTCGTCCTCGTGCTCAACAATCCCGTGCGCCTGCAGCGCGTGCTGTCGTTCCTCGACCCCGAGGCCAACCGCCAGGGCACCGGCTACCAGCCGTGGCAGGCGCTGCTCGCCTTCGCCGCCGGCGGCGTCGACGGCGTGGGCCTCGGCAACGGCCGCCAGCAGAACGCGTTCCTGCCCGAGGCGCACACCGACTACATCTTCGCGATCATGGGCGAGGAGATGGGCCTCATCTTCACGCTGCTGACGGTGGCGCTGTTCATCGCCATCTTTGTCGCGGGCCTGATGCACGTGCGCCGCGCGCCCAACCTGTTCCAGTTCCTGCTCGTGACCGGCTGCGTGCTGCTCATCACACTCCAGGCCATCATCAACCTCGGCGTCGTGACCAGCCTGCTGCCCTCGAAGGGCATGTCGCTGCCGTTCATCAGCGCCGGCGGCTCCAACCTGATCCTCATGGGCCTGCTGGTCGGCATCATCATCAATTCCCAGCGCACCTGGGAGCGGCCGAAGCCGCTCGTGCGGAAGCGGGCGCTGACGGAGGTGATCGCATGAGCCGCTTCGTCATCGCTTGCGGCGGCACGGGCGGCCACCTCTCGCCCGGCATCGCCCTGGCCGAGGCGCTCATCGCGCGCGGCCACACCGTCACGCTCTTCATCAGCCACAAGAAGGTGGACACGCGCCTGGTCGAGAAATACCCGCACCTGCCCGCCGAGCGCGTGCCGAGCGCGCCGTTCGGCTGGCGGCCGGACGTGCACCTGCGCTTCCACCTGAAGCAGACGCAGGGCCTGCTCTTCAGCCTGCGGTTCCTGCGGGCACACCGGCCCGACGCGATCATCGGCTTCGGCGGCTTCACCAACGCCGGTGTCGTCATGGCTGCGCGCTTCCTTGGCATCCCGGTGGCCCTGCACGAGGCGAACCGCGTCCCCGGCCGCGCCGTCCGCGTGCTCTCGCGCTTCGCCGCCCGGCTCTATCTCCCGCCGGGCGTCCGCCTGCCGGGCCGCCGCGGCGTGATGATCCGCCACACCGGCCTGCCGGTGCGCAACGAGATCTCCCGCCTGCCGCGCGCCGAGGCCCGCGCGCGGCTCGGCCTGGATGCCGCGCAGAAACTCCTCGTTGTGCTCGGCGGCAGCCAGGGCTCCGGCAATCTCAACCAGTGGGCGGAACAGAACCTCGCGGCGCTGGCGCACGAGGGCATCCAGGTTTATTGCGTCACCGGCCTCGGCAAGGGCAGCGAGGGCGTGCGCGAGTTGACCGACAAGAGCGGTCGCGTGGTGCGCAGCTGGTTCGAGGCCTTCTCCGACCGCGTGGGCGTGCTGATGTCGGCCGCCGACCTGGTGCTCAGCCGCGCCGGCGCCGGCACGCTGGCCGAGCTCGTGCGCTGCGAGACTCCGGCCGTCCTCATTCCCTATCCGCACGCGGCGGACAACCACCAGTGGGCCAATGCCACGTATTTCGAGCAGCAGGGCGGCGGCGTGGTCGTGGCCGACCACGCGCTGGCGGGCCTGCGCCAGGAGGTGCTCGACGTCGTCTTCAACGACTGGCTGCTGAACAAATTCCGCACGAACCTGCACCGCATGTCGCAGGAGAACACCATCGACACGATCATGCACGACCTCGAGGACCTCGCCGCCGGCACGCCGCCGCCGCGTCACCTGCGGCACACGCCGGCCGCCTCCGTGCCATGAGTGCCGCGACCAAGGTTCCGGACCTGGACGTGGGGGAGGCCCGCTGGAGCGGCTTCGTCGCCGCGGTCCGACCGCGGCTGACCCTGGCGACCAAGTTTACCGAGCACGAGCTGCTCGGCCCGAAGACGACGATGCGCGTCGGCGGCCCGGCACGGGTTTACGCCGAGCCGGCGGGCACGGACGACCTGCGCCAGCTTTTGGTCGAGGCCAGCCGTCGCCAGCTGCCCGTGCTGATGCTCGGGCGCGGTTCAAATCTCCTGGTGCCCGACGAGGGCGTAGACGGTCTGGTCATCAATCTCGGTCACGACCACTGGCAGAAATTCGAGCCGCTGGCGGACGGCCGTGTCCGGGTCGGTGCCGGCCTGCGCCTGAAGAATCTCTGCGGGCTCGCCATCAAGGCGGGCTTGAAGGGTTTTGAATTCCTCGAGGGCATCCCCGGCAATGTCGGCGGCGCGCTGCGCATGAACGCCGGCGCCATGGGCGGCTGGATGTTCGACGTTGTCGAGGAGGTCGAGATGATCAGCCGGCAGGGCGAGGTGCGCGTGATGCAGAAAGCGGCGATGCACGTCGATTACCGCCACTGCGCGGAGTTGCACGACGCGATCGCCCTCGGCGCCGTGCTGAAGCCCGCCGCGAGCGCGGAGTCCACCGACATCCGCCGGCAGGTCGATGTTTACCAGAAGAAGCGCGTCGAGTCACAGCCGCGCGAGCCGAGCGCGGGCTGCATCTTCAAGAACCCGCCGGGCAACTCCGCCGGCCGCCTCATCGACGAGTCCGGGCTCAAGGGCGAGCGGGTGGGAGACGCCGAGGTCTCGACCGTGCACGCCAATTTCATCGTCAACCGCGGCCACGCGACCAGCGCCGACATCATCGGGCTGGTCCGCAGGATCCGGGCCCGCGTGAAGAGCGCCAAGGGCGTCGACCTCGAGCCCGAGGTGCTGCTCTACGGCCGGGAGTGGAAGGATATCTTATGAGTTCTCCGATCATCGCCGTCTTCGCAGGCGGCACTTCACCCGAACGCGAGGTTTCCCTCGGCTCCGGCAAGGCCGTGGCCCTGGCCATGGCCTACAACCACCCGACGGCGTTCTTCACGATCGAGTCCGACGCGCTGCCTGAAGCACTGGACCCGTCGCGGCACATCGTGTGTTCGACGCTGCACGGTGTGTTCGGCGAGGACGGCGGCATGCAGCGCCTGCTGGAGCAGGCCGGCGTGGCCTACGCGGGCTGCGACGCCAAGGCGAGCGACCTGACCTTCGACAAGTGGCGCACGCGGCAGAGCGTCTCGGCCATGGGCGTGCAGGTGGCCCCGGGCCGCGTGTTCCAGGCCTCGGCCAAACCCACGGCCGCGGCGCTGGTCGCGGAATACGGCGAGCAGGTCGTGCTCAAGCCGAACCGCCAGGGCAGCAGCGTCGGCCTGCAGATTGTCTCCACCAAGGTCGGGCTCGAGATCGCGCTCGGCGGCATCCGGCAGGGCGAGTGGATCGCGGAGGAGCGTATCCTCGGCCGCGAGTTCACCGTCGGCATCCTGCGCGGTCGCGCGATGGGCGTCGTCGAGGTGGTGCCGAAGTCCGGCGTCTTCGACTACACCAGCAAATACACCAAGGGCTTGACGGAGTATTTCGCCCCGGCGCAGATTTCCGACGAGATTGCCACGAAGCTGCGCACGGCCGCCGAAACGGCCTTCGCGGCGTGCGGATGCCGCGACTACGCCCGGATCGACTTCATGCTTTCAGGCGACGGGGAGCTTTATTTGCTGGAAATCAACACATTGCCCGGCATGAAGGAGACCAGCCTGCTGCCGATGAGTGCGCGTTGTGTGGGGCTGGATTTTGTCGCTTTGTGCCGCGAGATGGTGGCCCCCGCCGTGGAACGATTCGCCCAGGCTTCCGCTTCGCGCAAATGACCGTTCCCGCCGACAACTCCGCTCCGCCTCCGGGCCGCTCCTGGCGCAACATCCGCCAGGAGGTGAGGCCGGCCATGTCGCGCAAGGGACGCCGCCGGCAGCTGGCCGCGTGGGCGAAGGTGACGGCGCTTTCCACCCTGGTCGCCGGCTCGGGCTGGGGCATCTACGAGATCGCGCACACGTGGTCCACCGACCGCGCGGCGCTGGCGACCGCCGTGCACAGCGCCCTGGTGCGCGAGGTCGTGCTCATCACCGACGGTGTGCTTACGAAGCAATGGGTCACAGGCGTCCTCGCCCTGCCCAAGTCGGCCAGCCTCATGGCCCTCGACCTGCCGGCGTTGCGCACGAAGCTGCTTGCGGACGGCCAGGTGCAGGTCGCCGTGCTGACCCGGAATTTTCCCGACACGCTCGTGGTCACGTTGCAGGAACGCACCCCGGTGGCGCGGGTGCAGGCGGCCGACAGCACCGGCGCGGCCAAGCAGCTGCTCGTGGCGAAGGATGGCACCGTCTACGACGGGGTGAACTACGACAAGGCCATGCTCGCCGGCCTGCCCTGGCTCGACGGCATCCGCCTCATCAGGTCCGGCAACGGCTATGAGCCCATCGCCGGCATGGCCGACGTCTCAGCGCTCCTTTCCACCGCTCAGCTGCAGGTCCCGCACCTTTATCGCGACTGGCTCATCGTGTCGCTGGCGCGGCTTGAGGCACGCGACGAGATCGTGGTGAAGGCGCAGGATCTGCCCGAGATCATCTTCAGCCGGAAGCGCGACTTCTACAAGCAGGTCGCCCAGCTCGACTACGTGATCGACGCCGCCCACGGCCTGGAAGCCGCCCCGGCGCTGCAGTCGGTCAACCTGTCGCTCGAGGGCCAGGTGCCCGTGCGCCTGCAGGCCGCGTCGGACGCGGTGGCCGCCACCCCGGCCGCCAAACCGGCTGCGCCTTCCTTTTCAATCCAACCTTCACAACGGAAAACGAAACGTGAGCTCTAGAATCGTCGCGGCGGTCGAAATCGGCACCGGCAAAATCGCCGTGCTCGTGGGTGAGATCACCCGCGGGCGCGCCCTCAACATCATCGGCGTCGGCGTCTCGCCCTCGCGCGGCGTGATGAAGGGCGAGGTCGTCGACTACAAGGCCGCCTGCGAGGCGACCCACCACGCCCTGGAGATGGCCGAGAAGCGCGCCGGCGTCCGCATCGAGGAGGTCTGGCTTGCCCAGACCGGCGCCCACCTCGACGCCTTCTACAACGAGGCCTCGGTCAACGTGAAGTCCGCCGACAACACCGTCACCGCCCTCGACATCGCCTCCGTCTGCGAGCTCGCCAAGGAGAAGGAGCTGCCGGCCGGCCGCTCGCGCATCCACGAGATCCGCCGTCCCTTCCGCCTCGACGGCCGCGCCGTGCCGGACCCCGAGCACCTCTCCGGCCGCCGCCTCGAGGTCGGCTACTGGATCGTCCACGGGCCCGAGAGCAAGATCAGCGACAACATCCACGTCGTCGGCGGCTACCACCTGGAGGTGCGCGAGCTCGTCCTCGCCAGCCTCGCCACCGGTTCGCTCCTCACCAGCGCCGAGGAGCGTTCGCAGGGGGTCCTCGTGATCGACATTGGCAAGGGCGTCACCGACTACGTGCTTTACCGCGACGGCCATGTGCTCGTCACCGGCACGCTGCCGGTCGCCGGCGACCACGTGACCAACGACCTCAGCATCGGCCTGAGGGTCACGACCGCCCAGGCGGAGATGCTCAAGCTGCGCCACGCCCGCGCCACCACGCTCACCCGCGACAAGGCCGACAAGGTCTGGCTCAACGGCGACGCCTCCTTCGGCGACCGCCAGCTGCCCAAGCTCGCGATCGAGACCATCACCGCCGCCCGCGTGCAGGAGCTGCTCGAGGTCATCCGCGCCAAGCTCGGTTCCGCCTTCGTGGCCGAGCATTGCGGCGCGGGCGTCATCCTCGCCGGCGGCACCGCGAAGCTGCCGGGCATCGAGGAGGCCGCCACGCGCGTCTTCGGCCTGCCGGCCCGCCGCGGCGAACCGCCGGGCTGGGTGAAGGAGGAGCTGCACGACCCGATGTTCGGCACCGTGCTGGGCGTCTTCCAGTTCGGCCTCCGCACCGCCCACGAGCACGCCGTGCCGCCGCGCCGCAAGACCGGGCTGCTGAGCAACCTCACCAAGATCTTCGCCGCCTCCTGACCATGAGCCTTCCCCCGAACGAACTGCCCCTCGAGGCCCTGACCGACCGCAACGTCGGCATCAAGCTCATCGGCGTGGGCGGCGGCGGCTCGAACGCCGTCGACCGCCTCAAGATGGAGAACCTCGACCGCCTCCAGCTCGCGGTCATCAACACCGACTTCAAGGCCCTCAGCACGTCACCCGTGCAGGACAAGATCCTCATCGGCACCACGCTCACCCGCGGCCTCAGCGCCGGCGGCGACCCGGAGCTCGGCCGCAAGGCCGCCGAGGCCGACGCCGACAAGATCGCCGAGATCGTCAAGGGCACCGACCTCATCTTCCTCGTCGCCGGGCTCGGCGGCGGCACCGGTTCCGGCGCCTCGCCCGTCGTGGCCGAGATCGCGGCCGAGGCGGGCGCGACCGTCATCGCATTTGTCACGCTCCCGTTCAGCTTCGAGGGCGGCCGCCGCCGCAAGCAGGCCGAGGACGCCATGAACGAGCTGCGCCGCGTGTGCGACGCCGTCATCCCGCTCGCCAACGACATGCTCCTGCAGGAGGGCACCGAGTCGACCAGCGTGCTCGACTCCTTCGCCCGCGCCGACGAGTGGATCGGCCGCGGCGTGAAGTCCATCTGGGGCATGCTCTCGCGCACCGGCCTCATCAACGTCGACTTCACCGCGCTGCGCCAGGTGTTTCAGCATCGCGGCGGCAAGACCCTCTTTGGCCTCGGCGTCGGCTCCGGCGAGAATCCCGCCGCCGCCGCGCTGGAGGACCTCAAGCAGTGCCCGCTGCTTCACACGCCGGAATACGCCCGCAAGGCCGACCGCCTGCTCGTCAACATCACCGGCGGCGCCGACCTCAGCCTGACCAAGGTCAACGAGCTGATGACCTCCCTCACCGAGGAGTTCGGCCGCGAGGCGCATGTCGTCATGGGCGCCGCGATCGACGAGGCGCTGCAGGGCCGCGTCGAGATCTGCCTCATCGGCACCACCGACCTCGGCAGCCGCAACTTCGTCCGTCGCACGCCCGCACCGGCGCCGGTGCGGAAATCCGACCGCGCCGCCGCGCCGACCGCCACGTCCCTCGCGCCGGAGAGCAACCAGAACGTCAAGACCTCGGTCACGCCCGCCACGCCGCGCCCCGCGGTGTCGGCGGCGGATATCCACAAGGCCAAGCCCACGCAGGAGGAGTTCGGTTTCCAGGGCGGGGCCCCGGCCGAGAATCGCGGCGCCTTCGACAAGTCCGACCGCAACCTGTTCGAGGGTCAGGACTTGGACGTGCCAACTTATCTGCGCAAGGGGATCAAGGTGAGTGTTTGAGCGTCGCTCAAACAGTTGTTAGTTGAGAGTTGATAGTTGAGGGTCCCAACCCACTGTCCCACACCCCGGCTTCATTCTCTCTACTCTCAGCACTCAACTTCCAACTCTCCGCTCTCATGTTTATCGACGAAACCACCATCAAGGCGCGCGCGGGCGACGGCGGCCGCGGCTGCTCCAGCTTCCGCCGCGAGAAATACGAGCCGTGGGGCGGCCCCAACGGCGGCGACGGCGGCAAGGGTGGGGACGTGGTCCTGCGCGGCGACGACGACCAGAACAACCTCATCGACTTCAAGTTCAAGCCGCACTGGAACGGCGAGCGCGGCGAGCACGGCCAGGGCGCCGATTGCAACGGCCGCGAGGGCCGGCCGGCCATCCTGCGCGTGCCGCTCGGCACTGTCGTCCACCGCCTCGACACCGGCGAGAAGGTCGTCGAGATCCTCGCCGACGGCGAGGAGTTCGTGCTGCTCAAGGGCGGCAAGGGCGGCTTCGGCAACACCCGCTTCAAGTCCTCCGTCACCCGCGCCCCGCGCAAGACCGGTCCCGGCGAGCCGGGCGAGATCGGCGAATTCCGCCTGGAGCTGAAGAGCATGGCCGACGTCGGCCTCGTCGGCTTCCCCAACGCCGGCAAGTCGTCGCTGACCAACCTCATCACCAAGGCGCGCCCGAAGGTCGCCGCCTATCCCTTCACCACGCTCCAGCCGCAGATCGGCGTCATCGAGTATCCCGACGAGTATGAGCGCATCGTCCTCGCCGACGTGCCCGGCCTCATCGCCGGCGCCAGCGAGAACAAGGGCCTCGGCCACCGCTTCCTCAAGCACATCGAGCGCTGCAAGCTGCTCCTCCTCATCATCGACCTCGCCGGCACCGACAACCGCGACCCGCGCACCGACTACAAGCAGCTCCTCAAGGAGCTCGAGCTCTACGACGAGGCCCTGCTCGCCAAGCCGCGCGTCATCGTCGCGAACAAGATGGACGAGGATGCCGCCGTCGAGAACCTCAAGAAGTTCAAGAAGCGCTACCCGAAGGTGGTCATCATCCCGATCTCCTGCCTTTCCGAGGTGGGCATTCCCAGGTTGAAGAAGGAGCTGCTCAAGCGGGTCCTCAAGCTGCGGCCCAAAGAAAAGAAATCGCCAAAGCGTGCCGGATAAGTAAGTTAACCGCGTCATGATGACGGAATACCGCCCCCTGCTCATGCGTGCCAACCGGCTCCTCGGTTCGGCGCTGATCGAGCACAACCTCGTGAAATTCGAGGACCTGGAGGCGGCCAACGAGCGCCTGCTCGAGGTGGCGGCCACCGGCCAGGTGCGGCAGAGCTCCGTGCTCAGCATCCTTGTCTATGAGAAGAAGGTCCTGCGCGAGGAAGACGTCCTGCACCATGTGGTGGACGACCACGGCGTCGGCGTCGTCGACCTGCGCGGCTACGATGTGCCGGAGGAAGTGAAGAAGGACCTCGACCTCGACGCCTGCTGGGCGACCTGGAGCGTGCCCTTCGACCGCGAGGAGGACTTCCATTTTGTCGCCACCGCCTACTACCTGAGCCCGGCCGTGCGCTCCTACTGGGAGAAGAAGCTCGGCGGCCAGATCATCTGGCAGGCCACCACGATGGACATCATCGCGGACTTCCTCGACCGCGTGCACGCCGAGCGTGGCGAGGGCGTGAAGAAGAGCGGCGGCACCCGCGCGCCGTTCCCCGTCGCCGGTCCCGGCGGCAGCGGCTCCCCGGTGCCCAACCCCGGCGGCTCGCGCCCGCCGGTCGGCGGCAGCGTCGCACCCTTTCCCGTGGCCGGCGCCACCAAGCCCCCGTCCACCCCCTGAGCCATGCCCCTCGGACGCACCCAGACGCAGATCATCGACAAGCTCGAGGAGATGGGAAAACTCTCCGCCGAGGCCAAGGGCGTGCTGCTGGCCCGCCCCGACGAGCCCACCGGCGACCAGCTGGACTCGATCCTCCAGGCGGACCACCACATTTCGATGTTCCAGCTGCTGCTGGCCAAGTGCCGCGCCCTGGGCCTGGCGCCGTTCAACGTCGCCCGCTACAAGGTCCACACCAACACGTTTGAGAAGATCGACCTCGAGTTCTGCCAGAAGAACATGATCCTGCCGGTCGGGCAGGTCGGCGACTTCCTGCTCGTGGCCTTCGCGAACCCGTTCGACACGACCGTCGCGACCAAGATCCAGGACAAGACCGGCCAGCGCGTCGTCCGCCTGCTCGGCCGCGAGGCCGACATCCGCGACAAGCTCAAGAAGGACCAGGTCCACGACGAGGTGCAGTTCTCCGACGTGGTCGACCAGCTCGGCGCCCAGTTCGACGACGACGAGACGGAGATCAAGGACGAGGACCTGGAGAACGAGGACTCGGCCCCCATCATCCAGCTCGCCAACCGCATCATCGAGGACGCTTATTTCGCCGGCACGTCCGACATCCACGTCGAGCCGTGGGAGAAGGAGGTCGTCGTCCGCTACCGCATCGACGGCCTCACCCAGGAAAAGCTCCGCCTGCCCGCCAAGGTCGCCGGCGCGCTCGTCGCGCGCCTGAAGATCATGTGCAACCTCGACATCGCGGAACGCCGCCTGCCGCAGGACGGCCGCATCGTCTTCAAGCAATACAATAAGAAGAACATCGACGTCGACCTCCGCGTCTCCACCGCGCCGCTCAACTACGGCGAGGGCGTGGTCATGCGTATCCTCGACAAGCAGAAGTCCACGCTGCCGCTGCCGGCGCTGGGTTTCACCGAGGCCAACCTCGCCAAATACCGCGAGTGCATCCGTCAGCCCTACGGCATGATCCTGCACTGCGGCCCGACCGGCTCCGGCAAGTCGATGACCCTTTACTCCGCGCTCAACGAGGTGAACACGCCCGACGTCGTCATCCGCACCGCCGAGGACCCGATCAAATACACGCTGCCCGGCATCAACCAGATGCAGATGCACCGGCAGATCGGCCTGACCTTCGCCGCCGCGCTCCGCTCCTTCCTGCGCCAGGACCCCGACATCATCCTCGTGGGCGAAATCCGCGACAAGGAGACGGCGAACATCGCCGTCGAGGCCGCGCTCACCGGCCACATGCTCATCTCCACGCTCCACACCAACGACGCCCCGAGCACCGTCGCGCGCCTGACCGACATGGGCATCGAGCCGTTCATGATCTCGTCGTCGCTCGTCTGCGTGTGCGCCCAGCGCCTCATGCGCCGCGTCTGCAAGGTCTGCCGCGTCGCCTACGAGCCGGACGGCCGCGAGAAGGACATGCTTATGCGCGGCATCGGCTGGAGCGGCCAGATCTACAAGGCCAACCCCAAGGGCTGCTCGAAGTGCAACAGCACCGGCTACAAGGGCCGCGTCGGCATCCACGAGCTGCTCGTCAACAACGAGGAGCTCATCGAGGCGATCAACAAGGAGGCCGAGACCGCCGAGTTGAAACGCATCGCGATGCGCGGCGGCATGAAGACCCTGCACCAGGACAGCCTGTTCAAGGTGAAGGAAGGCCTCACCACGCTCGCCGAGGCCATCAGCACCGTCCCGCAGGACATGGAGCTCCGCGAGGGCGCCAAGGAGCGGTGAGGTGGGCGTCGGTTTCCACACCGACGCCTGTCGCCAATGTGGAAATTGGCGACCAGCTGGCGAAAGATGAATTACTGGCCCGAATTCCTCACGATCGTCGTCGCCCATGCGCTGGCCGTGGCCAGCCCGGGGCCGGACTTTGCCCTCGTCCTGCGCCAGAGCCTCGCGCACGGCCGGCGCACGGCCGTCTGGAGCAGCGTCGGCATCGGCTGCGGGCTCTCGGTCCACATCGGCTACTGCATCCTCGGCCTCGGCTATTTCCTGAAAAACTCCGAGGTGGCGCTCACCACCGTCAAATACCTCGGCGCGGCCTACCTTGCCTGGGTCGGCGTGCAGGCGCTGCGCGCCCGGGCCCGCACCGGTGATGTCGATCTCGCCGCCGGCGCCACGGCGCCGACCGATGGCGCGGCGTGGACGACCGGGTTCCTCGTCAACGTGCTCAATCCGAAGGCCGCATTGTTTTTCATCGCGCTCTTCCCGCTGGCCGTGAGCGTCACGACCCCGAAACTCGTGCAGGTTGGCTATGGCGTCTGGATGACGCTCGCGACGGTGGCCTGGTTCACCTTCGTGTCGATCGTGTTCACGCAGGAAGACATCCGCCGCCGCTTTCTCCGCCACGGCCACTGGATCGACCGCGCGCTCGGTGTCGTTTTCATCGGCTTCGCCGTGAGCCTGGTGTTCGCGAAGCTGAAGTAAGGCAGAGTTGAAAGGTGAAGGTTGAATGCCAGATCAGCCTGACAGGTCTTTCAACCCTCAGCCTTCAACTTTCAATCGCCTTGGCCTCTGGCAAGGCCCTGCTCTCCGGTTGCGCGGCCTGCGCCGCCAGCAGCATGGCGCTGAGCTCGGTGGCGCCGCGGGCGAACTGCGCGTAGGCGCCGTGCTCGAGCGGCGATGCCCCCGCGGGCGGTGTCGGCAGGCTGAGTTCATCGAGCGCGGCGCGCAGCGTCTGCAGGCGGCTGGGATCGGGCGCCGGGGACTCCACGGTGACGGCCAGGGCTTCCAGCGTCTCGACGGCCATACGGACGAAGTTGCCGAGTGCCGGACGCTGCAGCGCCGTGCCGGGGCTGAGGTGCAGGGCGACGACCGTGAAGGCGCGCGTCAGCCGCTGGTTGCCGTTGGCCAGCGCGGCGGCGGCCTCGATGCCCGCCTGCTGGTTCTTGGGATCGCCGGACATCCGCTGGAGCGAGGAAAAGACGATGCTGTTGGCCTTCTCGGCGGCCTTCTTGAGGTTGATGGCGGCGGCGTCATAGCCGCCGCCGGTGAGCAGGCGGTCGCCGAGCATGCGGGCATAGTCGCGGTTCGCCCGCAGGGCGCGGGCGAGGATGGCCGGGAAAAACTGCCGTTCCCAAGCCGGCCAGAACAGCTGCGCCGCCAGCAGCGCGAGCAGGCCGCCCGCCGCGGTGATCGCGAGGCGCTCGAGGGTGAAGGCCAGCGTGACCTTCGTCTCGGTCTCGGTGATCAGCACGACGAAGAGCGTGATGAAGAAGACCGCGTAGCCGTAGTTGCGCTTCAGCCAGAAAGCGAAGCCGAACATCGTCACGGCCATCGCGACAAACAGCACCGACGGCGGCAGCGCCAGCCACAGCACCACGCTGGCGAGCAGGCTGCCGGCGAGGGTGCCGATGACGCGCTGCCCGGCGCGCAGCCGGGTGGAGCCGTAGTCGGGCTGGAGCACGACGAGCACGGTGAGCGGCAGCCAGTAGCCGTGCGCGAGGTCGAGCAGCTTGAACGCCGCCACGGCGGCGACCTCGAGCACGGCCAGCCGCGCGATGTAGCGCACCAGCGCCGGGTCGGGCCGCCAGCTGAAGTTCAGGGCCGAGGCCAGCGGGCGCATCGTCCAGGTGTGGAGGTCGAACAGCTCGAGCGAGAAGGCGGTGTGCTCATTCGCGCGGTCCACGGTGGCGCGGAGGGCCGTGCCGAGTCCCGGGATCAGGTTCGCCACCTGGTGGAGGAGGAAGGTCAGCTGCGTGGCCTCGGGCGCGTGTCCGGTCTGGGCCAGCACGCGGTCCTGCAGCGCCGGCATCAGGTTGCCCAGCCGGCGGAGGCGGACCTCCGCGGCGGCGAGGTGCGAGGGCTGGCGGGAAACGACCGTCACGGCCGTGGTGCGGGCCAGGTTGGTGAGAGAGTTCAGCACCGGCGTGAAGCTGGGGGCGAGCGCGGCGAAGTCGGGCCGCGACATCAGCGAGTCGAGGGCCGTGTTGAAGGCCACGACGCGCGTCGCGAAGCGGGCGGCGGTGAGGTTGAGTTCCTCGAGGGCCAGCAGGTGCGGGCGGACCCGGCCGGCGTGCGCGGCGGCGAGCGTGGCGCTGTTGTGGTCGAGGGCGGTGCGGAGCAGCGTTTCCTTTTCGGCGATGCGGCGTTGGCGCGTTTCGGGGTCGAGGTTCTCGCCGGGCATCATGGCCTCGAGCAGGTCGGAGAGCGCCAGCCAGCTGTCGGCCACGGCGCGGCGCAGCGGGTGCTGGGCGCGGAAGGGCCAGAGCGCCACCTGGATGAACAGGCCCCACAGGCCGCCGCTGAGGCCCGCGAGGAAGAAGTGGTTCGCCTGGGCCGCGCCGCTGGGGTGGGCGAGGGCGAGCATGAGCAGGAAGGCGGAGTTGATCGCCAGCGACATGCCGTAGTCGGGGCTCAGGTGGCGCCAGATGCCGCCCAGCAGGATGACCAGGGCCATGGCCGCCATGCCGTGGGGCAGGTAGCCGCCGGCCATGCCGCCCAGCCAGCAGGATCCGGCGTAAAGCGCGGTTGTCACAAGCAGCAGGCCCAGCCGGAGCGGGTAGGAGCCGCGGATGTCCAGCATGGCGACATTCTGCGCCGCGATGGCCGCGAACGAGGCCTCGACCGGGCCCAGCCACCAGGCGGTCGCGAAGAACGCCCCCATGAACCCCACGGTGGCGCGCAGCCCGCGGTTGATGTCGGGCTGGAGCCGCTGCTCCTCCAGGTAATGCCGGAGCCGGGCGAGGTGCTCGCTCATGTGGCGCCCATTGTCACGAACCCGGGCCCGGCGTCACGCGTTTTGCGCGGATCCTTTGGTCACCTCAAAGGAAAGGCTGGTTGAAGTGCCTGCGATCCAAAGCAAATCTCTTATCTTGGCCTGCCTTGATTGGGCTTTCTAAGATTTTTTCTTACTTCGTCTGGCGAGCGAACGCCGCCGCCACGGTGAATGATCGAATGGCAGTTTGGGCAAACTGGTATCAGATCTTTTTTAGGATCAGTGAAACGCTCCGTTTTTTGTCCCGCAAGTGGATGTAAATGGTGAACGTGAATAAAGTTCCGGCCTAAAGCTCCATAAGCTTCACCAAGGTCTATGTCGCAAATTCTGCAGCGATAACCATGAAACTGAATGCAGGCGGTTCTCAACTGCGGGTCACGCTCTCTTACTGAAAGAAGTCGCATAACCTCGGCTCCTTCATACCGGGGGTCAAAACTGTCCGCGCCTGTCTTTGGATAACTTTGAAGAGGAGCATATCAACCAAGACTAACAAAGGTTTTCCTTATTGCTGGGCGAAGTTCCCAATAAAATGACTTGTCGATTTTAGACCGCCGGCCGGGTGCAAGAACATGATACCACCCACGGTCTCCCCAATGTTTCGGATGCCAGCTCCGGACTACAGAATTTGCGGGAGAGGCAGCGAATATTTTGCGGCCAGCTCGACCTAGATATAGATTTACGCGAATGAAATGCGAAAGGCCAAGTCGAGTGGACAATCCGTGCGGAGAGTTGGGGCCATCGCAGAGCGCGGCTATGACAAGGCGCTCATCTTCGTTAAGCTGGGCCTTGATAAGCGTATCGTTCATACAGGGTTCAGGGCGATTTACCCGAATGGTTCGGCGCCAAGGATTTCAGGATCTTGCGGGCGAGAAGTTCGTTGATCTCGCGGTGACGGGGAACGGGCTCGGAGCGACCGGTGCCGGGGTTGTGATAGATATCGTGCTTGGCCCCGTGCCGGAGCAGAACACATCCGGCCTGCTGCAGCTGCGAGACCAGATCCCGGTGCTTCATGCCATCTCTAACTCTTCGACTTTGCGGATACCGGGAATTTCCTCGGCTCCAAAGAGCTGCAGGAGGTCGCGCAGATGATCTTTCAGGTCGTCCAGGCTCTCACCTTGGGTCCAATGATCGGGATGCGAGTTCAGATAGCCGAGATACTTGCCGTCCGACTCCTTCCAGTAGGTGAACTGCCGTTTCATGGCAAAAATAATGCATAATTTGCGGCTCAAAGCCAGCAGAGCTTCTAAACGATATCAGGCGAACACCGCGCCGCCGAGGAGCTGCTCGCCGTCGTAGAGCGCCATGATCTGGCCGGCAGCGAGGGCGCGCTGGGGTTGCTCGAACCGGACCGTCGCGGTGCCGTCGGGGCCGGGCGTGAACTCGATGAAGACACGCGGGTCGCGGTAGCGGACCTTGCACTCGATGCGGCGCTTTTCCGTGACGGGGTCGCCGATGAAGCTGACACTGTGCACGCGGCATTCGTCCGTCCACAGGCCGGGGGCGTCGGGGCCGTCGAAGGCCACGAGCAGGGCGTGGTCGGCCGCGCGCTTGCCGGTGACGACGTAGGCCTTGTCGTCGGTGTTCGACGGGATGCGAATGCCGCGGCGCTGGCCGATGGTGTAGTAATGCAGCCCGCGGTGTTCGCCGATGACCCTGCCGTCGGTGGCGCGGACGATGGGCCCCGGGTGGTCCGGCACGTAGGTTTTCAGGAAGTCGGCCATCTTCACCTCACCGATGAAACAGATGCCCTGGCTGTCCTTCTTGGCCGCCGTCGGGAGGTGGGCGCCGGCCGCGAGGGTGCGGAGCTCGGGCTTGGTCAGGTCGCCGATGGGGAAGCGGGCGGCGGCCAGCTGCGCCTGCGAGAGCAGGGCGAGGAAGTAGGACTGATCCTTGTTTTTGTCGACACCCTCGAGGAGGGCGCAGGTTTCGCCAATCCGCACCCTGCGCGCATAATGCCCAGTCGCCACGGCGGCGAAACCCTCGGCCCTGGCGTAGTTGGCGAACACGCCGAATTTCATCTCGCGGTTGCACATCACGTCGGGATTGGGCGTGAGGCCGCGCTGGTAGCCGTCGAGCAGGTAGTCCACCACGAGCCGGCGGTAGTCCTGCATCAGGTTGACCACCCGGAACTCGATGCCGATCTTGTCCGCCACGGCGCGCGCGTCGTCGATGTCCTCCATCCACGGGCAGTGGCCGATGACGTTGTCCTCGTTGATCCAGTTCTTCATGTAGGCGCCGACGATGTCGTGCCCCTGCGACTTGAGCCGGAGGGCGGCGACACTGCTGTCAACGCCGCCGGACATGGCGACGAGGATGCGTTCTGAAGTTTCGGCGGCAGGCTTCACAGGAGGAAACAGAGGAAACGGAGTGGGGGCGGTTCGGTAAGTCAATCACTCCTCTGTTCCCTTCGTTGCCTCCTGTGCAATCGTCCCGCCAGACCGCGCTTGCGATGGCGCGGCAAGTGCTGGCAGAAGTGGGATCTGCCCGTGAACACCCGCGCCCCCTTCACCCTTGAACAAGCCCAGCGCATCGCCCGGGCCTGGCTGAACTCGACCTCGACCGGGATCATCGAGCTCGATGCCGACTGGACGGGCACGTCGCTGCCGCTGCTGGCGCCGGGCGACCACGCCTTCGTGTTTGCCGACCTCCGGCCCGCGCCGCCGTCGCTCTACGCGGACGAGGCGGCCTATTACGTGGACGAGGCGGGGCAGGTGGTCTTCGTGCTGGATCCGTCGGAACACAGCTGGGTGGAGTTCGGCAAGATGCCCGTCTACGTCGCGGGCGACTTCAACGGCTGGGAGGCGGCCGTCGGCGAGTCTGAGTGGGCGCTGGAGCCCGGCGAGCTGAACGGCCGCGCCGTGTGGCTGTTGCGCCGGCCCCCGGCACTGTTGCTCGTGGAGCCGCCGCACCAGTTCAAGTTTGTCACCGGCGACCGCCGCTGGCTCGAGCTGCCGCGCGAGGCGACAAACCTCGTGCCGGACGGCAAGGGGCATTTCAACCGCGCGCTGCTGCGCCACCGGACGGGCCGCAACCTTTTCGAGTTCACGACGACCGAGCCGGTGCTGCTCAACCAGACCTACTCGGTCATCCATGTGCGCGACGGCAAGGAGGCGCCGAAGACGCGCGTGCGGCTCGGCAGGTTTTTCCACGAGCTGCGCAGCGACCTTGCGCTCGGGGCGATCGTGCGCCGGGGCGAGACGACCTTCCGGCTGTTCGCCCCGCGCGCGAAGCACGTGCGGCTCTTCGTGTGCGAGAAACTGGGCGAGATGGACGCGGCCTTCGGCTACGAACTGGACCGGCGCGAGGAGGCGGGCGGCGGGTGGCGCGGCGTGTGGGAGGCCCACCTCGACCGCAATCTGCACGGCTGGTATTACTGGTATTCCATCAGCGGCCCGCACGACGTGTTCGGGCACTTCCATCCCAACCAGCGGATCCTCGACCCCTACGCGCAGGCCGCGGTCGGGCGCGAGGGACCGGGCATCGTGCTCGATCCCGGCTGGGTGGGGCGGGCGGACCGGAGCTTCCCGACGCCACCGTGGCAGGATCTGGTCATGGTCGAGGGCCACGTGCGCGACCTCGCGGCCCACGCCCCGGTGACGCTCAAGCCGGAGGAGCGGCTGGGTTACGCGGGCCTGACGAAGTGGGTGCAGAGCCCGGATTTCTATCTGAAGCAGCTCGGCGTTAACTGCGTCGAGCTGCAGCCCGTGCACGAATTCGACAACAAGACGCGCGAGGAATACCAGTGGGGCTACATGACGGCGAACTACTTCGCCCCGGCCAGCGGCTTCGCGCTGGACGGCCCGCGGGCGTCGCAGGTGAAGGAGTTCCAGGACCTGGTGGCGGCGTTTCACCGGCAGGGGATCGCGGTCGTGATCGACGTCGTCTACAACCACGTGGGCGAGCCGGCGCACCTGCTGTTCGTGGACAAGCTTTACTACTTCGAGCTCGACGACGAGGGCGGGCTCGAGAACTGGAGCGGATGCGGCAACGACCTGCGCTGCCGCTCGGCCATGGCGACGCGGCTCATCATCGACAGCCTGGTGCATTTCATCGAGGTCTACGGCGTGGATGGCTTCCGCTTCGACCTCGCGGAACTCATCGGCGTGGACGTGTTGCGCGACATCGAGGCCGCGCTGAAGAAGGTGAAGCCCGACGTCATCCTGATCGCCGAGCCGTGGAGCTTCCGCGGGCACATCGCCGCCGCGCTGCGGCCGACGGGTTTCGCGTCCTGGAACGACGGCTACCGGAACTTCCTGCGCGACTACGTGAAGGGCCATGGCTCGGCGGAGCGGCTCGAGTATTTCCTCAAGGGCTCGCCCTGGCACTTCGCCTTCTGGCCGGCGCAGACGGTCAACTACACCGAGTCGCACGACGACCGCACCTGGATCGACGAGATCACGGAGAACGGCGAGCACAACGGCTTCCACCCGACGCAGAACGACCGCCAGCGCACGCACCTGATGGCGGCCGTCCTGCTGGCGTCGGTCGGCATCCCGCTGCTGGCGGCGGGGCAGGACTTCCTGCGCTCGAAGCACGGCGTGAACAACACCTACCTGCGCGGCGACCTCAACGCGCTCGACTACCACCGCATCGCCCGCTTCCCGGCGACGCACGCCTATTTCGCCGCGTGGATCGCCTTCCGCCGGTCGGAACGCGGCCGGTTGCTGCGGCAGTGGTCGCGTCCCTCGGAGGGCTTCTTCCGGGCGGTCCGCGGCCCGGCGCTGGCGTCGCTCGTGCTGGTCTACAACGCCGACGGCAGCCAGGGGCCGCAGCAGCTGATGTTCGCGGTGAACCCCACGCGGGAGGACACGCGGGTGCAGATCGACGACCTGGCGGACCGGCCATGGACGCTGGTCGCGGACCACGAATGTTTTTATGCCGCCGGCGGACACCCGCCCGGTTACGCGGTCACCCCGGACCTGTTCATCCCGGCGCAGGGCTGCAGCCTCTGGGTTTCGGAAGGGTAGGAGAAGGTGGAGCCCGCACTCCGTTGCGGGCTGGTTTTAAACCTGCGCGGAGCGCAGGTTCCACCACCTGGTCCCTCCGGCGGCATGCACCCCGGGCCCAACTGTTTATTACGCAGAAATTGGCCACTGTTGCGCGCTTTCAGGCACAAATTAAGCATCACACTTGCCAAAGCCGGGGGCGGGCTCTTCATATGCCCCTCTTAACGTCCACCAACCCACACCCAACATGGCTGTCAAAGTAGCAATCAATGGTTTCGGCCGCATCGGCCGCCTCGTTTTCCGCGCCCTCGTCGAACAGGGCCTCCTCGGCACGGAGCTCGATGTCGTCGCCGTCGGCGACATCGTCCCGGCCGACAACCTGGCCTACCTGCTCAAATATGACTCCACCCAGGGTCGCTTCAGCGGCACCGTGTCGTCGAAGAAGTCCTCCGCCGACAAGGCCGAGGACGACGTCCTGGTGGTCAACGGCAAGGACATCCATGTCGTCAGCGCCAAGACCCCGGCCGAGCTGCCGTGGGCGAAGTTCGGCGTGGACCTCGTGATCGAGTCCACCGGCCTGTTCACCGAGGCCGAGAAGGCCAGGGGCCACATCACCGCCGGCGCCAAGAAGGTCATCATCTCCGCCCCGGCCAAGGGCGAGGACATCACCGTCGTGCTCGGCGTGAATGACGACAAGCTCGACCTGAGCAAGCACAGCATCATCTCCAACGCCTCCTGCACCACGAACTGCCTCGCGCCGGTCGTGCACGTGCTCCTCAAGGAAGGCTTCGGCATCGAGGAAGGCCTCATGACGACCATCCACTCCTACACCGCCACACAGAAGACCGTGGACGGCCCGTCCAAGAAGGACTGGAAGGGCGGCCGCACCGCGGCCCAGAACATCATCCCGGCCTCGACCGGCGCCGCCAAGGCGACCGCGCTCGTGCTGCCCGAGGTCAAGGGCAAGCTCACCGGCATGTCCTTCCGCGTGCCGACCCCGACCGTCTCCGTCGTCGACCTTACGGTCAAGACCACCAAGGAGACCTCCTACAAGGAGATCTGCGCCGCCATGAAGAAGGCGAGCGAGACCTACCTCAAGGGCATCCTCGAATACACGACCGACGAGGTCGTCTCCACGGACTTCATCCACTGCAAGGCCTCGTCGATCTTCGACGCCGGCTCCGGCATCGAGCTCAACAGCAAATTCTTCAAGCTCGTGTCCTGGTATGACAACGAGTGGGGCTATTCCAACCGCGTCGTCGAGCTGACCAAGAAGATCGCCGCGAAGCTCTAAAAATTAAGATCCGTAACCACGGAAGACATGGAACACACGGAATGAAAAACTTCTGTGTATTCCGTGTGTTCCGTGGTTAATTTTTTTAACCCTCCCGCCATGTCCAAGTTCAAATCCATCCGCGACCTCAGTCTCTCCGGCCAGCGCGTGTTCATCCGCGTCGACTTCAACGTCCCGCAGGACAAGGCCACCGGCGCCATCACGAACAACGCGCGCATCGCCGCCGCGCTGCCGACGATCCAATACGCCCTTGCGCAGGGTGCCGCGGTCGTCCTCGCCAGCCACCTCGGCCGCCCGGACGGGAAGAAGATCGCCAAGTTCTCCCTGAAGCCGGTCGCGGCCGAGCTGGAGAAGCTCCTGGGCAAGCCCGTCACGTTCCTCGACGACTGCGTCGGACCGGCCGTGGAGGCCGCCTGCGCAAAGCTCGCCCCCGGCTCGGTCGTGTTGCTCGAGAACCTGCGCTTCCACATCGAGGAGGAGGGCAAGGTGAAGGAGAAGCAGGCCGACGGCACCGAGAAGTCCATCAAGGCCGACCCGCAGGCCGTCGCCGCCTTCCGCGCCTCGCTTTCCAAGCTGGCCGACGTCTACGTCAACGACGCCTTCGGCACCGCCCACCGCGCGCACAGCTCGATGGTCGGCGTGACGCTGCCGCTGAAGGCCGCGGGCTTCCTCATGGAGGCCGAGCTCAAGGCCTTCGCCAAGGTCATCGAGACCCCGGCGCGTCCGCTGCTCGCCATCCTCGGCGGCGCCAAGATCGCCGACAAGATTCCCCTCATCAACAACCTGCTCGAGAAGTCCGACGAAATCATCATCGGCGGCGGCATGTCCTTCACCTTCAAGAAGGTCCTCGAGGGCATGGAAATCGGCAACAGCCTCTTCGATCCGGAGGGCGCGAAGATCGCCGCCGAGCTCTTTGCGAAGGCCAAGGCCAAGGGCGTGAAGATCACGCTGCCCGTCGACTTCGTCACCGCCGACCGTTTCCCCGGATCGCCGGCCGACATCGCGGCGGTGCAGGTGGGCGTGGCCGACGCGCAGTCGGGCATCCCCGCCGGCTGGATGGGCCTCGATGCGGGCCCGAAGTCCCGCGAATTGTTCGCCCAGGCGATCGGCCGCGCCAGGACCATCATCTGGAACGGGCCCCCGGGCGTGTTCGAGGTCGAGAAGTTTGCCGACGGCACCAAGGCCATGGCGGCGGCGTTCGCCGCGGCGACGGCGTCGGGCGCGGTCACGGTGGTCGGCGGCGGCGACACCGCCACCGCGGCCAAGAAGTGCAAGATCATCGACAAGGTCACGCACTGCTCCACCGGCGGCGGCGCCAGCCTCGAGCTCCTCGAGGGCAAGGTGCTCCCCGGCGTCGCGTTCCTCGAGAACTGATTCCCGGGTGGCGGGCCCGGTTCCGGCCGGGTCCGCCCTCAAGTTATTCACGTCGTCAAATTTCTCCTCGCTCCGCGCTCCCTGCTCCCCACTACTTTTCCCATGCCTATTTTCCGCAAGAAAGTCATCGCCGGTAACTGGAAGATGAACAAGACGGCCAGCGAGGCCGTCACCCTCACCAAGGACATCATCGCCGAGGTCGGCCGCGAGACCTCGGTGGACATCGTGCTCTGCCCGCCGTTCACAGCGCTGTCGGCCGTCGCCCACGTCCTCGAGGGCCAGGCCGTCAAGCTGGGCGGCCAGAACATGCACCCGGAGAAGAACGGCGCCTACACCGGCGAGGTCTCCGCGGAGATGCTGCGCACGCTCTACGTCACCCACGTCATCCTCGGCCACAGCGAGCGCCGCACGTATTTCGCCGAGACGGACGCCTTCATCAACAAGAAGGTCCTCACCGCGCTGGCCAACGAGCTGAAGCCCATCCTGTGCGTCGGCGAGACCCTCGCCGAGCGCGAGGCCGGCTCGACCCTCGCGGTCGTCCAGCGGCACGTCGAGGGCGGCCTGGCGGGCGTGAAGCCCGAGCAGATCACCACCGTCATCATCGCCTACGAGCCCGTCTGGGCCATCGGCACCGGCAAGGTCGCCACCACGGCGCAGGCGCAGGAGGTGCACGCCTTCATCCGCGACCTGCTCACCAAGCTCTACGGCGCCCCGCTCGCGCAGAAGGTCCGCATCCTCTACGGCGGCTCCATGAAGCCGTCCAACGCGGCCGAGCTGCTCGCCGAGAAGGACATTGACGGTGGCCTGATCGGCGGCGCGTCGCTCGAGGCGAAGTCGTTCATCGAGCTCGTCAAGGCGGCGGACGCGGTGAAGTAAGGGTAGGGCGGCGAGTCCCTTCGCCGCCGGGTTCGGCGCGGAGCGGAGTCCGCGCCTTACCAAGGCATTTCCTCGTTGCCGCGCTGTCAGCTCCTCGGCTTTGATGGACTGCATGCGGCGCCTTTCCGGCCTGATCTGTCTTCTGCTATCCTGGACCGGCCTGGTCCGGGCGGCGGACTACCAGTTCGGCCCGCCCGGCTGGGCGATTGAGGCGCGGCTGCCGGCGACGCCGGGCACGGACGGGATCCTGACGCCTTCGCCGCAGGGCGACATCAAGGCGCACCGCTTCTTCACCGAGCAGGCCGGTGAGCGCAACTTCCTCGTCCGCTTTTCCTATCCCATGGCCATGCTGCCGGGGGAGGAGACGGGGCTCTACGCGAAGTCGATGACCGACATGCTCAAGTCGCGCCCGGGCGAGGTGAAGTCCCGCACCAAGTTCGAGCTCGGGCCCTTCGAGGGCGAGCGGCTCGTGATCGCGCAGCGCCGGGACCGGACCATCCGCGAGGTGCGGCTGATCGTCATCGGTTCCACGCTCTACCTCTTCAGCGCGGAGTGGCCGGAGAACGGCACGGGGGCGGCGCGGGCCGAGCAGTTTTTCCGCAGCATCCAGCTGAAGCCCGATTTCACCGACCTGCTCCTTGTGCAGGAGAAGGAGCGCTTCCGCGAGCTGGTGGCGGGCAACTTCCGTTTGCGCTACGACGCCACCCGCTGGTATCGCGACCCGGCCGACACCGAGCCGGGTATCTTCAACTTCCTGCGGATCGACGAGAAGGCGGAGGCCCAGTTCATCGCCGAACCGCATCCCATCGAGGGCAGCATCGAGGCGGCCGTGATCAACACGGCCCGGGAGGGCGCCGAGAGCGTCACCGTCCGCAAGCGCGGCGCGAAGCTGCGCGGCGCCGTGCAGGTGACCGAGCTGGAGTTCGCCGCGCGCGTCGAGAACGTCGCCTACGTCAACCACGGCTATTTCTACAGCGGCCCCGAGGGCGCGGTGCAGCTCCGCGGCTGGGCCAAGGATGTCGACTACAGTGGCGTGAGCGGTGACATCACCGAGCTGCTCGACGGGCTGGCGGTGGGGGCGAAGTAAGTCGCCTTCAGCGCAGCTGCCACGGCGTGCCCGACAACTGGATGATGATGCCGCAAGCCACTAGGATGACGCCAAAGCCGACTGAACCTAAAATCCGCAGTTGAGGTGTGACGAGGAGGGAGGAAGCCGTTGAGGTGTTGGGGCATGGAAACAAACCATAAGGTGGCGGCGGTTCACCCGGTGGGTGAAGGGCAATTCACGTTCCCGACGGCGGGTGGGCGGGTGCGCTTGGCGGTGACGGACGACGCCTTGACGCCCTATGGGGGGCTGGTGCCGTGGGCGGCCTTCACCAAGCATTTGGGCATCGCCGAGGGGTTGGCGGAGGCCTGCCCGGTGCGGCGCACCAGCCCGAACGCGGCGCCGGTCTACGACGTGATCCAGTCGTTCATGCTGACGGCGCTGACCGACGGGCGGCGGTTCTCGCACATCGAGCGGTTGCGGGAGGATCCGACCATTCCGGAGTTGTTCGGGATGGAGGCGGTGGTGGGCGACGACACGGTGCGACGGTTCTTCGCCTCGGTCGATCCGGCGCTGGGGGCCGAGTGGATCGCCCAGCAGGCCCGGCCGCTGTGGGGGGCGTTGCCGGGGCAGACGATCCTGGACTGGGACTCGACGGTGCAGCCGAAGTATGGGCACCAGGAGGGCGCGGCCCTGGGCTACAATCCGACCAAACCGGGTCGGCGCAGTTTCCATCCGCTGTTGGCGGTGGTGGCGCGCACGCGGTTGTGTCCGGCCTACCGGTTCCGCTCGGGCGACACGGTCACGGCGACGCAGTGGCAACAGGCGATGGAGGACGCGCAGCGCTGGCTCGGTGGGCACCGGGTCTGGCTCAATCGCGGGGATCTCGGCTTGGGGCACGACGGGATCATGGCCTGGCACGAGGCGCAGGCCGGAAGGCCCAAGTATCTGTTCAAACTGAAGCTGACGCGCGGGGTGCGCGCCGCCCTGCACGCGGTGCCGGTGGCGCGCTGGCAGGGACCGGCGCAACGGGGTGCCTGGCAGGTCGCCGACGGCACGCTCCAGCTCCACGGCTGGGCCGGCCCGCGCCGGGTCGTCTTCGCCCGCTGTCTGCAAGGCGAGATGCCCGGGCCGGAGTGCGGGGAGTTTTGGGACCAGACCAAGCACGAGTTCGCGGTCTACGTCACCAACCTCGGGGCGGACTACAACCCCTGGCAGATCCAGCAGCTCTACCGGGACCGGGCCGACACCGAAAACGTCTTCGACGAACTGAAGAACCAGTGGGGGTTCAGCGGTTTTTGCGCGAAAAAACGCGCCACCACCGAGCTGGCCGCCCGGTTGCTGCTCCTGGTCTATAATCTCTGGGTGCTGTTCGTGCGCTTCATCGTGCCACACCAACACACCGAGGCCAAACGCGGCCGCCGGTGGTTCCTGCTCATCGCCGCCCGCCTGGTCCAGTCCGGCCGCCAGAAGGAGGTGCAGATCTCCGTGCGCGGCGGCTGGGCCGAGCAACTCAAAGACGGCTACCTGCGACTCCACGACTGGATCAAAACAACTGCGCCGCAGTTGAAAACGGTCCCGCCACTCCCCGCGTAAAAGCCCCGACCTTATCCGAAAATCCGACCCTCAACTGCGGAATTTAGGCTGAAATGATGGCAGCGAGGTTCATATCCTTCCGGCTTGTGACGAAAGCCTGACCCGTAGATTTTGGATTGTAGGCTATCGAGAGCTCAGACCCTAAGCCGAGTGCACTGTCATCGGCTACTTCAACGTGGCACGTTAGCTTCTCCTTATTGCGGCCATAGTATTTTACCGTTGCGGTCGTGTTGCCGTCACGGTCGCGTCGGACATTATCGACAGTGCCAGTCGTGCGAATCCAGGTTTTCAGAAGCAATCTTTTGCCGGCATAGTCTAATGCGCCATAGCCGATGGAGATGCTGCCAACAATAATCAGATGGATTGGATCGAACTGATACATGGCGTGTTATGGTGGGCTAGCTCGTCCTTGCCTCCATGTGCTCCACCAGCTTCGTGAGAAACAGTGCGCCGCCGGGCAGGCGGGCGAGGGCGGCCTTGGCGGCGTCGGATTGTTCGCGGGCGTGCCGGCGGGAGGCGTCGAGGCCGTGGAGCTTCACGTAGGTGGTCTTGCCGGCCTTGGCGTCCTTGCCGGCGGTCTTGCCGAGCGTCGCCGTGTCGGCGGTGGCGTCGAGGATGTCGTCGATGATCTGGAACGCCAGGCCGAGATGCCGGCCGGCGTCGCGCAACGCGGCGACCTGGGCCTCGCTGGCGCCGCCGCAGAGTCCGCCGGCGACGAGCGACGCGGTCAGCATCGCGCCGGTCTTGTTGAGATGGATGAACTCGAGCTCGGCGGCGGTGGCGTCGTTTTTTTGTTCGGCGAGCAGGTCCTCCATCTGGCCGCCGATGAGGCGTTCGCTGCCGGCGGCGTCGGCGATCTCGCGGGTGAGGGCGGCGCAGAGGGCGGGGGAGCCGGCGTAGTGCCGGACGGTGAGCTGGAAGGCGAGGGTGAGCAGGGCGTCGCCGGCGAGCAGCGCCGTGGCCTCGTCGAACTGCTTGTGTGCCGTGGGCCGGCCGCGGCGGAGGTCGTCGTTGTCCATGCACGGCAGGTCGTCGTGGATCAGCGAGTAGGTGTGCAGGCACTCCAAGGCGACGGCGGCGGGCAGGGCGTCGGCCTTGGCCCCGAAGAGGTCGGCGGCCGCGAGGGTGAGGACCGGCCGGAGCCGTTTGCCACCGGCCTCCAGGCTGTAGCGCATGGCGGCATGGAGCCGGGCCGGTCGGGTGGTGGCGGCGGGCACCAGGGTGCCGAGGCCGTGTTCGACCCGCTCGCGATAGGCCTGAAATTGGGCGGTGAAGTCCATGGAGGAGCCCGTTCAGCTGAACGCGCTAAGCGGCTTGGGGTCAACCAACTAACTGGCCGGGCCGGAGGCCAAGAACAGACTCGCCAAGCCGCTCCGGCCGAATCATATCTGGGCCCACTTTTCCGGATGCCCACCTACGAATACGTCTGCACCAAATGTGGCCACGCGATGGAAGCCTTCCAGTCGATGAAGGACGCGCCCCTGACCAAGTGCCCGGCCTGCAAGAAGCCCGCGCTCAAGCGCCAGGTCGGCGGCGGCGCAGGGTTGATTTTCAAGGGGTCGGGCTTCTATATCACCGACTACAAGAAGAAGTCCGGCACGCCCGACGCCTCTCCCGCTTCCAAATCCCCCGCAACCAAGCCCGCGGCCACCAGCGCCGCCAAGTAACACCCTTCCGCCATGGCTGACGCAAAAATCGAAAAAGCACTTTATGGACCGAGCATGACCGAGGTCGCCCTCGGGGCCGTCCTCGGCCTCATCGCGGGTGTGCTCGTCGCCTGCGTTTACCTCGTGTTCAAGCCGGTCTCCCAAGTGAA